>CAVZHO010000010.1:0-303364 GCA_963775085.1 uncultured beta proteobacterium
ATGTGCATATGACTTTTCTAAGTGTGCCGATATGGCTATGTTTTTGGATATTGTAGGGCGCTGCGCTGTAGGTCCAAGAGTGGGCCAAAAAGCGAACTCAGACGGCTCTGCCCACATGTCCGAAAACGGCGAGTTTCCACGGATTAACGGCGTATCATGCTTCCATGCCCGTTACCACCCAGCTCCCTTTTGACGATGCCTGCTACCAAGCCCTGCTGGCCCACGACGCGCGCTTTGACGGCTGTTTTTTTACCGGGGTCACCTCTACCCGCATCTATTGCCGCCCGGTCTGCCGGGTGAAAGCGCCCAAGCGGGAGAACTGCCGCTTTTTTGCGCATGCCGCGCAGGCCGAGAGTGCGGGCTTTCGGCCCTGCATGCGCTGTCGCCCCGAGCTGGCGCCGCAGTCGCTGATCTGGTCTACCCAGGATGCCTCGCACACGCTGGCCTTGCAGGCCGCGCGGCTGTGGGATGACGCGGGACAGCTCCATATGCCCAGCGTGGCCGATGTGGCGACGCGGCTGGGCGTGAGCGACCGGCATTTGCGGCGGATTTTTGAGGCGCACCTGGGCGTGTCGCCACTGCAATACCTGCAAACGCGCCGACTGCTGTGCGCCAAGCAACTCCTGACCGACACCCGCATGAGTGTGGCCGAGGTCGCGCTGGCCAGTGGCTTTGCCAGCCTGCGGCGCTTTAACGCGGCCTTTGTGCAGCATTACCGGCTAGCGCCCACGCAACTGCGCAAAGAAGGTGCGGTGGATGGCACACTGGCGGCACAACGCGGCAGCGTGAGCGTGCAACTGGCCTACCGCCCACCGTATGACGTGGAGGCGATGCTGGGGTTTTGCCGCAAGCGGCAGCTGGATACTATTGAATGTATAGCTGCTAATGACCATACGACAGGGACTATGCGCACATTTAGCATAAAAATTGCAGATACCACGCACGCGGGCTGGGTGCGCTACCAGTTTGATGCCGAACGCAGCAGGGTCCAGCTGGAAGTGAGCGACGGCCTGTGCAAAGTGCTGCCCACGGTGATCGCCCGCATGCGCGCGGCGCTGGATTTGGATGCCGATCCGGCGGTGATCAACGCGGTCCTGGGCACGCACTTTAAAGGCAAGCACTTTCACGGCACGCATTTTCCGGGTATGGGTGCGCAGACTGCCGCGCAAGACATGTCGGGCATCCGCGTACCCGGCAGCCTGGACGGATTTGAGGTGGCCATCCGCGCCATCGTTGGCCAGCAGGTCACCGTAGCGGCGGGGCGCACACTCACGCAGCGCCTGGTCAACACCTTTGGGCTACCGATCACCACGCCGTACCCAGAGCTCACCCGCCTGTTCCCCACTGCCCACGCCCTGGCGCAGGCCACGCCCAGCAGCTTGGGCGAGCTGGGCATCGTCAAGCAGCGCCAAGCGGCCATCATCGCGCTGGCGCAGGCGGTGGACAGCGGCGCGTTGAACTTGAACACCCCCGCCAACGCACTGGCCACCATCGAGCAGCTCAAGGCGTTGCCCGGCATTGGCGACTGGACGGCGCAGTACATCGCCATGCGCGCGCTGCGCTGGCCCGATGCCTTCCCGGCAGGCGATGTGGCGTTGCACAATGCCCTGGACGTGCGCGCTGCCAAAAACCCGGCCAAAGCCGCCGAGGCCGCCTCGCAGGCCTGGCGACCCTGGCGCAGCTACGCCGTACTGCGTGCCTGGCAGAGTCTGCCGGGGTGAATGCATAAAACTTGCAACCACAATACACTATTATTTTTATAGCTACAAATGACCTATTGACAAGGACTAAAGGCTGATTTAATCATGAAAACTGCTACTTACCCCCTGTTGCACCGCACGCCCTCCCCGCTGGGCGACATCTTGCTGGCTGCCACCACTGAAGGCCTCTGCGGCCTGTGGTTTGACGGCCAAAAACACATGCCAGACATGACCGATTGGCAGCCAGGCCATAACGCCGTGATCGAGCGCGCCCGGCAGCAAATGCAGCAGTACTTTGCCAGGCAGCGCGATACCTTTGACCTGCCGCTCGACCTGAGCGCAGGCACCCCTTTTCAACAAGCCGTATGGCAGGCGCTGCTGGCCATACCCTGCGGCAGCCACAGCAGCTACGGTGCCATCGCCCTACGCATCCGCAACCCCAAGGCGGTGCGCGCCGTCGGTGCAGCCGTGGGGCGCAACCCCATCAGCGTCATCGTGCCCTGCCACCGCGTGCTGGGAGCCAGCGGCGACCTGACTGGTTACGCGGGCGGGCTGGAGCGCAAAACTGCGCTGCTGGAACGGGAGGGAGTGCTAGCAGCCCCGCAGCAGGCTACTCTTGTGTAATATCCATCAAAATAAGCCGTAGTCCCTGTCTGCTGGACGTAAGTAGCTATAGTTTTAGCAGCATAATTCAACCATGAACTTCGCCATTGCCATTGACTTCATCCTGCTCGCTGCCATCTGGGGTGCATCCTTCCTGTTGATGAAGATGGGTGCCACCGAGTTTGGCCCGTTTGTCACGGCATTTCTGCGGGTGTTTTTTGCGTCCCTGTTTTTACTGCCCCTGCTGGCGTGGCGCGGCCAGTTGCCCGATCTGCGTGCCAAACTCAAGCCCATCCTGGCCGTCGGCGTACTCAACAGCGGCCTGCCCTTTGCGCTGTTTGCCTTTGCCGTGCTGCACATCAGCACCGGGCTGACCTCCATACTGAACGCCACCGTGCCGCTCTGGGGCGCCGTGGTGGCCTGGCTCTGGCTGGGTGACAGGCTAACCGCCTCGCGCACGCTGGGCTTGGTGATCGGCTTCGTGGGCGTGGCGCTGCTGGCCTGGGACAAAGCCAGTTTCAAGGCTGGGGCGGCATTGCCGGGCTGGGCGGTACTGGCCTGTCTGGCGGCTACCTTGCTCTACGGCATAGCCGCCAGCTTTGCAAAAAAATACCTCGCTGGCATCCCTCCGCTGGCCAGTGCCACCGGCAGCCAGATCGGTGCGGCGATCGTACTGCTGGTTCCTGCTGCATTGACCATTCCGGCCACTACTGCCCGTTGCACGCGCGTGGGTAGCTGTTGGATTACTGGCATTTTTCTGCACTGCCGTAGCCTACGTGCTGTACTTTCGCATCATCGAACGCGCGGGCCCCGCTCGTGCAGTGACGGTGACTTTCCTTATCCCCGTCTTTGGCGTGTCCTATGGCAGCCTGTTTTTAAGCGAGATCATCACCCTGCCCATGTTGCTGTGCGCAGCGGTGGTCGTGCTGGGCACCGCGCTGAGTGCAGGGGTGTTGAAGTTCGGCAAGCGTTAACGCATTGGCCCGTCGGTTAAGATATTTCACATTGTGTTTTATTTACCCGCTACCAAGGAAGCCCTGATGCGATATGCATTGACCGACTTCAAATCCGTGATTTTCACCAAATTAGCCCTGCTCCTGCCGGTAGCAGTCATATTGGTATCGTGTGGTGGTGGAGGCGGCACTAGCAATTCAACAACACCCCCCGTCCTTGCGTCCTCGTCATCGCTGGCCAAGCAGTGTGTTGCTCCCCGTGCGAGCACGGCTGACCGATCTGGCTCTCTGGATTCCGAAAAAGCCTGGATACGATCCTTCATGGACGAGACCTACCTATGGTACAAAGATGTTCCCAACGTAAATCCCGCAGATTTCACCCTGGCCACCTACGGCAATAGTGTCTACGACACCGTCGATGCCTATTTCGAAGCACTGAAAACCAAAAACGTTACGGCTTCAGGTAAACCTGTAGACCAGTTCAGCTTCACCATTCCTACCGCTGAGTTACAAAATCTACAGTCGGGCATTTCATCGGGCTATGGTATTCGCTTTACCTTCATCAAAAATACCCCACCACGCATACTGCGCGTCCTCTACGTTGAGCCCGGTTCGCCCGCGCAACTGGCCGGGGTGTCGCGCGGCGATACGGTGCTGTCGATTGACGGGGTCGATATCAGTGACAACACCACGGCGGGCATCGCAAAATTAAACGAGGGCCTCAGCCCGGCCGTGGCCAGCAAAAGCACTGCGTTTGGCCTGCTGGCAACCAATGCCACTGCGCCCCGCATGGGGACCATCACGTCCTCGCAGACGGTTGCGGTGATTCCCGTACCCACCAGCACCGTCGTCATGGATGGCACGCATACGGTAGGCTACCTGGTGCTCAACTCCTTCAGTATCAGCAGCGCAGAAAAGCAACTGGTGGATGCGGTAACGCAACTCAAAGCCGCAAAAGTCAACGAGCTGGTGCTCGATCTGCGTTACAACGGTGGCGGGTTTCTGGATATCTCCAATGAACTGGGCTGGATGATTGGCGATGCCACACTGGCTGGCAAAACCTTTGAGAAAATCAGTTGCAATGACAAAAATCCTTTTGCCATCTGCAATACGGCCGATGTCTTTCAGCAGACCAGTTTGGGCTTTTCTCCGAGTCAACTGCCTGCTGGTCGATCTTTGCCCCAGTTAGGCCTCCAACGCGTCTTCGTGCTGACCAAAAGCAGCACTTGCTCAGCCAGCGAATCCATCATCAACGGCTTGTCGCCTTTCATGCAGGTCATCCGCATAGGCAGCACCACCTGCGGCAAGCCCTACGGCTTTTACTACACCGACAACTGCGCAACGTCTTACGCCGCCATGCAGTTCAAAGGCGAGAATGCGAATGGTTTTGGTGACTATGCCGATGGCTTTGCCCCGACCTGCCAGGTGGCCGATGACCTGAGCAAGCAGCGCGGTGACCCTGCTGAGTTGATGTTCAGCGGTGCACTCACGTACATCCGCACTGGAGCTTGCCCGGCAATGACCACAGGCACCCAAAAACCCTCGCTCGCCCAATCCACTGCATGGCGACTTCCCCGTCCTGCGCAGCAAGCATGAAGAAATCCGCTGGCTGGGCCGTCCATCGGGGCTGCAATAATGCCCGCGTCCCTTTCAAAAATTAAAATTGCAACCCTCTGCTCCACCGTGTGGCTGGTTGTCGCCTGTCAAACCGCGCCTTCTGCGCCGCTACCGGCTCGCTTGGTGGCAGGCCAAACCCACGCGGCCTGCATTGCACAGATGCAAACTGCGGCTTCGCGGCCTGGTGGCAACCCCGTGGTCTTGACCCCAGCCGCTTTTGCCACCGAAGACCACCTGAGCATCGTTATCGCCGATCCCCTGGATGCCGCAGGCGTGCCCCGCAGTGGGCGCGTACGCGGCACGCCAGACAATTTCCGCCTGACTCTGGACAACGGCCGCTGCATCATGACGCGGGAACAGGACGGCGAGACCACACTGCTGGATACCTGCTCCTGCGTAGCCATGTAATAAAGCCGACTGGAAACCGCTGCTATTTTTCAGTATGGGGACCTAGAGCTCTGCCAGAATCAGAAATGCTTGCGCTGGCGTGGCCGCGCCGGTAAATCACATGGTAGGTCAGCCCCACCAGCACGCTGCCGCCGACGAGATTGCCGACAATCACCGCCACCAGATTCTGCGCCATGCCACCCCAGGTGACCAGGGGCATGCCAGCTGGTATAGCGCCAAAATGCTGCACCAGCATGGCCAGGGGCATGAAGTACATGTTGGCGATGCTGTGTTCAAACCCAGCCGCCACAAAGGCGCTGATCGGTGGCACGATGGCCAGGATTTTGTCGGTCACGCTGCGCCCGCCCATGGCCATCCACACCGCCATACATACCAGCACATTGCACAGCACGCCACGAAAGAACGCCTGCCCTGACGACAGGTTCTGCTTGGCCAGTGCCATCTTCACTACCTGCTGGCCCACCGCGCCGCCATTCATGTCGGTATGCCCGCTGGCAAACACCAGTACCGCCAGTCCGGCAGCACCGAAAAAATTGGCCAGGCACACCAGCGCCCAGTTGCGCAGCACCTGGCTGCTGGTGATCTGGCCATCTGCCCAGGCCATGGCCAGCAGGTTGTTGCCGGTAAACAGCTCGGCCCCAGCCACCACCACCAGCACCAGGCCGAGCGAAAATACCAGCCCTCCCAACACCGCACTGGCCGCAAAGCCCAGCGTAGGGTCAGATTTAATGAGGGTGAAAAACAGCGCCCCCAGCCCGATAAAAGCACCCGCCAGCAAGCCCAGCATCACCAAGGGCAGTGTCGGCATCTTCGCCTTGGTGACACCCACGGTTTCGATCCGCTTGGCAATTTCGCTGGGCGTGTAGGCATCCAGTCCGTACAGCTCTGACATGGGAGTCTCCCTTCATGAATACCCCGTACCCCCAAAGATACCCCTTGAAGGCACTGGCTGGCAATACCTCAAGCTGGGCGGCAAAAAACAAAAAAGCCCCGTAAACACAGGGCTTACGAGGCTTTTTGTGGACGGGAGCCTAACCATCCTTGGCAACCCGCATGAAATATAAGTTTTTTCAATTCACAAAATTCAAGTACCCTTAAAAGTACCCGCTCTAGGAATGAACACCACCCACAGTGCGCTCAAGGCCGCTAGTGCATCAAGCAGCGCCCATGATTTATTTTCAAGCTGTGGCGTGGTAACCATGGTGGCAACCTTACTGTTAACCTTCCTCCAAAGGGAAAAAAATCTGTGCGTGCGGATGGGTGCGGTCTAGCCATTGCGGCGTGGCGCGACTTTTTACCCACCCTCCCCACTGGATAGCGCAGCAAGCAAGTTCATGGTGGTGGCGGCACGCTCAGGCCGTTGCCCCCATGGGACGGGCACACCTCGGGCGCAAAGCCAAAGCCCAGCAAAGCCATGCCCAGGTCAGGGCGTATCTGCTCGGGCTTGATGGACTGGTAATTGCTACACATAGGGGTGGCCAATTTTAGAGCGGCGTTTAAATTGGAGTGCAGGCAAGACCCGTACCGTCCATTACTCGCGCGTGCGCGCGTACAGTTCAGCATGGCTACCGACTTTGCTGCATAGCCTACAGGTTGAAGTCACCAAGGCAATGGCCCCCGAGGGTTCGCCGCCGCGTGTCCAGCGCCATGTAAACGCGCCGTTGTACTGCAACGGGCCACGCCGCGCCAAATCTCGCACGTCCAGGCTAGGCAATTGCCCCGATTGCGCCTTGTGTCCCGGCCTGCCAGCCCCATAGCGCGCGCCGCCCCTGGCCATTACGCCCGCCCGACAGAAAACGAAATCAATAGGCTAACTGGGTATTTCAAACTGCATAAATTCGCCAACTTTATCTCCTTGGTGTTTTTACCTTCGGATGACTTCAAATACTTCAAGCCCTTAACCTTGGTGCATTGCTGCGTAGTAGATGGTATTTCTAGATACGCACCGTCTGGCGGTGTAGTGGCAGCGCCAAACATCACCGCATAGACCCGTGAGGCGGTGTAGTAGGCACAGGGCTTACCCCGCCAGCCGGGGCTATGCGCACCTTCTCTACACCGCCAGACGGGATAAGCGCTGCAATTTTGTATTGGCCTGTGCGGTAGCTGCGCGGGTCAATATCCATGCCGTCTGAATTGTCCAGGCTGTACCAAGCCAATGCAAACCAAGCCGCCCGGTTAGGCCGCATACCCATGCGGGTTTCAATCAGCAGCGACTGCTCTTTAAGCTCTGCCAGCGCGCGCGACACCGTATCGTTGCTTTTCCAGCCCAATGGTTTGAGGTACTTGGCACACGCCACCAGCCGCCCGTTATTGCTGCCGGTGTACTGCCTGGCTATGTCGATCAATAAAGCCCGCGCTGGGTGACCTAAAGCCCGGTAGCTGGGGCTGTCGATCACCACATGGGGCAGAGCTACATACCTGTCCCCATCGCGCTTGCTTTTGCTACCCTTGTAGCTCTTTGCCATCGCCCGCCCCCATCAACATAGCCAGATAGTCGCGCACCGCGTCGAGGTTAGCCAATGGCTTAGCCAGCCCCAAGCGCATGGCGTAGTACAGCACTTGCCCACATACCGCAGGGTCAGCTTTCACCAAAGAATAGCCCAGCATGGCCAATTGGGCGGCTAGCGTGGCGTAGGCTTTGTACTCGCGCTGCGTAGTGGGCGTGTCTAGGTCGTTAGTCGGGTTCATGGCTTAGCCCCACTTTCCAAGACATACAGCCCGACGCGGTGTTTAACGCCCGATTCGGTTACGACGGTTTGCCACACAGTCGTTATCTTGTAGCCCAGCCTGTGCCGCAACTCATGCACACGCGGGCGCGGGTCGTAAATGTCTAGGTAGCGCATCGCCTCAAAGGTACTGACTGCAAAGCGCGATAACGCCGCTAGCAGCCTGTCCCGTTGCGCGGGCGCGTCTTGTCCGGTAAACTCTGCTGCGATTGCTTTCAGCGCTGCCTTTTTCTCGGAAGGGGTGGCGTTTTCTTTTTGCATGGCCTACTCCCTTACTTTGCCGCGTCATTGATCAAAAACGCTTCGATGGCATTAATGTCAAAGAGCGTTGTTTTCGGGCCAGCCTTTAATGGCTTCGGAAAGTCTTTACGTGTCTTTGTCCAAGACCATAAAGTTGACCTTGAAATTGCAAAGTGCTTGCAAGTCGCATTTGCTCTTGCGTGGTGGGGCTTTTGAACAGTGCCTTGAACTGAGTTGCTTTGAGTCATATCGTATTGCCTTTCTTTGGATTGACAAACGAATTTCAAAGCCGCAAGGGGGGCTTGCGTCAACGCTTGCGCTTGGAACCCTTATCTGATGCGGGTCTCGGTGCCCAACCGAAAGGGTCTTGCGCTTTTAGTTCATGAGCGTTTGGGTTACTTGCTTGGTGCTTATTTATTATCTGCCACACCCGTGCACGACTAATACTTAACTCTCTGGCAACCGCTGCTTTATTGTTGCCAAACTTTTTAAGAAGTTGATTTATTTCACCAAATCGATCCACTTTCGATACAACTGGTTCCGCAACAAATTTTGTGGCGCTAGCTGATTCAATAAATGTCTTTAGGTCTATAGATCGAATTACAAAAATACTTTCCGCAGGAAAGCTACCCAGTGGGAAAGTGCCACTCAATTTTTCATCTTCACTATTGCTATACAAACGAGCAAGGCGGCCATCAAGTGATTCAACAAAACAACCATCTAAATTCAAATCCTCGTTTTCTTCAAAGCCTAGAAGTTTACGTTCCATATTTTTGAGCGCTAAAGTACCACCCGCAAGCAAAGACAAACGCCATACGCCAATAAGTCGGACAAGTCCCGCGTCCTCTCTTAAATATGTCGATTCATTCACTCTAAATGCGCCTTGCGGCAAACGGATAGTCCCTTTACCGTCTAACGTCGCAACTTCATTAAAAGTAATATCTGATTCAAGAACAGTCTCACACAATTTTGCATATGGCGGCTCAATGAAATTGATGCATAACTGTATGCCGCCGTTCTGTGCAATTTGCAGCAACTCATTTGCGGAAACTGATTTCCCAATTTGCTCAGTTGCAACATCCGCAGCACGATTAAGGGTTAGCCATTCAATTGAATCTAACAGGTTAAATGCGCGCATGGTTGATTCAACTGGCATAGTGATACCGACACCCCACCACAATCAATTCATCATCAGTAGCCCGGTACACTAGCCTATTGGTTTCATCAATGCGGCGTGACCAATACCCCGACAGGTTGGCCACTAGCGGCTCAGGTTTGCCTATGCCGCTAAACGGGTCGCGGGCGGCGGCTTCTATCAAAATGTTGATGCGCTTTAGGGTCTTGCGGTCTTGACCGTGCCAATAGGTGTACTGCTCCCACGCTTCGGGCACAAAGCAGATATTGCGCATGTCGCTATGGCTCTGGCAACGATTAGGCGGGTAGCAGTTTGCGGGGCTTGGCTTTGCCAGCTTTGTCTTGTGCGATGGCTTTGGCCAGGTGTGCGGCGTTAGCGGGGCTAGACATAAGGTGCAATGTTGCCATCACACTTTGGTAATGGTCAAAACTCATCAGCACCGCGTCAGCCCCGTCGCGGCGGTTGATGATGGTAATGTCGTGGTCGTCCGCGACCGTGTCCAACACGGCTTTAAATGAATTGCGGGCTTCGGAATAGCTGACTACGCGCATGGTGACACCTTGGGTAACTTGCTCTATGTATTGTACAAGTTAATCCGGAGTAGTGCAGTGTGGTCTATGCGGCCAGCGCCTAAAACTAGCGGGAAAGTCTTGCAGGGGCGTTAGATCGCCACGGGCTTGAGCTTGAATAATTGGGCGTTTTTGGCTAACAGCACATCCAAGGTGGCCATGCCCTTGGCTTTGGCCTCTAACGCGCAGGCGAGGTGCAATGCATCGCCAGCGCGCAGCCCCGATGCGCCGTCCATGGTAAGCAATGCGGCTTTGTGAAAGGTGGCGGGTTCTATGGGCAGTAGTTGCAGGTCATTGGCGCACACGCGTTCAAACTGCGCCCATGAGGTGCGCGCCTGTTCAGCCGTTAATTGCCCGGTGCGCAGCTTTAGCCCCATGGCGCTGCCAAACTCGGTCACGCACCACGCGGCGGACACTAAATCTTGCTTGCATTGGGCGTACCACTGGTTTACATCGGGTGTTTTGGCTTCGTGGGTGCACAGTGCTACCAGCACGCTGGTGTCAACGTACAGCATTAGTAGCGCGCCTCGCTGCGCAGTTGCTCCATCACCGATGTGCCCAAGGGCAATGCAGCGGCGTTGCGCGCCAGTTCTTTGGCAAAAGACTGGCGGCTCCATTTGGCAGGCCGCAAATTGAGAGCACCGTCTGTGCCCACATGGGCTTGCAGTTGGTCGCCTTCTTTCACGCCGATTTGGCGCACGTAGTCCACAGGTATGCGCACGGCCAGGCTGTTGCCCCATTTGGCTATTTGTAGATTCATCATGGTGGTAATTGATATACGGTTAAGTATCTACATTGTAGGGGTTTGTGGCACAGCTTGCAAATAGTGCACAGGCTATGCCGCCCGGCCAAAACTACCTGCAATCACGTTGCCCTTCACGCAGCCGTCCAGGTAGTCTGCCCACGCTTGCATCATCTTGGCGCGCTGGGGCAGGTAGGTGGCGTGGTTGTAGGCGGCGCTGACTGCGTCGCGCTCTTGGTGGGCGAGTTGCAGCTCGATATGGGCGTGGTCAAAGCCTTGTTCATGCAACAAGGTGGAGGCCACGCCCCTGAACCCGTGGCCAGTCATACGGCCTGCGTAGCCCATGCGTTTGAGCGCGCCTAGGATTGTGTTATTGCTCATGGGTTTGTCGTGGTCACGCTCCCCGGGGAACAGTAGCGTGCTGTGCCCGCTGATGATGTGCAGGGTGTGCAGCAAGCCGACGGTTTGCGCCGACAGGGGCACGATGTGGGGTGTTTTCATTTTCATGCGTTCTGGGGGTATGTGCCAGCGGGCGGCCTCTAGGTCAAACTCTGCCCAGCACGCGCCTATCAGCTCGCTGGTGCGCACAAAGGTTTGCGCCATAATTTTCATGGCCAGCCGGGTGGTGGCCGCGCCTTGGTAGGCTTCGATGCTGCGCAGTAGCTGGGGCAGCTCTTTGCTGTCGATGCGTGCAAGGTTGTTTTTGGCGCGGGCGGCCAGTACGTCGCTGGGTTTGATGTCGCTGGCGGGTTTGCGCTTGGCCAGGCCGTGGGCTATGGCGTAGCGAAACACTTGGCTAGAGGTTTGCAGCGCGCGCTTGGCTACATCGTTCACGCCGCGCTTTTCTATGGCCTTTAGCATGGCCACCAGCTCGGGGGCTTCTATGGCGGTGATAGGCCTCGCCCCGATGGTGGGGAACACGTTGGCCTCAAAGCGCCGCCATATCTGCGCGGCGTGCTGTGCGCTGCGCGTGGGCTTCCAGTGGTTCCACCACAGTGCGGCGATGGTTTGAAAGGAGTTTTCAGCGGCTACGCGTTGGGTGTGCTTGGCGGTTTTGCGCTCTGCCATGGGGTCTAGGGCTTTGGCCAATTGCGCCTTGGCGGCATCGCGTGCTTTGCGTGCGTCGGTCAAGGGCACGGCGGGGTAAGCGCCCAAGGCCATGAGCTTTTCTTTGCCGTCCACCCGGTAGCGGGCGCGCCACAGCTTGGAGCCGTTGGGGTTGACTAGCAGGTGCAGGCCGTTGCCATCGGTCAGCTTGTAGGGCGTGCGCTGGGGCTTGGCATGGCCTATGGCCTTGTCTGTCAGTACCCCGCGCTGCTTGGCAATGCGGGTGGCCTTAACGGCTGTAGTCGTGGTGGGAGCGGTGGAAGTGGGCATGGTTTGTAGCGTTTTGGGTACTTTTGCGGGCGTACCCCCTTAAGAAATACCCCCTACCCGCAACCATACCCCCTTTAGGTGCTGGCTGGCAATACCCCACGCTGGACGGTAAAAAACAAAAAAGCCCCGTAAACACTGGGCTTACGGGGCTTTTTCTGGTCTGTATCGGATGATATAAAACCATTTACTGGCGGAGTGGACGGGACTCGAACCCGCGACCCCCGGCGTGACAGGCCGGTATTCTAACCAACTGAACTACCACTCCTGGTAGCCTGGCGTTCACTCTTGCGAGCCAAGTGCCGGGCAACTTGCGCCTTGTTTGCATTGGTACATTTAATTCAATGCACCGCCGCAAAATGCTGGCGACCCCACGGGGATTCGAACCCCGGTACTTACCGTGAAAGGGTAATGTCCTAGGCCTCTAGACGATGGGGTCAAAACCTATCTCGATACATCAATGGTGGAGGTAAGCAGGATCGAACTGCTGACCTCTTGCATGCCATGCAAGCGCTCTCCCAGCTGAGCTATACCCCCGTTTGTGACGCGCTGTCAAAACTGACAACACACCGCACCTGTTCGGTATCGAGCCTCAGATTATAACCCGAAATTTCAGACTTTTTCGAGCCGCTGCAACACATCATTGCGCTGGCACAGCAACAACACCGCGTCAAGTGCCGGGGTTTGCGCTTTACCCATGACCAAAACGCGCACGGGCATGGCCAGTTGCGGCATTTTCAGGCCGGTGGAAGTGAGCACTTCTTTGATGGCAGCGGCAATGCCGGCCTTGTCCCAGGCGCAGGTGCGCAGCTTCTCGGCCAATGCCGCAAGCGCAGGCTTGGCAGCATCCGTCACATGCAGGGCAAAGTCTTCGGCGCTGCGCTTGGGCTCGGTATAAAACGCTGCCGCCCAGTCGGCCAGCGCGGCGGTGGTGTCGCAGCGGTCTTTGAACAGGGCGCAGATGGCGCTCAGGCGCTGGTCTGCGGTAATGCTGGCAGGCTGGCCTTCGCCGTCGACGCGGTGCAGTAACTGCGCTGTGACCAACCTCGCCAGCCGCTCGTCGCTGGCCAGCTTCATGTAATGCGAGTTGACCCAGTTGAGTTTGGCCGCGTCCCACTGCGCGGGGCTTTTGGCCAGGTGCGTGCCGTCAAACCAGCTTGTCAGTTGCTCGCGGCCAAACAGCTCGTCGTCGCCATGGCTCCAGCCCAGACGGGACAGGTAATTCATCATCGCCTCGGGCAGGTAGCCCGCGTTGCGGTAATCCGTCACACTCACCGCGCCGTGGCGTTTGGAGAGCTTTTCACCGTCGGGCCCGAGGATCATCGGCACATGGCCGTACTGGGGCAACTGTGCACCCAATGCCTTCAAAATATTGATTTGGCGCGGCGTGTTGTTGACATGGTCGTCACCGCGAATAACATGGGTGATACGCATGTCCAGGTCATCCACCACCACGCAAAAATTGTAGGTGGGCGTGCCTACCGTCTCACCGCGTGCGGCGGCTTCATCCGAAACTGGACGGGCGATGATCAAATCGTCCAACTCTTTGTTGCCCACGGTGATCGGGCCTTTGACGGTATCGACCCAGGTCACCTCACCGTCCACGGGATTGCAAAAGCGCACTACCGGCTTCACACCCACCGGTGGTGTGGGCAGCACTTTGCCGGGGGCAGGCCGCCAGCGGCCGTCGTAGCGGGCTTTTTCGCCGCGCGCCATCTGCGCCTCGCGCATGGCATCGAGCTCGGCGCGTGAGGTGTAGCAGGGGTAGGCGGTGCCTGTTTGCAGCATCTGCGCGATGACCTCGCGGTAGCGCGCCATGCGCTGCATTTGGTAGAACGGGCCTTCGTCGTAGTTCAGCTCCAGCCAATCCATGGCCTCGATGATCTGATCGACCGCCGCCTGGGTAGAGCGTGCTTCGTCGGTGTCTTCGATGCGCAAAATAAACTGCGCGTCGTTACCCAACGCCTTGTGGTGCTGCGCAAAGGCCCAGCAGAACAGCGCGGTGCGGGCGGTGCCCAGGTGCAGAAAGCCGGTGGGCGAGGGGGCGATGCGGGTGCGGATGGTGGTGGGAGTGGTCATATAAAAATGATAGCTGTTTACGTCCACACGACAGGGACTACAAGCCTATTTGTTAGGTAAATTGCCTCAAACCAAGGTGTCAAAGCCCCGGCTCAAGTCAGTCTGCAAGTCACCCACATGCTCCAGCCCCACGGCCAGGCGGATCATGCCCTGGGTAATGCCCGCAGCCCGGCGCTGCTCTTCGGTCAGGCGGCCGTGCGAGGTGCTGGCAGGTTGGGTGATGATGGTTTTCACATCGCCCAAGTTGGCGGCCACCGTCATCAGGCGGGTGCTGTCAATCACATGAAACGCGTTTTTGCGCAACTGCTCCGGGTTATTGCCTTTGACTTCAAAGCTGAGCACCGCGCCGCCCAGGCCCGTGCCATTGGCGTTTTGCTGGCGCATGGCCAGCGCGTGTTGCGGATGGCTTTGGAGGCCGGGGTAGTACACCCGCGCCACGGCCGGGTGTGCCTCCAACCAAGTAGCCATCTGCAAACAACGCGCGCTTTGCGCCTCCATGCGGATGCCCAGGGTCTCCATGCCCTTGTGCACCACCCAGGCGTTAAACGGCGACAGGCTCATGCCCGCGCTGCGCATCACGGGGATGAATTTATCTTTAATCAACTTCTCGGTGGTACACAGCGCACCGGCTATCACGCGCCCCTGGCCGTCCAGATACTTGGTGCCCGAGTGGATGATGATGTCAGCCCCAAACAAAATCGGCTTTTGCAGTGCGGGCGAGCAAAAACAGTTGTCCACCGCGAGCAGCGCGCCCGCATTGTGCGCGATGTCGGCCAGCGCCTGGATATCGCATACCTCAGTCAGCGGGTTGGTGGGTGTTTCGGCCAGCAGCAGCCGGGTGTTGGGTTTGATCGCAGCTTTCCACTCGGCTACATCGGTCTGACTGACAAAGCTGGACTCCACGCCAAACTTGCCAAACTCGGTGCCGATCAGCTTCATGGTGCTGCCAAACACCGAGCGCGAGCACAGCACATGGTCACCCGCCTTCAAAAGGCCCATGCACAGCATCAAAATCGCGCTCATGCCGCTGCTGGTGCCAATGCAGGCCTCCGTGCCCTCCAGTGCCGCCAGGCGCTTCTCCATCGCCGTCACCGACGGGTTGGTAAAGCGGCTGTAGATGTAGCCGTCTTCCTCGCCCGCAAAGCGGCGCGCCGCCGTCTCGCTGTCGGGCTGGGTAAAGCACGAACTCAGGTACAGCGCCTCGGAGTTTTCGCCGTACTGGCTTTTGTCGATCGAGGCGCGCACCGCCAGCGTGTCCAGGTGCAGGCCTTCGGGGAGGGGGTGTTGGGTGGTGTTTTTCATGATGGACTTTTGTAGCCGACTTCGCGTTGGTGCCTGATGCGCAAAACCAGCACGTCATCTGCCACCGGGTTATACACATAAAGCGCTAAATAGCCTGATTTTCCCTGAGAGATGACCAATTCTCGCAAAGGCGGCGAATAAGGCCTGCCAATTTCCGGGCTGATGGTGAGAAAGTTGAGCGCATGAAAGATGTTTTGCGCGGCTTTGTAAGCATGTTCGGGCTGGCTTTGCAGCAGAAATTGCGTCAAACGATCAATATCCTGGTCAGCTTGCCTGCTGATCGAGAGCGATGTCATGCGCGCTTTCTGGTTCGAACCGTGGTCGTTACTGGATTGCGCTCAGGTTGCCACTGCACCATGGGCGGCGTCTTCGCGGTTTCCCCTCGCATCTTGGCCAGATAGTAAGCCTCGATGTCCGCGCCTTGGTAGACCTGGTTGATGCGCACGGTTTCTTCGTAGGCGGCCAGGGCGCTGTCGTGGAAAGCGTGCATCAGCGATGCTTCATTCATCGCCGTTTGCAGCGCTTCAATCATCAGCGCATGCGCCGTCTTGCCTTCGCGGGCAGCGGTCCGGGCGATTTGCTCTTTCAGGGCATCGGGGAGTTTGAGTGAAGTAGTAGCAGTCATGGAGCGGCTCCTTTGGTGTCACCATGGTAACACCACTTCACAGAGCAATCAACAACTCTATTTGCAAATTCGAAGCGGGCACCGCTTCAGCGACAAATCGATAGAAGTCCATGATGCAGTTTTGGATCCCACCCATCTTTTCTACAGGTGTAGCCATTGTCTCGCATGCAACCGACAAATGCGGTCTTGTAGGCCACATCATTAAATACGCGCTTCTTAACATATTGAGGCTGGCAAACAGAATTCGTTGCCCCTGAATAATTGCCGCTTTTGTCCACACTACCACTCGTACTGCCTGAGCAAATGAGTTGATCTGTCTTCACATTATCGACATAGTCGATTAATAAGTTCATATTTTTTTTGTGACAATCAACTTGGAATGATTGCTTTTTTATTTCAACGGCTTCGCATTGCGCACGATCCGGAGAGTTAGAGCAACGCAAACCAGGACTAATGCCACAGGCTGAAAGCAGTGTTGCTAAAATTGAAACAGCTAGAAAACGATTGATTCGAATCATGGAGTGATCTCTATATTTTTGCAGTGAAAAATCACTACTTGAAAAAAATGAAGCGTCTAAATTATTGCATCAAAAAAAACGTGTCATTACGATGATTCATTTGGATTGTACGGTCTTAACCGGCACAAAAAAATCACTCTAAGTTAGAAAAACATCACCATGCAATCAACACTCGACGAACATGCACATAGTCTTGGCAAAGTAATTGCTAACCTCTCAACATTAGAGCTTTCTCTTCGCGTACTTCTCTATAACAAAGAAGTCAAGGAAAACCCCTCACTTGCAATTCAGAGAAATCTCACGGCGCTAAAAATAAATGATCTTTGCACCGTAAATGCATTTACTAACTACGACACTCTGGGCGAACTTATCAGTAAATATAATTCACTGATCACCTCTATTGACAGTGCCCTTTGCATCGACAAAAAAGTAGTCGAACTTCGCGATGCCTTTGCGCATGGACGAGTTTTAGCATCTATGGAAAACGACACTTTTATTCTGCTCAAATTCTCGCAACCAAAAAGTAATTCAACCAAAGTAACTTATGCGCAACCACTAACAAAAGAGTGGATGGCGATTCAGATCAAACGACTTCACGATGAGGTGCATAAATTAACATTAGCTGAAAAGTTGATTTGATGCGTATTTGAATACTTGTGTGGGCGCATTATTTTTCAAACAGCTTGGCCAAACTTCAAAAGATTTCCATGCGGATCAATCACATAGAGCTCTTTCATGCCCCATGCGCGAACGGCTGGCGGGGATAGCTTGAGACCGGTGGCGGTGAGCTCTGCGTAGAGTGCATCTGTATCGGCCACGCGCACATAGCAACTGGTGTTTTCTGCAATATGTTTGTCGGTACACAACCAAAAATGGATTTCTGCGCCGTCGCGCTGCACGATCAAGTAGTCCGGGTGTTTGGCTATCACCGTAAACCCCAGGTGGCGGGTATAAAAATCCAAACTCTGCGCAATATCCAGCGACGCAAGCACGGGCACCGTGGAAGTAATGGGTGTTGGCATAGCTCGGATTAACTCAGGTATTAACTTGAAAATCAACTCGGATTAGGCAAGGCCAGCCGCGAGGTATCGTCTTCGCTCTCCTGCGTCCCCACCCGGTTCTCGTTGATGCGTTTGACATCGCTGCTGCTGATGTCGCCCGTCACGTACACCCCGTCAAAGCAACTGGCATCAAAGTCTTTGATGGCCGGGTTGAGTTTGCCAATCGCCGCTTTCATACCCTCAACTTCCTGGTAGATCAGTGCGTCGGCACCGATCAGTTGGCGGATTTCTTCGTTGGTACGGCCGTGGGCTACCAGCTCCTCGCTGGTGGGCATGTCGATGCCGTACACGTTAGGAAAGCGTACCGGCGGCGCGGCGCTGGCCATGTAGACCTTGCGGGCACCGGCGTCGCGCGCCATCTGCACAATCTCTTTGCTGGTGGTGCCGCGCACAATGGAGTCGTCTACCAGCAGCACGTTGCGGCCCTTGAATTCGCTGTTGATGGTGTTGAGCTTTTGGCGGACCGACTTTTTGCGCACCGCCTGGCCGGGCATGATGAAGGTGCGGCCGACGTAGCGGTTTTTCACAAAGCCTTCACGGTAGGGCAAGCCGAGTAGTTGTGCTAACTGTTGCGCACTGGGACGGCTGGACTCGGGGATGGGGATGACCACGTCAATGTCGCTAGGTGGCACGGTAGAGATGACTCGCTTGGCCAAGGCTTCGCCCAGATTCAAGCGCGCCTGGTAAACCGAGATGCCGTCCATCTCCGAATCTGGCCTGGCCAGATAGACAAACTCAAAAATGCAGGGGTTGAGCTGCGTTTTGGCGGCACATTGCTGGGCATGCACCTGGCCTTGCAAGTCGACAAACACGGCCTCACCCGGCGCGATGTTGCGCACAAACTGGTGGCCCGTGCCCTCTAGCGTGACGGACTCGCTGGCCAGCATGACGGTGCCATCGGTACTTTGGCCCATGCACAGCGGGCGGATGCCAAACGGGTCGCGAAAGGCCAGCAGGCCGTGCCCGGCGATCAGCGCCACCACAGCGTAGGAGCCCTTCACGCGCGCATGCACACCGCGCACGGCGGTAAAGACATCGGCGGGGGTCAGGGCCGAGCCGCGTGTGGACTTTTCCAGCTCGTGGGCCAGCACGTTGATCAGCACCTCGGTGTCGCTGTCGGTGTTGATGTGGCGGTGGTCGGTGCTAAACAGTTGCTCTTTCAGAGCGGGCACATTGGTGAGGTTGCCGTTGTGTACCAGCACGATGCCAAAGGGCGCGTTCACGTAAAACGGCTGCGCCTCTTCTTCGCTAAATGCGTTGCCCGCCGTGGGGTAGCGCACCTGGCCCAGGCCCATATTGCCGGGCAGTGAGCGCATGTTGCGGGTGCGAAACACGTCACGCACCATGCCCTTGGCCTTGTGCATGTAAAACTTGGTGCCCAGTTGGGTGACGATGCCAGCGGCATCCTGCCCGCGGTGCTGCAAGAGCAGGAGCGCATCATAAATAAGCTGATTAACTGGCGCGCCTGACGCTACGCCGACGATTCCACACATAACTAACCCCTTGGCTGCTGCACCACGGCAGCAGCGTGTATTTGAAACGGCCTAACTACCGCTGTGTTGATGTATTTGCCCAGCTCCGTGGGCAGCACGGGCTTGAGGCTCTTGAGTACGGTGGACAACACGAGCGCGCCTTGCGACTCGCGCCACCAGTCGGCATCTTTCATGGGCGTCATGGCCACCACGGTGCTGGCGGCCAGCAGCAGCACTGCGCCGCGCACCAGGCCAAAGGCCGCGCCCAGGGTGCGGTCTACCGGGCGCAGGCCGACGGATTCGATGAGTTTTTTCACCATCCACGTCACCAGCCCCGCTGCAAACGCCGTACCGATAAATGCGCAGGCAAAGCCTGCCGCGTAGCGCAACCCATCGCTAAAGCCCTGCATGGGCAAGAACTGGCCGACGGTAGTGGCAAACAGTTGCGCGACGATGAATGCGGCAATCCAGCCCGCCACCGACAGCACCTCGGCCACCAGACCGCGCCAGGTGCCCAGCAGCGTGGACAGCAGCAATACGGCCAGAAAAACCCAATCCAGAAATGCCAGACTCATGCGGTGCGCCTAGGGTGGTGCCGTCCGTTGTGGACAGGCGGGGGACGATGGGGGGCGAGGTAAGCCAAGGGCTACAGCGTCAAAATAGCGGCGGGTAAATCGAGCGCCTTGATCTTGGCCGCTGCTTTGTCGGCCTCAGCCTGGCTGGTAAACGGCCCCACGCGTACACGGATGCGCTCGCCCTCGGGGGTTTTGGCAACCTGGCTGTAGGTTTTGAGGCCGGCCTTTTCCACCTTCACACGGGCTTCCTGCGCCTTGGCGGACTCGGCGTAGGAGCCGAACTGCACGATGTAGCGGGTGCCGGGTGGGTTGGCATTGGCGGCGGTGGCAGCAGCAGCGGGCGCAGCAGCGGGCTTGGCCTGCGCGGCTTGGCCTTCGAGCAGCGCTTTGGCGCGGCTGGCCTCCGCGGTAGTTTTGGCTTTTTCGGCATCGGCCCATTTGCGCGCTTTGTCGGCCTCAGCGGCCTTGGCTTTGTCTGCGCTGACTTTGTCGGACGCAGCTTTATCTGCTGCCGCTTTGGCTTTATCGGCAGCCGCCTTGTCAGCCGCAGCTTTGTCAGTATTGGCCCGGGCGGCAGCACCAGCGGCCACGGCACCTGCGGCTACTGCAGCCCCACCCGCTATGATTTTACTAGCTGCTTGCGCACTATTGGATTGGGCTACTGGCTTTTTATCTTCTTTTTCTGTAGCTTTACCCGTCGCCACAATCTCTTCTTTGCCCGACAGACTCACTTTGTCTTCCACCACCGCACCCGGGGCGGGTGCGGAAGGCGCGCCGCTGTTATTGCCCCCAATCGGCTTGCTTTTGGCTTTATCGGGGATCTCGATCGGGATGTCTATTGCCACCGTACGGGGCTGGCTGTCAAACAGCATGGGAAAGCCAATGATGCCTGCGGCCACCAGGACCACCGAGCCGATCAGGCGGTATTTGGCGCGGTTGCGCAGCGCCTCCACGCTCTCTACGGGCGCGTCGTCGTGCAGGTTGACTGCCTCCTGTTTGCCAAATTTAAACCAAGCCATGTGTACCCTGTGCGCCCTGCGATGTGGATGAATGCCCCAGATGGGGAGCGTGTAGTCGCGGTGTGCCGTGCTGCAAAACACCACCCACCGTGTAGAACGAGCCAAACACCACGATTCTATCGGTTGCACTGGCCGCTGCCACCGCTGCGTCTAGCGCCGCTTGTGGCGAGGTGTAAGTGCTGCTGGCGGTATCTTGGCGCTGGTTGTGCGCCTGCCATTGGCTTTGCAGGGCCAGCGCGGTGGCGGCGCGCGCCGTGGGCAGGTCGGTAAAGTACCACTTATCCACCATGGGTGAGACCTTGGGCCACATGGCGGCCAGGTCTTTGTCGGCCATGGCCCCAAACACGGCATGGGTGCAGGGGTAAAAACCCATCGCGTCCAGATTGGCCGCCAGCGCCGCCACCGAGTGCGGGTTGTGCGCGACATCCAGCACCAGGGTCGGCTGGCCGGGCACGATCTGAAAGCGCCCGGGCAGCTCGACAAAGGCCAGCCCGTTGCGTACGGCCTGCGCCGTCACGGGCAGCTTGTCCCGTAGCGCGGTAACTGCGGCCAGTACACCGCTGGCGTTGATCAACTGGTTGGCGCCACGCAGCGCCGGGTAGGCCAGCCCGGCGTAGCGGCGCGGCTGCCCGTCTCGGTCCCGCCCGGCCCAGGCCCATTGCTGGGGGTCACCGCTGTAGTTAAAGTCGCTGCCCATCAAATACAAGTCAGCCCCAATCGCCATGGCATGCGCTGCCAGGCTGGTGGGAGGCAGCGGGTCGCTCACAATGGCGGGTTTAGCGGGGCGCATGATGCCCGCCTTCTCAAAGCCGATGCTCTCGCGCGAGTTGCCTAAGTACTCCATGTGGTCCAGGTCAATGCTGGTAATGATGGCGCAGTCGGTGTCGATGATGTTGACCGCGTCCAGCCGGCCGCCCAGGCCGACTTCCAAAATGGCCACGTCAATGCGCTGTTGGCACATCAGGACAAAGAAGGCCAGGGTGGTGAACTCAAAATATGTGAGCGCGATGGACGGCGCGGTCTGCCCCCCGGTTTGAGGGTCAAATCCGGCTCTAGTCCTCTCTACCAGGACGCAAGCAGCTATAAATTCAGTAGCGTCTGCATTGCTGCCTGCAATCCGGCAACGTTCCAGAAAATGCACCAGATGCGGGCTGCTGTAGACCGCCGTGCGGTAACCCGCCTGGGTGTAGATGGACTCCAGCATCGCGCAGGTGGAGCCCTTGCCGTTGGTGCCCGCCACGGTAATCACCGGGCAGCGCAGCTGCAAACCGGTGCGCTGCCAGACGGTGCGCACGCGTTCCAGGCCCATTTCGATGTTGTTGGGGTGCAACTGCTCGATGTAGGTCAGCCAGTCTTGCAGGGTGGAGAAATTGGGGGTGGTTGTCATACAGGCCCGATTGTCGCGCACTGGCCGCCAACCCGGTCGTTTGGTGCCAGCGCCTGACTAGCATCTCTTTGAAAATCGGACTAACATGCGCTTATGTTGTTTCTAAGGAGGCATCATGCGACAGCGTAAATTTGTTTTTTTGCATTTTCTGCTCTGGTGCACCGTGCTATTGCTGCTGGTGCTTTTTCCACGACGCAGCCATGCCCAAGAGCTGGTGACTGATTTCAAGGCTGGGCCGCCCAATGGCCGTTACAGCTTTGCCAGCTCCAGCCCGCGCACCCTGGCCGATTTGGTCAAACCGCAGCCTACCCCTATTGATCCGGTCAATACCGTGGGGCATTTATTTCTGCCAGCGGGCACCGACAAGGTACCCGCCGTACTGCTGGCGCATGGCTCGGGTGGCATTTACAACGCCATGCTCGATTTCTGGCCCAAACAGCTCAATGCTGCGGGCATGGCGGTCTTTGCGCTGGACGGCTTTGGCCCGCGCGGGGTCAAGAGCACGGCCGAAGACCAGTCGCTGGTGCCTTTTGGGGCCGATGTGGCCGATGCCTTTGCGGCCCTTAAATTGCTGGCCAGCCATCCGCGCATTGACCCCACCCGCATCGCCATCATGGGCTTCTCGCGCGGTGGCATCAGCACCTGGCGCACCGGGCTGGAGCGGGTGATTGCCGCGCAGGGCCTGCCCGACGGCCTGCGTTTTGCCGCGCATATTCCCCTGTACTCCGGGGGCTGCACCGGGCTGTTTCGCATACAGGCCAAGCCCGGCGTATTTACCAAATCGCCCATGCTGTGGGTGCACGGCGATGCCGACGACTACACACCCATCGCGGCCTGCCGCGACTACGCCGAGCGCATTGGCAAGGCTGGCACGCCGGTGGAGTTTGTCGTCATCGCCGGCGCGCGGCACAAGTTTGACATGGACGAGCAGCGGCGCTTTCCGGTGCCCGGTGCCATAAAAAACCTGGAAACCTGTCCGCTGGAAATGGATATTGACGGCATGGCGTTCTACGACTTCACTTCCGGCCAGCGCCTGTCGTTTGCCGATGCCACGGCGCTGAACAAGGCCAAGTGCAGCGCGCTGGGGGCCAGCGTAGAGGGCAGCGCCAAGGCGCGCGACAAAGCGGCCGAGGCCGTCTTGACATTTTTGAAAAAAACGTTTGCCCGCTAGGCTTTTAATTACCCTGGCGCATGGCGTTGTCGCCTGGGTCCGGGGCCTGGGTCTCGCGCAGGTCGGTTTTAAAATTTCTGTCTCTGCGCAGCATTTACTATAATTTCAATAGCTGCTTATGCCCTGATAGCGTGGACTACCGGCTTAATTTGCCTATAAAATCAGGCTATGACCATCCTCTACGGCATTCCCAATTGCGACACCGTCAGAAAATCCCGCGCCTGGTTTGACGCGCAGTCTATGGCCTACCAGTTTCACGATTTTAAAAAACAGGGCGTGCCAGCGCAGGCGCTGGACCAGTGGATAGCGGCGCTCGGCTGGGAAGCCCTGGTCAACAAAAAAGGCGCCACCTGGCGCAAACTGGATGCAGCGCAGCAGGCTCTGGTGGTCAATGCCGCATCGGCCAAGGCTTTGATGCTGCGCGAGCCCAGCGTCATCAAACGGCCGGTGGTAGCCCAGGGCGCCAGGGTGAGCGTGGGGTTCAGTCCTGACGCTTGGACGCAGGGCTGACACTTGCACACGCCTGGGCGCATGCAAGCACCGGAGATGGCTGGGCCGTACGCGCTGTGCCTGCGCACCGTACTGCTGGCGCTCTGGATCACCCTGCTGCCCCTGCACCTGGCTACGGCCAGCCCGCCAGAGGGCGATGCAGACCACCCAGAGATCATCCTGATCGACCAGGCCCAGGCGCTCATTACCGTGCAGGGTCATGCTGAGCTGAGCCTGGTGGCCCTGCCCTACCACTGGGATCGCCAACAGCCGGGGCAGCCCGGGCAGGCCAGTTTTGAGATGGCCTTCAGCCTGCCCAACGAACCCGCTACGCCCTTCGCTGCGCTGCTGCCCGTGGTCGGCAACCGCTTTGAAATCTGGCTCAACGGCACCCTGCTGTCGCAAAACGGCGAGCTGAATGCGCAAGCCAGCGCCGACTTTGCCAAAATCCCGCGCTACGTGGCCATCCCTCCCCAGCTGCTGCAAAAAAACAACCTGCTGCGCATTCACATCAGCGCCGATGCCGGTCGCAGCGGCGGCTTGAGCGCGGTGCGAGTGGGTAGCGAAAAGCAGATACGCAGCCTGTACGACAGCAGCTACCGTACGCTGGTAGCGGGCGTGTTGGCCGTGCTGATCGTGCTGCTGCTGGCCGGCCTGCTGGCCGCCGCGCTGTGGTGGACGCAGCCCAGCGCCCTGGTCGGCCGGCAGCCCACGCCCGGCGCAGCCGTGCAACGTGACCGGCTGTATGGCTACGCCGCCTTGGCCGCACTGGCTTGGGCACTGTATTTGGCCGACCGATTAACCGAGCACCCGCCCCTGCCCTGGCCTGCCTGGCAGGCTCTGATGGCGCTGGCTGCGGGCACGGCGCTATTGGCCACACTGTTGCTCAGTGTGCACCTGATGCGCAGGGCGCATCCGCTGTGGCTGCGCTCCCTGATGGCAGGCAGTTTGCTCTGCATCGTGCTGGCGCTTGCCAGCGAGTTGTGGCAGCAGCACTCCTCCCAGCAGTTGGAAGCCAGCGCCTGGCCGCGTTATGCCTATGCCCTGCTGGGCGTGCTGGTATTGGGCACCGTCATCCACCGCTTTCGCGCTGCCAGCGCCCAGGCGCGCGAGCTGCTGCATACCCTGGAGCAGCGCGTTGCCGACAAAGAGCGCGCGCTGGCCGCCAGTTACCAACAACTGGAGCTGCTGGCCCGCGAGCAGGAACGCAACCTGGAACGCACCCGCATCCTGCGCGACATGCATGACGGCGTGGGCTCACACATCAGCGCGGCCATTCGCCAGCTGCAGTCGGGCCAGGCCACCGATGGCCAGGTGCTCACCACCCTGCGCGATTCGCTGGACCAGCTGAAACTCTCGATTGACTCCATGCACCTCGTAGCTGGCGACGTCACCGCCCTGCTGGCCAACCTGCGCTACCGCCTGGAGCCGCGCTTCACCTCCAGCGGTATGGTGTTTGAATGGGATGTAGATCTACTCCCCCCTATCGCCAGGCTGGATCACAGCGCCATGCGCCAGCTGCAGTACATGCTGTTTGAGGCGCTGTCCAATGTGCTGCAACACGCCAAGGCGCGCACGGTGCGGATCGAGGCACGGGTACAAGGCGCAGCAGCCATGGTGCGGGTGATCGACGATGGTTGCGGTTTTGACACGCAAGCCACCAGCTTGCGCGGCCTGGCCTCGATGCGTGAACGGGCGGCGGCGATTGGGGCGCAGTTGGATATTCAAAGCGCTGCGGGGCGCACGGTCGTGGCAATGCTGGTATGATTTTGCTATGTTTATAATAGCTAAATAAGTCCTAGTGACAAGGACTAGAAGCATATTTAAGCATTTAAAATGCCATGCCAGGGTTTGCAGGAGGCCTGGCACTGCATACGCTGGCCCACCCACGCGCCAGCCATCGTAAAATCAAGGCTTTTACACCCCGCAAGCCCTGCAACCCGCGAGCCGATTCCATATGACCACCGAAACCCTCCCCAACGTCACCCTGACCACCAAAGCCAACGTCTACTTTGACGGCAAATGCGTCAGCCACAGTTTTGCACTGGCGGATGGCACAAAAAAATCGGTCGGCGTGGTACTGCCCAGCACACTCACCTTCAACACGGGCGCGCCGGAGATCAT
Organism: uncultured beta proteobacterium; assembly: GCA_963775085.1. Lineage (GTDB taxonomy): Bacteria > Pseudomonadota > Gammaproteobacteria > Burkholderiales > Burkholderiaceae_C > JAAFIP01. The sequence continues at coordinate 25,890 of CAVZHO010000010.1, forward strand.
GGAATGTGTGGCGGGCTCGTGTGAGTACAAACTGGCAGGCAGCAGCGTCTGGGTCAAATCCGGCGCAGGCGAAAAATTCAACGTGCCGGGCAACTCCAAGTTTGAGATCAAAGTGGCCGAGGCTTACCACTACATCTGCCATTTCGGTTAACACCCCGTTGATTGCAACCCCACACGCAGCCCCTTCGCACTGACCCAACCTTTCCCCTATGGCCACCATTCTTCAAAACCTCCCCGTCGGCCAAAAAGTCGGCATCGCCTTTTCGGGCGGCCTGGACACCAGCGCCGCGCTGCGCTGGATGAAAAACAAGGGCGCCGTGCCCTACGCCTACACCGCCAACCTGGGCCAGCCCGACGAGCCAGACTACGACGAGATTCCGCGCAAGGCGATGGAATACGGCGCAGAAAAAGCCCGTTTGATCGACTGCCGATCGCAACTCGCCGCCGAAGGCATTGCCGCACTGCAAGCGGGCGCGTTCCACATCAGCACCGCAGGCATCACCTACTTCAACACCACGCCGCTGGGCCGCGCGGTGACGGGCACCATGCTGGTGTCAGCGATGAAGGACGACAACGTCAACATCTGGGGCGACGGCTCTACCTTCAAGGGCAATGACATCGAGCGTTTTTACCGCTACGGCCTGCTCACCAACCCCGATTTGAAGATCTACAAACCCTGGCTCGACCAGCTCTTCATCGACGAGCTGGGTGGCCGCGCAGAGATGAGCGCGTTCATGACCAAAGAGGGCTTTGGCTACAAGATGTCGGCCGAAAAAGCCTACAGCACCGACAGCAATATGCTGGGCGCGACGCATGAGGCCAAAGACCTGGAGTTTTTGAGCAGCGGCATGAAAATTGTCAACCCCATCATGGGCGTGCCCTTTTGGCGTGACGACTGCGTGGTAAAGGCTGAAACCGTCAGCGTGCGCTTTGAAGAAGGCATGCCCGTCGCACTGAACGGCAAAACCTTTGCCTGCACCGTAGAGCTGATTCTGGAAGCCAACCGCATCGGTGGCCGTCACGGCCTGGGCATGAGCGACCAGATCGAGAACCGCATCATCGAAGCCAAGAGTCGCGGCATCTACGAAGCGCCCGGCCTGGCATTGCTCTTCATCGCCTACGAGCGGCTGGTGACAGGCATTCACAACGAAGACACCATCGAGCAGTACCGCATGAACGGCCTCAAACTGGGCCGCCTGCTCTACCAAGGCCGCTGGTTTGACCCGCAGGCCATCATGCTGCGCGAAAGCGCCCAGCGCTGGATCGCCCGCGCTATCACGGGTGAAGTGACCATCGAACTGCGCCGGGGTAACGACTATTCGCTGCTCAACACCGAGAGCCAAAACCTCACCTACAAACCCGAGCGCCTGTCCATGGAAAAGGTAGAAGACGCGCCCTTTTCCCCGGCAGACCGCATCGGCCAGCTCACCATGCGCAACCTGGACATTGTGGACACGCGGGACAAGCTGGACATTTACACCAAGGCTGGGCTGCTGGCCGTGGGCAGTGGTAACGCCATGCCTAAGCTGGGACAGTGATTTTGAGCGAAGCGGGCCGCTGAAGTAAGGCCCAAGGCACGGCCTGTTGCACAGATCCACCATTAGCCCTACCATTGCAAGCAACTTGCAATTGGAAGGCTTATGGTGAAAATCATCTCCAGGCTATTGGCTCGCTGCGTGCTGTTCGCAGTAGCAAGCTACGCCAGTTTGGTGTCCGCACAAACCGTGGACGAAGCCACTGCGTGGGCCGCGCTGAAAAAACCAGGCACCATCGTGCTGTTTCGCCATGCCATCGCGCCGGGCGGTGGCGACCCTCCCGGTCATAGCTTGGACGACTGCAACACCCAGCGCAATCTGGATGATGAAGGCCGCGCACAGGCACGCCGCATCGGCGAGCGTTTTCGGGCCCAGGGCATCAAGGTTGAGGCGGTGCTCAGCTCGCAATGGTGCCGCACACGCGAGACTGCGCGCTTGGCGTTTCCCGGCCTGCCCAAAGATGCGCCTGCATTCAATTCTTTTTTCAGCGACCGCAGCAACGAAGCGGCGCAAACTGCGGCGGCGCGCAGGCAGCTATTGGCTTGGCGGGGTACGGGGGTCTTGGTCGTCGTGACGCACCAGGTCAACATTACCGCACTCACAGGTATTGCCCCCGCATCGGGTGAAGGCATCGTGCTGCACAAGCAGGGGCATGCTTTGGCGGTGGTGGCAAAAATTGCGCCGTGAACCCCGGCTTTGTAAGCAAGATTTGGCAAGACACCCAAAAATAAACCCTGATAGAATCAACCACCGGGCCCAAGCAATTGCGCCCGGTTTTTTTATGCCCGCATTCGGGCTACGAAAAACCGGCACATTCCAAGCGCTCAAACATTTCTGCAACGGAATTTTTGAAAAGGCTTGTGAACCATGGAAATTTTTGACTACGACAATGTATTGCTCCTCCCACGCAAGTGCCGTGTAGAGTCGCGCAGCGAGTGCGATGCGGGTATTGAGCTGGGCGGGCGCAAGTTTCGCATCCCGGTTGTGCCTGCCAACATGAAGACCGTGGTAGACGAAGCCACCTGCATCTGGTTGGCACAAAACGGCTACTTTTATGTGATGCACCGCTTTGACTTTGACAACGTGCAGTTTGTCAAAGACATGAAAACCAAGGGCCTGTATGCGTCCATCTCGCTGGGCGTGAAAAAACCTGACTACGACACGGTGGACCAGCTCGTCGCGCTGGGCCTGTGCCCTGACTACATCACCATCGACATCGCCCACGGCCATGCCGACAGCGTCAAGCTCATGATTGCCTGCCTCAAGCAAAAACTGCCCCAGGCCTTCATCATTGCCGGCAACATCGCCACGCCCGAGGCCATCATCGATCTGGAGAACTGGGGTGCCGATGCCACCAAGATTGGCATTGGCCCGGGCAAGGTGTGCATCACCAAGCTGAAAACCGGCTTTGGCACCGGCGGCTGGCAACTGAGCGCGCTCAAGTGGTGCGCCCGCGTGGCGACCAAGCCCATCATTGCCGACGGCGGCATTCGGGAGCATGGCGACATCGCCAAGAGCATCCGCTTTGGAGCCACGATGGTGATGATCGGCTCGATGCTGGCCGGACACGAAGAGTCACCGGGCAAAACCGTGGAAGTAGACGGCAAGCTGTTCAAAGAATACTACGGCAGTGCCAGCGACTTCAACAAGGGCGAGTACAAACACGTCGAAGGCAAACGCATTCTGGAGCCGATCAAAGGCAAGCTGGCCGACACGCTGGTAGAAATGGAGCAGGACGTGCAAAGCTCCATCAGCTACGCCGGCGGCAAAAAGCTTTTGGACATCCGCAAGGTGAACTATGTGATCTTGGGCGGCGACAATGCGGGTGAGCATCTGCTGATGTAGCCGCTGCTTTTCGAGCAATTGCAGCACCAAAAATAGATTCTTTTATCTATTCAAATAATGCTCTTATTTTGCAGTTTTTATAGGCATTTACCAATGGAGCTAGATATGCTAATATCTATTCAAATAAACCCCCATTGGTATGCCACTACCTCGCATCAGCGCCACCATCGAATCCTTGATCGCCGCCTTGGGCGACGAGGCTTTGAGCGCTGCCCAACTGCAAGAGCGCCTGGGTTGCAGCCAGCCTAGCCTGTCGCGCCTGGTGCGTGCGGCGGGTGCCAGCGTACTCACACTGGGGCGAGCCAAGCAAACGCGCTATGCACGCGCGCGTGCCACTGGGGCAGAGCAGCCCATCACCATGACGCAGATTGACGCGCAGGGCACACTGCAGCCTTGCGGCAGCTTGCAGGCCATTGGGTTGCTGGCGGGCTCGCGCACAGTGTGGACATCGCACAGGCGACTGGAGGTGTATGAAGGCCTGCCCTGGTTTGTGGCAGACATGCGGCCACAGGGCTTTATTGGCAGGCAGTTCCCCAGCCGGGTGCCGCAACTGGGTTTGCCCACCAGCGTGGCAGACTGGAGCGATAACCATGTGTTGGCCGCTCTGTGCGAAGCCGGTGCTGACGAGCCGGGTGACTTGGTGCTGGGGCGCGCAGCGTTGGATCGCTTTTTGCAGCAAACCGCGCCCGAGCCCATCAGCCAGCGGCGCAAGGCTAGCGTCTACCCCCAGCTGGCCAGTGATAGCGCTGTGCAGCAGCACAACCCGTCCTCCGCAGTCGGTGAGCAATCCAAATTTACCGCTTATGTGCAGATGCCGCAGGAGGCTGGGCACGCTATCGTCAAGTTCAGCCCGCTGGGCAGCGACCCGGTAGCCCAGCGCTGGCGCGATCTGCTGCGCGCCGAACACCACGCGCTGGCCGTGCTAGGCCAGCACCAGGCCAGCACAGGGCTGCGCGCCGCGCAAGCCCAGCTGATTGATCTGGACCGCCTGTACCTGGAGGTGCGACGTTTTGACCGCATCGGCGCGCGCGGCCGCACGGGGGTGGTCAGCTTGGGGGCGATAGATGATGTGTATGTCGGCCAGCGGCACAACTGGGTGCAAACCGCTGAGCAACTACAGTGCCTGCGCATGCTGCAGGCGCGCGATGTAGAGCGCATCCGCCTGCTCTACGCCTTTGGGCTTTTGATCCACAACACTGACATGCATTTTGGCAACCTGGCGTTGCTACACGATGGCCCGGCTAGCAAGCAATTTACGCTGGCCCCCTGCTACGACATGCTGCCCATGCGCTTTGCACCTACTGCGCAAGGACTGCGACCCGTACCAGTACCCGCCGTGTTGCCCAAAGCCGATCTGCTCACCGTGTGGCCACAGGCACAGGAACTGGCGCGCGAGTTTTGGCAACGGGTGATCGCCGACAAGACGATCAGCAGCGGCTTTAAGCAAATTGCCAAATTGGCTATTGCCTCGGCAGGCTAGTCGGTGCATGCAAACTGCGTGCCAGACGCAGCCCGGTAAACTGCCAGCGCGCATCGCTAGGGAAAAAGTTTCGGTAACTCGCACGGATGTGCGCACGCGGTGTAGCGCACGAGCCGCCGCGCAGCACATATTGATTGACCATGAACTTGCCGTTGTACTCGCCCACGGCACCCTCCCAGGGCTGGTAGCCGGGGTAGGCCTGGTAGCTGCTGCTAGTCCACTCCCACACATCACCCAGCGCCTGCTGTAGGCCCGTGCTCTGCCGGGCCACCGGCATGGGGTGCAGGGCGTGGGACTCTACAAAATTGCCCTGCGCTAGCAGCGTGTCAAACTGCGGGGCGACTGCCGCCTCCCACTCCACCTCGGTGGGCAAGCGCGCGCCTTGGTAGGCGCTGTCGGTGCCGGCCTTCCAGCGCGCAAAGGCATCGGCCTCGTAGTAGCTGATGTGGGTGATGGGCGTGTGCGGGTCGATGGGTACTTGCCCATGCAGGGTAAAACTGTGCCAACCATCGTGCTTACCGCTTACATCGGCCGCTTGACTCCAGTACATCGGCGCAGCGACCTGCTGCGTGCGCACCCAGTCCCAGCCCGCAGACAGCCACCAGCGGGCGTCTAGATACCCACCCGCGTGCATAAAGTCGAGCCACTCGCCATGGGTCACCAGGCGGTGCATCAAAGCGTAAGGTGCTAGGTAGCTGCGGTGGCGTGGGGTTTCATTGTCAAACGCAAAACCTGAGCCCGTATGCCCCACATCCACCAAGCCGCCTTCAAACGCCAGCCACTGGGCCGCCACGGGAGCCACCGCTGCCAGGGGCCAAGACTTTTGGTAGACAGGTTGCAGGGCGTTACAGGACAGCAGGTGTTTCACGTCGGTCAACAATAACTCTTGGTGCTGCTGCTCATGTTGCAAGCCCAGCTCGACCAAACTCAGCAAGTCTGCATCCGTGCGAATGGCCAACAATGCCTGCATACGCTGGTCTACCTGGGCACGCCACTGCAACACCTCGGCCAGCGTAGGGCGGGTGAGTGCGCCGCGCTGGGCACGCGGATGTTTGTCACCCACACCGTTGTAGTAGCTGTTAAACAGCACGCGAAAAGCTGGGTTGAACGGCACAAAGTGCGCCTCAAAACGCTCCAGGATAAAAGTCTCAAAAAACCAGGTTGCATGGGCCAAATGCCATTTCACCGGACTGGCATCGGGCATGGATTGGGCTTGGCAGTCTTCAGGGCTGAGCGGGGCTGCCAGGCTCTGGGTTTGCGCACGTACCCGTGCATAGTGTGCCTGTAGCCTATTGGGGGTGGTAGCCGCTACAGCAGCGTGGGGTTGTGGTTTCATACGGCGTTCCGGTTATTGGCCTTTTACGGTGCCATGGGCGATATAGCCCATGCCCCACTGCGTGCTGTGGTGTTCAAAATGGCTGCAATAGCCTTGCACAATGTCCCAAGGTGCCCACAGTTCGGCCGCCTTGGCGTTATAGGGCCGATTTTTGGCCCAGGCCAGCAGATTGAGCGGCCCGGTCCACCATGGAAAAAATTTCACCCCGGCCATCGCTACCCGTGCGCCAGGCTTTGCCTGGCGCATGATGTTGGCAATCGCCTCTGGGGTACGGGACACATCATGCACATAGTTAAACAAAATCGCATCGACGGGCTCGGGCAACTCCACGGTCTCGGCACTGGTGCACTGGTGCCATAGGTTGGCGTGGGTACCTGCTGCGCAGCGCGCCTGGGCCTGTTCAAACATCTCGGGACTCTGTTCAAAGGCCAGCACCCGGCCTTGTGGCGCCACGGCCTCCAGCAGGAGGTCGTAGCTTAAACCTGTACCGGCCCCCACATCCAACACCACGTCACCCGGCGTGAGATTGAGTAACGCGATGGTGCGCTTTCGCAGCGGCATGGTGAACTGGGCTGACGCGTCATAGTCTGCCGCTTTGCTACGGTACTTAAGGATTGAAATATGGTTGTCGGTCAAATGCATGGGCTAATCTGATAATACGTTTCAATGTTTACCAGTCGTCCTGAACCAGGACTTCTTACAGACTATCACACCCACAATTGATTTGCCAATCGGTTCACCCGGTGCCCAGGGGTGACCAGCGCCTCCAGCATGCTGAAATGGTTAAGGCCTGCGATGGCCTCGCACACCGGCACAGTCGCCGCTCCCCAGGCGGTTTGAATCAAGCGGTTTTGCCGCAGAAACTCATCACTCTCGTCGCCACCGCACACCGCATACAAGTTGCCGCGCGGCGCTGCAAAATAGGCCGGGCTACAGAGCTGCACCTGCTGGGCAGTGAGGTGCACGTCGCCCTGCAAATACGGCGTGTGGCGGATCGGCTCCAAATCGTACAAACCCGATAGGCCCATGGCATTGCGCACCAGTTGCACTGGCAGATCGGCGGCGAATTGTTGCCACTGGCAGGCCAGCAGCATGGCGGCCAAATGCCCGCCAGCGGAATGGCCCACGACGGTAATGCGCCTGGGGTCGCCGCCGTACTGGTCGATGTTGCGGTACACCCAGGCCAGGCTGCGCACCATTTGCAGGGTGATGTCCTCTATCGTCACGCTGCTGTGGGCACCGCACAGCGCGTAGTTGGGCACCACCACGCAGGCACCCGCCTGGGTAAACGCGGGGGCGACAAAGGAATGGTCGGCCTTGTCCAGGCTGCGCCAGTAGCCGCCGTGGATAAACACCAACACCGGCTGGCCCGTGCCCCCGGCTGGAAAAATATCCAGCAACTCCGCCCCGGTCTTTCCATAAGATACATCCAGCATGCAGGCCTGCTGCGCACGCACCTGCGTTGATTTGTTTTGCCAGCCCTGCACATGGCGAGTGAGAAAGTCGGGGACTCGCAGGCGGTTGTTGTACTGGTTGTCCAGGTAGTCGGCATCCCAGACTTTGGTTTTTTGTTTAAGTTTTGTCACAGACACTCCTGGTTGTCACCTTTTGCACAGGATATCGTACCCGGGCTTGCTACACTGTGCCCAATTTCATTGGAGAACCCCATGCGTTTATCGAAAGAGCAGCTCGCCCAATTTGACCGCGACGGTTATTTATTCTTCCCCAGCCACTTCAGCCCCGAAGAAACCCAAACCCTGAATGCCGCCGTGCCCGAGCTGTATGCCCGGCGTGAGGCCTACAACGTGCGCGAAAAGGGTAAGGAAGCCGTGCGCACCAATTTTGCGGCGCACATGTACAGCGAACCGTTTGCCAAGCTGGCCCGCCATCCGCGCATGGTCAAACCGGTGGAAGACCTGTTTGGTGAAAAGCTGTACATGCACCAGTTCAAGATCAACGGCAAGATGGCCTTTGAGGGTGATGTGTGGCAGTGGCACCAAGACTACGGCACCTGGCTGAACGACGACCTGATGCCCACTGAACGCGCCATGAACGTGGCCATCTTTCTGGACGATGTGAACGAGTACAACGGCCCGCTGATGTTCATCCCCGGCAGCCACAAAAAAGGCGTCATCGATGCCAAGCATGACCTCACCACGACGAGCTATCCGCTCTGGACGGTGGACAATCAACTCATCGCCCAACTGGTGGAGCGTGCGGGTGGCAAGCAGGGCGGCATCGTCAGCCCCAAAGGCCCGGCAGGTTCGATGATTTTGTTCCACAGCTGCCTGGTGCATGCTTCGTCGGCCAACCTGTCGCCGTTTAACCGCGTCGCCGTGTATTTGAGCCTGTGCGCGGTCAGCAACCACATCCGCCGCCACAAGCGCCCTGAGTACATCGCCCACCGCGACTTCACGCCGATTGACTGCTTGCCCGATGATTGCCTGCTGAAAAACTACCCAGTCGATTTGCCGTGGAAAGATGGCGTACCAGCCAGTGCGCTGGAGACTTCGCTGGAAGAACTTGAAATTGCGGCTTGAGTGGTTTTAGGTAACGTTAAAAACGCAAAAATTACGCGGAAAACGCCAAAAAAATACAATAAAAACTCAAAACAAAATTGCGTAATCACTCGCCTGTCTCTGCCGAAAAATTTTTCTTTTTTTGCGTTTTAGCGTAATTTTTGCGCTTTTCGCGTTACCTAAAACACCAATCAGCCATGAACCTCTACACCAAACTGCAGCAACGCCAAGCCGACAACAAGCCCATCCGCATCGCCCTCATCGGCGCTGGTAAGTTTGGCAGCATGTACCTGGCGCAGATACCGCGCACACCGGGTGTGCACCTCGTAGCCATAGCCGACCTGAGCCCGGATGCAGCCCGCACCAACCTTGCCCGTGTCGGCTGGAAACCCGAACAAGCCCAGGCAAAGACTGCGCAAGAGGCAATGAAAATGGGCACCACCTGGATCACCGACAACTGGGAAGCCGTTGTTACCTTACCCGAGGTTGACGTGGTGGTGGAATGTACCGGCTCACCCGTGCATGCGGTAGACCACATACTCAAAGCCATAGAGCATGGCAAACATGTGGTCAACGTGACGGTAGAGGCCGACGCATTTTGCGGCCCGCTGCTGGCGCGCAAAGCGGCCGAAAAAGGCGTAGTTTATTCGCTGGCCTTTGGCGACCAGCCCGCGCTGATCTGCGACCTGGTGGACTGGGCGCGCACCTGCGGTTTCCCGGTGGTGGCCGCAGGGCGTGGCCACAAGTGGCTGCCGCACTTTAGCCAAAGCACGCCCGACACCGTGTGGGGCTACTACGGCCTGAGCCCGGAGCAGGCGGCGCGCGGCGGCCTGAACCCCAAGATGTTCAACAGCTTTTTAGACGGCTCCAAGCCCTCGATTGAAAGCACGGCCGTGAGCAACGCCACCGGCCTGAGTGTGCCCAGCAACGGCCTGCTCTACCCACCCGCCAGCGTGGAAGACATCCCCTTCGTCACCCGGCCTATTCAAGAGGGCGGTGTGCTGGAGAAAAAAGGCATGGTGGAAGTGATCTCGTCACTAGAGGCCAATGGCCGCCAGATACCGTATGACATCCGCATGGGCGTGTGGGTGACGGTTGAAGCCGAGACCGACTACATCAAGAACTGCTTTGAAGAATACAACGCGCACACCGACCCCAGCGGGCGCTACTTTACGCTGTACAAACGCTGGCATTTGATTGGCCTGGAAGTGGGCGTATCCGTCGCCTCCGTCGCCCTGCGCGGCGAGCCCACCGGCGTGGCCACGGGCTGGAATGCCGACGTGGTGGCCACCGCCAAGAAAGACCTGCACCCCGGCGAAATGCTCGACGGCGAAGGCGGCTACACCGTGTGGGGCAAGCTGCTGCCCGCTGCCACGAGTAAAAAAATCGGCGGCCTGCCGCTGGGCCTGGCGCATAACGTGAAGGTCATTCGCCCGGTCAAACAAGGCCAGTCGCTGACCTGGGCCGACGTGCAGATGGACGACTCGCGTGCTTATGCGGTGCGGCGCGAGATGGAAGCCCTGTTTTAAGCGTTTTAAGCGTCAAATATGCCAATAGTCCTTGTCAAATGGACGTAGTTAGCTATTATTTATATAGCATTTACCTTATTTGCATTTCTCCAGACGTTTTGCTAAAGTGGTGCCCATGTGGGGATGTAGCTCAGCTGGGAGAGCGCGTCGTTCGCAATGACGAGGTCGAGGGTTCGATCCCCTTCTTCTCCACCAATACCTGCCATCGCATCCAAGGCAACGGCTAAGGTAGCAGGCCCTTGCGGTGTCGCAGCACATCGGTAGCGCTCACGGCATTGGCCTGGTTGCCCCACGCTACGCGTATATAAGTGGTGACGGCGGCGATGTCCCCGTCATTGAGTACATGCACAAAAGGTGGCATGCCGTAGGGGCGTGGGTTGCCCGCAGTGCTGGGGGCGTAGCCGCCCGCCAGAATCATGCGCACCAGATTGGCCGTGTTTGCCATGGTGATGGAGCGATTGCCTGCCAGCGCTGGCAGTGCCACGCTGCCCTCAATTTGCAAGCCCTGGCCTTGCTCCCCATGGCAGGTGGAGCAGTGCTGGCCAAAGAGCTGTGCGCCGCGTTCTTGCGCAGCGGTACTGGCACTGGCAATGGGTGCCGTACGCGTATCTGCGGCCATCGTGGACGGACTCTCGGGCAAGGACTGCAAATAGGCCGCTGTGGCTTGCAGGTCTTCATCGCTACAGTACTGCGTGCTTTTGACCACTACTTCGGCCATGGGGCCCGCCACGCTGGCACTGGGAGAGACACCGGTTTTCAGCAGCGCAACGACATCGGCACGCGGCCAGTGCTGCACACCCGCCTGCTCGCGCGCCATCAGGGACGGGGCGTACCAGTCCTGCATGGGCATCAGCGCGCCGCCGAGCAATTGGTCGTTGATGGTGGCACCCAGGGCGTTGCGCTGGGCATGGCAGGCGCTGCAATGGCCCAGCCCCTGCACCAGATAGGCTCCGCGTACAATTTGGTTGCCAATATTGCCCGTAGTCCCTGTCATATCGACATTTGTAGCTATGTTTTTTATAGCGTTTAATGGATGGTTTCGATCAGAATTTTGCTGGAAAAATAGCAAGCGCCATACCGCCAACGCCACTTGGGTGTTCAAAGGGAAAGGCAGTTCATGCACGCGGTTGGCTTGCACTACGGGCGCTACGCCGTGCATAAAGAAAGCGTACAGCGCGTCGCTGTCCGCGCGGCTGACATGGGTGTAATTGGTATAGGGAAAGGCGGGGGTTAGCAAATGGCCATCGGCACTGCGGCCCTCATGCAGCGCGCGGTAAAACGCCTGCGCGCTCCAGCGGCCAATGCCCGTGCCGGCATCTGGCGTGATGTTGCTGGTAAACACTGCACCAAAGGGGGTGTGGATGGGTTTGCCACCGGCAAATGCCGCTCCACCGCGCGCCGTATGGCAGGCAGCGCAGTTGCCTACTTTGCTGAGGTACGCCCCGTGCTCGATGATGGATTGGTCAGGTGTTTCCTGGCGATTTATGCTCGCTGCCCCTTTAGGCAGGTAATTGGTAGCTGATATTTCGGCAGCAATCAATATGCCTGCAATGCACACCAGTACACCCAGCACCAGCCACAGCGCGGTAAATACCCGCCGCACCGGCCCCATGCTTTGCCAGCGCAGCGCAAACGGCATGGAGGGTGTGCGCCCACTCATTGCACACCGCCACAGGCTTCGGGCATGGTAGCAGGCAGGCTGGTGGCCGGCTTGGCACCGGACACGATGTTTTGGCTGGCCAGCCAGGTCGTGAGAGCGTCGATATCTTCGGCGGTCAGCAGCTTGGCAATGCGGCCCATGCAGTCGGGCGCGTGGGCACGGCGCTGGCCGGTTTGCCAGGCACCGAGCTGCCCGGCCATATAGTCGCGCGGCAGGCCCAGCAGGGCGGGCATGCTGGGGCGGCTGCCCTTGCCCGGTTGCAGCGCGGGGGCCACGCCCATCAGACCCGCGCCGTGGCACGCCGTGCACGCGGGCAGGCCACGCGCGGCATCGCCCTGCGTGGCCAAGGCCTGACCGCGCGCCAAGGTGGCAGGCGAGATGCCCGCCCGGGGCGGCAGGGGCGGCGCGTAGGGCAAATCCAGCGCGGCAAAATACTGCGCCATCTCCATCAAATACGCGTCAGACAAATGCTCCACCATGCCCACCATCAGCCCATAGTGGCGGCGGCCATCGCGGAAGTTCAGCAACTGGTTGTACAAATAGCCTGCGGGCTTGCCGGCGATGCGGGGAAAGTAGGCTTCGTTGGCGGTGCGCCCTACGCTGGCCGTCACGCCCGCGCCATGGCAGGTGGTGCAGGCCTGCATGCGCTTGGGCATGGAGTCCACCGCAGGCGCTGCCGCCTGCGCCCACGCCGTCAGCCACCACAGGCTCACGCCAAGCAGCCAACTTCTCAAAACATACCGATCCAGGAACATGCGTGCCATCATAGCCAAGTCAGGCCTTGCCTCTATCGAAGTGTCCCCACACGATGATCAACGATCTCCCGTCCACGCCAAGCGCCAGAGCGAGCACAGAACTGGAGCCCGGTTCCTCGTTTTTCAAACGCAGGCAAGATCGCAGCCAGACCCAAGCCCGTCGGCATCGTGAATATAGAGAAACTCAATGGATAGAATGCAGCATTTACCCAAAACAAGGCTGAACATGCACCCCCATTGGATAGGCTTATGCGTTCTGGCTGCGCTCACGCTCAGCAGTTGCGCCACCGATATCAACGTAGACCAAGCCAAAGGCACGGCCACGCTGGGCATGCAAAGCCGTCTGCTCAACCCCAGCAATGGCGGTCAGCTGGTGGGCAAGGGTGCCATGCAGCCGGGGGATATCTTGCTGTCCTCCGTCAATAGCCTGTCCTCGCTGGGCATCCGCGCCTTGAGCCTGTCGCCAGTGAGCCACGCATCGATTTACCTGGGCGATGGGCAGGTGGCCGAGGCCGTGACCAGTGGCATTCGCATCCGCAGTGTGGACGATTTCGTGGCCGAAGAGTCCACCATCGTCGCCTTTCGGCACCCTGGTATCGGGCCAGCCCACCTGCCGCCGATGCGCGGCTTTGTAGACCAGCATGTAGGCCAAAAATACAATTTTTTGGGCATCGTATTGCAGGCACCCTTTACCCTGGAGCGGCGCGTCTGTGAGCTGCCGCTGGTGCCGGCCCTGGTGCGCGATTTTTGTGTCCAGGGCTCGCCGCCGTGCATTTGGGGTTGGGCAGCCAGGACAAGTTTTTCTGCTCGCAATTTGTGCTGCAAGCGTATCTCAAGGCGGGCCTGCCACTGACCGATGCCGATCCGCGCCTGTTCAGCCCGGACGACTTGCTGCGCATGCGCGAAGGCGATGTGTCGGCGGTAAAAATAAAACAGGCCTTGCAGTATGTCGGGCACTTGAAAATGCAGCCCCTGCCCACGGTAGAGGCTGCCTCGGTCGCACTCCACTAGGGCGGCTTAGCTGCCCACATGCATGGTAAACACGGCGCCATTGGACAGGCGGCAGCTGCCCGTGCCCAGGGTGGCCGAGTTCATGGTGTAGCGGCAGCTCAGGTAGCTGCCCCGGTTGCCCGCACCGTTGGCCACGCCCTCGCGCGCTGCGCCCGCCACGCGCGTAGCCTCGCCAGTGAAGTTTTCTCCGTTGATGTTGGCACTGAAGGTGCCGCGCCCGTGCAGATCATTCGTCACGATGGCGCTGACCATGCCGTAGGCGGATGCCAGGTCATTGGATGGGTACAGGCGCGCCGCAAAGGTGACCGGCGCGGGTGCAGGTATCTGCACCGGCACGGAATGCGGTGAGGGCGGGTAGTGGTTGACCGGCACCACATAGCAGCCAGTCAGCAGCGCAGCACCGGCAACGGTGCCCAGTGCCAACACAGTGCGGGTGAAAAAACGTGAGCGAGAAGAAGTGATCTTCATACAAATCCATAAGGCCCAGGCACATGCCTGTACTGCCATTGTGGGCAGGCTGCGCCAAGGCCATGGAAATGTTGCCGTGGTATCGCGGCACGCTACCCGCAGGATTGAAATGTGCTACCCGCCGCATCACAGCGGGCCACCGCAGAGCAGGATGCCCTCTTCAAAAGCGAAACCCAATGTGTTCTGTCCGTATAGACCTTCATCATACGCCCTCACACACAACCTATACCGTGTAGTTCAATATAAGTCGCACCCTAGTAGGTTGATGCAGCTACCCGATTACTCATGTTTTCATGCACCACTCCATCATGTCTTACAGCCATGTAGGACACGTCTTGCTCCTCCAGCCATGCCAATCCCTGCGCACCTTTTAGCATGGTTATGGTAGTCAAGGCACCAGCCATAGTAGTGTTAGGAGCCAGGACCGAGATGGATTGCCAATACGTCACGGGCCAGCCCGTACGCGGATCCAGTACATGGCAATAGCGTTTGCCATCAAGCTCAAAAAAGCGCTCATAGTCGCCACTGGTGGCCATGCCACCGCCATACAGGTCAATGCCTGCGAGTGAGGCCTGGCCTCTACGGGGATGCTGCACTTCCACCTTCCATGCCTGACCGGCCAGCTCTGGCAGGCCATGGCAACCCAGCGCATGAATATCGCCACCTAAATTTACCAAGGCATGCTCCACACCGTACTGCTGCAATATGCCTGCAGCACGGTCGGTTGCATATTCTTTGCCAAAGCCGCCAAAATCCAGCTCCATGCCTGCATGTGCCAGGCGGCATTTCGCTGCGCTATGGTGCACCTCGGCCCAACCAATACGCGTCAGCGCCTGGGCCAACTGGGCACGGTTGGGCAAGACCGCTTGCTTGAAGTTCCAGACTTTACGAAGTCCGCCCGAGGTGGCATCAAACAAGCCATCACTCAAGCGCCACAACTGGTCAGCAAAGTTCAACAAAGTAGCGGTTTCTTCGTCCACCGCGACCGGACTGCCCCCTGCGGTATCATTGATTTTTGATATGACGCTGGTAGACAGGTAGCGGGAATATTTCATCTCAATCCGCTGCACCTCCGAAATGGCCGCCTGCGCTGCCTTGGTGGCAGCATGCTCGTCACGCGTTTCAATGCGTATGCTGCACGGTGATGCCATGGCAGAAAACTCAAACAGCAATGCACGCCAGGCAGTCATGTCGGAATCCTTATTCCCTTGAACAGTCAGAACTTGGTTGAAAAACCCACCTGCACAAATTGCGCGTTAAAAGTATCAATGTAAGGACTTCCCTTGCCACCCAGACGCAAGTTGGATTTTTGCTGATATCGATCCACTTTCACGTCCAAGGTGGTTTTATCCGTGATAGCGTAATCCACTTTCATAGACAATGTGATGGCACCAAAGGCGGACATACGCTGATCTGCTGAAAATAATTGGCTGCCCAAAGCATACCCCAGTGCAGCCGCATTCGATGCAGTCGGATCATAAGTTCCAGT
Source organism: uncultured beta proteobacterium (assembly GCA_963775085.1). Classification (GTDB taxonomy): domain Bacteria; phylum Pseudomonadota; class Gammaproteobacteria; order Burkholderiales; family Burkholderiaceae_C; genus JAAFIP01. The sequence goes on from CAVZHO010000010.1 coordinate 41,517, forward strand.
CGCATTGGCAACCCCGTCAAAATAGAAATTGGCCGCACGCTGCGAGTAGTAACGCAGGCCTGGCGTGAACGTCCACTTACCCACACTTTGTACCCATTCAGCACCTGCGGTATGCGACGCGATGCCAAAACTGTCGGTGTAGTACCGGTAGCTGGAGCGCACGGACGCATCAAACGGCTCTACATAATGGTTCCAGCGCACCAACGCTGCAGTGCTATTGCGCGTATCAGGGCGTTTGTCAAAGCGTTTGTATGGATCGTCAAAATAGCCTTTTCCTCTCGAATGCGTCAAGTTCAACTGCACGATGTCTTTGGGTGTCAGCACCTGGGTCACACCCCCCATCAGCTCCAGGGTGCGTTTGGGTTGATTGACGATACTGCCACCGCTGAAGGTGGTGTCAATCACATCATTGGCCACACCCATACCAACCGCCCAAGTACGGTTGTTGTCTTCCGACGAAAACCGCGCATCAATACTCAAACCTTTGGATTTGTAGTCATGCTCGGTGGAATAAGAAGTTCCCACCGACACGGCCGAACGCGAAAAATAGCGCGTCACCTTCACATCGCCAGCCTTGCGATCATCTGACATGCGCGACGCACCTGTCACGGCGCTTTGACTGGAATGCATTCTGGGCGTCGCACCCGACAAAGTATCTACTACAAATCCACCTTCTACCGACCAGTCTTTGCCTAAAGGAACCAATGCATACAGATGCGGTGCACGTACGTTGATGCGATCCCATCCTGGTTGCCAATCCTTATAGGTACCGTACTTCACTGCGACTGCGGCATGCTCTGGTGCGTTCTCGGCCTGCGCCACCGTGGATACTGCTGCCAGGCCTGGCAGCAGCAAGGTTGCCATCAATACGCTGCTACGGTTGCCTGCACTTTGATATCCAGCTTTATTTATTCTCATTGCTTGTCCAATTTTTTTAATGATTTTTTGCACTATCAATTGCAACCGCAACCACCACCGCCTACGCCGTAGCCACCAGTTGAATTTTCTTTACTGCCATAAACATGCTGCACAAAGCGCTGATCCAGCGGATCGCCTTCAAAAGTCATTTTGCTTTTGGCCAAATTGCCTTTTTCCCAAGGAGATACCTGGCCCAGTTCTGCCATGCTGGAGCAGCCTGCGCCTAAAACTGCGATACCCAATACCATCCATAATCCAATGTGTTTTGTCATGACTGTCTCCTTTATTTTTTCAGTGCTGATTTAATTTTGTCTTCCAATGCAACGCGCTCTTCGTCTTTGAAGCCTGCGTGGATGGCCAGCACTTTGCCATCAGCACCAATCAAGACCGAAGAGGGCATGCCCTTGATGCCATACGCGCGAGGGGAAGCGCCCTTGGCATCAAACACTACATCAAATTTAGCGGGCGTTTGCTCCAGAAAATTCGTTGCGTCGACCTGTTTGGCATCGACGTTAACGCCCACCACGGCAAAGCCCTGCGCGGCATATTTGGCATGCATCTCATTCATCCACGGAAAAGACTGCTTGCACGGCCCGCACCAGGATGCCCAGAAGTCCAGGTACACCGCTTTGCCCTTGTAATCGCTGAGTTTGACATTGCCCTGCTTGCCAGCCAAATCGAAATCCGGAGCCTGTTGACCCACTTCCAATGCACTGGCGTAGGAGCCGGCCAAACACAGTGCCAGGCCGATGACGGCGATACGCAAATTAGAAATCATGTTGGTTTTCATAAGATACCTCAGGTAAAAAGTTTATAAAAAGGGAGATGGCGTTTTCTTGCGTCGAACAATCAATACACCGAGCGAGAAGAGACTCAGCAGTATCAACATGGGATCCAGCAGGCCCGGGCCTGAACGCATGGTACAGCCACCGCCACCGGCACCCCCTGTCGCCTGCGCGGTAACTTTGCCGTTGATCGTTATCACAGCGTCTTGATCGTTGGTGGTCACTGCAAGCGTTGCTTCAAACTCTCCCGGGCTATTCACAGCCATCACTACATCCACCGTACAGGTTTGACTCGCTGCTAACGTAAACGGTAGCGCTGGGCAGGCATTTGTAGTGACACTCCCTTGCTTCACGGTACTGCCCGGCAACAAGCTGAAGTTTGCTGCCCCACCGCCAGCAATGTGCAGCGTAAGTGTAGTGACATTCAAACTCAACCCCACTGGCGTGCCAAATACAAGCGTGGTTCTCGTCGTGGATGCAGAACCTATGGCGGCCACTGGTAGAACCACCGTGGTAGCGGGCACTGCTACACCATTACTCCATAACGGGAATGGCAGTGCCTCGGGTACGCCCGCAGCATCCGTCAATGGCTTGGTATAGCGAACGGCGTTGACATAGGCCGCCAAATCTGCCAAGTCCGCATCGGAAACGGCAGAAAATTCATTCATCGTTCTGGCATTGATGATGCCCCTGCGAATGCTGGCAGGGTCTCCCTGGTTGGCTGCTGTGCCTGCTGAGTTACCAATCTTATCTGTGGTGCTAAACACATCTGGCTTCAATGCACCATGGCAATCAGCGCAAGCGCTTCCACTAACAGCACCCAGCCATTCTTTCCATAAAACCTTTCCATTGATCGAAGAAATTCCCCTCACTCCACTTGCTGCTGTGCAGGTAGCGGATACCGGAGCACTCCATACCCCGTTAGTACAGGAGAACGAGGCCGTGCCCGTGGTGGGTGCAATCGAGTCTGCTAAGGCAGTAGACGCGCCCGATGCGGTTGCTAATGCAGCCGCATTACAGGTATTAGCGCCTACCGTCCAGCTTAATGGGCCAGCCACGCAACCTGAAGGCGGTGGCGGCGCATCGCAACTAGACAATGTGGGCGCGCTCCAAGTGCCGTTATTGCAAGTAAATGACGCTGCACCGGTATTCGATCCTGTTGCATTGGACAGCGACAAGCTTGCACCCGATGCAGATGCCGGTGCAGATGCGCCACAGGAGTTTGCACCCACGCTCCAGCCCAAGGTGCTTGCTGCACAATTGACGGGTGCTGGCACAACACAGGTAGCCCCTGGTGCAGCCCCACCCCATGTGCCATTGCTACAGGCAAAAGTGGCTGCACCCGTTGTCGGTGCTGAGACATCTGACAAGGCAGCCGCCGCACCAGAAACCGTAACTCCAGCAGTTGCATTACAGGTATTTCCACCTGCAGTCCAACTCAGAGGACTGGCAACACAATCTGCCGGTGGCGTGACGCAAGTAGCCGAAGTAGGTGCGCCCCATGTACCGTTAGAACATGAAAACGTAGCAACGCCTGTAGCGGGTGCCAAGGAATCTGTGAGCACCGCTGCTGCGCCTGATGCTGTGGACAGGGCAGATGCATTACACACGCTACCGCCCACACTCCAACTCAGTGGCCCTGCCGCGCAAGGTGCTGGTGCATTGCAAGTGGCTCCCGTAGCGGCACCCCATGCACCATTGGTACACGAGAAGGTGGCCGCTCCCGTCGTGGGCGATAGCGTGTCGTTCAATACGGTGGAGGCTCCCGATGCGATAGAGGCTACTGCGGCATCGCAGATGTTGCCACCCACTGTCCAGCTCAATGCGCCTGCCGCGCAGGGCGCTGGTGCATTGCAGGTGGCTCCTGTAGCTGCGCCCCATGCGCCGTTCGTGCAGGCAAAGGTGGCCGCTCCGGTAGTGGGCGCTGCCAGGTCGGACAAGGTGGTGCTTTGACCTGAAGCGGCGGTTGCAGCTACCGCATCGCAGGTGTTGCCTCCTACCGTCCAGCTCAGCGCTCTGGCCGCGCAGGGCGCAGGTGTGGTGCAAGTGGCCGAAGTAGGTGCTCCCCAGGCGCCATTGCTGCATGAAAAGGTAGCAACGCCAGTAGCGGGTGCCGTTATGTCGGAAAGCGTTGCAGATGCGCCTGATGTAGTCAATGTAGCTGTGGCATTACACACGCTCGTACCGACACTCCAACTTAACGCACTGGCAGCGCAGGGCCCAGCCGCGACTGCGGTCGCACAAGTTGCAGAGGTAGCGACTCCCCAAGCACCATTGGTACACGAGAAGGTGGCCGCTCCCGTCGTGGGCGATAGCGTGTCGTTCAATACGGTGGAGGCTCCCGATGCGGTAGAGGCTACTACGGCATCGCAGATGTTGCCACCCACTGTCCAGCTCAATGCGCCTGCCGCGCAGGGCGCTGGTGCATTGCAGGTGGCTCCTGTAGCTGCGCCCCATGCGCCGTTCGTGCAGGCAAAGGTGGCCGCTCCGGTAGTGGGCGCTGCCAGGTCGGACAAGGTGGTGCTTTGGCCTGAAGCGGCGGTTGCAGCTACCGTATCGCAGGTGTTGCCTCCTACCGTCCAGCTCAGCGCGCTGGCTGCACAGGGCGCAGGTGTGGTGCAAGTGGCCGAAGTGGGTGCTCCCCAGGCGCCATTGCTGCATGAGAACGTAGCAACGCCTGTAGCGGGTGCTAAGGAATCTGTGAGCACCGTTGCTGCGCCTGATGCTGTGGACAGGGCAGATGCATTACACACGCTACCGCCCACACTCCAACTCAGTGGCCCTGCCACGCAAGGTGCTGGTGCATTGCAAGTGGCTCCCGTAGCGACTCCCCATGCACCATTGGTACACGAGAAGGTGGCCGCTCCCGTCGTGGGCGATAGCGTGTCGTTCAATACGGTGGAGGCTCCCGATGCGATAGAGGCTACTGCGGCATCGCAGATGTTGCCACCCACTGTCCAGCTCAATGCGCCTGCCGCGCAGGGCGCTGGTGCATTGCAGGTGGCTCCTGTAGCTGCGCCCCATGCGCCGTTCGTGCAGGCAAAGGTGGCCGCTCCGGTAGTGGGCGCTGCCAGGTCGGACAAGGTGGTGCTTTGACCTGAAGCGGCGGTTGCAGCTACCGCATCGCAGGTGTTGCCTCCTACCGTCCAGCTCAGTGCACTGGCTGCACAGGTCGCGGGCGGAGTTACTGCCACATTACAAGTGGCAGCTGGCGATGCCAGCTGTGTCCAGGTACCACTGGCGCACTGGAAAGCTGATGTACCTGTAGTAGGTGCGAGGCTGTCAACCAAAGACGCAATCGTGCCAGATGCAGCCGTAGCAACAGAAGCATTACAGGTATTGGCGCCCGCCATCCAACTCAGCGTACTTGCTGCGCATGAGCTAGTGGCAGCCGCAATCGGTTTGCCCCAATACACCGCATCCATATACGCAGCCATGTCGTCTTTGTCTACTTGCGGCATGGAGTTGAACTTGCACATGCCGCTGTCTAATGCGCAATCGGCCAATACAGCATTGAGTTGTGCAATATTGGCCCCGGTCGTTGCCGTGACTCCATAGATGTACTGGCTGGTTTTTTTATATATTTTGAATGCGTCATCGGTCTTTATAGCCAGCCCGGTAGTCTTGTTTGCCACCGTATGACACCCCGTGCATTTATCTCCCGCAGGAGCATAGGTTGTCCCAAACAGCACTTGCCCTCTTGCAGGATCCGCCGCAAATGCTGGATTTAACATAACCAGCATCACAAGTACCGCAAACCAATGGCTGATGTGACGTATTGCTCGAATTTGTGTACTTTGACCGTGATTCATGAAGAGATCCTATGGCGTTCTTGATTTTTGGGAAAATTTCCCATAAACTATGCCATACAAATCAAAGCAGGTCAACCATCTGTAGAAATTTATTCGTTATGAAACGTAATCATCCTAAAGAATTCAGTTATTTATACCAACACATACCGGCTATAAATATTAAATTAAAGAAACTATGCAACCCGACAATCCAAGCCAAAGAGTCGGTTTTTTGGTACACCCATCCGAGCAGCAGAGACGGTGCAAATACCGCCAGCGTGGCAGGGTTGCCGGAAAGGGAAAAATGGGCCAAGGAGAAAATGATCGAAACAGTGCCGTTAGCCGTCAGGGCGGTCCATTTTTGTCGCATCAAAAGGTTTTGCAAACCCGCTCTAAATACCAATTCTTCAACCATCGGACCCCAAAATAGCAACTTAAAATGAAGTCTTGTGTCATAGCACTCTAAGGGCTGGATTTGCAGCCCCCAAGATGTAGCGGCCATAGCGCCTACAGGGACCAGTGCTAACAGAGACATACACCGTGCGTAATTCATCACCCCCCTCCACCACCCTCAAAGCCAAAGCCGAGTTGCGCGGCAAAACGTTGGCTGTCGAAGCCTTTGGTGCCGAGCATGCCTCCCAAGCCGTGGAGCAACTGCTGCTGCCTATGGCGCAACTGATGATCAGCCACGGGCTGCAGTACGGCGCGGTGACCGAACTGCTGAAAAAATCCATGGTGGACGCGGCTGTGGCTAACTTTGGAATTGGTGAGCGCAGCGTGACCGACAGCCGCATTGCTGTGCTCACGGGGGTGCACCGCAAAGATGTGCGCCGCTTGCGCGAAGAGCCATCGCCCAAAACGGCGGCAGATGTAGCTGCACCCTTGATGTCCATTGGTGCCCAAGTGGTGGCACGCTGGATCAGTGACCCCGCCTACCTGACCGCGCACAATCAAGCCCGCCCTCTGGCCCGTACACCACGCCATGCCAAGCCCGGCGAGCCCGACTTTACGAGCCTGGTAGCACAAATCAGCCAAGACGTGGGCGCGCGCGCCGTCCTCGAAGAGCTGCTGCGTCTGGACATTGCACACAGCTCTGACGAGACGCACGTCGCGCTGCACAGCAATGCTTTTGTGCCACAAGAGGGTATTAACGAAGCGTTTCATTTTTTAGCCTCTAATGTAAGCGACCACCTGGCAACGGCGGTGCACAATCTACACCCAGAGCGTGCCACGCAGGCAATGTTAGAGCAAAGCGCGTATTCACAGAACTTATCTGACAGCGATGCCAACGAACTGGAACAAACGGCGCGGGTACTTTGGGCTGCTGCATTGCAGCAGTTTTTGCAAAAAGCAACGGCTGCCGAGCAGCGCAGTCTCAAAAAATACGATGCCAAACAGCGCGTACGCTTTGGTGTCTATTTTCACAAAGCAGTGATGCCCATTGAATCAGGTACCAAGACAAAGTCCTCTGCACCCCGTAAAAAGGTCAAATCATGAACGTGCGCGCAAGAATAAAAATACGGGCCAGCGAGTTATCTCTCAAAGCACGCTTTGCGGCGTCGGCTGTGCTGGCTGTCATGCTGACGGCTTGTGGTGGCGGCCTCGGAGGGGACGTGGCGTCTTTGCCCGGCACCGGAGGTACAGGCATCACGGCGATGGGGCCGGTGGCAGGCTTTGGCAGTGTGATTGTCAATGGCATTCGCTTTGAGGATAGCGCTGCAAAGGTGTTGATTGACGGCCAAGAGCAGTCTGCTGGCGACACCAGCCAACTGCGACTGGGCGTGGTGGCCAACGTTGTTGGGCGTAAATCCAACGCCAGTGTGACCACCAGCGCCGTTATCAGGGCCCAGGGAACAGCAGACCGTATTGAAGTCTGGTCGATAGCCCAAGGCACGGTCACCAACAAGGCATCGTCCACCACATTCAGCGTCGCAGGAATGAATATGGTGGTGGATGCAGGCACGGTGTTTGAGGGTGCCATGTCTGCCAGTAGCCTGAATACCTCCACCATCGTCAAGGTCTGGGGCCTGCCCATCACTGCGGATTTCAGCCAATGGTCAGTGACGCGGCTGGAGGTGTTGGACAAGGCTTCGAGCACGATCAGCACCGGCAAGGTCGTGCTGCGGGGCAGCCTACCTACCCTCAATGGCCTGGCGCTGGCAGTCAGCGGCACTACGCTGGCTGACGGGCAACTGGTGCGCGCTGTGGGTAACTTGACCGCTGGCACCCTGACTGTAAGCAAGATCACCGCTCTGGACAACAATGGCTCCACCACGCCAGCCACCGGCTACGCCGAGATAGAAGGTATTGTTACAAGCATCGTCAGTAGTAACACCGCCACACCCGCCAAGGTGACGCGGATGACCCTGGGCGCGACCACGGTGGATACCACAGAGGCCCTGATCTTGCCCGCTGGTGCTAGTCTTGCTTCTGGCAAACGGGTGGAAGTGCGAGGCAATTGGAGCAATGGCATTCTGCTGGCTACTCAGGTATCAGTCAGGTCGGCTAACGAGTCGCAAGAGGTGGAGATTCAGGCTGCGATTGAACAATTTACCAGCATTGCCAGCTTTATCGTGCGGGGGCAGCGTTGTGATGCTTCGGGCTTGTCGCTTACTCCATTGCAGATCAGCAAATTAGGTGTGAATGTATTGGTGCACCTTGAGGGCAGGAAGAACGGCGATGTTGTTCGGGTGACGGAGCTGGAGATCAAATCCAGATAACTCGTTATTCCTGTGGTGAGCACAACAAAAAAGCGGCCACGTAGGCCGCTTTTTTGTTGGAAGCTACGAAATCTAAAGAAAAGCAATTTACTTGATGTCTGCAACATCCAAAGAAGCATGAAACTCACTGGTTTTTTGGTAGCCAATGACTTTGTGCGTCACCGATGCGGCACCCTTGGCATCAAAAAATACAATGCCAGGCGGGCCAAACAAGGCAAAACGCTTGAGCAAGGCTTTGTCCTCCGAGCTGTTTTTAGTCACGTCGGCCTGCAGCAAACGCACATTGGACAACCGTTTTTTCACACTGGCATCGCTGAAGGTAAACGCATCAAACTCTTTGCAAGACACGCACCAGTCGGCGTAAAAATCGAGCATTACTGGCTGGCCTTTTTGACCTGCTTGAAGCAAAGCTGCATCTAACTGGGCCATGTTATTGACCCGCTCAAAAGCCAAAGCATGGCCATTACCAGAAGGATTGGCCGTCGCCGCCATCGCCGTACCGCCCATGCTGCGCAGATGCGCCAGCGGCTGCAATATCGACTGACCACCGGAAGCTGCACCCATCAGCAGCACAGCCGCCAAGGCGGCAGCACCAATGCCGGCAGTACGCGCAGCAGGGTGTGGCCGGTGATCGTGCGAATGGCCACCCAGACCACCGAGCAGCGCTGCTGACATCAACAGCCAAGCCGCCCAAAACAGCATGTGCACCGCTGCTGGCAGTACGGGCGAGATCATCCAGATGGCTACGCCAAACAGCATCATGCCAAACACCTGCTTGACGCGCTCCATCCACATGCCAGCGCGCGGGAGTAACGAACCCGCAGAGGCTCCCACCAGGAGCAGGGGCACACTCATGCCCAGCGCCATGGCAAATAACGCCAGGCCGCCCAGCACCACGTCCCGGGTTTGGCTGATGTAGACCAAGGCACCCGCCAAGGGTGCCGCCACACAAGGCCCCACCACCAGGGCCGAGACACCGCCCATGATGAAAACGCCTACATAAGAGCCGCCCTTGAACTTATTGGAGAAATTGGTGGCACCGGTTTGGATGGAGCTGGGCAATTGCAGCTCGTACACGCCAAACATCGACAGGGCCATAGCCGATAGCATCAAGGCAAAACCGCCCAGCACCCAAGGGTTTTGTAATGCAGCTGCCAAGCCCTCACCTGCCAAGCCTGCCGCCACACCAAAACCGGCATAGATCAGCGCCATGCCCAAGGAATATGCCAAGGCCAATAGGAAACCTTTACTGCGTGTAACTACTCCACTTTGCCCGGCAATGAGCGACGACAAAATAGGCACCATCGGCAGGACACAAGGCGTAAACGCCAGCAGTAAACCGGCGATCCAAAACACACCCATGGTTTTTAGCAAACTACCTGAGGCCAACGTAGCAGCTATTGAATCAGGAGCATCTTGCGTCCTTTTTACATCGGCTCCGGCTACTTTAGCGCCAGTTTTCTCGCTCCCGGGCAAAACTACTGCCGCACTGGCCACCGCAGGCACTGCCGATGTAGCAGCAGCGGCTGCTGGTGCGCCACCGCCAAACAAATCACCATTGGCTTCAATCTTCACGCCATCTGCAGCGGCGCCATAGGCCGCCAATGCCACTTTTATGTCGGCTGAAGCGGGCGGATAACACAGGCCTGCTGCGGCGCAACCTTGGTAACCCACTGTCAAGGGCAGGTTTGCACCGGCTTTTTCAATTGGCACATCCACTGTCAATTGGTGTTTGTAGACGACCATGGTCTTTTTGAAGTTGGCATCAAACTTTTCTTCGCCTCGGGGCAGTCCGACGGGGCCGAGCTTGCCTTGACCTGCATCCGCCTCCACACTGATGCGTTCCTGGTACAGGTAATAGCCGTCGGCGATTTGCCAATTCAGACGCACCGTTTTTTTATCCACCACTTGCGCCGTGAGCGCAAAGGCCTTTTCAGGGGGTAAAAAATCGTCATTCGCGGCCCACGCGGGCAAACTGGCCCACACCAGTGCGATAGCAGCCAACAGGTTTACACGTCGAAACCACGACATACCAAGAATAAACATAGCTAAACTCCAATTTTCAGGTAAGTGCCAATGATGCAACAAAAAATCATATTTGGGAAATTTTCCCAAATATTTTTGCTTCAATTTGTAGCAAATACGTAACTGGAGTATTTCTAGCGCATATCAGGCCGATCTAATCCACCTGACGCCGGATCAAGTCGCGCCCGCTCTGGGTCATCACGTAGCTGCCATCTGCGCCGCGCGCCAGGTAGCCGTGCTCGGCCAGTCGGGGCGGCAGATGCTGTTTGAGCGCCATGGGCAGGGGCAGAGGGCCGTTCAGTTCAATTTGTTTGAGAACGTTCACCTCGTCAATGGTGGGGTCAAAGTGTGCGGTGTGGCCAGAATTCATACAACCTCCTGAGCGCTCAAGGATGAGCGACAGCCTGAGATTAGCCCCAAGGCACCCGCGCTGTCAAATGGGATGGATTGGAGATGGATTTTGCCGGCTATTTTTCCGCCTCTTGCAGCGCCCGCCACATCACCTTGCCGCTGCCACTCTTGGGCAGGGCATCGACAAACTGCACCAGTTTGGGGGCTTTGTAGACGGCCATGTGCTCGCGGCACCATTGCAGGATGTCTTCTGCGCTGGTGACCAGATGGGTTTTGCGCAGCACCACCACGGCCTTAACGGTCTCGCCCCGGTAGGCGTCTTTGCTGGCGATGATGCAGGCCTCGGCGATGGCCGGGTGCTTGAACATCAGCGCCTCCACCTCGGCGGGCCAGACTTTAAAGCCACTGGCATTGATCATGCGCTTCAAGCGGTCGGTGATGAAGAAGTAGCCCTCTTCGTCCACGCGGCCCAAGTCGCCGCTTCTGAAAAACTTTTTGCCGTCCATCTCGATAAACGCTTGGGCCGTGGCCTCAGGGTTCTTCCAGTAGCCTTGCAGATTCATCGGGCCGTGCATGATGATTTCGCCCTGCTCTCCTTGTGGTACTTCTTTTAGGGTAATCGGATCAATTACCCGCGCATCGCAGCCGATGTAGGGAATGCCCAGGCACTGCTGCTTGGTGGCATCCGGCGGGTTTTGGTGGCTGGGGGCGGCCGTCTCGGTCAGGCCATAGCCTTCCATATAGCGCAGGCCAAACTGCTCCCACAGCCGCTGCGCCACGGCTTGCGGCATGGCCGCACCGCCACCGCCAATGCTGACCAGGCTGCTCAGATCGTACTGCTCAAAGGACGGCGAGGCCAGCAGGTCGATCACCATGGTAGGGATGTTGCCCCAGTGCGTGACCTTGTGGCGCGAAATCACGCGGCCGGCCAGTTCGCGGTCCCAGCGCGGCATGATGACCAGTGTAGCGCCACCAAAAATGGCCGACTGCATCACGCTGACCAGACCCGTGATGTGGAACATGGGCACGGCGCACAGCGACACGGTTTGCGCGCTGGCGCCGCTCCACAAGCCGACGGCCACCGCGTTGTGCATGACGCTGCCATGGGTATGCATCACACCCTTAGGCAGGCCCGTGGTGCCACTGGTGTAAGGCAGGATGGCCAGGTCCTCACTGGTCGCGCTGGCGGGTGGCAGCGCGGCGCCAGACGGCATAGCCATCACGCCATTCCACGCATGGCATACACCGTTGCCCAAAGCTGGCGCTGCGTGGTGCGTCAGCAGCCAGTCACGCCAGGCTTGGGGCATGTCGGCCTCGGCACGGTCGCCAAAGGCATCGGCAAAATGGGTGATGACCAAATGCTTCAAGCGCAGGGCTTCGGGCAGTGCATTGGTGGCGCTGGCCCATTCACCGGCCAGATCGGCCGTAGTGATGGCCACCTGCGTGTCGGGGTCGGTAATGTAGTGCTTGAGCTCTTCGGCCTTGTTCATCGGGTTCACCGGCACCACCACGGCATCCAGCCGCAGCACCGCAAAATGCGCTAACGACCAACTGCGGGCAGTTTTGCATGCACACCACCACCCTGTCGCCATTTTTCACGCCTAGCCCCCGTAGATAGGACGCGAGCAGCTCTGCTTTTTGTAGCAACTTGGCATAGGTGAGGTGCTGGTCAAAAAACACCAGCGCAGGTTTATGGGGATAGCGCATGGCGCTGACGGCCAGGTTATGCCATAGCGAGCCAACCGGCGGGGTAATGGCGCGCGGCACACGCTTGGGCCAAAATTTGAAATGCGCCCGCTCGGGGGCGGTCGTTACGGGTGCGGCGGCAGTGGTGGAGGCAGATGCTGAAACCAAGGAAGACTCCTATGCATAGGGGTTGCGTTGATAGCTATCATGCCCTATTCCACGCCCAGGTCACGCCATGAAAACCCTGAAAAATCTGCTTGGAAAGTAACGCGCGCGACGCAGGCTAACGCGCACGGCACTAAGGCTTTCATCCTGATGGGATTCACTATATATTTAGGAGCTACTTAAGTCCATGCGACAGGAACTATGCAGCAATTTGGCAGGTGAAAATCGTTTCGCATGGCCTAAAATCCATGCACACATAACACCCCATACGCGGGGCTTATGATCTTGAAGGTTGACCTTAGAACAGTTCACGATACCAAGCGTATCCACAGGCAATTTTTCTATCAAATATGCCTGTAGCTCTTGTCCTCTGGACATAAGAAGCTACAAAATAAATAGCATACTAAATGCCACAACCGCGCGCTAGGGTTTGCGCGGATGCCCGCAGATCGCTTTGGCATGTACATTGCACACACAATGCGCCATCCACTCAATTTAACCTAAGGAACCCCTCCATGCTACGCCGCACCTTTGCCGTCAAGGCAACCACCATGGCTTCTTTTTTAGTAGCTGCCTGTGCTTTGTCCACAAGCGCATTCGCCCAGTCTGTCCTAGACGATGTAATGAAGGCCAAGAAAATCACCATCGGTATTCCCACCGATTTTCCACCTTACGGCTATGTGGGAACCGACCTCAAACCGCAGGGCCTGGACATTGACATGGCCAATTACATCGCCCAAAAAATGGGCGTGGCGGTTGAACTGGTGCCCGTGACCAGTGCCAACCGCATTCCGTATTTGCAAACCAAAAAAGCTGACCTGGTGATCTCTACCCTGGGTAAAAATCCCGAGCGTATGGCAGTGATTGACTTTACCGCCGCGTATTCACCCTTCTTTCAGGCCGTGTTTGCCGCCAAGAGCATGAACATCAAAAGCTTTGCCGACCTGGCAGGCAAGAGCATTGGTGTCACGCGCGGCGCGATTGAAGACACCGAGCTGACCAAGGCCGCGCCCGCAGGCGCTGACATCAAACGCTTTGAAGACAACAACGCCACCGTGTCGTCCTTTGTCTCCGGCCAGGTGCAACTGATAGCCACGGGCGCATCGGTGGCGGGCAACATGATGGCGCGCAACCCGCAGCTCAATGCCGAGTACAAGCTGCTGCTCAAAGACAGCCCCAACTTTATTGGCGTGGGCAAAGGCGAAGACAAGCTGCGCGGCAAGGTCAACGACATCATTGCCGAGGCTAAAAAGAGTGGCGACATCGACAAGATGGCGAACAAGTGGCTGGGCCGCCCGGCGGGCGATTTGCCTCAATAGGTTTGTACTTTTATGTATCGCAAAAAACGCTAAAAGGAGGAACGCAAAAATCGCCAAAAAATACAAATTTATTTTTTAAGTAGCTTTAAAATTTTTGTATTTATTTTTGCGTTTTTTGCGCTCTTTTTGCGTTTTTAGCGTTACCTAAAACCTCAACCCATCCAGCCCAACCGATATGCGCGTAGCGTTCGACTTTGCAGCCGTGCTTGCGCAGTGGCCCCTTTTGCTCAAGGGCGTGGCTTGGACAGTGGCGCTCAGCTTGCTGGCTGCAGTGATCGGCGTAGTAGTGGGCATCGCCTGCGCCTGGGCGCGCACGCATGGCGCGGTGTGGCTCAGGGCGGTGGTGGGCGCGTATGTGGAGCTGGTGCGCAACACGCCGTTTATCGTGCAGCTCTTCTTCATCTTCTTCGGCCTGCCCGCAGCAGGCATTAAGCTCAGCCCCGAAGTGGCCTCCATGATCGCCATGGTGGTGAACCTGGGGGCCTACGCCACCGAGATCATCCGCGCGGGCATTGACGCTACGCCGCGCGGCCAAATCGAGGCGGGTTTGAGCCTGGCGCTCACGCCCAAGCAGGTGTTCACCCGCGTGGTGCTGCCGCCTGCGCTGCGCAAGGTGTGGCCCGCCCTGGTCAGCCAGATCCTCATCGTCATGCTGGGCTCGGCGGTGTGTGGACAAATATCGGTGGAGGAGCTGAGCTACGCGGCCAACCTGATCCAGTCGCGCAACTTCCGCGCGTTTGAGGCCTTCATCGTCGCCACCTTGATTTACCTGGCCCTGTCCATGCTGCTGCGCCGCCTGCTCAACTGGCTGGGCCCGCGTTTTTTGTTTGGACGGTAATGCACAACGCGCCATGTTCCATCCCCCCATCGACCCAACACCATGGTTGACTTTACTTTGTGGGACATTTTTCGCAACCTGCTGCTGGCCGCGCGCTGGACGGTGGCGCTGTCTTTGGTTGCGTTTATCGGCGGTGGCCTGGTGGGATTGGCGCTGCTGCTCCTGCGCGTGAGCAAGCTGCGCGGGGCCAGCACGTTTGTGGCGGGCTATGTGCAGCTTTTTCAAGGCACGCCGCTGCTGATGCAACTCTTCCTCGCCTATTTTGGCCTGGCCTTGTTCGGCTTTAAAACCAGCGCCTGGTTCGCCGCTGCGCTGGCGCTGACGCTGTACACCAGCGCCTTTCTCACCGAAATCTGGCGCGGCTGTGTCGAGGCCGTGCCGCGCGGCCAGTGGGAGGCGGGGCACAGCCTGGCGCTGAACTTTAGGGAGCTGCTGCGCTACATTATTTTGCCGCAAGCCGGGCGCATTGCCATTGCGCCCACCGTGGGCTTTTTGGTGCAGGTGATTAAAGGCACTGCCCTGGCCTCGGTGATCGGGTTTATCGAGCTGACCAAGGCGGGCAGCATGATTACCAATGCCACCTTTGCGCCTTTTCTTACCTACAGCTGTGTGGCGCTCTTGTATTTTGCGCTGTGCTACCCCATCAGCTACACCGCCAAACGTCTGGAGTTAAAACTCAATGTCGCTCGTTGAAATCAGCGCGCTGCGCAAATCGTTTGGCAGCAATGAAGTGCTCAAGGGCATCGACCTGCAAGTAGCCGCAGGCGAGGTGATCGCCATCATCGGCAAAAGCGGCTCGGGCAAGAGCACGCTGCTGCGCTGCATCAACGGACTGGAAGAGTTTCAGGCAGGCACGCTCACGGTAGACGGCCAAGCGCTACGTTACCAAGACGCGTCGTCGATGCGTGCGCTGCGGCAAAAAGTGGGCATGATTTTTCAGAGCTTTAACCTGTTCCCCCACTTGAGCGTAGGCAAAAACATCATGCTGGCCCCCAAGCTGGTCAAGCAAACCAGCGCGGTAGACGGCATTGCCCAGGCACGCCAACTGCTGGCGCGCGTGGGATTGGAGGAGAAATTCGATGCCTACCCCGACCAGCTCTCTGGTGGCCAGCAGCAGCGCGTAGCCATTGCCCGCGCCCTGGCCATGCAGCCCGCCGTGCTGCTGTGCGACGAGATCACCAGCGCGCTAGACCCCGAGCTGGTGGGCGAGGTGCTGCGCGTGGTGGAGAGCCTGGCCATTGAAGGCATGACGCTCTTGCTGGTCACCCACGAAATGGCCTTTGCCCGCAAGGTAGCCAACCGCGTGATCTTTATGCACCAGGGGCGCGTGCACGAGATGGGCACGCCAGCGGCGCTGTTTGGCAGCCCGCAGACTGCGGAGTTGCAGCAGTTTTTATCTTCTTTGAACGATTGATTTTGTATTAGGCTGGTTTTCACTCATGCAGTTTTAGCGTTGATCTGGCAACGCGCACGACGCAGGGGCTATGCCTATGCCACCCGAGCCCCGGCCCCTTCGGGGGAGCATCTGCAGTACTCAGAATTTGGGGAAACGGCGGAACTCGCCTACGGCTCAAACAGCCGCCGTTTCTGATCCCAAATTCTTGCGTGCTTCGAGCCCGGTGCTCTTATCGGGTGGCACAGGCATAGCCCCTGCGCCGCGCGCTTTCACTGGGCTGAGGTTTCACATTGAGTTTTCGCTATATATTTAAGAGCTGCTTACGCTCTGTTTTATTCAGCTACAGCCCTATTTAATCGCCAAAAAAGATTTGCACCTTGCAACGCAAGTCATCTTGGCAAGGTTGGCTTGAAAGTACTCGCGTTCTGGATCAAAAAGTCGAATAGACTACAGTGGAGGGTTGCCGGGTTTCATGGGATTTTTATAACTGTATAAATAACTGGTGCAATGGCTTAAAACCTATACTGCAAGCTATTTTGAGGAGTATTTGATGCCCAGATTACATTGCAAGTCCATTTGTATACCGCAGGTTTTGCGGTATACATTCCGCTGGGCATCACAACGCCGCTTCTGCAAACTGGAGTAGATCAATGACAAAAGATGAAGCCGAACGCTCAATCAGACATCTCTGCCACGAATGGGTGAGGTTGCGCGGGATCAGAATTGACCCGAACGAACAGCCGAGCTTCGATGACTTCTATACTTGGGTCCAAGACAACTATTCCCAGCACCTAAAGTTTAGAACTACAACGACGGTTCCCTATGATGTCGAGAATTGGTTCGACGAAGAGTTCAAGCAAAAATGGCGAGACTAGGTACGCGTGTTCGAAGCCATGCACTAGTGATGCCCAACTCGTCATTGCAGGCGATCGCCCACGGCCGCCCTGAACTTCAACGTTTCGGCCTTTAGATACTACTCAGAAAGTAACACCATGAAATTCGATGTCCATAAGTGGCTACTCCGAGTCCTGCTTTCTACCTGTCTGCTACCAATACCTGTTTATGCCGACTGGCAGTGGACGAAATGGGGAATGGGCGTCGGTGATGTCATTGCAGGGTCGGGTGCTGCGGTTCGGCCTTTTGAAAGAAACGAAGCCCCTGATTCAGACAAGCGTCTTCTTGCCAGTGGTACGTATTCGACGTTGGGCATGGACTTCGATGCCAACTTCTACTTCCGCAGAGCCGATGGTGCTCTATCGTTGGTCGAGTTAAAGCTAAAGGACGCGAACTTCTCTCGGTGTCTCAGTCTCCAGAATGCAATGCGCGATGTTTACGGGCAACCGCATGAAGCCCATGGCGTAGCACTGATCAAACTTCGCACTTTTATGTGGCGCGATGAGAAAACTAAGAATCGGGTCTTGCTCTCGACAGCGGAAGGTCCCGATTCTTGTGGGCTTCAATACACACCACTGGTGGACAAGACCAAAAGTGGTCTATGAGTTTTCTCCTGCCGGCGCTTCGCCGTATCACCCCCGTCCAATTTCGTCTTTGTTTTTGACGTGTGCAAGTGGGAGGGCGGGGCGAAAAGCCGAACCCGGCAGTCAAGCGGACCTGCGCAAAAAGCCGCGCAGGCCGGTTACTTCCACGTAACGCGCATAGGTCTGTAGCTTGACCTATGGCCTACACAACCCGTTTCTTCACGGCAAAGCCTGTGCCATGGCCATGCACCCCGATTAGGGCTGCGGGCTCGAAGCACGGAGCGCTTGGGATCAGAAATTTAGATGTTTGAGCCGCAGGCGAGTTTCTAAATTTCCCCAAGTGCGAGTACTGCAGATGCTCCCCGAAGGGCCGCAGTCCTGGGGCGCATGGCCATGGGACAGGCTTTGGCGCGAAGCCGCGAGGGCTGTGCGCGCAATTGCTAGAGCGACAGCGCTGTGCCACAATCATCTTCTATGTATTTCCTAGCCACAGTCCACTACGTTTTAAATAGCTGCTTACGCACTATTCCATTGGGCTACAGGCCTATTTACCTGGTAATTATCTGTATGACTAGTGCTTGCTCTACCCATTTCGACTTGCAAGGCCATCGCGGCGCGCGGGGGCTGCTGCCGGAGAACACGCTGCCTGCGTATGAGCAGGCACTGCGCATTGGGGTGACTACGCTGGAGCTGGATGTGGGGGTGTCTAGCGACGGGGTGGTGGTGATCAGCCACGACCGCGCGCTCAATCCTGAGATCACGCGGGATGCGTCGGGCCAGTGGCTGGGCGCGCCGGTGCTGGTGAACTCGCTGACGCTCAAACAACTGCAAAGCTACGACGTGGGCCGCATCAACCCGGCCAGCGCATACGCCACGCGCTTTGCCAGCCAGGTGCCGCGTGACGGCACGCGCATGCCTGCGCTGCAAGAGCTGTTTGAGCGCATGAAGGCGACTCAGGCCGATGCGGTGCACTTCAACATCGAGACCAAAATCTCACCCGAGAAACCTGGCGAGACCGTGAGCCCCGAGGTGTTTGTTGACAAGCTGCTGGCCGTGGTGCAGGCGCACGGCATGCAAACGCGCGTGACGATTCAAAGCTTTGACTGGCGCACCCTGGCGCTGGTGCAGCAGCGCGCGCCGGGCGTGCGCACCGCCTACCTTACGGCGCAGCAGGCCTGGACTGACAATATAAAGCCAAAAACTACGGATAGCCCGCGTTGGACGGGCGCAGTGCGCTATGAAGACCATAGTGATGTACCCAGCATGGTGAAGGCCGCTGGTGGCGGCATTTGGTCACCGTATTTTGCCGACATCACGCCCGCACTGGTGCAAAAAGCGCAGTCTCTCGGTTTAAAAGTGGTGCCGTGGACGGTGAATACGGCCAAAGATATTCAAGCGGTCATTGACCTCAAAGTTGACGGCCTGATCTCTGACTACCCCGACCGCGCCCGCGCCTTGCTGCTCAAAGCGGGTCACAGCTTGCCCGCCCCCGTGCGCCTGCCTTAGGCCGCCGCGCCGCGCCTAGCCCCGTCCTTATCCACGCCGCGCAACCAAGGATCGCACTATGTCCACCACCGTTTACCCACTCACCGGCCTGCACTGCAACGCCTGCGTAGGCCGCGTCACCAAGGCCCTTGCGCCCTGGGCCGATGATGTCAGCGTGAGCCTGGCGCCCATGCAGGCCAGCCTGACCAACCCGCGCGCCAACCTGGCGCAGCTACAGGCGGCGGTAGCCCAGGCCGGCGCCTACGTTTTGATGCCAAATCAGGCTACAGCCCAACAAAATATGGCGCAAGCAGCTACTGAAAACATAGCAAGTGAAGGCAACCCAAGCTGGCTGGCCACGTACTACCCGCTGCTGCTCATCCTGGCTTTTATCCTGGGGGCAAGCCTGCTGGTGCAAGTAGGCCTGCACGCCGTCGCCATGGGCGAGCCGATGGGGCTGGGCATGCACGTCATGATGGGCTTGCACACCGTGACAGCGGGCGAGACCATGCGCTACTTTATGGCGGGTTTCTTTTTGGTGTTTTCGTTTTTCAAGCTGCTGGACATCCGCGCCTTTGCCAACGCCTACGCGGGCTACGACCTGCTGGCCGCGCGCTGGCAGGGCTGGGGTTTCGTGTATCCGTTCGTCGAGCTGGCACTGGGCATGGCGTATCTGGCGAACATCAACCCCGTATTTACCAACTGGGCTACTGTCATCGTTATGGGCTTTTCTGCCATTGGCGTGATTCGCGCGGTAGCCAGCAAAACCAAAATCCAATGCGCCTGCCTGGGCACGGTGTTCAAGCTGCCCATGAGTACCGTCACCATCGTCGAAGACGTGGGCATGGTGCTGATGGCCGCTGCAATGCTGGCCACACAGTCAACAGGGTTGTAGCGGGAACCAATGCGCGTCTGCGGTATCATAAAAACCATGCGTCGCTTTCTGGTTATCTTTATGCTCTTCTTGCTGCCCCTGCGCGGCTTGGTGGGCGATGCCATGGCCTACAGCATGCTGCCAGCGGGCATGCCCGTGCATAACCAAGTCACGCAAAATGCTATTGATTCAGTAGCTATAAATGACCTAACGACAGGGACTAGCAGTACTATTGCGCATCAAAACTCGGCTCCAGGCAGCGCCAAGCAGCCTTGCCACATGGATATGGCTGCTGCCGATGACACCGACGCTGCCCAAAGCCAGTGCACTACCTGCCAAGCCTGCCATCTAAGTACCGCTACCCCTTTGCAATGGCCCTGTGGTATTTTGCAAAACCTCGCCGCCCTGCCTACGCAGCGCGTGGCGCATTGGACCAGCGCAGAAGCGCGCTTGCTCGCCAAAACTCCCATTCTTTGAGTTGTCACGCCCGTAGTGCGTCTGCCGCCATCCCGGCTGGTGGGCGAACGCCACTGCGCTTGACCACGCGCTGCATACGCATACTGCCTCTACGC
The DNA here is from genome assembly GCA_963775085.1 of uncultured beta proteobacterium. Taxonomy (GTDB): domain Bacteria; phylum Pseudomonadota; class Gammaproteobacteria; order Burkholderiales; family Burkholderiaceae_C; genus JAAFIP01. Next base: position 61,920 of record CAVZHO010000010.1, read on the forward strand.
TCGCCATCGTCCTTATAAGGAAAACTCACATGTCAGTACCCGCTCAACCGCTCTGCCAACTTCGCCGCGCCGCTGCTCTCGCCAGCCTGGCCCTCACCTGCGCTATGGCATCCAGCGCTGAATTCGCAGCGAACCCAGATGCCAAGGTGCCCGCCGTAGCCTACCGCTCCGTCTTCAAAGAAACCAGCTTGGGCGTGGAAAAAGGCAGCGACGATTGGCGCAAGGCCAATGACGCGGTAGGCAAGTACACCCGCGGACATATCGACATCTTGAAGCAGGAAGAGCAGGACAGCGCCAAAGCGATGCCAGGCGAGATGGAAAAGCCCGCCCCAGCGCGGCCGTCAGGTGCCCCAGAGCCCAAGCCAGGCGCTTCAAAACCTATAGCTGCTCCCGCACATAAACATTAGGCTACAGCATGAAATCATTGCATACCCTCACCTTGATAGCGGTCGCCATCGCGCTGGCAGGCTGCGCCACGCTGTCGCCGGATGGCAATGCCACCGACCTGCACGCACTGACAGCGGGTAAGACTGCGGGCGTGGCTGCGCAGGTCGCCATGGCCGACAGTGCGGCCACGCGCGCTGCCGTCGCCCAGTTGCTGGCAGCGCCCGTGACGGCAGAGTCTGCCGTGCGCATCGCGTTGCTCAACAACCCCGGCCTGCACGCCTCGATGGCCACGCTGGGCATCAGCGACGCAGACCGCGTGCAGGCAGGCAGTTTGCCGAATCCGCACCTGAGCCTGGGCCGTTTTGTAGCGGGCGATGCCTTGGAGATTGAGCGCGCATTGCGCTTTAGCGTCATCGGCCTGCTGTCCTTGCCCTGGCGTGCCAAGTGGCAAGGCCAGCAGCATGAACTGGCCAAACTGCAAGCGGCCCAAGAAGTGATCAAGCTGGCGGCCGACACCCGCAGGGCCTGGATCAACGCGGTGGCGGCGCAGCAGACCGCGCAGTACATGCAAGATGCAAAATTAGCCGCCGAGGCGGGCGGCGAGCTGGCCCGGCGCATGGCCCGCGTGGGCAACTGGAGCCGGCTGGACCAGGCGCGCGAGCAGGTGTTTTTGGCCGATGCCACCACGCAACTCGCCCGCGCGCAACAAAGCGCCTTTGCCGAACGCGAAAAGCTGATTCGCCTGCTGGGCCTGTGGGGCCCGCAAACCGAATTCAAGCTGGTAGAGCGCCTGCCCGACCTGCCCAAGGCGCCGCAAGCGATCGAGAACATTGAAGAACGCGCGCTGCGGGAGCGGCTGGACGTGCGCTCGGCCATGACCGAGTCGGGCTATGTGGCCAACTCGCTGGGCCTGGTCAAGGCCAGCGGTTTTATCAATGCGCTGGATGCCACCTACCGCCGCAACACGCATTTTGACAACGCCGCCGGTACCAAAGACACCACCAGAGGCTGGGAGCTGGAATTGCCCATCCCCATCTTTGACTGGGGCCATGCCAGCAACGCGCGAGCCCAGGGCGTGTACATGCAGTCGGTAGCGCGCGTGCGGCAAGTCGCCGTCAACGCCCGCAGCGAGGCGCGCGAGGCCTACCACGGCTACCGCACCGCCTATGACGTGGCGGTGCACTACCGTGACGAGGTGGTGCCGTTGCGCCAGTTCATCCAAAGCGAGGTGCTGCTGCGCTACAACGGCATGCTGCTCAGTGTGTTTGACCTGCTGGGCGACATGCGCGCGCAGATCATGGCTGTCAACAGCGCCATCGAGGCGCAGCGCGATTTTTGGTTGCTTGATGCCGACCTGCAAACCACGCTCACCGGCACCTCCGTCGGCGCGCTCTCCGGCATGAAGGCCAGCGCGGGCGGCGCCAGCGAAGCGAAAGCGGGGCACTAACACCATGACCACGCAGACCCCCACCCCATACTCCCCACAGCACACAACCCGCTATGAACCGACGCAACTTTTTCAATGGTGCGGCCCTCACCGCCGTGGCCGCCGCCAGCGTGAGCAAGGTGGCCATGGCCGCCCTGCCCGAGCCGGTCACCATGACCAAGCCGGACACCGCGCCCCCACTGCTACCCCCCAACGGCCAGCCCTACAACCCGGTCGTCACGCTCAACGGCTGGACGCTGCCCTGGCGCATGAACCAGGGCGTGAAAGAGTTTCACCTGGTGGCCGAGCCCGTGGTACGCGAGGTGTCGCCAGGCTTCAAAGTCAATATGTGGGGCTACAACGGCCAGTCCCCCGGCCCCACCATCGAGGTGGTGGAAGGCGACCGCGTGCGACTGTTTGTTACCAACAAGCTGCCCGAGCACACCACCGTCCACTGGCACGGCCAGCGCCTGCCCAACGGCATGGACGGGGTAGGCGGTGTCAACCAAAAGCAAATCCCGGTGGGCAAAACCTTTGTGTATGAATTTATCGCCCGCCGACCCGGCACCTTCATGTACCACCCGCATGCCGACGAGCAGACGCAGATGGCGATGGGCATGATGGGCTTGTGGATCACGCACCCCAAAGGCAAACATCCGCTGATCGACGAGGTGAACCGCGATTTTTGCTTTTTGCTCAACGCCTACGACGTAGCACCCGGTGCCAAAACGCCCAAAACCAACACCATGCTGGACTTCAACATCTGGAGCTGGAACAGCCGCGTGTTCCCGGGCATTGAGTCGCTCAATGTGCGGCTGCACGACAAGGTGCGCATCCGCATTGGCAACCTGACCATGACCAACCACCCGATCCATCTGCACGGCCACGAGTTTCTGGTCACCGGCACCGACGGCGGCCCGACCCCCAAAAGCACCCGCTGGTACGAGGTCACCACCGACGTGGCCGTGGGGCAGATGCGCCAGATCGAGTTTGTCGCCGACGAAGAGGGCGACTGGGCCTTTCACTGTCACAAGAGCCACCACACCATGAACGCCATGGGCCACAACGTGCCCACCATGATTGGCGTAGACCACAAAGGCTTGGTGAAAAAAATCCAGAAACTCATCCCCGACTACATGGTGATGGGCGAGCGCGGCATGGCCGACATGGGCGAGATGGAGATGGAGTTGCCCGACAACACCGCCCCCATGATGACCGGCACCGGCCCCTATGGCCCGGTGGAGATGGGCGGCATGTTTACCACGCTCAAAGTGCGCAAAGGCCAAAAACCCGGCGACTACAAAGACCCCGGTTGGTACACCCAGCCCGCAGGCACCCAGGCGTTTGAGTGGACAGGCAGCCTGCCCGAGCCAGCGCGCTTTACCTCTGAAATCGCCGCCAACAACGGCCTGGTCGTGGGCCTGCATAATCCGGGCCATGGCCCAGGTCATGGCCCGGGTCATGGCCCAGGTCACGCTGGGGCGCACAACGCGGCGGCGCAGGCCGGGTCACACCTTACCCGCTGCCTCCCCACGACCGCAGCCCCACCCCACCAACCTGCCCACGGTGCGCAAACCGACCGGCCATGGTGGCCACTAAACCCTGAAAAGACTTTCCATGCGATACCGACACTACTATTAAATTCGTAGCTGCTTGCGCTCTATTTATTTGGGCCACTGCCAGTAGTTTTGCCCACGAAAAATCAGCCCATACCAGCACCGCTGCCATCAAAAAAGAACAAAAAGCCTGGGGCATTGCGGGCGATGCCAAGGCCGTGCGGCGCAGCATCACCATTACCATGACCGACCAGATGCGCTTTAGCCCGGACAAGCTGCAAATCAAGCAGGGCGAGACGGTCAAGTTCATCATCAAAAACCAGGGCAAGATGCTGCACGAGATGGTGATTGGCACCAAAAAGGAGCTGGACGAACACGCCGCCGTGATGGTCAAATTTCCCAACATGGAGCACGACGAGCCCTACATGGCCCATGTAGCCCCCGGCAAGCGTGGCAGCATCACCTGGCACTTCAACCAGGCGGGCGAGTTTGACTTTGCCTGCCTGATTGCCGGCCACTACCAGGCGGGCATGGTCGGCACCATCACCGTTGCGCCTGCGCGCAAGAAAGGATGAGTGCCCTTACACCCCAAAACCCTCTGCAAACTGTGACAAAACTGCCACCCCATCGGTATCCCTGTGCGGCACCTGCCGCGTTAAATGACCACCAGACCTCCCCTTGAAGGACATCCCCATGAAAAAACTCAGCTCCCTCACCTCTCTCACCGCGATCACCACGTTGCTCCTGGCCAGCGCATGGGCCCCCCTGAGCGCATCGGCGCAGACCGCAGCACCAGCAGCGCCCGCAGCGACCGCAGCGGCCGAAAAGCCTGCCATGAAGGATGCCGCCGATGCCGAAGTGCGCAAGGTGGACAAAGAGGCCAAAAAAGTCACCCTCAAGCACGGCCCCATCAAAAACCTGGACATGCCCCCCATGACCATGGTGTTCCAGGTGCGCGACGCGGCCCTGTTTGACAAGTTGGCTGCGGGTGACAAAATCAAGTTCACCGCCGAGCAGTTGCAAGGTGCATATGTGGTGACGGGTGTAGAAAAGGTGGACGCAAAATGACCGAATGGCTTCCCTGTTTGTATGCGGCGACCCTGATCGCCATGGGCACGGTGGTCGCTGGCTCGCTGGGCTATACGATAGGCCGCTGGCGCGAGCAACTGGCCTTGCTGGAGATGTGCAGGCCTGAGCACTGAGCGCGCCGCGATGCTGTGCAGTCGGCTCAAAATTTCCGCCATGTTGGCGACGGCGTTGTTGGCCTCCCCGCTGGCCTTTGCAGGCCCGATGGGCTTTAAGGACAGCACCATGGCCATGGGCGACTTTGGTGCCAACTGGCAAGAAGGCTGGGTGAACTACGCCCTGACACCGCGTGACGCAGTGGGCGCGGGTGGGTTGTGGATGCGCTCTGACGACAAGCAGCGCAGCCGCAGTTTTACCGAAGCCACCTACACCCGATTGGTCAAGCGCTGGAACGGCGAACACTCGCAGGCCAATGTGTGGTTTGTGCTGGGTGCGGGCGGTGTCACGGGCAACGACGTTACGGGCAACCGCAGCATGTGGGCCCCCGGCCTGTCGGTTGACTACGAGACCACCCGTGTCTATGTGTCGGGCAGTGCACGCCTGTACCGCGCGCAGGACATCAACCATGACTTCGCGTCGGCCCGCGCCGGGTTCTCGTTCTACGAGGTGGACTACGATGAAGTGCAGCCTTGGTTGGTGCTCGAGGCGCGGCGCATGCGCGGCCTGTCGGGCAAAACCGAGATCACGCCCATGCTGCGCCTGATTCATAACCGCTACTTTGTTGAAATTGGGGTAAACAACTCCAAACAAGGACGGTTTAACTTGATGTATATTTTCTAATTGGAGAGTTACCATGAAATCATTTACTATTAAATCAATAGCTGCTTACGTCCTGGCGACATGGACTATGGCCTATTTACCTCTCAGTTTCGCGGCCGAATCGGTGAAAGTCACTGTCAACGGCATGGTCTGTGCTTTTTGCGCCCAGGGAATTGAAAAACGCCTGATCAAACTGCCCACCACCAAGGCGGTGTTTGTCGATTTGAAGCAGCGCATCGTCGCGGTAGAGGCCAAAGAGGGCCAGAAACCGGACGACAAAATCATCAGTGCCGAGATCACCGAGGCGGGCTACGACGTGGTGAAACTTCAAACCAGCAGCCTGTCGGTCGCCGACATCCGCGCCGAAATGAAAGCCAAAAAGTGAGCCTGCTCACCTCTGCCGACGGACAGCGCGAGAGCACCAGCAGCTTTGCGGCATCGCTGGTGTCGCTGTTTGCCAGTTCGTCCACCTTGGTGTGCTGCGCGCTCCCGGCCCTGCTGGTCGCGCTGGGTGCCGGTGCGGCGCTGTCGGGCCTGGTCAGCGCCTTTCCGCAACTGGTGTGGCTGTCGGAGCATAAAGCGCCTCTGTTCAGCTTTGCCGGTGCCATGCTGCTGGCCAGTGGCGCGCTGCAATGGCATCACCGCAACGCGCCCTGCCCGCTCGATGCGGCCCTGCGTGCCGCCTGCCTGCGCACCCGCAGCACCTCGCTGTGGGTGTACCTGGCCAGTGTGGGCATCTACGCAGCAGGCAGCTGGTTTGCCTTTGTTGCACCATGGCTGGCGGGCGACTAAAACTTCCCCTGGCTGGGGTTTATAGTAGCGGTATGCCTAAAGCCATCCGCTACACCCTGATTTCCATCCGCGACCTGATGGTCTCGTTCGCCCCCTTCATTGTGCTGGGCGTGCTGCTGTTGGCACTGGCCTATTGGTGGCTCGACCCCAACCCACCCAAAACCGTCACCCTGGCCACCGGCCCCGCGCAAAGTGCCTACGACGAGTTTGGCAAAAAATACGTGGCCCAACTCAAGGCCAGCGGCATTGAGGTGAAGGTGGTAGAGACCGAGGGCTCGTCGGCCAACCTCAAGCTGCTGCGCGAAGGCAAGGTCGACGTAGGCTTCGTGCAAGGCGGCACGGGCGAGTCCAGCCCCGAGGACGAGCTGAAACTGCAGACCCTGGGCAGCCTGTTTTTAGAACCCATCTGGCTGTTCTACCGTGAAGATGCCGCCCAGCGCCTGCTCAAAGGCAGCCCAGACCAGCAAAAGCTCACGTCGCTGACCCAGCTGGCGGGCTGGCGCGTCAACGTGGGAACCCCCGGCAGCGGCGTGCCTAACTTGATGAACCGCCTGCTCGAGAGCAACCGCGTCGAGCCGCAAAGCATCAAACTGTCTACGCTGGACCAAACTCCCGCCACCATGGCCCTGCTCAATAGTGAGACCGATGCCATCGTGTTTGCCTCCGCTCCCGAGTCGCTGATGGTGCAAATGCTGTTGCAAACCCCCGGCATCAAGCTGATGGACTTTGTGCAGGCCGAGGCCTATTCGCGCCGCTTTACCTTCCTCTCCCCGGTGGTGTTGCCGCGCGGCGTGGTGGACTTGTCGATTGACAGCCCGCCGCAAGACGTGCACCTGGCCGGGCCCACCACCTCACTGATTACCCGCAACGAAACCCACCCCGCCCTGGTGCAGCTGTTTACCACTGCTGCCCACCAAATCCACAGCACCGCAGGCTGGTTTAACAAGGCACGCGACTTCCCCAACGCCCGCCGCGACGAGCTGCCCATGGCCAAAGAGGCCGAGCGCCAGCTGAAAACCGGGCCACCACTACTACAGCGCTACCTGTCCTTCAGCATGGCCAATTTGATCGAACGCATGTGGGTGGCGCTGGGTATCATCATCGCCATCTTGCTGCCCCTGTCGCGCGTACTGCCCCCGCTATACCAGTTCCGCGTGCGCTCACGCATCTTCCGTTGGTACGCCCAGCTGCGCGAGATAGAGCACCGCGAAAGCACCAACCCAGATGCCAACAAGGCCCTGGTCGACGAGCTGAACGTACTGGACAAAAATGTAGAGCGTATCAAAGTGCCGCTGTCGTATGTGAACGAGTTGTACGACCTGCGCTCTAACATCCATCTGGTGCGCAAGAAGCTGCTGCGGACTTGAGGTTACTCGTATTTGTCAATAAAATATACGCAGAGTCCTTGTCAGCAGGATGCAAGCAGCTACACTATTTGTAGCTAAAGTCTATTGAGTTCGATCACAAAATAGTGTTTTGAAATTCCAGTCACATCTGAAAACCTCCGTAACATGGGCCCATGTGCAGCCACTACCAGTCCTACAAAGAGCCGCGCCAGTTTAAGCAGGCGTTTGGCGTAGCGCCGCCTGCGGGTGCCAAGGACGATGTGTGGCCCTGCTACAGCGCCAGCCTGGTGCGCCGCCACCCGCAGGCCGATGTGGGCGACGATGCCGTGCCTGCCCGCGAGGCGCTGCTGGGCTTGTTTGGCCTGATACCGCACTGGGCTACCGACGGCAAAATGGGCAGGCGAACCTATAACGCGCGCAGCGAGACGGTGCACGAGAAACCCAGCTTTAGGGATGCCTGGGCCAAGGCGCAACACTGCATCGTACCCGCAGCGGCCATTTATGAGCCCGACTGGCGCAGCGGCAAAGCGCAGGCCACCCGCATCGCCCGCGCCGACGGCCAGCCCATGGGTATAGCGGGCCTGTGGGCCGCCTGGCGCGCGCCCTCGGGCGAGCTGGTGCACAGCTTTACCATGCTCACACTCAATGCCGACGCACACCCGCTGATGCGCCAGTTTCACCGCCCCACGGATGAGAAGCGCATGGTAGCCATCCTGCCCGAGGCGCACTACGCCGACTGGCTGAACGCCTCCGCACAGCACAGCCGGGAATTGGCTACAGCTGTACCCGGCAGAGCTGCTGGCGGCCACGCCTGCGCACGCCGCGGCGGGTGGTGTAGCAAGTAATGTGGCTGGGGGCTTGTTTTAAGCTCCGGGCCGGTCTGCAAAACCAATTTACCCACAAAAAGTGCCCGTAGTCCCTGTCGTTTGGACGTAAGTAGCTATTGTATTTATAGCTAAACCGCACAGTACTTTTCCTGAATCTCGGTGTCTGCCAGCAAGTCTGCCGCCTTGCCGTGGTGCACGATCTGGCCTTGGTCCAGGATATAGGCGCGGTCGGAGATGCCCAGAGCCCGCTCTACGTTTTGCTCTACCAGCAAGATGGTGATGCCTTGGCTGCGCATCTTGGCAAACAGCTCAAACATCTCGTCTACCAAGATGGGCATGATGCCTTCGGACGGCTCATCCAGCAAGATCATGCGGGGCTTGGCCATCATGGCGCGGGCGATGGCCAGCATTTGCTGCTCGCCGCCGGAGAGCGAGCTGCCGTCCTGGTGCAGGCGCTCTTTGAGGCGGGGGAAGGTCTGGGCGATTTCGTCCACCATGGCGTTCATGTCGCCGCGCTGCTGGCTGGCGATCAAGCCCAGTTGCAAATTCTCCAGCACGCTCAGGCTGGCGACGATGCGGCGGTCTTCGGGCACATAGGCCAGGCCTTGGTGAAAGCGTGCGTGGGTGGGCAGGGGCAGGATGTCCTGGCCATCAAACAGCACGCGGCCACTGCGTTTGTCGACCAGACCCATCAAGGTGCGCAGGGTGGTGGTTTTACCGGCACCATTGCGGCCCATCAGGGTGACGATCTCGCCGGGCTTGACTTCAAAATCCAGACCCTGCACGACGTGGCTGCGGTCATACCAGGCATTGAGTTGTTCTACTTTGAGCATGGTGTTTAGTGTTGACCCAGGTACACGCGCTTGACTTCGGCGTTGCTTTTAATCTCGTCGGGCGTGCCCTCGGCCAGCAGCTCGCCGTGGTGCAGCACCAAGAGGCGTTTGCACAGGCCCATGACGAGCTTCATTTTGTGCTCTACCAGAATAATGGTGCGCTCGGTGGCCAATTGCGTAATCAAGTCCATCATCACCATGGTCTCCTGCGGCGACATGCCTGCGGTAGGTTCGTCCATCAGCAGCAGCTTCGGACTACAGGCCAGGGCCATCGCCACCTCCAGCGATCGTTGCTGCCCGTGCGCCATGTCGCCCGACAGTTTATTGCGGCTGTCCTGCAAGCCCACACGCGCCAGCAGGGCGTCGGCGCGGTCATTCAATTCGCCATAGCTGCCACGTGGCTTGAAAATTTGGTACCGCGCGCTTTGCATTTGCAGCGCCACGCGCACGTTCTCGTGTGCGCTGAGCTGCTTGAACACATTGGTGATCTGAAAGCTTTTGGCAATGCCCATGCGCGCATAGTCGTGCTGCGCCAGGCGTGTGGTGTCACGCCCTTCAAACAGTACTTGACCGTGGGTAGGCGGTATGCCACCGCTGATGACATTAAAAAAAGTGCTCTTGCCCGCGCCGTTGGGGCCGATGATCGCCGTGAGCTCGCCGCTGTAAAAGCGCGTGTTGATATTGTTCAGCGCCTGGAACTTGCCAAAGTAGCGCGAGACGGCGGTGACTTCAAGAATGGGAATTGCGCTCATGCGGTCCCCTTGATTTTTTGCTGCCAGCGCGCCACCCATTGCAGCACGGTGCCCCAAATGCCCTTGGGGAAGAACAGCACGAAAAACATGAAAATCATGCCCACCACCGCCATCCAGTACTTGGTGATATTGGTCACCACGTCTTCCAGATACAAAAACACTGCCGCGCCGATGAAGGGCCCCATAAAGGTGCCCATGCCGCCCAGTAGACACATCATCACCGCCTGGCCGGACTGCACATAGTGCAGCGAATCAATCGGCACCATGGACAGGTGCAGGGCGCGCAGCGCCCCGGCCAGACCGCAGATGGCAGCGGAGAGCACAAACACCAAGAGCTTGCTGCGCGCGACATCAAAGCCGCAGGCAGCGGCGCGCTTTTCGTTCTCGCGGATGGCCTCGATCACCGCGCCAAAGGGCGAGCTGAGAATGCGCGAGACAAACCACAGCGCCAGCGCGACGAAAACCAGGATCACGTAGTATTTATTCAGCGGATTCAAAAAGTCGATGCTGATGCCGGGCAGGTTAATGGCTTCTACCTTCACGCCCCGCAGGCCGTTCTCGCCACCCGTCCAGTCGTCGGCCTTGTAAAAAGCGTAGTAGACAATTTGCGCCAGAGCCAAGGTGACCATGGAAAAGTAAATGCCGCGTGTGCGGATGGCCACATAGCCAATCACCAGCCCGGCAAAGCAGGACGCTGCCACGCCCACCACGATGGCCGCCCACCACGGCCAACCTGCGTGCACCACCACCATGCCTGCCAAATACCCCCCCACGCCCAGGAAGGCGGCGTGGCCAAATGACAGCATGCCGGTGTAGCCAAAGAGCAGGTTAAAACCGACGGCATACAAACCGAAGATCAAAATGTTAACGGCCAAAGCCTCATACGGCATGAGGAAAGGAAAGACCATGAGGAAGGCCAACGTGGCCGCTACGCGGTGTTGGCGGATATGGTCGATGGCATTGCTTATCTTGTGTTGCATCGTTAACTCATCAAACCGGCTTTGCCGAAAAAGCCTTGCGGACGGATCAGCAGCACCACGGCCATCAAGACAAAAATCGACATCTCGGCGTAGGCGGGTGCAAACAGCGAGGTCATGGCAAACACCACGCCCACCAGCAACCCAGCAATCACCGCACCGGGCAGCGAGCCCATACCGCCTACCACCGTCACCACAAAGGATTCGGCCAGGATAGGAATGCCCATCTCCGGGTTGACCGCCCGGGTAGGCGCAGCCAGCAAGCCCGACAGGCCTGCAATGGCGGTGCCGATGCCAAACACCATCAACCACACTTTAGAGATGTCGATGCCCAGCACCTTGACAATCTCGGGGTCACGCGAACCTGCGCGGATGATCAGTCCGTAACGGGTTTTCTCAATGAATAGCCACAAACCCAGCACAATGACAGCAGTAGCTGCTATTAAAAACAACCTATACAAAGGGAAATGGCCAAAGCCCAGGTTCACCGCACCACGCAGCTCGGGCGGCGTAGAACTGGGCACCCCCTCAATGCCAAAGACAAAACGCATGGCTTCAATCATCACGTAGGACAGGCCAAAGGTCAGGAGCAGCGGGTAGTCGATGCCGCGCCCGTACAGCGGCCGCACCAAGAACCGCTCGCACAGCAGACCAATGGCCCCCACGGCTAACGGTACCAACAGCAGGCTGAACCAGAAGCTGCCCGTCAGGGTCATGAAGTACACGCCCAGGAAAGCGCCGACCATGAAAAACGCACCGTGGGCAAAATTGACCACGGTGAGCATGCCAAAGATCAACGACAGGCCGACCGCCAAGAGCGCATACACAGCGCCCAAGGCAATGCCCGTCATAAGCTGCAGTGCGAATAGATCCGGAGTGATGTCAGCCATGATTATTTACTGCGCGGTGCAATCAGAGGTAACGCAAAAAGCGCAAAAAATACGCCAAAAACGCAAAACTATATTGAAAGTATTGATCTGGTTATTTTTCATATCATTTTTTGCGATTTTGGTATCTTGTTTTGCGATTTTTGCGTTACCTGTTTTATTCTGATTGCCAGGATATCAATCGCTATCAGGTGCTGATCTTGTGGCCCAACTCGTCGCAGGTGCGCAAGTTTTTCTCGTTGGACTCCTCGATAGCCAGCACGTTGAAGACGTCGTATTTGTCTTTCATGTTTTTCGATTTGGACTCAACAATGATCACCGACTGCACTGACTGGTGGTCGCACTTGCGGTAGGCTTGATCGCCCTTGTACCAGTTGTAGCGCAACTGGCGCAGGGCAATGCTGACCTTGATGGATTCGGTAGATTTGGCTTCGCGTACGGCCTGCAGCACACTGCGCACGCCCGCATAGCCCAATGCGCCGTAGTCTGATGGCACGCCCCCGTTGTGGGCCTTGCGGTACTTGTCGTTAAAGGCGCGCGCCGCTGGAATTTTGTCTTCCATGCCCCAGTAGTAGGATGTGCCGCCAATCATGCCGTCAAAGGCCTCGGCACCGCCAGCCTGGCGGGCGGTGTACAGCAGCACCGGGGTGATGACCTTCATGTTGGCCTTCAAACCAAAATCGGTGATCTGCTTGGCGGCATTGACCAGGTCGCGGCCAAAGCTGCACAGCACCAGCACGTCGGGCTTGGCGGCCTGGATGCGCGGCAGGAAGGAGGAGAAATCTGCCGTGCCCAGTGGGTGGCGAATATCGGCCACGGTTTGCATGCCATAGGCCTGGCCCACCCGCTGAAAGCCCCGTACCATCTCGTGGCCATAGGCGTAGTCGGCTGTCAGCAGCGCCATTTTTTTGCCAAACTTGGGGAAGGCATAGCGCCCCACTGCTCCGGCTGTGAGGTGCGGTGTGAGCGCCTCATGGAAGGTGTACAAAGACCAGTCTTTGGCTTCGTTGATGGCGTCTGATTGGCTGATGGAGTTGAAAATAATTTTGCGGTCACGGCAGACGGCGTTGATCGACAACTGGGTGGCAGCCGACAGCGAACCGACGACAAAATCAACCTTGTCTTTTTCGATGAGTTCCAGCGTGCGGGTGGCTGCCTCGCCGGGATTGAGTTTGTCATCACGCACCAGCAGCTCGGCCTTGCGGCCGTTGTAGCCGCCGGTGTCGTTAAATTCCTTGATGGCAATCTCGGCGCAGCGCACCTGGTCTTGCGCCTCGGCAGAGAACGCGCCGGTCAGCGGTACCGGAAAGCCAATTTTGATCGGCGTGGTTTGCGCCCACGCGGTATTGAGCAAGGAGGGAGCGACGGCGGCCGCTGCACCACCGACCAGCAAGGTACGGCGGGCAGTATTGAAGGGGGTGTGATTCTCAGACATACAAATCTCCGGTTAAGGTGGGTTAATGGTGAAGGGGAACAGGGAACACTAAGGCACCGCTGCCAGCGCGCTGGTCTCGCTGCGGGTTTTAGACAAGTCGATGGCGGTCTCTAGCATGACGCTGCGGGCAGTGCGCGGCTGCGTCGCTGCCTGCGCACCCAACTGGCCGAGCGCCTGCATATAGGCACCTAGCGCACGGCCCCGTTGCACTACCGCCATGCTCTCTGGCAGGCGGGTTCGCTCATACGCCCGCAAGGCCTGCGGCGTTGCGCCATGCTGGGCAATGCAGTCGGCTAGCGCAGCAGCATCTTCAGCCGCCTTGGTCACGCCCATGCCTACATGCGGGCGGGCGACAAAGGCGGCATCGCCCAGCAGGGCCACGCGGTCAAAAGCCACTTGGCTGCTGGCGCAGTCGTAGATGGGCTGCAAAAAGGGCTGCGCGGTTTTTTCCAGCATTTCGGCAAACTGGGGTGCGAGTTTTTCCCGGGCGATTTGGCGCACCGCTGCTACATGCTGCCAGGCAACCTTGTTGGGCGAAATGCCCAACGGGTAATACTGACCATCGGCATCGGTCATCAAATTTTTCAACTCTGGCTCTGACGCAGGGCGGTACCACACAAAGTTGTAGCGGCGCTGACCGCGCATGGTGGCATTGCCTGCGCCTGCCACGGGGTAGCCAATCAACTGCTCGCCAGGGGCTACGCCAAAGCCAAAGGTGTCGAACACCGTTTTTAAAGTCAGTTGCGACAGCACCGCCTCATCGCACACACCGCGCCAGGCGACATAGCCTGCGTACTGCGGTTGCACCTGGGGAGCCAGCTGGGCGCGCACCGTGGAGCGGATGCCATCGGCAGCGACCACCAAGTCGGCCGCAAAGCCGCGACCATCCTCGCACTGCACCTGCACGCCTGTCGGGCTTTGCTCTACGCGAGCCACTGAAGCGCCAAAGTGCATGCGCTGCGCATCTAGCGCCGCAGACAGCATGGCGTACAGGCGGCTCCAGGAGGTGAGCACTTGCGAAATGTAGGCATGCTCTACCACCGCACCGTCTTTTGCCAACACCACACGCTCGGTCACGGCCACGCCTAAAGACGCGTCCACCGTCAAACCACAGCGCTCTAGCGCCGCCATCAAAGGCTGGTGGGTCACGATGCCCGCACCACGCCCGGCTAAGGACGAGGCGGCCTTCTCCAGCACCTGCACATCATGCCCCGCGCGCAGCAGCATATGGGCGGCCATCAAACCGCCCAGTGATCCGCCTATGACGAGAATGCGCGCCATTTAAGCCGTTGCAGCCTTCTGTTTGGCGTGGAGCGCGGTGCTCTCGGCCTCGGGGTAGTTGAGTTCAATCACGATGCCCGTAGGGTCGTCCAAAAACAATTGGTGCAAGCCAATCGAGGGCACGGTGCGCTCGCGGCAGGGCACGCCCATGGACTTGAGGTGCGCCAGCATGGTCTCCAGCCCGGTGGCAAAAAAAGCGATATGGTCTACCGCGCCCGAGCCTTTCATGCTGGAGACATCACGGTCCCCCAGGTATTTCTTCAAACCCTCGGGGTCGTTTTTGTCCATGCCGATGATGTGCACCACGGCGTTGGCAATATTGTCATGGCTGCCGGCATACATCCACGCGCCGGGGAAGGGGAACGGCGGACGCGGCCCGCTGGTCAGGCCCAGCACCTTGCTGTAGAAATGCTGCGTCGCATCCATATCCAGGGTGCGGATGGAAAAATGGTTGAGTGACAAGGCCATCGTAAATTCTCCTAAGTGTCTAACACCGCGCTCACCGACAACAGGTAGGCGAGCACCTGGTCGTGGATATAGCGTGCATCTTGCGTGTCGGTTTTGGCCGTACACACGCTGTGCCCATAGATCCAGCGGCGCATGCCCATGTAAAAAATACTGCCATGCAAGCCCATCAGTAGCTCCAGCTCACGCTTGGTAGATTTTCCACGCAATGGGGCACATCGGTACTTGCGGGTTTCCCGTACAAGGCGCGGAAACAGTTTGTCATGCAGCATGGCAAAGTACTGGTCGGTAATGTAGCGGTCCGACAGGCCAGAGAAGACGAAAATACGTACCCAGTTGGACTTGAGGATGACGCTGGCATATTCGCTGTAAAAGCGGGTCAACTTGGTCTCTGTGTCCAGCAAGTCATCGTCCAGCAACGCTTCCCACGCGGGGTTCCAGCGCCCGGCAAACATCTCGTTGTACACCCGCTCGATCAAGGCCTGCTTGGTGGGAAAGTAGTGGTACAGCAGGGTATGGGTGATGCCCAGTTGCTGGGCCAAGTCCCGCAGTTGCCCACCCAGCCCGTGCTGCGAAAAAAACTCCACCGCGCCATCCACAATCTGGCGCTCGCGGTCAGCTGGGGTGAGCCTGCGCCCGGCGGGCACGGCGGCTGGCCGTGCGTTTGTCGCTGGTGCAGGGTTTCCCCGGATGGAAGACATGGCTTAGTTGGTAAATAGTCTGGGGACTAATTTAACGCTTGGTCAATAAAGCGGTATTGGGAGATACCCGAGCCTGCTCATTGACTTGCAGCTTCCCTCCCGCTACCGCATCGCAACCCACACTACGCTAAGGCATCCCCCATGGAATTACAAGGCAGCGTCACTATCCCCGCCACACCCACCCAGGTGTGGCAAGCCCTCAACGACCCGGAGGTACTGCGCCAGTGCATCCCCGGTTGCGAAGCGGTGCAGCACATATCCGCTGAAGAAATGCATGCCCGCGTGCTGCTGCGCATGGGCCCGGTGCGCGCCCGCTTTGCTGGCAAGGTGAAGATGAGCGACATTCGCCCGCTGCAAGGCTACACGCTCAATTTTGAAGGCTCGGGCGGAAGCGCGGGATTTGCGCGCGGCAGCTCGGTGGTCACACTTTCTGCAGTCGATAACAGTACTTTACTCAGCTACACCGCGCAGGCCTCGGTAGCAGGCAAGTTGGGGCAAATTGGTGGGCGGCTGATGGATGCTTCGGCTGGGCAATTGGCGGACAAGTTTTTTAATAACTTCAAAGCGCATCTAAGCGAGCGTGGTGAGGCTTTAGCCATAGCTGACACGGCGACTGCTGTAGCAGGCAGCGCTAGTTTGGCTGCTGCGGGCACCGCAGGGGCAAGTACCTACACGCACCACGCTGCCCAAAACCCCAGCACCTGGGCCGGGCGGGAAGTGCCGCGCCTGCTGTGGTTTGCTGCGGGTGTAGCTGCCACAAGCATCGGGGTGTGGATGGGCGCACATTGGCTGCGCTAAGCGCCTGCTACTGTTTGATAAATCACAAGGAACAACCCCATGAAAGCTGCTGCTTTTTCTTATGCCCGGCCCAAGCGCCTGGCTGACGTGCTGCAACTATTGCAAGAACATGGCGATGAGGCGCGTTTACTGGCCGGGGGCCAAACGCTGCTGGCCACGCTGAACATGCGCTTATCCGAGCCCGCGCTCATGATTGACTTGCAATCGGTTGCTGAACTGAAAGGCATCAGCCTGCAAGGCAGCCAATTGCGCATCGGCGCGCTGGTAACGCATACCGAGATCGAAGACTCGCCCCTGGTGGCCAAGCATACGCCGCTCTTGCGCGGCGCGGCACCGCATATCGCGCACCGCGCCATCCGCAACCTGGGCACCTTGGGCGGCTCGATTGCCTATGGCGACCCGGCGGCGGAGTGGCCTGCTTGCCTGCTGGCATTGAACGGCGTGGTGGTGGTACGCAATTTGAAAGCCGAACGGCGCATCGCTGCGGATGATTTTTTCACCGGGCTGTACACCACGGCCTTAGAGGCTGATGAGATCATTGTGGCCTGCGAGTTTCCTGTCGCACAAACCGGGCAGGTGTTTCACTTCACCGAGCTGGCGCGCCGCCATGGCGATTACGCGGTGGTGGGTTTGGCGTCGAGCGCCACGCTGCAAAAAGGCGTGATCCAAGGCGTGCGTTTAGCCTGGATGGGCGTGGGCAGTACGCCGCTGCGCTCTGTGGCCGCAGAAGAGGCCTTGCAGGGCCAGGTCCTCAATGACCGCAGCATTAACATAGCCATTACCGCGTTGCGTGCGGAACTCAACCCCCTACCCGACCTGACCCATAGTGAAGCCGCCAAGAGCCAGCTCGCCGCTGTGCTGCTCAAGCGTACGCTGCAAACCTGGATGCAGCCTGCTGTGCTAGTCGCCACCTAAACGCCCCCACAGAAGGATGCCCATGAATTCTCCCGAACTTGATGCGACGCAAACGCATACCATCCACTTCAAACTCAATGGTCAGCAAGTAGCGCACAACGTGCTGCCGCGCACCCACTTGGTTGACTTTTTGCGCGAAGGCGCGGGCCTGAAGGGCTCGCACCTGGGCTGCGAGCACGGCGTGTGCGGGGCCTGCACGGTGCAGATGGACGGCCAGATTGTGCGCGGCTGCCTGGTGCTGGCCGTGCAGGCAGACGGCCGCAGTATCAACACCGTAGAAGGCCTGAGCGAGAGCGGCGCGTTGCGCGAACTGCAACAAGCCTTTATTCGCCACAACGCGCTGCAATGCGGCTTTTGCACTTCAGGCATGCTGCTGGCCGCGCATGAACTGCTAGAGCACCAACCGCAAGCCAACCGCGAGCAAGTACGCGAATGGATTTCGGGCAACTACTGCCGCTGCACGGGCTACCAGGCGATTGTGGATGCGATTTGCGATATGCTGGCCATGCGCGCTAAAGTGGCCAAGACTGTGAAAGGAGTGGCCGCATGAACGCCCCTGAAAACCGTTTAACCCAAGCGCTGCTGGCACGCGCCGAGCAATCCCAGGATGTGCAGGCCGAGGCACCGCACCAGCCCACCGCCGCACCCCTGGCAGCACCCATGCAAGATGCCAGTCACATCGGCCAGTCCATCCCCCGCCCCAACCTGGAGCGCCTGACCGAAGGGCGCGGCCAGTACATTGACGACCTGGAGCTGCCGCGCATGGCGCATGTGGTGTTCTGGCGCTCGCCCGTGGCGCATTGCCGCATCACGCATATCGAGCGCGACTATGCCCGCCTGATGCCCGGCGTGCTGGCGGTGTATGACGGCCATGACCTGGCCAAAATCTGCAAGCCTTGGGTTGCCACCCTCACCCATTTGGCGGGCATTAAATCCGCGCCGCAATACCCCATGGCGCTGGAGCGCGCCTGCTGGCAAGGCGAGCCTGTGGTGGCCGTGGTGGCCAAGACCCGTGCCGAGGCCGAAGATGCTTTGCAGTATGTGCAAGTCACGTGGGAAGACCTGCCCGCCGCAGTCGAGATGAAGACTGCGCTGCACCCCGATACGCCCGTCATCCACCCCGAGCTGGGCGACAACCTGTGCTTTACCCGCACCTTGGACACGGGCGGCGTGGACGAAGCCTTTGCACGTGCCGATGTGATCGCCGAGGCCACGTTTGACTTTGGCCGCCACACCGGGGTCACGTTGGAGCCGCGCTGCCAGATCGCTGACTACAACCCCTCCAGCGGCCAGCTCACCGTCTACCACTCGCAGCAGGCACCGCACATGATGCAAGACCTGTACGCCCGCCAGTTTGACTTGCCCGAAGCCTCGGTGCGCGTGGTGTGCAAAGACGTGGGCGGCTCCTTTGGCATCAAGGTGCATGCCTACCCGGACGACTTTGCTACCGTGGCGATTGCTATTTTGTTAAAGCGCCCGGTCAAGTTTGTGGCGGATCGCCTGGAATCTTTCGTTAGCGACATCCATGCACGCGAGCACCATATCAAGGGCCGCATTGCCGCTACGTTGCAAGGTGAAATTCTAGCCTTTGAGATTGACGACCTCACCGGCATCGGCCCCTTCTCGATGTTCCCGCGCACCAGTGGCATTGAGGGTAACCAGGTGGTTAACCTCACAGGCGGCCCGTACAAACACAAAGCCTACCGCGCCAAACTCAACGTCGTCTTCCTGAACAAAACTCCGACTTGTCAGTACCGTGGCGTAGGCCACCCTATCGCCTGCGCCGTCACCGAAGGCCTGGTGGATTTAGCCGCCGCCAAGCTGGGGCTGGACCCACTGGAGATGCGCAAACGCAATGTCATGCCCGACAACGGCTACCCGGCCACGGGCGCGTCCGGCATCAAGCTGGAAGTGCTGTCGCACGAGGCCTGCCTGCGCAAAATCGAAACGTTGATGGACTACCCTGCCCTGCTGGCCGAGCAGGCTGCCTATCGCGCCAAAGGTATCTACCGGGGCATCGGCTTTGCCACCTTAATCGAGCTGACCAACCCCGGCGCAGCCTTCTACGGCGTGGGCGGTGCGCGCATCTCGGCACAAGACGGCGCAACGGCGCGGCTGGAACCCAGCGGTGCCGTCACGATATCGGTGAGCGTGGGCGAGCAGGGCCAGGGCAGCGAAGCCATCTTTGCGCAAATTGCCGCCGACGCGGTGGGCGTGTCGATGGACCAGGTACGCATCGTCACGGGCGACACGCAAACCACGCCCTACGGCGGCGGCACCTGGGCATCGCGCGGCGCAGGCATTGGCGGCGAGGCGGTGTTGCAGGCAGGCCTGGCACTGCGCACCAATATCCTCAAAGTAGCGCAGGCGATTTTGCAACGCGATGCGAGTACGCTATCGTTAGACAAAGGCCAAGTGACCGATGCAAGCACCGGCCAGGCCCTGCTACCCTTCGCCGAGCTGGGCCGCGTGGCGTACTTTCGACCCGACACCCTGCCCGCAGGCTTCACCCCCGAGCTGATGGTGACACGCCACTACGCGCAGCGCGATTTCCCCTTTATTTTCACCAACGGCGTGCAAGCCTCCTATGTCGAGGTCGATCACGAAACCGGTTTTGTGAAATTGCTCAAACATTGGGCGGTAGAGGACTGTGGCCGCGTCATCAACCCGATGCTGGTAGACGAGCAAATACGCGGGGCCATTGTGCAAGGCATCGGTGGCGCGCTGCTGGAAGAGTGCTTGTACGACGACGCCGGCCTGCTGCAAAACGGCAGCATGGCCGACTACCTGGTGCCCATGGCGGGTGAGATGCCCGACATCGTGGTGGCGCACATCGAAACCCCCACCCGCAGCTCGGTACTAGGGGCCAAGGGCGCAGGCGAGGCGGGCACCGCAGGCGCACCGGGTGCGGTGGTGAATGCCATCAACGACGCACTGCGGCCTTTGAAAGCGCAAGTGTGGTCGCAGCCCGTCACGCCCGAGAAAATCCTCAAGGCATTGGGACTGGTGTAGGCACACAAGAAAAAAGCACCTACGATTGCTCGTAAGTGCTTGATCTGTATGGTGGGTCGTGTAGGACTTGAACCTACGACCAAAGGATTATGAGTCCTCTGCTCTAACCAACTGAGCTAACGACCCGAAGCTCAGATTATCGCTGATGCCAAAGCGACTTCAGCGTGCAGCGGGACGTATCAGTGCAAACTGCGCCATCTCGCCACGGCGGAACAGCACGTTGATGGGTTTGTTTTTGTCGGCGCGGTTCAAGGCGGCGTCAAACTCGGCCAGAGTGTTGACCTCGGTGTTGGCCACTGCCAGGATCACATCGCCTTCGCGCAGACCGGCACGGGCTGCGCCCTCGGTGGCTGTCGTCACCCGCACGCCGCCTTTGACCTTGAATTCTTTCTTTTGTGCCTCCGTCAGCTCGGCGACCGCCAGGCCGATCACCTGGCCTGCACCGGTGGGCTTGGGAGCCTCGGCAGGTTTGGCCACAGCTACGGCTTTGGGTTTTTCTGGCTCAATCTCGACCACGGTCACGGCCAGATCTTTGGCCGAGCCGCGGCGAAACACGGTCATGGTGCTCTTGGTGCCGGGTTTGATGCTGCCCACCAGGCGCGGCAAGTCGCTGGATTTGTCAATTGCTTTGCCGTCAAACTTGGTGATGATGTCGCCCGCCTCTACACCGGCTTTGTCGGCCGGTGCACCGGGCTCCACGCTGCTGACCAGGGCACCTTGCGGCTTGCCCAGGCCAATGGACTCGGCGATTTCTTTGGTGACATTACCTATCTGCACCCCAATACGGCTGCGCGTGACGCGGCCAGTGGCGCGCAACTGGTCGCTCACGCGGGTAGCCTCGTCGATCGGGATAGAAAACGAGATGCCCATCGAGCCGCCCGAGCGGGAATAGATCTGGCTGTTGATGCCAATCACCTCGCCGCGCATATTGAGCAAAGGGCCGCCCGAGTTGCCAGGGTTGATGGCCACGTCGGTCTGGATGAAGGGAAGGTAATCACCGGTGTCGCGCTGCTTGGCACTCACGATGCCAGCGGTGACGGTGCTCTCCAGACCAAAGGGCGAGCCGATGGCCATCACCCATTCGCCCACGCGCACCTTGCTGGCATCGCCCATCCTGAGCGCGGGCAGGTTGTTGGCCTCAATTTTGACGACCGCCACATCGGTGCGTTTGTCGGCGCCGATGATTTTGGCTTTGAACTCACGCTTGTCGGTCAGCGTGACCAGCACTTCGTCGGCACCTTCCACCACATGGGCATTGGTCATGATAAAACCGTCGGTGCTGAGGATAAAGCCAGAACCCACGCCCCGTGGCGTGCCGTCCTCGCTGTCCGGCCGGGGTTGGCCGGGGCGGGGTTGGCCGGGGCGGGGCGTATTGGGCATGGGCACACGGTCACCAAAGAAGCGGCGGAAGAACTCCTGCATTTCTTCCTCGGTGCCGCCACCGCTGCCACCGCCCAGGGCGCTGACCTTGGATTTCTCCAGTGTGCGGATATTCACCACGCTGGGGCTGGCGGCCTCGGCCAGGTCAGCAAAGTCGGGCAGGCCGCGCACGGCGGGGGCGCTTTGCGCCTGGGCTGCGGTAGGCGTAAGGCTACCTACCGCACACACACTCATCACGGCTGCAAAGGTGAGCGAAAAAACAAAAGGCAAAGTGCGTGCTGAAGTGAATGAACGGGTCATAAATTTCCTGATAAATCGCAATTCAAATAATAAAACAAACTGGGGACAGATGGAGAAAATTCAAGCAGAAACCTCGCGCAGGAGGACTATTTTTTACGCTCCAGCCCCTGTGCAAAAGTCTTTAACGTTTGGGGTGGTACTTCGCCGACCGCCGTCAACCAATATTCATTCATGCGCTTGAGCAGAGTATGCGTAGCGCCCGCAGAGATCAGGCCCTCCTGTGTATGGCGGGTTTTATCAAAGTCCTCAACAAACAACGACACCGTGGCCAGACCATCCGAGAAGATCCATTGCAGCGTCTGCGCCGCCCCCGGCTCTGCGCCTGCCGCTGCGGCCTGTGTTGGACGTTTATAGCAGTTCAGGGGTTTAAAGCCAGCGACAGGGGATTTCAGCCCCCAACCCTCAGCAGCAGCCGTGGTTTTGGTCAGCAAGGTCTGATCTAACTTGTAGCCATCGGTGGCCGCCATCATTTGCGCCAGTTTTTCCATCTTGACCGGTGCGTCCAGTTGCAGCTCGGAGAAAGCGGCTTGCTCCAGCACACTACCGGCAGCATCCAGCGTTTGCAGCTTGACGACCAGGTTGGATTTTTTCTCGGTCCAGATGCGGTAGCCAAAGCGCAGCGGGTCTTTAGGCACCAACTGCACCACATCGGCATCCAGCCCGGCGATGCGTTCATGACCCAGCGCCTTGACCGCATAAAACTCGGGGATATTGCCTGCACCGGGCTTGAGCAGCTCAGGGAAGCCGCCAATTTGTTCACGCTTTTCTATGCGCGCCACCTTCTGATCGGGCATGAAGGTGACCTGCTTGTCGTTGTGCCGGAAGGTGGAGCGCGGGGCGCCGGTGAGGGTTTCGATCCGCTCCATCTGTTGGTTGCCATCGCAGGCGTGCCAGATACGGGCGCTGCTCATGGCCTGGGGCGATGACTGCACCAAGGTGCCAATGTACGAGCGCTTTTTCATTGCCGCTTCATGCATGCGCAAGAGCCAGTCGTTGATGCTCAGGGCCGCCTCGGCACCCACCGGGGTCACCAGTTGGGCCTGCACGGGCAGCGCCGCCGTAAACATACAAGCTATCAAAACAATAGCTGTCTGCGTCCTGTAATAAGCGACTACCGGCTTAAAAGGCATGGTAAATGAGGCCATAGCGTGGATTTAACGTCCGCTGGACTGGAAGGTGGCATTGCGCAAAAAGCCTGCCGGCTGCTGCAAGGCCGAGGCACCGCCAAACTGCTTGTGTGCGGCCAGCAGTTCGTCCAGGCGAGAGTCACGGATCATGACGGGGACGGCTTCGGTGGGCACGCTTTCAACCGGGGTGGGCGCAGTGGCTAGCACGGCGGGTGCAGGCGCTGCGCGCTGGGCAAGTTGCGCACCCGTGGGGCTGCCCTGCGTACCGACCAGCGCCCACACCATCGAGCCGACGGCTGCGAATGCCGCCACACCGGCCACCAGCTTCCAGCGAAAGACCGAGTCGTTGGCGGCCATGGGTGGTACAGCCACTGGCTGCACGGATGGCATGCTGACGGGGACGGCGTTCAATGAAGTTGGGGTCGCAGTGACGCCCGTCACAACCGTCCTGGTATGGACGCGTGCCGCATCGCTGGCATGACCACGCAGCGCCTGGCCGATGGCGTGGTAGCTGGCCCAAGTTTGCATCAGACTGGCATCTGCGCGGCTGGCCTGCACCAAACTGCTGGTCTGTGCCATATCCAGCTCACCATCGGCCAAGGCCGACAGCTGCTCTTGTGCCGATGCTTCGGTAGTTGCGTCATTCATCATCGTATTCACTTCTCAATCGAGTTAATCACCCTGTGTGTTTTTTCAATCCATCCTGCGGCTCGCCCTGCCCCACTACCAACGCTTATCCGTCTGCTTCTGCAGCATCGGCTTGATGCGTGCTGAAATCGCCTCCCGTGCCCTGAAAATCCGCGAGCGCACCGTCCCTATGGGGCAGTTCATCAGTTCGCTGATTTCCTCGTAAGTCAAGCCTTCCAGCTCTCTGAGCGTAATGGCCTGACGTAGTTCCTCGGGCAGCGCATCCATGGCCGCGTTGACGGCTTGGGCAATCTCTTTGGCCGCATAAGCCGACTCCGGCGTGTCGCCATCCGAGGCTCGGTTGTTTAGAGGGTGTTGCTCGAAAGAAGTTTCATCTTCATCTCCATCGGCACCCCGCAGAGCCGCTTCGGTAATGACGGGGTCACGTTTGACCTCCATCAGGTGTTTTTTGGCACTGTTGACGGCAATGCGGTACAACCAGGTATAGAACTGCGCCTCGCCTCTGAAATTACGCAGTGCGCGCCAGGCGCGAACAAAGGTTTCCTGGGCAATGTCCTGCACCACATCGCCATCGCGCACCATGCGCCCTACCAGGCGCTCGATGCGGCGTTGGTACTTTATGACTAGCATTTCATAGGCACGGTCGTCGCCCGCCTGAGCGAGGGTGACCAGGGCATGGTCTGCATCCACGGCAAGCGGGCTTGGCTGCGTCGTCGCCACTGGCACGACCGCTGCGAGTTCTACCCCATTGACCTTGGTCATATCGGTTGAGCCGAATGCGCAGCCATGGCCGAGAGCGGCTGGGCAAACAGCGCCCGCCTGAGACCACGCCAGTCCTGTCCATGCCGACTTTCCAGATGCAGCCATTGTGTTTTGTTGTGCTGTGGTGAATCATCCATGGCACTAGCCGAGGGGATAAAACGCGCTAGGATGTAGGCCTGTAGGTCCATCACTACCTGCAAAGTTCCTTGGCTTTCCACATCACCGTTGGCCAGCACCCATTGCCCAGCGGCGTAGTGCAATGCGCCCCGGCGTGGCCGCCAGGCGTCCCACACCGCCACAGCAATGGCCAATGCTCCCATCCACCATAAAAATACATTTTTAATGCCAAATACAGCTGAAGTCCATGCAAACAGGACGTAAGTAGCTATTAAAAATATAGCTAATATGCCAACCACGCAACGGTAATATACCGATGCCCCAAGGCGGATGGAGGCGGCAGGTGGTGTTTTCACGGCAACGACAGTTGAACGAAGGGCGGGTTAAAGGCGTTTGAATACCAAGGTACCGTTGGTACCGCCAAAACCAAAGTTGTTCTTCACCGCCACGTCAATTTTCAGGTCGCGGGCGGTGTTGGCGCAGTAGTCCAGATCGCACTCGGGGTCTTGGTTGATGATGTTGATGGTGGGCGGGCTCTTTTGGTGGTGCAAGGCCAGCAC
This sequence comes from uncultured beta proteobacterium, assembly GCA_963775085.1. Taxonomy (GTDB): domain Bacteria; phylum Pseudomonadota; class Gammaproteobacteria; order Burkholderiales; family Burkholderiaceae_C; genus JAAFIP01. The sequence continues at coordinate 87,049 of CAVZHO010000010.1, forward strand.
CGTGAACACACTCTCGATGCCACCCGCGCCGCCCAGCAAATGGCCGGTCATGCTCTTGGTGGAATTGACCACCACTTTTTTGGCATGCTCGCCCAGGGCTGCCTTGATGGCGTTGGTCTCGTTGGTGTCGCCCAGCGGGGTCGAGGTGCCGTGGGCGTTGAGGTAGTCCACCGCGTCGACATTCAGGCCCGCGTTGGCCAGTGCGGCCAGCATGGCGCGGCGTGGGCCATCCATATTGGGGGCGGTCATGTGGCCGGCGTCGGCGCTCATGCCAAAGCCGGGCAGCTCGCAGTAAATCTTGGCACCGCGCGCCTTGGCGTGTTCGTACTCTTCCAACACCAGCACGCCAGCGCCCTCACCCAGTACAAAACCGTCGCGGTCTCTGTCCCAGGGACGGCTGGCGGTTTTCGGATCGTCATTGCGGGTGCTCAGCGCGCGCATGGCGGCAAAACCGCCAATGCCCAGCGGCGAAATGGTGGCCTCGGCTCCGCCGCAGACCATCACATCGGCATCGCCATACTCGATCATGCGGGCACTCAGGCCAATCGCGTGCAGGCCGGTGGTGCAGGCGGTAACGACGGCGATATTGGGGCCTTTAAAGCCAAACTTCATCGACACATGGCCCGAGATCATGTTGATAATGCTGGCGGGCACGAAGAATGGGGTGATGCGGCGCGGCCCCCGGTTGGTCAGCTCGGCGTGGGTCTCTTCAATCAACGGCAAGCCGCCAATTCCGGAGCCAATGTTGCAACCAATGCGCACGGCTTTGTCTTCGGCCAGGGCCTCGCCGGTGGCCAGGCCGGCATCCGCCACGGCCTGCACGGCAGCGGCAATGCCGTAGTGGATAAAGGTGTCCATGCTGCGGGCTTCTTTGGAGGTCATGTAGTCCTCCACGTTAAAGCCCTTGACCTCGCCGGCAATTTTGCAGGCAAAGGCGCTGGCATCAAACTTGGTGATGCTGTCAATGCCCGACTGGCCTGCCAGCAGGTTGCTCCAGGCGGTTTGCACGGTATTGCCCACGGGGCTGATGCAGCCCAGGCCTGTGACGACGACGCGGCGTTTGGTCATGTGTAGATCCACGGTGTGCCGCCTGATGCCAATACGCAAAACGCGGCAAATAAATTATCTAAAACTGCAACTACCCTGCTCCCAAAGAAAAAAGGGCCCAGGCATGGCTGCCTTTGGCCCCTTTAGTCTGTGGCTACGCCCTACGCCTTTTTGTGCGTATTGGCGTAGGCAATGGCCGAGGCCACGGTGGTGATTTTTTCGGCCTCTTCGTCGGGGATCTCAATCCCAAACTCGTCTTCCAGAGCCATCACCAGCTCTACCGTGTCCAGCGAGTCAGCGCCCAGATCGGCCACAAAGGCTTTCTCTGGAGTCACTTGCGACTCTTCTACACCGAGTTGTTCGGCAATGATTTTTTTGACACGTGATTCAATATCGCTCATAGGTTCCCTCAAAGGGTTGTTAATAGTCGGGGGATTTTACTTGGTTTACGGACGGGTTTGCCGATTTGCTTTTTTAGTGAGGTTTTTTACAGCTCGCGCAGGCCTGCACTCCATGGTGCTACATCAACATGCCGCCGTTGACATGCAGCTCCTGCCCGGTAATGTACCCCGCCTGCGGGCTGGCTACAAAGGCCACCGCGTAGGCAATATCAGCCGGTTTGCCCAAATGTCCCAGTGGAATCGCTGATAAAAGGGCTTTTTGCTGCGCTTCGGGCAGGCCAGCGGTCATATCGGTCTCAATAAAACCCGGCGCAATGCAGTTGACGGTGATGTTGCGCGAGCCCAGCTCCCGCGCCAGCGCCCGCGTCATGCCCGCGACACCGGCCTTGGCCGCCGCATAGTTGGCCTGGCCGGGGTTGCCCATGGCACCCACCACGCTGGTGATGTTGATGATCCGGCCATAGCGCTGCTTCATCATGGTGCGCATCACGGCGCGGCTCATGCGAAACACCGCCTTGAGGTTGGTGTCCACCACCGCGTCCCACTCATCGTCCTTCATGCGCATGGCCAGGGTGTCGCGGGTAATGCCGGCGTTGTTCACCACGATATGCAGGCCGCCGTGCTGTTTGACGATGCCGTCTATCAGCGCATCGACCGCAGCGCCATCGGTCACATTCAGCACCGCGCCCTGGATGCCGGTGGCGGTGATTTTTTCCGCACCCTCGGCCGTGGTGGCGGTGCCGATGACTGTGCAGCCCCTGGCCAGCAGTTCCGCCGCAATGGCAGCGCCTATACCGCGGGTGGCGCCGGTGACCAGGGCGATTTGGTTGTCAAATTTTGTGTCGCTCATTTGAGGTTCTTTTCTATCGTATTTAGTTTGGAAGACAGGGGAAATTCGGGGTCAATTTTTGAACGTAGAGGGCGCAAAGGTTACGCAAAGTGCGCAAAAAAGAGAATACAAAGGAAAACCAAAAATTCAAAGAAATATTAAAAACAGCCTGCGACTTTGAAACCATCTTTATTCTTCAAATTTTAATTTTCTTTATTTTTTTCTTTTCTCTTTTTTGTTTTCTTTTTTCTTCCTTCTGCGCTCTTTGCGAAACCTTCGCGTCCTCTGCGTTTAAAATTTCCCCGCTTTTAAACCCTCAGCCGAGTAGCCCCTTAGCCTCAAGCAAAGAGGCTGGGTCAAACACCGCTCCGCTCACCAGCTCGGCATCAATCCGCTTGGTCATGCCCGACAGCACCTTGCCCGGGCCGCACTCGATCAAGGTACTAACCCCGCGCGCCTTGATGGCGGCTACGCACTCGACCCAGCGCACGGCGCCAAAGGCCTGGCGGTACAGCGCATCGCGGAATTTGTCAGCTTCGGTTTGTACGGCGACGTCAACGTTATTGAGCACCGGAGTCTGCGGCGCGTTGAAAGTGAGCGTTGCCAACTTGGCCCGCAGTTTTTCGGCCGCGGGTTTCATCAAGCTGCTGTGAAACGGCGCACTCACAGGGAGTGGCAGGCAGCGTTTGGCACCTTTGGCTTTGAGCAATTCGCTGGCTTTTTCTACGCCCAGCTTGGTGCCTGCAATCACCGTTTGCAGCGGGTCGTTAAAGTTCACCGCTTCGGCTATCTCGCCGGTATCCATTGAAGATTGGGCGCAAGCGGCTATCACATCGCTAGCAGCCATACCCAGCACGGCCGCCATGGCGCCCGTGCCCGCAGGCACCGCCTCTTGCATGGCCGCTGCGCGCAGGCGCACGGTTTGCACGGCATCGTGCAGGCTGAGCACACCAGCAGCGACGAGGGCCGAATATTCACCCAGCGAATGCCCGGCCACCACGGCAGGCACCGCACCGCCCTCGGCCAACCAAGCGCGGTACGCCGCCACACCTGCCACCAGCATCACGGGCTGCGTGTTCACCGTCAAACCCAAGGCCTCTTTCGGCCCTTCTTTGATCAGCTTGCCGAGGTCTTCACCCAGTGCGTCGTTGGCTTCTTTCACGACAGCGGCTACCGCAGGATGGTCGCCCCAAACGTCCAGCATGCCCACGGACTGCGAGCCTTGGCCGGGGAAAATAAATGCGAATGGCTTCATGGTTTGTGCACGAAATTAGATTGGAAGTTAGCTCATAGTCCTTGTCAACAGGACATATCTAGCTACATATTTAGTAGTACTGCACCCCAGGTAAAGCCCCCCCCACGCCTTCGAGCATGACGGTTTGGCCCTTCTGGATCTTGCCGGCGCGCACGGCGGCATCCAGCGCCAGCGGGATGGATGCCGCCGAGGTATTGCCATGCTGATCGACGGTGACAATCACTTTGTCTTCAGCGAGTTTGAGCTTTTTGGCCGTGCCCAGCATGATGCGGATGTTGGCCTGGTGAGGAACCAGCCAGTCAATATCCGCCTCGGTTTTACCGGCCTTGGCCAGCACCGATCGGGCTACATCGGCCAGCACGCCGACGGCGAGTTTGAAGACGGCTTGGCCGTCCATTTTGAGGGTGGGGTCGCCCAGCACCTGGCCGCGGCTGACGGTGCCGGGCACGCAGAGCACGCCGACGTGTTTGCCATCGGCATGCAGCTCGCTGGCCAGGATGCCGGGGCTGTCGGAGGCTTCCAGCACCACTGCGCCTGCGCCGTCGCCAAACAGCACGCAGGTGGTGCGGTCTTTGAAGTCCAGGATGCGGCTGAAGACCTCGCTGCCTACCACCAGGGCGCATGTGGCAGCGCCGGTTTTGATCATGCTGTCGGCAATCGTCAGCGCATAGACAAAGCCGCTGCACACGGCCTGCACGTCAAAGGCGGGGCAACCTGCGATGCCCAGCTTGTGCTGCAAGATGGCGGCGCTGGAGGGGAAGACCATATCCGGCGTGGAGGTGGCGACGATGATGAGGTCTACGTCGGCAGCCACGCGGCCTGCGGCCTGAAGAGCCGACTGGCAGGCGGGCAAGGCCAGGTCGCTGCTGGTGACATCAGGCGCGGCAAAGTGGCGGGCGCGGATGCCGGTTCGCTCGACGATCCATTCGTCCGAGGTTTCTACGCCTTGGGCAGCCAGCTCGGCGACCAGGTCGGCATTGGTGAGGCGGCGCGGCGGCAAATAACTGCCGGTGCCTGTAATGCGTGAATATTTAACGGTCATAGGCTCTATGTTACCGCGTTACGACTGGTGACTTTTGTGCAACGATTTGGCAGGTTTAGCCGAAAATGACGGATAAACAACGATCAAGCTGCCGCTTGTACGTCATCCGCCATGGCCAGCAGCACAGGCGCGGCATGCGTAAGGCGCGCCTGCACCTTGCCTAGCAGGTTATGGTTGGCGGCGTCATAGGCCTTGCCCAGCGCTTGGGCAAATGAATAGGCATCGGCGGAGCCGTGGCTTTTGAACACCAGACCGCGCAGACCCAGCAGGGCCGCGCCGTTGTAACGGCGGTGGTCAACGCGCGACTTAAGCGCATTTAGAACCGGATAAGCCACGATAGCCGCCAGTTTAGTGAAAATATTGCGGGAGAATTCGGCTTTTAAAAACCCAACGATCATTTTGGCGACACCTTCACTGGTTTTGAGCGACACATTGCCGACAAAACCATCGCAGACCACAATATCCGCGATACCCGTAAAAATGTCGTTACCTTCCACATTACCGTGAAAATTAAGATCACCATTTTTAGCAGCAGATCGCAGCAGTTCACCGGTTTTTTTGATTATTTCGTTGCCTTTAATCGCTTCTTCGCCAATATTGAGCAAGCCTACGGAGGGGTTTTCATCGTTAGTGAGCGCCGACACCAGGGCCGAGCCCATGATGGCAAACTGAAACAGGTGCACGGCCGTGCAGTCCACATTGGCGCCCATATCCAGCACGGTCGTGGCGCCACCTTTGGCGTTGGGCAACTGGGCGGCGATGGCGGGGCGGTCGATGCCCTCCAATGTTTTGAGCACATAACGGGCAATCGCCATCAGTGCGCCGGTGTTGCCGGCGGACACTGCGGCCTGCGCAGCCCCGGATTTGACCTGCTCGATCGCCACGCGCATGGACGAGTCTTTCTTTTTGCGCAGCGCCACTTCCAGCGGGTCGTCCATCGTTACCACTTCGGTGGCGCCAACGATGCTGGCGCGAGGGTGGGCAAAACCTTGCAGCGCCTCGGGCAAGCCCACCAGCACCACACGCGCTTGGGGGTGCGCGTCTAAAAATTGGCGGCAGGCGGGCAACGTCACCGAGACCCCATGGTCACCGCCCATGCAGTCCACGGCAATCGTGACCGAGCCAACCAGACTAGTTGCGGGGGTGCTCATAAGTTAAAAGTTAAGTCAGCGCCGGACAAAACAAAGGCCCGAGGCTACACAACGTAGCAGCGGGCCTGGCCGGTGGCGGCAGAGCTTTACTCGGCGGCGGTTTTGGACTTGATCACCTGGCGACCACGGTAAAAACCGTTGGGGCTGATGTGGTGACGCAGGTGCGTCTCGCCGGTGGTGGGCTCGGTGGCGATGCCTGGGGTGTCCAGCGCGTAGTGCGCACGGTGCATGCCGCGCTTGGAAGGGGACTTTTTGTTCTGTTGAACTGCCATGGTGGGCTCCTAAAACACTTGCAGGCACAGCCTGCGCGTGGTGAAAAGTTGGTAATGGGGTACGCTGGACAGCACAAGCCGACTAGCGCGAAGCCTTCCATTATAACCCGGTTTGCGGCTAGGCGAAAGGGGAATTTAAGGCTCTACTAGAACGCCCCACAGGGTGTTTCCTATACCAATTACTTGGGATATTGCTGGCGGGCATGCAGCACGCGCAGTACCTGGATATCGCGTAGGCCCACTTTGTAAATGACGATGTAGTTGGGATGAACTACGATTTGCCTGCAACCGGGCATGCGATCACTGGTTGCGTAAAGGTAGGGATGTTCGGGTAAATGGACAACGCTTTCGCGAATTCGTAACCATAGGTTCTCGGCAGCCATTAAATTGCGCCGACCGATAAAGTCGGTTATTTCGGCTAAGTCTTCGTCTGCGGTTTCAGACCAAACAACTGGGAACATTAACTGCCGTGAATTTGACGCAGCGCCGCGAAGCGCTCTTCCATACGGCGCACTACTTCATCATGCGGTATGGAGGGGCGCGGGTCGTCTAAAGCTTCTTTAACCTTCGCGCGAAACCAGCGGTCATAGCTGTCCGCCTGTTCTTGGGTCTCAAACTCTGAAATGATGGGATCTAAGACTGCATTCATAGCTGTAGATTAGCACAAAATGGCATACCTAGCACTCCCTGCGCTAAGCACAGACTTCACCTACCCCAACTTCTTCAAACTGCCCAACGCCGCAAAGGCATTGGGCTTTTGCGTCAGCGCGGCCTTGAAATCCTCGTCAGTGGAGGCTAACTTCACTTCGCCGGGGCAGGTGTCGTGCTTGGGCACGATGGGCAGGGCCATGAGTAGCTCATCCTCGATCAAGTCGTGCAGGTTGAACTGCTTGGACAGCACCAGCAGGTCTTCTTCGCAGGTTTCGTCCTCGTTCAGGGCGGTGGCCTCGTCGGCGACGAAGCGGAAGGGGATGTGGATATCTATCGGCACTTCAAACGCGCCCAGGCAGCGCTGACAGACCATGGGCACTCGGCTGCGCACGCCAAGATGCAGCCAGACTTGGCTCTTGTCGCCCGCTGCAGCGCCTGCTGGGGTGATGGTTTCGCCGCGCGCGCTCCAGGACACGGTTTTTCCCATCAAATCAGCCGGTAGTCCATGTACTGTGGACATAACGCGCTCATAATTTGATAGTAAATCCTGCCCCGACAAGGTATCCCCGGTCAGTGCAAATTTACGCACATCGAGCTGTGTGGGGGGTAGAGAGGGCGGTGGTGGGGTGGTCATGGCAAATCCTAGCCCTGAGTGTAAGAGAATCGGGCTATGCAAACATTACATTCTTCTGCCCAAGCGGCTGCCAGCTCGCGCGCCCTGGTGCTGGGCTCTACCTCCCGCTACCGCCGCGAGCTGCTGGAACGCCTGCGCGTGCCTTTTGAGGTGGCCGCGCCCGAGGTGGACGAAACCCCCCTGCCCGGCGAGGCGCCCTTGGCCATGGCCCAGCGTCTGGCCCTGGCCAAAGCGCAGGCGGTGGCGGCTAAATTCCCCCACGCGGTGGTGATTGGCTCTGACCAGGTGGCCGACCTGCACGGCGAGCCCTTGGGCAAGCCCGGCACGCACGCGCGCGCCACCGCGCAACTGCGCCGCATGCGCGGCCAGGTGGTGGTCTTTCAAACCGCACTGGCGGTGGTATGCCAAGAGACGGGCTTTGTAGAGCAAGACGTAGCCGCTGTGCGCGTGCTGTTCCGCAACCTGAGCGATGCCGAGATCGAAGCGTATTTAATCGCCGAAGAGCCCTACGACTGCGCAGGCAGCGCCAAAAGCGAGGGCCTGGGCATCGCCCTGCTGGAGCGCATTGACAACGACGACCCCACCGCCTTGATAGGCCTGCCGCTGATCCGCACCGCACGCATGATCCGCGCCGCTGGGGTGAAGCTGCTATGACAACCGCAACCGACAAAGGCAGGCTCTACCTCGTGCCCGCGCCGCTGGACTTTGGCTGCGACGCGCAGGCCCCCATCACCGACGCGCTGCCCCTGGGCACGCTGCACGTGGCCGCCCGGCTGACCCACTGGATTTGCGAGAACGCCAAAACCACCCGCGCCGTGCTCAAGCGCGTAGGCGAGGTGCTGCCCCTGGCCGCCACTGTCCAGCAACAGACCATCACCGAGCTGCCCCGCGAGGTGCATAAAAAAGGTGACCATCTTGCAGGTAGCTTTGATGCCAAGCCCCTGCTGCAAGCCGCGCTGCAAGGCCACGACATCGGCCTGATCAGCGAAGCCGGCATGCCCGCCATCGCCGACCCCGGCAGCTCGGTGGTGCGCGCCGCGCATGCGCTGGGCATCAGCGTTGTGCCCCTGGTCGGCCCCTGCTCCCTGCTACTGGCCCTGGCCGCCAGCGGCCTGAACGGCCAAAACTTCGCCTTCGTAGGCTACCTGCCGCAAGACGCCGAAGCCCGCGTGCAGCGCATCAAGGCGCTGGAAGCATTGGCACTGAAAACCGGGCAAACGCAGTTGTTTATTGAAACACCGTACCGCAATGCAGCGGTGTGGGAGGCACTGCTGAAAACGCTTGCACCGGGTACGCGGGTGAGTGTGTCTAGTGGGTTGACGCTGGATACTGCGGTGACCCACAGCGCCTTGGTGAAAGAGCTCCGCGCTGACTATCAACATGCGGATGCTATGCCTGCTTTGGCCGCGCCTTGTGTGTTTGGATTGGGAGTTTGAAAAACTATTCGCTATGTAATCAGGAGCTGCTTACGCTCTATTTTATTGGGCTTCAGCCTTATTTTATTGAGAATTTGGCTTACTAAGTAGTTTTGAAGGTATTAAGCGCGAACTTGGTAGGCAAGCGGTGAGCGAACGGAAGTGCGCTGCAAAAAACTTCCGCAAACACGCGAATACCTAAGTAGCGATCTATAGACCGTGAGCGCGCCTTGCTACAGTTTTTTCATCCCACCCCCATTCACTCGCCACTCTCTGGCATTGGCACAAACCTCTCGCGCTACCGTGCGTACAATGATAACAACGCACCCGACATTCCAAATGCACGAACGACACCTAAAACGAGATGCAAAGCTTCGCGAGCAATGCGACGTAGTGGCATCGATGATCATCGCCATGCGTTCGGTTTATGAGGCTGCTAGTGTGCCGCAGCGCGCCCTCCTTGAAACTATCGTCGGTGCGGCAATCTGGTACATACCCAAGCCAGTGCGCGCTTGGACCGGACAAATCTCGCATGGAGCCCTAAAGGCCTTTCATCCGGAGAGCGGCAACAGTCGGCCGCGACTAAGTGAGGAGCACGTGTACCCTCGCAAGGTAGCTGCCCGCATTCTGCTTTCGGACATGGCACTCACGGGCGAATCGATGGCACATCAGTTTCGAGAAAAATACGGTCGTGTTCATCTTATAACCTCAGAGGAAAACAAGGCCGTACAGCGCTACCAAAGGGCAGGAGTTTTCAGCTCACCAGACGAAGCCTACGCGCTAGCCGGAATCACCCTGATTGAGTTACCAGACGAAGCTTTGCGCAAGATCAAGAAGAGGGATCGGGAAACTATTGAGTTCTTTTCAAACCTCGATGCCCAGAGCACTACGCAACCACAAAGCGCCGCATAATTATTTCGCTCAGACCGAGGAAAAGCCCTCTGCATCAACGAACCTCCACCACGTCGCGTGCCTTAAAACATGTGCCAGGGTGAAGCGATGGGAGCGTGTCGGCTGGAAACTGGAGCAAAGGCGCGGTGACCAACGTGTGAACTTTACTGAGGTGTTCGCGTGTTTTGCGGAAGTTTGCAGACGACATGTCCCGTCGCCCGTCCACGGCTAAACAACGCTACACAAGCATTGCCACGGGTTCCCCAAAGACTCCAAGAATACTACAAATTTAATAGCTGCTTACGTCCATTCGACAACGACTACAGGGACATTTGGCAGTAAATTTTAAGTTTTATCGCGCAAACTGCGACTGAGCAGCACCACCGGGATCAGCCCCACCAACACCAGCGCCAACGAAGGCAACGCCGCCTCCCCCAGCCGCTCATCCCGCGCCAGTTGGTAGGCCATCACGGCCAGCGTATCGTGGTTAAACGGGCGCAGCACCAGGGTGGCGGGTAGCTCTTTCATCACGTCCACAAACACCAGCAAGGTCGCCACCAAGGTAGAGCGGCGCAAGAGCGGCCAGTGCACGCGGCGCAGCAGGGCAAAACCCGTCACGCCCAGGGTGCGGGCGCTGTCGTCGAAGCTCATGGGCACGCGCGTGTAGCCGCTTTGCACGCTTTGCAGGGCGACGGCGCTAAAGCGCACCAGGTAGGCCCACACGACACCCAGCACGGTGGCGGTCACCACATAGCCGATGCCCCAGCTGGGCTGCGCGGCTTGCAGCGCGCCCACGGGGATGAGCAGGCCGACGACGATGACCGCGCCCGGCACGGCGTAGCCCATGCCTGCGATGGTCACCACGCCGCGGGTGAGCGCATTAGGCGAGCGGCGCACCACAAAGGCCATCGCCAGCGCCATGCCCACGGCCAGCACGGCGGCGATGCTTGCGAGCTTGAGGCTGTTGAACGCCCAGTGGCCAAACGCGCCCCAGGGCAGAGGTGCGTCGGCACTATTTAAACCCTGCACCAGTGGGCGCAGCATCATCAACACCGGCAGCACAAAGCCCAATAGCACGGGCACGGCGCATACCAGCCAGGCGATGGCCAAATGTTTGCCATGCAAGGCCACCGGGCGTGCCTCGGCACTGCCTGCGCGTGCTCCCTTGGTGGCGGCAAAGCGCAGGCGCTGGCGTGAGTGGCGCTCTAGTTTCAAGAGCACGGCAACAAACACCAGCAGCAGTGCAGCCAGCTGCGCGGCGGCGATGCGGTTGTCCATGGCCAGCCAGGCCTTGTAGATGCCGGCGCTGAAACTTTGGATACCAAAGTAGCTGGACACGCCAAAGTCGGCCAGCGTTTCCATGAGTGCCAGTGCCGTGCCCGCAGCGATGGCGGGGCGCGCCAGCGGCAGGGCAATGCTGGCGATGCGGCGGCGCAGCGGCGCGCCCAGCACACGCGCAGCCTCCATCAAATGCGCCGCCCGCTCCGACAGCGCGGTGCGCGCCAGCAGGTACACATAGGGGTACAGCGTAAAGACAAACACCAGCACCGCGCCGCCCAGGCTGCGCACGTCGGGCAGCACGCGGCCTTGCAGGTTGAATGCGCTGCGGATGAAGCTTTGCGCAGGCCCGGCAAACTGCAAAAAATCGGTATACGCATAGGCCACCACGTAGGCGGGCATGGCGATGGGCAGCAGCAGCGCCCATTCGAACGTTTTGCGGCCTTTGAAGTCAAACAGCGTGACGGCACAGGCGGTGGCAGACCCCAATAGCGCCACACCCAGCCCCACCAGGATGCACAGCGCTACAGAGGTGATAGCGTACTGCGGCAGCACCGTGCCCGCCATCTCCTGCAAAATCTGCGCGCTCTCGGTGTTCCACTGCAAGGCAGATGCTAGAACGACCAGCACGGGCAGCACGATCAGGGCGGCTATGAACAGGAGGGGGAGTTGGGCTAGGCGGTGCACTGGATATTGGATTTTGTAGTGTGCTTAGGTTTAACTTCAGGTACGCGAAAGACGCGAAGGTTGCGCGAAAGGCGCGAAAGAAATACCAAATTTTTTTAAATGATTCGGAGCTGTGGCCACCTTCGTATTTGCGTATAACTTTTTTGCGGTTTTCATTTTTTGGTTTTCTTTCGCGCCCTTCGCGTAACTTTCGCGTCTTTCGCGGCCGGAAACTTCCCCCAATGGCCTTAAAAAACACGCCAATCTAAATGAGAATTATATTCATTTAGAATCTTCCCATGTTCCTGGAGCTGCAACACCTCTCTGTCCAATACCCAGGCCGCGCGCAGCCCGCCGTGGCCGACGTGTCGTTTGGCCTGACCGCCGGGCAGATCGGCGTGCTGATTGGCCCCAGCGGCTGCGGCAAAACCACGCTGCTGCGCGCCGTGGCCGGACTGGAGCCCTTGACCCATGGCAGCATCGTGTTGGCAGGCAGCACCGTCAGCACCGCGCAAAAATCCCTGGCTCCTGAGGATCGCCGTATCGGCATGGTGTTTCAGGACTACGCCCTGTTCCCGCACCTGGACGTGGGGCAAAACGTCGGCTTTGGCATTTACGACTGGCCCACTACAGAGCGCCGCGCCCGCGTGGGCGAGGTGCTGGACCTGGTGGGCCTGGGCGATGTGCGCCGCCGCTACCCGCACGAACTGTCGGGTGGGCAGCAGCAGCGCGTGGCCCTGGCCCGCGCGCTGGCACCCAAGCCGCAGCTCTTGCTATTGGATGAGCCGTTTTCCAATCTCGATGTCGATTTGCGCGAACGCCTGGCGCATGAGGTGCGCGGCATCTTGAAGGCCGCCGGTGCCACTGCGCTGTTTGTCACCCACGACCAACTGGAGGCCTTTGCCATTGGTGACGTGATCGGCGTGATGCACGAAGGCAGCTTGCACCAGTGGGCCGATGCCTACACGTTGTATCACCGCCCCGCTACCCGTTTTGTAGCAGACTTTATAGGCCACGGTGTGTTCTCCAAGGCCACCGTCGAGCTGCACGAAGAAGACGGCGCGGTGCATAAACATGTCGTCACCCCATTAGGCGAGCTGCACGACATCAGCCTGGCCGAGCTGGCCAAGCTGCCCGTGGGCCAGTGCGACGTGCTGCTGCGCGCCGACGACATCCTCCACGACGATGCCTCCCCCGTGCAAGCGCGCATTGTGCGCAAGGCCTTCAGAGGCAACGAGTTTTTGTACACCCTGCAGCTCAAAACCGGCGAGACCGTGATGGCCCACGTGCCCAGCCACCACGACCACAAACTCGGCGAGTGGATCGGCATCCGCCCCGAGGTGGACCATGTGGTGACCTTTGCTACCCAGGCGCACTAGCCACAAAGCCCTGCTGGTAGCTGGCCATACCCGGTGGAATCACCACCCAAGGCAACTTGGACTGCACCCAAATGTGCCGGTCAATACTGAACCAGCCCGCATCGTCAAACGTACCACCAGCAATACTGCGCATGCCCGGCCGCACTTCAGCCGTGTGCGAGATGGTGGTGCCGCAGGCCGCGCAAAACTGCACCTTGAGCCAGCGGCCACTCTCGTCTGAGCGGTGCTCGCACTCGGCCAGTTGTCCTTGCGTGATCTGTACCGACTCTTGCGCGAAAGTAACCAAGATGGCGAATGCACTGGCTAGTCTGCGCTGGCAGTACTTGCAATGGCACACCGTGCTCACGACTGGCTGGCCCTGCACACGGTAATGCACCGCGCCGCATGCGCAGCGGCCTGAGTGGGTTTGGGTCATGGGGAGCCTCCGATCTGGATGCACCAAGCTTAATTCAGGCTACACAACTGCGCTCACTCCAGCGCCTTGGCCACACACCCCTGCAAGTCCGCAGCCCAGGTACGCCGGTCGCGGCCGTTGGCGTGCTGCACCGGGGTGAAGTGCACTACGGCTTGCACGTCGGGCGAAGCTAGCAGGCGCCATACGCTGGCGATGAGGGTCTCGTCGTCGATGTAGGTGGGGACGCGGCTGATTTGGCCGGTGGCTGCGTCGTTGTAGCGCAGGGCGATGGGCTGCACGGGGGCGTGCGCGGAGATGGCGGCCTGGATGAGGTTGGCGTGAAAGGGCAACACGACGCTGCCGTCGCTGGTGGTGCCCTCGGGAAAGACGGCGATGATGCTGGCGGTATAGGGCACCGGGCTCTCAGGCGGCTCGGTCAGAGCCTCGGCGATATGGTGCACCACGCGCAGCGCGTCGCGGCGTGAGGCCCGCTCAATGTAGAGTGTGCCGGCGTTGGTGGCCAGCCAGCCGATGAGGGGCCAGTGCCGCACATCGGACTTGGACACAAAGTGCACCGGCTGCACCGCCAGCATGACCAGGATGTCCAGCCAGGAGATATGGTTGGCCACCACCATCAGCGGGCCGGTGGTGACACTCTGGCCGGTAGTACGCAGCTCGACCCGCAGGATGCGCAAAAAGCTTTGCGCCCACTGGGCAACATGGCCCGCCTTTTGCGCGGGTGTGGCGCGCGGAAAGTGCCGCGCAATGGTCCACATGCCGTGAAACAGGTGCGCGCTGCAACGCAGCGCCTTGAAAAATGCGCCAAACTGCGCCGACAGTGTTTTCAACATGATTTTTATTATCAAATAGAGTTGTAGTCCTTGTCATCAGGACATCTATAGCTATTGAATGTATAGCAATTAAAGCCTATGCCTCAAACGCTACATAGCCTGACACAACCGTCGCCCGCACCCGGCCCTGTAGCTGGGTGCCGCCCATGTCGTGGGCAAAGGGCGTGTGCTTGCCTTGGCTGCGCAGCGCATCACTGGTCACGCTCCACACCACACTGGGGTCAAACACGCACACGTCGGCCACGCCGCCGGGCACCAGCTGGCCCAGGCTGCCCAGCAGGCTGCCCAGTGAGTCGCCCAGCACGCGGGCGGGCAGGTGGGTGATGCGGCCTAAAGATTGCGACAGGCTTTGACCATGGGCCTCGCCCCACTTGAGCGCCAGGCTGAGCAAGAGCTCCAGCCCCGTGGCACCGGGCTCGGCCTCGGCGAAGGGCAGGTTTTTGGCATCGGCCTCTACGGGGTTGTGGTCGCTGACCAGCACGTCGATGGTGCCGTCGAGCAGGGCGGCGCTCAGCGCGTCGCGGTCGCGCTGCTGGCGCAGGGGCGGGGTCAGGCGGGCGCGGCTGTCAAAGTAGCCTACGTCGGCGTCCGTCAAGTGCAGGGAGTTGATGCTCACATCGCAGGTCACGCGCAGCCCCTCGGCCTTGGCGGCACGTACCAGGTCTACGCCTTGCGCGCTGCTGATGCGGCACAGGTGCACGCGCGGGCCGGTTTTTCCGCCCAGGGCGCGTAGCAGCTCAAACAAAGTGTGCAGCGCTATGGTTTCGGCAGCGACAGGCACGCCCGCCAGCCCGAGGCGCGTGGCCAGTGCGCCGCTGGCGGCCACGCCCTTGCCCAGGTGCAGCTCTTGCGGGCGCAGCCAGACGGTGTAGCCAAAGGTGGCGGCGTATTGCAAGGCGCGTTGCAGCACCTGGGTGTTGGCCAGCGGCACCTCGGCCTGGCCAAAACCGATGCAACCGGCCTCGGTCAGTTGCGCCATTTCGGTCAGCGTCTCGCCCTCCAGGTTGCGCGTGAGCGCGCCCAGCGGGAAGACGCGCGAGCGGTGCAGCTTTTCGGCACGAAACTTCAGCATCTCTACCAGGCCGGGCACGTCCAGCACGGGCGCGGTATCGGGCGGGCACACCAGCGAGGTCACGCCGCCCGCCACGGCGGCGCTCAGCTCGCTGTCGAGCATGCCCTCGTACTCATGGCCCGGCTCGCGCAGGCGGGCACACAGGTCGATCAGGCCGGGGGCGACGATGCAGCCCGTAGCGTTAATGGTTTTGCGTGGCTCAAAGTCTTTTGGTATGGTTTTGATAGCGAGAATGCGGCCTGCGGCAATGGCGATGTCGCACACAGTGTCAAAACCGGTGGCGGGGTTGAGGACGCGGCCCCCTTTGATCAGTATTTTCATATTTTTATTTCTCTGCGATTGGTCTTGTTCTTTGCGCGGACCGGTTGCTTGAGCTGCATGTCACGCCTCGTTGCCCGCCACGATGCTCATCACCGCCATGCGCACGGCAATGCCAAAGGTCACCTGCGGCAAGATGACGCTTTGCTTGCCGTCTACCACCGCAGAGGCGATCTCTACGCCCCGGTTGATGGGGCCAGGGTGCATGACGATGGCATCGGGCTTGGCCAGTTGCAGCTTTTCGGGTGTCAGGCCAAAACTTTTGAAGAACTCATGGCTCGAGGGCAGCAGCGCGCCGCTCATGCGCTCGCTTTGCAGGCGCAGCATGATGACTACGTCAGCCCCTTTGATGCCCTCTTCCAGCGTGTGGCAGACGCGCACGCCCATGTGGGACAGGTCGCTGGGCACTAAGGTTTTGGGGCCGACAGCGCGCACTTCGGCGCAACCCAGAGTGGTGAGGGCATGGATGTCGGAGCGGGCTACGCGCGAGTGCAGCACGTCGCCGACGATAGCGACCGTCAGCTTGGAAAAATCACCCTTGTAGTGGCGAATGGTGTACATGTCCAGCAGGCCCTGGGTGGGGTGGGCGTGCCGGCCATCACCCGCGTTGACCACATGCACATGGGGGGCAACATGCTGGGCGATGAGGTACGGCGCGCCCGACTCGCTGTGGCGAACCACAAAGATGTCGGCCGCCATGGCGCTGAGGTTGGCAATGGTGTCCAGCAGCGACTCACCCTTGCTGGCCGAGGAGCGGGCGATGTCCAGATTGATCACGTCGGCGCTCAGGCGCGTAGCGGCGATCTCGAAGGTGGTGCGGGTGCGGGTAGAGTTTTCAAAGAACAGGTTGAAGACCGACTTGCCGCGTAGCAGCGGCACTTTTTTGACTTCGCGGTCACTCACGCTCACAAAATTGGCCGCCGTGTCCAGGATGTGGGTGAGCATAGCCTTGGACAGGCCCTCGGTCGAGAGCAGGTGGATCAGCTCGCCGTTTTTATTGAGTTGGGGGTTGCGTTTGTAGAGCATGCGGTCTCCTTTATTTTTGGGCGCTCTGCACCTTGAAGCTGAACTGGCCCGCATCATCACGCACCAGGGCCAATTGTTGCCCGGCAGGCAGGGCCACGCGGGCGGCGGCAAAGCTGGCCTCGATGGGTAATTGTCGCCCGCCACGGTCTACCAGCACGGCCAGTTGCACGCGGTCGGGGCGGCCAAAGTCAAACAGCTCGTTAATCACGGCGCGGATGGTGCGGCCGGTGTAGAGCACGTCGTCCAGCAAAATAATGTCGGCCCCCTTCACGTCGAAGGGAATTTGCGTTTGCGCGCTGCTGGACAGGCCGCGCTGGGCAAAGTCGTCGCGGTGCAGGGCGGACGAGATGATGCCGGGCTTGCCAGGCAGCCCCAGGTCTTTGTGCAGCGCCTCGGCCAGCCAGGCGCCGCCCGAGGTGATGCCGACGAGCTGGGTATGGGCGCTGCGCATGCTGCGCACACCGCGCAGCAACTCGGCATATAAAGCCGGTGCATCCAGGAATAAGGCCCCTACGCTGGCCACTGCGTGTGCTGCGCTGCCCCCCGAGGGGGTGCTTGGTTTTTCACTCATGGGATACCTCGTAAAAACTGTTCCAGGATGATACGTGCAGATTCTGCGTCCAGATCTTTCGCGCCCTGCGCTGCGGCCTCTACGCTGCTGTAGCGCTCGTCCACCTCGTGTACGGGCAAATTAAAGCGCCCGGCCAGCTGGCGGGCAAAGCGCTGCGCGCGCGCGGTCATCTCGTGCGCGTTGCCATCGGGGTGGCGCGGCACGCCGACCACCAATGCATCGGGCTGCCACTCCTGGATGAGCAAGGCGATGGGCGCAAAGCGGGCATCACCTTCGGCTTTGACGGTTTTGACCGCCTGGGCGGTGCGTGTCAGGCGGTTGCCCACGGCGACGCCCGTGCGCTGGGTGCCAAAGTCAAAAGCCAGAAAGGACTGCTGCGCAACAGGGGCAGAAGCGGCTGGAACAGGGGCAGAAAAAGCGGTAGAAAGGGAGCGAGAAGCAGGGGAGGTAGGCATAGCACAGGCCAAGCTCATGCCCGCCCCGCCTCTGGGGAAATCATCCACTCTTGCAGACCCAGGAGAGCCAGCGCTTTGCTGTAGCGCTGCTCGACGGGTGTGTCAAAAATCACCGCAGCATCGGCCTCCACGGTGAGCCAGGTGTTTTCGGCCAGCTCGGACTCCAACTGGCCTTCGCCCCAAGACGAGTAGCCCAGTGAGATGAGCACTTTGCGCGGGCCCGCGCCGCTGGAGAGGGCCTCTAAAACGTCTTTGGAAGTGGTCATCTCCAATCCGCCGGGAATGCACAGGGTGGAGGCGTAAAACGAGGACTTGGGCTCATCGTCACCCACCACAGTGGGCGCACGGCCATCGTGCGGCGTCAGGGGCACAGCTTGCATGTCGACAAAGCTGATGTGCTGCGCCGTTTGCTGCTCGTGCAGCACAAAGCCGCGCTCGGTATGCACCGGGCCACCTTCGTACACGGGGTTGTTGGCCAGGTCTTCGCGGCGCAGGGGCAGATCGACCTTGGCAAACAGGGAGGGCAGTTTCAAGTCACTGGGTTTGTTGATCACCAGGCCCAGCGCGCCGCGCTGGTTGTGCTCACACATGTAAATGACCGATTTGGCAAAAGTGGCATCCACCAGGCCGGGCATGGCTATCAAAAAGTGATGCGTGAGGTTGATAGAGTGTTGCTCGGCGGCCATGGCGCAATTTTACGCGCTTCTAGTGTGCTTGCGGGCATTGCCCCACGAGGCAGCGGTGAATACGCTGGTGCCGCACAATCTGCCTGTCCTTACCCCGTAACACAACCCCTTACTACTCTGCTATGACACTGCGCTACCACCAAGGCCTGATGTGGTTCCGCCGCGACCTGCGGGCCTACGATAACGCGGCGCTGCACCAGGCACTCACCAGCTGCCAGCAGGTGCGGTGTGTATTTGTGTTTGACAAAGAAATCCTGGATGCCCTGCCCCGCGCCGACCGGCGGGTGGAGTTTATCCGCGAGTCGCTGGTAGACCTGGAATTGCAGTTGCGCAGGCTGTGCCCTGCGCTAGAGGGCGCAGCCGCACCCCTGCTGATGGTGCGCCACGCCTGGGCCAGCGCTGAAATACCCGCTTTGGCCAAAGCATTGGGCGTGCAGGCAGTATTTACCAACCACGACTATGAACCGCAGGCCATGGCGCGCGATGCCGCCGTGCGCAAAGCGCTAGACAAGCACGACATTAACCTGCACACCAGCAAAGACCATGTCATCTTTGAATGCGCAGAGCTACTGACGCAAAGTGGCAAGCCGTATGGCGTGTTTACACCATATAAAAATGCGTGGCTGAAGAAACTCACAGCGCAGGATGTGGCGCCTTACTCAGCAGAAGGGCTTGGAGCGCGGCTGTGCCCAGCGCCTGCCGACTACGGCCAAGGAGTAGCCTCCTTAAATGAAATCGGCTTTGAAAAAACCAATTTGGCAGAGCTGAAAATCACCACAGGCACCCGTGGGGGACTGGCCTTATTGGCGGAATTTCTGCAGCGCATGGACGGCTACCACGACACCCGCAACTTCCCGGCAGTGAAGGGCCCCAGCTATCTGGGCGTGCACCTGCGCTTTGGTACGGTCTCGATCCGCCAGCTGTGTGCGACGGCCCATGCCCGCATGCTTGCGGGCAGCGAAGGGGCCAGTGTGTGGCTGAGCGAGTTGATCTGGCGCGACTTTTATGCCCAGATCCTGGCTAACTTTCCGCACGTGGCGCACAGCAGCTTTAAGCCCGATTACGATGCCATTGCCTGGGAGAGTGGCTCCGACGCAGATGCGTTATTTACCGCCTGGTGCGAAGGCCGCACCGGCTACCCCATCGTGGATGCCGCCATGATGCAGATCAACCAAACCGGCTATATGCACAACCGCCTGCGCATGGTGGTGGCCAGCTTTTTAACCAAAGACCTGGGGCTGGACTGGCGCCGGGGAGAGCGCTACTTTGCCGAAAAACTCAACGACTTTGACCTGGCATCGAACAACGGCGGCTGGCAGTGGGCCAGTAGCAGCGGCTGCGATGCCCAGCCCTACTTTCGCATCTTTAACCCCAGCAGCCAAAGCGCGCGCTTTGATGCGCAGGGCAAATTTATCCGCCGCTATCTCCCGCAGCTAGCCGCTCTACCCGATGCCGCGCTGCATGCGCCCTGGGATGCCAAGCCGATGGAGCTGCAAGCGGCGGGTGTGGTGTTGGGCACGCATTACCCGCAGCGCATCGTCACTCACGACGAGGCGCGTGCCAAAACACTGCAACGTTATGCCGTAGTTAAAAAACCAAAGCAGACAGCATGAAAAAAGCAACCGGGTTCTCACACGGTTGCTTTGCAGCGGCAAAAAATGCTATATATTTAATAGCTACAAATGTCCAGGCGACAAGGACTACACGCTTAAATGTTCGTTTCTACCGCTGTGTAGCGGCGAATCAGGCTAAGTAACTCTTCTTCGGAGTACGGTTTGCCCAAATAATGGTCTACCCCCAAAGACAGGGCGTGCTCGCGGTGCTTTTCTGCGATGCGAGAGGTGATGGTGATCACCGGTAGACCTGCCAAGCGCGGGTCGGCCTTCATGTTGCGCACCAGGTCAAAGCCATCCATGCGCGGCATTTCGATATCGGACAACACCACAGCGGGCAGCTCTTGCGCCAGGCTGGCCAGCGCCAGTATGCCATCGGCGGCCAGTGCCACCCGGTAGCCTTCGCGCTGCAACAGACGCTGCGTGACGCGGCGCACAGTGATGGAGTCATCGACCACCAAAATGAGTGGCACTTGCGGTGCAGAGACCGGGCGCGGGTTGGCGGGCACCAAAGGTACCACCGGCGAGGCGTCGCCCGACAAGTCGCGCGGGACGACATCGGTGACGGCGTTGGCCAGCACATGCGGCTCGGCCTTGTCGGCACTCAAAGTGCGTGCTTGGGTGCCGTACACCGCCGCCAGTGCCACCGGGTTATAAATCAAAGCGACAGCGCCCGAGGCCAGCACGGACATACCGGCCAGGCCAGGCAATCGTGCCAATTGCGGGCCCAGATTTTTAACCACCACTTCCTGGTTGCCCAGCACCTCGTCCACGTGGGCCACGATGCGCTGCGCCGCGCTACGGAAGACCAGAATGGGCTTGGTTTTACTCGGTGGAGCATCACTGGCCGACGAATGCTGTAGCAAGGCCCCGGCCCAGAAGAAGGGCAAGGTCTCGCCTCCAAACTCATAGGAGCCGCTGTTGTAGGCCGCTTGCAATTCCTTGGGGGTAGCGCGGCGCACGGTCTCCACCAAGTTGGCGGGTACCC
This sequence comes from uncultured beta proteobacterium, assembly GCA_963775085.1. GTDB lineage: Bacteria > Pseudomonadota > Gammaproteobacteria > Burkholderiales > Burkholderiaceae_C > JAAFIP01. Next base: position 107,934 of record CAVZHO010000010.1, read on the forward strand.
CCACCGACAGGTTGCCCACGCGCAGCATCACTACCTGGGTAACAGCGGTCGTCAGTGGCAGCACCAGTTTGAAGCTGGTGCCCTTACCGGCCATAGTGCTGGTCTCAATGCGACCACCCAAGGCCACCACCTCAGAGCGCACCACATCCATGCCAATGCCGCGCCCCGACAGCTCGGTGACCTGGGTCGCGGTGGTAAAGCCTGCGGTAAATATCAAATTAGCCGCTTCGTTATCGTCCACCGTCTGGCCGTAGGCCAGCAAACCCTGCGTGCTGGCGCGCTCGCGGATGCGTGCCAGGTTCAGGCCCGCACCATCGTCTCTGAACTCGACCGACACGTCATTGCCCTCTTGGCGCAGGCTGATGGTAATTTGGCCACTGGCATCTTTACCTGCAGCCACGCGGGCCTGCGACTCTTCAATGCCATGGGCGACGCAGTTGCGCAGCAAATGCTCAAAGGCAGGCGTCATGCGATCCAGCACACCCCGGTCCATCTCGATGGAGCCACCCGTGATGTCCAGCTTGACCTGTTTGCCCGCATCTTTACCGGCCTGGCGTACCACGCGGTAGAGGCGCTCTGAGATGCCTTCAAACTCGACCATGCGGGTACGCAGCAGGTCACGCTGCAAATCGCGGGTCTGGCGTGCCTGGGCCACCAGATCGTCCTCGGTGGCATCTACGGTGCGTTGGATACTGCGTTGCACGGTAGCCACGTCGTTCACCGACTCGGCCATCATGCGGGTGAGCTCTTGCACCCGGGTAAAGCGGTCAAACTCCAGCGGGTCAAAAGACACTTGGGTTTCTTGGGCCAGCGCCATACGCGACTGCATCTGCGACTCGGACTGCACTTCGATATCCCGCAACTGTGTGCGCAGTTTGTCCAAGTTACTGGTTAAATCGACCAATGAGCCACGCAGTTGGCCCAGCTCGGCCTCCAGCCGGGTACGGGTAATGATGACCTCGCCTGCCTGATTCACCAAACGGTCCAGTAACTGCGAGCGCACGCGCACGGTTTGGTTGCTGCTGGCGCGCTGCACGGGCGCGGCCAACGTAGAACCCATGGCGCTGGAGGTGACCGAGGGAGCCAGGGTGGCAAGCAGGGGGATTGCGGCACCCAAGGCGGGCTGTGCGCCGCCCTGTGTCACTACGGTGGTGGGTGTCAAGCTGACGGTAGATGCGGCAGCACTGGGGTCGGTGGTAAGGGTCGTGGCATCGGCTGGAGCGGCCTCTAGCGGGTGGCGCAGGCGGTCAAAGTTGGCTTGCATGCCATCGAGCAGACCGGTGAGTGGCTCTAGCTGCGCGGTGTCTGCCTCTTCTGGGGTTTGCTCGATGGCTGATTCCATGCGGTGTGCCAGCTCGCCCAGGCGCAAAGCGCCCGCCAGGCGGGCACTGCCTTTGAGGGTGTGCAGACCGCGCAGCACTTCAGAGCGTGCGGTGAGGTTGTTGGGACGGGCAGTCCACTGCCGCAGGGCACCCCCCATTTGCGGCAGCAGTTCTTGCGCTTCTTCTTCAAAAATGGGGAATAAATCAGGGTCGAGTGCATCCAGCAGGTCAATTTCGTCTTCAGCTTCCTGCTCGGTCAGGTTACGCGGTACCACACTGAGGCCTTTGGGGACGGACAGACCGACAGCAGCAAAGTTTTGGGTGGCCTGCGCAGCAGCTATTGGTGGGGTCATTGGGGCAAGTGCGCCAACCGCATCGACCACTGGCGTTAGGGTCACCTGCGCAGCCGCACTGGTGGTGAGGGCCACTGTCGCCGCAGCAGCCACGCTGGCCGCGGCAATGACCGTGACACTGGAAGTGTCGGGTAGGTTGTCAAAACCCGAATGCATGGCATCGTCAGCTATTAATGTAATAGCTTCTTGCGCAGGTTTATCAGTATCTTCAGCCCGATTCGCCTGCAGTGCATTGCGAGTGGAATCGAGTGGATCAACCCCGAGGGTTTGCCAGTCACTGGTTCTCTCGGGCACAGCCAGGCAGCGCTCCAGCCCCTCTTCTACCGATGCCAAAGGCTCTCTGAGCAGTCCGGCAGCAAACTGGTGTAGCAAGCGGCGAATTTCCTCGGCAGCGCCCACAAACTCTGCGATGTGCTTATGGGCCGAATAGCGGCCATCTTCCGAAATGCCCTGGATATGCTGCAAAGCATGCTCCAAGGTGCGCGCCAAACCCGAAAGAGCGTTAAAACCCACCGTGGCAGAACTACCCGCCAGGGAGTGCGCGAACACGACGGCATCGCCGGGCAAGGCCTGGCTCTCGTCCAGCGACCACTCGCTCAGGCACATCACCAACCGGCGCGACCATTCATCGGCTTCGTTCAGGTAGACGTTGTACAGAGCCAGGCCGATGCGCAGCGGCCCTACCGCTTTATATTGGTCATCGGGGGCCAGCCCGCCAAAACCGGAATTTACGGCGCCGGGCGAAGCCTGCATTGGTGCAGGCACGGCCTTGCTCTGTACCGCAGGGACAGCGGCTACCGCCACACCCAAACCGGCCATACTGGCGGCTACAGCAGGCACACTGAATGGCATCAACTCTACCGTCGGCTGGGGCGCAGGCTGTAACGCGGAAGCTTGGGACTCGCGTGCCTCAAAATTGGTGGGGGCAAAAGCCGGGCCCAGTGAACTGTCGGCCTTTGCAAACATCGCCGCCTGCGCGGCATCTTGCTCTTGCAATGCACGCTCAAACAGGGCCATGTCGTCAGCGCTGGTGAGGTGTTGAGCTTCCAGGTTGGCCGAACCACTAGCCCCCAATGGGGTGGTACTCGCAGGAAATGCAGGTACATTCTCCTGTATTTCTGCTCCCGACTGGGTGACTGGAGCGTCAAAATTCGTCGGCGCATAGGCGCGAAATTGCGGGCTGGCCCCCTTCGCCTGGATGGCAGCCAATGCAGCGTCCTGCTCTTGCAGGGCGCGCTCAAAAGCGGCTAGTTCGTCCTCGCTGACCAAATCCTGCGTCGACGCTACCAGCTCACCCGCATCGTCCACCTCAATAGCACCCAGCTGCGGCGCGCCAGGTACAGGCTGGGCCGTAGACAGCGCTTTGTCAGCGGCCACTGTAGGTGCATCGCTTAAATCCAACGAAAATGCGTCCGCCAAATCAACGCGAGAGACAGCTGGTTCGACGGTTACGTTAGCAGTTTGAAACGTTGCATCCGAAATATCCAGCTCAAATGAGAGTTCATCATCCGCCGCAACGGATGTTGGAGCTGAAACCGCAGTGGCCGCGACTTTTGCATCCATATCCAGCTCTGGCAAAGACAAATCAAACGCAAAATCCAAATCCTCAGCAACTGGAGTTTGCTGAGACACTGATGCCTGTACTGATGCACTGACGGATGAGATGGCAATGGCCGGTGCCGCAGTGGTTACCGGTACGGGTGCAGCCTGCACTACCGACTCTTTGACAGCACTACCGAGCTGCAAAGGCAAATAAATACCATGCTTGCGCAAGGCATCTGCACTGGCGCTAAATGGTGCTGCAACCCATGCCTGCGCCTTGTGGGCCGCAATATCGTCAACCCAGCGGGCCATCCCATCCAGGCCTTGTGAGGCGGTATTGCACAGCGCCTCGCTCGCTGGTTTTTGGTCTGCCAACCAGGCATTGAGCATTTGCTCGTAGGACCAACCTGCCTCGCCAAAGGCATTGAGCCCGACCATGCGGGAGCTGCCCTTGAGCGTGTGAAAGGCCCGGCGTAAAGTAGTGAGTTCTTCCAGATTGCCAGGCTCTTGCGACAGCGCTGCCACGGCGGTTTTGCCGTTGCCAATCACCTCCCGGGCTTCTTCCAGGAAGATGCCCAGCAGTTCAGCATCGTCCTCTGACAGTTCTGCCTCCGGCTTGCCTGTCGTCATGCTACTGGCAGGTTGGGGTGCAGCGCTTGGTGCCAACACAGTGGAGGTAAGAGCCGCTGCGGCCAGGGCAGCGCCTGTCGCCGCTACCGTGCTGACGGCGCGAGGCGCGGACACCGCTGGCTTAGCAGGCGTACTGGCCGAAGGCACACTGGCGGGAGACCACGAACCACTGGGCGCTGTCAACGTGGTTTTGGCTAACGAGGCAATGGCTTGGGCATTACTGGGCACATGCATCTGCGGTATGGGAGCGTTGACACGCCCCATCAAAGGCTTGAGTTCACCGCGTTCATCATCAAAAACAAACAGCTTTTTAGCCAGTACGGGCTGGTAGCTGAGCATGTCAATCAGAAAGCCCAATGCACCCAAGTTGTTGCCCAACTTGTCAAAGGTGCCCGCAGCGCGCGCCTGTGCATCGTCTACTTCGGTTTCCAAAATCTGTTCCACCGTGCCGCGCATGCGCAGTACGGTTTGCGCGGCATGGTCCAGGCCCAGCACCGACAGCACGCCGCGCATCTGCGCCAGACGCGAAGGTACATTGGCCAGCACCGATTTGTCCTGCGGATCGCGGAAGAACTTGTCCATCGACCCTTCCAGGTCAGCCAGTGAGGTTTTCAGCTCGCCCACCACACTGCCCATGGTCTGGCGGTCACTCACCCGGCGGTACAGTTCCTCCATCCAGGGCTCGAGTGGCTGGTTGGTGGCACCTTGGCGGGCTTTTTCTACGCGCTGTGCCAGGTGGTGGATACGGTCTGTCAGCTTGGGGTCACTTGGGTCAAAATCTTCAAAGCCAGCCTCCAGATACAGGATTGATGTGGCGACCTCCATCCCCAAAGCGGGCTCGGGGGCCTGTCCGGTTTTGACAACCGTTTCAACCACCGCTGTCAGGGCTTTGGACAGCGCCTGTCCGGTAGGCAGCAGCTTGGTAATCGAATCAACGATTAAATTAAAGTGGTCTTGCACCGACTTGAGTCGGCCCATCTCACCCGCAGCCAAGCCTGACCACGACTCTTTGGCACTGGCTATGCGCTTGCGCGCCTGCACGAGCAGAATGGGATCAAACTGACCAAACGGTGACTTGGTGTAGTTCACCGGCGGATGGGCCGCCAAACCATAGGACAAACGCACCTCGCCCAGCAAGGGTGCCAGCCCCAACGGTTTGGCCTGGGCGCAAAAGAACAGCAGGTCTTGCGCCAGTCGGTCAGACACTGCCATATCGCCTTTGGTATGTGCCGCCAGTTGCGTCAAGATGCGGGACACCGTCCGCTTGACGTAAACATCCGCCGGAATGCTACCCGTCGCAATGGCCTGGAAAAATCCGGCCGCAATGCGCCAGAAGGCAGTGAACTGGCGATCCACCACGGTATCAACCGGAGTAGCAATGGACGCGCTGAGTTGGGCCAGCTCCGTCGCGGCGGGCAGGTCGTAACTCTTGATCACCATCAGGGCCGACCGGTCAAACTGACCGCGTACCTCGGCGTTGATGGCCACCGGAGTGACGCCCGTATCGGCCACATTGATCCAGCGCCAAGGGTAGGTCCACAAATCTGCCGGGTGCACACGGGCGGCACCCGCCAGTTCCTGCACATCGGCGTATTGCACAAACAAGGCAATCGGCGACTGCGCCTTGCCTGCCAGTACGGTTTCCAGGTAACCCGTGAGTGCAAAACTGGCACGTTCAATTTTGAGCGCAGCGGCCTCAGTGCAGAGCTCGGGTTTGGTGACAAATTTCTGTACCGCCGCCTCCATGCCGCGCAGGACAATGGCGGGCTGGGTAAAGCCCACCATCTCCAAGGCACCCACTGCCTGGTGCAGTTGCTGGCGCGAGTTGCGTAGCTGTGCAGTATCTACCGAGGCCAAGTCCGAGCCACGCGCCTGCTCGGCATCGCGCACAAAACGGCGCAGTGCTTTGGTGGCAGCATCGAGTGATTTGCGCAACTCATCCAACACCCAGGCCAAAGGACCCAGGTCATGGGCCTGGACATCTGCGGCTGACAACGTGGGAGCAGTATCGAAATTTTGCATAGAAGCGAAGCTTTACATCAATTAGCCAATTTTGAATCGTGAAACCGACTGGCGCAACTCTTCCGCCATGCGGCTGAGCTCGCGCACCTGCATCGCGGTAGTACGCGTTCCTTCGCCGGTTTGTTCGGTCACCGCAAAAATGTGCTGGATGTTTTCTGCCACCACGTTGGCCGAGGCGGCTTCGCGCCCAGCCGACTGCGAGATCTGTTCAATCAGCTCGGCCAGCTTGCGTGACACCGCATCAATCTCGGTGAGTGCCGTACCCGCTGTGTCGGACAGCTTGGCACCTTGCACCACACCCTGGGTAGAACGCTCCATCGCGGCTACAGCATCTTGCGTATCGGTCTGAATGGTTTTCACCAAGGCAGCAATCTGCTTGGCGGCATCGCCCGAGCGTTCAGCCAAACGCTGCACCTCTTCGGCCACCACCGAGAAGCCTCGCCCGGCCTCACCCGCAGACGCGGCCTGGATGGCGGCATTGAGCGCCAGCACGTTGGTTTGCTCGGTAATGTCCGAGATCAACTCGGTAATTTCACCAATCTCCTGGGACGACTCGCCCAACCGCTTGATACGCTTGGAGGTATCCTGAATCTGGTCCCGGATAGCGTTCATACCGCCGATGGCGTTCTGCACCGCCGACAAGCCTGATTCTGTGGCTTTGAGTGACTGGCGCGCAACCAGGGCAGATTCCTGCGCTTGGGTGGACACCAGGTTAATACGCCCAGCCATATCGAGTACCGACTGGCCAGTTTCACGAATTTCACGCAGTTGCTCGGTAGAGGCAGCCAATAGTTCAGTGGAGGTGCCCTCGACGTTGGCGGTAGTTTGCGCCACGCGGGTAGCCGTATTTTGCACGTTACCCACCAGGGAACGCAGCTCTTCCACCGTGTAGTTGACCGAGTCAGCAATCGCGCCAGTGATGTCTTCGGTCACGGTCGCTTCTTGCGTCAAATCACCCTCGGCAACGGACTGCAACTCATTCATCAAACGCAAAATGGCGGCCTGGTTGGCATCGTTGACACGCTTGGCCTCCTGCTCCTGGCCCTCGGCCATCTGGCGCTGCGATTCCGCTAGGCTTTGACGTTTACGGCTGTCTTGCAATTGCACAAAACCCAATCCACCAGCTCCGGCCAACGCCAAGCCTCCGGAGAGCAGCAATCCCAACAAGGAACCAAAACCCGAAGTACCCGAGAGTTTGCCTTGCAAGGATTCCAGCTGTAGGCGCAAGGGTTCACTGTCTTTCACAATCGCCGCCTGCGCTTCCCGCGCTGACACCAAGCCAGGCAGGTTTTTCAAAATCGAGTCGGCCTGTGCGCGGGTTTGTTCATACAGTTTGAGCAGCGTGTCCAAGCGCTCTCGGGTCGTGGCATCTCTAGCTGCACCCAATTTCAATTCAGGGCTGCCAGTGAGTAAACCTTGGCCGATTTCTTTGAATGAATTTAAATCCTTGCCCAGCAAAAACACGGCCTCGGGGCTCACCCCTTCCATGGTCAAAAATTCGTTGGACGATTTGCCGATACGCTGCGTCAACATCACCAACTGACCGGAGGCTGCAATTTCGGATGCAGGCGCACCTTGTTGCAATTTGAGCGAAGCTACCGCCTCGGCCACCTCCAGCAGATCGGACGACTGACGGTTGATCTGGCGCAAGGCGGTGCCGACCTGGGTCAGCACCGTTTTTTGCGCCTGCACGGTTTGGGCATTTTTCTCAGCGCTCTCCACCAAAGGAAGCAACTTGTCAACTTCTTCCTGGTGCACGCTACCTACCGCATCCAGCTTCAAGCTGGCATCACCGCTTTTCAGCCCACGGACGTTTTTAGCCAGGATGCCCGAGCTTTCAACCACCTCCGGAAATGCGGCGTCGTTGCCCACCAGGGCCTGCGAGACCGATTTGGCCAGGCGCTGCGATTGCGTCAAGGACTGCCCCAATGCGGTGACCTCTTGGGCAACTTTACTGGACTGTGAGAAAACATAATAAGTCGTCAATAAAAAGGCCAGCAAAGCCAGCGCCAGGAGGATCGTCAGAATCCGCCGCTGCTGCCCCACGGCCCGTGTCCCCAGTAGTGGCACCGACACTGTGTCTGCAACTTTCGCAGCTGCAGTACTGGGTAGCCCACCCATCACACTGGCCGCAAACGGGTCTCCTCGACCGTACATGCTGCGCGGGTTATCCATCACACTGACAGGGATGTCCATCTGCGAGGCAAGCTCATCCCGATTCGCCTGGGGCTTGAATAGTCGGCTAAAAAGGTTGCTTGCTGCCATAGTGTGTGCCTTCTGGAGAGGATAAGCGCTGATAGAAATGGGGTGCTGAAATTGAACTGAACGCCGCTCGGACTAGCCCGTGGCGATACTCAAAAAGTCTGACTGACTGGCCATGGCCTGTAAATTAATTTCTTGCCACTGCCTGCCTGCGTTGTCGGTGTAGTTGCCTGCGAAATAGGGCGGTGCCTCGCCCACTACTTCATCACGTTTTACAAAATCTTTGGCATTGCGCAGCCCCCCCAGACGGTCGATCAGCAGTGCGCAGTTAACCTCCAACGCCGGGTTAAGTACCACCAGACGGGCTTGCTCATGGGCCGACTCCGAACGGCGCACGGGCAGTTGGCCTGTCATGAAGCTGGCAAAGTCAACGACACCAAACAAGCCGCCACGTAAGTTAGACACCCCTAAAAACCAAGGCTGGGTGTAGGGCACGGTTTGCACCGTGGCCATGGGGAATATCTCGCCCGACTGCGCCAAGGGTAATAGCAATGAACGACCCGCCGACTCCACCGCCAGCCAGCCCGCAGCCACCCCCTCGGTGCGGGCCTGCGCCAGCCGGTCTGCCAGGCGGGTTTGCAAATCTCGAAGGGCTTGACGGTTGGCCATGCGTGCAGTTTTCTATCGGTGCTGCACGATTAACCTAGTGCCTTGATTTTGGCCATCAAATCCACGGGGTTCACCGGTTTGGTGATGTAGTCACGTGCGCCTTGTCGCATGCCCCAGACACGGTCGGTCTCCTGGTTTTTGCTGGTGCACATGATGATGGGTACATCGGAGAACTGCGGGTCACGCGAAATCGCGCGGGTGAGCTGGAACCCGTTTTGGCCGGGCATGACGACATCCATCAAAATCAAATCGGGCTTTTCTTCGGCCAGGCGCTTGAACGCGTCTTCAGCGTTTTCAGCACTCCGCACGGCAAAACCGTTTTTGACCAACAGGTCGGTCATGTACAAAATTTCGGTTTTAGAGTCGTCAACCACCAGTACCTTGTGAATCGCCATACTCATACTCCTTGCTGCACGGTGCCAAACTGTTGCACTGCTTCCAGTAATTGATCTTTGGTAAAAGGCTTGGTCAGGTACTCCTGGCTGCCCACCATGCGGCCACGCGCTTTGTCAAACACGCCGTCTTTGGACGAGAGCATGACAATTGGCGTAGCGGCAAATTTCTCGTTGCGCTTGATGATGGCGCAGGTCTGGTAGCCGTCCAGGCGCGGCATCAAAATATCGCAAAAAATCAAATGCGGCAAAAAATCATTGACCTTAGCCAGGGCATCGAAGCCGTCTTCGGCCAGCATGACCTCGTGACCGCCCTGCTTGAGGAAAATCTCCGCGCTACGGCGAATAGTATTGCTGTCATCGATGACCAGCACCTTAAATCCGGATGGGGCTACGCTCAAGGCTTTCTCCTCGATAAAGTGGGCATGTCATTGCGCATATGTAACTACTCGTTTCCCTTAGGGTAACTCAGATTTGTACCATTTCAAAGTCTTCTTTGCGTGCCCCGCACTCGGGGCAAGTCCAGTTCATGGGTACTTGGGCCCAGGGTGTACCGGAAGCGATGCCATGTTCTGGCGAACCAGTAGCTTCGTCATAGATCCAGCCGCAAATTAAACACATCCAGGTTTTATTGTTTTCGCTCACGATAATTTGGTCTTTATATGCCATTCGATAGAATGCACCATTGTATCGACAGCAAGACTGCTTTTTGTAAATTTCGGCCTTACGGCCAGCCCTATGGCACAACCCAGCCCCCCCAAATCCTTCAACCCTTTCGACAGCTTGAGCGCTGCGCCCACCGAGAGCGCCGACGACGAAGAGCTGACGGCCTGTGTTTTGAGCTTTAACGCCAATGACCCCAGCGGTGCCTCGGGCTTGGCTGCCGACGTGCTGGCCATTGCCTGCGTAGGCGCGCATCCCATGCCCATTACCACCGGGGTGTATGTGCGTGACACGGCCGAGATTTTGGAGTTTTTCCCCTTGGACGAGGACGCGGTCGAGAGCCAGGCCCGTGCCGTGCTGGAAGACGTGGCGGTGCAAATCATCAAGGTCGGCTTTTTGGGCACACCCGAGGCCATAACCAAGGTGGCCGAGATCACCGCCGACTACGATGATGTGCCCGTAGTGGCCTATATGCCCAGCCTGTCGTGGTGGACCGATGCCGAGACCGACAGCTACCTGGATGCGTTTACCGAGCTGATGTTGCCGCAAACCACAGTGTTGGTTGGCAACCACAGTACCTTGTGGCGTTGGCTACTGCCCGACTGGAGCAGCGAGCGCAGCCCCAGCGCCCGCGACCTGGCGAATGCTGCATCGAGCCATGGCGTGGCCTACACCCTCGTCACTGGCATCCCCCTGCCAGACCAGTACATCGACAACGTGCTGGCCACACCCGAAGCCGTACTGGGCGGCGAAAAATTTGAGCGCTTTGAGGCTACTTTTATCGGAGCAGGCGAAACCCTGTCCGCCGCGCTGGCTGCCCTGCTGGCCAATGGTGACGACCTGGTGGCCGCCACCAAGGAAGCCCTGGTCTTTTTAGACCGCAGCCTGGACTCGGGCTTTAGACCCGGTATGGGCCAGGTGGTGCCTGACCGCATGTTTTGGGCGCAACCGGAAGAAGAACCCCTCCCACTGTCTGAAGAAGAAAAGCAACTGCTGCAAACGCTGGACATGCCCACGTCTGACACCAAACACTGAGCCCCATTTATGACCTCTATTGACCGCAACCAAATTCTCTTTAACCGCGCCAAAGCCCTCATCCCCGGTGGTGTGAACTCCCCTGTGCGGGCCTTCAAAGCGGTGGGCGGCACGCCGCGTTTTGTGCAGCGGGCGCAGGGGGCGTATTTTTGGGATGCCAATGGCAAAAAATACATCGACTACATCGGCTCGTGGGGCCCGATGATCTTGGGCCACGGCCACCCTGCGGTGGTGCAAGCCGTGCAAAAGGCCGCGCTGGAAGGCTTCTCGTTTGGCGCGCCGACCGAGCGCGAGGTGGAGCTAGCAGAAGAACTGGTGCGGTTGGTGCCCTCGACGGAGATGGTGCGCCTGGTCAGCTCGGGCACCGAGGCGGGCATGAGCGCCATCCGCCTGGCACGTGGCGCGACCGGGCGCAGCAAGATCATCAAGTTTGAGGGCTGCTACCACGGCCACTCCGACGCGCTCTTGGTCAAGGCGGGCTCGGGCCTGGCCACCTTTGGCCACCCCAGCAGCGCCGGCGTGCCACCCGAGGCGGTGCAGCACACCTTGGTGCTCGAATTCAACAACATCCCCCAGCTGGAGGAATGCTTCGCCCTGCACGGCCAAGAGATTGCCTGCCTGATGGTGGAAGCCATCGCAGGCAATATGAACTTCATCCGCTCCAGCCCCGCATTTGCCCAGCGCTGCCGCGAACTATGCACCCAGCACGGCGCCCTGCTGGCCTATGACGAGGTGATGACTGGCTTTCGCGTTGGCCTGCATGGCGCTCAGGGCGTGCTGGGCATCACGCCCGACATCACGGTGCTAGGCAAGGTGATTGGCGGCGGCATGCCGCTGGCGGCCTTTGGAGCCTCGCGCAAGGTGATGGAGCAACTGGCGCCGCTGGGCCCGGTGTACCAGGCCGGCACGCTCAGCGGCAACCCGATTGCGACCGCCTGCGGCTTGGCCACGCTGAAAGAGATTCAAAAACCCGGCTTTTTTGAAGCCTTGTCCGAGCGCACCTTAGCGCTCACCAACGGCCTGCGCGGCGCCGCCCATGCCGCTGGCCTGCCCTGGAGCGCCGACTGCGAAGGCGGCATGTTCGGCTTTTTGCTGCTGCCCCAACTGCCTCAAAACTACGGCGCGGTGATGCAAAGCGACAGCGCGATGTTTAACAAGTTCTTCCACGGCATGCTGGATCGAGGCATTTACTTCGCGCCCGCGCTGTACGAGGCAGGCTTTGTCAGCAGTGCCCACAGCGCGCAAGATATTGCCGACACCGTGGCAGCGGCCAAAGAGGTGTTTGCCACATTGTGATGGCGATACTACTCTTTTTATAGCTACTTACGTCCATACAACAAGGACTATGCGCCTATTTTTCTGAAAAATATGGCTTTGAATAGGAAAAAAAATTCACCCATGCTCTGGCGATGCTGTGCGTAAAAACCTGCCAGTGCTTGATGCTCAATTGTGGGTGGGGACACTTCGACTAATGCCTGAAGTGCCGCACCCCGGTGAGCACCATGGCTACGCCGCGTTCGTCGGCAGCAGCAATGACCTCGGGGTCACGCATGCTGCCGCCGGGCTGGATGATGCAGGTGGCACCGGCATCCACCACAACGTCCAGGCCGTCGCGGAAGGGGAAAAACGCATCGCTGGCGACTGCCGTGCCTTGCAGGGACAGGCCTGCGTGGCCCGCCTTGGTGCTGGCAATGCGGGCAGAGTCCAGGCGGCTCATCTGGCCTGCGCCAACGCCCATGGTCATGCCGTCTTTGCAAAACACGATGGCGTTGGATTTGACGTATTTGGCGACCGTCCAGGCAAACAGCAGATCTTGAAGTTGCTGCGGCGTGGGTTGCAGCTTGGTGACTACCTTGATATCGGCCAGACTCAATACATGGTTGTCGGCAGACTGGATCAAGAGGCCAGAGCCTACACGCTTGATGTCGCGGGCGTTGCGGCCCTGGTCCCAGGCGCTGGCACCGCCGGTGGGCAGTGCGATTTTAAGAATGCGTACACTGGGCTTGGACTTGAACACCGCCAGCGCGTCGTCGCTGAAATCGGGGGCCATCAGCACTTCGACAAACTGTTTGGCCACCGCCTCGGCTGCGGGACCGCGCACCATGGTGTTAAAGGCGATGATGCCGCCAAAGGCCGAGGTGGGGTCGGTTTTTAAGGCCTTGGCATAGGCTTCCAGTGGGTGCGCGCCCACGGCCACTCCGCACGGGTTGGCGTGCTTGACGATGACGCAGGCCGTCGTGTCAAAACTTTTCACACACTCCCACGCCGCATCGGCATCGGCAATATTGTTGTAGCTGAGTTCCTTGCCTTGCAACTGCAAAGCCGTCACCAGGCTGCCCGGCGCGGGGAACAGATCGCGGTAGAAGGCGGCGCTTTGGTGCGGGTTTTCGCCGTAGCGCAGGTCTTGCAGCTTGACGAAACGGCCGTTGGACTGTGCCGAATACTCGGCCCGCGAGCCATCCTCTTGCAGGGACGACAGGTAGTCGCTAATCGCCGCGTCGTAGTTGCTGATGCGGTTAAACGCAGCCACCGACAGGGCGAACTTGGTTTTGTCACTCACTTTGCCGTGCGCCTTGAGCTCGGCCAATACGCCCGCGTACTGCGAGGCATCGGTCAGCACAGCCACGTCTTTCCAGTTTTTGGCGGCGCTGCGCACCATGGCGGGGCCACCGATGTCGATGTTTTCAATGGCATCTTCCAGTGTGCAGCCGGGTTTGGCCACGGTGGACTCGAAGGGGTAGAGGTTGACGATCAAGATGTCTATCGTGTCAATCGCATGCGCCTGGAGTGCGGCCATATGCGCAGGCACATCCCGCCGCGCCAGCAGGCCGCCGTGCACCTTGGGGTGCAAGGTTTTCACCCGGCCATCCAGCATCTCGGGAAAACCAGTCACCTCGGCCACTTCGCTCACTGCCAGGCCCGTGTCGGCCAACAGCTTGGCGGTGCCGCCGGTGGAGAGGAGCGTAACGCCCAATGCAGCGAGGTTTTTGGCCAGTTCAACAATGCCGGTTTTATCAGAGACAGAAATCAGTGCGCGCATGGCGGCTTCCTTGTAGGGGGGTGGGTAGCAAATGGGGCTAGCGAATGGTGTTGTTTCGTATGCAGCGTTTGCAGAGGCGCCAGCAGCGCACCTCAAAGCAAGTCGTGGTCCAGCAGTTTTTTGCGCAGGGTGTTGCGGTTCAGGCCCAGCCATTCGGCGGCCTTGGATTGGTTGTGGTTAGCGTGGCGCATCACCACTTCGAGCATTGGTTTTTCCATCGCGCCCACCAGCATGTCATAGATGCCGTTGGGCTCGGTGCCGCGCAGGTCTTTAAAGTAACCCTCCAGGCTTTGCCGGATGCAGTCTTCAATGTGCTTTTTGCTCATACGAGGTCTTCTTCTTGTGTTGTTTCCTGTGCAAAACTGGCGCTGAGCTGGACTGGTAAGCGATCCATGCGGTCTGCCAACTCGTCCAGATACTGCGCCACCGCCTGCATCTGCTGTGTGGTGCCTTCCAGCAGGTTCATGCGCTGGCGAAACGCCTCACCGCCCGGCAAATCGCGCACGTACCAGCCGATGTGCTTGCGCGCAGTGCGAACACCCATCACTTCACCGTATAAAACGTAGTGCTCCTCCAGATGCGCCAGCAGCAGGCGGCGCAGCTCGGCCACCAACGGGGGTGCCAAGTGGGAGCCGGTGGCCAGGTAGTGGGTGATCTCTCTGAATATCCAAGGCCTGCCTTGGGCTGCGCGGCCCACCATGATGGCGTCCGCTCCCGTTGCCAGCAACACCTCGCGGGCCATCTCGGGGCTGGTGATGTCACCATTGGCCACCACCGGGATGTGTAGTGCAGCCTTGACTGCGGCGATGGTGTCGTATTCGGCCACGCCCCTATAGCCCTGTTCGCGCGTGCGGCCATGGATGGTGAGCATCTGAATGCCAGCGGCCTGCGCAGCCCGTGCAATGGACAGCGCATTTTTATGGCTCTGGCACCAGCCGGTACGCATTTTGAGTGTGACGGGCACGTTGTGCGGCTGGCAGGCATTTACCACGGCCTGGATAATCTCCAGCGCCAGGTTTTCGTCTTGCATCAACGCAGAACCGGCCCACTTATTGCACACCTTTTTGGCCGGGCAACCCATGTTGATGTCGATGATCTGCGCGCCACGGTCGATGTTGTACACCGCCGCCTCGGCCATCATCTGCGCGTCAGTGCCTGCAATTTGCACGGCGATGGGCGATGTCTCGCCGTCATGGTTGGCGCGGCGCGAGGTCTTCAGGCTGGTCCACAGGTCCTTGCGTGAGGTCACCATCTCGCTGACGGCATAGCCCGCTCCGAGAGATTTGCACAGCTGGCGAAAAGGCCTGTCCGTCACTCCCGCCATGGGCGCGGCAAACACATTGTTGGCCAGCGCAATAGAACCAATTTGGACAGGGGACAACATGACAGGGAGGTGAGAAAAAACAGAAACTTAAACTGCTGAAAAAAGAGGCATGAGTATACTCCTCGCTATGACCGAATGGATAAATTTGTTGCTGGAGTTACTTGCGCTACCGCAGTATGGCCTGAGCACCGTGTTTATTGTCTCGTTTATATCGGCCACCTTGCTGCCGCTGGGCTCAGAACCGGTTGTTTTTGGTCTGGTCAAGCTCAACCCCGAACTCTTTTGGCCCGCCATTTTGGTGGCTACGGCGGGCAATACCTTGGGCGGCGCGGTGGACTGGTGGATGGGCTATGGGGCGCGTCAAGTGGCCCGCAAATACGAAGCGGACAGCCTGCACTTCAAAGCCCTGCAATGGCTGGAGCGCTTTGGCCCCAAAGCCTGCTTACTGGCGTGGCTGCCAGGCATTGGCGACCCCTTATGCGCAGTTGCAGGGTGGTTGAAATTTCCGTTTTGGCCTTGCGTAGCCTACATGGCAGTGGGTAAGTTGCTGCGCTATGTGACACTCACAGCCGGTCTGCTGTGGATTTTTCCGGGTGAATGGCAGCACTTGTTTTAAACGACCTTGTGGTTCATCTGGCAGTGCAATAGAAAAAGCCCAAAGTCGCAAGACTTTGGGCTTTTTGATATGCACACAAGTTTTAAGGCTTGCTGGCAGTCGGGAAAGGCCATGCGGCCTGCGGATTCAGAGTAGTCTGAGCCGAGGGAGCAGGGGCAGCAGCGGGTGCTTTCGCTGCTTTCTTTGCAGCGGGCTTTTTCGCGGCTTTCTTTGCCGCAGGCTTTTTGGCTGCTGGTTTCTTACTTGCTACTTTTTTTTTAGCTGCTGCTTTTTTGGCGGGAGCTTTTTTAGCTGCCGCTTTTTTTGCAGGCTTCTTAGCCGCTGCTTTTTTCGCAGCAGGCTTCTTGGCAGCAGCTTTTTTCGCTGCTGGCTTCTTAGCCGCTGCTTTTTTCGCAGCAGGCTTCTTGGCAGCAGCTTTTTTCGCTGCTGGCTTCTTAGCTGCTGCTTTTTTCGCAGCAGGTTTCTTTGCAGCAGCTTTTTTCGCTGGAGCTTTCTTTGCGGCTGGTTTTTTAGCCGATTTTTTCGCAGTTGCCATTTTCATTCTCCTAGATCTAGTTGAGATTTCAACCTGGAATACACTTTGCGCCTGTTGGAAGCGCATAGCGATTCAGCGCGTTGGGCAAAATGCCCAGCGCGCTGAATGGGGGAACAAACCTTCAAACCACACTCTGTGGCGCAGTTTTGAAAGTCTGGAATACTCGGATAACACATATTTTTTCAGAACATCAATCCCAGGACAACGCGCCACCGGATTGGTACTCAATCACGCGCGTCTCAAAGAAATTACGCTCTTTCTTCAAATCAATCATTTCACTCATCCAAGGGAAGGGATTTTCCTCATTGGGGAACAACTCTTCCAGACCAATCTGGGTAGCGCGGCGGTTAGCAATGTAGCGAAGATAGCCTTTGAACATGGAGGCGTTCAGACCCAGCACGCCACGGGGCATGGTGTCTTCGGCGTAGCGGTACTCTAGCTCGACGGCCTTCATAAACAATGCGTTGATCTCGGCCTTGAACTCAGCCGTCCACAAATGCGGGTTTTCCAGTTTGAGTTGGTTGATCAAGTCGATACCAAAATTGCAGTGCATGGATTCGTCGCGCAAAATGTACTGGTACTGCTCGGCAGCGCCAGTCATTTTGTTTTGCCGACCCAAGGCCAAAATTTGCGTGAAACCGACGTAGAAAAACAGGCCTTCCATCAGACAGGCAAATACGATCAGGGATTTGAGCAGGGTTTGGTCGGCCTCGGGTGTGCCGGTTTTGAAGTGCGGATTGGAGATGACTTCAATGAAGGGGATCAAAAATTGATCCTTATCCTTAATGGACTGCACTTCGTTATAGGCGTTGAAAATTTCAGCCTCATCCAGCCCCAGTGACTCGGTGATGTATTGGTAGGCGTGGGTGTGGATGGCCTCTTCAAATGCCTGACGCAGCAAAAACTGGCGACACTCCGGTGCCGTGATGTGTCGGTAGGTTCCTAGAACAATATTGTTGGCAGCCAGTGAATCAGCCGTGACGAAAAAGCCCAAGTTACGCTTGATCAGGCGGCGCTCGTCTTCCGTCAGACCGTTGGGGTCTTTCCACAGCGCAATGTCGCGCGTCATGTTGACTTCCTGCGGCATCCAGTGGTTGGCGCAGGTGGCCAGGTATTTTTCCCAAGCCCATTTGTACTTGAAGGGTACCAGCTGGTTTACATCGGTCTGGCCGTTGATGATGCGCTTGTCGGCCGCATTGACGCGACGCGCCACCGCTGGCTTGGCAGCTGCAGGAGCGACAGTTGGTATGGTGGATGCTGTGTGCAATGGTGCCACTGGCACGGGCGCGCCATCATCGAGCAAGCGGCGCGGCTGCTGGCCAACAGGCTCAGAAATATTTGAAGAAAACTGATCCAAGCGGCTTGTCAGTGAGCCACTGAGTACTGCGGTTTGCAAGTCGGGTTTAACTTCTTCGTCCCAGGTCAACATAAATTATTCCAATGCTTCAATTATGAGAGCAGACGCTAAAAAATGCAAAGCGTTTGCTCACTTTAGTGCCAAAGAGTGTTGCAGTTTTACATCGAAATATTGCACGCGTTTTTCACAGCTATGCTTTTTAGAGCATGCTGCGCGCCTGCTTCGATGGCGCCACTTTGCATCACCATGGGGCACTGCAACGCGGCCGCCTCACTGACAAGACTCGCAGGTTGGGTCATCCACTCCACAAAATTTAATATCGGTCGCTGGCAGTGCGCTCATCTGCTCGCGCGCTGCTGCTGCCGCCTTTTCCAGCGCCGACATGCTGGCCGCGGGAGCCGAGCTGATGCCGCCACTGCTGCCTGACGACACCGAGTTCATATTGCCCGCCTTGACGGTAGATTTCTCTGCATGGGTGGCGCCCACCGTGCGCAGATAGTAGGTGGTTTTGAGGCCACGCGTCCAGGCCAGTTTGTAGGTGTCATCCAACTTTTTACCTGACGCTCCGGCCATGTAAATATTGAGCGACTGGGCCTGGTCAATCCATTTCTGGCGGCGCGCTGCTGCTTCAATCACCCAGGTAGTGTCGACCTCAAACGCCGTAGCATAGAGCGACTTGATCTCTGCGGGGACGCGGTCAATCGGGCGTAGAGAGCCGTCATAGTGTTTGAGGTCTACCACCATCACGTCATCCCACAACCCCAGGCGCTTGAGGTCACGTACCAGGTAGCCGTTGATGATGGTGAACTCACCCGACAGGTTGGACTTGACTGACAGATTGCCAAAGCAGGGCTCGATACAGGCATCCACCCCAATGATGTTGGAAATGGTGGCGGTAGGCGCAATGGCGACACAGTTGGAATTACGCATACCGTCCTGGGCAATTTTGCTGCGTAGTGTGTCCCAGTTCAGCTTGGCGGAGCGGTCTACCTCTACGTAACCGCCACGCTCTTTTGCCAGCATGTCCAGGGTATCAAGCGGCAAAATACCGCGATCCCACAAGGAACCCTTGTAGCTGGAGTATTTGCCACGCTCTTTGGCCAGCTCGGTCGAGGCCCAGTAGGCGTAATAGCAAATGGCTTCCATCGACTCGTCGGCAAAATCCACCGCAGCCTGGCTGGCGTAGGGCACGCGCAGCTCGTACAGACTGTCCTGGAACGCCATCAGACCCAAGCCCACCGGTCGGTGGCGCATATTGGAGTCGCGCGCTTTTTTGACCGCGTAGTAGTTGATGTCGATCACATTATCCAGCATGCGCATGGCCACGGTGATGGTTTTCTTGAGCTTGTCGTGGTCGAGTTTGCCGTCTTTCAGGTGCTGCACCAGGTTGACTGAGCCCAGGTTGCACACTGCGGTTTCGGTGTCGCTGGTATTGAGAGTGATCTCGGTGCACAGGTTAGACGAATGCACCACACCGACGTGCTGCTGGGGTGAGCGCACATTGCAGGCATCTTTGAAAGTGATCCAGGGATGGCCAGTTTCAAACAACATGGTGAGCATTTTGCGCCACATGTCAGCGGCCTGAACCGTACGGTAGGGCTTGATCTCGCCTTGGGCCGCTTTGGCTTCATAGGCCACGTAGGCCTTTTCAAAGTCAGCACCAAACTTGTCATGCAGATCAGGCACATTGTTGGGCGAGAACAGGGTCCACTCGCCCTTTTCCATCACGCGGCGCATGAACAGATCGGGAATCCAGTTGGCAGTGTTCATGTCGTGCGTACGGCGACGGTCATCACCGGTGTTTTTGCGCAACTCCAGGAACTCTTCCATATCCAGGTGCCAGCTTTCCAGATAGGTACAGACCGCGCCTTTGCGCTTGCCGCCCTGGTTCACTGCCACAGCGGTATCGTTGACCACCTTGAGGAAGGGCACCACGCCTTGGGATTCGCCATTGGTACCTTTGATGTGGGCGCCCAAGGCGCGCACCCGCGTCCAGTCGTTGCCCAGGCCCCCAGCAAACTTGGACAGCAGCGCGTTTTCTTTGATGGACTCGTAAATACCATCCAAATCGTCGGGCACCGTCGTCAGGTAGCAGCTGGAGAGCTGCGAACGCAGGGTACCGCTATTGAACAGCGTGGGGGTGCTGGACATAAAGTCAAACGAAGACAGCACTTCGTAGAATTCGATGGCGCGCGCCTCGCGGTTGATCTCGTTGAGCGACAGGCCCATGGCCACACGCATGAAGAAGGCCTGTGGCATCTCAATGCGCGTTTTGCGCACGTGCAGGAAGTAGCGGTCATACAAGGTTTGCAGTCCCAGATAGTCAAACTGCAAATCGCGCTCGGGCTTGAGGGCTGCGCCGAGTTTTCTCAAATCGAACTGCAACAAGCGTTCGTCCAGCAGTTCGTTGTCCACGCCTTTTTTGATGAACTGCGGAAAATACTCCGGGTACTTCTCACCCATCTGCTCCTGGACCACTTCTTCGCCCAAAATTTCGCGGCGGATGGTATGCATCAGCAATCGTGCGGTAGCGTAGGTGTAATCGGGGTCTTTCTCGATCAGGGTACGCGCCGCCAGAATCGACGCCTTGTACACCTCGTCTACAGGCACGCCATCATACAAATTACGCAGGGTCTCAGACAGGATCGGCGCTGGCGTGATGTCTTTGCCCAAATTGGCGCAAGACGATTCAATCAAGCCTTGCAGTTTGGCCATATCCAGGGCTACGCGCTTGCCGCCATCCATCACATGCATGGTAGGCGCGGCCACGGCGGCTACGGGCGCTAGCTTGGCACGCTCTTGGGTGCGGCGCTCACGATAGAGCACATAGGCACGGGCGATTTCGTGGTGGCCACCGCGCATGAGGCCCAGCTCGGCGTGGTCTTGCACGTCTTCTATATGGAAGGTGCCGCCACTGGGGCGTGAGCGCATCAACGCGCGCACCACCGATTGGGTTAAAGCATCCACCGTTTCACGCACACTGGCCGATGCTGCACCCTGGGTGCCATGCACCGCCAGAAAGGCCTTCATCATGGCCACGGCAATTTTGCCCGGCTCAAAAGGCACTACAGCGCCATTGCGGCGGATGATCTGGTATTGGGCAAGCGTCTGCCCAGCAGCCATGACATCTGATGCCAGGCTGTCATTCGTGCGCGCACCACTACTGCCATGAACTGGTGATGGGGCTTGTGACGGAGCAGGAGATACTGTTTGCATTGTTTCCTCTATCTTCTCTTTTATGGCTACTATTTTCAAATGACTGGGCACTTGAGCTGCAAGGTGTTTAAACCCTTTTTATTGCGCCTCAAGCCTTGAGCTTGATACCAAGCGCATACTATACCTAGTGTGTGGGCACTTGGCAAGACACTGGATGTAGTGTATCGCGCCGCAGATCAGTTTAGCGCTAAGTTGGTAATAATTCGCTTCTCTACCCATAAAAACCGCCGCTGCTGGCATCAACTCAGGGGCTTTGCAGGTGCCCAAGAACCATCGGCCCCAGTGCCACACCCCGGCGGCACAGCATCTTTTACGAACACATCAATCTATATAAGGCTTGGCATTGATTTTGGCTTGGCAAGCCTTGTACCGCTTCGGTTTTTTAATCAACCATGCTGCCGGCTTGCAGGTGCTCAGTTTTTTACTTGATTGGATAAAAAAGGAAACAACTGCGGACTCCACGCAACACTTTGGGCCAGCAAAGACCAATCAAAGCCCGGACCTGGATCGCGCTTGCGACCGGAAGCGATGTGTTCATGACCCACTACGGATGCAATCGGATAGTGTTGGTGCAAGCTTTTACACAGCTGGCTTAGGGTGGCGTACTGATCCTGCTCGAATACATCCCCTTCCAAGCCTTCGAGCTCCACACCAATAGAAAAATCGTTGCAGTTATCCCGCCCCCGAAAACTAGAAGTTCCAGCATGCCAGGCGCGGTCATCACAACTGACGAATTGCCACAGCGTCCCATCGCGTGCAATGAGGAAATGGGCCGAAACTTGCAGACCGCGAATCGTCTGGAAATAAGGATGCGCATTCCAGTCCAGTTGGTTGCTAAACAAAGCCTGGATCTGCCCGCCGCCGTACTGCCCTGGAGGCAAACTGATGGAGTGCAGCACCAGCAAACTCACCGGGCAGCCTGCAGGTCGAGGACCAAAATTTGGGGATAGTACTTGTCGCGCCTGGCGCAACCACCCAGCTTGCCAAACCCCAGGGCCGTGGGAAGACCGGTTACGGTGCGACAGGGCGCTGCGGCTGAATCGGCGCGGCATGCTAGGAATCAGCAATAACTGACTGCGCTGGGATTTGGGCATCAATGCCCAAACGCACCATACGGTAGCGTATCTGGCGCAGACTTATGCCCAAACGCGCAGCAGCCGCAGTTCGGTTAAAACCGCATTCAGTCAATGCTTGAAGCAAAATGGTTTTTTCCTGCGCATCCAGATGCGATTGCAAATCTGTCGGCATCGCAGCTTTCATTTCCTCAACGCCCACATGAATACCGGCAGGCGGCGATGACTCGACACTGGATCCATGCAGTGCCGCAGAACTGGGCGTCACTGGCGGCAGAACCGGTTCAATCGCGGCCAACAACCTGTCGTCTTCCATTTCCAGCTCTTCACCCTCCGACAAGGCCAAAGAGCGGTGTAAGATATTTTCCAGCTCGCGCACGTTACCCACCAGAGGATTGCGCTGCAAGCTAGCCATCATGGCCTTGGACACCGCTCGTGTAGCGTGTCCAGTATCCGCAGCTATACGCGCCAGCAAAGCCTGCGTCAGTTGCGGCAGATCTTCGCGACGGTCACGCAGTGCAGGTAAGGCGATTTCAATTACATTGAGGCGGTAATACAGATCCTGGCGAAACAAGCCCTTGGCCACCAAGACCGCCAGATCGTGGTGCGTGGCGCTGACGATGCGGGTGTCCACCATTTCCTCCTGCGTACCACCCAAAGCGCGCACACAGCGCTCCTGAATCACGCGCAACAACTTGGCTTGCATCGACAAAGGCAAGTCCCCAATTTCATCTAAAAATAGGGTGCCCCCGTTTGCAGCCTGAAAGTAACCTTCACGGTCTTGGGTAGCTCCGGTATAGGCTCCTTTGCGGGCACCGAAGAATTCGGCTTCCAGCAGTGCCTCTGGAATAGCCCCGCAGTTCACCGCCACAAATGGCCCACCGGCACGGTGACTACAGGCATGCACCGCTTGCGCCACCAGTTCTTTACCAGTGCCCGACTCGCCACGCACCAAAACGGGTGCCATACTGCGAGCGACTTTTTGCACCCTGTCGCGTACTGCGCGCATGGCCGTTGAATCACCCGCCATACGTGCCAATGCCACTGGCACCAAGGCATCATCCGCATGCTTACCCGCTACAGGGACTACCGATTCTGCCACAGGTTTAGCAGCGGTTGGCACTGCCAGCGCGGCAGTTGTCAGGCGCACTCCATTGCTATGGGTCCCTGACTGCGCAGACTGTACTGCTTGCGCAACCACAGTGCGAAACTGCTTCAAATCTACCGGCTTGGTCAAATAGTCAAATGCCCCCGCTTTCAATGCTTCCACCGCATTCTCAGCTGAGCCGTAGGCGGTAATCACTATACAGCGTTCGATGCGCTGCTGCTGATTTAAATACTTGAGTACATCCAGGCCCAGACCATCCTGCAAACGCATATCCGAAATTACTACGTCAAAGCGCTGTGTCTGTAGTAGCTGCATGGCTTGCGACACACCCTCTGCGGTCTGCACAGCGTAGCCCTCCCGTACCAAACTGAATTCATACAGCGTGCGCAGATCGGGTTCGTCATCAATCACCAGCACTTGAGGACGATCAGAGGAGGGAATGGTAGCCATAGCAACGATTTTAGAACCGCTTGGAGGGTAGTTGCAAAGTCATATTGAATTGGCCGCGATGTTCAACAACACAAAAAACTCATTGCCCGCCTGTCCGCTACCCACATCGTGCCCGTTCTGCACTGCGCGTTTGCTGCGCTGGTAGCCAATCACTGCTCCGTGGCGTTCACACAACTCACGGCAAATATATAAACCCAAGCCGCTGGAGCGGCTCTCCGAGCTGAAAAACGGTTCGAACAAATGGTTTTGCACGCTTTGTTCAATCGGCGGCGCGTCGCTCCATACAGCCAGCCGCAAAGGGGCACTGCCCGCTGTATCGGCATCATTACCGGCTTCGTAATCCTCTGATTCAGCAACCTGCCAAGGCAACTGGATAAACACCTCAATAGCAGCCGATCGCTTGCTGGAATAACGCATGGCGTTATCTAACAGGTTTACCAGTACCCGCCGCAAATGGTCCTCTTCAAACACCACCGTACTGCGTGTCAGCATAACCGAAGCCGCTGGCAGGCGAAGTTGATCCCCACAGTCATGTTGCAAGGCCCAGTCATTGCAGATGGCAAAAACTGTGCGTTCTACTTCCATGACACGCTCCTGAGAAGAGGCCAATGGTGTCACGCGCGACACATCCAGTACGTCATCCACAATACGTGCCAACCGCCGTGCATTGTGCTGCACCATCTCGGTGAGTTTGAGCTGAGTGGGCAACGCCAACTCTTCGGCCAAGAGTGCGTTGGCCTGGGTGATAGCGGCCAGAGGGTTGCGGATTTCATGCGCCACTGCTGCCGACATGCGACCCATGGCGGCCAGCTTTTCGGTGCGCAGTCGCGCCTCCATTTCGCGCAGATCTTCGATGAACACCACGCACAGCGTATCAGAACCCTGCCCGTCCCTCGCCTCACCGTCACTGTCTAGAGCCAGTTGAGTACGCACATTAAGCCGCCGGGTTGCCCCAGCAGCATCGGCAATGGACACCTCTGCACTTTGCGGTTGCCGCAAGCCCAATGTTGTATTGGCCATGTCCGCCAGTGGCTGCCAGGCCAGGTGGGAGGCCAGTACAAATGGGGTCTGCGGCAGCACAATGGGCTCCATCCCAAAACTACTATCGTGCATACCTGCCAGGCGGGTGCGCGGACCCAGCATGGTACGCGCCGCCGGATTGGCCGCACGCACGATGCCGTTGGTATCGACCACCAACACCCCATCACTCAAAGTATCAATCACCAGCTGATTGACCTGGGTTTGCGCCCGGGCAGCCATGGCGCTACTGGCCGCCAGCCGCTCCTGCTTGGCCAGTCGCATAGCCAATTGATTGGCCAAATACGCCACAATAAACAAGCCAGTTCCTGTCAAGGCGGCTTGCAGAAAACGTGGTGTGGCCTCCGTTGCACCAAAAAATGACAGGCGCCAAGCATCGCTGAGCAGCACCATCGTTACAGTGGCAGCCGTACCCAAAGCCAGCAGCAAAGGTCCCAAAACTGCGGCTAACAAGACGGGTAAAGCAAACAACGGAGTGAAATTAACCGCCCCTATTTGCAGATAGAGCAGGATAGAAAACACCAGCACATCGGCACCTACCGTGTACAGCCATTGCGGGTCAAAACGCGATACTACCCGCTCGGGCTTTCCCCATATCCACACCCAGCAGGTCAGCATCAAATACGCGACGCACAACACCAATGCTTCCGTATGAGGCGCTGATCCCATAACCTGCAAAAAACCCAGTAACACCAAAAGCAAGGTGGCCACTGCAATACGCGCCAGCATAAAGCCACGCCAGATGCGCGGCAAACCCTCCTCCATGCCCAGCGACCATGGTTCTTCACCAGGTAGATCAATAAGCGGAGATATGCCCATCAGGCTTCCAACTGCTTACGATGGGCGGAGCTGCAATAACTACCCTTGGAGCCCACCACTGCGTCCGCTGCGGGCAGGTGCACACCACAGACCGCGCACTGCAGCATGGCTTGGGGCTGCAGTGCGGTGCCGTTGCCCGGATCAACAGGCGGTGTTTTTTTTGATCCCGCCTTCACGTTTTTCCGGTTATTACGCCACACCCAAAAGGCCACGGCCAGCACCGCGATTACAAGTAAATATTTCATGGCACCCGTTGCAAAATAATTTCCAGCACAAATCGTGAACCCACGTAGGCCAGCAGTAGCAGGCCTGCGCCCGTATAGAGCATACGCACGGCGCGTTTACCGCGCCAGCCCCATTGCCAACGGCCCCACAGCAGCAGCGCAAAGACCAGCCAGGACAGCACAGAGAAAATGGTTTTGTGGTTCCACTTCCAGGCGATGCCCGCGCCGTACAAAGACTCGCTGAACCGCCAACCCACCAGCAATGTGGCGCTGAGCAGGACAAAGCCGGCCATGACAAAAGCAAACATCAGCCGTTCCAGGGTCATCAAGGGCACCCCTGCATCGCCAGTACTGGCATGGCGCATCTGCGCCTCCGAGCGCGACATCAACCAGGCGTGCACCACGGCAGTAGCAAACAGACCGTAAGACGCAATACCCAGCGCCCAGTGCAGAGGCAACCACGGCGAGGAACGTGCATGCAATGCCGCGCCGGGGTATACCAAACCCAGAAGCACCGCCGCCGCACCCAGGCCTGCCAGCGTCTTGCGGGAGTGCAACTGCGGATACCGGCGGCTTTCAAGGGCATAGACCGTCAGTACCAGCCAGGCCGTCATCGATACTGCAGGTCCAAAACCAAAGCGGGCACCCTGCGCGATGCCAGCCCCATCCCAACCGAGCAAACCCACCGCCAACAGCATGCCATGCAAACCCCAGGCTGCCAGCAATGCCAACCTGGCAGCCTGCACCCTGAGTGTCTGCACCACCACAGGCGCAGCATAGGCCAACATGGCCAAAATGCCCAAAACCCAGGCTGTAGTCGATGCAACAGATAAAATCATGTGCAAAGTGTACCCCGGGCTTGCCACTTTGCGCGTGAATCACCCTGTGTGACCAGCGCTTGTCACTTATCCCCTGTTTTTTTCACCCTTCATCCATGGCCTCCGCTCTTACCGACAAACTCTCGCGCCTTGTTAAAACCCTAAGCGGTCAGGCCCGGATTACCGAATCCAACGTGCAGGACATGCTGCGCGAGGTGCGCATGGCCCTGCTGGAGGCCGACGTGGCCCTGCCGGTGGTGCGCGACTTTATTGCCCGCGTGAAGGACAAAGCGCTGGGCCAGGAAGTCGTGGGCTCACTCAAACCCGGCCAGGCCCTGGTAGCCGTGGTGCAAAAAGAGCTGACGGCGACAATGGGCGACCTGACTTCGCCCGACGGCCTGAACCGCTATGTGGCCGACATCAACCTGGCCGCCCAGCCGCCCGCCGTGATTTTGATGGCCGGTTTGCAAGGCGCGGGCAAAACCACCACCACGGCCAAACTGGCCAAACACCTGATTACCAAGCGTAAAAAGAAGGTGCTCACCGTCTCGGGCGACGTGTACCGCCCAGCGGCTATAGAGCAGCTCAAAACCGTGACGGCGCAGGCCGGTGCTGAATGGTTTCCCAGCTCACCGGATCAAAAACCGGTGGTCATCGCGCTGGCCGCGCTGGACTACGCGCGCAAACACTACTTTGACGTGCTGCTGATCGACACCGCAGGCCGCTTGGCAATTGACCAAGCCTTGATGCAAGAGATCAAAGATCTGCACGCCGCCGTCAACCCGATTGAAACCCTGTTCGTCGTCGATGCCATGCAGGGCCAGGACGCGATCAATACCGCCAAGGCCTTCAAAGACGCGCTGCCCCTCACCGGTATCATCCTGACCAAGACTGATGGCGACTCGCGCGGCGGCGCCGCCCTGTCGGTCAAGCAGATCACCGGGGTGCCGATCAAGTTTGCCGGTACCAGCGAGAAGATTGACGGCCTGGAGGTGTTTGATGCCGAGCGCTTTGCCAGCCGCATTTTGGGCATGGGCGACATTTTGGCCCTGGTCGAGCAGGTCACCGCTGGCGTGGACATGGAGGCCGCGCAAAAGATGGCCGCCAAGTTCAAAAGCGGCAGCACCTTTGATTTGAGCGACTTTTTGGGTCAACTCCAGCAGATGAAGCAAATGGGCGGCCTGGCCAGCATGATGGACAAGCTGCCCAGCCAGATGGCCGCCAAAGCCACCGAGGCCGACTTGGTGCGCGCCGAGAAGGACATTCGCCGCAAGGAAGGCATCATCCAGAGCATGACCCCCAAAGAGAGGCGCTTTCCTGACCTGATCAAGGCGACCCGCAAACGCCGTATTGCCGCTGGCGCTGGCGTCCAGGTGCAGGACGTGAACCGCATGCTCAAAGAGTTTGAGCAGATGCAGGGCATGATGAAAAAAATGAAGGGCGGCGGCCTGATGAAAATGATGAAACAGATGGGCGGAATGAAGGGCATGGGTGGCATGCCCAAGCTGCCGTTCTAGATCGACATCAATCTGGCAATTGCAAGGCCTGGTTAACGCGTGCCTCTAGGTCAACTCCCTCATAACGGGTGAAGTCGCTGGCGACACAATTGCGGAGTGCCTTTTGCGCTGCATCACTCAAATGCAATCGTAGTTCGCCAAGTATCGGGCTGGTAGTGATCAGCATCAAGGCATCACACCGTTTGGCAGCGACTCCCTCGTTGAGATACTTTGCCAGCTGCAGGGCAAAGTCGCTTCTTTCTTTCCCCTGAACCGAGGTATGCGGTTCAAACTGGGTGCCCGCATGCCCGGTGCGCCCATGTCCTTTTCCCGCAGCACCCGTCAAATCGGCCTTGCTAGGCACATCTGAAAGGCGCTCGTGCGCGTGCACGAAACAAGCCAGCTCGCTCAGCGTGTGCTTAATTGCATGCCGAGCAAAGCAGCGCGCCTGCTGCGCATTAGCGATCAATACCCAAGTATTTGCCATAGTGCTCCCGTTGATTGCGCATAGCAAATTGCTGCTGTTTATGGGTCGAACTTAAACGGTTTGTCATGGGTCAGTTTGATTTTTCATTCACGCTTGAATATTGGAGAGCGATTTACTTGAGCGTTTACTGATGGTTGAGCAACATACCCACCTTTGCCATTTAATTGCGCGCCTGCCAACTCCCGTCTGGCTGCCGACAAGCGGTGCCGAAGATTTTGTCTTTATTACCCGCAACCGTCGCATCCACGGTGTAGTCCCTGCAAGGCCCGGTGGGACTGTCAAAACTGCGCGTCGGCACGACTACAAACTCATTTCCAGTGTCCGGATTTTTCCAAGCGGAGGAAACCCCTGTCCTGACACTTTCAAGCGCGTGTGCCGTTTTGAGTTTGTCGGTTTCTGCCATGGATCGCCCAACGGAACCTCCAATGGCCGTTCCAGCCAAAGTCCCCAAAATAATGGCCGTTGTCCGTCCATCGCCATGCCCTACCTGCGCCCCCAAAACACCCCCGAGCACACCGCCAATCACCATACCCGCTTTTTCTTGCTGGCTCTGGTATCCCGCGCAGCCAAACAACAAGACTGCGTACAGTGCACAAACCCCCCCCATTTAATTCGTCCCATGACATTATCCCCCTACACTCTGAAAAGCCTTGTAATTTATCGGCGACAGCTTGGGGTGAGTTTGCCCGGCTTGGCGATGGGGCCTGTTGATAAATGTCAATAATAGTGTGCGGGTACTGCGCCAGCTATCCGATCAATGCTTCCCCAGGCAGGATCGCCAGCATGGTCAATAATTAAGTGGCAGGTTGAGTTGCGCCATCACACCCGCATTACCCAGAATGTTGACCTGCGCTGACCAACCGGGCTTGAACTCATAGGCCAAGGCAAAAATAAGACCCGGAGAAAACCCTTTGTAATTCATGGGAACTTTGTCTTCATAGGGTTTTTTGTAGCCGTAGAGCAATCCTGCTGTCCATTTGAATGAAAGTGGCTGCACCCCAAAAATGGACTTGTAGCTACCACCCCAAGGATAAATAAACAGACTTTCCTGCCCAAATGAATTGCTAAACAGTGCGATACCGTCAAGTTTGCCACTGGGATACTCACGCTCCAGTCCCACCAGCACTACATTCTTATGGTCAGTATTTGCATGAAAGTGTTTGGTGTAAGGGCTAAGTTGCACTCGCACCAGGTTGCCATTCTGCGCAACCGCTGGGGCGCTTTGTTGTGCTTGGGCGGCATTGATAATGAAGCTGCAGATTAGAATCAACAATCTGTAAATACTTTTTTTCATGGATATCGAACTCAATGGACTCAGGCAAAGGGTATGCAATGTAATGGCCGGCTCTAGCGCTTTTCATCTACCACTGGCAGCGCGCCGGTTGACCGCCCTGGTTGCAGTATTTTGGTTGATTTCAACTACTGGATGCTCATGGCTGGATGCCAGACAACGCAACATTTTATATCGCCCTACCCTGGGAGTATCTTCGGACTTTAAAGGCTTGCGTGAGGGTGATGAGCGGTATTTTGTCAGTTTGTCAGCGCCTATCACTCCCGCGTCGGCGATGGACACCCCGAAAATCTCTTCCGCCAGCAACTCGCCTCACCGTGTGGAGATGTGGTGGCTGCCACATGCAGACAAAAACGCACCCACCCTACTTTATTACCATGGCACCTTTCGCAATCTGTTTCAAAACCTGCATAAGATTGATGCCCTGCGCCAAGCGGGCTTTGCCGTATTGGCCGTAGAGTACCGTGGCTGGGGCGTGAGTACGCCCATCACGCCCTCAGAGCAGAGCATCATGCAAGATGCCGATCTGGCCTGGACAGAGTTGAAACGCCGCGAGCCACGCACTGCGCAGCGTGTGATCTATGGGCACTCTATGGGCAGTGGCGTAGCCGTAGATGTGGCCAGTCGCTTGCAGGCCCAAACCGACTATGGCGCCTTGATATTGGAGTCCGCGCTGACCAGCTTCAGGGATGTTGCTTACGAAGCGGGGTTTTTAGCCCGCATACTTGCCGCCTTCAACAGCGAGCAATTCGCCTCCATCGACAAAATATCCCGCGTCACGGCACCCGTGCTGATGATCCACGGAAGCCTGGATACAACCATCCCCATTCGGATCGGTGAAAAATTATTTGCCGCTGCCAATTCGCCTAAAGAATGGCTACCCATCGAGGGTGCTGCACACAGCAACTCGCACCAAGTAGGTGGCATGCAGTACCAGACGACACTGGAAAAGTTTAAAAAAACGTACTTATTATCGCCATAGTCCACGCATGCAGGACATATTCAGCTATTAAATAAATAGCATTTTTTGTGATCCAAAATTTTTGAAGCGCGCCTACAATTACCCAGATGCGCAAAGCCCCCGCCACCCATACGCCTCTGGCAGAGCAGCTGCGCCCCAAAACCCTGGGTGAGGTGATTGGCCAGCAGCACCTGCTGGGGGACGGCATGGCGCTGCGGGTGGCCTTTGAATCCGGGGTGCCGCATAGCTGCATCCTCTGGGGGCCGCCGGGCGTGGGTAAGACGACCATTGCGCGGCTGATGGCGGATGCCTTTGACGCGCACTTCATCAGCATCAGCGCCACCCTGGGTGGAGTCAAAGACATTCGGGAGGCGGTGGAGCAGGCTTTAATCTGGCAGGGCGCGGCGGGCACGCTGGGCACAGGCCTGGAGCCGCCCTTGACGGGCTCCACAGGCCAAGGCAAGCGCACCATCGTGTTTGTGGACGAGGTGCACCGCTTTAACAAAAGCCAGCAGGATGCGTTTTTGCCGCATGTGGAAAGCGGGCTGTTTATCTTTATCGGCGCGACCACCGAGAACCCGTCTTTCGAAGTGAACTCGGCACTATTGTCGCGTGCGGCGGTATATGTGCTGCAACCGCTCAGCCCTGCCGATTTAGAACAAATAGTGAGCAAAGTCCTTGAACAGGGGACGCGAGCAGCTATTGAAAAAATAGCAAAGGACAAACTCATCGCCTATGCCGATGGTGACGCACGCCGCTTGCTCAATACGCTGGAGACCCTGCTGGTAGCCGCTGACAAAGAAAACCTCACGACCATCACCGATGCCTGGCTCTCCCGCGTGCTGGGTGAGCAGATGCGCCGCTACGATAAGGGCGGCGAGCAGTTCTACGACACCATCAGTGCGCTGCACAAAAGCGTGCGCGGCTCGGACCCCGATGCGTCGCTGTACTGGCTGGTGCGCATGCTGGACGGCGGGGCCGAGCCCAAATACATGGCGCGGCGCCTGATTCGCATGGCCGCCGAAGACATTGGCCTGGCCGACCCGCGCGCCCTGCGCCTGGCGCTGGATGCCGCCGAAACCTACGAGCGCCTGGGCTCGCCCGAGGGTGAATTGGCCCTGGCCGAATGCGTGGTGTACCTGGCCATGGCCCCCAAGTCCAACGCGGTGTACACCGCTTTTAACGAAGTGAAAGCCTTGATCAAAAAGGAAGGCACCCGCCCTGTGCCCATGCACCTGCGCAACGCGCCTACCAAGCTGATGAAAGAGCTGGACTACGGCAAAGGTTACCGCTACGCGCACAATGAGGAAGGCGGCTTTGCCGCGGGTGAGACCTATTTGCCCAATGGCATGCAGCAAGAGTTTTACCGGCCGGTGGAACGCGGTCTGGAGATCAAGATTGCCGAGAAACTGCGCGAGCTCAAGCAACGCAACCAGCAGAAAAAATAAGCTCAATACGAAGAGGCGCCTGATTGGGTTTAGAGGGTTAACCCGAGATACCCATTGAAATAAACGCTAAAAATAGCTACGCTTGGCTACAATCGCCCCAACAACCCGCATGTTGCGACCACCAGTCAAAACTTGGCGGGTTTTTTGCTAGATGAACCCAGCCGTCCCCAGTGCATACTGGCTGAAAAATACGGAGACAACGACATGGAAATTTTGCTGCAACAGATCCTCAACGGTCTGATCCTGGGCAGTATGTACGCTCTGGTGGCCTTGGGCTACACCATGGTCTACGGCATCATCAACCTGATCAACTTTGCCCATGGTGAGGTGCTGATGGTGG
The DNA here is from genome assembly GCA_963775085.1 of uncultured beta proteobacterium. Taxonomy (GTDB): domain Bacteria; phylum Pseudomonadota; class Gammaproteobacteria; order Burkholderiales; family Burkholderiaceae_C; genus JAAFIP01. The sequence continues at coordinate 140,405 of CAVZHO010000010.1, forward strand.
GCGCGGCCACCAGTTGGAGCAGCATTGGCCTGATGAAAGATGCCATGCCGGGCGCACCGGGCTGGTTGATACTGCTGCTGTCCCTCATCATCGCCTGCGTGGTCTGCGCGGCGCTGAACTTCACGATCGAAAAGGTGGCCTACCGCCCCTTGCGCAACAGTCCCCGCCTGGCCCCGCTGATCAGCGCCATTGGCATGAGCATTTTGCTGCAAACCCTGGCCATGATCATCTGGAAGCCCAACTACAAGTCCTTCCCCAGCCTGCTCCCGTCCGAGCCTTATCAGGTAGCGGGTGCGGTGATCACGGTCACGCAAATTCTTATTTTGGGTACGACCGCCGTTACGCTGGCCATTCTGATGTACATCGTGCACCGTACCAGCCTGGGCCGGGCCATGCGCGCCACGGCCGAGAATCCGCGCGTGGCAGCCCTGATGGGTGTGCGCCCGGATGTGGTGATCTCCGCCACGTTCATCATCGGCGCGGTACTGGCCGCGCTGGCGGGGGTGATGTGGGCGGCCAACTACGGCACTGTCAACCACACCATGGGCTTTTTGCCGGGGCTGAAGGCCTTTACCGCCGCCGTATTTGGCGGCATTGGCAACCTGGCCGGGGCGGTGGTGGGCGGCATCTTGCTGGGGCTGATCGAGTCGATTGGCGCGGGCTACCTGGGCGCTCTGACGGGCGGCGTGCTGGGCAGCCATTATGTGGACATCCTGGCCTTTGTGGTGCTGATTTTTATGCTCACCCTGCGCCCCTCGGGCCTGCTGGGCGAGCGTGTGGCCGACCGAGCGTAACTAGGGAGACAAGAAAATGACTAAATGGTTTGACTCTTTGCAAGGCAAGCAGCGCATTGCGTTCTACATCGCCTGCGCGATTGCCGCGCTGGTGCTGCCCCTCATCTTGCAGCAGGCGGGCAATGCCTGGGTGCGTATTGTCGATGCGGCGCTTTTGTATGTACTGCTGGCGCTGGGCCTGAATATTGTGGTGGGCAACGCAGGCTTGCTCGACTTGGGCTATGTGGCTTTTTACGCGATGGGGGCCTACATCTTTGCCCTGCTGGCCTCTCCGCATTTGACCGACACCTTCCCCATGATTGCGCGCATGTTCCCCAAGGGCTTGCACATGCCCCTTTGGGTAGCCGTGCCGTTGGCTGCTGTACTGGCGGGCCTGCTGGGCGTGCTGCTGGGTGCGCCCACACTCAAATTGCGTGGCGACTATCTGGCCATTGTGACGCTAGGCTTTGGTGAAATCATCCGCGTGTTCCTGAATAACCTGGACCATCCTGTCAACATCACCAATGGCCCCAAGGGCCTGAGCCAGATTGACTCCATCAGCTTCTTTGGCTTAGACCTGGGCAAAAAGCTCGACGTGATGGGTTTTAGCGTCGCCCCGGTGTCGCTGTACTACTACCTGTTTTTGGCACTGGTCCTCTTTTCGGTCTTCTTGTGTTACCGGCTGGAAAAATCGCGCATTGGCCGCGCCTGGATGGCGATCCGCGAGGACGAAATTGCGGCCAAGGCTATGGGCATCAACACGCGCAACATGAAGCTCCTGGCCTTTGGCATGGGCGCGACTTTTGGGGGGGTGTCAGGCGCGATGTTTGCGGCCTTTCAGGGCTTTGTATCGCCCGAATCCTTCTCGCTGATGGAGTCGGTGATGATTGTGGCCATGATCGTGCTGGGGGGCCTGGGGCATCTGCCAGGCGTGATCATTGGCGCGCTGTTATTGGCCTCGCTGCCTGAGGTGCTGCGCTATGTGGCCGGGCCCTTGCAGTCCATGACCGATGGGCGGCTAGATGCTTCCATCCTGCGCCAGCTCTTGATCGCCGTGGCCATGATCACGATTGTGCTGGTCAAGCCTAAAGGCCTGTGGCCCTCGCCCGAGCACGGCAAGTCGCTGCAAAACCCCTCTAAATAGAGGCCGCACTATGTCAAACCAAGATACTGTTCTCAAAGTCGCAGGCATCTCCAAACGCTTTGGTGGCCTGCAGGCGCTCAGCGATGTCGGCATCAGCATCCAGCGTGGCCAGGTGTATGGCTTGATTGGCCCCAATGGCGCAGGCAAGACGACCTTTTTCAACGTGATTACCGGCCTGTACAGCCCCGACAGCGGTACCTTTGAACTGGCAGGCAAACCGTATACGCCCAGCGCGGTGCATGAAGTGGCCAAGGCGGGCATTGCCCGCACCTTCCAGAACATCCGCCTGTTTCCTGAAATGACGGCACTGGAGAATGTGATGGTCGGTCGCCATGTACGCACCCATACCGGTTTGCTGGGGGCCATTTTTCGCACCCCGGCAGCGCGGGCCGAAGAAGTGGCGATTGCCAAGCGTTCGCAGGAGCTGCTGGAGTATGTGGGCATCGCCAAGTTCGCCGACTACCGCGCCCGTACCCTGAGCTATGGCGACCAGCGCCGCCTGGAGATTGCCCGCGCGCTAGCCACCGACCCGCAACTGATTGCGCTGGACGAGCCGGCCGCTGGCATGAATGCGACGGAGAAGGTGCTGCTGCGCGAGTTGATTGACCGCATCCGCAAAGACAACCGCACCATCCTGTTGATTGAGCATGATGTGAAACTGGTGATGGGCCTGTGCGACCGTGTCACGGTGCTGGACTACGGCAAACAGATCGCCGAGGGCACACCTGCCGAGGTGCAGAAAAACGAAAAAGTGATTGAAGCCTACCTGGGCGCAGGCCACTGAGCGGGAAGAATACAACATGAGTACACCAAGCACGACCGTTCTCCTCAAAGTCACTGGATTAAAGGTCTCCTACGGTGGCATCCAGGCCGTCAAGGGCGTTGACTTTGAAGTGCGCGAGGGCGAACTGGTCACCCTGATCGGCTCCAATGGCGCCGGCAAAACTACCACCATGAAGGCCATCACCGGCTCGCTGGCCGCAGCCGATGGCAGGATTGAATACCTGGGCAAAGACATTGCAGGCCAAGGCCCGTGGGACTTGGTCAAACAAGGCCTGGCCATGGTGCCCGAGGGGCGCGGCGTGTTTGCCCGCATGACCATCACCGAGAACCTGCAAATGGGTGCCTACATCCGCAAGGACAAGGCCGACATCGCCATCGATATGGACAAGGTATTTGGCATCTTCCCGCGCCTCAAAGAGCGCAAAGACCAGCTCGCAGGCACCATGAGCGGTGGCGAGCAGCAGATGCTGGCCATGGGCCGCGCCCTGATGAGCCGCCCCAAGGTGCTGTTGCTGGACGAGCCGTCGATGGGACTGTCTCCCTTGATGGTGGACAAAATATTTGAAGTGGTTCGCGATGTGTATGCACAGGGCGTGACGGTTCTGCTAGTAGAGCAAAACGCCAGCCGAGCCCTGAGTATTGCTAACCGAGCGTATGTGATGGAGTCTGGCCTGGTCACCATGAACGGCGATGCCAAAGCGCTACTGAGCGACCCCAAAGTGCGGGCGGCTTATCTGGGCGAATAATTGCACAGCGTGCACGCCTGTGCGGGCATGGGTCATTGGCCGCCAGTCAGTGCGACCAGGTGGTCTCCAAGGTCGGGCAGGAAAAATCGCGCCCGATCAAGGCACGCGCATACAGGTAGTTGTCACGCGCCCGCGCTGGCAGTTCGTCCATATCGACCTCGCCAGTCGCATCGCAAGGAAATGTCAGACTGCGACCAGCATCGAACAAGGATTGAAAGCGCAGCTCGAAATGGGTGGTTTGGTCCACTGGATAGGCAAAGGCGTTCATGGTAGATACCCTCCTAAACAAAACGTACCGGGCCAGTGCTTTGTACTGTCCCTGATGCAAATTTAGATGCCACCCAAGCACGGTGACCACGAAAAAATCAAACTTTAATCAATTATTGGTATCCGGCACATGCGTAGAGCGCGCGCACCGTACTTGGGAGCAGCGGGCAGCGCCCAAGGTACAAGGCATAGTTGGGGCAATCTGCACCATACGTTGGGACAATCCCAATCGTCGTGATTTTTAACACGCCGGGCATGCTTTGCAACCAAACCGCCTGATTTAGCAAGTACAGTCAGTCCAGTTTCAAGATGTTGATGTCTTGTGTATGGATTTATAAATTGCTGACTGTTCGCCATCTATTGCTGTGTTTGCTGTGCTGTTGCACGCCCCATTTTGCGGCGGCGCAAGCGTTTGAGCGCCTATCGGAGGACAGTCCTGGCTTGGCGTTGGCTGCGCCCTTGCAATGGCAGGTAGCACCCAAAGGCAGCATCTCAAATCCTGATGCCTTCCAAGCGCCCACAGCACAGGGTTTTGCGGCATACACACCTGGCACGGTATTGCCCACCTCCAAACAGCAAGACGCTTGGCTGCGCTTTGCCCTGCCCGCCACCGTCACACCAGAACAATGGTATTTGCGCATCCCCCATCTGTCACTGGAGCGGGCGGTGCTGTATACCCAGGACAGCGCAGGCAGTTGGACGAGCCTCAGCGCGGGTGAAAAAATTGCCATGGCGCAATGGCCCGTGCCGTCCAACCGGCCGACTTTTTCACTGCCCACCCGAACGGATCGGGTGCAAACCTACTACCTCAAACTGGAGCACGAATCTCCACTGGTGCAGCGGCCCGAGTTAATTGCGGGCAACGAATACATGGATGACTCCGCGCAAGGGGGCATCCTGGTGGGCTTGATGTTTGGATTGTTTTGCCTGCTCGGTGTCATGGGCCTGCTGGCAGCACGGACCTACCGGAATCTGAACTTTGCCTGGTTTGCCTTGGTGGCGCTTACTCTATTGGTCGTGCAATTGGTACTTATCGGCTATGCGGGACAACGTTTGTGGCCGCACAGCCCGTACCTTACCCATGCCATGTGCTGGCTCAGCTGGTTGTTCTTTTTGGCTGCGTCCACCTGGTTTTACGCAGAGGCTAGCGTGTCCAAAGAGGTTTTCCCAAAAATCCACACCACTTCGATAGCGCTCACAGTGGTGCTCTTGTGCGTGTCCGTGGTCTATGCGCTGATACCGCACGACTTCCCGCGCTGGGTACTTAACGCCCTCACCGGCCTGGCCATTGCCTGGATTGCGCTCTCGTCGGGCTGGATGGCTTGGCGCTCTCGGCAGCCTTGGCTGTGGTTCCTCACAGCCGGCATGGTTCCACTGGCGCTCACCCTGGTTACCCGCATTGCCTACAACCTGGGCTGGGTGCGGCACATTGAGCTGGTTCAATTTATCAGCCTGATGGTGGGTTGCCTGGGCATGCTGATGATCTACCGGGGCTTGATTGCGCGCAGCCGCGAGGCACAAATCATCCGAGAGCGTGAACTAGCCAGCATTGACAACGATGTATCCACCGGTTTGCCTCTGGCTCGCAGTTTGAATTTACGACTGCCACTGGTGCTAAGCCGCAGCGAGCGTTTTGATGACCCCTGTGGCGTATTGATGGTGCGTTGGCTCGACTACGTCAACATCATGGAGCCTCTGTCGTCAATGCAGCGCGGCGCCGTGCTGTCGCATCTGGGTGCCCGCCTGAGCAAGCTCTGCCGCCCGATCGACAGCGTAGCACGCCTGGACGATGACCATTTTGTATTTTTAATTGAAGCCCCCATCTCGCGCGAGCGGCTCAACGCGCTGGGCACCAAAATTTTGACCACCTGTTTGCGTCCGGGCCGCCCCCAAGTAGACAACAATGTCTATGACGTGCATGTGGCGATCTGGACTTCGACCAAGGGCACCATGGCTGCGGCGCAAATTATGGAGTCGCTGCGCGCACGCCTGAACCAGATGGGCAATGGCACCTCGCGGCGTGTGCAGTTTGTCGATTCGGCGCCCAGCTCACGGCCGGGTGAGGGCAACTCGGAGATACCCAATATCACCAATGCAGCGCCTTTCAGCAGTGAGGAAATTGTGGCCAAAATCAATGCTATTGAGGCATTACCGATCATTCCCACCATCGCCATGCCGCCTGCCAAACCTTCGCTGAAGAGTCCGTCGCGTTAGTCCTCGGTAGGCTAATCCACCCTGGCACCGCTGGCCTTCACAGGCTTTTCGTACTTGGCCAGTTCCCGCTGCATCATGGCGGCAAAGTCGGCGCTGCTGCTGGCTACCGGCTCGGCCATCAGGCCGGCAAAACGGGTTTTGGCTTGGTCAGACTTGAGCGCCTGCACAAAGGCCTGGTTGTACTGGGCTACCAGTTCTGGCGGCGTGCCTTTGGGCGCTACCAGGCCCCACCAGGTATCGACCTCGAAGCCCCTGTAGGTCTCGCTCACCGCTGGCACATCGGGCAATGCGTTGCTACGCTGGGCGCTGGTGACCGCCAAGGCCTTGAGCTTGCCCGAGCGGATGTTGGCCGCCGCCGTGGCGAGGTTGTCAAAGTTAAAGTCGACTTGGGCCGACAGTAGCGCCAACTGCGCCGGGTTGCCGCCGTTGTAGGGAATATGCACGGCAAAGATGCCCGCCTGGCTTTTAAACATCTCGCCCGCCAGGTGGCCACCGCTGCCGTTGCCGCCACTGCCGTAGTTAAGCCTCCCGGGGTTGGCTTTGGCATAACGCACCAGGTCGGCCAGGGAGTTGATGTTCAAGCGCGCCGCGGTCTCGGCATTCATTACCAACACATTGGGCACGCGCACCATTTGCGTGATGGCGGCAAAGTCGGTGGTCGCGTTGTAGGGCATCTTGCTATACAGCCAGGGGTTGATGGCATGCGTGGCCAGCGCGGCGATGCCAATCGTCAGGCCATCGGGCGCGGCCTTGGCCACCGCATCCGCTCCGATGTTGCCACCCGCACCGGGGCGGTTGTCGACGATGACCGTGCCCAGCGTGTCCTTGACCCGCTCGGCCAGCAGACGCGCGGTCACGTCTATCGGGCCACCGGCGGCATAGGGCACCACCAGGCGGATCGGCTTGCCTGGAGGTGTTACAGCCGTATTTATCTGGCTAAAACTGCTGGTAGTCCACGTCATCAGGACATAAGCAGCTATTATTTTGATAGTATTGTGTTTCATCATAGGTTCTGGCTGTTAATCCAGTTTGGCACCCGAGCGCTGGATAATCGGTTGCCACTTTCGGCCCTCATCGGCAATCAGTTTGGCAAACTGCTCGGGCGTGCCGCCCACGGCCTCCAGCCCGGCGGCCTTCAAGCGCTCTTGCACCTGCGGCTCTTTGAGTACGGTGTTGAGCGCTGCGTTGATCTGATCGACCGTAACGCGTGGCGTGCCAGCGGCCACCAGCACGCCGTTCCAGGCCAGCGCTTCAAAGCCCTTGAACTCAGGCAAACCACTCTCGGCTACGGTGGGCACGTCAGGGGCCAGGGCATAGCGCTGCAAACCTGTGACGGCGATGGCCTTCATCCGACCTTGCTTGATTTGCGGCAAAAGAACCGTGGGCACGGTGGCCAAGATCTGCGTGTCGCCGCTGGCGACCGACATCACGGCAGGTGGGCTGCCGTTAAAGGGAATGTGCACGGCAAACGCGCCCGTGAGCGCTTTGACATACTCCATCGCCAGGTGCGACGAACTGCCATTGCCGACCGAGGCGAAGTTGTACTTGCCGGGGTTGCTTTTGAGCACCTGCACCAGCTCGCGCAGGGTATTGGCCGGGAAGTTGGCGTTGACGGCAATCACGTTGGGCTGCGAGGTGGTGAGCATCACGGGCAGCAAATCGGTGCGCGGGTTATAGGGCAGCTTGCTGTACAGGAAGGGTGCGTAAGCCACCGGGCCGTTAAAGCCCAGCAACCAGGTGTGGCCATCGGGTGCGCTCTTGGCCACCTCATTGCTGCCCACAGTACCACCGGCCTGCGGGCGGTTCTCGATGATGATGGGCTGGCCCAGCGTATCTTTGAGTCTGTCCTGCATGGAGCGGGCAATCACGTCCAGCGACGAGCCTGCGGGAGCGACCACGATCCATTTAATCGGTTTTGACGGAAAATTTTGTGCGAATATGCCCGTAGTCCCTGTCAATAGGACGTAAGCAGCTATGAATTTAAGAGTATTACGCCGCATGCTTGTCGGCCTCGGTGACGAAGGAATCGGCGTAGAACTCGTCAGCGGGCAGGCCGCGTTGTTCGACAAAGTCTTTGTGCGCCGAGTCGACGACTATCGGCGCACCACAGGCATACACCTGGTGGCCACTCAGATCGGCAAAGTCTTGCAGCACCGCACGGTGGACAAAGCCGGTGCGGCCCGTCCAGGCATCTTCGGGCAGCGCGTCGGAAATGACGGGCACGTAGGTCAGGTTCGGCATCTTGGCGACCTGGTCTAGCACCCACTGGTGCATGTACAAATCTGCCGGGCGGCGGCCGCCCCAGTAGAGCGCGGCGGGGCGCGTGACGTTTTTAAACTGCATGTCTTCGATCAAGGCCTTGATGGGTGCAAAACCCGTGCCCGAGGCCAGCAACACCATCGGCTTGTCGGACTCGCGCAGGAAGAAGCTGCCAAACGGCCCTTCAACACGCATGATTTCTTTTTCTTTCATCGCGCCAAACACATGCTCGGTGAATTTGCCACCCGCCATATAGCGGATGTGCAACTCAATGCCGGGTATCTCGGCCTGGGTATGCGCCGCATTGCCCATGCTGTAGCTGCGCCGCGCGCCGTCGCGCAGAATGACTTCGATGTATTGCCCGGCGTGGTACTGGAAGGTGTCGCTGGCGGGCAGTTGCAGGCGCACCAGCATCACGTCGTGCGATTTTTTCTCCATCAGCGTCACGCGGGATGGCATCTTTTTGATGGGGAAGGCCCCCACTTCGGTCACCTGGCGGCTCTCCAGCACCACGTCGCTGTGCGGGATGCCGCAGCAGGTCAGCACAAAGCCATTAGCCTCTTCGATATCGCTCAGCGCTTTGCTTTGGTGCGGGCCGTGGGTGACGCTGCCCGAGACCAGTTTGCACTTGCAGGAACCGCAGGCCCCGTCTTTGCAGCCATAGGGCAGGCCAATGCCCTGGGCAATGCCTGCGGCCAAAATGGCCTGATCGGGGTTGACAGAAAAACTGCGGCCGCTGGGCTGCACGGTGACGGTAAAGGGCATGCTGATAAATCCTGTGAGCAGCGGGCCAATGGCTGGCACGCTGGCTTTGGTATGCTGGGAGCTGGACTAGCTCTTCCAAACCCCCTATTTTGCCCTCAAACCAATCCCCCCTCGGTGCCCTGCCCGCCCGCTTTCGCCGCCCGCGCGTTTTGATCGTCGGCTGCGGCGATGTGGGGCTGCGCGTGGCGCGGGAATTGAACGCCTGGCCGCGTGCCCGCGCCAAGCTATTGGCGCTGACCTCGTCACCCACCCGCGTGGCCGAATTGCGCCTGCGCGGCATCACACCCATCGTCGGCAACCTGGATGCATCAGCGACACTAGCGCGCCTGTCGGGCATAGCCACCCATGTGGTGCATATGGCCCCGCCGCCCAGCGATGGCCTGGCCGCTTTGCGCGCAGGCCAACCGCCCCAGTGGTGGCGCGACCCGCGCACCCAACACCTGCTGCAAGCCCTGCGCAAACGCAGCGCGCCGCGCAGCATCGTTTACGGCTCTACTAGCGGCGTGTATGGCGACTGCGCCGGCGCCTGGGTGAACGAAGCGCGCCCTGTGCAGCCCCACACCCCGCGAGCCCAGCGCCGCGTAGATGCCGAGCGCCAGTTGCGCGTGATGGGCCGCGCCAGCGGCGTACGCACCAGCATCTTGCGTATCCCCGGCATCTATGCCCCCGACCGCGAAGGCGGCACACCCCGCGCCCGCCTGCAGAAGAGCACGCCCGTGCTGCGCGCTGAGGACGATGTGTACACCAACCACATCCACGCCGACGACCTGGCCCGCGCAGCAATAGCCGCCCTGTGGCGCGGCAAGCCGCAGCGCGCCTACAACGTGAGCGACGACACCCAGCTCAAAATGGGCGACTACTTCGATGCCGCCGCCGACCTGTACAACCTGCCCCGCCCACCGCGCGTGGCGCGCGATGCTGCGCAAGACCAGTTGCCTCTGATGCTGCTGAGTTTCATGAGCGAGTCGCGCAGGCTGGACAACACGCGGATGAAGGAAGAGCTGCGTGTGGTGCTGCGCTACGGTGATGTGCGGGCCGGTTTGCGTGCTGGTATGGAACCTGAATTGCTACTAAGTTAATAGCTTTCTACGCCTTAATTTATTGGCCTACAGGCCAATAACATGGGGAAAACTCACTGCGCAGCACGCTCCTGCGCAAACCATTCCAGCACCGGCACCGTCCCCGGCAGTATGGGCGCTACTTGCACCGGCAATTGTTGCCACGCAAAGCTTTGGCCTTCGTGCATGTGCAGCTCACCCGTCCAGTCCACCACTTTGCAAAAATGCAGCCGCACCAGCGCGTGGGGGTAGTCCACCAGTTCTTGCTTCCAGGGCAGCACCGCGCCGATGCTGATGCCGATTTCTTCGATCAGCTCGCGGCGCAGCGCCTGCTCTACCGTCTCACCCTCTTCCAGTTTGCCGCCCGGAAACTCCCAGAAGCCTGCATACACCTTGCCCGGCGGGCGGGTAGTGAGCAGGAATGCGCCGTCTGCGCGGATCAGCACCCCAACGGCGACCTCTACGGTTTTGCGATCCGCGCCACCCTCGCGCGGCAAATGGCTGTCGGCTTGCAGAGGCTTGGACGCAGTCATGGCTCGACTACATGCCGCCCTGCATAGTCGCGCGCAAACTGGTAGGCCACACGGCCACTGCGCGAGGCGCGCTCTAGCGACCACACCAGGCTTTCGGGCTTGGCGGCTTCGATCGCGGCCTCGGACACGTTAAAGGAGCGCAGCCATTGCGCCACGATGGTCAGGTATTCGTCCTGGCTGAAGGGGTAAAAACTCACCCACAGGCCAAAGCGCTCAGACAGGGAGATTTTTTCTTCTACGCCCTCACCGGGGTGCACTTCGCCGTCTGCGGTGTGGGTGTAGGTGAGGTTTTCCTTCATGTACTCGGGCAGCAGGTGGCGGCGATTGCTGGTGGCGTAGATCAGCACGTTGGGCGCGCTGGCGGCCACGGTGCCGTCCAGCACCGACTTGAGGGCCTTGTACGAGCTTTCGCCGTCGTCAAAGCTCAGGTCGTCGCAGAAGACGATGAACTTTTCGGGGCGCTCGCTAACAACATCAATAATGTCGGGAAGGTCAATCAGGTCGGCCTTGTCGACCTCGATCAGGCGCAGACCTTGCGCGGTGTATTCGTTCAAGCAGGCTTTGATGAGGGAAGACTTGCCGGTGCCGCGTGCGCCCGTCAGCAGCACGTTGTTGGCAGGCAGGCCCTGCACAAACTGCAAGGTGTTGCGCTGGATTTTTTCTTTTTGCTGCTCGATCTCTTTCAGATCACCCAGGCGCATCGCCCCCACATGGCGCACCGGCTCCATCACGCCGTGGCCTGAGCTGCGCTTGCGGTAACGCCAGGCGGTGGCTGCGGCCCAATCGGGCGCGCTCAAGGGTTGCGGCAGAATAGATTCGATGCGTGCCAGCAGGCTTTCGGCGCGGACAATAAGGTGTTCAAATTTTTCGTTCATAAGAAATTAAACTGGATTTTTTGGCGTTTTTCGTCTTCCTTTGGCGCTTTTTGCGTTACCGCTCCCAGCCCCAAAAACGCAAAAACACTAGCTACGGTAGTCGGCATTGATCTTCACGTAGTCGTAGCTGAAGTCGCAGGTCCACACCGTATCTTGCACCTCACCCCGTCCCAGCCCCACATGGATGGTGATTTCGCTTTGCTTCATCACGCGCGCGCCGTCTTCTTCGCGGTAGTTGGGGTTACGCCCACCGTCGATAACGACGCTCACATCATCCAGGTGCAAGCTGATCCTGGTTTGGTCCAGATCGGCAATGCCCGCGTAGCCCACGGCGGCCAGGATGCGGCCCAGATTCGGGTCGCTGGCGAAGAAGGCGGTTTTAACCAGAGGAGAGTGGGCAATAGCATAGGCCACCTTGCAACATTCGTCACTGGTTTTGCCGCCGCTGACCTTGACGGTGATGAACTTGGTAGCGCCCTCGCCGTCGCGTACGATGGCTTGCGCCAGCTTTTGCGCGACGCCCAGCATGGCGGCTTTGAGGGCTTGGCCTTCAGCACTAGCCCACGTAGATATGGCGCTATGCGCTACTTTGTTGGTAGCAATCACGACAAAGCTGTCGTTGGTGGAGGTGTCACCATCCACCGTCACGCGGTTGAAAGAGCCATTGGCCAGGTCGGTAGCCAGTTGCTGCATGAGCGCCTGCGGCACCGTGGCATCTGTCGCCATAAAGCCCAGCATGGTGGCCATGTTGGGGCGGATCATGCCTGCACCTTTGCTGATGCCGGTGATGGTGATGGTTTTGCCGCCCACCTGCGCCTGGGCGCTAAAGGCCTTGGGCAGCGTGTCGGTGGTCATGATGCCCTGTGCCGCGCGCAGCCAGTTGTTCTCTTTCGCATCGGCAATGGCAGCAGGCAGACCCGCCACGATACGGTCGGCGGGTAGCGATTCCATAATCACCCCCGTGCTAAAGGGCAGAATTTGCTCGGGCTGAATGCCCAGCGTGCTGGCCAAGGCCGCGCAGGTACTGCGCGCGCGGGCCATACCGTCGTCCCCCGTACCCGCGTTGGCATTGCCGGTGTTGATCAGCATAGCGCGGATGCCCAGCTTGCCTTGCAAATGCTCCCGGCAGATTTGCACAGGCGCTGCGCAAAAGCGGTTTTGCGTGAAAACTCCGGCTACCGAGGCACCCGCGTCCAGCAACACCACTGATAAATCTTTGCGGTTGGCTTTGCGAATGCCTGCTTCGGCCACGCCAATTTTCAGACCCGCAACGCTGTGCAAGCTAGCGGGATCAGGGGCAGCAAGGTTAACGGCCATAAAAGCTCCTCAAGAACAGATTTAACGTGAAAATATGGCTGTAGTCCCTGTCGCCAGGACATAAGTAGCTATTATTTTACTAGCACTACGTTGTCCAACCCGCCAACAGATCAAGTCAGTTTGCCGTGGCAGAACTTGAACTTTTTACCGCTGCCGCAGTGGCAGGGGTCGTTGCGGCCGACATGCGGCATGCCCGCCGGGCGACCCTGGTTTTGTGTGCTCGCGTCCACCGTGGTTTGCACCTCACCGGTCTCGGTGGGCGCGGTGTAGGTGACGTTGGATATGCTGTCAGCGCGCTGCTCCAGGTCGCTGGTGGCCTGCTCGATCTGCTCGTTGGTTTGCACCTTCACCGTCATCAGGGTTTTGGTGACTTCGTTTTTCACCAAATCCAGCAGTTGACCAAACAGCTCGAAGGCTTCGCGTTTGTATTCCTGCTTGGGCTGCTTTTGGGCATAGCCGCGCAGGTGGATGCCCTGGCGCAGGTAGTCCAAGGACGACAAATGCTCGCGCCAATGCGAGTCCAGGCTTTGCAGGAGCACGATGCGCTCAAACTGGGTGAACTGCTCGCCACCCACTTGCTCTACCTTCACATCAAAGGCGGCGTGCGCGGCTTCCAGCACTTTCTCCAGTACGTCTTCATCGGTAATGGCATCGGCTTGGCTGACCAGGGTTTTCAGGTCTACCTCGATCTGCCACTCGCTGCGCAGCGCGTTTTCCAGCGCGGGGATGTCCCACTGCTCCTCAACCGACTCCACCGGCACGTACTGGCGTACCAGATCGGTAAAGGCCCCTTCGCGCAAGGATTTGATCTGCTCACTTAAATTGCTGGCATCCAGAATGTCGTTGCGCTGCTGGTAGATCACCTTGCGCTGGTCGTTGCTCACGTCGTCGTATTCCAGCAGTTGCTTGCGCACATCAAAGTTGCGCGCCTCGACCTTGCGCTGCGCGCTTTCGATGCTGCGCGTTACCATGCCTGCTTCGATGGCCTCGCCATCAGGCATCTTCAGGCGGTCCATGATGGCCTTGACGCGGTCACCCGCAAAGATGCGCATCAGCGGATCGTCCAGGCTCAAGAAAAAACGTGACGATCCAGGGTCACCCTGGCGGCCTGAGCGGCCCCGCAGCTGGTTGTCAATCCGACGTGACTCATGACGCTCGGTGGCGATGATGCGCAAGCCGCCAAGGCCCTTCACGGCCTCGTGATTCGCCTGCCATTCGTCCTTGAGCTTGGCGATCTGCGCTGCCTTGGCGGCCTCGTCCAGCGACTCGTCCGCTTCAATCGTCTTGGACATGTTCTCGACGTTGCCCCCCAGCACAATGTCGGTACCGCGACCGGCCATATTGGTGGCGATGGTGATCATCTTGGGGCGGCCGGCCTGGGCCACGATGTCGGCCTCGCGGGCATGCTGCTTGGCGTTGAGCACCTGGTGCGGCAAAGCGGCTTTTTCCAGCATGCCCGAGATCAGCTCGGAGTTTTCAATCGATGTGGTGCCCACCAGCACGGGCTGGCCGCGCTCGTAGCATTCTTTGATGTCCATGATGGCGGCTTCGTAGCGCTCGCGGCTGGTTTTGTAGACCCGGTCAAGCTGGTCTTCGCGGCGGCTGGGGCGGTTGGGTGGCAGCACCATGGTCTCCAGGCCATAGATTTCCTGGAATTCGTAGGCCTCGGTGTCGGCGGTACCTGTCATGCCCGAAAGCTTGCCATACAGGCGGAAATAGTTTTGAAAGGTGATCGAGGCCAGAGTTTGGTTTTCGGCCTGAATCTTCACGCCTTCTTTGGCTTCTACGGCCTGGTGCAAGCCATCGCTCCAGCGGCGGCCGGTCATCAGACGACCCGTGAATTCGTCGACGATGGTGATCTCGCCGTCTTGGTTCACATAATGCTGGTCGCGGTGGTACAGGTGCTTGGCCCGCAGCGCGGCGTTGAGGTGGTGCATCAAGGTGATGTTGGCCGGGTCGTAGAGCGACGCGCCCTCGGGGATCAGCCCGGCGTTGGACAAAATCTGCTCGGCATGCTCATGGCCCTGCTCGGTCAAAAACACCTGGTGCGATTTTTCGTCCACCGTAAAGTCGCCGGGCTTGGTCACGCCCTCGCCCGTGCGCGGGTCGGCCTCGCCCTCTTGCCGGGTCAGCAGGGGCACTATTTTGTTCAGCGCAATATAGGTCTCGGTATGGTCTTCGGCCTGGCCGCTGATGATGAGCGGTGTGCGCGCCTCGTCAATCAGGATCGAGTCCACCTCATCGACGATGGCGTAGTTCAGGCCGCGCTGCACACGGTCGCCCACTTCGTAGACCATGTTGTCCCGCAGGTAGTCAAAGCCAAACTCGTTGTTGGTACCGTAGGTAATGTCGGCGCGGTAGGCGGCCTGCTTGTCTTCGCGCGGCATGTTGGGCAGGTTCACACCCACACTCATGCCCAGGAAGTTGTACAGGCGACCCATCCACTGCGCATCGCGGTTGGCCAGGTAGTCGTTCACCGTCACCACATGCACGCCCTTGCCTGCCAGTGCGTTGAGGTACACGGCCAGGGTCGCGGTCAGCGTTTTTCCCTCACCCGTGCGCATCTCGGCAATTTTGCCCTGGTGCAGGGCGATAGCGCCTTGCATCTGCACGTCAAAGTGGCGCATTTTCATGATGCGCTTGGAGCCCTCACGCACCACGGCAAAGGCCTCGGGCAGCAGGTCGTCCAGCGTTTCGCCCTTGGCTACGCGCTCTTTGAATTCTTCGGTTTTGGCTTTGAGCGCGTCGTCGCTCAAAGACTCCAGGCTTTTCTCCAGCGCATTGATGCGCTCGACCGATTTACGGAAGGTTTTGAGCAGGCGGTCGTTGCGACTGCCGAAAAGTTGGGTGAGGAAATTGGTGGCCATAAATACGCTGCTGCCCTGCAAGCCACCAGCGTGGCGCACAGGGCAGAAAAATCCTTCTTGGGTTAACCCTTGATTCTACCGCGCGCGGCGTTGGGGCTAACGCTTGCGGGGCTTGGCAACTGAGGCGGTTGGCACAGACAGGTTTTCGCCTGCGGTGAGGAATTTTTGCGGGTCGGCCGCTGCGCCCTGCACCAGCACCTCAAAATGCAAATGCGGCCCGGTAGAGCGGCCCGTCGTGCCGACCTCGGCAATCTTTTGGCCACGCTTGACGATTTCGCCCTTGTTCACGCTGAATTTGGAGGTATGGGCGTAGCGGGTGATCAGGTTGTTGCCATGGTCTATCTCCACCATATTACCGTAGGCCTTATGGTCTTCCAACGTCACCACAACACCGCCCGCGGCCGCCAAAATGGGTGTACCCGTGTCGGCCTGAAAGTCCAGGCCGGTATGCATGGCCTGACCACCTGTGAACGGGTCAATCCGATAACCGAATGCCGAACCTACGTTGCTACCGGGCACAGGCTGCGCTGTGGGAACCATGAGCTTGGCGATTCGCTGGTCTGCCAGGCGCGACTCCATCACCGTGAGCAGATCGACCTTGTGGTCGTTAATGCTCTCCAGGTCTTTCAAGATGGCTTGCAGCTCGGCAAGCTCCAGTGGCCGACCCGACACCAAGGCACCACCGCGCCCGGCGGCAACCTTGGCACTGTCGGGCACGGGCACACCTGCCAGGTTAGACACCCGCTCGGTCAGCACCTCCAGCTGGACAATCTTGGCCTGCATTTCGCCGACTTTTTTAGCCATGGCATCCAGGTTCTCTCGCATGAAGCGGTCACGCTGGACAAACTCATCGCGCACCACCAGCTTGATCAGGCTGCCCACGACGGGCCAGCCCTCGCGCGCACCTTTGAGAAATACCCAGTGGTACATACCCAAAGCGCCCAGCATCAAGACCAACGATGCCAGCAACCCTGCCAATACCAATTTGGCTCCGCTTAAATTAAGGGGCCTGGATTTGGCCATCCAGGCGTCCGTGATAATGATGTGCATACTGTGCTCCTCATCGAACGGCGCTAAAGCGCCCGTTCTTGTAATACTTGCAAACTTCTAACGATGTCCACGTTTCGCCAATCACCCACCTATCCGCGTGCGGTGCAGCCCGCGCAGGCCCTGACCGTGATACAGGCCATCGATAACGCACCTACGTTGGCACGTCTGGCTACCCTGGCCCGCCAATCGCAACAATGGCTGGCAACTATTGCGCCCTTATTGCCCGCCGCGTTGCGCACCGGCGTGCAAGCCGGGCCGATTGAAAACCAGCAGTGGTGTCTGCTGGCCGCCAACAATGCGGTAGCTGCCAAACTCAGGCAACTCAGCCCTGCGCTGTCGGCGCATCTGCGCGCGCAAGGGTGCGAGGTTAACGCCATTCGCATCAAAGTGCAAATGCCGCGTGCCCACTCGCATCCATGAAAACCATGGTGCCGCTTGTCGGAATTGAACTGACGACCTACCGCTTACAAGGCGGTTGCTCTACCACTGAGCTAAAGCGGCGAAAGGGAGAATTTTACTCGACTACGCTCACTTAACCCGCTTGAGCGAAGGTCGCACCCCCGATGGGCTGGGAGGAATGGGCGGCGGTGCGCCATCGTTTCCTTCGGTGGTGTCCGAGCTGGCCTTAACCAGTTGCACCAGCTTGGCTGGGGTTGTGGCTGTCTCACTGGATTGGTTACTGGCGATCTCACCGGTTTTAGTGGCTGCGCGTTTAGGCACGGTCTGCATTTTGGGTGCGACGGCCAAAGGCACGGGCGCAGGTTCGACCGTCGTAGCTGTTGCGTTCAACCCCGGTGACAAAGGGAAGGCCATACCCTGGCCGTTTTCGCGGGCATAAATGGCAATCACGCGGTCAATCGGCACCATGATCTGACGCGCGGCGCCCGAGAAGCGAGCCTTGAATTCGACAAACTCATTGCCCAGCTTGAGCGAGCTGGTCGCGTCCATGCTGATGTTGAGCACGATTTCGTTGTTTTTGACATGCTCGCGCGGCACTTGCACCGTCTCGTCCACATAGGCGGCGATGTAGGGTGTGTAGCCGTTGTCGGTGCACCACTCGTACAGTGCGCGTAGCAGGTACGGGCGGGTCGAGATGGGGGATGGGGTCAATGCAGAAACGCTCATGGCAAGATGGTAGCGCATGGCAGGCCTGTAACAGCCCATCCACGCATCCGGGGCACATTTACTTACGCATGACTTTCTCGGATGGCGTGAGTGCCTCGATGTAGGCGGGGCGCGAAAAAATGCGCTCGGCGTACTTGAGCAAGGGTGCGGCGTTCTTGGACAGCTCGATGCCGTAAAAATCCAAACGCCAGAGCAGTGGAGCCAGGGCGACATCGAGCATGGAGAAATTATCACCCATGATGAACTTGTTCTTCAGAAACACCGGAGCCATTTGCGTCAAGCGGTCACGGATGTGGCTGCGGGCTTTTTCCAGCACCTTCTCGTTGCCTTTATTGGAGCGGTTTTCCAAAATAGAAACATTGGTAAACAACTCTTTTTCGAAATTCAACAAAAACAGGCGCACACGGGCGCGATCCACCGGGTCGCCGGGCATCAACTGGGGGTGTGGAAAACGCTCGTCGATGTACTCGTTGATGATGTTGGACTCATACAGAATCAGGTCGCGCTCGACCAGAATCGGCACCTGGCCATAGGGATTCATCACGTTGATGTCTTCGGGCTTGTTGTACAAGTCCACATCACGGATTTCAAAGTCCATGCCTTTTTCAAACAGCACAAAACGGCAGCGATGCGAGAAGGGGCAGGTGGTGCCCGAGTACAAAACCATCATGGTGTGCGTCCTTTTTTCAAACTTACTTAATATCGCGCCAGAAGGCGGCATTCAAACGCCAGGCAATCAGGGTGAAGATGCTCAAGAAAATCAACACCCACACCCCCACGCGCACACGCGTATTCTGGGCGGGCTCGCCCATCCATTGCAGGTAGCTCACCAGGTCGCCTACGGCCTGGTCGTATTGCAGGGTATTGAGCGTGCCAGGCTTGCCGGGCTCCCAGCCTTTGAAGACCTGCACGTCATGGCCATGCTCTTTTTTCACATCAAAAAGGGGTTTACGCTCGCCTTGCAACTCCCACAGGGGGTTGGGCATGCCGATGTTGGGAAAGGCCAGGTTGTTCCAGCCGGTGGGCTTGGTCTCGTCACGGTAGTAGCTGCGCAACAGGGTGTACAGATAGTCGCCGCCCGTTCCCTTGGCACCGTCCGAGCGCGAACGGGCAATCACCGACAGATCTGGCGGCAAACCACCAAACCACTCTTTGGCCTGCTTGGGGTCGATTGAGGCTTTCATGGTGTCGCCCACTTTGTCGGTGGCGAACAGCAGGTTGTCTTTGATCTGCTGCTCGGTCAAACCGATGTCTTTCAAACGGTTGTAGCGCATGTAGGCGGCGCTATGGCAGTTAAGGCAGTAGTTGACGAAGATTTTGGCCCCGTTTTGCAGTGCGGCCATGTCATTGGTTTTGTTGGGCGATTTGTCCCACGCTATGCCTTCGCTGCTGGCGTGCACAGGCAGCGCACTCAGCGCGAGGGTAGCAACGGAGATCAGGGTAATGAGCAGTTTTTTCATGGTGTTCGTCTCCCTTAGTGCGCCGCAAAAACCACACGGTCAGGGACAGCTTTGGATTCGCCCAGCCTGCTCCACCAGGGCATCAAGAGGAAGAAGCCAAAATAAAACAGCGTACCGATCTGGCTGACGCGTTCGCCAATGGGGGACGGCGGCTGCATACCCAGATAACCCAGGATCAGGAAGTTGATGACAAAAATAGCGTAGAGGTATTTGTGCCAATCCGGGCGGTATCGGATGGATTTGACGGGGCTGTTGTCCAGCCAGGGCAGGAAGAACAAAATCATGTTGGAGGCGCCCATCACCACCACACCCCAGAATTTCGCATCAATGCCTTTGAGCGCATCGGGCAAATTGGCAGCCAGACTGTCCAGGTGCAGCATGTTGGCCAGGCCGGGCAGAGTGCCCAGCAAGACAGCCACCACGACGGCAGCGCCCAGAGCCACCATACGCACTAAGCCCTTGGTCTTCTTCGTAGTGATGAAGGCACTGACAATGGCAATCAGCCCCAGCAAGGTGGCCATTTCGCTGGTGATGGCGCGCAGCATGGAATAAAACGGCGTGAAGTACCAGACCGGGGCGATGTGCGCCGGGGTTTTCAATGGGTCGGCCGGAATGAAGTTGTTGTATTCCAGGAAGTAACCCCCCATCTCTGGTGCAAAGAACACCACAGCGGAGAACACCAGCAAAAACACGCTGACCATGAAAATATCATGCACGGTGTAGTAAGGATGGAAAGGGATGCCGTCCAGTGGTATGCCAGTCTTTGCATCCTTGGTGGCTTTGATCTCGACACCGTCAGGGTTGTTAGAGCCGACTTCATGCAGTGCAATGATGTGCGCGGCCACCAGGCCCAGCAGCACCAAAGGCACGGCGATGACGTGGAAACTGAAGAAGCGGTTCAGCGTAGCGTCGCCCACTACATAGTCGCCACGGATCAGCAAAGCCAGATCGGGGCCGATGAAGGGGATGGCGGCAAACAGGTTAACGATCACCTGCGCGCCCCAGTAGGACATCTGGCCCCAGGGCAGCAGATAGCCCATGAAGGCTTCGGCCATCAGGCACAGGAAAATACCGCAACCGAACAGCCAGATCAGCTCGCGCGGCTTGCGGTAGCTACCGTAGATCAAACCACGGAACATGTGCAGGTAGACCACCACAAAAAAGGCCGAAGCCCCCGTAGAGTGCATGTAGCGCACCAACCAGCCCCAGGGCACATCGCGCATGATGTACTCGACCGACTCAAAGGCCTTGGCGGCATCGGGTTTGTAGTGCATCACCAAAAAGATACCGGTGACGATCTGGATCACCAGCACCAGCAGGGCCAGGGAGCCAAAGATGTACCAAAAATTGAAGTTTTTGGGCGCGTAGTATTCGCTCAGGTGCTCTTTCCAGAGCTTGCTTGCGGGGAAACGGTTGTCCACCCAGTTGAGCAGCTTTTCAGGTGCGCTGGCGTTGGGGGAGATTTCGATCATGTCTGCCATTTTTAGATTGCCTCAATATAAAACTACGGGTGGGACAGTGCCAGCATTACGGGAGTGCCAGCCAGTTCCGCAGGTTTAGGCTTTTTTGTCTTCGCCAATGATGAGTTTGGTGTCGCTCACATACATGTGGGGCGGCACTTCCAGGTTGTCGGGGGCGGGCTTGTTTTTGTACACGCGGCCGGCCAGGTCAAAGGTGGAGCCGTGGCAGGGGCACAGAAAGCCGCCAGCCCAGTCGTCGGGCAGCGAGGGTTGGGCGCCGGTGGCAAATTTATCGGACGGTGAGCAGCCCAGGTGCGAGCAGATGCCCACGCCGACAAAAATCTCGGGCTTGATCGAACGCTGCGCATTGCGCGTGCTGGCCATGGGCGTGAGCTCATCGGGCTTGCGTTTGGAATCGGGGTCGGCCAACTGGCTGGTCACCTTGCTCAAGGTGGCCAGTTGCTCAGGCGAGCGTTTGATGATCCAGACGGGCTTGCCGCGCCACTCGACGGTCATTTTCTCGCCGACTTTAAGAGCCGAAATATCGACCTCGACGGCTGCGCCAGCGGCTTTGGCCTTCTCGGAGGGGCTGAAGCTGCTGACAAAGGGTACGGCGGCAAAACCACCACCAATGACACCTGCACCGCCGGTGGCGATGATCATGTTACGTTTACTTTTATCCACGGTGCTCATGAAATTCCTTGAATTCCGGACGAAATTGACTAATTAGGGACAACCCGCAATTGTAGCGGAGCGGGTGGGGTAATTTCGACGCAGGTGCAAACATTCGCACGCTTCTAGGGTTAATGGCTTGTCTGACAAGCACGCGCCATGCTACAAAAGTTGACAGTGCCCCAAAAACAGCGATACTGCGCGCTGGCGTAGCTTTGTTTAGGCTTACAAATTGAGCTTAAGCAAAGAACTTTGTACTAATTTTCCGTGTCACGCCAGCGGAATACATAACAGGAGTGACCTTATGGGCATGATGCAAGAGTTTAAAGAGTTCGCCTTAAAAGGCAATGTGATGGATCTGGCAGTGGGTGTCATCATTGGCGCTGCTTTCGGCAAGATTGTCGATTCTTTGGTCAAGGACATCATCATGCCGTTGGTCGGCGCGGTGATTGGCAACGTCGATTTTTCCAATTTGTTTGCCATACTGGGCAAAATCCCTGCCGATTACAAAGGCGCGATGACCTATGCCGATCTGACCAAAGCTGGTGTGAACGTGTTTGCCTACGGCAACTTCATTACCATCATGATCAACTTTGCCATTTTGGCATTCATTATTTTCATGATGGTCAAACAAATGAACCGACTGAAAAAGGCCGAGCCCGCTGCGGCGCCTGTTATCCCTGAAGATGTGCAGTTGCTGCGCCAGATCCGCGACAGCCTGAAGAAGTAATTTTTTCCTTCGCCTGCTGCCGTTACGGTAGCACGAGCCGCATACCCCGCAAGGGCTATGCGGCTTTTTCTTGCCTGAATTCTGCTCTAAATAATTACAGCGCAATGCCTGCCAACCGCTTGGCCTGGCGCACCGCCTCGATCAAACTGCTGGCATCGGCCACACCCTGGCCGGCGATATCAAAGGCCGTGCCGTGATCCGGGCTGGTGCGTACCAGGGGCAGTCCCAGGGTGACATTCACGCCCTTGTCCACACCCAGGTATTTCACCGGAATCAACCCTTGGTCGTGGTACATGGCCACCACCACATCAAATGTCGCAAATCCGCGTGCCTGCATAAACACCGTGTCAGGCGGCAGCGCGCCTTGGGCATCTATGCCTTCCGCCCGGGCGGCTGCTATGGCCGGGTTGATTACCTCAATTTCTTCCCTGCCAAACAGCCCGCCCTCGCCCGCATGGGGGTTAAGCCCCGCCACGGCAATACGCGGTGCGCGACCCAGCGTTTTGAGCAAACTGGCATGGGTGATGCGCAAGGTTTGCAACACTGCGTCGTAGGTGACGCCTTCCAATGCTTGCTTGAGCGATAGGTGAATGCTCACCAACACGGTTCGCAACTCGTCGTTGGCCAGCATCATGCGTACCGGCACCTCGCCCACCGTTTTACCCAAATATGCCGCCGCCTCGGCTTGGAGCAGCTCGGTATGGCCCGGGAAGGGCACGCCCGCCAGACCCCAGGCCTCCTTGTGGATCGGCGCGGTCACCATGGCCGCCACCTCACCGCGCAGCGCCGCCCGCGCCGCCCAGTGCACACAGGCGGCTGAGAATTTACCAGCCAAATCACTCACATGTCCTTGTCGCATGGACGTAAGCAGCTCACTATTTTGTAGCACATCCCACTCCGCACCCGCAGGCAATGGCCACACCGGGATGCAGCGCGGCGGTGCATGCAGTGCATCGGCCACACCGGTCAACTGCGCCACTGGCAGCGCGCCGCCCACCAATGCCGCGGCGCGGCGCATCAGGGCGACATCGCCGATGACAAAGCAGCCCGCCAGCACCTGCGGCGCGTCCCGAAAGGCCTTGGCCACAATCTCCGGGCCAATTCCGGCGGGGTCACCGGGGGTGATGGCAATGGGGGCGTTCAATACCACGGTAGTCCTTATCAATAGGTCGTAAGCAGCTCATTATTTTATAGCAAATAGAGTGACTGTCTATTCGGGGAGGCTGGCGCATGGGAGGGCGAAAGCGGACTACCGGACCGCCAACCATTTATGCCGGATTGTCCACATCCACAAATATATGCTCCAGCCCCAACGCAGCAGCCACATGCTCCGCCACCGCTGGCGCGCCGTAGCGCTCGCTCGCGTGGTGGCCGCAGGCGATGTAGGCCACCCCCATCTCGCGGGCGTAGTGGGCCTGGGGTTCGGAAATCTCCCCCGTGATGAACACATCGGCCCCGGCAGCGATGGCGGCTTCAAAATAGCTCTGCGCACCCCCGGTGCACCATGCTACTTTTTTAATAGCTGCTTGGGTCCTGGCGACATGGACTACCGGCCTATTTAATACTTTTTCCAGGTGCAGCGCCAGTTCGGAAGAGGTTTGCAGAGTGCTAGTCCCCAGCCAGCCCAGATCCTGCTCGCCAAAGCGGCTGCCTGCGCCCTCCAGCGGCGTGATGCCCAACACCTTGGCCAGTTGCGCGTTGTTGCCCAGTATGGGGTGCGCGTCCAGCGGCAGGTGGTAGGCGTACAGGTTAATCTCGTGCGCCAGCAGCTTTTGCAGGCGCTGCTTCATCCAGCCGACCACGCGGCCGTCCTGCCCACGCCAGAACAGGCCGTGGTGCACAAAAATGGCATCGGCACCCTGGGCAATGGCGGCATCAATCAAGGCCGCTGAGGCGGTAACCCCGGAGACGATCTTGCCAATCTGCGCCCTGCCCTCCACCTGTAGACCGTTAGGGCCATAATCTTTAAAACGTTCGGGTTGCAAAAGGGCATCAAAGGCCTCAGTTAAAGTAGCTCGTGGGGTCATAGTCTGGTGGTTAGTTAAAACGAAGGTGTAAAGAGTCGATATGCGCAAAATTTGGTTGATTTTCTCCCAAGCCGTCACCGTCATGCTGGCGGCCTGGTTTGTGGTGGCCACTTTAAAGCCTGAGCTGCTCAACCGCAAGCCGCAAATGGTCGGCGGCCTGGTACCGACCATCGAGGCGCCCGCTCCCAGCGCTGTCGCCGTACCGAGCGGCAGTTTCAGGGCTGCAGCCCAAAAGGCCTCGGCCGCCGTAGTAAGCATCAGTGTCACCAAGGCCGCTACACCCAACCCGAATGCCAACGACCCGTGGTTTCGCTTTTTCTTTGGCGACCGGGGGCAAGAACCCCAGGGCGGGCTGGGCAGCGGCGTGATCGTCAGCCCCAGCGGCTATATTTTGACCAATAACCATGTGGTCGAAGGCGGTGACGAGATCGAGGTAGTGCTCAACGACACGCGCCGCGCCAAAGCCAAAATCATCGGTACCGACCCGGATTCTGACCTGGCCATCCTGAAAATTGACCTGGACAAGCTGCCCGTCATCGTGCTGGGCAGCTCGGACGCGCTACAGGTGGGCGACCAAGTGCTGGC
This sequence comes from uncultured beta proteobacterium, assembly GCA_963775085.1. GTDB lineage: Bacteria > Pseudomonadota > Gammaproteobacteria > Burkholderiales > Burkholderiaceae_C > JAAFIP01. The sequence continues at coordinate 165,115 of CAVZHO010000010.1, forward strand.
CATTGGCAACCCGTTTGGCGTGGGCCAAACCGTCACCAGCGGTATCGTCAGCGCGTTGGGGCGCAACCAGCTGGGCATCAACACCTTTGAAAACTTCATCCAGACCGATGCCGCCATCAACCCCGGCAACTCGGGCGGCGCGCTGGTGGACGTGAATGGCAATCTGCTGGGCATCAACACCGCCATCTACAGCCGCAGCGGCGGCAATATGGGCATTGGCTTTGCCATCCCCGTGACCACCGCCAAACAGGTGATGGAAAGCATTGTGAAAGATGGTGTGGTGACGCGCGGCTGGATCGGCGTGGAACCACAGGAACTCACCCCCGAGCTGGCCGAGACCTTTAACCTGAAGATGCCCTCAGGCAATGCGGAGGGCGTGATCATCACCGGCGTGCTGCAAAACGGGCCGGCGGCGCAGGCGGGCATCAAACCCGGCGACGTCATCACCGCCGTAGCGGGCAAAAACGTAGCCAGTGTGAGCGAGCTGCTGTCCAACGTGGCGGCCCTCAAACCCGGCAGCTCTGCCAAGTTTGCCGTGCGCCGCGCCGACAAAACACTGGACCTGGAGGTATCCCCCGGCGTGCGGCCACGACCCAAGCTGCAAAAGCAGGCTCCCTAGGCCAGGCCGTCGTCATTTTGGGCGCAGGTTTACAAAAAGTCGCGGTTCCAGCCTGATTTCAGCGTAAGTACCTGGCGCGTATGTCGCCGCAATAGCCCTGCCAGGCGTTAAGCCATGATGAAAAGACTTTTTTGTGTGCTCTTGTCGGCTCTCAGCCTGTTTTTGGCAGGCTGCGCCACAACGCTGCGCAGCGATGTCACCAGCTTTCAGCGCTGGCCAGCCAACGCAGCAGGCAGCAGCTACAGCTTTAAACGCGTCGCTGGTCAAGAGGCCAGTCTGGAGCACAAAACCTACGAAGACCTGGCGCGCACCGAGCTGGGCAAGCTGGCATTGACAGAGGCGCCCCAAGGCAGCAAAGGCCGCTTTGAGGTCAGCTTGGACTATGGTGTCCAGACCCGCACCCTGAAAAGCCGCGAACCGGTGTGGGACCACCCCGGCTACTGGCATCCCGCACATTACCACCCGCATCGGGGCTGGCATCCCGGCTACTGGGCACCCAGCCCCTACGGCCCCACCGTGGTGGGCTACCGCACCGTGAGCCAGGACGTAAGCACCCGCCGCCTGCGTGTGGACATCAGCGAAGGCACCAACAAAGTGTTTGAAGCGTCGGTCACCAGCAGCGGTGCCAGCGCCAGCTTGACCACCATCATGCCCTACCTGATCCGTAGCGTGTTTGACGGATTTCCCGGCACCAATGGGCAATACCGGATACTGGAGTTTGATATGGACAAAGGTGTGGTGACCAAGCGCGCCCTGGCGCAGCCGGGCTAAATGGTCATCACCCGCATGTCAATCTGTCTGGCTCGTCACGACCTCATTTGCTATTGAAATAATAGCTGTCTACGTCCTTCCCATAGGGACTACCTGCCAATTGCATCAAATAATTTGACCCGCAAGGCCTGCGGCTGGGGTAAATGCACACCACGCCAGCCGTGGGCACGGGCAGCTTCGATATTGGCCAGGGAGTCGTCAATAAACACGGTGTCCTGGCCTGCGATGCCAAACTGCCGTGAAGCCAATTGAAAAATAGCCAGGTCGGGTTTGATGATCTTGTGGTCACCCGAGAAGATGCCACCGTCGAACCACTGGATAAAGGCGTGGCGCTGCTCCAGCGTGCGGGCGTAAGGCTCGGGCATGTTGGAGAGGTAAAACAACTTGATGTCTTGTCCCGCATCGCGCAGCGCGCACAGCTGCTTCAGAACGGCTATCGCATCAGGTATTGGTTCCAGGTGCGGGCCAATGTGGGCCACCATCGCATGTAGTGTTGGCTGTGCCAGCGCAGTGCGCGTGTGCAGTTGCTTGATCAGATCGTTGACCGACACTTTCCCCGCATCAAAGTCGTGCCAGTCTGCGTGGCTGAAGATGCTATTGGCCAAAACTTTAGCCTGGGCGTCTGAACTGGCATGCTCTGGAAAGAACTTGCGCACTACACTGTGCGGCTCCCATGTAAACACTACTGCGCCAAAGTCAAAAATAATATTCAATCGTGCCATGGGATTTTTGGATTAACGCAAGCGCTGCAGCAGCGCAGCGGTAGATGCGTCCAGCCCCTGCGTATCGCCGGTGGCCAGTCGTGTCTGAATGTCTTTGGCCAGCACCTTGCCCAGCTCGACACCAAACTGGTCAAAACTGTTGATGCCCCACAGCGCGCCGCTGACGAACACGCGGTGCTCGTACAGGGCAATCAGCGCGCCAAAACTGGTGGGCGTGAGCGCATCGAGGATGAAGAAAGTGCTGGGGCGGTTGCCGGGGAAATCTTTGTGGCCGCCTGCATCACTCTGCCCCTGCAAAAAGGCCTGGGCCTGCGCCAGCGCGTTGGCCAGCAGCAGGGCGTGGTGCGCTTTGAGTGGGTGGGTGGGCGTTTTGACGGCGATGAATTCCACCGGGATCACATCGGTGCCCTGGTGCAGCATTTGAAAAAACGCATGCTGCCCGTTGGTGCCCGGCTCGCCCCACACTACGGGGGACGTGGCATAACTTAAAGTTTTGCCTTCTTTGTCCACCCGCTTGCCATTGCTCTCCATCTCCAGTTGCTGCAAGTACGCCGGCAGGCGGCGCAAAGCCGCGTGGTAGGGCGCGACGCAGCGGGAGCTGAAGCCGTGGAAGTTGCGCTGCCACACGTCCAACAGGCCCAGGCGTACCGGCAAGTTGCTTTCCAGCGGCGCGCAGGCAAAGTGCGCGTCCATGTCGGCCGCACCGCTGAGCATCTGCCTGAAGCCGTCTGCGCCAATAGCGATCGCCACCGGCAGGCCAATGGCCGACCACAGGCTGTAGCGGCCACCCACCCAGTCCCAAAAGCCGAAGCTGGTGCTGATGCCAAAGGCGTTGGCGGCTGCCACATTGGTGGTGAGCGCCGCAAAATGCCGCGCCGTGTTGGTACCGCCCTGCGCCAAAAACCAGGCCTTGGCGCTGTGCGCATTGGTCATGGTCTCGATGGTGGTGAAGGTTTTGGAGGCGATCAGGAACAGCGTGCTCTGCGGTTTAAGGTGCTTCAAGGTGGTGGCCAGTTCGTGACCATCGACATTAGAGACAAAGTGAAAACGCTGCCCGGTGGTGGCAAATTCTTGCAGTGCCAGCACCGCCATTTGCGGCCCCAGGTCGGACCCGCCAATGCCGATGTTCACTATGTCCGTAATCTGTTTGTCAGCGCGCACCTGGGTGGCGTAGGCCAGCATCGCGTCCAGCGTGGTGTGCACGTCGCGCAACTTTTCTCTCAACTCGTTTGCTACTGATTTAATAGCAGCTTGCGTCCCATTGACAGGGACTATGGGCCTATTTGCACGCAAAAGTGTGTGCAAAACGGCTCTGTGTTCAGTCTGGTTGATGGCCTCGCCCGCCAACATGGCATCGCGCTGCTTTTCTACCCCGCATTCGCGCGCCAGCTGAAACAGCAGACTTTGGGCCGTATCGTCGATGCGGTTTTTAGACAGGTCCGCAAAGATGTGCGGTGCGTTTTGGCTGAATTTTTCTACCCGCTGCACATCGTTTTGCAACGCACTGCGCGTATCAAAGTCTTGACCCCTCGCAGCGTAGTGTTGCTGCAGCGCCCCCCAGGCGGCGGTGTGATCGCATCGCGTCATATCACTTTTGTCCGATCAAGCCGCAAGCAACAGCTGGTCCAGCTTGACGGCATCGGCCGCAAACCCGCGAATACCCTCGGCCAGCTTCTCGGTAGCCATGGCATCCAGGTTCAGGGCAAAGCGAAAGCCCGCTTCGTCATAACTCACTTTGGCAATCTGCATGGCCTTGGCCGCATCGGCGTTCAAAGCCTTGGGCAGCGCCGCGTCACTGGCGGCCAGTTGCGCCAGCAGTTCGGGGCTGATGGTCAGCAGGTCGCAGCCCGCCAGCGCCGTGATCTGGCCCACATTGCGAAAGCTCGCGCCCATCACCTCGGTGGCGATTCCGTGGTGTTTGTAGTAGTTGAAAATCTGCGTCACCGACTTCACACCAGGGTCATTGGCACCTGCCATGGCGGTCTCGTCCCAACCGGCACCGGCAGATTTTTTATACCAGTCGTAAATGCGCCCCACAAACGGGCTGATCAGTTGTACCCGTGCCGCGCCGCAAGCCACCGCTTGGCAAAAGCCAAACAACAGCGTCAGGTTGCAGTGAATGCCTTCCTTCTCCAACTGCTGCGCCGCTTGAATGCCCTCCCAGGTAGAGGCCAGCTTGATCAAAATGCGCTGCTGCGGTATGCCCTCGGCTGCGGCCATGGCAATCAAGCGCTTGGCGCGTGCCACGTTGGCGGCTGCGTCAAAACTCAGCCTCGCATCCACCTCCATTGACACGCGACCCGGGATCACGCCTACGATTTCGCGGCCAAAGCGCACCACCAAGCGGTCTAGCTGCTCGTCCAGCGGCTTGGTATGGTGCGCAGCCACCACTTCTTTCAGCAGCGGGGCATATTCCGGCTTTTGCACCGCCTTCAAGATCAGCGACGGATTGGTCGTCGCGTCCTGCGGCTTGAATTGCGCAAGCTGCTTGAAGTCGCCGGTGTCGGCCACAACGGTGGTGAATTGTTTGAGAGCGTCGAGTTGGTTCATGGGGTGATTATCCAACGGCTTGCTCCTGTATTGCGGTTTAGGCCTGTTCTCGTGTCTTGATTATTACTCACAGGCCAAGGAGCGCGCCGCCTTGGTGGGCAAGTGCCCGTGTTGGGTGGAAGTGCCATGCTCGCGCGCATTTTCGGGTAGCGCAGAGTACCGCCGGACGTGGGCATTGATTCGAGTTACCAAAATTTGATATATGATGGTAACTAAGTAACATAAACACTCTATTTTTTTACTTTTAACGCTATGAGTTTCAACCTGGTTTTATTTGGTGGCACGGGCGATTTGAGCTGGCGCAAGCTCATGCCAGCCTTGTTTCAGGCCTTTCGCCACGGCACCTTGCAGCCGGGCGGGCGCATCATCGGTGTGGCACGCGACGAATTGTCTGACGCGCAATACCGCGACCTGATTCGCACCCGCTTTGACCAGGTAGACCTGGCCAAGCGCCCCAGCGCCGAGGAGTTTGAGCGTTTTGCTGCCCTGCTGCATTACCAGCGTATGGATCTGTCCAAACCCGAGGCCTATGCGCAGCTGGCCGCACGCCTGAACGAGCGCCCCGCCGACACCACGGTGATCTACCTTGCCACCTCGCCCAATCTGTTCACCACCATTTGCGAGCAGTTGGGCGCTGCGGGCCTGAACACGCCCAGCACCCGGGTGGTGTTGGAAAAACCGCTGGGCCAAGACCTGGCCAGCAACCGCAGCATTAACCAGGCGGTACTCAAGCACTTTAGCGAAAAGCAGGTCTTTCGCATCGACCATTACCTGGGAAAACCGTCGGTGCAAAACCTGCTGGCACTGCGTTTTGGCAACGCCCTGTTTGAGCCGCTGTGGCGGCGCGAGACGATTGCCAATATCCAGATCACCATTGCCGAAGCCCTGGGCGTGGAGAAACGCGGCGGCTACTACGACGGCATCGGCGCGCTGCGTGACATGGTGCAAAACCACGCCCTGCAACTGCTGTGCGCCGTGGCTATGGAGCCGCCCATCAATGTGCATGCCGATGCCATACGCGATGAAAAACTCAAGGTGCTGCGCTCACTGAAACGCTGGACGCCCGAGACGCTGAGCCAGCATGCCGTGCGTGGCCAGTACGCCGCCGGCAGGGAGGGCGGCCAGGCGGTGCCCGGCTATACCGAGGAGTCCGGCGTGAACCCGCACAGCCTCACCGAAACCTTTGTAGCCATTCGCGCCGAGATTGACAACTGGCGCTGGGCGGGCGTGCCTTTTTATATCCGCACCGGTAAACGCCTGGCCGGGCAGGAGGCCCATATCGTGGTGAATTTTCGCCCCACGCCGCATGCGATTTTTAAAACCCCCGCCAGTGCGGTGAACAAGCTGGTGATCCACCTGCAACCCAAAGATGGCCTGGAGCTGCACCTGCTGGCGCAGGGCCAGTCCAACCGGCGCGACTCGACCAGCCTGTCCAGCGTGCAACTGGACCTGGACTTTGACAAACGCTTTGGCACCGAGCGCGTCGGCGCCTACGAGCGCCTACTGCAAGACGTGATTGATGGCCGCCTGAATTTGTTTGTGCGCAGCGACGAGCAGGAAGAAGCCTGGCGCTGGGTAGAGCCCGTGCTGGAGCACTGGAAAAACGACGTGATCCCGCCGCGCAGCTACAACGCAGGCACCTGGGGGCCGAGCGCCGCCAGTGCACTCATCGCACGCGACGGCTATTGCTGGGAAGAAGAATGTTAGACCGCATCAAGGCCTCGCTGCCGTCGTTAGCGCCTGCCGAGCAGCGTGTGGGCAAACTGGTGCTGGCCGATCCGCGCGCCTTTGCCACGCTGCCCGTCAGCCAGCTGTCGGACCGTGCGCATGTCAGCAAACCCACCGTGGTGCGTTTTTGCCGCAGCATGGGCTACGACGGCCTGAGCGACTTCAAACTCAAGCTGGCGGGCAGTGTAAGCGAGGGCGTGCCCTTTATCCACCGCAGTGTGGACGCGGACGACAAGGTGGGCGACGTGTTGGTGAAGGTGATTGACAACACCGTAGCCGCATTTTTAAAGTACCGCAACGATGCCAGCGCCGCCGCGATTGAAAAGGCGGTAGAAGCCCTGACTGCCACCTACAAAAAGCGTGGACGGGTCGAGTTTTATGGCGTGGGCAACTCAGGCATTGTGGCGTTGGATGCGCAGCACAAGTTTTTCCGCCTTGGCATAACCTCCATCGCCCACAGCGACGGTCACATGCAGGTGATGAGTGCGTCCACCCTGAGCGCTGACGATTGCGTCGTGGTCATCAGCAATTCGGGCCGTACCCGCGACCTGATGGATGCCTGCGACATTGCCCGCACAAACGGGGCTACCACCATCGTCATCACCTCCAGCGGCTCGCCTCTTTGCGCCGCTGGTCATATCCATCTTTCCGCCGATCACCCCGAGGGCTACGACCGCTACAGCCCGATGGTTTCGCGCCTGCTGCATCTGCTCATCATCGACGTGCTGGCTACGACGGTGGCCTTGCGCATTCCTGCGGCAAAGTTGCAACCATTGCTCAAAGAGATGAAGAACAACTTGCGGAATAAGCGGTACGCTTGATTCTTTGTTCGCTTTGTTGTTTTTTTCAATGGTTAGGATGAATTAATTTTTGTAGCTTCGCCAGTCTACGATGGTTTGATGGCCTGCCGAGTGTCCCTGTGTTTTTCTCCGTGCCACGCTCGCGCGCATGCTTGTGTGGCGCTACTGATGACCTACCAGTAAATTCCGCAGTAGCGAACTGGCTTTTGTGGCATGCGCGAATGGGCACTGCGAAAAAACAGGGCGCACTCGTCACGCCCGGATACTTGGTTTTGGGGACACTCCCAGGCCAGACATTTGCTATTACAAAAATAGCTGTATATATCCAAACGACAAGGACTACGACACTATTTTTATCCTAAAAAGCAATTCTTGAGTACGAAACACCAACGAGCAAGACCACATGTACTAGCGCCAGAGCGTGTGCCATGCCCATGCGCCCCGATGCGGGCTGCGGGCTCGAAGCACGGAGCTTTTGGGATCAGAAAACGTCGGTGTCTGAGGCGATAGCCGAGTTTCGACGTTTTCCCCAAAAGCGAGTACTGAAGATGCTGGCCGAAGGCCCGCTGCCCTGGGGCGCATGGGCATGGCATACGCTCTGGTGCGAAGCCGCGAACACTCTACGATTGACATCTAGTCTTCGACGACAACGAAAATCTCTATCGGCTAAATCCGCCCCTCTTCCACCGCATGACACGCAATCTGTATCCCCGCAATCTTTTGCAACGACGGCCGCTCAGACTTGCAACGGTCATTCGCATGCGGGCAGCGGGGATGAAAGGCACAACCACTCGGTGGACTGAGCGGATTGGGCACCTCACCCTGCACCGGCACACGGGCTTTGCCGGTGTCGTGCATTTTGGGGATGGCATCCAGCAGCATGCGCGTGTAGGGGTGGCGTGGCGTGGCAAACAGGCTGCGCTTGTCGGCAATTTCTACTAAACGTCCCAGGTACATCACGCCTACCTGGTCGCTAACATGGCGCACCACGGCCAGGTTGTGGCTGATGAACAGGTAGGTCAGGCCGAGCTTTTTTTGCAGCGCTTTCATGATGTTCAGCACCTGCGCCTGCACGCTCACGTCCAGCGCGCTGGTGGGCTCGTCGCAGACTAGAAACTCGGGGTTGGTGGCCAGGGCGCGGGCTATCGAGATACGCTGGCGCTGGCCGCCAGAGAACTGGTGCGGGTACTTCACCATGTCCAGCGGGGACAGGCCCACCTGGGTGAGCAACTCACCAACGCGTTGCCCCAGCTCTGGCTCTTTGGTGATGATGCCGTGCTCAATGAGTGGCTCACCAATAATGTCTTCCACCGTCCAGCGCGGGTTCAGCGAGGCATACGGGTCTTGAAAAATCATCTGAATGCGCTCGCGCAGTTTGCGGCCACCCTCGCTTTTGTAGGTGGCGTGGGCATCCAGGCCATCAAACGTCATGCCGCCGCGCGTGGGCGTGTACAGCCCGACCATCAGGCGCGCTACGGTGCTTTTGCCGCAGCCGGACTCACCCACCAAGGCCAGGGTTTTTCCTTTTTCAATCTCAAAACTCACGCCATCGACGGCGTGCAGCGTGAGCTTGGGTTTGCGCTCCAGCACCCGGTTGAGCCAAGGGGGCGACACGTCAAACGCCATGGCGATGTCGTTGACTTGGACGAGTATTTTTCTAGATTCGGTCATCGCGCAAACGCTCGGACAGGCTCAGGGTGAACAGACTGGGTGTCATGCAACCAGCAGGCGGCCTGCGTAGCACCTGCCGTCATCAAATCAGGTCGCTGCGACTTGCATTGATCAAACACCTGGGTGCAGCGCGGGTTAAAGGCGCAGCCCGCAGGAATGGCGTTCAGACGCGGCATGGCGCCGTCGATCTGCGCCAACTCCTCGCGGTCCGAGGTAATGTCGGGTATCGCCGCCATCAGGCCTGCGGTATAGGGATGGGCGGGGTGGTTGATCACCTCGTGCACCGGGCCAATCTCGACAATGCGACCGGCATACATCACGGCTACGCGGTCGCAGGTCTCAGCGATCACGCCCATGTCGTGGGTGATCAGCATCACCGCCGCGCCGCGCTCTTTGCACAGGGTTTTGAGCAGGGTGATGATCTGCGCCTGGATGGACACATCCAGTGCGGTGGTGGGCTCATCCGCTACGATGAGTTGCGGCTCGGCGGCCAAGGCCAGCGCGATCACCACCCGCTGGCGCATGCCGCCGGAGAACTGGTGGGGGTAATGGTCGATGCGCTGCTCTGCCGCCTGGATACCGGTAGATTTGAGCAGATCAATCGCGCGTTGGCGTGCCTGGGCATCGGTCACGGGCAGATGGGTTTGGATGGTCTCGGTGAGCTGCTTGCCGATGCTGTACAAGGGGTTGAGCGAGGTCAGCGGGTCTTGAAAAATAGCGCCGATTTTGCGCCCGCGCACCAGGCGCATGGCCGCATTGGGCAGGTTGTCAATACGCTGGCCTTGCAGCAGCACCTGGCCACTGGCAATGCGGCCGGGCGGCTCCAGGAGGCCGATGATAGAAGCCCCTGTGAGCGACTTGCCTGCACCCGATTCACCCACCACGCCCAAGATTTCACCGGGGGCGATGGAAAAAGAAATATCGTCCAGCGCGCGCAAGGTGCCACGGCGGTTGGGAAACTCGACAACCAGATTTTTAACTTCGAGCAGTGACATGTTGGTATAACCTGCAAACTTTCAAGCAACCACCGTGGAGCCGGCTTTGCCGGGCCACTGGTGGTGCCCCCTTGAGGGGGAGGCGGCCATAGGCCGCTTCGGGGGTGGTTGTCATCTCAACCTTGGATTTAAAGCATCACGCAACCAGTCGCCCAGCAAATTCACGCTCAGCGCGATCACGATCAGCATCAGGCCGGGGAAAACGGTGATCCACCACTCGCCCGACAAAATATAGTCATTGCCCACGCGAATCAAGGTGCCCAGCGACGGCGATGTGGGCGGCACGCCGACACCCAGGAAGGACAGCGTAGCCTCGGTAATGATGGCGGTGGCCACCTGGATGGTGGCCAGCACCAGCACCGGGCCCAGCACATTGGGCAGCACATGCTTGCGCATGATGCGCAGTGGTGGCACGCCCGTCACGCGCGCGGCCTGCACGTATTCCTTGTTACGCTCCACCATGGTGGTGCCGCGCACCGTGCGTGCATAGTTGACCCAGCCCGTCAGCGTGATGGAAATAATCAACACGCCAAAGGCCACCGTCTCGGGTGCATTGGGGAACAGCGCCCTGCCCACCCCGGCGATCAGCAACGCTACCAGGATGGGAGGAAAGCTCAGCATCACATCGCATACACGCATGAGAAAGTGATCAACCCAACCGCCTAAAAACCCCGCTAACAATCCCAACGATACGCCGATCAACACCGACAGCATGACTGAGATAAAACCCACGGCCAAGGAGATGCGTGCACCGTACATCAGGGTGGACAAAATATCGCGCCCCTGGTCATCCGTGCCCAACAGGTAAGTAGACTTACCCTCCGAGCCCCAGGCAGGCGGCAGGCGGGCGTCCGACAGCTCCAGCGTGGTCAAATCAAACGGGTTGTGCGGCGCAATCACGCCCGCAAACACCGCACAAAAAACGCAGATGAAGGCCACCAAGGCGGCTCCCATCGCCACGGGCGAGGTGCGAAAGCTGTGCCCGACATCGCTATCGAGCCAGCGCGAAACCACATTCATTGTTTTGACACGACGAAATATCTGAAGTCCATGATGTTGTCGGCCTTTTGCACCAACTGCACCCGGTTACTCACACCCCATGCCAGCGACTGCTGGTGCAGTGGCAGGTGGCCAATCTCGTCCTGGTGGATTTTCAATGCTTCTTTGATCATCGCGTCGCGCTTGGCCTTGTCGGTCTCGGACTGGATCTTCAGCGTCAGCTCATCCACCTTGGCATTGCAGTACGAGCCCAGGTTGAATTGGCCAGCACCCGTCGCATCGGGGCAGCGCATGATGGCGTTGAGCACGTTGTGCGCGTCATAGGTGCTGGAGGTCCAGCCCAGCAAATAAAAGCTGGTATCGCGGCGCAAAATTTTGGGGAAGTAGGTGCCCTTGGTTTCGGTTTGCAGGTTGAGCTTGATACCAATTTTGGACAGGTTGGCCGCCACTGCTTGGCATATTTCGCCATCGTTGACATAGCGGTCATTCGGGCAGTTCATGCTGACTTCAAAACCCGTGGGGTAGCCTGCATCGGCCAGCAGTTTTTTGGCCGCCTCGACATCGTAGGGCAAGCGTTTATTCTGCTCTGGAAAGTAACCGTTGACGCCGGGGCCAATCAGCAAAGCGGCGGGCACAGCAGCGTTACGCATGATGGAGCGGCGGATGCCCTCAATGTCAATCCCCTGGTAGAAGGCCTGGCGCACGCGCTTGTCTTTGAAGGGGTTTTTACCCTTGACGCTGGAGAACAACAGTTCGTCGCGCTTTTGGTCCATGCCCAAAAAGATGGTGCGCAGCTCCGGGCCTTGCAGGACTTTGGCTTTTCCCGCCGCGTTGATGCGGGCTACGTCTTGCAAGGGCACGGGCTCCATCACATCGACCTCGCCACTGAGCAGCGCGGCGACACGGGTGGCATCGTTGCCGATAGGCGTGTAGATCACCTCGGTGACGTTGCCTTCAATCTTGCCCCAGTAGTTGGGGTTGCGCACCATCACGGTTTTGACGGCGGGCGCACGCTCGCGCAGGGTAAATGGCCCCGTGCCATTGACCTTGAAGGAGGCCGCATTCTCAATGCCCTTGCGGCGGTCTACCGGTTTGAGCGCCTGGTTTTCTTCGCACCATTTTTTGCTCATGATGGCGGGCAGGGTCATCACATCGGGCAGGATGGGGAATGGTGCTTTGGTTTCGATCTCCACCACAAAGTCGCTGATCTTGCGCACCTCTTTAAATTCATTCACATAGCTCTTCATGTCCGAGCCATCGCCGCCGGCGCGGGTCATGCTAAACACCACATCGTCCGCCGTAAAGGGCGTACCGTCGTGAAACTTCACGCCCTGGCGCAGCTCGAACCGCCATACGGTCGGCGAGGTTTGCTTCCAGCTGGTGGCCAAGGCGGGCGTGAGCTCCAGATTTTTACCGCGTCCGGCCAAGCCCTCAAACATATTGCCCGTAACGCTGATCTGCAGCGACTCGTTGAGGGAATGCGGGTCCATCGACAGCGCATCACCCTGGTTGCCAATCCGCACGGTCTCGGCATTTGCTACTGAAAACATAGCTGCTTGCGCTATAAAAGCAAGGGCTATTAGCGTTTTTCTCTTCAATAGTCATAGTTTTCTCCGGTTAAAAATATACTTCTCAATTACGTAGCCTGCGAGAGGCATGGATTGCTCTATCAAACTGGCATGCAGGGCCGCACCCAGGGGCAGCACCGCGTCGTTAAAGTCATAGTGGCTGTTATGCAAATAGCAGCCCGGCCTGCCGCCTGCCGAGTCGCCCTGGCCCAGGCGCATATAGGCACCGGGCTTGGCTTGCAGCATGAAGGAAAAGTCTTCACCGCCCATGCTGGGCGGCATATTGCGCATCACGCGCGCCTCGCCTACCAGGCTGGCTGCTACGTCAGAGGCAAAATGCGCTTCGGGCAGGGTGTTGATGGTGGCCGGGTAAATGCGTTCGTAGTTGACTTGCGCTGTAGCGCCAAAACCTGAGGCGATGGCGCTGCATAGGTTTTTCAGACGCTGTTCGACCCGGTCTTGCATGACGGGGCTGTACGTGCGCACCGTGCCTACCAAGGTCACGTCGTCGGGAATCACACTCATCGCTTGCGGGTTGCCACCCTGCACCGAGCACAGCGACAGCACCACGCTGTCGATAGCGGGCACATTGCGCGAGACAATGCTTTGCACGGCGGTAATGATGTGCGCGGCCACCAGCACCGGGTCGATGCCGTTGTGCGGCCGCGCGCCGTGGCCACCCTTGCCGGTGACGATAATTTCCACCCGGTCCACCGCCGCCTGCATCGGGCCGGGCGTGATGCCAATAATGCCCGCCGCAGTCTCGGGCGAATTGTGGATGGCGTAGACCTGGTCGCAGGGAAAGCGCTCAAACAATCCGTCCTGCATCATGGCGCGGGCTCCGGCGTAGCCCTCCTCGCCCGGTTGGAAGATGAGGGCTGCGGTGCCTGCAAAATTGCGCGTCTCGGCCAGGTAGCGCGCTGCGCCGAGCAGCATGGCGGTGTGGCCGTCGTGGCCACAGGCGTGCATCAGGCCATTGGTTTGCGACTTCCATTTGAAGTCGTTGTGCTCGGGCAGCGGCAGTGCGTCCATATCGGCGCGCAGGCCCACCATCTGGGCGCGTGCGCCGGGCAGGCCTTTGGCTTTGCCGCGTACCAGGGCCACCACACCGGTCTTACCCAGCCCCGTGTGCACCTCGTCCACACCACAGACCTTGAGCGCCTCTTGCACCCGCCTGGAGGTGTACACCTCTTCAAAACCCAGCTCGGGGTGGGCGTGCAAATCCCGGCGAAAGGCCGTGAGTTCGGGGTGGAACTGGGCAATGTGCGCAAAGGCGCGGCCATTGGCTTTGAGCAAGGGGGCCAGCATCAATGGCCTCCCTGGGCAACGCGAAGGCGCGGGTCGACCACAAAATACAGCAAGTCCACCACCAGGTTGATGATGACGAAAATCAGCGCGATGAGACACAGGTACGCCGCCATCACCGGGATGTCGGCAAAGGTGACGGCCTGGATGAATAGCAGGCCCATGCCCGGCCACTGAAAGACCGATTCGGTAATGATGGCAAACGCAATCAGCGCGCCCAGTTGCAGGCCGACAATCGTCATGACCGGCACCAAAGTATTTTTCAGCGCATGGCCAAAGTGAATGGCGTTATTGGTCAGGCCCCGCGCGCGCGCAAACTTGACGTAGTCGGTGCGCAGCACCTCCAGCATTTCGGCGCGCACCAGGCGCATGATGAGGGTGAGCTGAAAAATCGCCAGCGTCACGGCGGGCAGCACGATGTGGTGCCAGCCCTTGGCCGTGAGCAAACCACTAGTCCACCAACCCAGCTTCACCACGTCCCCCCGACCAAAGCTGGGCAACCAGCCCAGGCCGACGGCAAAGGCCAAAATCAACAAAATGCCAATCAGAAAAGTAGGCAGCGACACGCCCAGGAGCGAGAGTGTCATCAGCAGCTGGCTGGAGAAGTTGCCGCGCTTGAGCGCCGCATACACACCCATCGGGATGCCCAGCACCAGCGCCAGCGCAGCGGCTACCAAGGCCAGCTCCAGCGTGGCCGGAAAGCGCTCGGCAATCAAACGTGAGACCTTGGAGCCCTGGCGCAGGCTCAGGCCAAACTCGCCTTGCACGGCGTTGCCCAGAAAATTCCAGAACTGTACGACGAAGGATTTGTCCAGCCCCAGGTCGGCACGCAGATCAATGATTTGCTGCGGCGTGGCATCTTGCCCCAGCAGGCCCACCACCGGGTCGCCCACATACTGGAACAGCATAAAGGCGATGAACGCCACCGAGACCATGACGATCACGGCTTGGAACAGGCGCTGGAGGATAAAGGCGAACATAGGGTAGCGGAGGCTTTGCTCGATGCTAGCAGAGCGCACCCTACAACCCCTATGGGGGTTTCCTTATGTACGGCCCTTAATTGACCTTCACCAAACGCCAGTCAATGCGGTTATCGGCGCGGTGTACCAGGTCAATGTTTTTCTTCATCGCCCAGGGGATGATCTGGTTGTGCAGCGGAATATGCGCCACGGTGTCGTTCTGCAGTTGCAGCGCCTCGGTCAGCAGGCGGTTACGAACCGGCAGGTCGGTCTCGATCTTGATGCGGTCTACCAGGTAGTCCATGCGATCATTTTTGTAGCGGCCCAGGTTGTAGTTGCCGTCGCCCCCCGTGCCCACGCTGCGGGTGAGCGATTGCAGGCTGTACAGGGCATCAAAGGTCGGCACACCCCAGCCCAGCATGTAGATGCTGGCCTCGTAGCGTTGGATCATCGGGAAAGTAGGTGACCAGGGGTAGGGTGCGCAGCTTGGCTTTCACGCCAATTTTGGCCCACATGGCAGTCACCGCCTGGCAGATTTCCTCGTCGTTGATATAGCGGTTGTTCGGGCAGGCAAAGTCCACCTCGAAGCCATCCTTGTAGCCCGCATCCGCCAATAGTTTGCGCGAGGTGTCGGCATCCAATGGATAGCGTTTGTGAACACTGTCAGACCAACCGTTGACCTGTGGGGCCACCAAGGCACCGGTAGGTTCGCTCAGGCCGCGCATGGTCACGCGCTTGATGGTCTCGATATCAATCGCCTGGTACAGCGCCTTGCGCACGCGCAGGTCTTTCAGCGGGTTTTTTCCTTTGATGTTGGAGCCCGGCAGCTCGTCGCGAAACTGGTCCATGCCAAAGAAAATGGTGCGGTTCTCGGCACCGTCCATCACCTTGAGGGCGGGGCTGGCGCGCATGCGCACCAGGTCTTGCGGGCTGGGGTCTAACACCATGTCGATTTCGCCCGAGAGCAATGCAGCCGCGCGGGTGCCTTCGGTCTTAATGGGTGTGTAGACCATCTCGGTGACATTACCCTCCATCTTGCCCCACCAATGGGGGTTGCGCTTGAGCACCAGTTTTTGATCCGGCTGCCAGTTGTCCACCATGAACGGCCCGGTGCCCATGGCATTGCGGTGGGCAAAGGTTTCGTCCTTGGTTTTGATGTCTTTGACCTCCACGGATTTATTCTTCTCGGCCCAGGCCTGGCTCATCATGCGCAGCTCGGTGAGCTGGTTCAGCAGCACCGGGTTGGGGCCTTTGAGGATTAAATCGACGGTGCTGTCGTCCACCTTCACCACTTTGTCGATGCCTTGCGCATACACGCCAAAGTTGGACTGTTTGGACATGGCTCGGTTGATCGAAAACACCGCATCATCCGCCGTAAATGCGCTGCCGTCAGAAAACTTCACGCCTTTGCGCAGCGTCATGCGCATCTGCGTGGGCGACACCAGGTTCCAGGCCGTGGCCAGCACCGGCTCGACCTTGAACGTGCGGCTGTTGTAGTACACCAGCGACTCATAAAACGCCGCATGCACACCGTTGCCTAGCGCGTTGTTTTGCGAGTGAATATCCATCGTGGGGATGTCGCTGGCGCTGGACCATTTGAAGGTGGCCGCGGATGCGAAGGGCGTGGCCATCACAATGGATGCCAATAAACAGAGTTGGGATTTCATGATAATTACCTATGCAAATGGTTTCCTGAAGCACCCACTATGCACCAGCTTCCGTATCTTGGTCAAAAGGGCTTTTCCCTATGCTTGCACAAGTAATTCAGGCAGAAAAAAACCGCTTGGGTCACCCCAAGCGGTTTTTAGTGTGTCGAACTGAAAGCCGGGTTACCCCAGCCGACCATTAGAACGAGTGAGCAATGCCCAGGTCGAACTGGTTAACTTTCGACAGAGCAGCTGCTTTGCGGGTGCTGCTGGCCAAGTCGGTATAGATCGCGGTACGCTTGGACAAAGCGTAGTTCAGACCCAAGCCCAGCTTGGTCTCTTTCGGAGCACCTGCCAGGCCGCCAGCGCCATCATAACGGCTGAAGCCCAAACGGCCAGTCGCTGCGCCGAACGGAATGTTGGCACCGATGGAGAAGTTGTTGACTTTACCGCCAGTAATCACTTGTGCGCCACCGCCGGTAGCGCTGGATGCGGTTGCCAGGAAGGTTGCGCCTGCGCGGTCAGCAGCAGAGCCGCCTTTGGCGCTACCGTAGCCAGCGTACAGCTTGGCAAAGCCCAGATTGTAGTTACCACCGATGTTCACCAGTTTGTCGCCGAAACGGTTGGCTTCGTAGCCGATCATGGCGGCGATGGGGCCGTTGGCATAGCTGGCAGAGGCACCGTTGTAGGTTTTGCCCGTTGGGCCGCGGTCAAATGCGTGGCTGATGTGGCCCTGGAAGCCAGCAATGTTAGGCGTGGAGTACATGGCCTGGTTGCCCACGCGGCCTTCACCACCTTGGGTGTAGTCCGACGAGAAGCCAGTCTGGTACACGGAACCGGCCACGGTGCTCACGCCCCATGGGTCAATGGTGCCGCCGTTGAGTTGCTGGTTAGCGGGGAGCAAACGGCCCAATTTGATCTGGCCGAAATTGCCGCGCAAGCCGACGGTGGACTCGCCCTGGAACAGGGGGCGTGAAGTGGTCAGGTTTGCAGTAGCAGCGGTACCGCCGGTTGCAGCGTAACCGATGTCATTGGTACCGCGCTCTTGGTTGCCACGGGTAGGATCCAAACGCAGTTGGAAGGCAAAGATGCCAGCCATGCCGCCGCCCAGATCTTCAGCACCGGAGAACACCAAACGGTTGTTGTTGCCAGCGCCCAGGGTGAGCTTAGCAGCGCCTGGTGTCAGGCCAGCACCGCCAGCGTTTACGGCAGCACTGTTGTACTGCAGACCTACGTCAGCGATACCCGACAGAGTGATAGACGATTGTGCAAATGCACCGGTTGCAGCCAGTGCAGCGATAGCAACTAGGGATTTTTTCATTTAAAAGTTCTCCAAGGTTAAACATAGGGCTCCGGATCGACAAACTGCACTGTAGTTGCCTACCTTGCAGCTCGCCGGAGTCCCGGGCCAACCCCCGTTTTCGGGAAGTTATGTAGATTGAAACAGAGGGCGGGGGCTGGTGCAAAGGAAACCCCCATAAAAGGCACTAAAACCGCCGCTTTCGTTGCCTTGGCGCAACAAATTCAAGAGGGATGTTGTTTTCTTGTGGGTTTCAAGCCCTGCGTACAGGACGCTGCGCGCAGGGCGCACCCACTGGATAATAGCGGGATGGATACCCTCATTACCACCCTGGACACGGCCTTGCGAACCCTGTTTGCCGCCCCGCGTGCGGCGCGGCCACAGCCCCAAGCTGCCGCTACCTTTGACGTGCGGGGCGCTGATGATGTGCTGACCGCGCCCGAACGGGAGGCGGCGGGCCGCCTGATGCGGGTCAACCATGTGGGTGAGGTGTGCGCGCAGGCGCTGTATTCGGCGCAGGCCTTGGCTACCCAGAACGCGGCACTGCGCAGCCAGTTTGCCAAGGCTGCGCAGGAAGAAACCGACCATTTGGCCTGGACCGCCGAGCGTTTAAGTGCGCTGGGCGCGCGGCCTTCGCTGCTCAACCCCTTGTGGTATGCCGGGGCGTTTGGCTTGGGGCTCGTGGCGGGGCGGCTGGGGGACCGGGTGAGTTTGGCGTTTTTGGTGGAGACCGAGCGCCAGGTCGAGGCGCATTTGCAAAGCCATCTGGAGCAACTGCCCGCCGCCGACCATGCTTCACGCGCCGTGGTGGCGCAAATGCGCCTGGATGAAGCGCAGCATGCGCTGGACGCCCAGCATGCCGGAGCGCTGGAGTTGCCCGCGCCCGTCAAAAGCCTGATGGCCACGGCGGCCAAGGTGATGACGACCGTGGCAGCGCGGGTGTAACCCGGTGGGGCGCGTCACCTCTGATGGCGGTTTTCAGTGGATTGGGAGCTGCTTGGGAGTTGCAATACGCTACTATTTTAATAGCTACTTACGTCCATACGACAAGGACTAGCGGCCTATTTGGCACCTAAATTTCGATCATGTCGAAGCTGGTGGTGATGTGGGCCGTTTTACCCAGCATGATGGTGGCCGAGCAGTATTTGTCGTGGCTCATGGCAATGGCGCGCTCTACGGCTGGGGCGGGAATGGCTTTGCCGGTGACGGTGAAATGCATGTGGATTTTGGTAAACACTTTGGGGTCGAGCTCGGCGCGCTCGGACGAGAGCTTGACGCTGCAGCCCTGCACCGCGTGGCGGCCGCGCTTGAGGATGAGTACCACGTCGTAGGCGGTGCAGCCACCCGCACCGGCCAGCAGGGTTTCCATCGGGCGGGGAGCCAGATTGGCGCCGCCATTTTCGGGCTTGGCCGCATCGGGCGCGCCATCCATGGCGATGATGTGGCCACTGCCCGTCTCGGCCACAAACCCCATGCCAGAGCGCGTGCCCACCCCGCCGGTCCAGTTCACTGTGCATTCCATAGGTCACCTCCTTGATTGAAAGTGCTTCGAAAACGTGAACTATCAGACGTTATTGAAGCCCAAAACTCTCATTAAAGTACAAGAGTCTGTAAACGATGCCGCAGGGCAGCATCGCGCCGATATACTGAGTGTACTGTTTGTCTCCTCCACCCTCCGCAAGACGGTGGACTTCAGGCCCCGAGTTGCAAAACTCGGGGCTTTTTTCTGGGTATCTACAATCCCCGCATGACCTCCAAAGCCCTCACCCCTGCCGACTACCTGACCAAAATACTGAACGCGCGGGTGTACGACGTGGCGATTGAGTCGGACCTGACGCATGCCCAGCAACTGAGCCGCCGCCTGCACAACACCGTGCTGCTCAAGCGCGAAGACCAGCAGGCGGTGTTTAGCTTCAAGCTGCGCGGGGCCTACAACAAGATGGCGCAACTGAGCGCCGCGCAACTCAAAAAGGGCGTCATCTGTGCCTCGGCGGGCAACCATGCCCAGGGCGTGGCCATGAGTGCGCAAAAGCTGGGGGCCAAGGCGGTGATCGTCATGCCAGTGACTACCCCCCAAGTGAAGGTGGAGGCGGTGCGAAACTTGGGCGGCGAGGTGGTGTTGCACGGCGACAGTTATTCGGATGCTTATCAACATGCCATGGCGCTGCAACAGAAGCATGCACTCACTTTTGTGCACCCTTTTGACGACCCGGATGTGATTGCCGGCCAAGGCACCATTGCCATGGAGATGCTGCGCCAGCACCAGGGGCGGCTGGATGCGGTGTTTGTGGCGATAGGCGGTGGCGGGCTGGTCAGCGGCGTGGCTAACTACATCAAGGCCGTGCGGCCAGAGATCAAGGTGATTGGTGTGCAGATGAACGACTCCAATGCCATGGCGCAGTCCGTCGCGGCAAATAAGCGGGTGACCCTGACGGATGTGGGCTTGTTCAGCGACGGCACGGCGGTCAAGCTGGTGGGCGAGGAGACCTTTCGCATCGCGCGCGGCCTGGTGGACGAATTTATCGAGGTGGACACCGACGCGGTGTGTGCCGCGATTAAAGATGTCTTCCAGGATACCCGCAGCATTGTCGAACCCTCGGGGGCGCTTGCGGTGGCCGCTATCAAGCAGTATGTGGCAAAAAACAAAGCCAAGGGCGAGACCTACGCCGCCATCCTGTGCGGTGCCAACATGAACTTTGACCGCCTGCGCTTTGTGGCCGAGCGCGCTGAGGTGGGCGAGGAGCGCGAAGCCCTGTTTGCCGTGACGGTGCCCGAGGAGCGCGGCAGCTTCAAGCATTTTTGCGAGACCATCGGCAGCCTGCCGCACTTTGGCAACCCGGGTGGCGCGCGCAACGTGACCGAATTTAACTACCGCATCAGCGGCAGCGTACAAGCGCATGTATTTGTCGGCCTGACCACCTCCAGCAAAGGCGAGAGCAGCAAAATCGCCGCGCATTTGACCAAAAAGGGTTTTGCCACGCTCGATTTAACCCACGACGAGCTGGCCAAAGAGCACCTGCGCCACATGGTGGGCGGCGCATCAAAGCTGGCCAAAGATGAGCGTCTGCTGCGCTTTGAGTTCCCCGAGCGGCCGGGTGCGTTGATGAAGTTTTTATCGGCCATGCGGCCGGGCTGGAACATCAGCCTGTTCCACTACCGCAACCAGGGGGCCGACTATGGCCGCATTTTGGTGGGCATTCAGGTGCCCAAGGCGGACGACAAGGCTTTTACTGCGTTTTTAAGTGGCCTGGGTTACCCGTTTGTAGAAGAAACCCACAATCCGGTGTACCAATTGTTTCTCAAGGCCTGACGGCCCTGCCACGCTACTGGCCGGCGGGAACCGCCTGCTCACCCACCGCAGCCGCATCACGGGCGGCTTCACGCAGGGCACGGGCGCGCCCACCGGGTCGTACAGGGTTCATAGGGTCCGGCGCGGCCACGGCCGAGCTCTGCACCGGGTTTGGAACAACCACCGGCGGGAGTTGTACCGGTGGCGTATAGGGAATGGCACTGGCGGTGGCGGTGGCTGTGGCGTTGGCTTTGGCCAGCTCCAGCGTGACCGCACCCGCTTTCCCGGTATTCGGCGAGAGCAGGGCTTGGCGGCGCTGCACCGAAGCCAGCACCACCCCCTCGGCCAATTGCGCGCCCACCCGGTAGGGACGGGCCGGTTTGCCGTCCACCGCAATCAAGGCCAGACTTTGCCGGGCGGTTTTGCCTTCCACAACCCCAGAGAGCACGAAGCGGGAAGCAATGATGCCAGCAGCGGGCGCTGCAACCGGACTAGCCACTTCCGTCGCGATAGCGCCCAGCCCTCCTCCGAAGCCACGCGCCAAGGCCTGGCTGTCCACACTGGCGGGGGGAAGCGAAGTCACCACCGCAGCGTTCGCGGGGGTCGCCGTGCCTTGTACAAACTTAAGCGCCCAATACACCCCACCCGCTACAGCCAGCAGCCAAAGTGCAAATGTAGCCAAGGGTATCAACCAGTTTTTTCGCATTCGCATATTATGATGCGAATATGAAACACCCCCAACCTTCCTGCATTTTCCGGTTGCGCCGCAGTGTGCAACGTGGTTTTACCCTGATTGAGCTGATGGTGGTGATCGCCATCATTGCCGTGCTGGCCGCCGTCATTGCGCCCAACCTGCTGGACCGGGCGGACGATGCACGCAGCACGGCCGCCAAGGCCGATGTCAACATCCTGGTGCAAGCGCTCAAGCTCTACAAACTGGACAACCAGCGCTTTCCGACGGCTGAGCAGGGCCTGCAAGCGCTGATTGCCAAGCCCACCACGGGCGTGATCCCCAACAACTGGCGCTCGTACCTGGAAAAGCTCCCCAACGACCCTTGGGGCCGCCCTTACCAGTACCTCAACCCTGGCATTCGCGGTGAGATCGACGTGATGTCCTTTGGTGCAGACGGCCAACCGGGCGGTGAGGGTAAAAATGCTGACGTCGGTAATTGGTAAAACCAAACAAAAACTTCTTGGCTTTACCTTGCTGGAGCTGATGGTGGTGATCGCCATCATGGCGATTGCGACGGCGGGGGCTACGCTGGCGCTGCGTGATAGCAGCGTGACGGCGTTGGAGCGCGAAGCGCAGCGGCTGGCGGCGGTACTGGAGGCTGGTCGCAGCCTGTCGCGCACCACCGGTTTGACCGTGCATTGGCAGCCCAGTGCAGAGGGTTTCACGATGACGGGTGCGTCCAGCACCGAGGAGGACAAGCTGCAACCCTGGCTGACAGCAGGCACCACGGCCCAGCCCAGTGACAACCGCGCCTTTATACTGCTCGGGCCCGAACCCATCATCCCGGCACAGGCTATTACATTAGGCCTGGATGGACGCAGCTTGCGTATCATTACCGACGGCCTGCGGCCCTTCAAAATTGACAACCACAGTGGCAGCGGTCAAGCCGGCATCGCACCCTCAGGCAACTTGGCGGGTACTGCCCAGAGTGCAGTCATGTACCGATGAGCGCCTCTGCACGCAGCTTGCATGGGTTTACCTTGATCGAGGTCTTGGTGGCCTTGGCCATCGTCTCGATCGCTTTGTTAGCCGGCTCGCAGGCCATGTCGGCCCTCACGCGCGGCGCCCAGCGCCAGAGCGATGTACTGCTGGCGCAGATGTGCGCCGAAAACGAGTTGATCAAAGTGCGCCTGTCCAAGCAAATGCCCAACGTGGGTGAAAGCACCGCCGCCTGCGAGCAGGCGGGCAAGGCCTTTACCGTGCGCATGCAAGTGCGGGCCACGCCCAACCCGAGTTTTCGCCGGGTCGATGCCCAAGTGCTGGATGAGAGCGCTCCCGTTCTGAGTATCGCCACCATCGTAGGCAGGTTTTAGCCATGCGCAGGTATCACGCGGGCTTCACGCTGATTGAGCTATTGATTGCCATATTCATCATGTCGCTGCTGGCGCTGCTGAGTTGGCGCGGCATCGACGGCATGTCGCGTGCCCAAGATGCCAACCGTGAACATGCCGACCAGATTGCCACACTGCAAACCGCTTTGTCCCAATGGCAAACCGACCTGGACCAAATGCTGCGTACCGAGCAAACCAGTGCGATCGACTACAACGGCCGCTTGCTGCGCATTACCCGCCGCTATGGCGACGATGAGCTGCGCGTCGTCGGTTGGACACAACGCGATGTGGAGGGCAAAACCCGCTGGCTGCGCTGGCAGTCCAAGTCCTTGAACAGCCGCGCCGAACTGAGTGCTGCCTGGTTGCAAGCCTTGCAGTGGGCCCAAAACCCGGGCGACCTGGAGCGCAACCAGGAAGTCGCCATTGCGGCCATTGACGACTGGCAGATTTTTTTCTACCGCAATGACAGTTGGACCAATCCCCTGTCATCTGCCGCAGTTGCTCCCGGCAATCCTGCTGTACCCGCAGCCCCTGGCGCGACGTTAGCCGTAGTACCTGATGGTGTCCGCCTGGTGCTCAAACTTACCCAAGGTCAGGTTTTGACCGGCACGCTCACACGTGACTGGATACGACCCATCATTGGAGGCGGGAAAACATGAGGCCGGTTTGCCCCCACGCTTGCCACTGCGTGTGCTGCGCTGCCCCCCGTGGGGGCCCTCCTCGCTTGGGGCGGCCCGGCGCCGCGACAAGTAGCCCCCACGCTTGCCACTGCGTGTGCTGCGCTGCCCCCCGTGGGGGCCCTCCTCGCTTGGGGCGGCCCGGCGCCGCGTCGCGTCGCCAACGCGGTGCGGCTTTGCTGATGGCGATGTTGATCGTCACCTTGGTGGCCAGCTTTGCGGGCGCTGCGGCCTGGCAGCAGTGGCGTGCGGTGGAGGTGGAGGCGGCGGAGCGCTCGCGCTTGCAGGCGGGCTGGATTTTGGTGGGCGCTTTAGACTGGGCGCGCCTGATCCTGCGTGAAGATGCCCGCTCGGGAGGCGCTGACCATCTGGCCGAGCCGTGGGCGGTGGCTTTGCAGGAGTCGCGCCTATCCAGTTTTTTGGCCACCGATAAAAACAACACCGCACTGTCTGAGCAGGAAGCTGATGCCGAGCTGTTTTTGTCCGGGCAAATTGTCGATATGCAATCGCGCCTGAATATCAACAACCTGGTTGAGAACGGCAAAATTTCCGACCCCGATCTGCGCAGTTTTGCCAAACTCTTTGAATTGCTTGACCTGGACCAGATTGAGCTCATGCGGATGGTCGAAAACCTGCGCCTTGCCCTGGACAACAACGCCGAAAACCCATCCGCCAAACTGGCTCCCTTGCTACCCCAGCGGGTAGAGCAACTGGGCTGGCTGGGTTTATCACCCTCCAGCCTGGCGCGGCTGCGGCCATTTATAGCCCTGCTACCGGGGCGCACGCCCATCAATCTGAACACCGCACCGACGGAGGTGTTGTATGCCAGCTTTCCCACGTTGGAACTTGACGGTGCCCGCCGCCTCGTCGCCCAGCGCGAGCGCCAGCATTTTCGCGCTCCTTCAGAGGCCGCCCAAATAGTGCCCAGCCTGACCACGGAACTCCATGCCGGGCATGGCATTGCCAGCCGCTTTTTTGAGGTGCGTGGGCGGCTGCGATTGCAAGACACCATGGTGCAGGAACGTTCGTTGGTGCAGCGCTCTAACCAGGAGGTAAGAACTATATGGCGTGAGCGGGCGATTTTAGGCAAGTTTGACGCACAAGCCTCCTTACAATGACGCTTATTCACCTATGACTACTCTTATCGTCACTCTCAGCCCTCCAGGCACGTCCCACAACGAGTTGGCCTATGCCATGGCCAACAACGCGCAGGCTCTGAGCAACCACGGCTCGGCCCCCCTCGCGCTGCTGCCACGCGCGGACGACACCGTGCTGCTGCTGCCCAGCGCCAGCGTGTCCTGGCACCGCGTGAGCCTGCCCAGGCTCTCGCGCTCTTTGTCAGCCCCCAAGCTGCGTTCGGTGCTGGAGGGTGCCATTGAAGAGCATTTGCTCGACGATGCCGCTGCGGTGCATATCGCCAGCTACCGTGCCAGCGGCAGCGCTGATGGCACCGTGAGCTGGCTGGCGGTGTGCGACAAAGCCTGGTTGCTTGCGCATTTGCGCAGTCTGCAAATGGCTGGGCACCGCATCAGCCGCATCGTGCCGTCCGCATTTCCACTGGATGTGCAGCTGCCCAACGCCAGCCAGACTGCCAGCAGCGGCCAGGCGCGGGCCCATGTGAGTGGCGCTCCCGAAGCCGCCATAGTCACTTTGGCAGACAACACGGGCGTAGTCAGCGTGCCCCTGCACCACGCACGCACGGTGTGGCCCACCATGCATACCGATACCCTGATCAGCGCAGAGCCTGCGGTAGCGGCTGCGGCTGAAAACATCTTCAACGCCAAAGTCACGATGGTGCAAACCGCGCAGTATGCCCTGCAGGCCGCCCAGGAGGCGCGCAACTATGGGGTCGACCTGGCACAGGGCGAGCTGGCCGTCAAGGGCAGTGGCCGCTGGTTGCAGCAGGCCAGCACCTTGCTGCGCGACCTGGTGGCAGCGCCCGCCTGGCGCGCAGCGCGCATCGGCCTGGCGTTGTTGCTGCTGGTCAACATCGTGGGACTCAATGCCTGGGCCTGGAAGGAGCGCAGCGCACTGCAAGCCAAGCGCGTGCAAACCAGCCAACTGCTCACGCAAACCTTTCCCAACGTCAAAGTAGTCGTCGATGCCCCTTTGCAAATGCAGCGCGAGGTAGCGGCTTTGCGCCAGGCCAGTGGTGCCATTGGCAGCCGGGATCTGGAAAGCCTGTACGCCCGCTACAGCGCCATAGTCGCTGCAGACTCTGTACCTACAGCTATAGAATTTGCAGCTGGTGAGCTGACCCTCAAAGGCTCGGGTCTGGATGCCAGCCAACTCTCAGCGCACCAGGCCAAGCTGCGCAGCGCGGGATTGTCGGCCGTGCGCAGTGAAGATGGCCGCATTGTCGTGACCGAGGCAGCCGTCCAGCGCGCAGGAGTGGCACCATGAACGCGTTAAAACACTGGTGGAACGGTCTGGCTGCGCGTGAGCAGAGCATGCTGTCCGTGGCGGCCGTGGTGATCGGCCTGGCCTTGCTCTGGCTCGTCGCCATGGCACCTGCGCTGCAAACGCTGCGTACCGCCCAAGCACAGCATGCGCAGGTCGATGCGCAGTTGCAAAGCATGCAGGCTCTGGCGGCGCAGGCCAAAGTGCTGCGCACGCAGCGCAGCCTGAGCAACGAAGAATCCCAGCGCAACCTGGAAAGCTCGGTCAAACAGACCTTTGGTGCCAACGCCAGCCTGGCGGTCAACGACGGACGTGCCAATCTCACGCTCAAGGGCGTGAATCCTGACGCTTTGGCGCTCTGGCTGAGCCAGGCGCGCATCAACGCCCGGGTAGTGCCCAGCGAGGCACGTTTACTGCGTAGCGCCATCAAACCGGCAACACCACCAGCGGCTTTGGCCGTTGCCTCCACAGCAACCACGGCAGCCGCTGTCAGCACCCCTGCCGTGAGCCCCGTGCTTTGGGATGGTGTGCTGGTATTGGCCTTGCCTGGTCGTTAATTTAAAGTCCGCACACGCCATGGCACGCCTCCAGGGTCCACCGCCCGCAACCCGCAGCCCCCGCAACCGAGTGCGGGGGCTGCGCGCTGCCTCCCCGGCGGCTGGCACACACCAGCGCTGGGCCTGGCTTGGTGGCCTGGTAGGTGCGCTGGGGGCACTGGCGGTGTTTGCGCCGGCTGCCTGGCTGGCCTCGGGCATGGCCTATGCCAGCAACGGGCAGGTACTGCTGGCGCAGCCGCGTGGCACCGTCTGGCATGGCTCGGCCCAGCTGGTGCTCACCGGCGGTGCCCAGTCCAAAGATGCCACTGCCCTGCCCGAGCGCGTGCTGTGGACGCTGTGGCCCAGCCTGCGCGGCCTGCGCGGCGAACTGCTGCCCGTCTGCTGTAGTGCGCAACCCGCCCTGATGCTGGCCAGCCCGCGCTGGGGTGGAGGCCAGTTGACCGTGACCGCCCTGCACCTGAACTTGCCTGCCCAACTGCTCACCGGCCTGGGCACCCCCTGGAATACACTCAACCCGCAAGGCCAGCTCGCGGTCGTGGCCGACTCCCTCTCCGTGCAATGGCAGCAGGGGCATGCCCAAGTGGAGGGCAGCGCCACCATCGACCTGACCAACCTGTCTTCGCCTTTGTCCACCTTGCAGCCCTTGGGCGACTACCGTGTCAGCCTGTCGGGTGGTGCCACACCCACGCTGGAGTTGCAAACCCTGCAAGGCGCGTTACAGTTGAGTGGCTCAGGCAAATGGGTTGGCTCGCGCATGCAATTTACCGGCGAGGCCAGCGCAGCGCCCGAGCGCGAAGCCGCACTGAACAATTTGCTCAACATCATTGGCCGCAGACAAGGTGCCAAATCTCTCATGTCCATAGGCTAGTTATGACACCATCTTTGACCCCCACACGCTTTCAACGCACTACTATTTCGATAGCTGCTTACGTCCTGGTGACGGGGACTACTGGCATATTTGGTCTGAATTTTTCGGCTTGGGCACAAACTCCAGCGGCCAACCCTGCCACGGGCCCTGCCAGCGGCATCAACCGCAGCCCGGGCGGTGTCACGCTGAACTTTGTCAACGCCGAAATCGCCGAAGTCGCCCGCACCATGGGCGTGATGACCGGACGCAACATGGTGGTCGACCCGCGCGTCAAGGGCACCATGAATCTGAGCAGCGACAAGCCGTTGTCACCCGCCGCCGCCTACAACCAGTTTTTGACCATGCTGCGCTTTCAGGGTTTCACCGCCGTGGAGACCGCCGGTATCACCAAAATCGTGCCCGAGGCCGATGCCAAGCTGCAAGGCGGCACCGTCAGCACCAGCGAAGCACGGGTGGGGAGTAACCAGATCCTGACGCAGATTTTTCGCCTGGGCTATGAGAATGCCAATAACCTGGTGCCGGTGCTGCGCCCCCTGATCAGCCCCAACAACACCATCAACGTCAACCCCGGCAACAACTCGCTCATCATTACCGACTACGCCGACAACATGCAGCGCCTGGCACGCATCATTGCCGCGCTGGATGTGTCCAACGCCAGCGATCTGGAGATCATCCCGCTCAAAAACGCCCTGGCTTCAGACTTGGTGCCTATTCTCATTCGCCTGAGCGAGTCCGGTGCTGTCGGTGCAGCACAGGGCCAGGGAGACACCTCGTTTCGCACCGCCATCCTGGCGGAATCGCGGGCCAACGCCGTCATCATTCGTGCCTCCAACCCGGCCAGGGTCAATCTGATCAAGTCCTTGATTGACAGGCTGGACCAGCCTACCCAATTTTCAAGCAATGGAGCGGCCGGCAATATCTATGTGGTGCATCTGAAGAACGCCGATGCGGTGCAACTGGCCACTACCTTGCGCGCTGCCATGGCCAGCACCTCGAGTCCCACGGGCGTAGCCGCTGCTACAGCCGCAGTACCCGTGCGCGCGCCCATTGCAGCGGGAGCAGCCGCCACAACACCGGTACAAGCCTCCGGCCAACCCAGTACCGGCGGTCAGGTGCAGGCCGACCCAGCCACCAACTCGCTCATCATCACCGCGCCCGAGCCGCAGTACCGCCAGATGCGGGCGGTGATTGACATGCTGGATACCCGACGTGCGCAGGTTTATGTGGAAAGCCTGATCGCCGAGGTCAACTCCGACAAGGCAGCCGAGTTTGGTATCCAATGGCAAAACGTACTGGGCAATAAAGGGGACAAAAATATTGGCGTCCTGGGAACTAACTTCCGTTCAGAAGGAAATAATATTATCGGTTTGGGGGTCGGTGCCAGTACCGGCACTGTTGCTCCCGGCAAAGGGTTTAACTTTGGACTGGTACGCGACATCAACGGAACGTTTGTATTGGGATTGTTAGCCAATTTTCTGCAAACCTCGGGGGATGGCAACGTACTGTCTACCCCCAACTTGCTGACGCTGGACAATGAAGAAGCCAAAATTGTGATTGGCCAGAACGTGCCTTTCGTCACGGGTCAATTCACCAACACGGGTGCCAGCGGTGGCGGGACGGTTAACCCGTTTCAAACCATTGAGCGCAAGGACGTGGGCCTGACTTTGCGGGTAAAGCCGCAAATCAGCGAGAACGGCACCATCAAAATGCAGATATTCCAGGAAGTGTCTAACGTAGATCCCGCTTCACGCAGCTCTGCTACTGGCCTCATCACCAATAAACGCTCGATTGAATCGAGTGTTTTGGTGGAAGACGGTGGCATTGTGGTGATTGGTGGTTTGCTACAGGACGAATTCAGCAGTGGCGAAGAGAAAGTACCGGTGTTGGGCGATGTTCCTCTTTTTGGCAACCTCTTTAAAAGTCAGACGCGAACGCGTAAAAAAACCAATTTAATGGTCTTCCTGCGACCCGTGGTGGTGCGTGATGCACAGTCCACCGAAAACCTCTCACTCGACCGCTACGATCTGATGCGTGGACTGCAAAAAGACGCACAACCCACCCCCAGCTCGGTGTTGCAAATCAATGACACGGCGGTGCTGCCGCCAATGCGCGCCAATGGCTCACCGTCTGTACAGCAAAACCCGTCGCCTGCATTGCCTGGCACGCCCACCGAGAAAGCCCGCCCGTGAGATACCCCCTGCCCTACGCCTTCGCACGCACGCAGCAGGTGCTGCTGCAAGACGATGCGGGCGCGCTCACCCTGTGGCTGCACCCCGCATCAAAGCGCAGCGCGGTGGCCGAGGTGCTGCGCAAATATGGCCAGGGCGCGCCGCTGGCAATGGAGTCAATCGCCGCCGATGCCCTCATGCAGCGCACCAGCGCGGCGTATTCGCAGGGCGAGTCCAGCGCCGCCACGGTGGTGAGCGAGGTGCAAACCGACGCCGACCTGTCGCGCATGATGCAGGAACTCCCTGCGGTCGAAGACCTGCTGGAGACCTCGGACGATGCGCCCATCATCCGCATGCTCAACGCCCTGCTCACGCAGGCGGCGCGCGATGGCGCGAGCGATATCCATATCGAGCCGTATGAGCGCCACAGCGCCGTGCGCTTTCGGGTGGATGGCACACTGCGTGAGGTGGTGCAGCCTAACCGGGCGCTGCACGCCGCGCTGATCTCGCGCCTCAAAATCATGGCCGAGCTGGATATCTCGGAAAAGCGCCTGCCGCAGGACGGCCGCATCAGTCTGCGCATTGGTACCCGCGCGGTGGATGTGCGGGTCAGCACCCTGCCCAGCGCGCACGGCGAGCGCGCGGTACTGCGTTTGCTGGACAAAACCAGCAACAAGCTCACACTGGAAGCGGTGGGCATGCAGGGCACGGTGCTCAAGCAGTTTGAGCATTTGATCAGCCAACCGCACGGCATCATTCTGGTCACCGGCCCGACCGGCTCGGGCAAAACCACCACGCTGTACGCGGCTTTAGGCAAGATCGATGCCAGCCAGACCAATATCATGACGGTGGAAGACCCGATTGAATACGAGCTGGCAGGGGTGGGCCAAACCCAGGTGAATGCCAAGATTGACCTGAGCTTTGCCAAGGCCCTGCGCGCCATTTTGCGGCAAGACCCCGACGTGATCATGATCGGCGAGATCCGCGATTTTGAGACGGCGCAGATTGCGATTCAGGCCTCGCTCACGGGCCACCTGGTGCTGGCCACCTTGCACACCAATGATGCCGCCAGCGCGATCACCCGCTTGACGGACATGGGCGTGGAGCCCTTCTTGCTCAGCTCGTCCCTGCTCGGTGTGCTGGCGCAGCGCCTGGTGCGCAAACTGTGCACACACTGCGCTGGCAAAGGTTGCAGCCACTGCAACCAGATGGGCTACCAAGGCCGCACCGGTGTGTTTGAGCTGCTTTCCAGCAACGACGCCATCCGCGCCATGATCCACAACCAAACCTCTGAGGCCGATATCCGCGCCGCAGCGCTCAAGGCCGGCATGACCCTGATGCGCGACGATGGCGAGCGCCTGATAGCCCAAGGCGTCACCAGCCGCGAAGAAGTCGTCCGCGTGACGCGCGATTGAGCTTTGACGCGCGACTAAACCCACCAGCCCATGCCCGCCTACCAATTTGAAGCGCTGGACGCGCAAGGCAGCACCCGCAAGGGCGTGATCGAGGCCGACAGCGCCAAGTCGGCCCGCAGCCTGCTGCGCGCCCAGGCCCTGGTACCGATGACGGTCGAGGTGGTGGGTAACCCGGGCGCAAAAAGCGGTAGCCTGAACATCACCCTGTTTGGCGGCCATGTCTTTAACTCCACCACGCTGGCGGTGTGGACCCGCCAAGTGGCTGGTTTGGTGTCCGCAGGCTTGCCGCTGGAGCGGGCGTTGACAGCCTTGGCCGACGAGGCCGAAGACGAAAAACAACGCAACCTGGTAGCCGCCCTGCGCGCCGAGGTCAACGCGGGCTCCAGTTTTGCCAAGGCCCTGGGCCAACACCCCGGCGAATTTGACGATATTTACTGCGCCGTGATTGGTGCGGGCGAGGCCTCGGGCAACCTCGGGCTGGTGCTGGAGAAACTGGCCGACGACCTGGAAGAGCGCCAAGCCCTGCGCTCCAAACTGATCGGCGCGGCGCTGTACCCGGCCATCGTCACCCTGGTGGCCTTTGTCATTGTGCTGTTTTTGGTGGGCTATGTGGTGCCGCAGGTGGCCACCGTGTTTGCCAGCAGCAAACGTGCCCTACCCCTGCTCACGCAAATCATGATGGGCGTGAGCGCCATGGTGCGCAACTATGGTTGGTATATGCTGACTGCTATTATTTTGCTAGCTGTTTGCGCAGTATATATAAGGCGCATCCCCGAATTTCGCGTCAAAATTGATTCTGCATTTTTAAATCTGCCGATCATCGGTCGCTTGGCACGCGGCTACAACGCGGCGCGTTTTGCATCCACACTGGCCATGCTGGCCGGTGCCGGTGTGCCCATCCTCAAGGCCCTGCAAGCGGCGGCGGACACACTGAACAACCGTTCGCTACGGGCCGACGCGCAAGACGCGCTGGTGCTGGTGCGCGAGGGCGCGCCTCTGGCCAATGCACTGGCACAGAAAAAACGCTTTCCCGGCATTCTCAGCATGTTTGCCCGCCTGGGCGAGCAGACCGGCACCCTGCCCCTGATGCTGCAACGCGCTGCCAAGCAACTCAGCGGCGAGGTGCAGCGCCGCGCCGTCGCCCTGGCCACCATCCTGGAGCCTTTGCTGATCGTCGCCATGGGCGTGGTCGTCATGCTGATCGTGCTGGCGG
This sequence comes from uncultured beta proteobacterium, assembly GCA_963775085.1. Classification (GTDB taxonomy): domain Bacteria; phylum Pseudomonadota; class Gammaproteobacteria; order Burkholderiales; family Burkholderiaceae_C; genus JAAFIP01. Next base: position 197,399 of record CAVZHO010000010.1, read on the forward strand.
TCTTGCTACCAATTATTCAATTGAACCAACTCGTCAAATAACCATGTCTGCCAGTCTCCAAGGCCAGCTCGTCGTCGCCATTTCCTCGCGCGCGCTGTTTGACTTTGAGGAAGAGAACAAGGTCTTTGAGCAGGGCGACGACAAGGCCTACATACGCCACCAGTTAGAGCGCGTTGAGCAACCGGCCAAGCCGGGTGTGGCCTTCTCCTTGATCAAAAAACTGCTGGCCTTCAACACCCCAGAAGCCCAACGCGTCGAGGTAGTCATCCTCTCGCGTAACGACCCCGTGAGTGGCTTGCGGGTGATGCGCAGCGCCGAGCACTACAAACTGCCCATCATCCGCTGCACCTTTACGCGGGGCGAGGCACCTTGGCGCTACCTGCGCCCGCTCCATGCAAATCTGTTTTTATCCGCCAAGTCCGAAGACGTGCGCGCCGCCCTGGCCAATGGATTTGCTGCCGCTACCGTAGCGACCCATTCGGTACGGGCGGGCGACCTCTATCCCAAAGAAGTGCGCATTGCCTTTGACGGCGATGCCGTGCTGTTCAGCGACGAGGCCGAGCGCGTGTTTCACAAATCCGGCCTTAATGCGTTTCAAAAACACGAGGCCAAAAAGCTGGCGCAGCCGCTGCCGCCCGGCCCTTTCAAGCCGCTGCTGGAGGCCTTGCACCGCCTGCAAAGCGAGAGTACGCCCAGTATCCGCATCCGCACCGCCCTGGTGACGGCCCGCAGCGCCCCGGCGCACGAGCGCGCCATTCGCACCCTGATGGACTGGAACATCGAGGTCGATCAGGCCATGTTCTTGGGTGGCCTGCCCAAGGGGGAGTTTCTGCGCGAGTTTGCACCCGATTTTTTCTTTGACGACCAGACCGGCCATGTGCAGTCCGCCGCCGACCATGTGCCCGCCGGACACGTGGAGAGTGGCGTTAGGAACAGCTAATTCGATCGTAGTCCAAGTAAACAGGTCGTAAGCAGCTATTATATTGATAGCTTTTACTTTTGCGCAACCAGCGCACGCAAGTCTGCCTCATAGCCTCTGAGGGTTTGCACCGCTTTGTGGCGCTGCTCATGCGTGGTGCTGGCGTGCACCGCCGCAAACGACGCGCAGCCTTCCTTGAGCATACGGTCGCCATAGGCCCGGTACTGCGGGTCGGGCGAAGATGTCACGCGGGTCATGTAGTCACGCAGCAGGGCCTGCGCCTGCTGGGGGCTGGCCTTTTCGTTGGCCAGCTTGCCCAGTGTCTCCAGCGCATCTTGCTGTCTGCGCAGCCGCTCTTTGCGGTTTTGCTCCACATCAAAACTGGATTTTTGGATGGCGCTCTTGACAGCGGCAATCTGCGGCTCATCCAGCTTGCCGTAGATCATTTCGCTGCGCTCGATGCCCTGCTTGAGGCGCCTGGCTGCGCGCTCCTCGGCCGTGCCTTTTTGGTACTCGCGCAGGCTTTCCTCGTTGTTTTTTTCGTATTTACGCTCCAAATGCTGCAACTGCTCGGAAGTCAGGCTGGGTGCCAGGTCGGCGAGGGTGGGCAAGGCTTTGTCGGCGATGGCCTCGAGCAGGCTGCGTCCCTGGCTGTAGAGTTCACACGCCTGCGCAGGCGTGACGTTGCCATGCAGCTGCGTGTGCGCTTTGTGCAGCAGGGCAGCCACCTTGGGCAGCTCGCTGCTGCGGTGCCAGGCAAACAGCCGGGTTATCTCATCGCGCGCCTTGGGGGTTTGCTGGCTGTTAAAGTCAACATAGCTGTCCAGCCACCAATACGTCAGGTCGGGGGCCTGGTTATAGGCAATTTTGATGGCACTACAGGCTGGCAAGAGCGCCAATACCAGCATAATCATTACCCAGGAGCGCAGGCGAAATATGAACATAGACATTGTCATCATGGCGGCGGGTAAGGGTACCCGTATGAAAAGTAAAACCCCCAAAGTGTTGCACAAACTGGCCGGGCGTGCTTTGCTGCACCATGTGATTGACACGGCAGGCGGCTTGCAGCCGCGCAGCATGGTCGCCATTACCGGCCATGGCGCTACACAAGTGATAGCTGCCTGCGACCAGTACACAAGGACTAGCAGTGGTTTTAGCCTGAAATTTGTAACCCAGGAGCCACAACTGGGCACCGGCCACGCGGTGCAGCAGGCCGCGCCCGAATTACCTGACGATGGGGTTACTTTGATCCTTTCGGGCGATGTCCCGCTGACGCAGCTGGACACCTTGCAGGCACTGGTGCAGGCCTGCGCAGGCCAGCAGATTGCCCTGCTCACCATTGATCTGGCCGACCCCACCGGTTATGGCCGCATTGTGCGCACTGGCGCGGCAGTACAAGCTATCGTCGAGCAAAAAGACGCCAGCCCAGAGCAGCGCGGCATCCGTGAAACCTACAGTGGCATCATGGCTGCGCCCACGGTTTTACTGAAAAAATACCTTGCCTTGCTGGACAACCACAACGCGCAACAAGAGTTTTACCTCACCGATGTCGTCAAGCATGCCGTGGCCGCTGCTACACCGGTGGTGGCCGTGAAGACCACCGACGCAGTGCAAGTGGCCGGAGTCAACAGCCCGGTGCAACTGCAAGAGCTGGAGCGCGAGTTTCAAAAGCGCCAGGCGCACCGCCTGATGGAGCAAGGCGTGCGCCTGGCCGATGCCCAGCGGATTGACGTGCGCGGCAGCCTGCGCTGCGGGCAAGACGTGAGCATCGACGTGAACTGTGTGTTTGAAGGCACGGTCTCGCTGGGCGATGATGTAAAAATCGGTGCCCATTGCCATATTGCCAACGCCCGCATTGCTGCTGGCGCGGTGATCCATCCGTTTACGCACATTGACGGTGAAAAACTGGGGGTGACGGTCGGCGCAGACGCACGAATTGGCCCGTTTGCCCGCCTGCGACCTGGCGCACAGTTAGGCCAGGACGTGCATATCGGCAACTTTGTCGAGGTGAAAAACACCACCATGGCACAGGGCTCCAAAGCCAACCATCTGGCTTACCTGGGCGATGCCACGGTCGGCCAGCGCGTCAACTACGGCGCGGGCAGCATTACCGCCAACTATGACGGGGTCAACAAGCACCACACCATCATTGAAGACGACGTCCACATTGGCAGCAACTGTGTATTGGTAGCCCCCGTCACCATCGGCAAAGGCAGCACGGTGGGTGGCGGCTCCACCATCACCAAAGACACGCCCGCAGGCACTTTGAGTGTGGCGCGTGGCAAGCAAGTGAGCCTGGAAGGTTGGGCGCGTCCCGCCAAAAAACAGAAATAAGTCACAATGGCAGAGGCTGTTCATCGGAACTTGTTTTATGCCGGAAGCAGTTTTTGTAAAATAGCGGTCTATAGAATTTGGCTTTTTGCGACATTTCAGGGAACATTGAATCCAAAATGTGGTCAGAAATACAATTAGAGAGCCATCACCGTTTTTTACCCGTTTAGCTAGTTAGCATTGCGGTTGACATTAGAAAGAATTTTGATCTATGCAATCACCATCCACACCTTCCCTGGAAGCACTCCCCAAAGTCGTCACGAGCAACCGCTGGTTTGCGGGTCTGAGTGCGCCGCAGCAAAGCGCGTTAATCCGCGCCTCACGCAGTGTCGTTCTGCGTGACGGTCAGTTAGCCTTGACCCAGGGTCAGTCGGTGCGTAAACGACGCGATGGCCTGATGCTGCTGGTCGATGGTGCATTGAAAGTGTCCTCCACCAGCGCAGCAGGACGCGAGGCGATTTTGACCTTGGTCTTTCCCGGACAGTGGTTTGGCGAACTGGCGGTGCTGGATGGCTCATCCCGTGAACGTGATGTCCGCAGTGTCGGGGTATCCGAAGTGCTGATCGTAGAGCCCGAAGCACTGACCGAATTGATGAAAGATGCCAGCTTTTTGCGCCATTTGGTCGAGCTGCTCACTGCCCGCACCCGCATGCTCCTGAGTTTGGTAGAAGACTTCAGTATGCGCTCGGCACGAGCGCGCACCGCACGCCGATTGGTGCTGCTCGCCCACCAGGACGATAGCCGATCGACCCAAGCGCGCAAAGATGTCATCATCTCCCACGACGCGTTGTCCTCCATGCTGGGCATGACACGCCAGACCTTGGCGCAACAGCTCAAAGTGCTGTCGGAGGTGGGCGCCATCGTGCAGGGCTACGGACGCATTGTCATTCTGTCGATGGTGCTGCTGATGGCCGAAGCCTCCGGCACCTAGGCTGCAAAACCTGACAACCGCCAGCCTGGCTGGCTAAAACACCCGAGGAAACCCTGGTTTTGTGTGATTTTTCGCACTAAACCAGCGCGCTGTTGCTTAAAATATAATGTAACGCAATGTGTTTGACTGGGGTGTAGTGGGTCCGTGGCTTTGCAGTGGTAATTGCATCGGCTGCGTCATAGCCGCTCAAGGGTAGTAGCCGTCAAGTGGCAAGAGCCAAGCACAACGCCTATCCAACACGCTTTGTGCTTGAGCCACCCCTGCTGACATGCTTGAAAAACTACTTCGACGATTAACTGGCCGCCATGCCAGAGCATTTTCTGCGCACAGTGGCTTTGACTCGCACTTCATCAGTGCAACCCACACCTCAACCCACGGTGTCGGTGATTCGCAACTCCGGCCTTTTCCCGCACGCAGTCCCGGCGCCTCACGGCGGTCCGGTCGCGGCGAACCTACATTGACTTGGGAGCGTGCCTGCAAAGCCCATTTTGAAGCCTGCGTTGACTCCACGCACCCACCCCAGTTGCCTGCCATTTTTTCCGCGTACTGCGGCGCACACGCTACCCTGGCCGAAGCCCTGTGGACAGAATACAAAAATAGCTACCACCCGTTGGTACACATCCGTGGTCCGGATGGTTTGGTGGCGGTCCTCGATCAAGCCCAGCAACGTGTCTGGGTTCGCGCCGATGCCCATTACTGCGAACCCCATGCACTCATCTGGCAAGCAATGCCAGCAACTACTTCCCTCCCCGACACACCGCAGTTTCACAGCACTACCGTGCAGCATCTGCTCTGGTTTTTCGGTCAAGCAGTACCCCTGGCATCCCGGGCGCTGCCGGTGGGGATGGGAAGCGAGCCACTGCAATTGCGCCGCTTTCCGCCGGTTGCGCCGCAGGCTTTGGAGATGCGGCATCTGGCACTGCTGCGCCTGCTGAGCGCGGGTGCCCTGACGTTTGACCAGCTGCTGGCCCGCACCAGCGCAGGTGACCAGCAGTTTCTGTGCGCTGATCTGGCCTCTTTGTATTTCACCGGGTCCCTGGTGCTGTTGACCGCCACATCCTGAGCCCACACCGTGCAGCCCCGCAACACCAGGACACCCACCACAGCCGCTGCACAGCCGCTGCTGCGCCTGATGTATTGCAGCATCAGCGCACCGTCCATGACGCGCAAGGCCTTCGACGCCCTCAACACCACGGCCGTGGCCAACAATCTGGCGCGCGGCATCACGGGTACGTTGGTCACCGACAAGCGACTCAATATTCAACTGCTCGAGGGCCCTGCACCCGCCTTGCGCGCACTGTGGGAACGCATACAGGCGGATACCCGCCACCACTGTCTGGTGCAGTTATATGAAGAAGAGTTGGTAGGTCGGCGCTGGTTTCCAGACCGTCCCCTGCTGCTCGCCAGGGCCTCCCGGCCAGAAATGCTGGCCATGGTGCGCAGCGCCTATCTCCAATTGGGCACCCAATCCAAACCGGCGTGGTCGCAAAGTATTGCGCCCTTGATGATTTTGATGGACGGTGAGTTCAGCCCTGCCTATACCGATGCATCGCGCGAACAGACCATTTAGCCAAGGGAACCCGTGACCCAAACCCGCAAGGTCTAGGATTTGGGCAAACGCGCCAGCAGCACAATCCCGGTGATCACCACCAGCGCCCCCAGCATCTGCGAGGCCGACAGGCTTTGCCCCAGGAACACCCAGGCCAGTGCGAGAGCGGCCACCGGCTCGATATTCATGGCGCTGGCGTTGCGCGCCATGTCCAGGCGCGGCATCCAGATAAACCACAGCGAAAACGCGGTGCCGTAGCACACCACCAAACCCACCAAGCCCCACCAGCCGGGCGCATTGTGCGGCCAGGTCATGCCGCCGGGCAGCAGCCCCGCCTGGCCCACGCCCAGCATGCAGACAAACACCAGCGACATGGCCCACTGGCTGCGCAGCACGCCGGGCACGCTGGGCATGCGGTTCTCGGTCACCCATAAGGCGCTGGCAATCAGCACAGCCGCCGCCAAGGCAAACGCCACGCCAGCGGCAAAACCCGGTTGCTGCGCGACCTGGCCCTGCAACCGCGTCCAGGTGTCCAGTGCCAGCGCCAGGCCCAGCAAGATCACGCCCATATACAGCACCGCCTTGGCGCTGGGACGTTTACCGCCGAGCACCCAGGTCAGCAGCGCATAGACGATCGGCATGGTGTTAAATACCAACAGCGCCAGCGCCACCGGAATACGCGCCACGGCCGAATACAAACACAGGCTTTGCAGGGCAATCAAACCACCCGAGAGCAGCACCCAGCCGATGTGGGGGCGCTGCGCTGGCAAGCGCACCCCCTGCCAGGCAATCACCGCCAGCAGCACCAGCGCCGTGACCCCCGAACGCGCCAGAATCGCCGTGGTGATGCCCACCCCGTTATCAAAAGCCACCCGCGCGGCCACATGGTTGGCACCAAAGCAGATACCCAGGCCGAGCAACAACAAAATGGCGGTAGGGCGGGAAAAGGGAGTGGTTTGCATGGTGCCTTTGGGATGTGATGATAGCTATATATTTAATAGCTGCTTACGTCCTATCGTATAGGACTACAGGCTTATTTCCCTGTTATTTCAGCGACAACCGGGGTTCAAACTTGCTACGCAGCAGGCTAAAGAAGGCTTTGACGTTACGTACCTGTGCATCACTGGTAAACACGCGCTGCACCAGGGCCAGGTAGTCGCCCATGTCCCGCACATGCACCATCAGCACAAAGTCGGGCCCCGGGCTGACGCGGTAGCACTGCTGCACGGCGGCCTCGGGCGTAATACGCGCTTCAAACGCGCGCAGCACTTCTTCGTTTTGCTGGGTGAGGGTAACTTCCACAATCGCCGTCAGGCCGTGACCGATCAGGGGCTTGAGTTTGTCGGCGCTCAAAATGGCAATCTGCCGCTCGATCAGACCCGCATCCGTCAGCCTTTTCACCCGGCGCAAGCAGGTGGGCGGCGAGACATGCACGCGCTCGGCCAAGGCTTGGTTGCTTTGCGATGCGTTGGTTTGCAGCTGGTCCAGAATTTTCAGATCAATGTCATCCAGTGCAAATGTTGGGATCGATAATTCCATAAAACAATATTAAATGAAATAAATAACTTTTCTACAATTTTTATGAAATTTAATACCATTAAATTGCATAAATTAAATACATATTTTTCACCACCCAGCATACCATCCAGCCCATTCGCCCACCCAGCGCGGGCTCCAGGTCAACCCCAACAGCAAGGAATCTCCTATGTGCGGCATCGTCGGCGCGGTTTCTACCCGCAATATCGTCCCCGTCCTCGTCCAAGGCCTGCAGCGCCTGGAATACCGTGGCTATGACTCCTGCGGCGTGGCGGTGCACGCGGGCGGCCTCAAGCGCGCCCGCACCACCAGCCGCGTCGCCGAGCTGGACGCGCAAATAGCCAGCGACAAAGCCGCAGGGCAGGCCTTTGAGGGCCACACCGGTATCGCCCACACCCGTTGGGCCACGCACGGCGCGCCAGCGGTGCACAACGCGCACCCGCACTTTAGCCACGGCACGGGCGATGCGCTGGACAAGCCCGGCAAGGTCGCCTTGGTACACAACGGCATCATAGAAAACCACGAGCAATTGCGCAAAGCCCTGCAAGCCAAGGGCTATGTGTTTGTCAGCCAGACCGACACCGAAGTCATCGCCCATTTGGTCGACAGCCTGTACGACGGCGACATTTTTGAAGCCGTAAAAGCCGCCATCACCCACCTGCACGGGGCCTATGCGCTGGGTGTATTCCATAAGGACGAGCCGCAGCGCGTGATTGGCGCGCGCGCGGGCTCGCCCCTGATCCTGGGCGTGGGCGCAAAAGCCACCGGCAGTGCACAAGCCAACGAGAACTTCTTAGCCAGCGACGCGATGGCGCTGGCCGGAGTCACCGACCAAATCGTCTACCTGGAAGAAGGCGACATTGTCGACGTGCAGCTAGGCAAATACTGGATCGTGGGCAAAGACGGCAAGGCCGCCCAGCGCGAAGTCAAAACCGTCAACGCCCACAGCGGCGCGGCCGAACTGGGGCCGTACCGCCACTACATGCAAAAAGAAATTTTTGAACAGCCGCGCGCCATCGGCGACACGCTGGAAGGCGTGGTGGGCATCACGCCCGAGCTGTTTGATGGGGCCAACCCGCGCCCCGGCGAGGGGGCCTTCAACACCTTCAAGGCCATCGACAGCGTGCTGATCCTGGCCTGCGGCACCAGCTTCTACAGCGGCAGCGTGGCCAAGTATTGGCTCGAATCGATTGCCAAAATCCCCTGCCAGGTCGAGATTGCCAGCGAATACCGCTACCGTGACAGCGTGCCCAACCCCAACACCCTGGTGGTCACCATCACCCAGTCGGGCGAGACGGCCGACACGCTAGCCGCCCTCAAGCACGCGCGCGCGCAAGGCATGGAGCACACGCTGACCATCTGCAACGTCGCTACCAGCGCCATGGTGCGCGAGTGCAAGCACGCCTACATTACCCGCGCCGGTGTAGAGATTGGCGTGGCCTCCACCAAAGCATTTACTACGCAATTAGCAGGTTTGTTTTTGCTCACCCTGGCGCTGGCGCAAACCAAAGGCCGTTTGACGGAGAAGCAAGAGCACGACTACCTGGCCGAGATGCGCCACCTGCCCGTCGCCCTGCAAAGCGTGCTGGCGCTGGAGCCGCAAATCATCGCCTGGGCCGAGCAATTTACCAAGTACGAAAACGCCCTGTTCCTGGGCCGGGGCCTGCACTTCCCCATCGCGCTGGAAGGCGCGCTCAAGCTCAAAGAGATCACCTACATCCACGCCGAAGCCTATGCCGCCGGCGAGCTGAAACACGGCCCGCTGGCCCTGGTCACCAGCGCCATGCCAGTCGTCACCGTTGCGCCCAACGACGCGCTGCTGGAAAAGCTCAAAAGCAATATGCAGGAAGTGCGCGCCCGGGGCGGCGTGCTATACGTGCTGGCCGATGCCGACAGCCACATCGAAAACGCCGAAGGCATCCACGTCATCCGCATGCCCGAGCACTACGGCGCGCTATCGCCCATCTTGCACGTGGTGCCACTGCAATTGCTGGCGTACCACACGGCGTGTGCACGCGGCACGGATGTGGACAAGCCGCGCAATTTGGCGAAGAGTGTGACGGTCGAATAATCGACCGTCACAGTGCACCCATGGGTCGCGTGTATTGTATTGACTGGGCACTTTGTGGTTCTTGCGCCACCCTCGTTTTTATGTAAAAATGCAGTACTACTTCATATTTACATAAATTATGGGCTTACAGCGCCACCTCTTTAACACCTTAATCCGCCGTGCCGAGCCTTATCCGGTGGTTACGTTAACCGGGCCGCGACAGTCGGGCAAAACGACGCTGTGCAGGCAAGCCTTCCCGCATTTGCCTTATGCCAATCTGGAGGATGCCAACACCCGCCAGTTTGCGCAGACGGATCCGCGTGGTTTCTTGGCACAGTTTGCGCAAGGCGCCATTTTGGATGAGGTGCAGCGGTTACCCGATATTTTGTCGTCGGTGCAAGTGATGGTGGACGAGTGGCGCTTTGGCCAGCTTGCGGGCAATAGCAGCTTAGACAAACGTAAATTTATCCTCACAGGCAGCCAGCAGTTTGACCTGATGGATTCGGTACGTCAGTCCTTGGCAGGGCGCACCGCAGTGCTGCGGCTGCTGCCGCTATCTATGCTGGAGCTGCGTGCGGCGGGCTTACCGCACAGCACGTCGCGCCTGCTGCATGCAGGAGGTTACCCTGCGGTGCATGCCCAGGGTATTGCGCCCGCAGATTTTTTTAACGATTATTTTGAAACCTATATCCAGCGCGATTTAAGCGAGCTGGTGACGCTGCGCAACGTGCCTGAGTTTCGCCGCATGGTGCGGCTATGCGCGGGGCGGGTGGGGCAAATCGTTAACTACCACAGCCTGGCCAATGACGTGGGTGTGTCGCAGCACACTATTGCCTCGTGGATCCATCTGCTAGAGACGGGCTATGTGGTGTTTTTGCTGCCGCCTTGGTTTGAAAATCTGGGCAAACGTTTAATCAAATCACCCAAGCTCTATTTTTATGACACCGGTTTGGCCACTTGGCTGATGGGCGTTAACTCAGCAGATCAGCTGGCCAGCCACCCGCTGCGTGGCCATTTGTTTGAGAACCTGGTGGTGACCGAGTTTGCCAAGTATTTTGAAAACCAGGGCGAACGCGCCCGCCTGCATTTTTGGCGCGACAGCAATGGCCAAGAGGTGGACTTGGTGGTGGAAAACGGCGTGCAGGCAGGCCAACTGGGTTTGGTCGAAATCAAGTCCAGCCAAACCTACCACAGCGATTTTGCCAAAAGCCTGCGCCAGGTGGGCAAGCTGCTGGGCCAGCGGGTAGAGCGCCAGATGGTGGTGTATGGCGGTACAGAGCAGTATGTACGCGACGGTGTGGAAGTGGTGGGGCTACAGAGCTGAATGTGTTCTGCCTGTCGAAGGCACCTAACACACGTCCTCAATCCCGATACCCAGGCAGCTCCCGGTCCAGCACCCGCATCATCGCGTCAAAGAACAGGCGCTCTCGCTCCTCACGCGGGTGGCTGTCCTGCGGGTTGGGCATCTGCACGCGGTCAACCACCTCCTGGCTGAGCACGGCGAGTTGCTGGCCGGTGCCCGTGGCAGCGGCCATGGCGATCAGCTGCATGCGGCAGACGCGCTCCAGGCGGTAAATGCGCCGGTAGGCCTGTGCCACGGTGTCGCCCACCACCAGCACGCCGTGGTTTTTCATGAAGATGTAGTGGTTTTCGCCCAGCACGGCCGCCAGGCGCTCGCCCTCGTGCAGCGTGTCGGCCAGGCCGGTGTAGGTGTTGTCGTAGGCGATGTGGCCGTACAGAAAAGCCGAGGTCTGGGTCGTCGCATGCAGCCGGTTATCTTGCAGCATATTCAGTGCCGTGGCCCAGGTCTGGTGGGTGTGCAGCACCACCTTGGCTCCCGTAATGCGGTGGATCGGCGCGTGAATGCAGCGGGCCGACAGCTCCACCGGGCCTGAGCCTGCGAGCGTCTCGCCCGCCTCGTTGAACACCATCAGGTCGCTGGCTTTGGCCTCGGACCAGTGGATGCCAAAAGGCAGGATCAGGAATTGGTCGTCTTTGCCCGGCACGCTGACCGTGAGGTGGTTGTCGATGCCTTCGTCAAGTTCATGCAAGGCCGCAAGCCTGTGCGCCGCCGCCAGTTGGATTTTGGCCTGGGCGACCAGGTCTTGGCTACGCGAAGCGGCGAGGGCGTGAACGGACATGGCGGGTCTCCTGAAAGGTCGAAGGGCGGGGCGATTTGAAAAAAATCGTTTGCAGATGTGGTTAGATTATTGCAAATAACCGGGCTGGGGGCACAGGTGCAATCCCGGCCGGCCTGGTGGAGCTGGCTCGCTATCAGGCTGATGGGGCCAAAGCAGGGGGGATCTAGACATCAAATCGGCATGTAGCCCTTTAAAAATGTGCGTAAACAGCTATTAAAAAATAGCGAATGTAGAACAAAAACCATACTCCAATCACAGCTCCAACCCCTCGGGCCACTGGACGGTGCGCAACCAGATGTCAGTCAACGGCAAACGCGACGGTTTCACACTGGAAGACTTGCGCGCATGCGCCAAAAACGCCTTGATGAAACACGGGATTGCCGTAACCATTGTGGAAGGACGCCGCTGGAGAAGGCGGCGGCTTGCGAGCCAAAGCGGTATTCCAGGAGTCTGAATCGACTGCCCCAAAGCCGACATCTACTGCAGTTTTTAGGCAGTGCTGGTGACTGGCTGAAATGCAGCGACAGCCGACTTTCGTAGGGCGCCGGGCACTCCAACTCATGCACGCATGAGTTCGTGCCGAGTCGAAGCGCGGTTCTGGTCAGGCAACAACCACAGCCGCCCCGGGGAGCACCGACACTACTGCCGCAGCGGCTTCGGCCGCAAGTTGCGCTGGCCAGGACTCGGTAAAGCCGCACGCCTTCAACTTCGCAATAGTCTCATCGGATGTTCCAGAGGGGATGGCCACTACGAGCAAGTCACGACCTCGTGTAACGGCCACGAAGCCGATGCGGCCCTCCTCATCACCCGTGCCTGCCACAAGCGCGTCGACGTCACCCTTGTTGGTCAGGTACATGACCGCAGGTATGCCTTCACCCTTAGCCGAGTGAACCGTCCCACACCGCAAGGTCGACCAATCGGGCTGGCCGATGTCGACACCGATGAGCGGCCCTGTCTTGGGAAGTTCCGCCGCCGTTACCCGTTTGTTCCAGGTCGGCTCACGCTTGAATTTGGTTTCCTGTTCAACCAGCGCCAGCCAATCGTTCAAGTTCTTCTTCAGGCCGTTCAACCATGAGGACTTGGCTGCGAGCGTTGCAAGGGGGATGCCTGTTGCGGGCGTACGAATCAGAGGCCACATGAGTCTGCGAATCGTTTTCACGTCGGTGCCGCCACGCATGTTTTTGAGGTCGGAGATGAAGCTATCCGGCAGGCCCGACACAATGGACAGAACGCCTTTAGCGCAGTGTTCCAAAACCTTCGAGATATCAGCGGCCTGCTCACGTTCGATCGCTGCGGCCGCAAAATGCTTGACCGCCGACTGGCCAATTTGGCTGGTTTCGGTCGAGAGCTTCGCAAGCAGGCCGCTGCCACGGCACAGGACGGCAGCTTCGTCGATGGCGTAGCCAGCAGCATGCAGGACCGATACCCAGGACGACATGAACTCTGGAAGGGTCTTCAGGTCGTAACGCCAGAAGTACGTCCCTGTAAGTCGGGCGGGCGGCGTCCGGAAGTGACTTGAAACTGTCCCTGCGAGCGAGTTCGCAACCTTGACGATGGATTCCACCGAACGACGGTTTTGCGTAAGCGGCAGCCCGTGGACATCGTCTCTGTTTGAGAACTTGCGGTGGTACTCGCCCGTTGCGAAGTTGAAGCTGTAGATGCTCTGATGTAAGTCGCCAACGAGAGAGATGGTGCTTCCTGCGGCGCTCAGCCTGTCGAGCAAGGCCCCTTCAAACGGTCCGATGTCCTGAGCCTCATCTACCAGGATGTGAGGAAACCTGCGCGCAAGGGCCTCGGTGATTCGTGGCTCGCTCTTGAGGAGGACCAACGCCCAGACCCGCCCAGATCCGTAAGTGTATGCCCCCTTCGTTGCTAACGCAGCAACCTTCTGCTTAGCGGCCTTGGTAAGGGCGGCGTCGAGGCGCTGGACGCCGCCATTATTAAACCTGCGGTGGACTACGACATCTCCGTTTTCCAGGTTAAACGCAAGCTCACTCAAACCGATGGGGTTCTTGAAGTCGCCGAAGCGGAAGTTGTAGAGAAATGGTTCGGTGCCGAGCACCAAGTACGGGGTCCGAGTGCAATTCATCGCGCGGGATCCATGGGGACGCAGGATGAAGGTGGTGAGGAACGAATCGACGGTTTGGATGACGACGCGGTCAGAATCTCCATCACGTCCTCGTAGCTGCCGATACTCGCCGCGGAAGGTCTCGACCGCGACATTCGAGAAGGACAGCAGGGCGACTTGGCCGCGAGAGCCTTCTATCTCAAGCCGGCGACGTACCTCGGCGACGCGACGGACCGCAGTGGCGGTCTTTCCGCTTCCAGGGCACGCTACAACTGAAAGCGGCTTAAGGGGGGCATCGATGATTGCCTGTTGCTCGGGCGTGGCTTGGAATTCAGACACCAACAGGTCCCTTCGCGATGGTGCCGGTCACCGAGTCCAGCGCGGACTTCAGGTAGCCAGGCAACTCCACCGCAGCCTTCGATTCGGAAATGCCTTGCGCAAGTGCTTGAGCGAATTGACCCTTCTTCACGTTGGTCTTGCTTTCCGGACGCTCGAACATGCCGGTGAAAAGAAGCTTGGCCTTATCCTGGTCTGTAGCTGCGGCATCGACAACGACCTGGAGGTCTGCACCGATAATAGGGTGAATCTCAGTCAAGGCTTCAACCATAAGACCTCTGCGCGTTGGGTCCAAGGCCAGGTCGTATTCGAGAGTCTTCTGGGCGAAGAAGCACTTCACATACTCGTCCTCAAACTTCGAGATTGCTGTGGCGGGTGCGGACAGTTTCAATGCGTCGTTGACCCCTGGGAACTGATCTGGAGCGGCCGGGTCGGCATCGGAAACGACAGCCACCGGAATCTGCATCGCCTTGTCACCAAACAATGGAAGGAATGCGTCGAAGTTCAAACCGTCGGTGCTGATGACGCTGACGGACTGCTTGCGGAGGTCGTAGCCTGTCTTCTTCGCCAGGGCATCAACGAGGAAGAGCTCCGCCGCGCCCTCGACGAACACAATGCGACGAGCGAAGAAAATTTCCGCGCGGGTCACGTTGAGGTACTGCTGCAGCTTCTCCTTCTTGCCCTTGCCGAACACTACCTCGCGTGGTGAGAAGGCGACTGGTCCGGCAGGGCTGTCGTAGATGCAGCAAATCGAGTCAATGTCTGCGAGAGCCGCAAAATTTGGAGAGTGGCTCGTGACAAAGACCTGCACGGACCGTTCGCCTGCGACCGGTTTCTCGACGGTCTTCAAGTAGTCCAGAAGGACGGCCTGCAGCTGGGGGTGTAGGTGAGCTTCGGGTTCTTCTACGAGCAGTCCGCAGTAGGATGCCGTTCTGTTGAAGGCCAGTTCGCCAAGTACCACTGCCATATAAATAAGGTTGTTGAACCCAAGGCCGTTCTGCTCGACATCGCGGCCACCAATCGCCATGCCCACGCGTGATGCGAATCTGTTGAAGTCACTGGAAGTCAGGTCAAGCTTGAGGACTTGGGCCAGCACTTTTCCGAGCATGGACTCGTGCTTGACAGAAATGGCTTCGTTGGTAGATGAGAATGGGCTCGTTCTTGGCCAACTCTTCGTCGATAGTCGTCAGCTTCTCAACCAGCGCCTTCCGCGCCGCCGTGTCCGGCATCATGTTCTGGATGAGCTTTGAAATCTGGCTCATCCGACCAGGCCTGAGCCCTTGCGCTGGATCCCGCAGCGGTTGCAGATAGATGGCCCGCAGTTCTTCGAGCATCTCGGTAGTCATCGCGTTCTCTTCGTGCAGGCCAACCCAACGACGTAGGCGGAGTCGGCCGCCAAGCTCGGCTTGGGTGTACTGCACGGAGAACTGCGCGTCGTACCGCTCTATCGTCTTGCCGTCGGCGCCTTTGATGGCGATTAGGGCGTTGGAGAAGTCCGCCTCGTTCTGCGGGGACAGGTCGCTGAACACGAACGTGAACGTTGCCGTGGGGCTCAGGGGGCAGCCTGCTTTCTCGTGTAGATCCAACTCCGTGAGGCGGAGGTTACCCTCATCGCTCGCCGCCAGAAGGACTCGCAGTGCATCAACAACTGCGGTCTTGCCCGCGTTGTTGGGGCCGACGATGACGTTCAGGCCGTCTTTGAAATTGAGTGATAGGTCGTCGAAGCGGCGAAAGCCCTGGATGCGAAGTGTTTTCAGGTACATGGTTTCTAGTTTCCTCCATTTCGCACAGAGCGTCACCTACGCGCGTGCAGCGTAAGGATAGCCGCAATCTGAGCGTATGTTCGAATGGCGGCTTCCAGCCTGATGCCGACGTCGACTGCTGGACCCCTGACCGCGCAGTAAACCAAGTCGAACAGCTCCGAAGCGGTCGTCGACCAGTGACTGTAAATGGTCCATTCCGGAAGTTCGATTCATCTAACCGAAATGCAGCTCCCGCTGCATTTCAGCAGTGCAGCACATGCAGTTAGAGCGCAAGTGTTGCAGCCAGTCGAGAATTGACCCGCGTGCCGGAAATCCACTGACCCATGATTCAACGATGCAGATTGTTGCCAACACTGAGGTTGCCGCGAAATGGTATGGCTCAGTCCAGTGCTGGCACCTGGGTCAATACTACGTCGGCACCCATACTTGCTGAAGCGCACGCCTATTTCAGCTGCGCCCAGTCCGTGGGCATCACCCGCGCCACAACTGTCCAGACGGTGCCGCCCGGTCGGATCACGGCGGCCTCGCCTTCGGCCAAGTGCGGCGCACCGGCTACCGCGCGAAACGGGTTGCCGTGGCCGATCAGCCAGCGGTTGCTGCCTGCGGCCACCGGCGCTGCCAGCAATTGCTTCAGGCCGGGGTAGTCAGCGCCATCGCTTTCACGCATGTCTGCTCTGGGCGTGGCGCGCCCCAGCATCAGGCGGGCCGTGTCCATGGTGCGGCACAAGGGGCTGGCAAACACCTCACCCACCGGTAGTTTTAGCCGCGCAATGCTGCGCCCGATGTCTCGGGCTTCGCTGCGCCCCTGCGGCGACAGCAGGCGTTGGTTGGCGCAATCGGCATAGCCTTTCATGTCCGCGTCGTTTTTCGAAAAGTCGGTGGCGGTGTGCCGAAAGTAGACCACGTAGCCACCACTGCGCAACGCGCCCGCCACGGCACCTGTGCCCAGGGCCTGCGATGGCTCGGGTGCAGACGACTCCTGTGAAGCCATGGTTTGCGCCAGTACGGCACCGGCCATCAGCAGGGTGCACAGGCACCACAGGGCGGTGCGTAGCGTGGACGTGAAAACGGTCATCTGCGGTTGACGTGGTTTTCAGGTTGAAGTTCCCTGCTTGGCCCGCAGGTCATTGAATAAGCTATAAAAATAGTAGCTGCTTACGCTGGTAATATATGGACTGCAAGCACATTTGATGCGCAAGTTGCAGATTCGAAACGCCGCTAACCCGCATACATGCTCGGGCTCTGTTTACGACTTTAATTGCACGAAACAGCCGCCCCAAGGTCTACCTGCGTTCGATCCGCAGATTAACGGTAAAACGCCTCCACCTTCCCCTTGAGCTTGATCATCAGCGGCTGGCCTTTGCGGTCTACGGTTTTGCCTGCGGGCACTTTGACCCAGCCTTCGCTGATGCAGTATTCCTCTACATCGTTGCGCTCTTTGTCATTCAGGCGGATGCCGATGGCGTGCTGGAAGACGGCGGCGAGGTGGTGGGGGCTGCGCGGGTCGACCGACAGGTGGTCGGGCAGTGCGGGGCGCTCGGGTGGGGTGGTTGATGCGGGGGGTGATTGGGTCATGCGGATCTCTACAATAGCTTGCGCGGATGATACCTTGTGGCTACAGCAGCAGGCTTACCTCGCAGACTTATGCAGATTGCCCGCTGCGCGCACCCAAGCGTGAGCGAAACAGCCACAACGCGAGCGCCGCGCCGCTGACCAGTGCGGCCTCCAGGCAAAACGCGGCGCTGTAGCCGCCCCGGCCAGCGGCCACCACACCAAACAGCGGCGCGCCCAGCAGCACCCCCAGGAAGGTGCAAGCTAGCGTGCCTGAGGTGGCCATGCCCACGGCACCCGGCGGTGCCTGGCGCGCTACTTCGGCCAAGTACACGCCGTTCCAGCCGCTGGCGCTGGCACCAAAGATAAACATCAACGCGGCTAGAAACAGGCCCGGTGGTGGCACGCTCCACTGCACCAAACTGGCCGTCACCAGCGATGCTGTAGCCGACACCAGGGCCAGCAGGGACAGCATGGTCAAGGGCCGCAAAAAGCGGTCGGCCACAAAGCCCCAGGCAATGCGCCCCAGCACACCACCCAGTTGCGACAGGGCCAGCACCGACCCGGCCAGCAGCGCTGTCATGGCCAGGCTGGCCGTGAGGTAGCTGACCAGATAGGCCGACAGCGCAATCTGCATGCCCGACAAAATAAACGACACGGCGGCCAGCACGCGCAGGGGCCGGTGCCGCCAGATCACGGCAAAGGGCTCGAGCAGCCGCGCCAGCAGATCGCGCAGCGAGCTGTATTGCGCGGGCGCTGCCGCGCTGCGGGTATCGGCATCCATCTGCGCCTGAATGGGTGTGGCGACTAGGGCCACCACCGCGCAGCTCACACCCAAAATCACCAGCGTCCCTAGCCACCCCGTGGAGGTGGCCAGCGGCGGCACGCAAAAGCCGCTGAGCGCCACACCCACGGGCACGCCGGTTTGCTTGATAGAAAACACCAAATTACGCTGGTGCGCGGGCGTGGTGTGGTTGAGCACATGCGAGCTGGCCGGGGTGATGGGCCCGTAGCCCAAGCCAATCAAAAAACCTACCCCCATGACGGCCCCCGGCCACAGCCCCGCCAGCACCAGCCCCGCAGCCGAGAATACCAACGCCCACTGGCTGGTGCGTATGGCGCCGAAGCGCTCCACCAGCGGCCCCGCCGCCAAGCTACCCAACACCGCCCCCGCGTAAGAGAACAGCAAATACAGGCCCAACCCCGCCGCAGTCAGGCGCGGCGTAGCCTCCACCGGTACCAACACCGGCACCACCATCAAGGCCATGGCACTGAAAGACTGAATCAGCAGGGTAATCAGCAGGGGGATGTTGGCGCGCAGCCAAGGCAGGGGGGAGTTCACAGGGGGGCGGATAGAGAGGGGTTGGAGCGGCGGTCAAACCGCATGTACCTAGGCATCCTATTATCCCGTCTGTTTATCGCTGTCGGCTCATCCCAGGTATGAGTTCGGCTAAAGTTGACTTATGGAACACTCCTCCTGGCTGATCAACTCCTTGGTTTACTTGGCCGCTGCCGTGGTGGTGGTGCCGCTGTCCAAGGCTTTGGGCCTGGGCTCGATCATTGGCTACCTGGCGGCGGGCATTGCCATTGGGCCGTGGGGCCTGGCGCTGGTGACCGACGTGCAGAGCATTTTGCATTTTGCCGAACTGGGCGTGGTGTTGATGCTGTTTTTGGTCGGGCTGGAGCTGGAGCCCGACCGGTTGTGGAGCATGCGGCGGCCGATATTTGGCTGGGGTAGTGCACAGGTGCTCAGCTGCACTGCTATATTATTTATAGCTTCTTACGTCCTGCTATATGGGACTACCGGCATAAATGCACCCTGGAAAATGCTGCTGGTCGCCTGTCTGGGGTTGGCGCTGTCGTCTACTGCCATTGCGCTGCAGGTACTGGGTGAGCGCAACCAACTGGGCACGCCCTCCGGCCAGGCGGCGTTTGCGGTGTTGCTGTTGCAGGACGTGGCGGCCATACCTATTCTCGCCCTGCTGCCCTTGCTGGCGGCCCAGTCAAGCGGCAGCGATGGCAACGCGTGGTGGGAAGCGGCCAAAGCCATCGGCGCGGTGGTGGGCATTATTTTGGGTGGCAGGTTGCTGCTGCGTCCCCTCTTCAGATGGATTGCACGCAGCAAAACGCCCGAGATTTTTACCGCCGCGTCGCTCCTGCTGGTGCTGGCCATTGCCGCGCTGATGCAGTTTGTAGGACTGTCGATGGCACTGGGGGCTTTTTTGGCGGGCGTGCTGCTGGCCGAGAGCGAGTATCGGCGTGAGCTGGAGACCGATATCGAGCCGTTTAAGGGCCTGCTGCTGGGCTTGTTCTTCATTGCCGTGGGTATGGGCATTGACTTTGGCGTGCTGCTGCAATCACCGTGGCGGATTGCGGGCATGGTGCTGGCCTTCATGGCAGTCAAAGCCGTGGTGATCTACGCCATGGCGCGCCGGATGCAGTTAGCTTTTCAAGACCGCCCCCTCTTCACCCTGATGCTGGCGCAGGGCGGCGAGTTTGCCTTTGTGGTGTTTCAGCAGGCGGTGGGCCTGAAGATTTTTACGCCCGAAGTGGGCTCCATACTGGTAGGCGTGGTGGCCCTGTCGATGCTGCTCTCACCACTGTTGTTGGTGGCCATAGACAAGCTGCTGCTGCCACGCTATGCCAACCGCAATGCGCCCCAGATGGACGAGCTCAGCGAACAGCAGCAGGCCCCCATCATCGTGGCGGGCATTGGCCGCTACGGACAAATAGTGTTGCGCGTGCTGGCCGCCAACGGCTACAAAGCCACCGTGCTGGACCACGATGCCGAGCAGATTGAAAGCCTGATGCGCTTTGGTTTTCGCGCGTTTTATGGCGACGCGACGCGGCTGGATTTGCTGCGCACCGCAGGGGCGGCCACCGCCAAAGTGCTGATTGTGGCAATAGATAACGTCGCGCAGTCGCTGGAGATTGTCGACATCTGCAAGGCGCATTTCCCGAATTTGCAATTGGTGGTGCGCGCGCGCAATGTGCAGCACTTCTATCAACTGCGCGCCAAGGGCGTGACGCTGATCCAGCGCGAGCTGTTTGAGTCGTCCTTGCAAAGCGCCGAGCAGGTATTGCAGGTGCTGGGGCACAGTGCGGCCGATGCCCATGTGTCGGCCCAGCGCTTTCGCAGCCACAACCTGGCGCAGCTGGAGGTAGCCTGGCCGCACCATCAGGACGAGGAGCGCCTGATCAGCATCGCTAAAGCCGGGCGCCAGCAGCTGGAGGAGCTGATGGCACAGGAGCGGGCGGTCACCTTGCTTCCCCCCGATGCAGTCACTGTAAAACCCGTGACACCAACCACCCCCCTCAACTGACCAATCATGCACTGGCAGGTCAGCTCGGGTAGGATGCTGGCATATTACATTTTTTGGAGTCGTTTTGGCCACCCCCCAGAAAACCCGCACGCCGGCTGTCAAACGCGCTGCACCGATTAAAAAAACTGCGCAGGCCGTCACGAAGAAGAGCGCTGCACCTCCATCCACACCCACGTCGCCTCCCACGTCGCCTCCCGTCAAGGCGACCCGGCATGCGCTGCACATGACCTTTCCGATTGTCGGACTGGGTGCCTCGGCTGGCGGGCTGGAGGCGCTGGAGTTGTTCCTGAAAAACGTACCCCCTGCCAGCGGCCTGGCCTACGTGGTGGTGCAGCACCTGGACCCGACCCACAAGGGTATCCTGGTTGAGCTGCTGCAACGCTGCACCCCCATGCCCGTGGTGCAGGTCAAAGACCGCACGCGGGTACGGCCGAACCAGGTCTATGTCATTCCACCCAACTGCGACCTGTCGCTGCTGCACGGCGTGTTGCACCTGCTGGAGCCCGCTGCACCGCGTGGCCTGCGCCTGCCGATTGACTACTTCTTCCGCTCGCTGGCCACCGACTGGGGCGACCGCAGCGTAGGCGTGATCCTCTCGGGCATGGGCTCCGACGGTGCGCTGGGCTTGCGCTCCATCAAGGAAAATGCCGGTGCCGTGTTTGTGCAGACTCCCAGTTCGGCCAAATTTGACGGCATGCCGCGCAGCGCCATTGATGCCGGGCTGGCCGATGTCATCGCGCCGCCGCAGGAGCTGCCCGGCAAAATCATCGGCTACGTCAGCCAGCCCGCGCTGGTGGTCGGACCAGAGCATGATGCCGCCATAAAAGACCCAAGCGCGCTGGAAAAAATTGTTATCTTGCTGCGCGCGCACACCCGGCATGACTTCTCGCACTACAAAAAAAGCTCCATCTATCGCCGCATCGAGCGGCGCATGGGCCTGCACCAACTGGCTAAAATCGCCGACTACGTACGTTACCTGCAGAACAACCCGCAAGAACCGGACTTGCTGTTCAAAGAGCTGCTGATTGGCGTGACCAGCTTCTTTCGCGATCCGGCGGTGTGGGAACAACTCAGGGACGAGGTCTTTCCAGCGCTACTGGCACACCCTCCGCACGGGGGGGTGCTGCGTGCCTGGGTGGCAGGCTGCTCCACGGGCGAAGAGGCCTATTCGCTGGCCATGTGTTTTCGAGAGGCGCAGGATGCCATGAAGGTGGCCGCACGGCCTGCTCCCAAGTGCACGCTGACCATCTTTGCCACCGATCTGGACAAGGATGCCATTGACCGTGCGCGCACGGGTATCTACCCCAGCAACATCGCTGCAGATGTGAGCGACGAGCGTCTGCACCGCTTCTTCACCGAGGACGAGCTAGGTTACCGCGTCAACAAGGAAATCCGCGAGATGGTGATCTTTGCACCGCAAGACCTGATCATCGACCCCCCGTTCACCAAACTGGACATCATCAGTTGCCGTAACGTACTGATCTATCTGGATGTCGATTTGCAAAAAAAACTCATGGCGCTGTTTCACTACGCGCTGAATCCGGGTGGGGTGCTGCTGCTGGGTAGCGCCGAAACTGTGGGCACAGCCATCGACCTGTTTGAGTCTTTCGCCGGAAAATTGCGGCTCTACCACCGGCTCGATGCTATGCGTGCCAGAGAGGCCACAGACTTCCACGCCACCTTGACCCGCAGTCTGCCAGATACTACGCTGTCGGCCCAAGCTACGCTGAGCGCCAAGGCAGACCCCATGACACCGGTCACCAATCTCCAGGCAGAAGCAGACCGTTTTTTGCTGCGTTACTACGCACCCGCTGCCGTACTGATTACCGCGCAGGGCGACATCCTCTATGTCAGTGGAAAAACCGGAAAATACCTGGAGCCCGCTGTGGGCCGGGCCAACTTCAACGTGTTTGCCATGGCCCGCGATGGGCTGCGCCATGGGTTGACCGACGCCGTGCGCAAGGCATTGCGCCAAAAAACCGTTATCACGTTGCATGGAGTGCAGGTGGGCACCGTTGGTGGCACGCAAAGCGTGGATGTCTCGGTGCACCCCCTGAATGCTCTGAAGGCGCTGGCCAGACTGCTTATGGTAGTTTTTATCGACTCCGCTGCGCCAGTGGCGCACTCCTTAGCGGCAACTGGCGGGCGAGCCACCGCCAGCAGTGCGCGCATTGCCTCGCTGGAGCAGCAATTGCGCGATGCCCATGCCGCGCTGGAGGATGCCCAGCAGCAGATGCAGACTTCGCAGGAAGAGCTCAAGTCTACCAACGAGGAAATGCAATCGACCAACGAGGAGCTGCAATCCACCAACGAAGAACTCACCACCTCCAAGGAAGAGATGCAGTCCATGAACGAGGAATTGCAGACCGTCAACAATGAGCTGCAAACCAAGGTGGATGAACTCTCGCGCGTGAGCGACGACATGAGCAACCTGCTCAACAGCACCGAGATCGCCACGTTGTTCCTGGACGAAGCTCTTAACGTGCGGCGCTTTACAGCGCATACCACCAAGATCATCAAGCTGATCCCGGGCGACGTGGGCCGGCCGATTACCGACATCGTCACCGACATGGACTATCCGGCCCTGGCCGACGACGCACGCGAGGTGCTGCGCAGCCTGGTCTTCGTCGAAAAGCAGATCTCGGCCTCGGACGGGCGCTGGTTTCTGGTGCGCATCATGCCCTACCGCACCCAGAAAAACCACATCCAGGGCGTTGTCATTACCTTCAATGACATCAGCATCGCCAAGCGGCTGGAGGCGCAATTGCGGTTGAACTCTACCCGACTGGAGCAACGCCTGACCGATCAGGCAACCAGAACCCCGCCATGAAAAAACCCAGCGTAAAAAAACCCGTCACCCCTGCTGCCAACGCTGGCGCAGCGGATGTCCTCAGCTGGGCGCAGCAGCAACTGAAAACCCATGAGATTCCCATCGAGGAGCCTTTATCAGAGGCAGATGTGCGGCGGCTGCTGCATCGGCTCCAGGTACACCAGATTGAACTGGAGATGCAAAACGAAGAGCTGCGCGAGTCCCGGGCGCGGACCGAGACACTGCTGGCCCGCTTCGCCGATCTGTTTGATTTTTCGCCCGCAGGACTCTTTACGATGGGAAAAAATGGCCTCCTCAATGAGGTCAATCTGACGGGCGCGAGTCTCTTGCGCGCGGATCGCGCCCACCTCATCGGCAAGCGTTTTTCGAGCTTTGTGGCCCCGGCTGACCGGGCCGTCTTTGGTGCACTGCTGACCCAGATATTTGCCAGCCGCAGCTCGCAGGCCTGCGAGCTGACTTTGGTACAAACGGGCCAGTTACCCATTCACGTCACCCTGGAAGCCACCCTGTCCCCCGATGCCACGCAGTGCCGACTGGTGCTGCTGGACGTTAGCGCGCGCAAGCAGGCGCAAATAGCGTTGGCCGAAAGCGAGGCGCGTACCAGCGCCATCATCGAATCGGCCATGGATGCCATCATCACGGTCGATGAAAGCATCAACATCGTGGTCTTTAACAAAGCGGCAGTCAGCATGTTTGGCTGCCCCGCCCAAGAGGCCATTGGCGGGCCATTGGAGCGGTTTATTCCCCAGCGTTTTCGCTCGCACCATCACGCGCTGATCCACACGTTTGGCGAAAGCGGCATCACCAGCCGCAGCATGGGCCAACCCGGCCATGTGGATGCCCTGCGCGCCAATGGCGAGGAATTCCCGGTGGAGGCCGCCATTTCACATGCCAAGGTATTTGGCCGACAGTTCTACACCGTCATTTTGCGTGATGTCACGCAAAGCAAGCTGGCCCTGGAAAACCTGGAGCGCTCGCAACGCGATCTGCGCGCCCTGTCCAGGGCTGCCAACACTGCCCTGGAGGCCGAACGCACCCGCATTGCGCGTGAGATGCACGATGAATTTGGCCAGGCACTCACGGCCATGAAAATGGATCTGGAGTCTTTGCGCAGCCGCTTGCCACCCAACCAGCCACAACAGCATGCGCTGGCCCTGGGAATGCGTGACTTACTTGACGGCCTGGTAGCGGCTTCACGCCGCATCGCGTCCGATCTGCGGCCGCTGGTACTGGACGATCTGGGCCTGGCCGCAGCGCTGGAGTGGTTGACACAAAACTTCTCGCAGCGCACCGGCCTCATCGTCAAGTTGGCGGTGGACGATGCGCTGGCACAGGTGCCTGAGCCCCTGGCATCGGCACTGTTTCGCATTACCCAGGAGTCGCTCACCAATATCAACCAGCATGCGCAGGCCCGTATGGTGGTGGTGCGCCTGGAGCAAGACGATGCTTGGTTGCAACTGACGGTACGGGATAACGGGCGCGGTATTGACGTGGCCGATCTGCACAAGCCCGGCTCCTATGGACTGCTGGGCATCCGCGAGCGTGTGACGCTGCTGGGCGGTGAAATGGTTGTAAACCGCAACCCGACGAAAGGCACCCAGTTGCGGATACGCATCCCGCTGACTGCCCCACCAAGTGACAGTACGCACTGATGTGCGCCAGGATGTGCACCGGAAGCCGGCACCCCTAAGCCTGGGCGTTTGACTTCAGGGTGCCAATGTCGGTTGCGGTAGGTCTTGCAGGGCCTTGTCAATCGCTGCCATGGCGCGGTCAAAGTCAGCCGCCTCATCGGCCAACAACAAGGCCAGCCGCGCCAGCAGCAGACTTTCTCGGCGACGCCCCACCGCGTTGATGGCCTGCGCGCAGGTGGTGTAGAACGCGTCGCGCTGGGCATCGGTCAGCATCGTGTGGCCTTTTTATTTACTATATTTATCATAGCTGCTTACGCCCTGGCGACAGGGACTATGCGGTGAATTGATGCAATATATCCGTCGGGGCGCAGCAAATACGCACGCTGCCAGCCCCAGGTGGCGGCTAGAGCGGTGTGGGCTGATGCAGGGCCTGGAAAATGCAGCAGTTGTGGCTTGGGTAGCGCCTGGCTAGGGGTCAAGAACGGTATCGTGGCTTGGCTAGCCAGTTGCGCCACACTGGTGCGGTCTGCGTCGCCTAGTACCAACAGACAAAAGTTGCTGGCGAGGCGGTCTAGCAGGTGACCCGGCGCGCCATCGGGCCACACAACAGGCACATCCACCGGAGCCTGGCCAGGCTGCAGGCCGTCCTCCAACCTGTCACCTCCTGTAGAGGCAACTTCATACGCTACCGCAGAAGTCTGGCGCGGGTTAAGCAGCGAGGCCATGGCCCGGTGCGCGCCAGACAGCGACAGCGCCGCCTCGCGCATCAGTGCAAAACCGCGCGAACCGGGGGCCATGAACTCGGTACTCTTCCCTGCGTTATAGGCATTGACATGGTAAGCGGCGACGCGTTCGGCGGAGTAGGTTTCCAGCAGATTGGCATGTGCTTGCTCCTTGACCACCATGGCCAGCTTCCAGACCAGATTGTCTGCATCCTCAAAGCCCGAGTTGAGTCCGCGCACGCCAAAAATCGGCATGGCGTGCGCGGCGTTGCCTGCAAACAGCACGCGGCCATGCACGTAGTTGTCCAGCGTCATGGTGCCGGCGCGGTAGGCGCTGGACCACAGGTACTTCCACGGCAGATGCCCCTCACCGATGGCAGCCAGGTGCCGCTCAACCACGGGGCGCACGTTCTCTTCCTGGATCGCCAGGTCCAGGTCGGCATCGTCGGGGATCTGGTAGTCAATGCGCCAGATATTGTCGGGCTGCTTGTGCATCAGCATGGTGGAGCCGGGGTTGCAAGCGCAATCAAACCAGGCGCGCCGCTCGGTGGGGAAGGGCGAATGCAGCTCGATATCGACAATCACAAACTTGCCGGTAAAGGCCTGGCCTTCGAGTTTGAGGCCCAAGGACTTACGGATAAAACTCTGGCCTCCGTCGGCGGCCACCAGCCAGTCGGCATCTATTTGGTACTCACCCAGGTCGTTGCTCACGTTCAGCGTGACCCCATCGGCGCGGGCTTGCAACTGCGTCACGCTGCTGGCCCAGCGGATGTCGATCAGCTTTGGAAACCTGCGCGCCTCGTCCAGCAAAAACTGCTCGATGTGGTACTGCGCCATATTGAGCATCGGCGGCAGCTTGTCGGTGGCCGCGTGCGGCATGCTAAAGCGCAGCACCTCCTGGTCTTTGTAGTAGCTGCGCCCGGTGGTCCACGGCAAGCCCTTGGCCATGAAGGCCTCCAACACGCCCAGGCGCTGCAATATTTGCAAACTGCGGCGCGAGACGCAAATGGCGCGGCTGCCTTCGCACACCGAGTTGTCGGCTTCAATCACGATGCTGGGCACGCCCTGCTTGGCCAGGCCTAGTGCGGTAGCCAAACCAATCGGGCCACCACCTGCGATGGCTATGGTGTGGTGGCTGTGCTTTTCACGCGGCAGGCTGGGTGCGAAGCGCTCGTAGGTGAAGTTGCCAATTTT
This sequence comes from uncultured beta proteobacterium, assembly GCA_963775085.1. GTDB lineage: Bacteria > Pseudomonadota > Gammaproteobacteria > Burkholderiales > Burkholderiaceae_C > JAAFIP01. The sequence goes on from CAVZHO010000010.1 coordinate 224,274, forward strand.
TCGCATGGGGTTTGGACTACTGGAAGACTGAGGTAACGCAAAAAACGCCAAAAGGACGCAAAAAACACGAAAAATAAAACCAGGACGTTGTCAATAAAAATTGACCAACGTGGACTGCTCAGTTTTGCGTTTTCTGTATTCCTTTTTTTGCGTTTTTCGCGATAAATCCCCCCGAGTTTTACGACAGTTATGCCTGCAAAGCCGCCCACATTTCCTGGTCGCGCGCTGCCGTCCAGATGCGCGGGTTCTTGATGCCCTTGGCTTCGTCATACGCGCGGCTCACATCAAACGGCAGGCAATGTTCATAGATAAACACATGCCCAAAGATGGGGTCCATGCTTTGGCGGGTGAGTGCCATAGAGGCTTTTAAATCCAGCCCTTTGGATGCCGCTTCCTTACCGCAAGCGAACAGCATTTCCACAAAACGCTGCGTGTAGTCCAGCGCTTTCACCACATTCGCCGCGCCCTTCATGGCTTCGCCGCGTCCCGGTACGATGGCTTCGGCTTTTAAAGCGCGTAAGGCTTCCAGCGTGGCGGGCCACTCGGCGAGCTGCGCGTCGCCGGTGTACACACCCGCTTCGTATTCCACCAGGTCACCGCTGAAGAGCACTTTTTCTTCTTCCACCCAGGCAATGGTGTCACCGCGCGTGTGACCCGCGCCGGGGTGCCAGATCTGCACCTTGACGCCCCCCAGATCCACCGTGAGCGAGCCTTGGCGACCGGGCTTGCCATCGCCCACAATCATCGTCGGCCAGGTCAGGCCGGGCACCTCCTCTGCCCCGCGAAACAGCCGCGGAAAGCGCTCCATCTCGCTTTGCATATCCTGCGCGCCGCGTTCGACGATGAGCTCGTAGGTGCCTTGGCTGGCGATTACTTCTGTAGCGCCTTCGGCACAGTAGGCGCTGGCTCCCAGTACGCGCACGGCGTGGTAGTGGGTGAGCAGCACATACTTGATGGGCTTGCTGCTCACCTTGCGGATCTGGGCGATCAGGTCACGCGCCATGCTGGGGGTGGCCGTAGCATCGCTGACCATGATGAACTTGTCGCCAATGATGACCCCCGAATTGGGGTCGCCCTCGGCAGTGTAGGCCCAGCAGTGTTTGGACAACTGCTCGAAGGTGATTTTTTTGTCGGCCAGATCGGCTTGGGATGCGAAGGCTTTGGTGGGGATGGTGGACATGGTGGAGGCTTTCAGGCAAGTGAAGCATCGAGTTTAGCAACTTGGGACAGGTGTTGAAACGCCCTCACAACAAACCAGATATCAAGACGGCAGCGTCAGCAGCCCCTGCTGCACGACATCCACCATCGTGCCCATGGGCCCCATGGCATCGACCCGCAGCACCCCTGGCTCGTTGCTGGGGTCTTGCAGCGTGTCAAACTGGCTGAGCACCAGACTGGGCGGGTAAAAGTGCCCGCTGCGCTCGGCCACGCGGCGCAACGCCTCTTGCGGCGTGATGTGCAAGAAGACAAAGCGCACGCCGGGCGAGGCTTTGCGAAAGGTCTCGCGGTAGCTGCGCTTGAGGGCCGAGCAGGCCAGCACGCAGCCCTGGGGGTATTTACGGATCTCGTCGCACAGGGTTTGCAGCCAGCCCGCGCGGTCGGCATCGTCCAGCGGGATACCCTCGCGCATTTTGTGTACATTGGCGGCGGGGTGAAACTCGTCTCCTTCGATCCATGGCAGGCCGCGCAGGGCCGCCAGTTTGCGCGCCACCGCTGATTTGCCGCAACCGGCCACACCCATCACCACTATGACTGTCATGGCTTTGAGTGTAGAGGACTGCCCGCCCAGCAGTGTGCGGGATTACGTTAAGTTAGTAACCGTATTGCGTCATCAACACGTCATTAAAACGCCATCAATACGCCAGCTTACCCGTCTCAGCGCTACGCCCGGCGTGGGCAGAGTCCTTCAGCGCCTTGGTGATCACAGCGGTAATCACACTGGCAAAGTAAGTAGCGCCCCAGGCTGCATAGCGCGCCTCGTCCGCTGGGGTCAGGGCCAAAATGCCTGCGCACTTACCTGTAGACACAATTGCGCGCACGGCTTTTTCCATCGCGGCCTGCACCGCCGGGTCATCGGCGCGGTTCTCGTAGCCCATACTGTGCGCCAGGTCGTTCGGGCCGATAAAGACGGCATCGACCCCGTCGACCGCCGCGATTTCGGCAGCGGCGTTGACGGCGTCCATGGTCTCTACCATTACCACCAGGGCCACGTCCCGGTTGGACAGCGCGTTGTGCGGCGCACCGCCAAAGGCACCATAACCCGAGGCGCGCACCGAATAGGCGCAGCCGCGCTGGCCGCTTACGCCGTTGAACCCAGTGGCACGCGGGTAGCGCACCTTGTTCACCACGGCGCGCGCATGCGCGGCGCTTTGCACCATGGGGATTTGCAGGCCGCTGGCACCCGCGTCCAGCGTGCGGGCAATGTCGTGCTCCAGGCAGCGCACCAGGGTGGGCATGCCTGCGGCACGGGCGGCGCGCATCATGTGTTCGGTCGTCTCGATGCTGGCGCTGCCGTGCTCGTTATCGATGATGGTGAAGTCGTAGCCGGCGTAGGCCGTCATCTCGATCAGCACGGGTGAGCACAGGCCGTTGAACAAGCCGCGAATGGGCGTGCGGCTTTTCATCATGTGGCTAAAGCGTGCGTCGATGGGGTGTTGGATAGCGGAGGTCATGGGGGTGGTTTTCCTGTTGGTAAAAAAATGAAAATCTTAAGCGGCCGTCCAGCCGCCGTCCAGCATCAGCGCGCTGCCGGTCATCAGGCTGGAGGCATCGCTGGCTAAAAACACAATGGCGCCCATCACTTCTTCGGGCTGGCCGATGCGGCCCAGGGCGATTTTGGGCACCGCCCAGTCCATAAACTCTTTGCTGGCCAGCAGCGGAGCAGTCATGGGTGTTTCAATATACGTGGGGCAAATGGTGTTGACGCGGATATTGTGCGGCCCCAGCTCCCAGGCCAGCGCCTTGGTCATGCCCTCTACGGCATGCTTGCTGGCGCAGTAGGCAGTGCGCTTGGCCGCGCCGATATGTCCCATTTGCGAGGACATATTGATGATGCTGCCGCCCCTTTTGCCCTGCGCTACGGCGGCCAGCATGCTGCGGGCTGCTGCTCTGGCCACGTAAAACGCGGCCTTGATGTTGAGGTCCAAAATCACATCCAGGTCATCGTTGCTGGATTCGGCCAGTAGCTTGGGGCGGCTGGTGCCGGCGTTGTTCACCACCACGTCAAACGGGCCGTGCTGGGCAAACAGCGCATCCACCGCTACGCTGTCTTGCACATTCAGCACCGCGTAGCTGCTTCTCAGGTCTTTATTGCCACAAGCGCCGTCAATACTGGCACAAGCAGCTATGAGTTCTGTAGCGTTTCGGGCTACCACCAGCACCCGTGCACCGGCCTGCGCCAGCGCGCAGGCCGCCGCCAGGCCCAGGCCTTTGCTGCCACCGGTCACCAAGGCGCGGCGGCCGTCGAGTCGAAAACTGGGAGTGATGAACATGGCAACTTCCTTTATCTAAACGTTGGGTTTCTATGGGTTGAGTAGGCACATTTAACGCTGAAATCCGCGCTCTAAAGTCGCAATCACCTCGTCGGCAAAGTCCGCATAGCTCAACGCACCACCGGGGCGCAGCCAGGTGAAGGTCCAGTTGATCATGCCAAACAGCATCATGGTCAGGGCGGTTTGATTGGCATCTGTCAAGCGTTCGGGGTAGGCACGGCGCAGGAAACGGGTGAAGGCGCTGACGATGTCGCGCTGGCGCTGGAGGATCAAATCGCGCTGGGATACCTTGCTGGTGGCATCAACCTCGACGCTTAAAAATTTCGTGTCATTCAGGAGCGCCACATGGCGGGTGGCGCTGGTTTCGTACTCCTGCAAAAAGTTGCGCACCAGCGCGTGCAGGGCTGCGCGGTCGTCGAACTTTTTGCGCTGTGCCTGCGCCTCGGTCTCGCCGATCACGGCCAGCAGGCGTTGGGTGTAGCGGTCCAGCAAATCGAACAGCAGTGCCTCTTTGCTGTCGTAATAATGGTAGATGCGCGCCTTGCTGGTGCCTACTTTGGCCGCCACGGTGGCCATGCTGGCGGCGCTGTAGCTAAGGTCTGCAAAGCACTGGGCGGCCGCGTCCAGAATTTCGTCACGCTTGAGGTGGTGGTCGGCGGACTGGGGGCGGGCCATCGGGCGAAGCGGATTTGAAAGTGCGGGATCGCGTCAAGCAGTGCGGGTGGGACAAGCGTCAGTACGGGTTAGCGTAACCCAGTGCGCCCAGCAGCAAAATCTCCAGCGCCTCCATCTCAAGGGCCGCTTTCTGGCTGCCTTCGTGGTCGTAGCCCTGCGCGTGCAGGGTGCCGTGGACGATGAGGTGAGCGTAGTGCGCCTCCAGGCTTTTGCCTTGCTCAGCCGCCTCGCGCGCCACCACCTCGGCGCACAGCACCAGGTCGGCCATGACCACGGGTTCCTGCGCGTAGTCAAAGGTCAGCACATTGGTGGGGTAGTTTTTGTTGCGGTACAAGCGGTTCAGCCGCTGCGCCTCGGCCTCGCCCTCGATGCGCACCGTGATCTCACCCGGGCTATTCAGGGCGTGCAACACCCAGGCTTGCACCTTGGAACGGGCCAGCAGCTTACGCAGAGTGGCTACAGCGGGCACATCGCCAAATTGCAGGCTGAGGGTGGTTTGAAACGGTGTTTTCATAGTCAAATCGGTGCATAGTCCTTGTCGTATGGACGTAAGTAGCTATTAAATTTATAGTGTACGTATTATCAGCAAAGTCACTTCTTGGCCGCATCGTAGGCATCCACGATGCGCGCCACCAGCGGATGGCGCACCACGTCGCCACTGGTAAAGCGGGTGTGGGCAATGCCCTCTACCCGTTTGAGCACCATGTCGGCCTCGATCAGCCCACTCATCTGGCCGTGCGGCAGGTCAATCTGGCTCACGTCGCCCGTCACCACCGCCTTGCTGGCAAAGCCGATGCGGGTGAGAAACATCTTCATCTGCTCGGGGGTGGTGTTTTGCGCCTCGTCCAAAATCACAAAGCTGTGGTTCAGCGTGCGCCCACGCATAAAGGCCAGGGGCGCGATCTCGATCTGCTGGCGTTCGAAGGCTTTGAGCACTTTGTCCACGCCCATCAGCTCGTAGAGCGCGTCGTACAGGGGGCGCAGATACGGGTCGACCTTTTGCGCCATGTCGCCGGGCAGAAAGCCCAGGCGCTCACCGGCCTCCACCGCCGGGCGGGTCAGCACGATGCGCTGCACGGCGCTGCGCTCCAGCGCATCCACGGCGCAGGCCACGGCCAAATAGGTCTTGCCAGTGCCTGCCGGGCCAATAGCAAAGGTGATGTCGTGCTGGGCAATGTTGTCCAGGTAGTTGGCCTGGTTCGGACTGCGGGCGCGCAGGTCAGCGCGGCGGGTTTGCAGCGCCGCGTCGTCGCCGCTTAAGCCCATACGCGGGTCACCCGAGAGCATCAGTTGCAAGGTGTCCAGCGGTATCGGGTGTGCGGCCATCTCGTACAGCGCCTGCAACACCTCCATGCCGCGCGCAGCCGCCGCCTTGGGGCCATCGACCTTGAACTGCTCGTGGCGGTGCGCAATCTTCACGCCCAGCGCCTGCTCAATGCGGCGCAGGTTCTCATCCGTAGGCCCGCACAGGTGGCCGATGCGGGTGTTATTGCTGGGGGAAAATATATGGCGAAGGATCATAGAATGCCTCAATAATAGTCCCAAAACAGTCTCCCCAGCGCCGCAGTGGCGCGGCACACCAGGCATACCCCAGCAGGCAACCCCCATGATTGGCAAATTAACCGGCACCTTGGCCGAAAAAAACCCGCCCGAAGTCATCGTCGACTGCGGCGGCGTAGGCTACGAAGTGCAGGTGCCCATGAGCACCTTCTACAACCTGCCTAGCCTGGGCGAGCGCATCAGCCTGCTCACCCAATTTATCGTGCGCGAAGATGCACAAATTTTGTACGGCTTCGGCACAGCGCAGGAGCGCAGCACCTTCCGCCAGCTCATCAAAATCTCCGGCATCGGCCCCAAGATGGCGCTAGGCGTCCTGAGCGGCATGAGCGTGGTCGAACTGTCCCAAGCCGTCACCCTGCAAGATGCCAACCGCCTCACCAAAATCCCCGGCATTGGCAAAAAGACCGCCGAGCGGCTGATGCTGGAGCTCAAGGGTAAGCTAGGTGCCGATCTGGGGCTGCACGCCACCATTACCAACGACAACCAGGCCGATATTCTGCAAGCCCTGATCGCCCTGGGCTACAGCGACCGCGACGCGGCGCTGGCGCTCAAAGCGCTGCCGCAGGAGGTGGGGGTGAGTGAGGGGATTAAGCTGGCGCTGAAGGCGTTGGGCAAGTAAATACGCAGAAATTTTTCTAGCAAATGACTCTTGACAAGCAAGCCATGCGCAAAGCCACCCCACCCCAACCTGGCCGTAGCGTCGCCCTACCCAAAGCCGCCGCTGTGCCTGCTGGCTATATTGACGTTCGCAGTAGCATTGTTGAACTGCTCAACGCCGCGCGGCTAGCCGCTGCCCGCAATGTCAACGCGCTGATGACAGCCAGTTATTGGGAGATTGGTCGCCGTATCGTAGAGGCCGAGCAAAAAGGCAAGCGCCGCGCTGGATATGGGGAGCAGTTGATTGAACGACTGTCGTTGGATTTGACGCAGCAGTTTGGGCGGGGGTTCAGTCCAGACAATCTGGAGAACATGCGCCGCTTTTTCTTGGCATACCCCACGACGGCGATTTCCGAGACACTGTCTCGGATTTCTGGCCGTGAACGGGATCACGCAATTTCCGAGACAGTGTCTGCGCAATTGACGCTAACTCAATTGACGCAAGCCTTCACCCTGCCCTGGTCCGCCTATGTGCGGCTGCTATCGGTGAAAGACGACCATGCCCGCCATTTCTACGAGACTGAAGCCCTGCGCGGCGGCTGGAGCGTGCGCCAGCTAGACCGCCAGATCGGCAGCCAGTTTTACGAGCGCACGGCCCTGTCTAAAAACAAAGCAGCCATGCTGACCAAGGGTGCAATTGCCAAACCAGAAGACGCCATCACCCCAGACGAAGCCGTCAAAGACCCCTTCGTGCTGGAGTTTTTAAACCTCAAGGACGAATATTCAGAAAGCCAGCTTGAAGAAGCGTTGATTGCCCGCCTGGAAGACTTTTTGCTTGAACTCGGCAACGACTTCACATTCGTAGGCCGACAACGCCGCCTGCGCATCGACCAGACTTGGTACTGCGTTGACTTGCTGTTCTTTCACCGCCGCCTGCGCTGCCTGGTCATCATCGACCTGAAGCTCAGCAGCTTGACGCATGCCGATGTGGGCCAGATGCACATGTACTGCAACTACGCCAAAGAAAACTGGACCATGGAGGGTGAGAACCCGCCGGTGGGTTTGATTCTGTGCGCAGACAAAGGGCATGCATTGGCACGGTACGCGTTGGACGGACTACCCAACAAAATCATGGCCGCCAACTACAAAACCGTGCTCCCGGATGCCGAGGTTTTGCAAAAAGAGCTTGAGAAGACACGGCTGATGCTGGAATCGCGTGGCGCGGTGCGAAATAACGCGGGTTTGCAATAATGATCAAACACCACGCAGCTATTACCAACGACAACCGAGCCGATGTCTTGCATGCCATGATCGCGCTAGGCTACAGCGACCGCGATGCTGTGCTGGCGCTCAAAGCGTTGCCGCAGGAGGTGGGAGTGAGTGAGGGGATTAAGCTGGCGTTGAAGCCTTGGGGAAACAATTCAACTTGGAGAACACTTTATGGGACTATATGTACACAGCTTGAGTAGATTACCTCTTGGTTTAGAACGTGAATACTATCTCTACGTCTTAGACTACGGATGGGACGAGCCTCTAGGGCAGGCAATTAACGCGAATTTTCGCCGCATAGCTGAACTTGCCGCAAAAAACCAAACTGTTGTGATCGCTGGAACAAACCCTCGTGCATTTGCCGACGAAGTACTTTCTGTTCACTTTGATAATCCACAATTTTCTTGGAGTAATGTCAATGGCGAGGATGGAGAAGAAGTTCTTCCCGCGCTAATGATTTCAACAATTCATCCTCAAAAATTCCGAACTGAAACGCTTGACTATCAATTACCGCGAGTCGGTCAAGGTGTCGCTGACGAGAAGTTGATTCTTATTCCGCTTAAAAGCGCCTGCAAGGATTCCACAGAAGTGTTTGCACTTATTGAGAGAATTTTTCGCGACATCGCCGCAAAGAAACCTTTAGAAGGTTTTGCAATAGCTAAAGAAATTAAGGCTGGAAGAGGCAATGCTTTTTCGGATGCAATTATTCTAAAGCCAGCTCTTTGGGGAGTAGGAGTAGATTTAAAAGAATTGGCAAGTAAGTGGAAAGCAAAACGTGCTTGACTAGTAATGTGTTGAAGTTTCAAAAAAACCGTCTACCAACTTATGACTATCCAAACCCATACTTACTCAACCCAGTGCGTTGCAACCTCGGCATCCAATTCCCCCAAGATGCCGACGAGTAATGACCAGCTACCGTTACACGCTTCGACCCCAAAGTGCACATTGACGCAAAAACTTAATGCCTTTGACACCGCAGTGCATGGCGGCGAATTGATGGCTGATGGTTCTGTGGGTGCTGAATTTGGTGCGCGAGCATAAGTACTATCAAACCGTGAATGTCTGGACAAAGCGAAAATCAACACCTTAAAATTCACGTTTTATCTTATGAAAATTACGCTATGACAAAGCTGTCCAGCAATGGTCGAATTACCTTGCCCAAGTCGCTTCGTGACCGAATAGGACTTAAAGTGGGCGCACAGATTAATTTTTCTATTAACGTCAGTGGAGAAATCGTACTAAAGCCTGAGAAAAAGTCTTTACTAATTGATGCGCAGGATTATCGCGCCGCTTTATTGGCAGTCCGTGGTACGGCAGATAAGCGTTTTGCCACGACGGATGATTTCATGCGTTTTGTGCGTGGTTGAATGCTGTCATTCATCTCTTTTTTTGTATACCAGACTCTACCAAACCTATTTCCTCAGCGTCGAATTGATCAGCCCGACGGTGAATTGACATGACTATCCAAACCGATAACTTCTCCGCCCCCCAGCGCATCATCTCTGCGACCCCCGACTCGCCCAAAGAAGAGGCGATTGAGCGGGCTTTGCGGCCCAAGCTGTTTGACGAGTATGTGGGGCAGGTGAAGGTGCGTGAGCAATTGGAGATTTTCATTGGTGCGGCCAAGATGCGCAGCGAGGCGCTGGACCATGTGTTGCTGTTTGGGCCGCCGGGTTTGGGCAAGACCACGCTGAGCCACATCATCGCGCACGAGCTGGGCGTGAACCTGCGCCAGACCTCGGGGCCGGTGCTGGAAAAGCCTAAAGATTTGGCGGCGCTGCTGACCAATCTTGAGAAGAATGACGTGCTGTTTATCGACGAAATCCACCGCCTGTCGCCCGTGGTGGAAGAGATTTTGTACCCGGCACTGGAGGACTACCAGATCGACATCATGATTGGTGAAGGCCCGGCGGCGCGCAGCATCAAGCTGGATTTGCAGCCCTTCACCTTGGTAGGTGCGACAACCAGAGCGGGCATGCTGACCAACCCGCTGCGGGACCGCTTTGGCATTGTGGCGCGGCTGGAGTTTTATACCGCCGAGGAGCTGGCGCGCATCGTCAAACGCAGTGCCGCGCTGCTGAACGCGCCGATGGATGTGGAGGGCGGCTTTGAGATTGCCCGCCGCTCGCGTGGCACGCCGCGCATTGCCAACCGCCTGCTGCGCCGCGTGCGCGACTATGCGGATGTCAAGGGCAAGGGCACCATCACGCTGGACATTGCCAACCTGGCCCTCAAAATGCTGGACGTGGACCCGCAGGGCTTTGACATCATGGATAGGAAGCTGCTGGAAGCCGTGATCCACCGCTTTGACGGTGGCCCGGTGGGGCTGGACAACATCGCGGCCAGCATTGGCGAGGAGCGCGACACGATTGAAGATGTGATTGAGCCGTATTTGATCCAACAGGGCTTTTTGCAGCGTACGCCGCGTGGGCGGATTGCCACGCTGGCGGCGTACAAGCACCTGGGCGTGGTGCCGCCTAAAAATACCAACGATTTTTTTAGCGCAGCAGATTAGCTACGACCTTCCGCCAGCGCCTGTAGATAAAGCGTAACGCGCTATCAAAAACTGGGCAGTATAGTAACTGCTCAAAACCCACAGCGCAGACACCGGCAGCGGCGTGACGAAGCGGTTGATGGCCAGCAGCGTATCGGAGGCCATGAAAAATAGTGCACCGATGGCGACGCAGCGCGAGGCATCATCACGCCGCACGCTGGCCCGGCCCAGTGCCTGCGCGCCCATGAGGGCGATGGCCAGCACATAGACGGCGACGGGTAGCTTGAGTGCTGCGGGCAAGTAGCTGTAGATAAAGGCGTACATCGCCGCGCCGTAGACCAGAGTGGCTAACAACGCCCCGCGATGCGGGAACCACGCCACCCCGTGTTTGAACAGTGCAATGTAGGCCAGGTGCGCGCACAGAAAGGCCACCAGGCCGAAAACAAAGTAGCCATGGAACATCAACAGCACGTCGCCGATGAGTGAGAAGCCGAGAGCGGCCAGTAAAAGCCTGGGAGCAAAAGAAAAACTGGTATCTGTGCTATTTTTAGTGGTATTTAGTGTCGTAGTCCTTGTCATATGGACATAAGTAGCTACTATAAATATAGCAATTGCCATCCCGGACGGTTTGGCAATGTAGTGCGCCAGCGTCCAACCCATGGCGCTGCTGAGCGTTGCCAGCACGGCCGCCCAAAGCATCAGCGCCCAGTTGATGGTCAAACGCCCTTGCAGCAGCGCGCCTACTGTCCACACCCCTGCCGCCAGTGCGGCAACGCACACCAGTTGCTGGCCTGCGCCCAGGCTGTCGGCAAACCACAGGAAGGCGCTGACGCATTGCAGCAGGATGGCAAACGCGACCAAGCTCGTCCATTGCGCGCTGCGGGGGGCGGGCGCTTCAAACTTGGCGGTGGCAGCGTTCAGAGAAAACGCGGGCTTGGGAAAGCGCGCTGCCACATCGGCAGGCCGCCAGCCCGGCGGCTTCACCAGCACGCGCAGCTTGTCCAGCCAGCTGCGGGTATGCCAGACGTCTTTGCCCAGGGCAGCATACACCTCGGCGTTAGCCCACAGCGGGTCCCACGATTGCAGCGGGCTGCGGGTACCGTAGACGCACCGGTTCGCATCATCTTCCTCGATAAAGCTGCCAAACAGCCGATCCCACACCATCCAGACACCGCCGTAGTTTTTGTCCAGATACGCATCATTCACGGCGTGGTGTACACGGTGGTTGGAGGGGCTGCAAAACCAGCGATCAAACCAGCCCAGCTTGCCTACGTGCTCGGTATGCACCCAGAACTGGTAGAGCAAGTCCACCAGCGCCACCGCGCCAAACACGGCGGGCGGCACCCCGGCCAGCGCCATGGGAATGTAGAACACCCAGCCCAGCAGCGCGCCGCTGGAAGTTTGGCGCAATGCGGTGGAAAGGTTGTAGTCCTGGCTTTGGTGGTGCACCACATGCGCGGCCCAGAAGATGGCCACCTCATGCCCGGCGCGGTGCAGCCAGTAATAGCACAGGTCATAAAACACCAGGGCCAGAAACCAGCCGGTCCAGGTGTTCCAAAAGGCCTTGGCCGCCTCTAGCGGCACCAGGCTGAGCGAGGCATAAACAAAGGTGTAAACCCCCACGCGCAGCAGGCGGGTAAAGACGGCGGTGAACTGGCTGAGCATGCCCAGGCTGATGCTATTGACAGCATCGGCCAGGCGGTAGGTGTTGCGGCCCGTGCCACGGCGTTGCTTGTAAACACCCCAGGCCAGTTCGATGGCGATCAGCAGCAGGAAGACTGGCGACGCAAAAACGATAGCTTTACCCATCGCGCCATTGTGGCGGGATTTAGGTGAGCGCGCCTCTAGCGTCAACCCTGATGATCTGCTCCACCACGCCGTGCGTCAGGCCGCCGCGCACGCCGATCATGTGGTCGTGCAGGTTGACGGTGGGGTCGCAGTGGCCGGGGATGAGCCACACGGTGTCGCCCAACGCGGGCAGCGCTGTGCCGTGCAAGATACCGTGCTCGTCACTGCAACTGACGTAGCGCCAGTCGGCCTGGTGCCCCGCCCACAGCTTGGGCAGGCCGGAGTCGACGGCATGGCTTTTGTGGCCCGCATCGACAACGGCGCGCGGCTCGCCTGCATTGCTGGCACTCATCACCTGCGACTTGACGAATAGCGCGTGCTCAAAGCGCGGCTGCGCAGGGTCGGCCTCATTGGCGGCGTAATCAGCGTCCATGAACAAGTAGGAGCCCGCCTGCAGTTCGCCAAACACGCCGCTGGTGGCCTCGTGGCTGAAGCTGCCGCTGCCTGCGCCGGTGACCAGGGGCACTGGGAAGCCTGCGGCCTCCAGGACGACATTAGTACGCTGCACATCCGCCACCACACTGGCAATCGCCTCGCGTCGCTCATGCACGCTGCGCAGGTGCTGGGCGCGGCCATGGTAGGCCTGTAGTCCAGCAAAGCGCAGGCTGGTATGTTGCGCAATGGCCTGCACCAGTGGCAGCGCGGCCTGGCCCGGCGGCACGCCGCAGCGGGCTTGGCCGACGTCAATCTCTACATACACATCCATGCGCGAGCCGCCGCCGTGGGTAGCATTCGCCTGCGCCAGGCGTTCAATCCCCAGCAGGCTGTCCACCGCCACAGATATTTGGCCATTGTGTGCCACTAGCCCTTTATTTAACTGCGCCAGCAGCTCGCATTTAGATAGCGATATCACTTCGTTACTCACATACACATTGGTCACGCCAGCGGCTACCAGTGCGGCAGCTTCAGACGGTTTTTGCACGCACACGCCCACCGCACCGGCTTGCATTTGCAGCTGCGCCAGCGCGGCCGACTTGTGCATCTTGGCGTGCGGACGCAGGCGCATGCCATGCTGCAAGGCAAAGGCCTGCATGGCATGCAGGTTACGCTCCATCGCGTCCAGGTCAATCACCAGGGCGGGCGTGTCAATGGCGGCGATGCTGTGGCCGATCAAGCTAGAGAGCGGATGGTGCATGGGCTAGGCCGTGGTTTCATCACGCGAATCTTTCAATGCCGCGTCGTACACCGCGTTATCGATATGCGAGGTATCGGCCCAGCCTACCAGGCTCAGGTGCTCGCCGTTCCATAGCAGGCGGTTGATGGCGGCGTTGGTCAGCTCCCAGCTGCGCGGCGCTTGCAAATCCAGCCCCGTAGCGGCGCGGTACAGCACGTCCATCACCCCGCCATGGCTGACGATGACGATGTGTTTACCGGTATTTTGTGCCGCTAGTCCCTGTATACAGGACGTAACGCGCTCCCTAAATATGAGCAATGATTCGCCTCCAGTGGGTGCGAAATCGGGCGCGCGCTTGCGCCACAGCAAGGCTTGTTCGGGCAGTGCCGCCTCAATCTCGGCAAAGGTTTTGCCCTCAAACTCGCCAAAACCGCGCTCGCGCAGAGCCTCGTCGGTCTGTATGCTCAGGCCATGGGGTTGGGCCACCGACAAGGCTGTGTCATAGGCACGCCACAGGTCGCTGCTGTAGATCACGTCAATGGTGTCATCGGCCAGTGCAGCGCCCGCCCGGCTGGCCTGCCAGCGGCCTTTGGCGTTGAGGCCCACGTCCAGTTGGCCCTGTATGCGGGTATCCACGTTCCAGGCGGTTTCGCCGTGGCGGATCGCGGTGATGCGGGTGATGTTCATTTACTCAAACCGCACCACATTGGCCGCCTGCGCAAAACTCTCTGGATCAAAGCCCTTGTCCCCCAACACATCCGGCACACCCGTAGCATTGAGACCCTTGAAGTCATGCAACTTGGTATCCATCAAATGCGATGGCACTACATTTTGCATAGCGTGCAGCATATTGTCCAAGCGCCCAGGGTGCTTGGTTTGCCACTCGCGCAGCATCAGGCCCACCTGCTTGCGCTGCAAATTTTCCTGGCTGCCGCACAGCGTGCAGGGGATGATGGGGTACTGCTGCACCGCCGCCCAGCGCACCAGGTCGCGCTCGTCCACATAGGCCAGCGGGCGGATGACGATGTGCTCGCCGTTGTCGCTTTGCAGCTTGGGCGGCATGCCCTTGAGCTTGCCGCCGAAGAACATGTTCAGCAGCAGGGTTTGCAGCATATCGTCGCGGTGGTGGCCCAGGGCAATTTTGGTGCAGCCCAGCTCCTTGGCCACGCGGTACAAGATGCCTCGGCGCAGGCGCGAACACAACGAACACATGGTCTTGCCATCGGGGATTTTGTCCTTGACGATGCTGTACGTGTCCTGGTTTTCGATATGAAACTTCACGCCCTTTTTCTCTAAATACGCGGGCAGTACATCGGCCGGAAAGCCCGGTTGCTTTTGGTCCAGATTGACGGCGATCAGCTCAAAGTCAATCGGTGCGCGGGCTTTCAGTTTGAGCAAGATGTCCAGCATGGCATAGCTGTCCTTGCCGCCGGACAGGCACACCATGACCTTGTCGCCCTGCTCGATCATCTGGTAGTCGACGATGGCCTTGCCTACCTCGCGGCACAGGCGCTTTTCCAGCTTGTTGTTTTCAAAGGCGGCACGGGCGCTCGCGCCGTGCTCGGCCACGGGTGCCAGCACCGGGGCGGGCACAGTCGATGGTAACTCGGCGGCTTGCGCAGCCAGCCAGGCGCGGGGTTCGGTATGGGCATTCATGGCCGTATTTTCGCATTCTTGGCCCGACTGGGGTATTGTGGGCCTTGTCAATAGATGCCAGGGCATCATTTCGTGCGCAAAGCCTGCACAAAAATAGGAGCAGGGCGCTCAGGCTGTTTACAATGCAGTGTGTTACACATTTGACTGACAGCACCCTAGGGTTCATGCAAAACTTTTACCTTTTCGCCTACTTTCTAGCTAGCTTGTGCTGTTGGCCCAGTATGGTGGTTGCACAGGGCGTAGCAGCACCCGCCACAGATCGCGCAGTGGTCACCGCGCCTGGCGCAGCCCCGCTGATCCATCTATCCCAACTCAGCGCCACCTCGGCTGTGCCCTTGATGGCCTATACGGGCGTACCTGCTGCCATGACGGTTGAGCAAGTCGCTGCCCGCAGCGCCCAGACGTTTAGCCCGTTTGACCCCAAACTCGCCCACCGCATCGACCTGGAGCGCTCGCTGTGGCTGCACTTTCGGGTGGCGGTAGAGTCTGGCACCGTGCAGTCGGGCTGGATGTTTGAACTTGCCAAGCCTTTGCTCAATCGCGTTGAGTTTTATTACCGTAATACACAAGGTGTATGGCAAGCGCAAAAATCTGGCATCTCGGTGCCCCATGCCCAATGGCCCATGCATGGCCTGTACCCGCAGTTTCACCTTCCACTGCTGGCCGCAGGCGAACATGATTTTTTTGTCAAAATAGAGCACGACCTGCCGGTGCGCTTTGCGGCCCGATTGTTACCCATTGATGCGGCCAATCAAACCATGCAATCGGAGTTTTTGCTCATCGGTTTGATGCTGGGTTTAATGGCATTGATGGCGGTCATTGCCGGCCTGTTTTCCATAGTCTATAAAGATAACACCTATGGATGGTATGCCCTGTACGTCACGCTGGGCATTGCCACTTGTGCCTCTTTTGTCGGCCTGGCTAACTACCTCGTGTCATCGGGGAGCATCCCTTGGCCACAGGCGCTACCTCCGCTCTTCCTGATGGCCTCTTTTGCTGTGCAATTGCAGTTTTGCCGGGCGATGTTTGTACCGCCAGCGTCGACAACCTGGATGCATACGGGCGTGTCGGCGTTGCTGGTGTTCAGTGTGGTGGCGATGGGCATGCTCTGGTGGATGCGTGATCTGCGGCTGCGCGAGGCGGTGTTTGTGGTTCAAAGTACGGCGTGCATCGCAGCCATGTTGGCTATTGCGGTGCGCGCCCTGCGCTACCGCAGGCAGGTCGCCGGGCTGTGGCTCGTGGCTTACATACCGCTGATCGTGGTGGTGACGCTGACTGTTTTGGAAAATTTTGGCTGGGCCCTGCTGCCCTGGCTGCCTTACAAAGCGCCACTGTATGCGCTGATGTTTGAAATGTTGGTGCTATTGGTGGCATTGCACCTGCACGCCAAAACCACGAACTCCCACGACGTACGCAGCACGACGCTGGCCAGTACCGACCCACTCACGGGCTTTGTGCCTGCCCACCTCTACCCTGAAATGCTGGGGCAACTCTGGCACACAGCCTTGCAGGCCAAAAGCGACTTGTCAGTAGCCTATGTGCGCGCCACGACGCACCAGCCCGAACGCACACTGGGTGGCAGCATAGACAAGAAGCGCGCCACGCTGCGCACCGTGCGCATGCTGCGCACCGTGGCACACGAGGACGACACCATCGCCCGCGTGGATGACGATCTGTTTGCCATCCTCATGCCCGGCGTGGGCCGCAGCGAGTTGCTGACCAGCAGACTTTCACGCTTGGTGGCGCTGGGCATCATGGAGGACAAAGACGATAGGCGCGCGATCCCGATCCAGTTCAAGGTGTTGGCCAGCTCGCTGCGCAGCTTTACAGGCTCGCACGACCTATTGCACAGCACCATGCAAGTGGCCATGAAAATGCCCAGCACCTGGGCGCAGCGCTCGATCCGCTTTTTACCTGAATCCGTCGACTAATGCGTTATTTCAAATTTTGGGTAGGCTGCCTGGGTCTGGTGGGTTGGTGCAGCCTGGCAGCGCAAACCTTGCCCGCCATGGCAGAGTTGCCACGCGTACCCAACGCCGCGTTGACGTCCACGCCCGTGTCCACCTCGGTCGATGCAGATGCGCAACTGTCTTTGCAGTCGCTGGGTAATTTCCCTGAAGCTGCAACCATTGAGCAGGTATCGGCAACCGGCCTGGCTGGCTTGAGTGGGTTTAACCCCAACATTGCCCAGCCATTGCAAAGCGGCCAGGCCCTGTGGCTGCACTTTCGCCTGACCGCCGACCATGCCGATATGGCCATGGGCTGGTTATTGGAGTTCACCCGACCGTTTGTAGATCGGGTAGAGCTGTACAGCCAAAACAGTCAGGGCACCTGGAGAATGCAGGCCGCTGGCGACCTGATGCCCCATAGCCAGTGGCCTGTGCGCAGCCTCAACCCGCAGTTTGCTATCCCTGCCCTCACGCCGGGTGCGCATGATTTTTACCTCCGGGTGGCCAACACCCTGCCACTGCATTTTGCGATCAACCTGCATCGCACCGATGTCATGCACACGCAAAATCAGCACCAGTTTTTATGGCTGGGTATGTTGCTGGGCTTTATGGTCTTGATGTCTGCTGCCAGCTTGCTGATGGCGCTGACCTACCGCAACCCCATTTACCTGTGGTACACGCTGTTTGTAGGCATCAGCTTTCTGTCCAGCGCCGCGTATGTGGGCATGGCCAACTACGCTTTTTGGCCGCAGGCCACGTGGTGGCCCGAGGTCTCCACCAATGCACTGCTGATGGCGGCGGCCACGGTACAAACCCAATTTTGTCGCGCGCTGTTTTACTCCAGGACCACGGCTGCTTGGCGCCAGCGCGGCATCACCGGCGTGCTGGTCTTGAGCGTGCTGTCCATCGCCATGCTGATAGTCATCGAGACCATCTCTATACGCGTGTGGTTGATCAACCTGACCTTAATGCTTAACGGAGCCGTCATGTTCGACATCGTGGTACACGCGATGCGCCGGGGTAGCCTTACTGCCAAGCTGTGGCTGCTGGCCTATATACCGCTGTTTAGCGTCGTCTTGCTTTCCGTTGTGGATGCACAGGGTTGGCTATCCCTGCCGTGGCTGTCGTTTAACTCACCGGTCTATGCACTTATGTTTGAAATGCCCGTGCTGCTGGTGGCCTTGCACCTGCACTCCAAGGCCATGCATACCACCATCGTGCGACAAACTACCCTGGCCAATCTGGACCCGCTGACGGGTTTTGTGGCGGCCGAACACTTCCCCCGTCTGCTGGCGCAGCACTGGAGCCAGGCGCAGATGGCGCAGCGCGACATCGCGGTGGCCTATGTGCGTCCCATACTGGACCCCGCGTATGCCCAGCTGCACATCGAGCCACTCAACGGGCAAGAGGCCGTGCTGCGCACCGTGCGCCTGTTGCGTACGGTCGCCTTTGCCAACGACCATGTGGCTTGCGTCAAACCCAACCTGTACGCCCTGATCATGCCGCAAGCCCCTGTCAAGGCCGACATCAAGCAACGCCTCTCTCGCCTGGTGGCCCTGGGCATGATGACCGATACCCAGGGGCATCACCAGATCCCGATGCGCTTTCGCATTGCGGTTGGCACCCTGAACACCTACTCGGGCATGTGGCATGAGCTGGATACCGCATTGCAGGAAAAAATTGCCTCCGACAAAGGCTGGGACAAGCGTGCCATCCGGTATGTATCCAAACGCTTTGAACGCGACTGGGATTCGGCGGATTTGAGTGATTTTTGGGATAAAGCGCTGGATGCCGAAGCCATGGCCAGACTAGCCATGCACAACAGCACGGTGCGCGCTACCACTGCCCCGTCTCGACCCGGATAGCCACGTCACAGTCGTCAAAAATCTCCAGCTTGGCGATCTTCACCCGCACACCCAGCACACCGGGTAGTTGCATGAGGCGGTGGGCCAGTTTGCCGATCAGGCTTTCCAGTAAATTGATGTGCCGCTCGGTGCATTCGTCAATGATGATCTGGCGCACCTTGCGGTAGTCCAGCACATGGCTGATGTCGTCGTCGCTGGGCAGCAGGGGCTGGGTGCCCAGATTGAGTTCGGCATCCACCTGAATCGGCTGAGGCATGGCTTTTTCATGCGCCAGAATGCCCAGGTTGGCATCAAAGCGCAGGCCGGTGAGGGTGAGGATCTGGATGCCTTTGGGCGAGGAAATAGTCAGTGGCATAGCAATGTAGCAAGTATGGGTCTGGGCAGGTGGTCAACCGGATTTTTGCCGAAAAACCTCCACGCCCACGGCGGCGCAATCGGGGTAGACATCGGGTTTGCACGAGCTGACGCGTGCGGCATGCACCAACGGATGCTGCAATAACGTCGCCAGCACATCGTCGCACAGGGTTTCCTGCAGGTTGATATGCCCTTGATCGATACGCTTGCGCACCACGTCGCGGATGAAATCGTAGTCCACCACATTCTGGATATGGTCCTGCGCTGGTTGCGTATGTTCCAGCGGCACGTACAGATCCACGTTCATCAGCAACCGTTGCGCAGCAGCCTGTTCAAAATCATGGATACCAATGCGCGCCTGGACTTCAAAGTCGCGCAGAAAAAGTTTTCTGCAATGCGTGAGCAAGTAGGTGGTATTCATCGGTTGGCCATGCCTTAAGGGGTCTGCAAGAAAGCAAAATCGCGCGCCGACTTCATCAAATGCTGGCCACCGTCCACCAGCAGCGTGGTGCCGGTGATGGCCTGATTGGTCAAGGCAAACAGCACGGCAGCAGCGACATCTTCGGGGGTGGAGCTGCGCCCCAAAGGACTGGTGGCATGCATGGCTTGAAACTTCTCACCAGTGAGCATGGCGTTGTTCAAGGTCAGGCCCGGAGCCACACCGACGACGCGCACCTGCGGAGCCAGCGCCATGGCTAACAGGGTGTTGGCCGACTCCAGCGCGGCCTTGGACAGTGAATAGCTCAAAAAATCAGGGTTCGGATTCCACAGCTTTTGGTCCAGCAGGTTGACCACCACGCCACGCGCTGCGCGCTGCACCACATGGGCATGCAAGGTTTGCGCCAGCAGGATGGGTGCACCGGTGTTGGCCAGCAGATGCGCCTGGAGCGCGGCATAGCTGAAGCTGGCGACCTCGTCGTGCTCGAACATCGCGGCATTGTTGACTACCGCGTCCAGTTGTCCCATCTGCGCCACCACACGGGGCACCAGTGCCCGGGTCGCGGCCTCATTCCCAAGGTCAGCCTGAAACTCGACACTGGAGCCCGACAATAGTGCACAGGCAGCTACGGTATCTATAGCGTCCCGTTCCGAGCCATGGTAGTGCACAGCCACACGCCAGCCGGCGCGGGCGAGTGCCAGCGCTATTTCGCGGCCCACGCGCTTGGCAGCGCCGGTAACCAGTACCACAGGTGCATTCATGACGGCTTCAACTTCACAGACAATCGGGGGGTGACTACTTCAACTCCTAGTGTATCGGACGCGCTGACCGTCCCCATAACGAGGGCTATTGCCGCGGCGGGCGGCTGGCTGCCCTTTGATGCCTTTATGCACGCCGCGCTGTATACGCCCGGCCTGGGCTACTACGCCCACGGTTCGCAAAAGTTTGGCTTGTTTCCTGCCCGCGTGGTGGGTGGCCAGGCGCAAACGGGCAGCGATTTTGTGACCGCGCCCGAGCTGTCACCGCTGTTTGGTGCCTGCCTGGCCGAGCAGGTCGCACAAGCCTTGCAAGCCAGCGGCACCCGCTGCGTGTACGAGTTTGGCGCGGGCAGTGGCGCCATGGCGCTACAAATAAATGAGCTATTTACGTCCAGCCATCAAGGACTGGAGCAGTATTGTATTGTGGATGTCTCAGGCAGCCTGCGTGCAAGGCAACAGGACAAACTGGCCAAATTTGGCAGCCGGGTGCAGTGGCTGGACACCCTGCCCGAACGCATCGAAGGCGTGGTGCTGGGCAACGAAGTGCTGGACGCCATGCCCGTCAAGCTGCTGGTGCGCACGCGGGGTGTATGGCATGAGCGGGGCGTGGTGCGCAGTACAGCTCCCGCCGCGCCCCCGCCCTTTTCCTGGGAAGACCGCCCCACGACGCTGCGCCCATCGGTAGAAATTGCCGGCAGCCACGACTACCTGACCGAGATCCACCCCCAGGCCGAGGCCTTTATCCGCACCATCGCGCAGCAGCTCTCGCGTGGCGCGGCTTTTTTGATTGACTACGGCTTTCCTGAGGCGGAGTACTACCACCCCCAGCGCCATATGGGCACCCTGATGTGCCACTACCAGCACCAGGCCGACCCCGACCCACTGGACAGGGTGGGCGAAAAAGACATCACCGCCCATGTCAACTTCACCGGCATTGCGCTGGCCGGGCAGGAGGCCGGGCTGGATGTGCTGGGCTACTGCAGCCAGGCGCGGTTTTTGATGAACTGCGGTTTGCTACAAAAAATGGAGCTGCTTACGCCCATGCAGCGGGGGCTAGCGGCCAAATTGGCGACTGAACACGAGATGGGCGAGCTGTTTAAGGTAATCGGCTTTGGCAAGGGAATGGATTTTGAACCCATCGGCTTTAGCCAAGGTGAGCGCAGCCATACTCTGTGAGGCTCTCGCCCCTCAGACTACCCATGCATTGATGAAAGACCCAATAGGAACACCGCGTAGCCAATCCGGGCGCGGATCCACAAAAGCGCACTGTCTATGCTAGACAGCTTTGGTTTGCGGGCTGTTGCGAATCCGTAGTGCCATCACCGCAGCGATGATTAAAAAGACACCCGCCAAGCGCAGCACGTTGCCGGGATCGCTGCTCAAAATGGACTTGTAGATCAGGGGCAAGGTCAGCATCTGAATAATCATAGGTATGACGATGAACATGTTGAAAATACCCATGTACACGCCCGCCCGCTCGGGTGGAATGCTACCTGCCAGCATGATGTAGGGGTTGCCCATGATGCTGCCCCAGGCCAGGCCCACACCAATCATTGGCACAAATAGCAGCCATTTGTTTTGAATGCTGGGTATGCACCACATCGCCAGGCCCGCCAGGCTCAGGCAAATGGCGTGGACGTTGCGTGGGCCGAATTTGCGTGAGATAGGAATCATGGCAAACGCCGCTAGAAACGCGATGAAATTGTAGAAGCCACCGATCTGGCCGTTGAGCAAACTGGCATCTCTAAAGCCCTGCGACGTGGCATCGCTGGTTTGGAAAATGCTTTGGGCCACGGCCGGAACGATATAAATCCAGTAGCACATCATGCCGTACCACTGAAACAGCTTCATCCACCACAGGCGGCGCATAGTGTCGGGCATTTCTTTAATGGCCAGCCAGATTTCGTCAAAAGTACCACGTATACCGCGCGGCTTGGCTTGCATCACCGCCAGTTCTTCTTTCGTCAGCGGTAGTTCCGGCGTGGTCTTAACCGACCACCACACCGTGCTGATGGACAGAAACGCGCCCACCAAAAAGGCAATAATGGTGATGTGTGGAATGTTGCTGGAATTGACCGTGTCTTTGTTAATTCCAATCAGCAGCATCAAAGTGGGCGTGAGATAGGCCAGTGTTTGCGCCAGCCCGGTAAACGCGCTTTGGATGAGAAAGCCCGAGTGGTGCTGCGGTGGATTGAGCCGGTCGCTCACATAAGCGCGGTACGGCTCCATGGTCACGTTGTTGGCGGCATCCAAGATCCACAAAATGCCTGCTGCCATCCACAGCGCTGAGCTAAAGGGCATCCACAGCAGGCACAGGCTACAGATCAGCGCACCAATCATGAAATAAGGCGTTCTGCGCCCCCACGGCGATACCGTGCGATCACTCATAGCACCGATGATAGGTTGCACAATCAAGCCCGTCACGGGGCCTGCGAGCCATAACAAGGGCAAAGCCGCTTCGTCCGCACCCAGGTATTTGTAGATCGGGCTCATATTGGCCTGTTGCAAGCCAAAACTGTACTGGATGCCGAAAAACCCAACGTTCATGTTGATGATTTGTCGGATGGATAAATTGGGTTTAATCATCGCTTGTCTCCGGTTTTAGATATTTTGCGCTTCAAGCACGCGCTCTTGCACAAAATCCAATGTCACCATCTGCTGCGCATCGCTGTAGCGCAGTTGACCATTCGCACTTTTGAAGTTGACCTCTAGTTGGGAAAAATCCGCTCCAAGTCGCCATTCCATGGTGATAGTTTGCTCTGTAAATGAAAGCAATGCGAAAACACCTTGAAACGCCGCATGCGAATTGCGCAGCTTGATGAGATCAATTAAACGCTGCACCACCGGGCGTTGCAACTCCTGGGCAATTTCGTATTCTGTGTAGTAGTGGCGGTTAATATCGCGCCCCACGCCTGAGCGAGTAAGCAGCGCCATGTCATTGTGGCCCGCCAACAGGCCCACGTAGTACACCTGCGGGACACCCGGCAGGAAAAACTGCACGGCGCGGCACAGCAGGTATTTGGTCGCATCGCCACCCAGCGCGTCAAAGTAGGTGCAGTTGACCTGGTACAAATCCAGGTTAGAGGCGGCAGCCCCGGTGGCCTGGCGGCTTTGGTTGTTGCTGGCGCGGTGAATGGCCTCTACCAAGGCATCAAGCTCATGGTCTGGTACGAGGCCAGGTTTGCCCAGGCGATCCGATTTGTCGGCACCAATGTCGATGATGCCAATCCCGTCATGCGTATCCAGCACCGTCACGGCGTTGCATGGGCGAATATCAATCCAGTGCTTGAGCGGCTTGGCCGTGCCAAAATGAAAGGCATGAAGCAGCAGGGGCGGCAGCGCAAAGTCGTAAACGCAATCCACCTTCGCCGCTATCTCAATTTGCGTCGCGTAGTACGAGTGCACCTCTACCAATACCTCAATGCCATGCGCGCGGGCATCCACCGACAACTGCGCGATAAATTCGTATGTTTGCGGCAGCATAAAGCAGGAGCTGCCTGGGATTTTGATGGCGTAGCCCACGGCATCCAGTCGAATCATGCGCACACCGTTTTGCGCCAGTGTTGTCAAGATGTCTCGCAGATACTGCACACCTGCTGGGTGCGTCACATCGATATCAATCTGCTGATCAGTAAACGTCGTCCACATCAGATGGGTGCGACCGTCTGCAAAGGTATAGGGCGTAAACGCAGGTGTAGGGCGAGGGCGGTAAATCGCCTGTAATTGTGCAGGCGTAGCCCCGTTGGGGAATATTTTCTCTTGCGTTAAAAACAGGCCTGAGTAAGGCGATGCATCACCCCGCGCGCGCACATCCATAAACTGCGGTGATTGTGCCGACATGTGGTTGACGATTACGTCAGCCATCACATCATGTGTCTGCGCCAAGCGTGCCACATCCGACCATGCACCCAGTGTCGGATCGATGTTCAGATGGTCTTTGGGGTCAAAGCCAGCATCTGCGCCGTGGATGCTGTCATAAAAGGGCAGCAGATGTACGCTGCCAAAAACATTCGCCAGTGGGCCCTCCAGCACACGGGTCAATGCTTTTAAATCGCCAGCGCTTGAGTCGCCAGATAGGCGTTCGGCGTAGGCAATGAGTTGAACTTTGTTTTTCATGAATTTAAAAAGGGCGCAGCACTTTTTGCACCGCGCCCTTAACTAGCCAATAAGTCTACAGCGTCGGGTTAGAAGCTGTATTTGGCAGCCAGTTTGAACGTGCGACCGTTGATAGAGCGAGCAGCGGCGCGGTCGGAATTGACTTCCGTATAGCCAACCTTGTTAAACACGTTGTTCACGGCAAGGCCTAGATTCCAGCTCTTGTTGATGTCCATGTTGACGAACAAGTTGCTATACATGTATGCTGGCAATTCAGCCTCTTGTGGGGTGATTTGGGCATCTTTCGATGACGACGTGCCGATGAAAGTCATGCCGGCATTGATGCCGCTAACGCTCACTGTTGGTGCAATCTGGTAAATCAGCTTGGCTTGCCGATTAGGAGTCTTGCCTGCATACCCAGCGACGTTGGACTCGGTGACTTTAGCGTTGGTATAGGTCAACCCGCCATTCAGACGGAACATGCCCATTTTGTAACCCGCTTCCAGTTCAATACCGCTAGCCTTGTATTTGTTTTGAGTCGTAATGGGGTTGTTCGTGTTGGACAAGTCGTAATTTGACTCGTCTGTTTTAGCATGGAACAAAGTCGCGAATGTGCTCAGATTGCCACTGCGCATTTTCACGCCGACTTCCAGTTGCTGCACCTTGTTCACTGGCACATCCTTGCCTTGGAAGCAGGTTGTGCATGCAGCGGGTGCTGAGAACAATATGCGATCAGAGTTGAAGGCCGCACCATCACTCACACGACCAAATAGGGACACATCCTTATTGAGCGAGTAGTTTGCACCCAAGCTATACGACGTGTGTTTGGAGGTGTAGTCGGTTGCATGCAGGGGGTTCCCGCCAGCTTGTGTATTGCCCTTGGCCGTCTGGTTGTCAAATCGAACACTGCCATCCAAGTTCAACGGCCCCGATACGTAACCGACCGCCGCATAAGGCGCGAGTTGGTTATAGGTCACGTTGGCCGAGCGCTTAAAGAATGAGGTGTAACCCGTTGCCGTTGCGCCGGGACTGGCGATCGTCTGGTTTGTAAAACCACCAATTTCCCAGTCCTGATCATATTTTTGGCTACCGTAGAACAGTCCTGCGGTGGTATTGAGGCTGGAGCCAGCATCCAGTTTGAACGCCTTAGTCAACTTGAGATCATTGAATGCAGAACCCGCATCACGGAATTTTGAGCCAAGGAACAATCCAGTATAGGTGGTGAATGGCGCGGCAATAGAGTTATCCGGCATGATTCCAGAGAAGATACCCGTTGAGCGCGTCACCCGAAAGTTGTTCTTCAGTGTCCAGTCGTTGCCTATATTGAGCGACAGCTCATTTCCAAGCGCCAAAGATTGAACCTTAAGGCCATCATTGACGTTTTGTGAGCCGCTGTTGTACTGACCCCAATTGGGCACCAGTGGCAGGCCGCTCGAATACGGCGTGAATGTGCGTGGATCAATGCCAGGTACTGTTACGATCTGCTGATTCACGATCCGCACGGGCACTGTGAGTAGCGTGGGTGACTTGTCGTCCAAAACCTTCGCGTGGAAGCGCACAAAGCTGCCGGCACCCAGATCAGTGGTCAAGTTGGCGCGCAACTGGAAGCCCTGCTCCATCTTCAGGCCACCGGTATCCCGTGGACCTTCGCCGCTGCGCAGATATCCTGAAACGTTAAAGCGTGACGTTGCGCTCAACGGCCCGCCAACGTTGAAATCTGCACGGAGATTGCCGTTGCTACCATAGGACAGTCCCATACTTCCACCCTTGACTTCGCCGGTCTTTGACAGGAAGTTGATAACACCACCTGGTGAGTTGCTGGCCAATGTAGATGCGCCGCCGCCACGTACTACCTCAACACCGTCCGTACCAAAATCCACGCGCGTGTACATGTCCGCCGTCAAAAAGTTGAAGTCGCCCATCAGTAGCACAGGCAAGCCATCTTCTTGAAGTTGCACATAACGTGAACCGCCCGCAGAGATGGGTACGCCCCGCACTGTGATGTTGGCATTGCCGTCTCCGCTGCTCGCTTCTGAGCGTATGCCGGGAATTGAACGCAGCACTTCGGCGGCGCTACTCGGATTAGATTGCAAAATTTGCTCGCCATTGAGCGTGCTTACAGACTGGCTTTGCTTCATCTTCGAGCGGCCTTCTGGCGAGGCAGTAATCACCACTTCATCCAAGTTGAGCGTAGCAGCCTCTGATTTGGCGGGTGGCGCGGTTTGTGCCGTGGCCGTTGTCATTTGTAGCGCAAAGGTTGCAGCGGCTAACGCTATTGCGGTGGGCACCAAGGGGGTGTGCATTTTTCTCACGTTGTACTCCAGAGGATGTTTAAAAAATCGAAATAATCTGGCCGGACAAGTCCTAGCCACAGCCGCTTTGCGTGAAACACGTTAACTGCGGTAGCGCCATTGTGCATTTTTCAGCTTCATTTGCAATCGTTTGCATTTAAATTTAAATTGTCATTTGTCCAATCATTCATGTTGACCGCGTCGAAGCCGCAATCTTTAAGAGGGAAAAAGCTAAATCAGTCGATAATTTAAGTATTTTCCCCTAGGTATGAAAAAGGAGACAATTCACGGTGCAAGTATTTTTAATGAGTAAGGGTTAATGCTAAGCTATGAAATATTGGTATAAAAATACAATGCAAACGTTTGCGTAAACTCCTTTACACCCTACCGACCTTTGTCTTTTAATGTCTGACTACGACTATCAACATAAAAACCCGCGCCGCCACTTGGTCGGTATTGGTCTCGTGGTGCTTTTTCACGGGCTCTTGTTTTACGCCATCAATTCCGGCTTGACGCGCAAGTTTGTCAAGGTACTCCAGGGCCCAGTAGAGGCTAAGTTGATTGAAGAAATCAAGCCGCCCCCACCGCCCCCACCGCCACCTCCTCCACCGCCACCGCCTCCCAAGGCATTGCCGCCACCGCCCCCGCCAGCCTATGTGCCGCCCGTGGCTGCGCCTGTGACGAATGCGCCTGCCCCTGTTAATGCGATTGCCGCTGTGACGAATGCGCCGCCGCCCGTCGTGTTGCCACCGCCTGCGCCCGCACCCCCTGCACCGGTGCCCCCACCACCTCCTCCCGCGCCACCACCATCACCTCCTCCCCCACCGCCACCGCCGCCGCCGATGGTGCGAGTGCCTGCAGTGATCAATGCCGCAACCAATTGCCCGCGACCTGAATACCCTGCTGCAGCGCGCCGCGCGGAAGAGGAGGGTACCGTGGTCTTGAAATTTTTGGTGGACGTAGATGGAAAAGTCATCCAGTCGCAGGTAGACAAAAGCAGCGGCTCCAACCAGCTGGATGAGGCAGCGCGCAATGCCTTGAGTCGCTGTCAATTCAAGCCGGGTACGCTGGACGGCAAGCCCGAACAGAGCTGGGCCAACATGCGCTACACCTGGAAGCTGGAGTAAAGGCCTTATCGGTATTGCATCAATATTTATTCATTGCATTTTTAATTTATCCCTATCTCATAGTCTGGAGTCTCAAGATGTTTTTCAGTCTCAAAAGTATCCTCGTACAGCTCAGCGTTTTGGTGCTGTGTGCAGCTGCTGTCACAGCGCAGGCGCAAGGCACGGCTACCACGCCCACGCCTACGCCCGCTGTAGCCGCCACGCCAGCGGCAATGGTCACTGATACCGCCAAGGCAGCTGCGACCACTGCGTCTGGCAGCCCGGCTGCCAGTGCAGGCGATCACGGCGGTGAAAACCCCTACGGTCTCAAAGCCCTGTGGGAACAAGGTGATATGGTTGCCAAAACCACGCTGCTCATGCTCATCATCATGAGTATGGCCAGTTGGTATGTGATCTTTAGCAAGTATTTTGAACAAGCCAAGGTCTATAGTTTTGCCAAAGCCGTGGGGCCTGATTTCTGGACCGCCACCGATGTGAAAGCGGCAGTGCAAAACCTCAAATCAGAAAGCCCATTTCGATTTATCGGCGACAAAGGCTTGGAGAGTGCAGGCAAGCATACCGGGCTGATGGGGGGCGTAGACCTGAACACTTGGGTGACGATGGGCATCCAGCGCGCGATGAACAAGGTGCAAAGCCGCATGCAAGATGGCTTGGCTGTACTGGCTACGGTAGGCTCCACCGCACCCTTCGTCGGCCTCTTTGGTACGGTCTGGGGTATTTACAACGCGCTGGTAAAAATTGGCATGTCAGGCCAGGCCAGCATTGACAAAGTGGCAGGGCCGGTAGGCGAGTCACTCATCATGACGGCCATTGGTTTGGCGGTGGCCGTGCCTGCGGTGCTGGGCTATAACTGGTTGGTGCGCCGTAACAAATCGGCCATGGAAGAAGTGCATGCATTTGGCAATGACTTGCACTCGGTGCTGATTGCCTCAGGCAAAAAGGCTTAAGCGCAGCACACCTGGTACTAGAACCCGAAAGGTCGCCCCCATGGCAATGAACGTAGGCAGTGAAGACGGCGAAGACGAGATCATGAGCCAGATCAACACGACGCCCCTGGTGGATGTGATGTTGGTGCTGCTCATCATATTTTTGATCACCATCCCCGTAGTGACTACATCGATTAAGGTCAATTTGCCCAAAGAGCAAAACCAGGTGCGCGAGACCAAGCCTGAGAATGTGATCATTTCGGTAGACGCTGCTGGCAAGATATTTTTGTACGATACGCCCGTTAAAAACTCAGCAGATTTGCTGGAGCGGATGAAAAAATTTGCAGTGAAGCAGCCCCAACCTGAAGTGCAAATCCGGGGTGACGGCCAGAGCAGTTTTGAATCGGTAGGCCGCGTGATGTATGCGGTGCAGCGCGCAGGCATTGTGAAGGTAGGCTTTATTACCGAGCCACCCGCCAAGTGAGGACGACGATGTTAGTTTTATTACCGAATAAGGATGCCCTATGGGAATGAATATTGGCGCCAACCCCATGAGTGAACCCGAAGTCATGATGGACATCAACACCACACCCTTGATTGACGTGATGCTGGTGTTGCTGATCATGCTGATCATCACCATCCCGATGCAGCTACATTCGGTTAATTTGGATATGCCCACTGGCAAACCGCCGACCAAAACTGTCGAGCCCGAGGTCATTAAAATTGATATTGAGCCCAACGGCGTGGTGCTATGGAATCAGCAGGCTCTGGCCGACAGGGCCAGCTTAGAGGCGCGTTTGATGCAGGCCAAAGCCCAGGCCGTGCAGCCTGAGCTGCACATCAAGGCGCATGGCAAAGCCAAGTACGAAGCGGTGGCCGGGGTGCTGGCCTCGGCGCAACGTATTGGTCTGACCAGGCTGGGTATTGTCGGTGCGGAGCAGTTTGCGAACTGAGTTTCTTCAAGGGTAATCCCTTTTTTGCCCCACCCCGCTTGCGGGTTGGGGCATTTTTTCAAGCAAAGGATAAAGTTATGCGTGGGATGTGGTGTGCTGTAATTTTATGGTGCTGCTGGTGCGCGGTAGGTGCGCAAACGGTGCCGGCTTTGCGCCCAGAACTGGCTGCTTTGGTGGTCGGTGTGCAAGATGCGCTGAAAGCCAAAACCCCGGATGCAGCGCTGGATAAGCTCGGTGCTGCCAGCAGCCTACCCCAGCTAACTGGCAAAGAGACCGAGATCATCCAGCGGCTGCGTGTGGTCGCCAGTATAGAAGCTGGCAAACCCGCCATAGCGATGGCTTCCCTGGAAGCATTGGTGGCCGCGCCGGAAGTGCCTACAAGCGAAAAAACTGGTTTGATTGAAAATTTGATTTCACTGGCGCAAAAGCAAAAAGACCACCAGCGCGTGATTGACGCAGCGCAACTGTTTAACCATGTGCAGGCACCGCCTACGCGCGGTGCGCAGCTAGCTGTGGCGCAAGCCCACTACTTTCTAAAAAATTATGCGCAGACGGTGCAGCAAATCAATACGGTGCTCGCATTCACAGCGGGCACATCCAGCGCAACAGTCGCTTGGCAAGTCAAACCCGAAGAATATGTACTGCGCATGCTGGCCGATAGCCACACGCAGATGAAAAACCGTGCGGGTTACCTGGAAGGGCTGACGTTGCTGGTGAAGCATTACCCCAGCCAAGCCTATTGGTCGGACTATCTGTCGCGCCACATCAGCCAACTGGAGGCCAGCTCGCCCTTGACTCTGGACTGGTATCGTCTAGTGCGTGCCACCCAAAACCTGGCGGAGGTCGATGATTACCTGGAGTACGCTCAACTCGCACTCAAGGCGGGCTTTCCGCAAGAGGCGCAATCGGTGTTGGACTTAGGGCTGAAATCTGACGTGCTTGGTAAGGGCGGTTCAAAGCCTGCGGTAGATGCATTACGCGCTCAGGTAACGCGCCGCGCTGGCGAAGATGCCGGTGCAGTCATATCGCTAGAGCAGCAACTGGCCGGTGCCGCCAACGGCAACGCCGCGGCGCAGCTAGGTGATCTTCACTTGGCCGGTGGCCAGTGGTTGCTAGCCCACACCCTTTACCTAAGCGCGCTGGAAAAAGGCGGCTTGCGCCGCGAGGAACTGACACGGCTGCGTCAAGGCATTGCGCTGGCGCAGCAGGGCCAAAAGCAAGCGGCCCAAACGGCGCTTGCCAGCGCTGGCATGAGTCCCAGCGCGCAGACGCTAGCTCAGGCTTGGTCTTTATGGGCAGGTCAAGCGGGTAAGTAGGTAAATGGCCTGGGACTTGCTTGATAATATTCAAAATAGTCCTTTATACCTAGCGCATCTCTCAAGTAAACGACTTTGCTGTGACCAAGCCTACCAACAAAAAACTCCAAATGGTGGATATCGCCCGGCTGGCGGGCGTGTCCATCTCTACCGTATCCAGAGCGCTCAACGGCAGCGATTTGATCAACCCGGAAACCACCAAACGGGTACAAGAGCTGGCCCGCTCGCTCAATTACTCCATCAACGTGGGCGCAAAAAATTTGCGTAGCGGCGATAACCATACGGTGGCGATCGTCATTCCATTTGACCGCGTCACGCGCCAGACTATCTCGGATCCGTTCTTTCTGGGCATGCTAGGTAGCCTGGCGGATGCTTTGACAGAACAGGGCTACGACATGCTGTTGTCGCGGGTCGATGCGGACCACTTGGACAAGCTGGCCGAGGTGTATGACACTGGCCGAGCACGCGGTATCATCGTCATTGGCCAGTGGGGCCACCACGACCAGCTCAATGCTCTGGCCAGCCGCAATGTGCCGCTGGTGGTGTGGGGTGCCCACTTACCCCGTCAGTTATATTGCAGCGTAGGCAGCGACAATGTGGCAGGTGGACAAGAAGCTACCGCGCATTTACTGTCGCAGGGGTTTCGCCGCATCGTCTTTTTAGGTAATACCGATTTGCCTGAAGTCGCGCAACGGTACCAGGGTTATGTGCTAGCGCACCGTTTGCAACAAACTATCCTGGATCCTGAACTACAGGTTAATGTGTCTTTTTCTGCACAGCAAGCCCGCGAGGGTGTGGAACACATGCTCAAGCGAAATTTGCAATTCGATGCCATTTTTGCAGCCAGTGACCTGATTGCCATGACAGCTATTTCTGCACTGCAAAGCCTTGGCTTGCAGGTACCCACCGATGTAGCTGTTGTGGGCTATGATGATATTGATGCCGCCAGGCACTTTCATCCGCCGCTAACCACAGTACGTCAGTCCATTGACCAAGCTGGACGTCTGTTAATTCAAGCACTCTCCAAGGTAATTGCTGGTGATTTAGTCGAACCTATACTGATGCCAACCCACCTGGTACTACGTGAATCAAGTCAACAATCGTAGTCAACAAGCAACTATCGCATCGTTTCTAATGGCTTAAAGATACATGCTCCGCTGGCTGATTGTTACCCTCCTCGCACTGATGTTGATCAGTTGGCTGGCACCTGCCCTCAGGCGCTGGGGTTTTGGCAGGCTGCCGGGCGATTTTCGCTTTACATTCCGTGGGCGCGACGTGCAGGTACCGCTGGGCTCGACCATCGTGCTCAGCCTGGTGGCGGCGCTGATTTCCAAACTCATTTAATCTATTCATTTCCCTCAAAAAACTATGACCCCGTCCTTCCACGCCTGCGTAGACATTGGTGGCACCAAGGTGGCCGTGTCGCTGGCCGACAGCCAGTCGCTTGTGAACCTGCAACTGCACGCCCGCCGCAGCGAGCCCACGGTCAAGGAGGGTGCCAGCGACGCACTGGCGCAGCAGATCATCCGCATGATTGGCGCGGCCTGCGCCGAGCATGCCGTTACGCCGCAGCAGATCGCCAGCGTAGGCGTGTCCAGCTGCGGGCCTTTCATCCAGCGGGCGGGCCTGCTGGAACTGGCCGCGCCCAACATCTGCGGCGCCATAGCCGGGCCTGCGCGCGGCCTGCCCAACGCCTGGGCATCCGCCCCACTCGAAGCGCCCTTGCGCGCTGCCTTCCCGCAGGTGCGCATTGCCAACGACTGCATCGCCGCCCTGGAGGCCGAGCGGCGCTGGGGCGCACTGAAGGGACTGGACCACTGTGCCTACGTCACCTGGAGCACGGGCATCGGCATGGGCCTGTGCGTAGACGGCCGCGTGCTGCGCGGCAAAAACAGCAATGCAGGCCATGCGGGCCATATGTACGTCAGCAACCATACGGATGCCCTTTGCGGCTGCGGCAACTACGGCGATCTGGAGGCCCTGGTGGCTGGCAACGCCATACCACGGCGTTTTGGCCAAGAAGCCGCTGCACTGTTAGGCGCTGCTTACGCCGGCAATGCAATGGCTATCGCCCAAGTGGATGAGCTATGCAAGCTGATGGGGCGCGCCCTGTACAACCTGGTCATCACGCTGGATTTGCAGCGGATCAGCCTGGGCGGCAGCGTGTTTTGGCACCACCAGGACTACTTGCTGCCCAGGCTGCGCGCCGAGGTAACAGGTAAACTAGCCGCACTCACCGACGGCTGTAGCATGGTGCCCGCAGGCTTGGGCTTGCAAGTAGGCGACCTGGCGGCGCTGGCTTTGATTGCACCCTGACACCCCCTTGAGGCGCGGCGCCTTGCACATGGCACCCTGGCAGCGCACCAGTACCTACCCCGGGCTGGATGCTTCGAATGCACTGGCTATCGCCTTGACCCGCTCTTTGGCAATCATTTCACCTATTTTTGGCCCGCTAGTCCCTGTCGCCAGGGCATTGGTAGCTATCGGTTCCGTAGCAACATCCAACGCTGCCTGCAACGCCTTACCCAACCGCACGCGCTGCGGGTAGGCGTCCTGCTGCTTGCCCAGCCGCCCGCGTGCATCGCATTCGCAGGCCAGCAGGGCATCCAGAAAACGCTGCGGCTTGCGGATCGCGTCGCAGCGCTCGAGCAGGCGCATGACGGCAGCGGCGTTGAGCTCGGCGCTGCGGTGGATGTTGCCGTGCTCTTTGGCCACGATCACGGCCAGGTCTTTGCAATCCGTCGGCACGCGCAGGCGATCGCACACCGGTAGCAGCAGTTTGACGCTGCGCTCTTCATGGCCCAGGTGGCGTGGCAGCTCGTCCACGCGGGTCGTGCCCTTGCCCAGGTCGTGCATCAGGCAGGCAAAGCGCACCGGCAGCGGCGCGTTCAGCTGCGCCGCCATGTCCAGCACCATCATCAAGTGCACGCCAGTGTCAATCTCGGGGTGGTGCGCCTCGGGTTGGGGCACACCCCACAGGCGGTTGACTTCTGGCAGCAGCACTTGCAGCGCACCACAATCGCGCAGCACGGCGAACATGCGGGACGGCGTGGCCTCCATCAGGCCGCGCGCAATCTCTTGCCACACGCGCTCGGCTACCAGCGCGTCTACCTCGCCCGCGGTCACCATGCGGCGCATCAAGTCCATCGTCTCGGGTGCCACGCTAAAGTCGGCAAAGCGCGCCGCAAAACGCGCCAGCCGCAGGATGCGCACCGGGTCTTCGGCAAAGGCCAGGCTCACATGGCGCAGCACCTTGCCCGCAATGTCGCGCTGGCCGTGGTACGGGTCTACCAGCGTGAATTGGTCCAGATTTTGCAGGTTAAATTCAGGCGGAGTCCCTGTCGCCAGGACGTTAGCAGCTATAGAATTAATAGTAATGTCACGCCGCACCAGGTCCATCTCCAGCGTCACATCCGCATCGGTATGGAACGTGAACCCGTGATAACCCTTGGCCGTTTTGCGCTCGGTGCGCGCCAGCGCGTACTCCTCGCGGGTTTGCGGATGCAGAAAAACCGGGAAGTCCTTGCCCACCGGCAAGTAGCCCAGCGCCACCATCTCCTCAGGCGTAGCGCCCACCACCACATAGTCTCGGTCGCGCACCGCCAGCCCCATAAGAGCATCCCGCACTGCGCCGCCGACCAGGTATGTTTGCATGGCTTTAAGTGTAGCGGCGTGGGCGCTTGGCTGGGCTACCAGCCTGCACACCCGCCAGTTGCCCAATCTGCGCCTGCACTGCGGGCGATACAAAGTAGCCATGCCTATGCCATGCGGCAAACACTGGCTCCAGGCTGCCCAACAATCCTTGCTGCACCATCTGCGCCAACAGCGTGCCGCTGCCAATCACCGCCACCTGCAAACGCTGCGCCACCTTGCGGGCGCGCCGCTCGTCAATCAAGGCAAGCAAACCATGCTCGGCTGCGTAGGCCAGCACCGCCAGCTCACCACTGCCCAGGCCCTGTGCCAATGCGGCGTCTAAGGGTGTGAGCAATGCTTGCGGCACGATGTCAATGGTCGCGCCGTTGCGCAGCGCCTCAATCACTGCCGCGCCCGGAGCCGATGGGTCGGCGGTGCATTCCAGCAGCACCGCCTCGGGTACCGCCAATCCGCCCAGCATCTGCACACAAGCCGGTAGCACACCGCCCACGGCCAGCGCAATCAGTGGCCCGGCATCGGCCACGATGAGCTTGGCACTCATGTTTTTTTGGCTTTGGCTGCGCGGGGCTTTTTTGCTGCAGGCGGCTTGCTAGCAGGCTTGGCTGTCGAAGTATTGGGTGGCGTGCCAAGGGGCTTGGCGGTCAAATGCTGTTGCAACGTAGCCAGCTCGACCGTCATATCCGCCGCATCGTCCAGCATGCTGTAGCCCAGCGTGCCCAGGTGCTGCAGGTAGCGCGCATAGGGCATGCCTGCCAGCTTGGCACCCGAGGCCACCGACAGCTCGGCCTGCAACACCAGCTTGTCCGCCAGCGCCACACTCACGCCCGAGGCCAGCAAGGCATCGTTAAACGGCAGCGCCACAAACAGCGGTTTGCCATGCTTGGACACCACCGAGTAGTCCCCCCGCTCGGCGTTGCGCACCAATTCCCCGGTATGTTCACGCAAATCGCGCACGGCAAAGGCTTCCATCATGAACTCCTGTAGGGCATAATTATGCCATCATTTGTGGGCATAATTATTTTTTCTTATTAAACTGGTTGAGGTGTCCGATTGGCGATAAATGCGTGTGAACCTGGTTGGCGACCTATCAGTGTCAGCGCCGTGCGCCGGTGTTGGCTTGCTTTCCAGAACGGCCTCGAATATTTGGTAGCTGACAAATATACTGGAGTCTGCATCCTCCATAATCAAGTGTTAATAAAACGGTGGAGCAGCTGCATTTATGGCGATACCTGATTTTCAAGCATTGATGCTGCCGGTTTTGCGAGCATCTGCGAATGGTGAAGTGAAGATTTCGGAGGTCGTGGGCGTGCTGTGCAAGCAGCTTGGGCTAACCGAAATTGAGTTGTCCGAGTTGTTGCCTTCTGGCAAACAGACTACTTTTGCAAATCGGGTGAATTGGGCAAAGAGTTATCTCGGAAAAGCTGGCCTGATAGAACTAACGCGACGTGGTCACTTCGTCATTAGTGATAGGGGACGTACTGTTCTGAAATCTCCGCCAAGTTCGATAAATATCAAGTTTTTGGAAACCTTTCCAGAATTCAAGTTGTTCAGAGAAGCTAGTGACCAACCATCTGATGTGACTCCAGTATCTGTAGCCAATTTGAAAGATTTGACTCCAGACGAAATTATTCGCTCCGCACATTCAGAATTGGATAAATCCTTAAGCTCAGAGCTGTTGGCAAAAGTACTGGCTGCACCACCCGATTTCTTTGAGCGTCTTGTCGTGCAGTTACTTGTAGCCATGGGCTATGGCGGTTCTGCCGCTGATGCTGGGCGGGCATTAGGCAAGAGCGGAGATGGTGGAGTGGACGGTGTGATCGACCAGGATGCCTTGGGTTTGGATCGGATATACGTGCAAGCCAAGCGGTATGCAGACAACAAAGTTTCTGCTGGCGACATACGTGATTTTTTTGGTTCCTTGGATAGATTCAAGGCAAGTAAAGGTCTTTTCGTCACTACGTCCAGCTTTTCTCCAGCAGCCAAGGAAACCGCAGAACTTTTAAGTAAACGCATAGTTTTGATTGACGGTCACATGCTGACACGATTGATGATTCGCTATGACATAGGTTGTCGCGTAGAAGAAACCATTCAAATTAAAAAAATTGACGAGGAGTTTTTTGATTAAGACAAGGCAATTATTTGATTCGATGATGGCAAATTAAATTGAGTCAGATTAAATCTGGACAAACCATGCTAATCAAAATTGACGACCTGCGCGGCCCCGAGATCGCGGCGCTGCTGGAGGAGCACATGGCGGGCATGCGTGCCAGCTCGCCAGCTTGCAGTGTGCACGCGCTGGACTTGGATGGACTGCGCAAACCTGAGATTACCTTCTGGAGCGCGTGGGACGGCAATGCGCTGATGGGCTGCGGCGCTGTGAAAGAGCTGGATGCCACGCATGGCGAGATCAAGTCCATGCGCACCTCGGCTGCGCACTTGCGCAAAGGTGTGGCGGCGCAGATATTGGCGCGCATCATCGAAGTAGCGCAAGAGCGCGGCTACCGGCGCCTGAGCTTGGAGACCGGCTCC
The DNA here is from genome assembly GCA_963775085.1 of uncultured beta proteobacterium. GTDB lineage: Bacteria > Pseudomonadota > Gammaproteobacteria > Burkholderiales > Burkholderiaceae_C > JAAFIP01. The sequence goes on from CAVZHO010000010.1 coordinate 261,234, forward strand.
ACGCCCGACTTTGCGGCGGCGCACGCGCTGTATGCCGGCTTTGGTTTTACGCTGTGCGGGCCGTTTGCGGGCTATGCGCTGGACCCGTTTAGCGTGTTTATGACGAAAGCCTTGGTCTGACTGCCTCTGCCTTGCCATTGAGCCGACGTTCCGGCGTCTTATTTTTGGCACGGGACAGATTTCTAAAAGTTTCAATAATCGCAATATTTGTAACTTTTACGTGCAAACATTTTTTCGGAAAAACGTGACAAAATTGCATAAAAATGGCGATATTAGTTATTAAGTAGTGGTTTGTGGATAAATAAATGTGCAAAAAACACATTTATTTAAACAATTCTGAGCCTTGACGCTGCAGCAGAAGCTGCTTGGCGGCGTTACGCAGCGTTTCAATACCAGCGCGTTACACCCAAAAGAGCGTTCACAGTCCGGGTTCGGCGATTTTATTAACCGGATGTTCAAGCCGCTCGCCGGGCATCAACAACAAACGTTCATCCCAAGTTAGGACGATAAACATGGATTTTGAATTTACCCGAATGGCGGTGGTGTATTTGCACCTGATTGCCTGTTGCGTAGCCATTGGCATGGTGCTTACCAGCGATGTGGCGATGGTTAAAAAACTGTTGCAGGTCCATGCCGACGACAGGGTGGACCGCAAGCACCTGTCAGAACTGCAAACCACGGTCTCGCGTGCGCTGGTGGCGCTGTGGGTGACTGGCGTGGCCATCGTCTCGCTGGATGTGTCCCTCAAGGGCTGGGGCTACTTGGAGAATCCCAAACTGCAGTCAAAGGTGGCCATTGTGGTGTTGCTGACGCTTAACGGCGTTGTGCTGCATAAATACGTGCTGCCGCTGCTGATCAAGGCCGGTTCACTGCTGCGCATGGCGTTCAGCCAGCGCCTGCTGGCCATTTTCGCCGGTGCGGTGTCGGGGGTGTCGTGGTTCTACGCCGCCCTGCTGGGCGTGGGCCGCCCGTTGAACTGGAAGTATTCGCTGGTAGAAATCCTGGCCGCCTACCCGGTGTTGATCGCTGGTGGCTTTGCATCCATGGTGCTGCTAACCATGTGGGCGCGGTTCCAGTCCAGCACGACTGTACCCCCTTACCCCACGCAGATGGCGGGTGCGTAGTCAAGCAGGGCTTTAGCGCTGCAATCGGTAGGGTTCTTCAAAATCCCTGAAGTCGTTTTCCACCAGCGCAGCGGCTATCCACGCGGCCACGCCGGGAGCGGCGCGCACGCGGTCTACATAGGCGTTGATGTCGGCGCGTTGGCTCAAGGCATAGGTTTTAAAGCGCATGCAGACGGGGGCAAAGTAGGCATCGGCAATCGTGAACCGCTGGCCGAACAAGTAGGGACCGCCGTGCTGGGTAAGCAGCTCGCTCCACATGCCTTCGATGCGGGCTACGTCGGCCCGCACAGCCGGTTTGTCGCGCAGGGCTAGTGCGCCTACCTCAGGCAGGCTGGCTTCGATGTTCATGGGGCAACTGCTGCGCAGGGCGCCAAAGCCGCTGTGCATCTCGGCGCAGAGGCTGCGGGCGCGGGCGCGCTGTTTGACGTCTTGCGGCCAGAGCTTTTTGTCGGGGTATTTTTCGGCGGCGTATTCGGCAATGGCCAGGGTGTCCCACACGGCTAAGCCGTCGTCCACCAGGCAGGGCACGCGGCCGGTGGGGTTGACGGCTTGGATAGTTTTTTTAAACTGCGAGCCGGGATCGAACGAGTCAAAGCGCGCCACGATTTCGTCAAACGCGATGCCTGCGTTTTTCAGCATCACCCAGGGGCGCATGGACCAGGAGGAGTAGTTTTTGTTGGCGATGTAGAGTTGCATGTTTGCATCCTTATGTTCTTAAGAGCCGCATCTTGCCAGCAAAGCCGCGCGGCATTGATGCTGGAAAACTAGCCTATTGATGCGTTCTTGCGGTGGGCATCCATGGTGCGCGCCACGCCGAGGTAAGTGGGTGCGATGGCGTAAATGCTGCTGGGGCTGATGCCTACAGCGCCCAGGCCAGGGTAGTGCCCCGTGGCGATGCTGGGTGATTGCATGGAGTCCAGGTTGTCGCGGCTCATCAGGGGCTCGCCGGGCAGGTGCTCCATCACCCAGGCTTGCAGGCGCGCCAGGGGCATGGGCAGCGGCAGGATGGGACGCCGTGCGCCCACACACTGGCCAGCAATGGCAAACAGATCGCGCAGCGTCAGCACTTGCGGGCCGCAGGCTTCGACGATACTGGTATTTAAGGGTGTTTTGGCGGCTATGTCCTTGTCGCCAGGGCGTAGGCTGCTATTATTACTATAGCTACTGTCGGTCGCCAAAGTGACCACGGCTTGCGCAAGATCCTCTACCCAGACGGGTTGAAACTGCGTATCCGCGCCCGCCAGCGGTACGATGGGCGCGAGCTTTTGCAAGGCGGCAAATACGTTGAGCAGTTTATCTTCTGCGCCAAACACCACGCTGGGCCGCAGCATCGCAAGCGATAGACCACTGTTGGCCAGTGCCGCCTCGCCGCGCGCCTTGCTGCGCAGGTAGCGCGAGGGGGCATCCAGCGCTGCGCCCAGGGCGCTGATGTGGACGACTCGCCGCACACCAGCGGCCTGGCAGGCGGCGGCGATGCGGCGGGGGAGCTGCACATGCACTTGCTCAAAGCGCGCCTCGCTGCCGTGCAGCACGGCCACCAGGTTGATGAGGCCATCGTGCCCAGCGACGGCAGCACTGAGTTGCGCACTCTGGTGCACGTCGCACTCCCGCAGGTGCAGGCCGGGCAGCATGCGCAGCGCCTTGGTGCTGTTGGCATTGCGGGTGGGTACGGTAATGTCGTGGCCCGCAGCGGCGAGCTTCTCGCAGATATGGCGACCGATGAAGCCGGTGCCGCCGAGTACTATTATTTTCATAGCTGCTTATGACCTATTTGCATGGACTACAGCCATAATTTACCAAAATATCAAGGCAAATCCTTGTTTACCTCTGGCGCACTCACCTCACGCGGGCCGACGGTGCCCAGCCGCGCTTTGAGGCTTTGTGCCTGGCCAGTGAGGATGGCGGCGTACATGGTGGTATTGGCCAGCACCTTCTTCACGTAGTCGCGGGTTTCGGCAAAGGGCACGTTTTCGGCCCAGGCGGCGGCCTCGATGATGGGGCCACCGGCCACGCCGCGCCAGACGCGGGGGCGGTTGGGGCCCGCGTTGTAGGCGGCGGCGGCCAGCGGCATGGAGCCGGCAAAGTCGTCCAGCGCGAGCTTGAGGTAGGCCGTGCCGATGGTGATGTTGGTGTCCCGGTTGTTGATCTGCTCGGCGGTAAAGCCCTCCAGGCCAATCTTTTTGGCCGTCCAGCGCGCGGTGGCGGGCATGACCTGCATCAGGCCCGATGCACCCACGCCCGAGCGCGCGTCCATGATGAAGCGGCTTTCCTGGCGGATCAGGCCGTACACATAGGCGGGGTCTACGCCGGTGCTGTTGCTGCGCTGGATGACCTGCTCTTTAAACGGCATGGGGAAACGCTGGGCGGTGTCGATGCCTTCCTTGGTGCGCTCGCTGGTGTTGATGCAGCGGTCCCACACCTCGTGGTGGCAGGCAAAGTCGGCGGCGGCCAACAGCTCGCGCTCGGTCATGCCGCCCTTGGTGTGCAGGTTGGTGCTGTAGTTCCACTCGCGCACGCCTTCGCTGCGCAGGCCGATGGCAATGGCGTACAGCGCGCGGTTCAGGCCGCCATTGAGACGAGCGGCCTCTTTCTCGGGCAGCGTGGGTGCGGCGGGGCGGGCGGGCGCGGTGATGGGCTGGCCCAGCTCTTCCATCGCCAGCATTTCGTAAAAGCCTTTGGGCGAGGCAATGCTCTCCAGCAGGATTTGTGCCTCGGCCCGCTCGGCGCTGCCTGCAGGCGCGCCCGCCATTAGAGCGCGCGCCTTCCAGTAGACGAAGGTGGGGTCTTTGCGGGCCTCATCGCTCATGGCGTTGACGGCATCCCGTACGACAGACCACTGCTTGGCACCGTGGCCCGAACGCAGCGCGGCGCGCACCTTCCAGCCCAGCAGTTCGTCGTTTAAATGCTCGTTATTTGCGCGGGCGTAATAGCTGTTGGCTTGAGGGTCTTGCTTGAGCGCGGCCTGCTTGCCCAGCACGCCCCAGACCCAGCCGGCCTGCTCGGGTGCAAGGGCGGCCGCCCATTTGGCCTGCAGCGCAGCAGCCGTGGGTTCGTAGTCGCTGGTGGCCATTTTGATCAACGCCAGCGTCACCAGTTGCTTACGCGCCGCCGCGCCCTTGCCGGTGAGAAACTTGGCCGGGCTGGCATTGATGTCGGCCACCAGCGCCGCCGACTCGGGCGCGACGATTTGCACCGCGTTGCTGGCGGCACGGGGGCGGTTGATCTCCATGCTGGTGCGGGCCTTGCGCCACACATCCATGGCGCTGAGTTTTTTGCTCTCGTACAGTGCTTGGGCGGCGCTGGTGCAGCCCTCCTCCGCATCGCGCAGGCTATACCAGGTGCGGCGCACTTCGTCGGCCACGTCTTGGCCCTGGGTGTGCTCGATCAGACGGGCGTAGCAGCGCACCTCACGGTCGTCTTGCATGCGGTACTGGGGATATTCGGCGGCAAAGCTGGTCCAGTCGCGGCGCTGTCCCAAGAGCAGGAGCCAGTCGTTGCGCAGCCGGTCTTCATGGTAGGTGCCCGCCATGCGCTGCATGGCCTCTTGCACCTCTTGCGCGCTGGCCTGCTCCAGCCGGGACTTGATGTCCCAGTACACCGCCTGCGCTTGCAGCACATGGCCACGCGCTTGCGGCAGCAAGGCCGCCAAGCGCGTCTTGTCGCCGCGCTTGAAGGCCTGGGCCATGTCCAGCATGGCCTCGTCGCCGCGTTGGTTTTGCGCACACACATTGGCAGAGAGGCTAGCCGAGAGCGCAAACACGCTGAAACATGCCAGAATGAGCGAGGTGAATTTTTGGGTCATGGGTTTCAATACTAAAGGCATACCCCGATTATGGACAAAACGCATATCCGCAAGCAACTGGTAGAACAACGCCTGAACCTGCCTGACCGCCTACAGCGCGCCGAGCAGCTGCAGCGCGTCATGCGCATCTGGCTGGTGGGCCGACCCGATGCCGTCATCGGAGCCTACTGGCCCATCAAGGGCGAGTTTGACCCGCTACCTGCACTGTACCGCTGGCAAGAGGACGGCGCACTGGGCGGCTACCAAAGCCCTACTGTGGACGATAAATCACCCAAAACGAAGGCAGATAGTGCGCAAGCAGCTACTAATTTTATAGCTTCTGTCACGCAGTCTGTACACAATCTGGTCAGCGGCAGCCCCCTCTCGCCGCGCAAAATTGGCCTGCCGGTGATGGACAAAGTCCACAAAACCCTGACCTTTTACGCTTGGTATCCCGGCTGCCCGATGGAAGAAGACGCTTACAACATCCCCAAGCCCAAAGACACCGAAGTGGTAGTGCCCACCCTGCTGTTTGTACCCTGCGTCGGCTTTGGCCCGGGCGGCTACCGGCTGGGCTATGGCGGCGGTTTTTATGACCGTACCCTGGCGAATCTGCAACCCAAGCCAGTGACGGTGGGCTTGGCCTACGCGCATGCCTACGTTCCCACCTTTGAACCCGAACCGCACGATGTGCCCTTGGCGGCGATATTGACGGAAGACGGGCAAGCCTATCCCTGAGTCGGCGTAAGTAAATGCGCTAGTCGTCCAGCGACCCGGTCTCGACATCACTGCCAGGCACCTCGCCAATTGCGCTACGGGTTTGTTTTGCCTGTGCCTTGAGCCAATTGCAAAAAGCAGTCACCTCTGCGCGGGCCAGCGTGCTGGAACGGGCGCGCGGGCCCAACACCAGCCAGAAGGCCATGGGTGAGTCGATGCGCAGCTTGGGCAATAGCTCGACCAAGTCGCCGCTGTTCAAATGCTCGGCAACTAGCGGCGTGCGTGCCAGCACCACGCCCTGGCCCGTCAGAGCCGTTTGCACCATCTGATAGGCGTAATTAAAGAACAGCCAACGCTTGGGCTCCAGCTTGGGCAGGTGCTGCATATCCAGCCAGCGCCGCCAGGACAGCCACTCCAGGTGGGTGCTGTGCGCGTCACCTGCTTCGATCAAGGTGAAGTTGGCAAAGTCTGCCGCGCTTTTGATTTTGGGCTGGCTTTTCAGTAGCCACGGACTGGCCACCGGCGTGAGCTGCTCACCAAACAGGCGGATGGCGTGCGCGGGCATCTTGGCCGCCGGGCCGTAGCGCAGGGCAATGTCCACGTCGGCCGTCTCCATATCGACCGATGCGTCTGAAGCATCAATGCGGATATCAATATCGGCATTTTCTTTTTGAAATACTTCCAGCCGGGGAATCAACCACATTGATGCAAACGATGCAAAGGTGGTCAACGACACCTGCTTGCGCCCCGTGCTGGTACGGATCTGCCGCACCGCGCTGTCAATGCGCTCCAGCCCGGGCGCGCTGGCGCCCAGCAGCAGCATGCCTGCGGCCGTCAGCTCCACGGCCCGGGTGTGGCGGTTAAACAGGCTGGCACCGACCTCTTCCTCCAGCGCCTGGATTTGCCGTGACACCGCTGACTGCGTCAGCGCCAGTTCCTCCGCTGCCGCGCGAAAGTTCAGGTGCCGCGACACCGCAGCAAAGGCGCGCAGATTGCCCGCGCCGATGGGGCGGGTGCGGAGATGGGTTTGTGAATGGAGCATGTATCGCGCCTTTTTCTAGTCGGTTGGGGACAGAGCAAAACGGGGGGTACCGTTTTGCTCTGTCCCGCAAGATGGATTCGTGTATTCATGCCCTAGGGGCATAAATAGTGTAATGCGAATTCATTGGACTGGCAAGCAACACTGGGGGATCATTCATTCCCGCACTTCATGAGTGCGGGTACTTTTAAGGAGTTGCCGTGTATACCGAACACCTGTCTTTTGATGGCGCGCTGCATCAGCATCGCGCACCCTGCCCCGCAGTACAGAACCCCACCGCGCAGCCCTGCGGATCGTTTGCGCTGCACGCTGGCCGCGCCATGACTTTGCAGCCCTTGCGCGGTGCCATGCTGCGCATCACCCAAGGCCGCGCCTGGATAACTTTGTCCAGTCAGCCCGGCGATTATTTTTTGCGGACGGGCGATAGCCTACGTGTCCGTGCCAACGACCGAATGGTGATGGAAGCCTGGCCCGTGCCTGCCAAGTCAACCGCTGCCAGCCCATCGCTGTACTTTGACTGGGACCCCGTGCCCATGCGCCAGGCAGCGCCTTTGCACTTAGCAGTGCGTGGGAATTGGGCTCCACCAGCGGCACGGCAACCTGCACCGAGTGCAGCGGTGGCTCAGGCCTTGGTGGATTTGCGTACGGCCTTGGGCTTGGCCACAGGCTTGGCCGCGCGGGCACGCAGCGCGCACTCCAGCGCCAGCGCCGCCCAGGGCCGCATGGCATCGGGCGAGTCCATGGCTTCTTCTGGTGCGCTAAAGTAGTTCATCGACCGGGGCACGCCCTTCATCGGGTAGGTAAATATGGCGCAGCCCGCCGCCTCGTAGCGACTGCGCGTCTCGTTATCCCCCTTGAGCCACAGTTTCTCGCCATCGCCCAAGTCGGCCAGAATAGCTAGCGTCAATCCATCTGTGCTGATCCCAAACCCACCAAACATCCGCTTGGCCACGCAAGCGCCTGCGCTGGCGAGTAGGTCGCAACAGTAATCGGCGAAATCTTTGGACGTGGTCATGTTTGCATTATCTCGCTCGCACAACTTGCACACAAGTCGCGATAATTGCACGCATGCAGGACACTCTACGCACCGCCGCCCAAGGCCCCATCCACACCCGCGCCCTCGTGCTGTTTTCGGGCGGGCAGGACTCCACCGCCTGCCTGGCCTACGCGCTGCAAAAATTTGCCCATGTCGAAACCGTGGGCTTTGACTACGGCCAACGCCACAGCATCGAGCTGGTGCAACGACTGATTGTGTTGAAAGAGTTGCGCCAACAGTTTCCCGCATGGGGCAGTAAGCTGGGCGACGACCATGTGCTCGATTTAGCCGTGCTGGGCAAGGTGAGCGAAACCTCGCTCACGCGGGACATGGCCTTCAAGATGGAGCAGTCGGGCTTGCCCAATACCTTTGTACCGGGACGCAACCTGCTGTTTCTCACCCTGGCTGCTGCGCTGGCCTACCGGCGCGAGCTGCAAGTCATCGTCACCGGGGTGTGCGAGACCGATTTTTCCGGCTACCCGGATTGCCGCGACGACACCATGAAAGCCATGCAACTGGCGCTGTCGCTGGGCATGGACAAACGCTTTTTAATCGACACCCCGCTGATGTGGATTGACAAAGCCGCCACTTGGCGCATGACGCAAGATTTGGGCGCTGCATCGGGTGTGGCAGGCGGTGGCAAAGCGCTACTGAACTTGGTGGTGGAGCATACCCACACCTGCTACTTGGGTGAGCGCAAAGAGCGCCACGCCTGGGGCTATGGCTGCGGCACCTGTCCGGCCTGTGCGCTCAGGGCGCGTGGCTGGGAGCAGTTCACACTTCAAACTGATCCGGCCTCTTACCCCGCATCGGCGCATAAAACGCCTTGATGAGGACCATGTCTTTCTCAATATCGCCAGTGGGCTGGATGGCGGGGCCCAGGCCACCGCGTTTGCGCGCATAGTCCAGATAGGCCAACGCGATAGGCACCTGCGCACCCAGCGCAATGTAGTAAAACCCGGTTTTCCAGTACCGTGTTTTGCTGCGTGTGCCCTCGGGCGCGACCACCAGTTGCAGCATGCCCTGCGCCGTCTTCAAGGCATCACTGGATGCTGCCACCAGATTGGTCGATTGCTCCTGGTTGACCGGAATGCCGCCCAGCCACATCATCAGACCACGAAACGGTGGCGTAAATATGGCTTGTTTGCCCATCCAGTAAATGTTCAGGCGCAGGGCAAACGCCACCATCAGCGTGTAGGGCAAGTCCCAGTTACTGGTATGCGGCGCGGCAATCAGCACGCACTTGTCTGCGCCCGCAGGCAAGCTGCCCTCGACTTGCCAGCCCGTGAGTTTGAGAAAAGCAACAGAAAAGTTGCGTAGCAGCGTGTTGACTATCGGTGTGGTGAAGATGGTGCGGTGCATGGTCAGAGTATCGCTCAGAGTTACCAGGTTACAGCGGTTGTACAGGAGTAAATGGCTGCACACTTCACCTCATCGCGTAGACGATGCTATAGAAAACTTCGCCCCTGCCCCCTCTACAGCTGTCTCAAAGCTCCAGTTTGTCGCATGAAAGCTGGCTACCGCAGGTTTGTGCGCTATAGATACCAAAGCACCTTGGGTCCGGTTCACCATGGCAAGCACCCGTTCATAGATGGTTTTCTCAGCCGCTTCATCCAGCGCGCTGGTGGCTTCGTCGGCGAACAGCCAGCGAGGCTTTTTAAGGAAAACGCGCGCAAGCGCAAGCCGTTGCTGCTCACCGCCGCTGAGCTTTTGACTCCAGGTGTCTTCCTCGTCCAAGCGGCTTTTAAGTTGTGGCAGCATCGCCTCGTCCAGTGCCATGCACAACGCCTCGTCGGTGTAGATGCAGGCGTCTTGCGGGTAGGCCAAGGCAATACGCAGGGTGGCGTTGGGAAAATAAGGGCGCTGGGGGATGAACATAACCTGCGCATCAAAGTCGGCGGGACGTGCGATGCTGCCGCTGGCACCCAGGTTGGTAAACGGCCAGATGCCTGCAATGGCACGAAACAGCGTACTTTTGCCGCTGCCCGAAGGCCCCGTGATGATGATGCTGTCACCGGCCTGGGCACACAACTCGGCATGCTGCACGAGCTGGCTGCCACTGGGCAGTGAGAGTGTGAGGTTGTGCAATTGCAGTGCACCGCCTCGTTGGGTTGTATGCACGGCAGCTGTATTTTTAGTGACTGCTCGCGCTATATTAGATTGAAAGAATGGCCGGTTTTGCTGCTCATGCAGGGTTTTTGCGCTGACGAGGGAGGTGTCAAAACTGGTCAATCGGTCCGTTGTGGCCTTCCACGCGGCCAGGTTGGCGTAGTTGTCTACCAACCAACTCAGCGCCTCTTGCACATAGCCAAAGGCCGAAACGATCTGCATCACCTGCCCCAGCTGAATGGCTCCGCTAAAGAAACGGGGAGCCGCGAGGATAAACGGAAACACCACCGCCGCCTGGCCAAACCAGACTGTAAACCAGGTCAGACGTTTCTCTGTCGCAATGAGTTGGAGATAGTTTTTAAACACGGCTCCAAAGCGCGCATCCAGTGCGCTGCGCTCTACCGTCTCGCCTTGGTCCAGGGCAATGGCTTCGCTGTACTCACGCAAGCGCACCATGTGGTGGCGAAAGTCGGCCTCATAGCGTTGCTGGTTAAAGTTCAAGGCCACCAGGGGCCTGCCAATCCTGTGGGTGATCAGGCTACCCGCGATGGCGTACACCACCGCCATCCACACCATAAAGCCTGCCACTTCATAGGTGCTATCGCCCAGGGTGAATTCAAAGCCACTGCTCAAACCCCACAAAATGCCGGTAAAGCTCAGCAAGGTGACCAGCTGGTTCAACAGCCCCATGCTGAGCGAGACAGTGTCAATGGTAAAAAGATTGATGTCCTCCTGAATGCGCTGGTCGGGGTTGTCGGCCAGTGCCGGTGCATCTTTGGAAAAGCGCATCAGCTCCAGGGTGTAAAACGCCTTGTGCGCCAACCAGCGCTGCGTATAGTGCCCCGTCATCCAGGCGCGCCAGCGCACCTGCAGGAGCTGCGTCAGGTAAAACTTGTACACCTCAATGAACACATAAGTGAGCGCCAGCAAGGTAAAGCGCAACAACTGCTGCCAGAACACCGTTTGATTTCTATTTTGCAGTGCGTCATAAAACACACGGTACCAGTCGTTGATCTGCACCAGCATGTAGACCGAGCCCAGATTGAGCAGGACGATGGCCAGCAGCAGGCCACGGGCCTGCCACTTTTGTTCCGATTGGAAATACGGCAACGACAAAGCCCAGACCTTACGGACCTGGATTCTAAATTCAGACAGTCTGGCAGCAAGGGACATGGAGACCTCCACGAAGGCAAGGTGTCCTGCGCGAGTGGGTGGGGGCGCAAGCCACAGCCCAATATACACAATGCACTGCGTCGTGTCTGCTTAAATTTCCCGTTCAGCGTACCTTCAACGCACCCTATACACTGCCTCAGCGCGTAGTCGCCGCAATGGCAAACCGGGCCGCCGCTCCTGTTGGCTGCAATTCAAAGCTCCAGCGCGTGGCATGAAACCCCGCCACCGCAGGCCGGTGCGCTATTGATATCAGAGCGCCTTGCGCTTGTTTTACTTGGCCTAACAGCCGTTCATAGATAGTTTTTTCGGCCACCTCATCCAGCGCACTGGTGGCTTCGTCGGCAAAAATCCATTGCGGTTTTTTCAGAAACACGCGGGCAATCGCCAGGCGTTGCTGCTCGCCACCGGAGAGTTTTTGGCCCCAGGCATCTTCGTCGTCCAAGCGGGTTTTCAGCTGCGGCAACAGGGCGGCATCCAGTGCGGCGCACAGTTGGGCATCGGTATAGTCCGCCGCCTCGTCAGGGTAGGCCAACGCCACGCGCAGGGGGGCATTGGGGAAGTAGGGCCGCTGGGCAATAAACATGGCGCGCTGCTCAAATCCCGCAGGCAACTGCAACTGCCCCGAGGCATACGGCCAGATTCCAGCAATGGCGCGAAACAAGGTGCTCTTGCCGCTGCCCGACGGGCCAGTGACGATGATGCTGTCACCGGTGCGCGCGTGCAGCACGGCACCCTGCACCAACTGGGTGCCGTCGGGCAGCGCCAAGGTCAGTTCCTGGGTCTGCAATTGGTCTGCATTTGCTACATTTTCAGTAGCTACTTGCGTCCTGTATTCAGGGACTACCGGCACATATTGCCGCAAAAGTGCACTGTGTTGCGCTTCTACCGTGCAGAGCGAGGCTTCAAAGCTGGTGAGGCGGTCGGTGGTGGCCTTCCAGGTAGCCAGGCTGGCGTAGTTATCGACAAACCAGCTGAGCGCGTCTTGCACCCGGCCAAAGGCCGAGGCGATTTGCATCAGTTGGCCCAGCTGGATAGCCCCGCTGAAAAAGCGCGGCGCAGCCACGATAAATGGGAACACCACCGCCGCCTGGCCAAAGCCCACGGTAAACCAGGTCAGGCGTTTTTGCGCGTTGATCAACTCCAGATAATTTTGCAGTACTGAGCCAAAGCGCAGGTTGATGGCACCGCGTTCGACCGCCTCGCCCTTGTCCAGTGCAATGGCCTCGCTGTACTCGCGCACGCGCACCAGGTGGTGGCGAAAGTCGGCCTCGTAGCGCTGCTGGTTAAAGTTTAGCGCCACCAGCGGCTTGCCGATCCAGTGCGTGATGGCGCTGCCCACCACCGCGTAAACCACGGCCATCCACACCATAAACCCGGCAATCTCGTAGGTGCTGCCATTGAACTTGAATTCAAACCCACCACTCAAGCCCCACAAAATGCCAACAAAGCTCAGCAGCGTGACCACGGCATTGAGCAGGCCCATGGACAACGACACGGTCAGGGCGGTGAACTGCTGCGCGTCTTCCTGGATGCGCTGGTCGGGGTTGTCGGGGCTCATGTCGGCCTGTTTGGAAAAACGCAGCAGCTCCAGGGTGTAAAACGCCTTATTAGCCAGCCAACGCTGGATGTAATGTTCGGTCATCCAGGTGCGCCAGCGCAACTCCAACAGCTGCGTCAGGTAAAACTTGTACACCGCAATGATGATGTAGGCAAAAGCCAGATAGGTAAAGCGCCCGAGTTGCTGCCAGAAGACGGGCTGATTTTTTTCTTGCAGCGCGTCGTAGAAAATTCGGTTCCAGTCGTTGAGCTGCACTAGCATGAACACCGTGCCTAAATTGAGTAGCACTATCGCCAGCAGCAGACCTCGGGCTTTCCATTTTTCATCGGAATGAAAGTACGGAAGCGACAAAGCCCAAACTTTGCGGGCTTGGGCTTTGAGTTCGGACAGCTTGGCGGTGATGGACATGGGGACTCCGGTTAATGGAAGGCGTTCCACAGCAGTTTGCAACCCGTGAGGAACATGCCAATATACACAAGGCGGTAGAACAGGGTGGGGTTGATTTTGCGTGTGACTTTGAGGCCGATCCACACGCCCAGGGGGGCAATCGGCATCAGCACCAGCGAGGTGGCAAAGTTAGGCATGTCCAGCAGCCCCAGCCAGGCATACGGAATCCACTTGGCTAGATTGATGACAAAGTAAAAGAACGACATGGTGGCCGCAAACACCACGGGGGTGAGTTTGAGGGGCAGCACATAGGCGTTGAGCGGTGGGCTGCCCGCATGGGCAATAAAGCTGGTAAAGCCCGAGGTCACGGTCAAGATCGCGCCCAGCCAGCGTGGCGGCAAGGGGCTGCCGGGTTGGGGTGGAAACAGCAGGCGTTGGGCCAAAAACAGCAGCGTGAAACCGCCCACCACACCGGCCACAATGTGTGCGTCCAGCAGCTTGAAAAGCAGGGTTCCGATCAACACACCAACCAAGCCGTAAGGCAGCAGGAATTTAAGCAGCGCTTTGTCGTAGTCTTTGCGAAAGGCGGCTAAGCCTAAACAATCGACCACCAACAAAATCGGCATGAAGATAGCTGCCGCCTGCGGCACGCTGATAGCCAAGGCCATCAAGGGCACGGACAGCGAGCCAAAGCCCGCGCCAAAGCCCGACTTGCTGATGCCCATGATCAGCACGGCGGGAATGGCGCTGGCATAGAAATGCCAGTCGGTGATGAAAGGAAAGCTCAAGCGCGTGGCGAGTTGGAGCGCTGGTGCTTAAACGATTTGGCAGACATCGGCAAAGCTCAGACGCGGGCTGCGGGCCATGGTTTTGCTGGTGTCGGCGTAACCCAGATTGCATACGAAGTTGGTCTTGACGGCTGTACCACCCCAGAAAGCGGCATCGACCTTGGCGGCATCAAAACCGCTCATCGCGCCGCAGTCCAGCCCCAGTGCACGCGCGGCGATGATGAGGTAGCCGCCTTGCAGCGAACTGTTGCGAAAGGCGGTGGCATCGATCATGCCCTGGTTGCCGACAAACCAACTGCGCGCGTCCGCATGGGGGAAGAGCTGGGGCAGCTTGTCATAGAACTGCATGTCCATGCCGATGATGGCGGTCACGGGGGCGCTTTGCGTCTTGGCGGTGTTGCCGGGGCTCAGACAAGGCAGCAACTTTTCTTTGGCCGCAGCGCTTTTGACAAACTGCACGCGCATGGGTGAGCAGTTGGCCGAGGTGGGACCCCACTTGAGCAGGTCGTAGAGCTGGTGCAGCGCGGCATCGTCCACGGTGCGGCTGATAAAGCCATTGGCAGTGCGGGCGTTGTCAAAAATTTGTTCAGTGGTAATTTGCATGGTGATTCTTGGTTGAAAAATGGAAGGAGCGGTTTAGACCCGCTCTAGTATCACCGCAATGCCTTGGCCTACACCAATACACATGGTGCACAGCGCGTAGCGGCCCTTGCTGCGGTGCAGTTGGTTGACTGCGGTGGTGGCCAGGCGTGCGCCCGATGCACCCAGCGGGTGGCCCAGGGCAATGGCACCGCCATTGGGGTTGACACGCGGATCATCGTCTTGCAGGCCCAGCATGCGCAGTACGGCCAGGCCTTGGGCGGCAAAGGCCTCATTCAGCTCAATCACATCCATCTGCTCAATCTTCAAGCCGGTAAGTGCCAATACCTTTTGCGTCGCGGGCGCAGGGCCAATGCCCATGATGCGCGGCGGCACACCTGCCGTAGCCATACCGACGACGCGGGCCTTGGGCGTGAGGCCGTGTTTCTTGGCCTCCACTTCGCTGGCGAGCAGGATGGCGCAGGCACCGTCGTTTACGCCACTGGCATTGCCTGCGGTGACGGTGCCGTCGGGTTTGACGATGGGCCTGAGATTGGCCAGCGCGTCCATCGTGGTAGCGCGGGGGTGTTCGTCTTGGCTGACGACTACTGCGTCGCCCTTCTTTTGCGGGATGGCGACGGGGCAAATCTCGGCATCAAAATAACCCGCTTTTTGCGCGGCAACGGCTTTCATCTGGCTGGCCAGAGCCATTTTGTCTTGGGCCAGGCGCTCTATTTTGTAGTCGGTAGCCACGTTTTCTGCCGTCTCGGGCATGCTGTCTACGCCGTACTTTTCTTTCATCAGCTTGTTGATAAAGCGCCAGCCAATCGTCGTGTCATACATTTGCGGCGTACGGCTAAAGGCGCTGTCTGACTTGCCGATGACAAAGGGTGCGCGGCTCATGCTTTCCACGCCACCAGCTATCATTAGCGTAGCCTCTTGCGAACGTATGGCGCGGGCTGCCGTGCCCAAAGCATCCAAACCCGAGCCGCACAGACGGTTGATGGTGGCACCGGGCAGCTCGTGCGGCAGACCTGCCAGCAAGCTGGCCATATGGGCCACGTTGCGGTTGTCCTCACCGGCCTGGTTGACGCAACCATACAGCATGTCGGTCACGGCATGCCAATCGACATTGGGGTTGCGCTGCATCAAGGCGCGCAGGGGGATGGCACCGAGGTCATCCGTGCGCACGCTGCTCAGGGCACCGCCGTAACGGCCAAAGGGGGTACGGATCGCGTCGCAGATAAAGGCTTGGGTGGTCATAGTGGTGTCTCCTCAATGCGCTGCCGGCATTGGCAAGCGATGGATAAAGTGAAGATTGGGTGAAGGTTGAAAGCTCAATTTTAGTGCCCCAATTATCCCCAAAGGACGGGTGCCAGCGTGTCACATTGGATAATCAGAGCCATGTTTACCCCCAGCCAAGACGATGTCCGCCGGTTTTTTTGCTCTGTTTATGCCAAAGCGCAAACAGGTAGTGCGCAAGAAGCTATCGAAACCATAGCGAACCAGTGGATCGCCGAGCACCCCGAGTACGATGAGGACCTGCGCGATGTGGATGCTGCCCTGGTGCGCGTCTACGCGGGCGACGACGGCAAGAGTAACCCGTTTTTGCACCTGTCCATGCACCTGTCCATCACCGAGCAATGCAGCATCGACCAGCCGCGCGGCATCCGCCAAGCCGTGGAGCTGCTCACCGCCCGCCGTGGTGACCTGCACCAAGCGCACCACGAGGTCATGCAGGAGCTGGGCGCCATGCTATGGGAAAGCCAGCGCGCAGGCCGCCCGCCGGACGGGCAGGCGTATATCGACCGGGTGCAGCAGCGGGCGACGCGCGACTAGTCATTTGCGCAACCGGTTCGGGCCGCGCTGGTCGAAGCCGTCTCAGGATCAACGCATTGTGATGGGGATCGTCACTGGCCCGTCATTCACCAAATGCACCTGCATGTCCGCCGCAAACTGGCCTGTTTGCACGCTAGGATGTACCAAGTGCGCTTGCTGTACAAAGTAATCGTAGAGGCGCTTACCTTCATCGGGCGCTGCCGCATTGGTGAAGCTGGGTCGATTGCCGCCAGATATATCCGCCGCCAAGGTGAATTGACTGACGACGAGCAAACCGCCACCCACGTCTTGCACCGAGCGGTTCATTTTGCCAGCCGCGTCGCTGAAAATGCGCAGCTTGAGTATTTTGGCCAGCAGCTTGTCGGCCAGCGCGTCCGTGTCGTCCTGCTCGGCGCATAGCAGAACCAACAGGCCTTGGCCAATCGCGCCGACTACAGCGCCGTGCACCACCACGCGCGCCTCGCGCACCCGTTGAATCATTGCCTGCATTTGATGGTTTCCTGGTTAGGGTGGCGTGACGCGCCTGAGTTTTGGCGTGAACCGGAACTGTATGCTACTTGGCGTGCTCCAACGGCATACGATATTGTCGGGACTGTCCATGAAGCATTATTTACTGCACTATCTGTTGTTGCTGGCGCTCGCTCCTGTCACCACACCCGCCCAGGTGGCCCCCACGGCCGCCGAAGCCGCCCGTTACCAAGGCCTGCATGCGGCGGCGCATCTGGGCGATGTGGCCCAAATTCAAAAACTTGCGGCAACTAAAGCCGACCTTAACCGCCGCGACGGCCTGGGCCGTACACCGCTGCATGTGGCCACCTTTGCCAGGCAGCGCGAGGCCATCCGCGCACTGGCCCACGCCGGCGTCGATCTCAACGCGCTGGAGCATGACCGCTACGATGCCGTGACCATCGCCAGCGTGGCCGACGACGAGGCCACCCTGCGGGTGCTGCTGCAACTGGGCGCAAGTGCCAAGCTGGTGACCAGCCGCTATGACGGCACAGCGCTCATCGCCGCGGCGCACCTAGGCCACGACGGCGTAGTGCGCCAATTGATCGCCGCAGGCGCGCCGCTGGACCATGTGAATAACCTGCACTGGACCGCCACCATTGAATCCATCGTGCTGGGCAACGGCGGGCCCAGACACCAGGCCACTCTACAGGCGCTGGTCAAGGCCGGTGCCAATCTGCAACTGACCGACCGGCAAGGCAACACCCCACTGCAATTGGCCCAATCGCGCGGCTATACAGAGATGGTGAAGATGCTGGAGGCGGCGGGTGCCAAGTAATCCAGGGCTACTCAGGCCAGTGTCACCCGCGCAAACTTGCGCTTGCCCACCTGCACTACATACTTCCCCGCCAGCAGCTTCAAGCCCTTGTCGCTGACCACGGACGAGTCCACGCGCACGCCGCCGCCTTCAATCAGGCGGCCCGCCTCTGAGGTGGAAGGCGCCAACCCGGCTTGCTTGAGCACTTGGGTAATGCCCAGCCCCGCTGCATCATCGCCCAGGCTGAGCGTGACTTCAGGGATCTCATCCGGCACGCCGCCCTTGCTGCGGTTGATAAAGTCCTGCTCCGCCGCGTCCGCCGCCGCCGCACTGTGAAAGCGGGTGGTGATTTCTTTGGCCAGCATGACTTTGGCGTCTTTGGGGTTGCGGCCAGCGGCTACCTCGGCTTTCAAGGCCTCGATCTCGGCGAGAGATTTGAACGACAGCAGGGTGTACCAGCGCCACATCAGCACGTCGCTAATGCTCAGCACCTTGGCAAACATGGTGTTGGGCTGTTCGGTGATGCTGATATAGTTATTTTTGCTTTTGGACATTTTGTCCACGCCGTCCAGACCTTCGAGCAGCGGCATAGTGAGTATGCACTGCGGCTCCTGGCCGTATTCCACCTGGAGGTGGCGGCCCATCAACAGGTTAAATTTTTGGTCAGTGCCACCCAGTTCCAGGTCGCTTTTCAGGGCGACGGAGTCGTAGCCCTGCATCAGGGGGTACAAAAACTCGTGCACGCTGATGGCCTGGCCAGCGGTGTAGCGTTTGGTAAAGTCGTCGCGCTCCATCATGCGGGCCACCGTGTATTTGCCCGCCAACTGGATCATGCCGCGTGCGCCCAGCGCGTCGCCCCACTCGCTGTTGTAGCGCAGCTCGGTTTTGGCGGGGTCGAGCACCTTGTAGGCCTGGTCGCGGTAGGTCTGGGCGTTGGCCTGGATCTGCTCCTTGCTCAAGGCCGGGCGGGTGGTGTTACGCCCCGATGGGTCGCCGATCAGCGTGGTGAAGTCCCCGATCAGAAATATGACGGTATGGCCCAAATCCTGTAACTGGCGCATTTTGTTCAACACTACCGTGTGACCAATGTGGATATCGGGCGCGGTAGGGTCCAGGCCGAGCTTGATGCGTAGCGGGATTCCCGATTTTTCAGACTTTTGCAGCTTTTTAAGCCAATCTTCCTGCGGAATAAGCTCTTCTACGCCCCGTAAGGTGACGGCCAAGGCCTCGCGTACCCGGTCGGATACCGCTAAATCAGTAGAAATGGAGGATGTAACGGCTTGATTCATAAGGGTTTTATCCAATTAATGCACATCTTGACATAGTTATACTAGCCCTCTTGCTTTTCCAAAAGCAGCTCATTTTACGTGGGTGCCATGGCATCCGCGGCCCTACCAGCGTTTTACTCAGCGCTCGTGTTAATCAGGAAACCTCTTTTGGCTTTGATTCAGTTTGTAAATGTTGCGCAGGTACTGGCCCGGTCTTTAGGCAGTGTTGCGCAGCGCTATCCGCGCCAACTCATGGGTCTTGCCGCCGCCCTGATGCTGGGCACGGGGGCTACCGCATTTGCCGTGGCCAATTTTGCACCCGATGTGTCCGATGTGCCCGTGCGTCAGGTGCTGGAAAACGTCGAACCCGCGCCCGAGTCGGTCGCCAGCCTGGACGCAGGGGCCGGCCTCACGCTGTATCGCACCGATGCGACTCGCGCCAATGACACCGCCGAGTCCCTGCTGCGCCGCCTGGGCGTCGCCGATGCCGATGCTGCCACCTTTATCCGCAGCGACGCCTCCGCCCGTGCTGCCTTGCTCAGCCGCCCTGGCCGTTTGATCACGGTAGAGACCAATAGCGACAACCGCTTGGTCAAATTGCAAGCGCGCTGGACGCATGACGACCTGCCCAACAACTTTGTGCGTTTGACGATTGATAAAACCGATAACGGTTTTAAGGCCCGCACCGACATCGCCCCTTTGGTGGCAGGTACGCGACTGGCGGGCGGCATCATCCGCTCATCCCTGTTTGCCGCGACGGACGAGGCGCGCATTCCCGACGCCGTAGCCACCCAGGTGGCTGAGATGTTTGGGGGCGATATCGACTTTCACCGCGAGCTGCGCAAGGGCGACCGCTTTAGCGTGGTGTACGAAACCCTGCAAGCCGATGGCGAGCATGTGCGCGCAGGCCGCGTGCTGAGCGCCGAGTTTGTCAACAAAGGCAAGACCTACCAAGCCGTGTGGTTCCAGGACCCAGGCACCAAGGGCCAGTACTACACGCTGGAGGGTAACAGCCTGCGCAAAGCCTTCCTGGCTTCGCCGCTGGAGTTCTCGCGTATCACCAGCGGCTTTGGTGGCCGTATACACCCCATCTCCCGTCAGTTTAAAAACCACATGGGCGTAGACTACGCCGCCCCCACCGGCACTGCTGTGCGCACCGTGGGGGATGGTGTGGTGTCGTTTGCGGGCAGCCAGGGCGGCTACGGCAATGTGGTGGAAGTCAAGCACCAGGGTGGCAAAAGCACCTTGTTTGCGCACCTGAGCCGCATTGGAGTCAGGGTCGGCCAAAAAGTGGAACAAGGCGATGTGGTAGGCGCAGTAGGCACCACCGGCTACAGCACCGGCCCGCATCTGCATTTTGAGTTCCGCGTGGGCGGCGTGCACCACAACCCGCTGACCATTGCCAGCCAGAGCGAGACCGTGCCTCTCAGTCCCACGGCCCGCGTCGCCTTTAACCACATGGTCGGCGACATCCGCGTTAACCTGGCCGCTGCCCGCACCATGACGGTAGCCAGCGCGCAGTAAGCGCTTCACACTGTTCGGGCTGAGCCTGCCCCAAGCCCTCGCGAACCCTTCGACAAGCTCAGGCTGAACGGTATGGCGAATTGATCCTCCTGTCTGCCAATGTCACGGCCCTAACTGGCGTGTACCATTGCCGCCATGGCTGATTGGTATATAGGTTTGATGTCGGGCACCTCGATGGACGGGGTGGATGGCGCTTTGGTTGATTTCTCCCATGAAAAACCGCGTGTAATCCACGCCCACAGTGTGCAACTAGCGCCTGAATTAAGAGCGGAGCTGTTGGCACTCAATACCCCCGGCCCTAACGAACTGCACCGCGCCGCGCTGGCGGCCAATGCCTTGGCACGCAACTATGCGCTCGTAGTGCAAGCGCTGTTGCAGAGCAGCGGCGTGCAGGCCGCGCAGGTACAAGCCATCGGTGCGCATGGCCAAACCCTGCGCCACCAGCCCGGCCTGCCGGGCGGCACCGGCTACACCTTGCAACTAAACAACCCTGCCCTGTTGGCCGAGCTGACTGGCATTGACGTGGTGGCCGATTTTCGCAGCCGCGACGTGGCCGCTGGCGGCCAGGGCGCGCCACTGGCTCCATTTTTTCACCGCGCCTGGTTTGCGGCTCCCGGCAGCGATGCGGCAGGCAAAACCATCGGCGTGCTCAATATCGGTGGCATCAGCAACCTGAGCATTTTGCAGCCCGGTGGCAACACCCTGGGTTTTGACTGCGGCCCCGGCAATGCCCTGCTGGACATGTGGTGCCAGCAGCACACCGGCGCGGCCTATGACACGGGCGGCGCCTGGGGAGCGGGCGGTGTGGTCAACCCCGCCCTGTTACACGCGCTGCTGGCCGAACCCTACTTTGCAATGCCAGCGCCCAAGAGCACTGGACGAGATCTGTTTAACCGCGCCTGGCTGGACAAGCACTTAGCCGCCTTCCCAGCTGAAAAACCACAGCATATTCAGAAAACATTGGTCGAATTGACCGCTAGTCCCATTGCTATGGACGTAAGCAGCTATGAAAAAAATAGCAATTCACCACTGCATGAACTCATCGTCTGTGGCGGTGGCGCCTTCAATACCGACCTGATGCTGCGCCTGCAAGCCCTCCTGCCGCATCTGAAAGTGTTCTCCAGTGCTGCGCGTGGCTTGCCGCCGCAAGATGTAGAAGCCACGGCCTTTGCCTGGTTGGCGCGGCAAACCAAGCTGCGCAAGGCTTTGCCTTTAGCGAGTGTGACGGGAGCTAAAGGGGCAAGGGTACTGGGCTGCGTCTACCCGGCTTAAGCCGCTCACGCCGCCAACTGCTGCAACGCAGCAGGCATGCTGTGAAAGCTGGGCTCCGTCCGCTGGACACTGTGGTCTGCCGAGCGATGTGCGCTGTGGTGCCCGCTGCTGCGAAACAGCCCGGCCTGCATGCGCATCATGTCGCTCAGGTCGCCGCTTTGCGCCAGCATGGCACGCATCCAGCTGGCGCCGTTTTGCCGCGCCGCCACCATCTCCTGCAAATACACCAGTGCCCGTACCGTGCCTAGCTGTGCGGCGGTGGGCATGAGCTGCTCCAGCATGCCACCGAGTGCCCTCCCCAGGTGAAAGGGCTGCTTGCTGCGCGGGTCCACCAGCATGGCCTCGTAGCCAAAACGGCAGGCCTGAAAACGGTTGTAGCCATACACGCGGTAGGTGGCCAGGTCGCCCACCTGCGCGCTGGCGATACTGCCCGGCTTGAGGGTGAGCAACTGCGAGGCCAAGGTTTGCACCAGTGCGGCCAAGGCTGCGGCCATCTCTACCGTGAGCGGGGTGTCAAATATGCGTACCTCCACGGTGCCAAATTCTGGCTTGGGACGGATGTCCCAGTAAAAATCTTTCATGCTTTCCACAATGCCGTAGCTCTGCATCTCGGCAAAGTAGCGGCCAAACTCGGCCCAGTTGGCCAGGCGCGGCATGTGGCCCGACAGCGGGAATACCGCCACCGCATGCAGGCGCGAGGTTTCAAACGAGGTGTCTTCGCCCTGCGCGTAGGGACTGGCGGCCGACAGCGCAATAAAGAAGGGGATGTAGGGTGCCAGCTGGTGCGTCAGCTGAATCGCCACATCGCCCGTGGGGCAACCGATATGCACATGCTGGCCAAATACAGTGAACTGCTTGGCCAGGTAGCCATACAGGTGCGAGGTATGCAAAAACCGCTCGGTGGGATAGATGCGCCGGTCTTTCCACACGCTCACCGGATGTGCGCCACCGCCACTGATGTCGATATTGAGCTTGTCACCCGCCTCACACAGGGCATCGCGCAGTTGCCGCAACTCGACCAGCAAGGTGTCGTAGTTGCCATGGATGCCGGTGTTGAGCTCGACCATGCTCTCGGTGATCTCGGGTTTGATACGCTCGCGCAGTCCCACCTTGCGGTGCAGCAGATTGATCAGGTCTGGGGCATCGCGCGACAGGGCAAAGTCGCGGGCGTTGAGGAGCTGGAGTTCAAGTTCTACGCCCATGGTGAGTGGACGGGAGGGGGTGTAGGGCAGCATGGCGGCTTAGATCGCTTTCAGAATAATTTCATTACCCCACGGCGTGGATATCGACATGGGTATCGACGCGCCGTGGCTGCAGGCTGGACTGGGTATGCAAACCGCTGTGGTTATTGGGGCGCATAACGATGGGCTGCACGGGAGTCAAAGCCACCTCGCGCATGCCGCGCAGTACCGAGCGCATCACCCAGGGGGCCAGCACATCGCTGACGCACAGCATCAGCAGCAGCGCATGCGAAAGTGGCGGATAGGTGGTGGTCAAGGCGCTGGCGGCCATGGCACCAAACACCAGACCCGTCATCGACATCGGCTGCATCATCAATCCCAGCGCCAGACCCTGCACCCAACGCAGCCCGGCCCAGCGGGCCGTCAGGGTACACACCAGTGTTTTGGTACACAGTCGCACCATCAATAGCAGCGCAGCCAGGGCCAGCACTTGCAAGCTCAATGCTGATCCGCTTTGCTGCGGTTGCAGCCCCGCCCACTGCCACCAGGGCAGGCAGGCACCAGCCACCAAAAACATCAGCACCTGGGCCAACTGGCCCAAGCCCGCACTGGCACCACTACCAGCGAAATCACTGGTCAGCGCATACGCCGCACGCCTGCGCAAACTCAGGCCCAAAGCAAGACAAGCTACCAATGCAGGTGCGCCCCACCACTGCGCCAGGCCCACCGCCACACACACTGCGCCCAGCAGGCTGAGCCATTGCGCGCGTTCGTTGCTGGCCATGCTCACGGGTGCACCCAAGCTGCCGTTCTGCGCTACGCCGCGCAACACCGCGGGCCGCGGGCTGGCTGCACCCTGGCGCAAGATCGATAATAACCAACCCAAGCCAAACCCGATGGCCACACTGGCGACGACCTCCCACACTGGCTGGGCCAGTTCCAGGCCACTGCGTAGCATCGACGCATTGACCATGCCGCCCAAAGTAGCCCCCAGCACGGCACTGTGCGTCTGCACAGCCTCACCCTGGGCATAGGCACTGCCCAGGGCCAGCACAGCCGGTAAGGTAATAGCCGTGAGCACCGTGTTGATGCTGCCCAGGTGCAACGCCCGTTCGGTTACTTGCCCTTCAGAGTTCCACTGCGCCAGCAGGGTCGACAGTAGCACCGGAGAGCTGTGCGCGGCCAAGGTCGCTGCAATGCCCGCTGGCAACCAGGCCAGCCCCAAGCTGTGCAGTACCAGCGCGGCCAAACCCCAGGTCAGAGCGTATTCCATCACCGCCGTAACCGCTAGCGCCCGGTTGCGCAGCAGCCAGCGCAAGTCCATGCGTTGACCCAGCTCCACCAGCACCCAACCCAGTGCCAGATCAAAAATCCAGGACAGGCTGTGCAACGTCGCCCAGGTGCTGGGCACCAGCGAGGGCAACGTCGGTGCGGATGGATGGGCTGCGCTGCTTACAGCCAACGGAACAGCGGGCACAAGCCACATCTGCACTCCAAGCACGGCGATGCCAAAACCCGCTCCACACAGCCAATAGCCCATGGTACGCGCTGCACCCGTGCGCTGCAAACGATCACCGAGCCACACCGCCAGCAACAAAGCAAAGCCAATCCAGGCGGCCCTGGGAAGATCCGCCAGCGCGGGTATGGCGGGCCATTGCAGCAAGTCATTGCTTAATGAGTTCAGCCATTGAGTTGAAGATATTTCCATGCTCCACACCATACGCGAGTGGGCCGTTACGTACCGACAGTGACTTGTAAAAGCTGTAATGCAGACGTTACTTCAGGCTGCACAGGCTGCGGCGTGTTTGCCCCTTTTTACAGATGAAAATATTTCGCACCAGACTTCGCTCAAGTGTTACGCAGCAGGCCTTGTTGTCCAGTACCTCAGGCTAGTAGAGTGTTGCAAGCGGCATGCCTGTGTGCCGCATGTCAATCTGAAAGGATGTCTTATGATGAAAACGATTCAAATTGCCAAGAAACTGGTGGAGCTTTGCAAGCAAGGTAAAAACATGGAAGCGCTCAATACCCTGTACGCAGACAATGCAGTGAGCGTGGAGGCCATGGCGATGACGGAAGGCGATGGGCAGGAAGCCAGGGGCTTGGCCGCGATCAAGAAGAAGGGCGAATGGTGGATGAACAACCACGAAGTACATGCGGCAACAGTGACCGGGCCCTGGCCGCATGGCGACCGGTTTGTCGTCGGCTTTCAGTACGACGTGACCAACAAACCCTCGGGCAAGCGCATGAAGATGGACGAGGTCGGTTTGTACACGGTCAGCAAAGGCAAGATCGTGCGGGAGGAATTCTTCTACGAAGGCGGGGCTTAGAGTTCCGCATCTGCCGCGCTTAAAAAGCGTACAGCTGCGAGGGATTGTGCACCAGTACCTGTTGGCGCAGCGCCTCGCTGGGTAGCCATGTGCGTATGCCTTCCTGCAGCGTAGCGGCTGGGATGGATCGGTACGCACTGACCTCGTGCGTGGTTTTGCCGCTCTCACGGTTGGTGTGCGGCCAGTCGCTGCCCCAGAGCACGCGCTCTGGGTTGGCTTGGAGGTAGCGCGCGGCGATGCGTGCCACGGCATCGTGCATGGGCACTGCACCGGACTGGATGCGATAAGGCGCGGAGAGTTTGACGTAGGCAAGGCCTGACTGCACCAGTTGCAGCATGGCTTGAAAACCGGCATCGTCACCGGGCGTATTGTCCTGCACCATGGCAAAGTGGTCCAGCACAATGGGCACACCCAGGCTCTGCAGCACCGGGGTGATGGCGTGCAGTGCGGGCAGCGCGGCGTAGATTTGCAAATGCCAGCCTAATGCGCCAATGCGCTCGGCCCAGTACTGCAAGGCGGTGCCTGCGGCTTGGGCATCACCCGTTCCAGAGCTTTCTACATTGAGCCGCAGACCGCGTATGCCTTGGTGGTGCAGGGCGCGCAAATCCGCATCACTTACGGCGGCATCCAGCACGGCGATGCCACGCCCTGCGCCTTGCAGGGCACGCAGGGCTTGCAGCATGCAACGGTTGTCGGTGCCGTAGAAGCTGGGCTGGATGATGACGCTGCGCTGCAAACCATTGCGAGTTAAGTGTTGGCGCAGGTCATCTACCGAAGCGGAGCCGGGCGTGTAGTGGCGCTCGGCCACCATAGGGTAGTCTGGCGTTGGGCCGACGACATGTACGTGGCAGTCGCAGGCACCGGACGGCAGCAAGCCCATGGCTCAATACGCCAACAAACGCTGCACGAAGGCCGCGCCGGTTTCGCGTGTGCCCAGCGTGCCGCCTACATCGCGCGTGACCTCGTGCGCCTGCACCGCCGCGGCGGTAACCTGCTCTATCGCTTGGCTGGCCTGCACGAAAGCAGGGAGCCCCTTACGCTGCCCGTGCCAGCCCAGCAGCATGCCTGCGGACAAAATGAGGGATAAGGGGTTGGCAATGTTTTGCCCGGCAATATCCGGTGCCGATCCGTGCGCGGCCTGACCCATAGCGTGAAGCGCACCGGCGTTGAGCGAGCCGCCCAAACCAAGACTTCCCGAGAGTTCAGCCGTTAAGTCCGACAAAATATCTCCAAACATATTGGTCGTGACGATCACGTCAAAGCGCTGTGGTGCGCGCACCACATGCGCCATCATGGCATCGACAATAAAGTCGTCTACTGTGACCTGAGGGAATTCCTTGGCCACCTGGTGGCACAGCGCGATAAACATGCCGTCCCCCAGTTTGAGCACATTGGCCTTGTGCACGATGGTCACATGTTTACTGCGGGCCATGGCCAGCTCAAAGGCGCTGCGGGCAATGCGCTCGCAGCAGTGGCGGGTGATGCGGCGCAGCGAGATCACCACGTCTGGCGTGATCAGCATTTCGCTGTTGCCGGACTCGATATTACGGTCGGCATAAAAGCCCTCGGTGTTCTCGCGCACCACGACCAAATCAAAATCACCAAAGCGCCCGGGCATGCCGGGGTAGGTGCGGGCCGGGCGGATATTGGCGTGCAAGTCCAGGCTTTTGCGAAAGAATTTGGAGGGGTTGATCTCGCCCTTGGCCTCGTCTTTGAAGTCATAGGTGGCCATGGGCCCGAGCATCAGGCCATCGGCGGCGCGCACTTTGGCCAACAGCGCGGCTGTGACGGTTGCGCCGTGTTTTTGCAAGCTGTCGTGGCCAGCGATGTCGTAGCGCAAATCGAGTTGGAGATCAAAGCGCCTGGAGGCGGCCTCCAGCACGGCGGTGGTGGCGGACATGGTCTCGGGGCCGATGCCGTCGCCGGGGATAACGATGATTTTCATATGCTTCAACTCAAATGCTATCAATTATATAGCTACTTACATCCATATGACAAGGACTATGGTGGATTTTCCAGTAAAAAAGCCGCTGAAAAGCGGCTTTTTTTGGCAAGAGAAAAACTCAAGCTGAAAAGGACGATCCGCAGCCGCAGGTGCTGGTAGCGTTGGGGTTTTTGATGACGAACTGGGCACCTTGCAGGTCTTCTTTGTAGTCGATCTCGGCACCAATCAGGTACTGGTAGCTCATCGCGTCAATCAGCAGCGAGACACCGTTTTTGCTCATGGTGGTGTCATCTTCGTTGGTGATCTCGTCAAAAGTAAAGCCGTACTGAAAACCCGAGCAACCGCCGCCTTGCACAAACACGCGCAACTTCAGATCGGGGTTGCCTTCTTCGGCAATCAGGTCAGCCACTTTGGCGGCGGCACTGTCGGTAAAGACGATGGGAGCGGGCATCTCAGCCAGCTCTGGGGTGTGAATGTGTTCGGCAACTGCGCTCATGGTGGGCTTTCTGGGGAATCAAGGAATGGGGTAAATAGTACAGCAAAACGCTCGGGTATGCTGCCTAGCCGTTATTTGCCGCCAATTTGAGTGCGGGTTTATCTTCCAACAATCCCATGGGACGCAACTGGCCTGAGATGACAGCGCCTTGGTGCATTTCCAGCGCTTTGTAGTGCACATCGCCCTCGATACGGGCCTTGGGTTGCAGCTCCAAAAGATCGTTGGCATACACCGGGCCCTGCACATGGCCATTGATGATGACGTGGTCGGCATGGATTTCGCCCGTAATATGGGCCGACTCGCTGACCACCAAAATGCTGGGGCTGTCTTCGTTGGAGCGCACATCGCCAATGATGACACCGTCCACCCGCAGGCCGTCGGTGAAAACCAAATTGCCGCGAATCTCGGTGCCGGGGGCGACCAGACTGCGGATGGGGGGCTGCTTCTTTTTACCGAACATAAAGGATTCCTAATAAGTGGGCACTAACTTTTTACGCAGCCAACCAAACGGCTGCGGGGCTAAATCTTCACGCTTTGCACTGCGCGGGTGACCGCGCCTTCAGTGATTTTGGCGGATATCGTTTTTACCACGACTTGGGGGGGTAAGTCCACTACACCCTCGAGGCGGCGGTACTGTTTGAATTGCAACACTTGCTCGCCGCCAAGCATGGGCATGCTCCAGGGTTTGCCGGCCTGTAGTCCGCCCAGGGTCAATTCGATTTTGCCGTTGAAGTCCGCCGCGTTTTTGACCGGCTGGATCACCAGCACCTGCCATTTGATTTGCGTACCCTCGCCCAGCAGCTCGGCCTGCATACCGCGAATGGCCACACTGTCTTTGCCGCCCGAGGGCATGAGTTTTTCAAAAAACCCAAGGTCTTCGCGCAAAGCGCGGTTTTCTGAGGCCAGTTGCTTGACCTGGCTACCGAGCTTTTCCTGGGCGGATTTCTCGGCTGTCAGCAAACTCTCCGAGGTATTGACAATGGACTGGGCTTTGTCGCGCTCTTCGCGCAGTTGACCGACTTCTTTTTTCAGCTGGGCGAGCTCTTCCTTGGCATCGCTGTCCAGCCCGGCAATGCTTTTGCCAAACTCAAACGCCCACAGCCCAATGGCCGCGCAAAAGCCCAGCATCAGCGCCGCCATAGCCCAGCGCAGCGGCCACGGCGCATGGCTGCGAATGGCCATGGTGGGCGCGCTGATGGTCAGGCGGCGGCGAAGGAGACGAAAACGCATAGGGCTGGAGTATGGCAGGTCAATGTAAAAAGCCGCAACAAGCAAGCTTGTGCGGCTTTTGAAGTCTTTCGACCTAGCAAGTTAACGCTTGCTGAACTGCTTCCTGCGACGCGCGCCGTGCAGACCGACCTTTTTACGCTCAACTTCGCGGGCATCGCGGGTCACGAAACCAGCGGCGCTCAAGACGGGCTTGAGGATCGCATCGTAGTCGATCAGGGCGCGGGTAATACCGTGGCGCACCGCACCGGCCTGGCCCGACTCGCCACCACCGGCGACGGTGATCTTGATGTCAAACGCTTCGACGTTATTCGTCAAAAACAGCGGTTGCTTGGCGATCATGATGGACGTTTGACGGCCGAAGTAGTCGGCGATGTCTTTGTTGTTGATCGTGATCTTGCCGGTGCCTTTTTTCATGAACACGCGGGCTACGCTGGATTTGCGACGGCCAGTGCCGTTATTCCATTCACCGATCATTTCGACTCCTTACGCACTGCATCACGCGAGATGCCTGCAATGTCCAGCACTTTGGGTTGCTGCGCGGTGTGTGGGTGCTCAGAGCCGCCATACACTTTGAGCTTTTTGATCATGGCGTAACCCAAGGGACCCTTGGGCAGCATGCCTTTGACCGCTTTTTCCAGCGCACGGCCAGGAAACTTGGCTTGCATGTCGCGGAAGTTGGTCTCGGAGATACCGCCGGGGTAGCCCGAGTGGCGGTAGTATTTTTTGTCGAGTGTTTTGGCACCTGTGACGCGCAGCTGGGCTGCGTTGATCACGATGATGTAGTCACCGGTGTCGATGTGAGGCGTGTAAATGGCCTTGTGTTTGCCGCGTAAACGGAGGGCTGCTTCGCTGGCAATCCGTCCGAGCACCTTATCGGTGGCGTCAATCACAAACCACTCGTGCGTCACGTCGGCGGGTTTAGCGCTGTACGTAGTCATGAGTTTTCTCTTTTCAATATAAAGAAGGGTTTGTAGCATGCCTTTTCCACGGTCGGTGCTCCTCTGGTGGGAGCCTCTTAGGTGGGTATTTGTTGATGCACCCCCCAGTACAGCACGCGCTAGCGGGCGACTAGGAGCTGGGCTCAACAGTCTCCGCCGCGGGCATAGCTAAACGCTGCGAAGCCCTCCATTATAAGCAAAATCAAAGGCTTAGGTCAATATTGGCGTTTCAGAGTTACCATTGCCCCATGCTTTCCTACCGCCACGCCTTCCACGCAGGCAACCACGCTGATGTGCTCAAGCACATGACCCTGATTGCCACACTCAAATACCTTACCCAAAAAGACGCTGGCATTACGGTGATTGATACCCACGCGGGTGCAGGCTTGTACCGGCTGGACGGTGACTACGCGCAAAAAAGCGCCGAATCGGACGAAGGCGTGCGCAAACTCCTGATCGCCGATATTTTCCAGACAAATAAGCCTGCAGTCCCTGTCACTGGGACGCAAGTAGCTACTGAAAGTGTAGCGCCTGCCTTGCAAGACTATGTCGATTGCATCCAGAGTTTTAACGCCAAGGGGCTTAAAATCTACCCCGGTTCGCCCTTTGTCATGCACAGCCAGCTGCGCAGCGGCACGGGTACCACGCCGCGCGACAAGCTCAAGCTGTTTGAACTGCACGGCGCAGATGCTACCGCGCTGGATGGCAATATGGCGCAGCTGGAGGCGGGCCGCAT
This sequence comes from uncultured beta proteobacterium, assembly GCA_963775085.1. GTDB lineage: Bacteria > Pseudomonadota > Gammaproteobacteria > Burkholderiales > Burkholderiaceae_C > JAAFIP01. The sequence goes on from CAVZHO010000010.1 coordinate 291,545, forward strand.
GATCAGCGTGGAGCGCTCCGACGGCTTTGACGCACTGCGCGCCCTGCTGCCGCCGCCCAACAAGCGTGCGCTGGTGCTGATCGACCCCAGCTACGAGATGAAAAGCGACTATGCCCGGGTCAAAGCCGCCGTGCAGGACGCGATGGCGCGCTTTCCCACCGGCACCTATGTGGTGTGGTATCCGGTGATTCCGCGTGCCGAGTCGCACGACCTGCCCCGCCGCCTCAAGGCGCTGGCGCAGCAGGCTAAAAAGCCCTGGCTGCACGCTACGCTTAATATTGGCCAGGAGCCTGCAGCGAAAGCGACCGCGCCACAGGTCAAGATCAGCCCCGATGGCAAGCCTTTGGCCGCCAAGCGCCCTGGCCTGCGCGAAAGCGGCATGTTTCTGATCAATCCGCCGCACACCCTGAAGGCCGCACTTAACGCCGCCCTGCCCCAGGTGCTGGCCGCGCTGGGGCGTGGACGGGGCAAGGGCTTTGCGGTAGAGGCCGGCGGGTAGCGGTTTTTTATTTTTTCGGCAAATTCTCTAGGGCGGGAAGCAACTCAACTGTAGAATAATGTATTCATAGCCACCTTGAACCCATTCCTACCGCGCCACCATGGAGCAACCTCTACTTCGACTCGGACTGCTTGGTTTTGACCAGGATCAGGCCATTCAAGCCACTTTGAAAGTGCAGGCTGCCGCATCTGCCAACAGCCGCTGGCAAGTGGTAACCTTTGAGGATGCTGATATGTGGTTGCTGCACAGCAGCCGTGTCACCATGGGCTCGGGAACACTCAATATTGGCAACCCCGCAGCACCCGACTCGCCCATGATGATTGACCCCTCGCAAGTCAGTCGCCCCGTGGCCTTTACCCAACCTTTGCCTGCCACGATTGATGCCAAACTGAGCATCAACCTGGAGGATGCCTACGAATGCGCGACAGCGCTCAATCAATTTGCCCACGTGCTGGTGCGTCTGTGCACTTTTTTTGCATTGGGCGAACAGGTAGCCAGCCGCCAAAGCGGGTTGGAGCGCGGCATTTACCAATTGCACTTTGAGTCCAAATTGGTGGCGGTGGTGGACCTCTCCCTCTGGCAAGTGGGCATGCTGCCCGATGCCAGCCCACTGGAGCTGGCGCTGGCCTCGTGGCGGCACCGCCCCTACGAAACCAACTATCTGCCCGCAGGCTTCAAGGGCATTGCGCTGGACAAGCTGATGTGGGTGTACGCCAGCCGCACCCAGACCGATCGTCTGCCCGCCAGTTACCGCAGCCAACCCATCCACCTGCGCCGCCTGTCAGTGCTGCCTCAAAGCTGGCTGCACCAAGACCATATGAACGTCATTGGCCTGATCAGCCAGCAACCCTGCCTGATGAGCACCCTGGCACAGCGCACCCAGCTATCCGACAAGCGCCTGTCCTCCTGCCTGACAGCCCTGTACTACAGCGGCACCATCACTACCGACCCACGCCAGGTGCAACGCGGTGATAACCGTATCCACAGCGGCTACATGGAACTATCAGAGGAAGACAAGGCCGCCTATACCAACACCGCAGGCGACTCCAAAGGCATGTCGGTGTTTGACACCCACCAGTTCGAGCCCTCCCGCAATTAAGCCCTCCTTGGGGCTTGCGGGCTTAATTAACCGACTCATCGGTCGGTTAATGGGTACAATAATGCTTCCCCCTCCCGTGGAGGGGATGGAGAAAGCGCCGTGTACACCCAAGCCCTAGATATTCCCGACACCGCAGCAACACGCCAGCCACTGCAAGCGGTAGCCCCGCCAGTCAGCGCTACGGAGCAAGCGCTGCAAACCCACTTCGATGCCAAGATCGATGCCGACGGCAAGATCGAGCCACAAGACTGGATGCCCAGCCGCCTACCGCAAAACCCTGGTGCGCCAGATCAGCCAGCATGCGCACAGCGAGATCATTGGCATGCAGCCCGAGGGCAACTGGATCTCACGCGCGCCCTCGCTCAAACGCAAGGCCATTTTGCTGGCCAAGGTGCAAGACGAAGCCGGCCACGGCCTGTACCTGTACAGCGCAGGCGAAACCCTGGGCACCTCGCGCGACCAGATGCTTCATGCCCTGCACACCGGCAAGGCCAAATACAGCAGCATCTTCAACTACCCCACCCTGACCTGGGCCGACACCGGCACCATCGGCTGGCTGGTCGACGGCGCGGCCATCATGAACCAGGTGCCGCTTTGCCGCTGCACCTATGGGCCCTACGCCCGCGCGATGATCCGCATTTGCAAGGAAGAAAGCTTCCACCAGCGCCAGGGCTTTGAAAGCCTGATGACGATGATGCAGGGCACGCCCGCCCAGCGCGCCATGGTGCAAGACTCCGTCAACCGCTGGTGGTGGCCGGTGCTGGCCATGTTTGGCCCACCCGACAGCGACAGCCCCAACAGCGGCCAAAGCATGCGCTGGGGCATCAAACGCATTTCTAACGACGCGCTGCGGCAAAGGTTTGTCGATGCCACCGTGCCGCAATCCGCCATCCTGGGCGTGACTTTGCCCGACCCTGACTTGAAGTGGAACGAAGCCAAGGGCTGCCACGACTACGGTGCGATCGACTGGGACGAGTTTTGGGCCACGGTGAACGGCCATGGGCCGTGCAATGCCGAGCGTTTGGCTACGCGTGTCAAGGCGCATGAAAATGGCGCTTGGGTGCGGGATGCAGCGCTGGCTTATGCGGCTAAGCAGAAGGCTTCTTCGCTGCGGCAGGCGGCTTGATATTTGAGGTTTTAGGTAACGCAAAAAATAACCAAGGAAATTTTGTAACTCCATGTGCCCGTGGATGCAAAAAATGAATCAATTGAGCACGAGACATGGCATTCTAAGTTGGTTTGATTTTGCGTTTTTCGCGTTCTTTTAGCGTTTTTTGCGTTCCCTATTCCCGCCCCCCAATCACACTACAAAACCATGACAAACCAAGAACTCCCTCTCTTTGAAGTCTTCCTGCGCAGCAAGCAGGGCCTGGAGCATAAACATTGCGGCAGCTTGCATGCGGCCGACGCGCAGCAAGCGCTGAACATGGCGCGCGATGTGTATACGCGGCGCATGGAAGGCGTGAGCATTTGGGTGGTCGCCAGCAAGGACATCACTGCCAGCCAGCCCGAGGACAAAGTGGACATGTTTGAACCGGCCAGCGACAAGATCTACCGCCACCCGACGTTCTATGACATTCCCGATGCAGTGGGGCATATGTGATGGCCACGCCTACTTCCCCCACGCTGCCCGCTACGCACCCAGCGCAGTACATCCTTCACCTGGCCGACAACGCCCTCATCCACGGCCAACGCATCGCCGAGTGGTGCAGCCACGGCCCGGTGCTAGAGGAAGACATTGCCATGGCCAATATCGGCCTGGACCACATCGGCCAGGCGCGCATGTTGTACCAGCACTGTGCGAATCTAATGGGCTCAGACTGCACCGAAGACCAACTGGCCTACTTTCGCAACCCCGAGCAGTTTCGCAATTACACGCTGCTAGAGCTACCGCACCGCACCGCCTTTGCGCCCTCGGTCGCCACCGAGCGCAACTACGCCGTGACGATTGCGCGTAATTTTTTCTACAGTGCATTGATGAATTTGGTGTGGGCGCAACTGCAAAACTCCCAAGACCCGCAGCTCGCCGCCATCGCTGGCAAGAGCGTGAAAGAAGTGCGCTACCACCTGCGCCACAGCACCGACTGGATGCTGCGCCTGGGCGACGGCACGCCAGAGTCACACGCCCGGATGCAGGCCGCTGTGGACTATCTCATGCCATTTACCCAAGAATGGTGGGCGCAGTCAGCTATGGAAAAAGCAGCCATTGACAGTGCCATCGGGGTTGACGTGGCAGCGTTACGCGGCACCTGGCACGAGAGTATCAGCAGCGTGCTCAGCCAGGCCACCTTGCGCATCCCCAGCGACCAAGGCTACCTCACCCACGGCAAAGAAGGCCAACACTCCGAGCACCTGAGCTACCTGTTGGCGGAAATGCAAAGCCTGGCCCGCGCCCACCCGGAGGCGATATGGTGATGGAGCCGAAAGCAAGCGCGGATCAGGCATGCGCACCCGCAGGCGACGCGAAAGCAAAATTGAGTCAAGCAAAATGGGGTCAGATCAAAATTCAGGACGACCAAGCGCCCGAAGACTACCCAGCCAATACGAAATTTTGCTCTGACCCCACTTTGCGCTCTACCGCTTCAGCTACACCACTAGCCGAGCTCTGGCAATTGCTAGAACACATCCCCGACCCCGAAATCCCCGTCGTCAGCATCCGCGAACTGGGCATCTTGCGCAACGTGCGCCAGGCCGCCGACGGCAGCATTGAAGTCGTCATCACCCCCACCTACAGCGGCTGCCCGGCCATGGGCCAGATCGAAGACGATGTCAAAGCTGCGCTGAAAACGGCCAACGTGCAGGCCAGAGTCATCACGCAACTAGCCCCCGCCTGGACGACCGACTGGATGACCGACAGCGCAAAAACCAAGCTGCGCGAATACGGCATTGCACCGCCCCAGCACGCCGCTGCACATGCTGCGCAGCCAAATAGCGTCATCCAATTCGCTACTAAATCAGGAGCTGCTTACGCTAATAAACAAAGGTCTACAGGCCAATTTGACCACCAAACCGTGCCCTGCCCACGCTGCGCCAGCCGCAACACCACCGAGACCTCGCACTTCGCATCTACCGCCTGCAAAGCGCTGTACAAATGCCTGGACTGCCTGGAGCCGTTTGATTATTTCAAGCCGTACTAGCACCAGGCCACCGTCCGCAGATTCTGCTCACCCCACCTGTAGCCTCACCCGCCCCCATACCCATGAGCACACCGCATTTTCACCCCCTCACCGTCAAAGCCGTCACGCCGCTGACCGCCGACGCAGCGCAAATCACCTTCGCCATTCCGCCCGATCTGCGCGATGCCTTTGCCTTCACGCCCGGGCAGTTTGTTACCCTGCGCGCGCAGGTCGATGGCGCATCTGTCCGGCGAAGCTACTCTATTTGTAGCACGCCAGCGCTGCTGGCCCGTGCACAAGAGATCACCATCGGTGTCAAGCGCATGCCCGGCGGCGTGCTGTCAACCTGGGTAACGCAGCAACTGCGCGTGGGCGATGTGCTGGACGTGATGCCGCCCGAGGGGCGTTTTACCGTGCGCAACCCGCAGGCCCGCCAGCGCGTGGCTTTTGTGGCCGGCTCGGGCATCACCCCCGTGCTGTCCATCATGGCGCACACCCTGGCCACCCAGGCGGACGCGCGTTTCACCCTGGTCTATGGCAACCAGCGCGTCAGCAGCATCATGTTTAACGAGGAGCTGCAAGACCTGAAAGACCGCTACCCCGAGCGCGTCAGCCTGGTGCATGTGCTGTCGCGCCAGCCCGGCGAGGTGGCGCTGCAGCAGGGCCGCTTGGACGAGGCCAAAGTAGCTGAGCTGCTGCGCACCCTGCTGCCCGCCAGCCAGATTGACGAGGCCTTTATCTGCGGCCCCGAGGCCATGATTGAATCCACCGAGCGCGCGCTGCACGCGGCGGGCGTGCTAGCAGAGCGCGTGCATGCCGAACGCTTTGCCTCGGGCATCGCACTGCAAAAGCAGGATACTATCAATTCAATAGCTGCTAACGTCCTATTGACAAGGACTACGGGCCAAAAAGCCTTTGAATATGCACTGCAAGTGGTGCTGGACGGCAAAACCCACAGCATGGGCATGAATGCACAGGACAATGTGCTGGACACCGCCCTGCAGGACGGTCTGGACCTGCCCTACGCCTGCAAAGGCGGCGTATGCTGCACCTGCCGCGCCAAGGTGCTGGAAGGCCAGGTGCGCATGGAAAAAAACTTCACGCTGGAGCAGTGGGAGATCGACAAAGGCTTTGTGCTGACTTGCCAATCCCACTGCGTGTCGAAGAAGGTCGTGGTCAGCTACGACGAGCGGTAGGCAAAAACCACCTTGTTCGGGTTTATGAGATACTCGTATCTCATCCAGAAAAGGAGTGCCCCATGACCGTATCTCTGCGATTGCCGGACGATATTTCAACCCGCCTGCAAAATTTAGCGCAACGCACTGGGCGAAGCAAAACCTTTTACATGATCGAGGCTATCCGTGAGCACATCGACGATCTTGAAGACTTGTATCTTGCCGAGCAGAGATTGATTGCCAATCGTGCCGGAAAATCTCAATCGATTGCGCTGGAAGAAGTAATGAAGCGCTATGGTTTGGAAGCTTGAGCTTGACAGCGCCGCAGTGCGCGATTTGGACAAGCTTGACCCGCAAACGGCAAGACGCATTCTCGCTTTTCTGCATGGCCGCGTAGCCACACTGGACGACCCGCGCAGCATTGGCGAAGCGCTGAAAGGCTCCAAGCTGGGCGAGTTCTGGAAGTACCGCGTTGGCGACTACCGAATCATCAGCAACATTGAAGACGGCGCTTTGCGCATCCTCGTGGTGAAAATTGGCAATCGACGCGAGGTGTACCGCTGAGCGGACCGTTAGCCATCCAGTTGGCGGGCTAGCGGGCGGTGAAGAGCTTGTGCTGCAAAATCTTCCGCGAACACGCGGGCCCGATATGTAGCGCACCCCAGACCCCACCGCGCCTCGCTACAGATTTTCATCCCAAGCCCGTTCACCACCCGCCGATCTGGCCGCATGGTGCGCAGCGGGGGATACCGTTTGCCCCACCGTTTTGGGTGCAAAATCGGCCTATAGCCCAACAAAATAGGGCGTAAGCAGCTACTAAATATATAGCTAGTAGCCATTCTTTCACCGCACCGCCTGCACCTGCCCCATGTCGCGGGGATGCTTCAATTGGTGAAAATAAATGAACTTTTTCACCCAATATACATACGCTTCCTCGGTGTGCAGGCTATAGTGCAGGTAACGGATTTGTTCCCGCAACTGATCCAGTAACCGAGTTGACTTAAAAACCGGTGTGCTGGTTTTTCTGGAGCTGTTATGACTGTCCATTTATATAGCAAATCACCTGCAAGCCATATTGCAAGCGGTTTGGCGAGGTTTTTTGCTTTCCATGATAGGGAGACAAAACCCTTGATGGGTGGACAGAAGTCTGTCTCCCTATATTGAGTTAGAGGGAAAGGAAACTCACATGATCACAAGAAATATCGTCATTCTTGCCGCTGCTTTATCGCTGACGGCGTGCGCCGCCATTAAAGGGGTCGGCAACTCGAATCTTCATGGTGAATTACCTCGCCAAGGAACATTCGCCGTTCAACTGCTCGATGGCGACCCTATCGTTGGAAAGAAGATAGAGCGTATTGTTACCTATCAGGTCGCCAAGCATGGCTACACGCCATTAGACAAATCTCCTGATTTTCTGGTGTCATTTGCATTTGATGTTTCGCCAGCCGGCTCCGTATCCTCCGCATATACGACGGTAAATCGGGCTCCACAAACGGCTTACGTATACGGCAATACCGTAACTCTGAATCGGTCGTACTCCACAGCATCCACGTTCGTTGACACCACACGTATGTATCAAAAAACCATCGCAGTCCGCATCTCGCGAGCCGCTACGGGCGAGAAACTTTGGGATGGTGTCGTATCTGAAACTGGTTGGTGCAATCAGATATTCGTCACCTCGCCACAAATCTTGTCCCTGATGTTTGAGGGCTTTCCGAGAGAAATGACCAACGTTCAAAAGATGGTCACTGACGGAGACGACGGAGCGAAGGAATTGCGCCGCCTGTTCCCGCCTGAGACAAATTGGGGTTGTCAAAAAACCTGAACGCTTACCCTTGGGCGAACAACATGCGAGACATCATCTGCCAAGCCATTCAAACCCGCTGCTTGCTTCAGTTCAACTACGAAGGCGCAACACGCGTGGTTGAACCACATATGCTCGCCTACAACTCCGCCAATCACTTGGCATTGAGTGCTTGGTGGATCAGGGGCTACAGCGAATCCCGCGCATCAACTCGTTGGCGGGAATATCTTCTTTCCGAAATGCGCCTAGCTTCGGTGCTCCAGGAGCCATTCTCTGGCGCACGCCCTGGCTACAACCGCACAGGTGGCAAGAGCTTTCACAATGTCATTTGTGCTTTGTAGCGCTATCCCTCTAGCACTGCGCTCCAAGGGACGATGCGCGATAAAGCCGCGCAGCGCCCCTGAGCTTGGTCGTTAGGGCTCGCATGCCTGTTCGAACCTGCTACGCGTGCGAAGTAGATGCTTCGTCCGACGAGCACGCGCCACCGAAGTGCCTCTTCCCAGAGCGCAAAGACGTGGCTGATGGCACTGACTATCGCGTGAACCTCATCACTGTTCCGTCGTGCGACGCGCACAACAGCGCGAAGTCGCGAGATGACGAGTACCTTTTGCAGGCGCTCGCGGGCTCGTATACGTCCAGTCAGGTTGGACTAACGCAGTTCATTACGAAGGTCAGGCGAGCGTTTGAGCGCTCACCGTCCAAGGCTTCTTCGTTCGTCAAGCTCTCCGAGCCGGTCATGTTGAAGCGTGATTCAGCAGCCGAGTGGGAGCAAGGTGCTGAGGTAATTGTCGAAGCGGAGCGCCTAGACAATGTACTGGGCAACTGTGCTCGGGCGCTCTACTTCCATGCGACGGGGAAGAAGTTTGCTGGGCCGGTGCACGTGATCACCGCGTTCACCATGTACAAGCATCCGGTTGTCCAAGAGAATGTCAATAGCGGTGTCCGGGCCGCCACGGAGTATTTCTCTAGTCACCCGCCCAAGGGCGAGAATCCGGAAGTCTTCTGGTACAAGTTCGAAGAGAGCGAAAACACGGCAGTGTTTCTGATGCAGTTCTATGAAAGTAGCGAGGTGCTCGTTCGCTTTGACAAACGCAGCTATGCCGCTGACGAGCCCTAACCAGCCCTAACGAATAAGGTTAGATCGCGCTTGCCGCGATCTAAACCGTTTGTTGGACGAGCCCGGTTTGGGGCATTGCGCGTGCTCCCACTGCAAATTTCTTTTTTGTGCCGGCCGATGCGGCAAGCGTTGGTTGGGCTCAGTCTGTGCTCTTGGACATCCCTGGTCGCTACGGGCATTTATCGCATTAGCCGCAACCCCATGTACCCTGGCTTCCTCTTGGTTTTGCTTGGCTGGTGTGCCTATTTGGCCAACTGGGCCTCTGCGTTCTTGCTGCCCGCGTTTGAGGCGTACATGAACAGATTTCAAATCCAGCCCGAAGAACGCGCACTGTCAGCTCGCTTTGGCTCACAGTTCCTCGCCTACTGCGGTTCGGTTCGACGCTGGCTGTGAGTGTGCGGCCAAGTCTCTTGCGAGGGCCGTACACCAAACCGGTGACACTAAACCAGGTACAGCGGAGCAGCAAATATTTCATTACAATATAAAAATAGTAAGGAATAGCTATGTCTGAATCCACCATCACCATCAAAGGCCAAACCACTGTACCGCAGCCGATACGGGATGCCTTGCATACGGCACCTGGCACCAAACTGCTATGGCATGTGATGCCGGACGGCACGGTGATGGTTCGGGCCAAGACAAAATCCATATTGGATCTGGCCGGAATGCTCAAGGCACCTAAAGGCAAAAAAGTCAGCGCCGAAGCCATGAATGCTTGGCGCTGATGGCCTCGCTCCGTTCTGGGATCGTATCGCCCATGCCTTTCACGTTCGGCCGGATGCCCACCGCCATCCCCGTGACCGACCTGCGCCACGCGCTGGCCTTCTACGTCGACATCCTCGGTATGAAGCTCACTTTCGAGAACGGATCGCCCGCGCAGTTCGCGATCCTCAAGCGCGATGCGGCGGAGCTCCACCTCACGCTGGATCCGGCCCACCGCGCGACCACGAACAACGTGGCGCACCTCGAGATCGACGACGCGGCGGCGCTCTACGCGCACCTGCTCGCGCATGGCGTGACGATCGTCAGCCCGATCCGCGACGCTGAATACGGCGACCGCACCTTCGTGCTCGCCGATCCCGACGGCAACCGGATCGACGTCGGCCACTGTTGAAGTCGTACACCATCTGGTTGCTGATGCCGGTTCCGCCCACGTCGTAGTAGGCCGTCGGTGAGGCGAATCCTGCGCGGAACAGCTGGCCGCGCGAGTCGTACTGGTCCGACGCGGCGATGGTCCAGGTGTCTTCGTCGACATAGAAAACCCGCTTCGCATAGATGTGGCGCTTGCCCGGTTTCAACGTGGCTTCCACCACCCACACACGGTGCAACTCCCAGCGCTGGAAATCGGGGTTGGCGTGATTCGGCGTGGCAAAGACTTCCGGCTTTTCCTTCGTGTACAGCGCCTTGAAGGCGCTGTAGGGAATGACCATCTCCCGTTTGCCGACCAGCGTGAAGTCGAACCTGTCCATCGATCCGTTGAAGAGATCGGTGTCATCGAAAGTCGCCAAGCCACTGGTGCCCGGATTGGGCGGTGCCCAGCTGAGCTCGGGCGCCATCTTGACCCGGCGCTGCCCGGGCAGGTATTGCCATGCGCGACGCGGATACTGGCCCTGGTTGACGTAGTCGTGCGCCATCAGGGCCTCACCGGCACGCCGAGGCGGGCCCTTGAAAAGCACCTTCACCATCGAGTAGACGTTATCGGGCTTGGACACGCCGGTGCGCTTCGGATCGTAGTAAGGGGCGTATGCCACGTACTGGCCGGAAGTGGCCAGGGTCACTCGGCCGGAGGTGTCGACCGAATAACTGTCGAACTGTGACTCGTATGCCGGGCCCTGGTAGCGAAGCAGGTGGTTCCAGATCACCTCGTTGCCGGTCTTCGGTATCGGGAAGGCAACCCCGCATAGGTACCCTCGATGCCGACGCCGGCGTCGGTTGTCTGGCCGGAAGTCGCGTTCTTCACCGTGTTGTCCAGCACGTATTTGGGATACGCCACCGGGCGATGGGTCGGGTACACATACACACGCATGGTCTTGGGGTAGCGCGTGAGCAGCTCGCGGGTGCCTGCGCTCAGCCTCTTTTCGTGCTCTGTCAGATTGGCCTGAGTGATTGAGTAAACCGGCTTGTCAGCGGCGAACGGGTCGGGCGCAGGCCGACGCTGCTCTGAAACCCGGGCGGGATCGTGGTCAGCCCGCCGGTGTAGGCCGGAATGGTCTTGTCGGCGTTGCCCTCGCGCTCGGCGCCGAAGAGCGTCAAGGTGCCGCCGAGTTGGCGCGCTTCCTCAGCCGTGACGGCAGCCTGCACGACACCGCAATGCAACGACATCCACAGCAGCGAGCCGGCCATGAGGCGGTAAGTTTTTTTCATCGTCTGTCTCCGGTCAGAAGGTGGTCTTGAAGGTGAACATCAGATGTCCGCGATCGGACAGCACGCTGTTGGTGTCTTTGGGCACCACCATGACCCCACCGGCTTCGCCGTAGCCACCGTAGAAGCCGACATAGCGCAGAGCAAAGTTGTATTGGCCGAGGTAGTCGGCCACCACCCCGATGCCGTAGCTGCCGGCGCCCTTCGCGCCGCCCCCGGACACCGCGGAAACTCCGCTCAGGCCACCGGACCAGCTGACGGGCATGGACAGGTCCAGACTCGGAAGCACCCGATACCAGGTGGGCGTGAACGACAAGCTCAGGCCAAGGTAATTCCTGGTGACCGCGTCGACATTGGGCGCACCTCCGGCGACAAAGAAGGGGTCGAGCGTGCCATTCATGCCGGCGGCGGCAGTGCTGCCCTTGAAGCTGGCCACGTTGCCGCCGACCGACAACCAGCGATTGAACGCCAGTTCAGCAATCCAGGAAGAAGCGTCGTACACGGGCGTGGCGCCGGTCAGACCGAGCGCCGTGATCACCGCGTGCAGCGTGTTGCCGCGGGCACCCGGAATGTCCAACCCGTCAAGCTGCGCCGTGGTGAGTTCGACCCGCTGCCGGATTGGCCAGCGGCGCCGGCAGAACCGTCATCG
>CAVZHO010000011.1:0-372965 GCA_963775085.1 uncultured beta proteobacterium
GGCCGGCGGCACCGCCTTGGCCACCGTGACCTTTGCCAACGTGGGCAGCGGCACGGCCAGCGCCGTCATCGGCACCACCACGCTGAGCAACGGCCAGATCGTGACCGTCAACCTGGGCACCCTGACAGCGGGCACCAGCACCACCACCTTCGTGGTCGTCAACATTCCTAGCGCAGGCATCCTGAGCGGCACCAGCACGGTGGCCACCAGCACGCCCGAGATCACGCTGAGCAACAACACCAGCAGCGACAGCCTGGTGATCAACCAGACCGAGATCAGCACCACGGTGGCCCTGCCCACGACGGCGCAGGTAGGCACCACGGTGACCGCCACGATTGCCTTCCAAAACACCAGCACGGTGGACACCACCATCACCTACACCCTGGTCGTCAACGGCGTAGCCCAGCCCGCAGTAGCCGCCTTCGTCACCGCCGGCCAGAGCCTGACGGTGCTGCAACCGGTCAACGTCACCACCCTGGGTGCCAGCGTCACGGCCAACGTGGGCGCTACCAGCGTGCCCGAGACCACCACCACCAACAACCTGGCCAGCGCCAGCCTGGCCGCCCTGATCCCCGATGTCAGCGTCACGCTGGATCTGCCCGCCTCGGGCATCGCCGGCGGCACCGCCTTGGCCACCGTGACCTTTGCCAACGTGGGCAGCGGCACGGCCAGCGCCGTCATCGGCACCACCACGCTGAGCAACGGCCAGATCGTGACCGTCAACCTGGGCACCCTGACAGCGGGCACCAGCACCACCACCTTCGTGGTCGTCAACATTCCTAGCGCAGGCATCCTGAGCGGCACCAGCACGGTGGCCACCAGCACGCCCGAGATCACGCTGAGCAACAACACCAGCAGCGACAGCCTGGTGATCAACCAGACCGAGATCAGCACCACGGTGGCCCTGCCCACGACGGCGCAGGTAGGCACCACGGTGACCGCCACGATTGCCTTCCAAAACACCAGCACGGTGGACACCACCATCACCTACACCCTGGTCGTCAACGGCGTAGCCCAGCCCGCAGTAGCCGCCTTCGTCACCGCCGGCCAGAGCCTGACGGTGCTGCAACCGGTCAACGTCACCACCCTGGGTGCCAGCGTCACGGCCAACGTGGGCGCTACCAGCGTGCCCGAGACCACCACCACCAACAACCTGGCCAGCGCCAGCCTGGCCGCCCTGATCCCCGATGTCAGCGTCACGCTGGATCTGCCCGCCTCGGGCATCGCCGGCGGCACCGCCTTGGCCACCGTGACCTTTGCCAACGTGGGCAGCGGCACGGCCAGCGCCGTCATCGGCACCACCACGCTGAGCAACGGCCAGATCGTGACCGTCAAACCTGGGCACCCTGACAGCGGGCACCAGCACCACCACCTTCGTGGTCGTCAACATTCCTAGCGCAGGCATCCTGAGCGGCACCAGCACGGTGGCCACCAGCACGCCCGAGATCACGCTGAGCAACAACACCAGCAGCGACAGCCTGGTGATCAACCAGACCGAGATCAGCACCACGGTGGCCCTGCCCACGACGGCGCAGGTAGGCACCACGGTGACCGCCACGATTGCCTTCCAAAACACCAAGGTGGACACCACCATCACCTACACCCTGGTCGTCAACGGCGTAGCCCAGCCCGCGTAGCGCCTTCGTCACCGCCGGCCAGAGCCGGTGCTGCAACCGTCAACGTCACCACCCTGGGTGCCAGCGTCACGGCCAACGTGGGCGCTACCAGCGTGCCCGAGACCACCACCACCAACAACCTGGCCAGCGCCAGCCTGGCCGCCCTGATCCCCGATGTCAGCGTCACGCTGGATCTGCCCGCCTCGGGCATCGCCGGCGGCACCGCCTTGGCCACCGTGACCTTTGCCAACGTGGGCAGCGGCACGGCCAGCGCCGTCATCGGCACCACCACGCTGAGCAACGGCCAGATCGTGACCGTCAACCTGGGCACCCTGACAGCGGGCACCAGCACCACCACCTTCGTGGTCGTCACCATTCCTAGCGCAGGCATCCTGAGCGGCACCAGCACGGTGGCCACCAGCACGCCCGAGATCACGCTGAGCAACAACACCAGCAGCGACAGCCTGGTGATCAACCAGACCGAGATCAGCACCACGGTGGCCCTGCCCACGACGGCGCAGGTAGGCACCACGGTGACCGCCACGATTGCCTTCCAAAACACCAACGGTGGACACCACCATCACCTACACCCTGATCGTCAACGGCGTAGCCCAGCCCGCGTCAGCGCCTTCGTCACCGCCGGCCAGAGCCGGGTGCTCACCGTCAGCGTCACCACCCTGGGTGCCAGCGTCAGCGGCCAACGTGGGCAGCTACCAGCGTGCCCGAGACCACCACCACCAACAACCTGGCCAGCGCCAGCCTGGCCGCCCTGATCCCCGATGTCAGCGTCACCTGGATCTGCCCGCCTCGCGCATCGCCGGCGGCACCGCCTTGGCCACCGTGACCTTTACCAACGTGGGCAGCGGCACGGCCAGCGCCGTCATCGGCACCACCACGCTGAGCAACGGCCAGATCGTGACGGTCAACCTGGGCACCCTGACAGCGGGCACCAGCACCACCACCTTCGTGGTCGTCACCATTCCTACCTCAGGCATCTTGAGCGGCACCAGCACGGTGGCCACCAGCACGCCCGAGATCACGCTGAGCAACAACACCAGCAGCGACAGCCTGGTGATCAACCAGACCGAGATCAGCACCACGGTGGCCCTGCCCGCGAACGCCCAGGTAGGCACCACGGTGACCGCCACGTCGCCTTCCCAAACGACCAAGGTCGACACCACCATCACCTCCACCCTGATCGTCAACGGCGTAGCCCAGCCCTCGTCAGCGCCTTCGTCACCGCCGGCCAGCGCCGTGCTCACCGTCAACGTCCCGTGACCACCCTGGGCGCCAGCGTCACCGCCAACGTCGGCGCTACCAGCGTGCCCGAGACCACCACCACCAACAACCTGGCCAGCGCCAGCCTGGCCGCCCTGATCCCCGATGTCAGCGTCACCCTGGACCTGCCCGCCTCGGGCACCGCCGGCGGCACCGTCTTGGCCACCGTGACCTACACCAACGTGGGCAGCGGCACCGCCAGCGCCGTCATCGGCACCACCACCCTGAGCAGCGGCCAGATCGTGACCGTCAGAACCTGGGCACCCTGGCCCCCGGCCAGAGCACCGCCACCATCGTGGTCGTCACCATACCGACCTCGGGCATCTTGCTGGGCACCAGCACGGTGGCCACCAGCACGCCCGAGATCACGCTGAGCAACAACACCAGCAGCGACAGCCTGGTGCTCAGCCTGACCGATATCAGCACCACGGTCGCCCTGCCGGCCAACGCCCAGGTCGGCACCACCGTCACCGGCAGCGTCACCTTCACCAACCTGACCAATGTCGCCACCACGATTACGGCCACCATCAGCATCAACGGCGTGCCCACCATCGTCAGCGTCTTCGTGCCCGCCAACAGCAGCGCCGTGGTCACCGTCAGCGTGCCCGTGACCACCCAGGGCGCCAGCCTGAGCGCCAACGTCGGCACCTCCAGCGTGCCCGATGCCACCGCCGCCAACAACGCCGCCAGCGCCAGCCTGGTGCCCCTGATCCCCGATGTCAGCGTCACCATCGACCTGCCCGCCAGCGCACCGGCCGGCAGCACCGTGCTGGCCACCGTCACCTACACCAACGTCGGCAGCGGCAGCGCCAGCACCGTGATGGGCACCACCACGCTGAGCAGCGGCCAGATCGTGCCGGTGCAGAACCTGGGCAGCCTGGCCCCCGGCCAGAGCACCGTCACCACCGTGATCGTCACGGTTCCGAGCCTCGGGCACCTTGCTGGGCACCGCCACGGTGGCCACCAGCACGCCCGAGATCACGCTGAGCAACAACACCAGCAGCGACAGCCTGGTGCCTAGCCTGACCGATGTCAGCACCACGGTCGCCCTGCCGGCCAACGCCCAGGTCGGCACCACCGTCACCGGCAGCGTCACCTTCACCAACCTGACCAATGTCGCCACCACGATTACGGCCACCATCAGCATCAACGGCGTGCCCACCATCGTCAGCGTCTTCGTGCCCGCCAACAGCAGCGCGGTGGTCACCGTCAGCGTGCCCGTGACGACCCAGGGCGCCAGCCTGAGCGCCAACGTCGGCACCTCCAGCGTGCCCGATGCCAACGCCGCCAACAACGCCGCCAGCGCCAGCCTGGTGCCCCTGATCCCCGATGTCAGCGTCACCATCGACCTGCCCGCCAGCGCACCGGCCGGCAGCACCGTGCTGGCCACCGTCACCTACACCAACGTCGGCAGCGGCAGCGCCAGCAACGTGGTGGGCACCACCACCCTGAGCAGCGGCCAGATCGTGCCGGTGCAGAACCTGGGCAGCCTGGCCCCCGGCCAGAGCACCGTCACCACCGTGATCGTCACGGTACCGGCCTCGGGCACCTTGCTGGGCACCGCCACGGTGGCCACCAGCACGCCCGAGATCACGCTGAGCAACAACACCAGCAGCGACAGCCTGGTGCCTAGCCTGACCGATGTCAGCACCACGGTCGCCCTGCCGGCCAACGCCCAGGTCGGCACCACCGTCACCGGCAGCGTCACCTTCACCAACCTGACCAATGTCGCCACCACGATTACGGCCACCATCAGCATCAACGGCGTGCCCACCATCGTCAGCGTCTTCGTGCCCGCCAACAGCAGCGCCGTGGTCACCGTCAGCGTGCCCGTGACGACCCAGGGCGCCAGCCTGAGCGCCAACGTCGGCACCTCCAGCGTGCCCGATGCCAACGCCGCCAACAACGCCGCCAGCGCCAGCCTGGTGCCCCTGATCCCCGATGTCAGCGTCACCATCGACCTGCCCGCCAGCGCACCGGCCGGCAGCACCGTGCTGGCCACCGTCACCTACACCAACGTCGGCAGCGGCAGCGCCAGCAACGTGGTGGGCACCACCACCCTGAGCAGCGGCCAGAGCGTGCCGGTGCAGAACCTGGGCAGCCTGGCCCCCGGCCAGAGCACCGTCACCACCGTGATCGTCACGGTACCGGCCTCGGGCACCTTGCTGGGCACCGCCACGGTGGCCACCAGCACGCCCGAGATCACGCTGAGCAACAACACCAGCAGCGACAGCCTGGTGCCTAGCCTGACCGATGTCAGCACCACGGTCGCCCTGCCGGCCAACGCCCAGGTCGGCACCACCGTCACCGGCAGCGTCACCTTCACCAACCTGACCAATGTCGCCACCACGATTACGGCCACCATCAGCATCAACGGCGTGCCCACCATCGTCAGCGTCTTCGTGCCCGCCAACAGCAGCGCGGTGGTCACCGTCAGCGTGCCCGTGACGACCCAGGGCGCCAGCCTGAGCGCCAACGTCGGCACCTCCAGCGTGCCCGATGCCAACGCCGCCAACAACGCCGCCAGCGCCAGCCTGGTGCCCCTGATCCCCGATGTCAGCGTCACCATCGACCTGCCCGCCAGCGCACCGGCCGGCAGCACCGTGCTGGCCACCGTCACCTACACCAACGTCGGCAGCGGCAGCGCCAGCAACGTGGTGGGCACCACCACCCTGAGCAGCGGCCAGATCGTGCCGGTGCAGAACCTGGGCAGCCTGGCCCCCGGCCAGAGCACCGTCACCACCGTGATCGTCACGGTACCGGCCTCGGGCACCTTGCTGGGCACCGCCACGGTGGCCACCAGCACGCCCGAGATCACGCTGAGCAACAACACCAGCAGCGACAGCCTGGTGCCTAGCCTGACCGATGTCAGCACCACGGTCGCCCTGCCGGCCAACGCCCAGGTCGGCACCACCGTCACCGGCAGCGTCACCTTCACCAACCTGACCAATGTCGCCACCACGATTACGGCCACCATCAGCATCAACGGCGTGCCCACCATCGTCAGCGTCTTCGTGCCCGCCAACAGCAGCGCCGTGGTCACCGTCAGCGTGCCCGTGACGACCCAGGGCGCCAGCCTGAGCGCCAACGTCGGCACCTCCAGCGTGCCCGATGCCAACGCCGCCAACAACGCCGCCAGCGCCAGCCTGGTGCCCCTGATCCCCGATGTCAGCGTCACCATCGACCTGCCCGCCAGCGCACCGGCCGGCAGCACCGTGCTGGCCACCGTCACCTACACCAACGTCGGCAGCGGCAGCGCCAGCAACGTGGTGGGCACCACCACCCTGAGCAGCGGCCAGAGCGTGCCGGTGCAGAACCTGGGCAGCCTGGCCCCCGGCCAGAGCACCGTCACCACCGTGATCGTCACGGTACCGGCCTCGGGCACCTTGCTGGGCACCGCCACGGTGGCCACCAGCACGCCCGAGATCACGCTGAGCAACAACACCAGCAGCGACAGCCTGGTGCCTAGCCTGACCGATGTCAGCACCACGGTCGCCCTGCCGGCCAACGCCCAGGTCGGCACCACCGTCACCGGCAGCGTCACCTTCACCAACCTGACCAATGTCGCCACCACGATTACGGCCACCATCAGCATCAACGGCGTGCCCACCATCGTCAGCGTCTTCGTGCCCGCCAACAGCAGCGCCGTGGTCACCGTCAGCGTGCCCGTGACGACCCAGGGCGCCAGCCTGAGCGCCAACGTCGGCACCTCCAGCGTGCCCGATGCCAACGCCGCCAACAACGCCGCCAGCGCCAGCCTGGTGCCCCTGATCCCCGATGTCAGCGTCACCATCGACCTGCCCGCCAGCGCACCGGCCGGCAGCACCGTGCTGGCCACCGTCACCTACACCAACGTCGGCAGCGGCAGCGCCAGCAACGTGGTGGGCACCACCACCCTGAGCAGCGGCCAGAGCGTGCCGGTGCAGAACCTGGGCAGCCTGGCCCCCGGCCAGAGCACCGTCACCACCGTGATCGTCACGGTACCGAGCCTCGGGCACCTTGCTGGGCACCGCCACGGTGGCCACCAGCACGCCCGAGATCACGCTGACCAACAACACCAGCAGCGACAGCCTGGTGCCTAGCCTGACCGATGTCAGCACCACGGTCGCCCTGCCGGCCAACGCCCAGGTCGGCACCACCGTCACCGGCAGCGTCACCTTCACCAACCTGACCAATGTCGCCACCACGATTACGGCCACCATCAGCATCAACGGCGTGCCCACCATCGTCAGCGTCTTCGTGCCCGCCAACAGCAGCGCCGTGGTCACCGTCAGCGTGCCCGTGACGACCCAGGGCGCCAGCCTGAGCGCCAACGTCGGCACCTCCAGCGTGCCCGATGCCAACGCCGCCAACAACGCCGCCAGCGCCAGCCTGGTGCCCCTGATCCCCGATGTCAGCGTCACCATCGACCTGCCCGCCAGCGCACCGGCCGGCAGCACCGTGCTGGCCACCGTCACCTACACCAACGTCGGCAGCGGCAGCGCCAGCAACGTGGTGGGCACCACCACCCTGAGCAGCGGCCAGAGCGTGCCGGTGCAGAACCTGGGCAGCCTGGCCCCCGGCCAGAGCACCGTCACCACCGTGATCGTCACGGTACCGAGCCTCGGGCACCTTGCTGGGCACCGCCACGGTGGCCACCAGCACGCCCGAGATCACGCTGAGCAACAACACCAGCAGCGACAGCCTGGTGCCTAGCCTGACCGATGTCAGCACCACGGTCGCCCTGCCGGCCAACGCCCAGGTCGGCACCACCGTCACCGGCAGCGTCACCTTCACCAACCTGACCAATGTCGCCACCACGATTACGGCCACCATCAGCATCAACGGCGTGCCCACCATCGTCAGCGTCTTCGTGCCCGCCAACAGCAGCGCCGTGGTCACCGTCAGCGTGCCCGTGACGACCCAGGGCGCCAGCCTGAGCGCCAACGTCGGCACCTCCAGCGTGCCCGATGCCAACGCCGCCAACAACGCCGCCAGCGCCAGCCTGGTGCCCCTGATCCCCGATGTCAGCGTCACCATCGACCTGCCCGCCAGCGCACCGGCCGGCAGCACCGTGCTGGCCACCGTCACCTACACCAACGTCGGCAGCGGCAGCGCCAGCAACGTGGTGGGCACCACCACCCTGAGCAGCGGCCAGAGCGTGCCGGTGCAGAACCTGGGCAGCCTGGCCCCCGGCCAGAGCACCGTCACCACCGTGATCGTCACGGTACCGGCCTCGGGCACCTTGCTGGGCACCGCCACGGTGGCCACCAGCACGCCCGAGATCACGCTGAGCAACAACACCAGCAGCGACAGCCTGGTGGGTGGAGCGTTGTCTGACGTATCGGTAACGATAGCCGTGCCAGCAACGGCAACTCCTGGACAGACCATCACGGCCACGGTGACGGTATTCAATAATGGTCCGAGCGTTGCGCAGAATGTATCTGTCAATGTCACCTTGCCCAACGGCAGTGTGACGACTGCATTGACTATAGGCGCGCTGCCAAGTGGCGCAAGTACGACGGTTTCGGTGGCATACGCGGTGCCTGCCGCGCAGACCGCCACCATGACCTGGAATGCCAGCGTTACCACGACCACCGTTGACAGCAATGCTGCAAACAACACGGTAGTAGGCACAACCACCGTCGTGAAGGTATTCAATGCCAGCCTGTCGGGTCGTGTATGGCTGGATGCCAATGGCAATAAAACCTATGAAAATGGCGTAGACCAAAACCTCGCTGGCTGGATTGTGGAATTGTTGCAAGGCAATACGGTGGTTGGAACGGCCACGACGGGCATCAACGGCACCTACACCATTGCCAACCAAGTGCCAGGTGGCGGATACTCTGTACGCTTTAAGAATCCAGCCGGCCAGGTCGTTGTCTCGACGCCGTTTAACCAGGGGCCTGTTCCGCTGGGTGGGGCGGGTCGCATAACGCTCAATGGCAACCCATCGGTAGGAACCACCACCGGGGTGCTCACGGGCAATGTCGGCGGTGCGATTGACAACGTAATTTTGTACGCAGGTGACAACACCATCGAGCAAAACCTGCCCATCGACCCAAGTGGTATCGTCTACGACGCGGTGACACGCAGGCCCGTGGCCGGTGCGATCGTGACCTTGATCGGACCTAATGGCAGCCCCGTACCGGGCACTGACCTGCTGCAAGGGGCCTCCACCATGACCACCGATGCCAGTGGTATCTACCAGTTCGACATCCTGCCCACTGCGCCTAGTGGCCGGTATCGCCTGCAGATCACCGCGCCTGCGGGTTATGTGACAACGACCGCTGTCCTGGGTGGCGTGTCGCAACCGGGCGTGGCTCCTGGCACGACATTGGGATCGGTCAATGGCACAACGTATCAGCCACCAAGCGGCATCGCGTTTGTCGCAATGCAACCCAATAGCTCCCAGCCAGCAGTGGGTGTGAATGGTGCAGCCGCGGTGGGACAGGCGGGTACCCAATACTTCCTGGACTTCAACATCGCAACTACGGGTGGTGCCAACCAATCTGCCGGCGTCATACACAACCACATCCCCGTGGATCCAGTGGTGCCATTGATTCCGGGTGCCATCTTGGTCAATAAAGTGGGTGACAAGTCGGTAGCCGAAGTGGCGGACTCTGTGCGCTACACCATCAGCATACGCAACACGGGTCCTACGCCCATTACCGATGTCAAGATTGAGGACTTGCTGCCCGCAGGCTTCCGCTACATACCTACTACGGCGCGATTGAACAGCGTAACCCTGAACGCTGAGCCTGCCGTTGAGGGCAGGGCACTCGTGTTTAACATCGGCACGGTGGCGGGTAGCACCACACTGCAGTTGACTTACTTCGTTCGCCTGGGCGTAGGTTCGCAGCAAGGCGATGGTATCAACCGCGCCACGGCCAGATACACCGGAGCCAATGGTGCCGTGGTCCGCTCCAATACCGCGCAGTACAAGGTGGTCGTCCAGGGCGGCGTACTCAGCAACGACGGTTGCATCATCGGCAAGGTCTATGTCGACTGCGATGGCAACCATGTGCAGAACAACGAAAGTGGTTCGCGCGAACTGGGCATCCCTGGTGTGCGTCTGCTCATGCTGGACGGCAGCTACGTGATTACCGACAACGAGGGTAAGTACAGCCTGTGCGGTGTCAAGCCCCAGACCCATGTCATCAAGGTCGACCGCAGCACGCTGCCCAAGGGCTCACGCCTGTTGCCATCGAGCAACCGCAACGCCGGTGTGGGCGACAGCATCTTTGTCGACTTGAAGGGTGGCGAGCTGGGCCGGGCCGACTTCATCGAAGGCTCGTGCAGCCCCGAGGTGCTTGACCAGGTCAAGGCACGCCGTGCGCAAGGCGGCGTGCTGGCCCCCGAGACCGAAATCCGTCCCGATTTGAAGATTGACAACCGTCCTGCGGAGGTCCAGCAACAGATATTGCCCGGTGTGCGGCCTGACGTGCCAGGAGGTACCCGCCCATGAAGCTGACTATGCCATCGCCAATGTCGCGAAATCTATTCCCCTACCGTACCCCGGTCGCCTTGGCCATTGCCTTGATGCAGGGCTTGGTGTGGGCCCAGCCTGCCGTCAATACCACCAGTGCCGATGTACCTGAAGCCAAGAGCCTGTTTGAGACCGGCGGTCAGGCCGGTATTGGCCCGCGTCCGTTCAACTCTTTCCTGGAGCGGATCAGCTCTCCGGTCGAGAAGATCCGCATCAACGTCGCCGCCGACAACATCCAGGCGGACGGCGTGACGGGCACCGAAGTCAAGGTGCAACTGCTCGATGCCAAGGGCCAGATCCTCAAGGGTGAGCAGGAAGTCACCATCGAAGTCAATGGCGGCGCGCGCATCTTGCTGCCTGGCCGTTTGACCTCCGAGTCAGGCGCAGACCGTGGTGATGTCGATCGCATCACCCCGGGTGTGCAGACCAAAACCGCCGATGGCACCGTCAGCTTCAAGCTGATAGCGCCCTATCAGCCCGATGAAGTCACCCTGCGCGTGAGTGTGCGCGGCATCGCCGAGCGCGTACTGGTGCGCTATGTGCCCGATCTGCGCGAGATGATTGCGGTGGGCCTGATCGAGGGGCGTTTGCGCTCCGACAAATTCGATCCCAAAGCCATTGTGCCCGTGCGCGAGAACGACGGCTTCGATAACGAGCTGCGCGGCTTTACCAAGGAGTTCAGCGGCGGACGCACCAATGCCGGTCTGCGCGCCGCGATGTACCTCAAAGGCAAGATCCAGGGCCAGTACCTGTTGACCATGGCCTATGACTCGGACAAAGACACCCGTCCCCAGCTGTTTGATGCGATTGACCCCAACGCTTTCTATCCGGTGTATGGCGACTCCAGCATCCGCGGCTTTGATGCGCAAAGCACCGGCAAGCTCTACGTGCGTTTGGATAAAAACCGCAGTTTCCTGATGTACGGTGACTACACCACCAACGACAACAACCCAGCGCGCACGCTGAGCCAATACAGCCGCTCTCTGCCCGGTCTGCGTGGTCACCTGGAAGAAGGCAATGTAGTGGCCAACGCCTTTGTGGCGCAGCAAAGCTTCAGGCAAGTGGTCGATGAATTTCCGGCACGCGGTGTCTCGGGCCCCTACAGCGTATCCAATCAAAACGGCATCAAGGGCAGCGAAAAAATTGAGATCGTGGTGCGCAGCCGTTTCCAGCCCTCGGTGATCTTGAAGACCACGGTGCTGACGCGCCAGACGGACTATGAGTTTGAGCCGTTTGACGGCAAAATCCTGTTCCGTTCCCCGGTTCCCAGTCTCGACGACCAGTTAAACCCGGTCTCCATCCGCGTCACCTACGAGGTGGAGCAGGGCGGTGAACGCTTTACGGTCTATGGCGGCGATGTACGCCTGAAGGTCACGGACAGCCTCAGCGTAGGCGCTTCTGCGGCCAAAGACAATAATCCGGCCGCACCCCAAACCATCTTGGGTGCCAACGTTCAGCTCAAACTGACCAAAAACACCGAAGTGATTGCCGAAGTGGCCCGCTCAAGCAGCGTGGTCGGTACCGCTGCCAACGGCTTTAACACCAATAACAGCGTGAGCTTCGCAGGCAAAACCGGCACCTTTGACGGCACCGCCAGCCGCGTGGAGATTCGCCACGCCGATGAGGCCTTGCGTGCCAACGCCTTTGTGCTGCGCTCAGACAATGACTTCAACAATGCCTCCAGCGGCATTGCGGGTGGCAAACAGGAGCTCGGTGGCGCCATCAACTACAAGGCCACCAGCAACCTCACGATCACGGGCGATGCCAAGCGCGCACAAGACCGGGTGTTGGGCAGCAAGAACGATGCGGTCTCGCTGGCCGGTGATTTAAAACTCACGGAGCGTTTGACGCTAGGCGTAGGGGCACGTCATGTGCAGCAAAACGTACTCAGTCTGGCGCAGCAAACGGGCGCCAACTGCCTGAGCAATGCCGCCGCCGGAACGTACAGTGGATCGGTGGTTGGATACAACACCGGATACGGTATCAGCCAGGTTGGCAACCAGAACATCGATTCCGCCACCGGCTTGCCCATCGTGTGCAACCCGCTTGCCAATCCGGCGGCCCTACCCACCACCGATTTAGACCGCACCGCTGTCTTTGGCCGCATCGGTTTCAAAGCCACCGATAGATTAACCCTGGAGGGTGAGGTGCAGCGCATCACCGGCACCGATGCGGGCAACACCCTCAAGCTGGGAGCACGCTACGCAGCGACAGAGCGTTTGGGCTTTACCGGCGAGGTGCAGCGCGAGGTAGGTGGCGACAGCAGCAATAACCTGTACCGCTTGGGTGCCGATTGGCGCGTGGCGGACAAGACGCGTGTGTACTCACGCTATGAATACGACCACCAGTACGCAGGCAGTTACGGCCTGGGCACGGGCCCATTGACACGCGCCTTTGTCTTGGGTATCGACACCCAGTACATCCAGGATGGTTCCTTGTACAACGAATACCGCCTGGCCGACAGCGCCGCCGGTAAATCGGTGCAAAACGCGATTGGTTTGCGCAATGGCTGGAATGTGGCCGAAGGTCTGCGTTTGATCACCAACGTCGAACGTCTGGTCAGTACGGCGGGCAACAGCACAGCGGCCGGTGTAGGCGCTGAATACACCGCCAGCGAGCTATGGAAAGGCTCGGGCCGGGTAGAGTGGCGCGAAGATAACGCCAATACCAACTGGCTGCTCACCGCCGGTGTGGCCCGCAAGCTTGACCGCAATTGGACCTTCGTGGGCCGGGAATACTACAGCCTGCTCAATCCCCGCAATGGCGAGACCGATACCCGGCAAAACCGCCTGCAGCTGGGCTTTGCCTACCGCCCGGTGGATAACAACAAGTTTGATGCCCTGGGCCTGTATGAGCGCAAGAACGAAGACAGTGCCATCAAGCAAAACACCACCAACATCGTCAGCCTGCGCGGCAATTACCATCCCTCACGCCCCTGGTTTGTCTCGGGCCGCTTTGCCTCCAAACAGGTCAATGAGTTGCTGGACGGTAAAAACGACTCCTACCGCGCCTCCTTGCTGGGCGGGCGCATCACCTACGACATCAGCAACCGCTGGTCGGTCGGCGGCATTACCACCGTATTGGCCGGCTCGGGCGGCGCGCGCCAGTACGCCTACGGTCTGGAGGTAGGCTACACCCTGATGGACAACCTGCTGGTCACTTTGGGCTACAACTGGCGCGGCTTCCGGGATGATGATTTCTCCACCAGTGGCGACTACACCAACCGCGGTTGGGTCTTGGGCATGCGCTACAAGTTTGACGAAGATCTGTTCAAGCGTGATGATGCCCGCGTCAACCGCGCCTTGAGTCCCACCGCCACGCCTGCTATCGGCACAGGTGCAGCACCCGCCAAACCATGATGAGGTTCGCCATGCGACATTTCCCCCTTTTGCTCCTGCCGCTGGCCCTGTTGGGCTGCGCCTCCTTCTCCGGTAAAAATGAAGCCCCTGGCCCCGCCGCGCTGGCGACCGGCCTGAACGCGCAGCAAGACCGTATCACCTACAGCCCCGTACTGGCCGACCGCCAAAGCCTGGATGCCTTGCAGCAGCGCCTGCGCAAGTTAAACGAAGCCGGTGTCCCGCAAAACAACTACTCCCTGGCCAAGGCCCAATGCTGGCTGGATACTGCCAAGACCCAGTACCACGAGAACGACCGCACCGGCTACATCGAAGAGTCGATGACCGAGTCACAAAAGATCATCCAGGCGCTGGAGGGCAACAAGGCCGCCAGAGCCGGCTACGACACCCCCCTGGTGGCCCGCAGTGAGCGCCTGCGCGACGATCTGTGGGGCGAGTTGACCAAGTTCAAGAACAACCCCGCCACGCTGGCCTGCAATGCCCGCACCGTGGCCTGCGGCGAGGTGCGCCTGGTGCGCGCCGGCCACGCCCAGGAGCAAACCGGCTGGCGCGCCGCCACGCCCCACGTGATGATGGCCGAAGATGCCATCCGCCGCGCGGGCCAGGAAGCGGCCAGCTGCGCGCCAGCGCCCGCCGCACCGGTAGCTGTCGCCCCCAGAGCTCCCGCACCGGCGGCAGTTCCTGCACCGGCGCCCGCGCCCGCTCCGATCTATATCCAGGCGCCAGCGCCTGCGCCGATCATCCGCACCGTCACGCAAGAGAGCTTTGCACTGCTGGGCGACACGCTGTTCAAGTTCAACAAGTCGGGCATCAACGATTTGTTGCCTGGCGGCATCCAAAAACTCAAAAACCTGGCCCAGCATTTGCAGAAGTACCAGTCGCTCTCGAGCATGCGCATTACCGGGCATACCGATCGATTGGGCTCCGACAGCTACAACGATGAGCTCTCCAGCCGCCGGGCCGAGACGGTGCGCACCTATCTGGAGAGTCAGGGTGTACGTTCAGACAATACGCAGGTGCAGGGTATGGGCAAGAGCGAACCTGTGAGCAACTGCTCCACCAGCGCCCCGCGTGCGGTGCAGATCCAGTGCCTGCAGCCCGATCGGCGCGTCAATATCGATGTGACGGGTGTGCGCCGCTAAGCGCCTGGGCGCGCATCACTGAGCGCACCGCTGAGAGTGCACCGCGCAGGACACACAAAAGCCCTCTTATGGAGGGCTTTTGTTATGGGGTGCGAATTCAGCCAAGAAAAGCATCAAGTCCAAAGTGGAACGCACCTTGGAGCATCAAGAATGCTGGAAGAGTCTGTGTTGCGACTGGACATGCCAAGTCAGCTTTGTGAGCAATGTAACGCGCGCCGTCAGTCGGGTAACACCGCCGTCACTTCAATCTCTATTTTGGCTCTATCTTCCATCAAGCCAGAGACCTCCAGGCAGCTCATCGCAGGATAGTGTCTGCCAATCACATCGCGGTAGACCGCACCCAGTTCCTTGAGGCGGGTGTTGTATTCCTGGCGGTCGATAACATACCAGGTCATGCGGGCGATGTGCTCTGGGCCTGCGTGGGCCTCCTTGAGTACGGCGAGCACGTTGCGCAGGGCTTGCGCGCACTGGGTAATGAAGTCATCGCTGTCAAATTGTTGTTGGGCGTTCCAGCCAATTTGACCGCCAACGAAAATCAAGGTGCCGCGCGCGGCAATACCGTTGGAGTAGCCTTTGGGCGCGGCCCAGACGGGTGGTTGGAGGTGTTGCATCATGATGGACACTGGGTGATAAAGAAGAGGTACGGGCTGGTGCCCTGGCGGCAGGCAGAGGGTAGAAGGCGGTGCTTGGTACGCATGGGTTACTTTGCAATCGTGGAATGATTGTGCCGCCGTGCAGTTACTGTGAGCGCAGGAACTACCCTGCAATGGGGGAAGAAGCCAGCGCGGTTTGTCGCAGGCGAAAACGCTGGAGTTTGCCGGTTTCGGTGCGCGGGAGTGAAGAGACAAATTCAATCTCGCGCGGGTATTTATAGGGTGCAAGCTGCGCTTTGACGTGCTCTTGCAGTACGTGCACCATCAATGCATCGGCCTGATAGCCAGCACGCAGCACGCAATAAGCTTTAACAACCATGCCGCGCTCGGTATCGGGTTTGCCGACTACGCCGCACTCGGCCACCGCCGGGTGTTTGAGCAGGCAGTCTTCTACTTCGGGTCCGCCAATGTTGTAGCCGGCGCTGATGATCATGTCGTCGTCGCGGGCCAGAAAATAAAAATAACCCTCTTCGTCTTGCACAAAGGCATCGCCAGGGTAGTTCCAGCCCTGCTTCACATAGTTGCCTTGTCGCGCGTCATCCAGGTATTTGCAGGCCGTAGGTCCCATCACGGCCAGTTTGCCTACGCTGCCGTGCGGCAACGCATGGCCTGCGTCGTCCACCACGCGGGCGGTATAGCCGGGCACCACCTGGCCGATGGGCGCGCCTGGAATGCCAAGATGGCTGAGCTTGCCGCGCCGTGTGATTACGTCGGCACCGGGGGAGGAGATGAAAATGTGAAACAACTCGGTCGCACCAATACCATCGAGCATGTCCAGCCCGGTGGCCTCTTTCCACAGTAGACGTGTTGCATCGGGCAGGCCCTCGCCCGCGCTCACACTGGTACGCAGGCTGGGCACGCCTTTGGCCTGTGCAAAGGCGGCCATTTGGCGGTAGAAAGTGGGCGCGGTATAGCAGATGGTGGCCCTCACGGTACGGATGGCGTCCACCATGCTCTCAGGCGTGTAGGGCGCATCGGGAAAATACACCGAGCAGCCGGCCCACATCGGGAAAATAAGCAAGCCGCCCAGGCCAAAGGTAAAGGCTAAGGGTGGCGAACCCACGACACTATCGCCCGGTAGCGCGCGCAGCACATGGCGTGGCCAGGCCTCGCAGGTGGCAAGGATGTCGCGGTGGGAATGCACGGCGGCTTTGGGCGTGCCCGTGGTGCCCGAGGTAAAGGCCAGCATGGCCGGGTCATCCGACGCGGTGGCGCAGGCGCAGAAGATGCCGTCTTTGTGTGCAGCGCGCGTGGCCAGGCCTTGCGGGTCGTCCATCACATTGAAGGGCACGATGGTGCGCAGCACCGGTCGCGTTTGCTGCGCCAGCCGCAGCTCATCGAGCAGCTTGGCATCGCACAGCGCCACCACGGGCTGCGCCTTGTCGATGATGTCGCCCAGCTCTTTTGCGCGCAGCAATGGCATGGTGGCCACGGCAATCATGCCCGCCTTCACCACTGCAAGCCAAGCCAGCGCCATGCCAATCGAATTACCGCCACGCAGCAGCACGCGGTTACCGGGCACCAGATGCAGGTCGTCCACCAGCACCTGGGCAATGCGGTTCACCCGCGCCTGGACATCGTTGTAGCTGAGGGTGATTTTGGAAGAGCGCAGCAAGGGCTGATCGCCCCAACCTTTGTCGCTGATAGCTTTGTCCAGTAACTCCGCCACCAGATTGATTTGCGCTGCCATCTGCAACTCAGGCGTGTCGAAACGCAGCGTGGCGCATTGCGCAGGTGTTGGCAAGCGATCCAACACAAAGCGATCGACATGCGCGGAGGGTACGGGAGTGAAGTGCGAAGCAGTCATGGGACACCTTTAAGGACCGATTTACCCAATATGAGCTGCTGCACCTCGGTGGCACCCTCGTAAATGCGCAGGGCGCGGATATCGCGGTACAGGCGCTCGACCCGGCTGCCGACCTTGACGCCCAGGCCGCCATGCATCTGTACTGCCATGTCAATCACGCGGCTGGCGTTTTCGGTGGCGGTCATTTTGGCGGCTGCAGCGGCAGCGGTGTATTGCTCGCGGCTGGCCGTGCCTGCGGGCAGGGCGACATCACGCATCCAGGCGGCGCGGTAGGTCAGCAGTGCGCCTGCGTCGATCAGTGCCACCATGTCGCCCAGCTTGGCCTGGGTGAGCTGAAAGTGGGCGAGGCTATGGCCAAACATCTGGCGCTGCTGCGCGAAATGCACCGCTTCTGCCAGGGCGCGGCGGGCAAAGCCCAAGGCGGCAGCAGCAACCGAGGCGCGAAAGATGTCCAGCGTCTGCATCGCCAATTTGAATCCCGAATTCTCAGCGCCCAGTAAGTGGGTGGTGGGCACTGGGCAGTGATCAAACCGCAAGGTGGCCAAGGGGTGCGGTGCCATCACGGCAATATGCTCGCTGGCATCCAGCCCGGGTGTGCTGGCATCTACCAGGAAAGCACTGATGCCGCGCGTACCCAGCGCAGGCGCGGTTTTGGCAAACACCACATAAAAGTCGGCTATGCCGCCATTGCTGATCCAAGTCTTGGTCCCCGTGATTTGATAAGTGTTTTGGCCAGTAGTCCCTGTCGATGGGACATAGTTAGCTATTGTTTTTATAGCTGACACATCGCTGCCCGCATCCGGTTCACTCAAGGCAAAGGCGGCGATTTTTTCGCCGCGTGCCACCGCAGGCAGGTACTGTGCTTGCAACTGCGCCGAGCCCGCCAGCGTGATGGCCCCACTGCCCAGGCCTTGCATGGCAAAAGCAAAGTCCGCCAGCGCAGAATGAAACGCCAGGTTCTCGCGCAGAACCACCAAGGCGCGTGAGTCAAGCTGGGGCAGCGCACCGCCATGGGCAGCGGGCACGCAATAGCGCAGCCACTGGTTCACACCTAAGTGCTTGACCCATTGTTTGCAGGCGGCGCGGTCATCCTGTTCGTCGATATGTTGCTTGGGCAGCCAGTCGGCCAGACAGTTACCGATCTCGCGGTGCGTGATGTCAAAAAACGGTAAGTCCAGATGTGCCGTGCCGGCGCGCAGGAACCGCTCCGGTACTGGTACAGGTGCGCTGCGCGCAGCGGCAAGGGCATCAGCGTTCATGCATCAGTCTCCCTGGAACACCGGCTTTTGCCTGGCGGCAAAGGCCTCGTAGGCGCGTTGGAAGTCCTGCGTCTGCATGCAGATGGCCTGCGCCTGTGCCTCAGCCTCGATGGCTTGGTCGATGGTCATGGCCCATTCCTGGTGCAGCATGGTCTTGGTCATGCTGTGGGCAAAGCTGGGCCCCTCGGCCAGCCCGCGCGCCAGAGTTTGGGCGGCAGCCAGCAGCGCCGTACCATCATGCAGGGCATTGAAAAACCCCCAGCTCAAACCTTCCTGCGCCGTCATGGCACGCCCGGTGAGCAGCAGCTCGGTGGCACGGCCCTGGCCAATCACACGCGGCAGCAGGGCGCAGGCCCCCATGTCGGCACCAGCCAGACCGACGCGGGTGAACAGGTAGGCGGTCTTGGCGTTGGGTGTGCCCAGGCGCAGGTCAGCGGCCAGCGCCAGCATGGCCCCCGCGCCCGCGCAAATGCCGTCGACGGCGGCAATCACGGGTTGCGGACAACTCTTGATCGCCTTGACCAGATCGCCCGTCATGCGTGTGAACTCCAGCAGCTCGGGCATGGCCATGGAGGTCAGCGGCCCGATGATTTCGTGCACATCGCCGCCGCTGCAAAAATTGCCGCCTGCGCCGGTGATGACCAACGCGCGCAGGTCGGTGGCGTAGCGCAGCGCGTGAAACAGATCGCGCAGCTCGGCATATGAATCAAAGGTGAGCGGATTTTTGCGCTCGGGACGGTTGAGGGTGACGGTGGCTACGCCCGCGCTGCAGGCGTAGGCAAAATGCGTAGCTTGGTAGTCTGCGCGCGGTGCGAACTGTGCTCGCATCGGGTTGCTGGGGGCGATGTAGTGTTTCATGGTGAGTTGGTTGGTGGGTACGCGGGGGTCGGGTGGTTGAAGGTCAGCAAGCAGGGTCTTGGTGGTTTGCGCGTTGGTGGCTAGGGCGTAACTGCATGGATTCACGCGACGCTGGCGGTTTCCAAAAACTGCGCCGCACTGGCGGCATCTTTCACCTTGCCCAGCAGCTTGTGCAAGGAGACCATTTCTTTGTCACTCAGTTCGCCAAAGGCCTGCACTATCCAGGCCTCGTGGGCCAGCGCCATCTCGGCAAAACTCACGCGGCCCGCAGTGGTCAGGCGCACCAGGAAAGCACGGCGGTCACCCGCCACAGCCACGCGCTCGACCAAGCCTTCGGCCACCAGCTGGTCGGTAATGCCGGTCACGTTGCCGCCCGTCACCATCATGCGGCGCGACAGGTCGTTCATCTTCAGGCCCTCGGGCGCGCGCTCGAGCTGCGCCATCAAATCAAAACGCGGCAAGGTGGTATCAAACTGCGCGCGCAGGGCGCTGCGCACCTGGCGCTCCACCAGTTGGGTGCAGGTGAGCAGGCGCAGCCACAGGCGCAGCGCCTGCGCATGGTCGGCATGGGCGCGTTCTTCCATATCCATGTCGGACGTCCTTTATGCTATATATTCAGTAGCTGCTTGCGACCTGTTTAAAGGGACTGCAAGCTGATTCTGTTTGGAAATTTCACGGTACAACTGGTCGCGCCCACTCTCATAGGGGCGTGGCCATGCCAGATCACGGCTGCCCAGCTTGGCGGCTTCGTGTAGCGTCCAGGCCGGGTCGGCCAGGTGGGGGCGGGCGATGGCGCACAGGTCAGCACGGCCTGCCGCGATGATGCTGTTGGCCTGGTCGGCCTCGGTAATCGCGCCCACCGCAATGGTGCGTATGCCTACCTCGTTGCGGATGCGGTCGGCAAAGGGCGTTTGGTACATCCGGCCATACACCGGTTTGGCAGCGCGCGTGGTCTGGCCGCTGGACACGTCGATAAAGTCGGCGCCTGCCGCCTGGAACAGCCTGGCCATGGCGACTGCATCGTCCGCCGTGTTGCCGCCGGGGGCCCAGTCATGCGCCGAGATACGCACGCTGATGGGCTTGTCCGCCGGCCACGCCGCGCGGATGGCGCGGAACACCTCCAGCGGGTAGCGGCAGCGCTGGGCCAGATAGCCGCCGTAGTCGTCTGTGCGCAGGTTGGTCAGTGGACAGATAAAGCTTGATAGCAAATAGCCGTGCGCGCAGTGCAGCTCCAGCCAATCCACGCCTGCCGCGTGGGCGCGCTGGGTGGCAGCGACGAAGGCGGTGGTGATGCGGTTCATGTCGGCGCGGGTCATGGCGCGCGGCAGCTGGTTTTGCGTGCCGTAGGCCACCGCGCTGGCAGCGATCAGGGGCCAGTTGGGTGCGGCATCGCTGTGGCCACTCGCTGACGGCAGCGGCTCGTCGGTAGCCTGCCAGCCCAACTGCGTGGAGCCTTTGGGCCCGCTGTGGCCCAACTGCAAGCCCAGCTTGGCGCTGCTGCTGGCGTGCACAAAATCAACCACGCGCGCCAGCGCGGCTTGCTGCGCGTCGTTCTCCAGCACGGTGCAGCCGGGGGTGATGCGCCCGTCCAGCGTGGGCGCGGTCATCTCCACCATCACCAAGCCTGCGCCGCCCAGGGCGCGCGCGCCCAAATGCACCAGGTGAAAGTCCTGCATCACACCCTCTACCGCGCTGTACATGGCCATGGGCGAGACGACGATGCGGTTGGTCAATGTGATGCCGCGCGAAGTGAGGGGGGTGAGCATGGGCAGCACGGCGCGGGTGGTGGGAGGCGCTGGTATTGGTATGGCCCCGTGGACACGCTCGGGCTCAGGGGGCATAGCGTCTCTATGGGCATGTTGCGTGAGCCACGCCTCATAGCCCTGCAACCACGCCGCATCGCGCAGGCGCAGGTTTTCGTGGCTGATGCGCTGGCTACGGGTGAGCAGGCTGTAGTAGAGCTGCTCGATCGGCATGCTGCTGTAGCGGTTGATATTTTCAAACCATTCGGTCGAGTTGCGCGCCGCGTTCTGGATTTTCAGCACCTCCACGCTGCGGCGTGCTTCGTAGGCCTGCAATACGTCGTCCAGCTCATTGCTATTTAGACTATAGCTGCTTACGTCCACAATACGTGGACTGGCATCGGATTTTATGGATATTTTGGTTTTGAACTCATTCGCCAGGTCGATCGCATCCTCCAGCGCCAGCTTGGTACCCGAACCGATGGAAAAATGCGCCGTGTGCGCTGCGTCACCCATCAGCACGATAGGTACGGTCTTGCCGTCGACCGTGATGCGGTGCACCCAATGCTTGCACACCACACGTGGAAAGCGAATCCAGTTGGCCGAGCCGCGCAGGTGCGCCGCATTCGTCATCAGCGCGTGGCCACCCAGGTATTTGGCAAACAGGGCTTCGCAAAACCGGGTAGCCTCAGCCTGGCCCATGGCATCCAGCCCATGGGCGCGCCACACGGCCTCGGGTGTTTCCACAATGAAGGTGGAGGTATCCTGGTTGAACTGGTAGGCATGCGCCGCAAACCAGCCATGCTCAGTGCGTTCAAAGCAAAAAGTAAACGCATCAAAGCGCTGGTGCGTGCCCAGCCAGACAAAGCGGCATTGGCGCAGGTCCATATCGCTCTGGTAGGTGGCGGCGTATTTGCTGCGAATGCGGCTGTTCAGGCCGTCGCTGGCAATCACCAGGTCTGCGCTGTACTGCGCTGCCAGCGCCTGATCGTCCTGCACATCGACCTCAAACACCAACTCCACGCCCAGCGCCTGGCAGCGCGCCTGCAAGATGTTGAGTAAATGCTTGCGCCCAATGCCGCAAAAGCCGTGGCCACCCGAGCGCATGCTGCGGCCCTGGATGTGCAGTTCAATGTCGTCCCAGTGGTTCAGCGCGTCGCCAATTTGCTGGGCCGTCGTGGTGTCAGCCCTGTGCAGGTTGTCCAGGGTTTGGTCGCTCAGCACCACGCCCCAACCAAAGGTATCAAACGGCCGGTTGCGCTCCACCACCACGATGCGGGCGCTGGGCTGTTGCTGCTTCATGAGCAACGCAAAATACAGGCCCGCCGGGCCACCACCAATGCACAGGATGTCCATGCATTTACTTTAGACCTAAACTATTGAAAGGTCAATAGTACCTGCCGTGTGCAGATTACGCCCCGGTGCAGGCCAATGGCTGACACAGCGCTACGCGTTTCACTACAATGAGGTACAAACTTAGTACTATCCCTAACCATTCAAAAACAAGGCGAGCATGTTATGAGCTGGATATCCAAGCTATTTAGCAAGTCCAACGGCGTGGAGTTACCCTCCAACAGCACTGGCTTTCAAGACATGGAAGCGGCTCCCAAGCCGATCCGTCTGCAAGGCACTGATCTGCGCGCCGCCCGCGAGACGATCCACAGCACGGCTATGAAAACGGCCAAGGCCTGCGGTGTGCCACCGCTGTGGCTGACGTTTGAAGTCATTACCATGGCTGACTCCGAGAAGGCCTATTTCCAGTTGCAGGTGGTGATCCAGCATTGGGACGAATACCTGGCCGCGCACAGTTATGCCTTTGAGCGTGCGGTGATGAAGCGCCTGATGGCCGACAACAAGCGTGTAGGCCGGGCCGTGCGAGCCATACTCTGGCGCACCGCCTACGATGCCGGATGCCCGTATGAGGACATGCCTGACCCCGGCTCGTGGACGACCGAGGCCATCAAAAAACGGGCCGCTGCACAAACCCAAACTGAACAACTGTTGCGCACTCCGGAGGCGGTCACCCAGCCGCCCGCACCGCAGGCGGGCGAACAAAACAAACCAGTACAGTCCAAAGACAAATTTGCCGGTTTACTCGATGATGAGCAGTTCGCCAGGAGCCGCGATTTTGACGATGCCTTTGCCAAGACCCAGCCTTATGGCAAGGGCGACGGTTTTGCTGCCACCGAGCCCATGGGCTTGGGCGGCGACCTGCCACCAAGGTAACCCATGTTGTACAAATTCAAATCCCCCGCCGCAGGCGACCTGATCATGCTCGAGCCCAATGGTCGCCGCGTGTTGGAGATCATCGGCAAAGACGCTGGCCCTACCGGCATCATCCTGCCCGAGCAGATGGCTGCGGCCCAAGTGGCCATCCAGCAAGCCGTCGAACGCGAAGAGGCGCAGCAACAGACCGCCGTGCAAGAGGCGAAAGCCCAAGGTAAACCCGTTCCCACGTTTGAAGCCCTGAGCCTGCGCAAACGCGCCTGGCCGATGCTGGAGATGCTCCAGCGCTGCGCCAAGGCCAACGCCCCGATTACCTGGGGCGTATAAGCCTACCTGCGAATCGCGGTGCTGGTGCCTGATGCAGGTGGTGCTTCCAAGGTAACGCCCAGCTCCCTGGCGCGTGCCTGCATGCGTTCATAGTGCTCGGACAAAAACAGCGCACGTTCATGGGTGGTTTTGGCCTCCCGCAAGCGCTGACGGTAAACATCGCGGTCATGGCCGGTCATGTACCAGTAGCCGTAGATATCCCGATCGGGCACCTGCTCCAGTGACACCGCACCGGATGAGCTGACCCTCTGAGATGAGGCACTCGACTTGTCCTTGGCCACACTGGCCGAGGATGCGGTAATGCCAGCCAGTGCCAATACGAAAATCTGCAATGCTTTCATGGGCGACCTCCTGCTCCAACGGATTCGGGTGTCGCTAGGGAAGAACCTATATTGCCGACCACCCGCACCCAGTGTGCACTCAAGCGCGATGCAGACCTTTGACAATGGTCAAAAACCTGCGCGGTCGGTCATGGCAGTTGGCAACGGGTGGTGAAAAGACACTACAAATCGCCACGCTGTGTATGGGAACAACGATCGCCCTCAATCCACCTTGGCGCCAGATGCCTTTACAACCCTGGCCCATTTGGCAATTTCAAAATCGATCATCTTGGCAAACTCGGCGGGCGTGTTGCCGCCGGGTATCGCGCCCTGGGCGAGTAATTTTTCTTTGATCTCGGATTTGGCCAAAGACTTGGCTACCTCTTGCTGGATGCGGCTGACCACATCGGGCGGTGTGCCTGCGGGGGCCAGCAGGCCAAACCAGGAGCTGGCGTCATACCCCTTGAGGCTGACGCCACCTGCTTGCTCCATGGTAGGCACGTCGGGCAATGCGCCTGAGCGCTGGTTGCTGGTGACGGCCAGCGCCTTGAGTTTGCCGGTTTTGATGTGCGGAATGGAGCTGGGCAGGTTGTCATACATCACATCCATGCTGCCACCCAGCATGTCCAGCAGGGCTGGCCCCGAGCCCCGGTAGGGGAAGTGCAGCATGAAGGTGCCCGTCATGCTTTTAAACAGCTCGCCCGACAGGTGGATGGAGGTGCCGTTGCCGCTGGAGGCCATGTTGAGCTTGCCGGGGTTGGCCTTGGCATAGCGGATGAAGTCCGCCACGTTGTTGATGCCCAGTTTTTGCGCTTTTTCGGCGTTGACCACCATCACGTTGGGCACGCCCGCCACCAGGGTGATGGGCGCAAAGTCTTTCACCGGGTCAAAGGGCATGCTGGCATACAGCGCCTTGTTAATACCGTGCGTGCCCACGGTGCCCATCAGCAGGGAGTAGCCGTCGGCGGGCGACTTGGCCACCACGTCTGCACCCAAGTTGCCGCCCGCACCGGCGCGGTTCTCGACGATAAAACTCTGGCCAAACGCGCGTGACAGCTCGGGCGCAATGGCGCGGGCCAGGATGTCGGTAGTGCCACCGGGTGCAAAGGGCACCACAATTTTCACCGGTTTATTGGGCCAGGTGTTTTGTGCCCAGGCGCTGGGCAGGGCGCATGCAGCTACAGAAAATGTAGCTGCATGCGCTATATTTATGAGGGTAGTACGACGATTTTGCATATAAAACTGCTTGAAAGCTCCGATGAAGCGGTGAACGAACCACGCCATGATAGCAACTCGCTGCGCCAGGAGTAGCTGGTCTTCCCTAATGCCCACCATCGACGGGCACAGCGTCACACAAAGCCAGGTTAAAACCCCCCCCATTAATTCAAGGACTTGGCGCTATATCACCAAAGGCTATGTGCTTGTGACTTCTTTGTATTGGACGTCGTACCCGCCGCTGCGTACAGTGAGCCCATGCTGTCGCACCCCAATTGCATTTTCTACCTCCCTCGATGCTCAAGTCCGTCATCCTTGCGTACGCGCATGGCGCAGCTGGGCTTGGCCATCACCATGGCCCTACTGACCCAGGCGGTGCAGGCCGCTGGCCATGAGGCCGTGTCTGCCGACGCTGCTGCACAGGCCATGGCCCACGGTGCCAGTGTGGTCGATGTGCGCAGCCCCAGCGCCTACGCGGCAGGCCATCTGCCCGGCGCTGCCCGCCTGCCGCAAGAGGCCGCCATCCTTCCCCTGGAGCAGTTAGAGCGCCTGGTGTCGGCTGCAGGCCTTGACTTATCCCGCACGGTGCTGGTGGTGGGCGAGCCGGGCGATGCGAATGCGCAGGCCCTTTGGCACGCCCTGGGCGCCTACGCCAGCGGCCGTGTGCTCTGGCTGGTTGGTGGTGCACTGGAGTGGCACCTGCGCGGCTATCAGCTCAGCACGCAGGCCACGGTATTACCCGCTGTGCCGCAGTACCTGGTAGCCCACCAGACCCACAACACACAGTACCGCATGGCGGGCGAGGCCTTGCGCCTGGGCAGCATGCCAGCGACGCAGGTGCAACTCAGTTTTAGTGTCAAATAAGCGCTTAGTCCCTGTCGCCAGGGCATCAGTAGCTATCTAATTTATAGCGTCACTTATAACTGCGCGTATCCTCAATCACCTTGCCATCGTTGGGCAAAGTCCCGGTGCTCACCAGCTGCACATCGCCGCGCAGCTTGGTGACTTCGCGGATGGCGCTGGCGATTTTTTCTTGCAAACCTTCATGCTGGCCAGA
The DNA here is from genome assembly GCA_963775085.1 of uncultured beta proteobacterium. GTDB lineage: Bacteria > Pseudomonadota > Gammaproteobacteria > Burkholderiales > Burkholderiaceae_C > JAAFIP01. The sequence goes on from CAVZHO010000011.1 coordinate 26,325, forward strand.
GGTTTCCACTTTCAAAAGCATCGCATCGTTGGCCATCTCGCCGCTCACCACCAGGCGCGCTTTGACGACTTCGGGGAAGCGCTTGGCCACCTCGGCCACTTGCGCGGGGTGCACGAACATGCCGCGAATCTTGGTGGTTTGGTCGGCGCGGCCCATCCAGCCTTTGATGCGGGTGTTGGTGCGGCCGGTGGGGCAGTGGCCGCTGAGCACGGCCGTCAGGTCGCCGGTGCCAAAGCGGATCAGCGGGTAGGTGGCGTTAAGCGTGGTCACCACCAGCTCGCCCACCTCGCCCTCGGGCACCGGGTCACCCGTGCCGGGGCGCACGATCTCGACGATCACGCCTTCGTCCAGCACCAGGCCTTGGCGGGCGCTGGTCTCATAGGCGATCGAGCCGACATCGGCGGTGGCAAAGCATTGGTACACGTCGATACCGCGTTCGGTAAACCAGTCGCGCAGGGACGGCGTAAACGCTTCGCCGCCGACCATGCCTTTTTTCAGCGTGGGCAGCGCAACGCCCATCTCAATCGCTTTTTCGACAATGATTTTCAGGAAACTGGGGGTACCGATGTAGCCTGCGGGTTGCAGCTCGGCAATGGCTTGCACCTGCTGCTCGGTCTGGCCGGTGCCGCCGGCAAACACGCTGCAGCCCATCGCCTGTGCGCCGGTTTCCATCATCGAACCGGCGGGCACAAAGTGGTAGCTAAAGCAGTTGTGGATCAACTCGCCGGGCCGAAAGCCTGCGGCGTAAATGGCGCGGGCCATGCGCCAGTAGTCTTTGCCAGCGCCTTCGGGCTCATAAATCGGGCCCGGGCTGGCAAACACGCGCGGCATCTGCGCGCCGTAGCCCACGGCGCTAAAGCCGCCGAACACGTTTTTGCCCGCCGCGCGGCCCGCTTTTTGCCGCTCATGCAGTTCGCCCTTGCGGGTGACGGGCAGCTTGGCAAGCGCGGCGCGGTGGGTCACGGCGGCGGCGTCGACACCCAGGAGCAGCTCGCGCATGGCAGGGGAGCGCTGCTGTGCATGGGCAATGTGGCCGGGCAGCGCGGCAAACAGTGCGGCTTCACGTTCTGCGGGGCTACGGGTTTCGAGTGCGTCGTAATAGTCGGTCATTGGGGTTCCTCTGCAACTTTGCCAGTCGCTATTGATTTAATAGCTTCATACGTCCTGGTAATGCGGACTAGAGCGCAAAATTTCTGCTAATTTAAGCCAGCCAGCGCTTGCGACGCTTGTAGCTCTTGACGTCTTTAAAGCTTTTCTTCTCACCATCACCACCGCCGGTGCCCAGGTAAAACTCTTTCACGTCTTCATTGGTGGCCAGCTCTTTGGCGGGGCCGTCCATCACAATGCGGCCGCTCTCCATGATGTAGCCGTAGTCGGCGTAGCGCAACGCCATGTTGGTGTTTTGCTCGGCTAACAAGAAGGTGACGCCTTCTTTGGTGTTGAGGTCTTTCACAATCTCAAACACTTCTTCCACAATCTGCGGGGCCAGGCCCATCGACGGCTCGTCCAGCAGCACCATGGTGGGGTTAGCCATCAGCGCGCGGCCAATGGCGCACATTTGCTGCTCGCCGCCCGAGGTATAGGCAGCTTGGCTGGTGCGGCGGGTTTTCAGGCGCGGGAAGTAGTTGTAGACTTTTTCCAGATTGGCGGCAATTTGCGCCTTGCTCTTGACGGTGTAGGCACCCGTCATCAGGTTTTCTTCAATCGTCAGGTGGGCAAAGCAGTGACGCCCTTCCATCACCTGCACCACGCCGCGCTGCACCAGGTCAGCCGGGCTTAAATTTTCTATGCGCTCGCCGCGCAGCTCAATACTGCCCTTGGTCACCGCGCCGCGCTCGCCCGACAGCAGGTTGCTGATGGCGCGCAGCGTGGTAGTTTTACCCGCGCCGTTGCCGCCCAGAATGGCCACAATGCCGCGCTCGGGCACTTGCAGGCTCACGCCCTTGAGCACCAGGATGACGTGGTTGTAGATGACCTCAATGCCATTGACGTTGAGGACGATGTTGGGGGTGGCGGTCTTGTTTTCCATCATGGGTTCTTTGGCTAGTTCAAAGTGCAGCCCTGCGATGGGCCGGTGCTGCGCTTTGAACTAGCGACTCTTGCGAGTCACTAGCGGGCTGGTGATCAAGCCCCCGTCAGATTACGACTGGCAGTCCGCACCATCACGGCGCACCAGCTTTTTCTCGGCGGCGTACTTGTTGGCGGCAGCCTTGACCATCGGGTTGATGATCTGCTCGTCGCCTTGCAGCCAGTCCGAGGTCCAGACAAACTTGCTGCCGTCCCAGGTGTGCACACGGGCAAACGACGCGCCCATATGGTCTTTGCAGCTGGTGGAGATCGGGCGCATCACGCCCTTAAAGCCCAGTGCATCGAGCTTGGCTTGCGTCAGGTTCAGGTTTTCATAGCCCCAGCGTGCCTGCTCGCCCGTCATGACCTTGCCTTTGCCAAAGCGCTCTTGCGCAGCGCGCACGCCTTCAACTGCAAACATGCCTGCCTGTAAGCCGCGCATGTACAGCACCTGGCCGACTTCTTCTTTCGGGCCCGTGCCCTGGCCTTTGCTGTGCACCAGATTCAAGATATCTTTCACCACCACGGCATTGGGTTCTGCACCGTGCTGCATCATGATGGCGTTGTAGCCCTTGGCACCGTCGCCCACGTCTTTCACGTCCGGCTCGGCACCAGCCCACCACACGCCGTACATCTTGTCGCGTGGGTAGCCGGTGGCTTGTGCCTCTTTTAGCGCGGTGGAGTTCATCACACCCCAGCCCCAGTTGAGCACGTAGTCAGGACGGTTCTGGCGAATTTGCAGCCAGGTGGCTTTTTGTTCGACACCGGGGTGCGTCACCGGCAACAGGCTCAAGACAAAGCCGTGCATTTTGGCGCGCTCTTCCAGCAGGGGAATAGGCTCTTTACCAAATGGTGAATCGTGGTAAATCAGGGTGATTTTTTTGCCCTTGAGCTTGTCAAAGCCACCCTCTTTTTTGGCAATGTGCTGGATCAAGGTGTCAGCCGCCACCCAGTAGGTGCCTGATATGGGGAAGTTCCACTTGAACACACCGCCGTCAGCCGATTCGCTGCGGCCATAGCCTGCGGTGATCAAGGGGATCTTGTCGCCGGGGGCTTTTTCGGTCAGAGCAAAGGTAATGCCAGTGGACAGTGGCTGGAATACTGTAGCGCCGCCGTTTTTGCCCTTCAGCCGCTCGTAGCATTCCACACCACGGTCGGTGGCGTAGCCGGTTTCGCACTCTTCAAAAGAGAGCTTCACGCCGTTAATGCCGCCCTTGGCATTGACCAGCTTGAAGTAGTCGGCCATGCCGTTGGCAAAAGGCACGCCGTTAGGCGCGTAGGCACCGGTGCGGTACACCAGCATCGGGAAGAACTGCTCTTTGGCCTGGGCCAAAGCGTTGGTGGCCACGGCCCCCAAACCTGTGACTGCAATCGTTGCAGCAACCGCTAATTGACGTAGTTTCATAGTCTCACTCCAGTAAAGTTAAAACACACACACAAAATTACCATCTACCCAACGCTTGAACCCACCACCCCGGCATCAGTATTTGCGAGCATGCAAACCCTGTAAAGCCAGCGCAAGCCCCTAGTGCGGAAAGGGCCAAATCCGCAGCTTTTGCTTGGCCACGCTCCACAGCTTGGCCAAGCCGTGCGGCTCCACAATCAAGAACCACACTATCAAAGCACCGAACACCATAAACTCGGCATGCGACACACCGGCTGTCGATATATGTACCCCAACCAGATCGCCCAGGGCAGGCAAAAACTGGTTCAAGAAAATGGGCAGCACGACGATGAACGCCGCACCAAAAAAGCTGCCCATGATCGAACCCATGCCGCCAATAATCACCATAAACAAGAGCTGGAACGAGCGGTCCACCGAGAAGGCTGCTGGCTCCCACGAGCCCAGGTGCACAAAGCCCCACAGGCCGCCCGCCACACCAATGATGAAGCTGCTGACCGCAAAGGCCGACAGCTTGGCGTACATGGGGCGAATACCAATGACGGCTGCCGCCACGTCCATGTCGCGGATGGCCATCCACTCGCGGCCAATCGCGCCACGAACCAGGTTTTTGGCCAGCAGGGCAAACACCACCAGAATGCCAAGGCAAAACAGGTACTTGTCCAAGGGGGTGTCAATCTTCCAGCCAAAGAGCTGCAGGTTAGACACCGACACCGAGCCCGATGCCGTGTTGTTGGTAAACCATTTCACCCGCAAGAAAGCCCAGTCGCAAAAGAACTGCGCCGCCAAGGTGGCAATGGCCAAATACAGCCCGCGCACCCGCAAGCTGGGGATGCCAAAAAACATGCCCACCAGGGTGGCGAAAAATCCGCCCATCAGCAGCGCCGCAATCACTGGCATGCCGTCGATGCGTACATAAAAGTTGTACGCCGCATAAGCACCCACCGCCATGAAAGCGCCTGAGCCCAGCGAGATTTGCCCGCAGTAGCCCACCAAGATATTTACCCCAATGGCCGCCAAGGCCAAGATCAGGAAGGGGATAAAAATGGCTTTAAAGATGTATTCCGATGCCAACATGGGCACCAAAATGAACGCCACAGCCAAGATCAGCGCCATCGCAATACGGTCTTGCGTGATGGGCAGAATTTGCTGGTCAGAGCGGTAGCTGGTTTTAAACTGACCGTTTTCGCGGTAAAACATGGATGTTCCTAATTCACTTAAATCATTGCTGAGAGGTCGGAGGTAACGCAAAAAGCGCAAAAAGATCGCAAAAAACGCAAAAAATAAGAAATTGAATTCACTCTCATAAATATCTTTTTTTGCGTTTTTGGTTTTCCACTTTTGCGTTTTTTGCGTTACCTATGCACCCGTCGGTAGCCCCTCAAACCCTGTCAATAATCTTCTCGCCAAACAAACCCTGCGGTCTGAACAGCAAAAACACCAGCGCCAATACATACGCAAACCAAATCTCAATGCCGCCGCCCACCATCGGGCCGATGTAGACCTCGGACAATTTCTCGCCCACGCCAATAATCAGGCCGCCAATAATGGCGCCGGGCACTGAAGTGAGGCCACCCAAAATCACCACCGGTAGTGCGCGCAGCGCCACCGTGGCCAGCGAGAACTGCACGCCCAACTTGCTGCCCCAAATCATGCCGGCCACCAAGGCCACCACACCGGCTACGCACCAGACGATGACCCAAATGCGGTTGAGCGGAATGCCAATCGACTGCGCCGCCTGATGGTCGTCGGCCACAGCGCGCAAGGCGCGGCCAGTCGTAGTCTTTTGGAAGAACACAGAGAGCAGGGCGACCAAGGTGGCGGCAATGGCGGCAGCGATCAAGTCTTCTTTGTTGATCAAAATGCCACCGGGAAACATGCTCTCAAAGGCCATGATCGGCTCTTTGGGCATGCCAATGTCGATCTTGTAAATGGCGCTGCCAAAAATGGTTTGGCCCAGGCCGTCCAAAAAGTAGCTGATACCCAAGGTGGCCATCAAGAGTGTAGCGCCCTCTTGGTTGACCAAGTGGCGCAGCACCAATTTTTCAATTACCCAAGCCACCACAAACATCACCACGGCGGCAATCAGAAATGCGGCGATGTTGGCCAGCACTTTGTTCTCGATACCCGTCCACTGCGGAATCCACTCGGCAAAGCGCGCCATGGCCAGCGCGGCAAACAGCACCATAGCTCCTTGGGCAAAGTTAAACACGCCCGAGGCTTTGAAAATCAGCACAAAGCCCAGCGCCACTAGCGAATACAGCATGCCCGCCATCAGGCCGCCCAATAATGTTTCTAAGAAAAATCCCATTATTTGCTCCCCCCCTTTGCTGTCTCGCTACGCGACACAGCCTCCCCCCTGACAGGGGGCGCAGCTAGCAGCCTGGCAAAGCCAGTTCTGCGGCTGCTGCTTGCAAAGGCACGCTTCATATTGGAGTTGTTCATGTCAGTGACTCGTTCCTAAATAGGCTTTGATAACTTCGGGGTTGTTGCGCACTTCACTGCGGGGTGCCGTCACCGATGATTTTTCCGTAGTCCAGTACTACCACGCGGTCAGAGATGTCCATCACCACGCTCATGTCGTGCTCGATGAGTACGACCGTGGTGCCAAACTCGTCGTTCACGTCCAGCACAAAGCGGCACATGTCCTGTTTTTCTTCCAGGTTCATGCCGGCCATCGGCTCGTCCAGTAGCAGTACCTGAGGCTCCATGGCGAGAGCTCGGCCAAGGTCGACGCGTTTTTGCAGGCCGTAGGGCAACTGGCCCACGGGCGTTTTGCGAAACGGCTGGATCTCCAGAAAATCAATGATCTGCTCCACATACTCGCGGTGCTTGATCTCCTCGCGCTCGGCCGGGCCGATGCGCAGGGCTTGCATGAAAAGGTTGCTTTTAATTTTGAGGTTGCGCCCCGACATAATGTTGTCCAGCACGCTCATGCCTTTGAACAGCGCCAGATTCTGGAAGGTACGCGCCACGCCCATCACCGCCACCTCGTGGCTGTTCATGTGCTTGAAGGTTTTGCCTTTGAAAGCAATGCTGCCCTCTTGCGGCTGGTACACGCCGTTGATGCAGTTGAGCATGGACGACTTGCCCGCGCCGTTGGGCCCAATGATGGCGCGGATCTCATGCTCACGCACATCAAAGCTGATATCGCTCAAGGCGTTGACTCCGCCAAACCTGAGCGAAATGTTCTTTACGTCAAGGATGACATCACCGATTTTTTTACTCATGGCTGAAACCGTTTCACCCTAAAAGAGGTAACGCAAAAAGCGCAAAAAGAACGCGAAAAACGCGAAAAGAAGAAAAATTTTGAGATTTCATTTTTATGATTTTTGCGTCTTTTTCGCGCTTTTTGCGTTACCTACACCGTAGCTCATGCTGCCACCTTCACCGGAGTAAACGTCTTCGCATCGGCAATCTTCAACGTAGCCGACACCTTGCCGCTGCGGCCGTCTTCAAACTTGACCACGGTTTCAATAAACTGCGATGTCGCCCCGTTGTACAGCCCATCAATCAACGGCTGGTATTTTTCGGCGATGAAGCCCCGGCGGACTTTGTTGGTTCGGGTGAGTTCACCGTCGTCGGCATCCAGCTCTTTGTGCAGCACCAGGAAGCGGCTGATCTGGCTGCCTGCCAACAAGGCATCGCGAGACAGGTCGGCGTTGACGGACTCTACGCATTCCTTGATGAGCTGGTAGACCTCGGGTTTTTGCGCCAGGTCGGTGTAGCCTGCGTAGGGCAGGTTGCGGCGTTCGGCCCAGTTGCCTACGGCATCGAAGTCGATGTTGAGCATGACGCACACGCGGTCGCGGGCATCGCCGTAGGCTACAGCTTCTTTGATGTGCGGGAAGAACTTGAGTTTGTTCTCGACATACTTGGGTGCGAACATCGCACCGTCATTCGCACCGCCCGCGATGCGGCCCACGTCTTTCACGCGGTCGATAATTTTCAGGTGGCCCTGTGCGTCGATAAAGCCTGCGTCGCTGGTGTGGTACCAGCCGTCCGCCGTTTTGACCTCGGCCGTGGCGGCGGGGTTTTTGTAGTATTCCTTGAGCAGGCCGGGGCTTTTGACCATGATCTCGCCGCTTTCGGACAGCTTGATTTCTACACCCTCAATCGGGATGCCCACGGTGTCGGCGCGCACCTGGTTGTCGGGCTGCAGGCAAACGAACACGGCGGTTTCGGTGCTGCCATAGAGCTGCTTCAAGTTAATGCCAATGGAGCGGTAAAAGGTAAACAGATCCGGGCCGATGGCCTCGCCTGCGGTGTAGGCCACGCGCACGCGGCTCATGCCCAGGTTGTTGCGCAGGGGGCCATACACCATCACATTGCCCAGGGCGTACAGCGCGCTATCGACCAGGCCCACGTTGCCACCGTCCATTTTGGCGGGGCCAACACGTTTAGCTACGTCCATCAACTTTTTAAACATTGTGCGCTTGAGGCCGCCCGCGTCTTCCATGCGGATCATCACGCTGGTGAGCAGGCCTTCAAATACGCGCGGCGGGGCAAAGTAGTAGGTGGGGCCGACTTCTTTCAGGTCGATGGTGATGGTGGCCGCGCTCTCGGGGCAGTTGACCACGTAGCCGCACACCAGCCACTGCGCGTAGCTGAAAATGTTTTGTCCAATCCAGGCCAACGGCATGTAGGCCAGCACTTCTTCGGCATTGGTCAGCTTGTCAAACTTGGCTCCAGCTTCTGCGCGATTCAGCAAGGTGAAGTGCGTGTGCACCACGCCTTTGGGGTTGCCGGTGGTGCCGCTGGTAAAGAACATGGCGGCCACGTCTTCGCTTTTTGTCTTGGCGACCTCGGCTTTATAAAACGCTGTGTCGTTGGCGGCAAAGGCTGCGCCAGCCTCGATCAATGCATCCAACGCGGCCAGGCCAGGCTCGCTGTAGTTGCGCAGGCCGCGTGGGTTGTCGTAATAAATGTGGGATATCAGCGGGCACTGCTCGCGAATCTCGATCAGCTTGTCCACCTGCTCCTGGTCCTCCACCACGGCAAAGCGCACGTCGGCATTGGTGATGGGGAACACGCACTCGGCCCCGGCTGCGTCCTGGTACAGCGGCACGGGAATAGCGCCCAGCGACTGCGCCGCCAGCATGGTGGCGTACAGGCGGGGACGGTTGGAGCCGATCACCACCATATGCTCGCCGCGCGTAAGGCCCGCCGCGTGCAGGCCGCAGGCAATGCGTTCAACCATCGTGGCCAGCGCCTGCCAACTGGTGGCCTGCCAAATGCCGTATTCCTTTTCGCGCAGGGCGGGCGCACTGGGGCGCTCGCTGGCGTGTCTTAACAAAAGTTGGGGAAAGGTGTGCATGGTGGGTGGGTTGGATTCTGTGGACTAAATGTAGGCCTTGCTTTGACGTTATGATGTCTATCGGACGACAATTTAGGGGTAGCCCTAGGGAGTACATACCCTATGCACTGTCGTCCAAGCGCCTAAGGCAGACTTTATATGACCAAACATTCCGCCGAAGACCTCAGCCTGCACCAGCGCCGCCGCGCGCCCACCGCGCTGGAGTTGCAAGCCATCCCCTGGTTGGACGTGCTGGGCGAAGCTGAGCGCCTGCGCGCCTGCGCCGCCCTGCAAGTAGGCGAGGCCAACCAGGGCGACACCGTCTGCCGCATCGGCCGCCCCGTCACCTACTGGTTTGGCCTGATCGACGGCCTGCTGAAAATGAGCAACGACCTGCCCGACGGCCGCAGCATCACCCTCACCGGCGTGCCACCCGGCGGCTGGTTTGGCGAGGGCACCGTACTCAAGCAAGAAAACTACCGCTACAACATCCAGGCCCTGCGCCCCAGCGTGGTGGCGGGCATCCCGGTAGAGACCTTTCACTGGCTGCTCGACCACAGCATCGGCTTTAACCGCTACGTGATGAACCAGCTCAACGAACGCCTGGGCCAGTTCATCGCCGCCCGCGAGAGCGACCGCAACCCCAACCCCGACGCCCGCGTAGCCGCCAGCCTGGCCGCGCTGTTCAACCCTGTGCTCTACCCCCGGGTCGGCAACGTGCTGCGCATCACCCAGCAAGAGCTGGGCTACCTGGTCGGCCTGTCGCGCCAGCGGGTGAATGAGGCGCTGGCTACACTGCAAGCGCGCGGGCTGGTGCGGCTGGAATATGGCGGACTGAAGGTGATGGATGTGGTGGCGCTGCGGGGGGCGGTGTTTGAATAGTTGGGGGGCAGTTTAGGAGCTAATAGTGCCGATAGTCCCTGTCATTAGGACGTAAGATGCTATTAATTCAGAAGCAGACAGAGGCCCCCGTGGTGCTACCTGCCTGTTGTTTACAGACTATTCCTCCACCAGCACGCCATCGCGCGCCAGGGACTCGTGGTTGCGGTGGCTGCGCAGGCGGCCCAGGGTTTTGTCCAGGGCATTTTTCAGTTTGTCACTGGCACCGCGAAAGGCGGCATCTTGCGTGGCTGCATGGTGGCTTACCGCGACCGGTTGGTAGTGGGCCAGGCGTGCTTCCAGGGCGCAGCGGGTGTCGCCGCCCGCTTTGCTGGCGGACTCGTTGCTCAGGTGCACCTCGATGCGGGTGAGGTCGCCCTTGAAGTGGCTGAGCACATCTTTGAGCTCGGCTTCTACCCAGCGTGTGAGGGATTCTTTGTTTTCGATGCCGTTGCTGGTGTTGACTTGGATTTGCATAGTGACATTCTCCTGGGTGAAATGGTTGCGAGGCAGCCTCAGGCCTCAGTACAACGTTAGCACGAATGTCTTCGTAGCGTGCACCGCATTTGGGTTGCGAGGCCTAGAGTTTTTAGAGCATAATATTAGACTGAGCCCATGCAAATAAAGCGTAAGCAGCTAGTAAAAAGATAGCAGACAACCATGACCGAACCCGTAAGACTGAACAAACGCATGGCCGAGCTGGCGCTGTGCTCACGCCGCGAGGCGGATGACTGGATCGCGCGGGGCTGGGTGCTGGTGAACGGCGCGCCTGCGGTGATGGGTGTGAAGGTGCTGCCCAGCGACAAGATTGCGGTCGACAAACGCGCCACCGGCGCGCAGGCGCAGCTGGTGACGGTGCTGCTGCACAAGCCGGTGGGCTACGTGAGCGGCCAGGCCGAGGACGGCTATGAGCCCGCCATCGTGCTGGTGAACCCGCGTTTTCACTGGATTGGCGACCCGACCAAGATCCACTTTCAAGGCGCGCACCTGAAAAGCCTGGCCCCCTCGGGCCGCCTGGACATTGACTCTACCGGTTTGCTAGTGCTGACCCAAGACGGCCGCATCGCGCGCCAGTTGATTGGCGAGGACTCCGACATGGAAAAGGAATACCTGGTGCGTGTGAGCTACCAGGTAGCCCCCCAGCGCGTGACCGAGATGCCGGGCGCGGCCACCCATGGGCGGCCCGAGCCGATCTCGCAAGACGTGCGCGCCGTCTTCCCGCCTGCCATGCTGGCGCGCCTGCGCCATGGCCTGTCGCTCGACGGCCAGGCACTGCGCCCCGCCCAGGTGGACTGGCAAAACCCCGAGCAACTGCGCTTTGTACTCAAAGAAGGCAAAAAACGCCAGATCCGCCGCATGTGTGAGGCCGTGGGTCTGCATGTGACGGGGCTCAAGCGCGTGCGCATTGGCAGCGTGGCGCTGGGGCAGCTGCCGGTGGGGCAGTGGCGCTACCTGGCGGCGCATGAACGGTTCTAGCCACAGGGATAGCTGCAAACTGCAACTGGGATGATGCTACTAATAGTATAGCTACTTGCGTCCACCCGACAAGGACTACATGGCTATTCGTCTGCTAAAAGCACGTTGTAGATCAGCGCACCCAGCGCCGCACCCACAATCGGTGCTACCCAAAACAACCACAGCTCACCCAGTGCCCAGCTAGGCGCAAACAGCGCTGGCCCGGTGCTGCGGGCGGGGTTGACCGAGGTGTTGGTCACGGGGATAGAGATCAAATGGATGAGCGTCAGGCACAGGCCAATGGCCATGCCGCCAAACCCGGCCGAGGCCTTTTTGGCGGTGGCGCCCAGGATGACGATGAGGAAGATGGCCGTCATCACCACCTCGCACACCAGCGCCGCCAGCATGGAGTATTTTCCGGGTGAATGCTCGCCATAGCCGTTGGCCGCAAAGCCGCCAATATCCGCCCCCGCCTTGCCCGTCGCAATCACATACAGCACCCCCGCCGCCGCGCACGCGCCCAGCACCTGGGCAATGATGTAGCCCGGCAGCTCAGCGGCACTAAAGCGCTTGCCCACCACCAAACCTATCGACACCGCCGGGTTAAAGTGCCCGCCGGAGATCGGCCCCAGCGCATACGCCCCGGTCAGCACCGTCAGGCCAAACGCCAGCGATACGCCCAGCAGGCCAATGCCCACGCCAGGGAAGGCGGCGGCCAGCACCGCGCTGCCGCAGCCACCCAAAGTGAGCCAAAAGGTGCCGATGAACTCGGCGGACAGTTTTTGTGTGGTAGTTGCCATGTTGTGCATCTCCTGGGGCCTTCGCCGGGATCGGCGAGCCCCCTATTGCCACATAAGCCCTGGACTTTGTCAATATTTCGCCCAAATGCCGCACTTTCTGCTTGAAAAATGCAAACCCATGCCGCACATACATGGGAATGTGCCTGCGGCTTTCGTAAAATCGCGGCACGCCTACTTCCTTTTGCTTTTTCAACTTCATCATGACCAAAAAAACCCTCTCCTTCCAGGCCGAAGTGGCCCAGCTTCTGCACCTCGTCACCCATTCGCTGTACAGCAACAAAGAGATTTTTGTCCGCGAACTGGTGTCTAACGCATCGGATGCCTGCGACAAGCTGCGTTTTGAGGCCATCAACACGCCCGCATTGTACGAAGACGCGCCCAATCTTGAGGTGCGTATCAGCTATGACGCTGCGGCCAAGACGCTGACCATCACCGACAACGGCATTGGCATGACGCAGCAGGAGGCCATTGAGCACCTGGGCACGATCGCCAAGAGCGGCACCAAAGACTTCATGGGCAAGCTGGCCGAGACGCAGCAAGCCGATGCCAAGGACCAAGGCGCGTTGATTGGCCAGTTTGGCGTGGGTTTTTATTCGGGCTTTATGGTGGCCGACAAGATCACTGTCGAGTCACGCCGCGCGGGCCTCAAAGCCCACGAAGGTGTGCGCTGGGTGAGTGGCGGCACGGGCGAGTTTGAGGTGGAGGCCATTACCCACCCCGCGCGCGGCACCAGCATCATATTGCACCTGCGCGATGACGCGCTGGAGTACGCCAACACCTACAAGTTGAAGGGCATCATCAGCAAATACTCCGACCACATCAGCCTGCCCATCATGATGGAAAAGGAAGAGTGGAAAGAAGGCACGCCGATTGATGACAAAGACCCATCCAAAGGCACCACCGGTGGCGGCATGCACAAGACGGGCGAGTGGGAGCAGGTCAACGCCGCTGCCGCGTTGTGGAGCCGCCCCAAGAAAGACATTACCAAAGAGCATTACGAAGACTTCTACAAACAGATCAGTCACGACCAGGAGGCCCCGTTGGCCTACACGCACAACCGCGTGGAAGGTGCCACCGAGTACACCCAGCTGCTGTACATCCCCGCCACCGCCCCGTTTGATTTATGGAACCGCGATAAAAAAGCGGGTATCAAGCTGTATGTGAAGCGCGTCTTCATCATGGACGATGCCGAGGCGCTGATGCCCGTCTACCTGCGCTTTGTCAAAGGCATTGTCGACAGCGCCGATCTGCCGCTGAACGTCAGCCGGGAGCTGCTGCAAGAAAGCCGCGACGTACGGGCCATCCGCGAAGGCTGCACCAAGCGCGTGCTGGGCATGCTGGAAGACTTGGCCAAGTACGACAAGGCACCTGCTGTCGCTGGCGCAGCCAAAGGCGGCGCTGTCGATGCGGTCACTGCCATCCTCAGCGACGAAGACAAAGCCAAGCTAGGCCAGTACAGCAAGTTCTACGCCGAGTTCGGTGCGGTACTCAAAGAAGGCCTGGGCGAAGACTTCGCCAACAAAGACCGCCTGGCCAAGCTGCTGCGCTATGCGTCCACCACCACTGATGGCATTACGGTCAGCCTGGCTGATTACAAAGCCCGTATGAAAGAAGGCCAGGAAGCCATCTACTACATCACCGCCGACACATTAGCCGCTGCCAAAAACAGCCCGCACATTGAGGTGTTTAAAAAGAAAGGCATCGAAGTGCTGTGCATGACCGACAAGGTCGATGAGTGGAGCCTGAACTACCTGCACGACTTTGACGGCACACCGATGCAGTCCGTCGCCAAAGGCGAGGTCGATCTGGGCAAGCTGGAAGACGAGGCCGAGAAGAAAGCCTTTGATGCCGCAGCCGAAGCCAACAAAGAGCTCATCGCCAAACTCAAAGAAGCGCTGAAAGACAAGGCCCAGGACGTGCGCGTCACCACCCGCCTGGTGGACAGCCCCGCCTGCCTGGTGGTGCAAGACCACGGCATGAGCACCCAGCTGGCCCGCATGCTCAAACAAGCCGGCCAAGCCGCGCCCGATGTGAAACCGATTCTGGAAATCAACGCCGAGCATGCGTTGATTAAAAAGCTCAATACCGATGCCGTGCACTTTAATGACCTGGCCCACATCGTCTTCGACCAGGCCCTGCTGGCCGAAGGCGGCTTGCCGGACGACCCGGCGGCGTATGTGAAGCGCGTCAACGCCTTGTTGTTGTAAAGCATCTCGGTGCAAATGCAAGTTTCCATCATCGGCATCGGCAATATGGGCGGTGGCATGGTCACCAACCTGCTGGCGCGCGGCTACCAGCTGCATGTGCATGATGTGGATGCGGCTAAAACCTGTTTTTACCAAGCAAAAGGTGCTGTAGTCCACGCCACAGGGGCGCAAGCAGCTATTAAATCAATAGCAACTATTGTCTGCGTGGTGGATGCAAACCAAGTCGATGGCGTACTTTTTGGCCCACACGGCCTGGCCACCACCGTGCCTGCCGGACACACCGTGCTGCTGTGCCCCACCATCGCCCCGCAAGACACCGAGCGTTTTGCCGCGCAGCTGGCAGAGCGCGGCATCCACACCATCGACGCGCCCATGTCCGGTGGCCCTGCGCGCGCGGCAGACGGCAGCATGAGCCTGATGGTGGCCTGCCTGGATGCGGTGTTCGCCCAGCATGCGGTGCTGATGCACCACCTGTCATCCAAAGTCTTTCGCATCAGCCAGCGCGTGGGCGATGGCGCACGCACCAAGCTGGTCAATAACCTGTTGGCGGGTATCAACCTGGTAGGTGCCGCCGAGGTCTTGGCCCTGGCGCACAAGATGGGGCTGGATCAGGGCCGCACGCTGGAGGTGATCGAACAGTCCAGCGGGCAAAGCTGGATCGGCTCTGACCGCATGCGCCGCGCCCTGGCAGGGGACGACACCCCGCTGGCCCACATAGGGCTGCTGGCCAAAGACACTGGGCTGGCCGTGCAGGCGGCCAGGGGGTTGGCATCAAGCGCGGGCGCGGGCTCTGGCGCGGTGGCAGCCTATCCCGGCCCGCTGGGCGCGCACGCCAGCGCCGTATTTGCGCAGGCCCTGGCCGCTGGCCTGGCCTTGGAGGACGACAGCGCCCTGCTCCGGTGGCTGCAAACGCCAGCCAGCGGTAATTAGTCACACCCAAGCCCGGCTTGCGCTTGCCAAGCGCGCCAGTTCCGGTTACAAACCCACTACAGCAATTGTGCTGGCAATCACCGTAACCTAAAGGACACCGTCATGGCAGGCAAATTTGAACTTAAAAAATCCAAGAACGACAAGTATTTTTTTAACCTTTTGGCGAGCAACGGCCAGATCATCATGGTCAGCGAAATGTACGAAAGCAAGGCCAGCGCCTCCAACGGCATCGCCTCAGTACAAAAAAATGCCGCTGACGATGCCCGCTACGAACGCAAAAGCGGCAAAGACGGCTCCCCCTATTTCGTGCTCAAGGCCGGCAACCACCAAGTCATCGCCCAAAGCCAGATGTACGCCAGCGAAAAAGCCCGCGACGGCGGTATTGATTCCTGCAAAACCAATGCGCCTGGGGCGGTGGTGGATGATTTGAGCTAAGTGCTATTGTTGTGAACCCAAAACCCGCTTGAAGATCCTAGGAGTCTGGGCGGCAGAAGGAAATGAAAATTCTCAATTAATTTTCGACCCTCCAGAATCGCTCAGGCTGCGTTATATCGACATGGTTAAGGGGTCAAGTACCCCTGAAAATGATGGTTTTCGACCGACTTTTCTTCTGCCGCCCAGACTCCTAGGAGTCTGGGCGGCAGAAGGTTTGCAAATCTCCCAGAACGCCGCAAAGTCGCCTCGGTGATGCTGGCGGCACCCGTCAACGCCTACGATGGCGCTGGTGTGCTGAAGCACTGAGCACTGCCCGAAGCATCGGATAGGCGTTTTTCGCCCACTTTTCTCCTCAAACCATCTGCATGGCCCCCATTCTTCGCAGATTGAGCGCCATGCACACGAGCTTGAACTCGGCTTGCACCTTCTCTAGCCCCCGCAGGCTGAACTGGCGAAACCCCAGTACGTTCTTGATCCAGCCATTGGGCGGCTCGGCCAGCCATTTGCGCTGTCTGTAATCGCTCTGGGTTTGCACGGTGTCAAACTTCTCTGCCATGGCCAGCGTGTGCGGGTATTTCTTTGCATCCCGAGGTTTGGCTAAGACCTTGCCCTCACGCCCCAGCGCAATCACCAGCTCGGTCTCGGGCTGGGTCGTGGCCAGCTGGGCCATCACCGCCTCACTGCGGTAGCCCGCATCGGCCAGCACCTTGTCTGCGTGTGCGCCCGTGTGCGCTTTGACGGCTGACAATACCATGGGCAGTTGCTGCACATCCGAGCTGGTGTTGACTACTTCAGCGGCCACGATGATGTGCGCTTGCGCATCGACGGCGGTTTGCGCGTTGAACTGGAAATCAAAGCCGCCCCCGGCGCGCTTCATGATGCGTGATTCGGGATCGGTGAAGCTGTCCTGGGCCTTGGGCGCAGGGATGCCAAAGTCGCGCTGGTAGGGCTTGCCCGCTTTGGGGTTGCCGTCTTTGTCTTTGGGGCGGCGCTCATCGCCAGCGCTGCGTCCGCGTGCGCTATCGCTTTGGCGCTGGCGTTCTTCTAAGCGCGCTTTGGCCGCTTCAATGGCTTGGAGTCGCTCTTGTCTGCGCTGGATCTCGGCGGGAATATCCAGCTCGGGCTCGTCCTTCTCAGCCTCGTCGGTGCTGTTGGCACGCTGCACCAGGGCCTGTATCTGGGCTTGCAGTTCAATCTCGCTGGTTTGCATGCGTCCATAGCTCATGGCCTTGTGGCGACTGGCGTTGGCCTTGATCTTGGTGCCATCGACGGCGATGGTGCCCAGCTTGACCAGGCCCATCTCGCGGGCCAGGCGCACCACTTGGGTGAACAGTTCGGTGAACTCGGCCAGGTGCAGAGCGCGAAAGTCGCGGATGGTGCGGTGGGCCGGGAAATTGCCCGCACCCAGTACCCGAAAGGCGATGTCTTCATGCAGCTTGGTGGCGATCTTGCGTGAGCTGAAGATGCCGGTGGCGTAACCATAGACCAAGATGTTGACCATCATGGCGGGATGAAAGGGCTGGTTGCGTGGGCCACCGGCTGCGTAGCGGGTGTGAAAGGCGCTCAGATCCAGGCTGGCGACGGTGTCGCTGATGAAGTAGGCCAGATGACCTTGGGGCAGCCAGTCTTGCAGTGCATTGGGCAGGAGTTGTTGTTGTTCGGGGTGGTAGGCGATGTAGCTGGCGGTCATCTATCTTTAACGCTTCACTACGAGTCTAGGTGGACGTGTTTGATCGAGCTTCTGCCGCCCAGACTCCTAGCGGATTTTACGGCCGAGGGGATTGATGTGGCAAATCCTCTGCCGAAAGCGCGAATGCTCTGGGGCGAAAGTCAAAATCCCGCTGCGCATCGCTGTGATCAAACACCAAATCTCGGCCCATGCGCTCGGCCATGCCCACAGACCAATGTCGACAGCGCGGTAACAGCCGCACTGTGGTAATTGCCCATTTAAAGATCCAAAGTGGTACCGTGAGCAATCGGGTTTTGCGGTCCAGGACGACAAAAATGCGAACCACCATCTCTCGATAGGACAGCGTCTCAGCACCCGAAATGTTATAGGCTCGGTTTGCCGCACGAGGCGACTGCAACGCACCTAGACAAGCGGCCGCCACGTCCGCAGCATGCACGGGCTGGCGCAATCCGCAGGCCTTGCCAAGTAAGGGAAAAAATCTGAATCGACTGATGAAGCGTGCGATCTCAGAGATATTTTTGTCTAGCCCCAAACCATAGATTAAGGTGGGTCGCAGAACCACCCATTCCACCCCATGGTCTCGCGCCCAAGCCTGCATCTGCGATTCGGCCTCCCCCAGTCGAAGCGCCATGGCCTGCTCCTGCAAGTCAGAGGAATCATCCTTGGTAAAACGACTGGTCGATGACAGCGCCACCACACGCCGTGCGCCCTGGGTTTCGAGGAGAGAGAAGTAATCAGGCAATACCCATATGGGTGCAATACATATCCAGTTTGGCGTAACTTCCATCTGCCCATCAGCGGGCGATAATGCTAAAGAAGACTCCACCAATGGCAATGGCTGCCATGCGATTCCGTCGCATGGTGGTTGACCCACAGCACTTCGAGAAAACGCTGTCACTCTACAACCCACCTTGGTTAGCATTGGCAGCAGATACGCTCCCACCAAACTGGATGCGCCAAGAATGGCTACACGCCCAAGCGTATCCGCATTAGCATCAGCCACGCCCCAGTCCCAATGCACGTCCAACACGCTTGGCTGTGTAGTACCCCGCCACAAGTCCAAACCGCAACCACACCCCCACAGCCACCAGACCCATCATTACACTTGGGTACTGGTGTCGAAAGAATTTGCGATAAAAGCGCATCATTCCTTTGTGCTTGTGCCATTCAACGAAAACTGGCCTACTTCTGCCGCATACGCCTAATGCATGGGTAATTTGTGCCGATGGCACAAACAAAATCTTCCAACCGTTTTGTCGAAACCGCATGCACCAGTCAAGGTCTTCGCAATGTAAAAAGTACCCTTCGTCCCACTCACCTACATCTTGCATCGCCACACGACTCACCATCATGCAGGCGCCCGATATGGCTTCGACCTCAATAGCTTTTTCTGGTAATGGTTGTTTATGCAGATGAAAGTCGAAAAACAGGCGCGGCCAACGCTCCGAAAAACGAGCCAAGCCAAATGCGCGTACGAAGGAGCGCCAGGGTGTCGGCACAGCTCTGCGACCACCTGGCTGTTCAGTGTCATCCACATTCACAAGCATCCCCCCAATCATTCCTACATTCTGCGTGTCACGAATATTTTCTAATAAGCTGACAAGAGTACCTGATTTAAACGAACAATCCGGATTCAGAAACAACAAAAATGGCGCAGTCGCTACCCTGAGACCAATATTGCAAGCCGCTGCGAACCCTAAGTTGTTAGAATTTTTAATTATCTGAACGTTGCGCAACCCACACACAGTATCCAAACTGCTGTCGGTCGATGCGTTATCGACTACGATAATTTCAATGGCTAGCGGGCAATTGAGCAGTGAGTCAATGCAGTTGCGTAAAAATCCGCCAGCGTTGTAATTGACGACAATTGTAGAAATGGTCATGCTCATAAATTTTCTTCGCGCCAGTGCTCAACGTATATTGCAATTACGAAAGTTGATTCTTGCGTCTTGATAGAAACCAAATCAAAAAACATATTGGGTTATGTAACACCCCTTACCACCACGCCCTGAAACGTCTGATGCCACGATACATTGCCTTCGAAAGTACTCGGCTAATACTTAATTGTCGATCCGTACAATTAGCCCATTCATCGTGATCAATAACAAACTCGTTCGATATATAGTTAGGTCTAGGAAAGCTGGGTTCCGTATCTCTAAGGGCATTTTTAAGAATTTTTTGAGTATGAAAGCTTTCATACTGAATGCGCCCTAAGTGCCCCGCAACCTGTAGATCACTAGGAGTTAATGAGGCACAGTAACTCAGCAACTCGTCAGGGGTGCGCCAACTGAAAGCGCCCGGATAGGCCAAATCAATCCCGCTGAGGATGCGTGAAAAAATGTGCCTGTGCAGAGCCACCGGAATGCCCGCACCCATTGCTTCAATCAACGTTAATCCTCCTCCGTACGGAAAAGAGGCAATGTACAAGTCAACTCGACAGTCATGCAGTGTTTTCCAAACACTAGGCACCCATGGCATGTAAATAAATCGCTCCATCTTAATGCCCTGCTGTCTAAGTCCCCGTCGAATCTTGAAAAGAGCCCAAGGCGTTAGATGACCAATGTGAACATGCTTTCCTTTGGTGATTTTTAGTAATTTTGGTACAAAATCAAGATAGCTCACAAAATAAGGAATTTCAATTTTGTTAGAGCGCGCTGCAGTGCAGGTATTGAGCGCCTTATCACAGAAGAACGATCTGTCAGCAGGTCGTGCCCCCTTATCGTCAAAGGTAAGTGGAATGTAAGTGTTTTCAATACCAAGTACATCTCGGCAGTTGTGATACCCCATCGGGTGCGGGTCAATGTGCTTAAGATGTGACAGATACACGCCTAAACACAAATGGTGATCGCCATGATGATAAAAACTGGCATCGAGTTTCATTTCTGGCTGAACGGCTGCCACTGCAACACTATCCTGATGATGATTAAATAAATACACCGTTTTGGGATGAATTTCCATTAGGCGCATTTGCAACCACTGTAGTCTTCGCTGGAAGTTTTCTTTAGGCGCAAACTCAAAAGTAATATTGGAATGTTTGAGTAATCCATCCACGATGAAACCCGTTTCAGATCTGCCTGCCAGCTCTGTCGATAAGATAATGTGCAATCCCTCGGCGCGGGCTTTTATAAAGTCTTCAATGATCCGGGTGTGCCCCCCGGATTTTTGCAATTTTGTGACAATATATACATAAGCTGGTTGACCACTTCGACTGGACGCTGCATTTATAGTAGCGTAGTCAATTTTTGACAAGCTGGCTTTCCCGATGTATTGACAGAGATCATCCAGAGTTTTGGAACCAAAAATCTGAGCAGTACAAATAGGTTCAGTAATGATGCGTTCTACAAAATCATGGATTAGTTTTAATGCGCTATGCAGATCGCCTTTATGGATTGAATGATATGCATTCTCTGTAAGCGAGTGCATTGAATCATATCTTCGGTTTCTCACCTTATTGATCCTAAGTACATTGATCAGTTATTTGATAACGCGCAGCATCAAGTAATTGTATTCGTTAAATTTTCAGGCAAAAGGTAGTAATTTTGTGTGCGACAAACTCAACTTCATCAGTTCTCATAACTGGTGATATCGGTAAACTAAGTACTTGCTTTGCTAAGTCATCCGCGATTGGCAAGTCGTGGTTGCAAAGATTTCGATAACAAGCCTGCTTATGTGGTGGGATTGGATAGTGAATCACGGTTGCCACCCCATGTCGTTCTAAATGTACTTTTAATTCGTCCCGTTGCCTGCTACGAATAACAAAAAGGTGCCATACAGGTGTAGCATCGATCGAAACAACCGGCACATTGATATTTGTACCGGAAAGCAGCTTCAAGTACTGTGCAGCAATCTCGCTACGGCGTGCATTCCATTCATCCAACAGCGGCAGTTTAGCGCGGAGGAAAGCAGCTTGCATCTCATCCAGTCGGCTATTGTACCCCGCTAGATTATGTTGATACTTAACGGTGGAGCCGTAATTACGCAGTTGTCTGACCTTATCGGCTATGCCTGTGTCATTGGTCAGCACCGCACCACCATCGCCAAGCGCCCCCAGGTTTTTTCCAGGATAAAAGCTTGTAGCTGCAGCGTGACCCAGTGACCCGACACGTTGCCCCTTATAGCGTGCGCCTTGGGCCTGTGCTGCATCTTCAATGACAATCAGTCCATGCTTAATGGCAATCTCGTTAATTGCGTCCATATCTGCTGACTGCCCGTACAGATGTACGGGCATGATCGCGCGAGTTCGTTTGGTGATTGCGCTGGCAACCAGCGCGGGATCAATATTGTGGGTGTCAATACTAGGCTCAACTGGCACAGGTGTAGCACCACATTGGGTAACGGCTAACCAAGTCGCAATAAATGTGTTTGAGGGCACAATGACTTCGTCACCCGGCCCGATGCCGTAGGCTAGCAATAAAAGGTGAAGAGCTTCAAGTCCATTGCCGACACCGACACAATGCTTGACTTCACAATACTGAGCAAACTCAACCTCAAAGGCTTCCAGTTCGGGGCCCATGATGAACCAACCCGAATTCAGGACACGACGGTAGGCTGCGTCAAGCGGTTCACGGATGGATTGGTGCAAGGCACCAAGATCAAGGAAGGGAATAGATTTCATTTCGCAGCCCGTTGTGCATGGTTGACAAATTGGTTGTAGTCACGGTAGTAATCAAGTTCGTCGTAGTAATCCGAAGCCAACACCATACAGACCGCACCAGAGGAGAAGTTATCAATCTCACGCCAGATCATGGGGCACACGTAAAGGCCATAGTAACTACGGTTCATATGCACAGTTTTTTTTGAATGCCCATCATCCAGATGGATATCAAACGAGCCAGACATGGCAATAATTAATTGGTGCAGGGCCTTATGAGCATGGCCGCCACGTTCGGAACCGCCTGGTACGTCATATAAGTAGTAGACCCGCTTAATTGGGAAAGGGATATGTCTATCTCCCTCAACAAAGGTAAGATTGCCCCGAACGTCTTGTATTTTCGGCAAGTCAATTAAACGACAACTAGCTAATGACATGACATTTCCTAGGAGGATGACTCTGATGCCAATACGTAAATTTCACCCGCGATATTAGGAAAGCGTTCTCCCAACTGCATAAATGCTTCGATCATAGCGGGGGTCCAATGGTTTTCTATCTGACTGTTGGAAAGCGGTTTGAGCCAGTATCCACCAAAAATATCTACTCGTAATCCAGCCGTCGAGAACGTATTTCTAAAAGATTCTGGATAGAAGACGCGCCGGTGACCATGGTGAATATCCATCTCATTTAAAGCGTTTTCACATTCCAATAGTCCCATTATCACCGCCGCCTGGCGATGTACCGAGGCGGCGTTAGGGACGGCAGCAAAAATCTTTCCACCTTGTCTCAACCAACCTTTAACTTTGATTAGCAAGGAGGATGGATCGGATACATGCTCTAAAACATGACCCAAAACTATAGTGTCGAATTTCTCGCTAGGTTCATACTCCTCAAATAAGGTATGGGACACGTGAACTTGCGGAAACCGACTTTTAATGCTATCGCAATACTTAAGCGATCCCTCAACAACTGTGATAGCCAGACCAGTTTTTACAAGCATTTCTGTCATCAACCCTTCAGCAGGTCCCAATTCAAGAATGTTCTCACCTTGAATATATCTGATTAATATTTTATAACAATATTCAATTGATGAAGACATTATCCCATCAGAATATCCAAAATTTTCAGATATGTTTTGTAGTTTATCTAGCTCATTCATAAACATTCCCTATCATAAATAGAAATCATAAAATTTAAAATCACAATATGTTGTTGATAATTTTTAATACATCAAGATTGTATTCGTTCGGGTTTCTTATTAATTTAAATCTACTGCTAGCTACTATTTCATTGAATGTATATTTCTTGCTAAAATAGGCCTTATAAGCGAATTCTGTTAATTTAAAATGATGGTAAATTTTGGTATTATCAATTTCATTTCTCCGATTAACTGACATTGAATTAAGGTCAATCTCAACAAATCGACAGTTTGGAACGTCGATGTTAGAGATGTATATACTATGACATAATGTTTTACGCGCATTTTTCAATCTGTCAACAATAAATGTCGTGTCTTCAATGTCTTTGTACGTTAGTGCCTCAATACTGGTTGAATCAAAACCTGTGCCATTTTTTTGCATATGTTTGAAATAAGCATTAAATTCATCAATTAAATCTTGATAAAAAAACTTTTTTTGATGAACAAATAATTCTCGACTCGTCATATTATTCAAAGAAGAAACTCTATCGCCAGAAAATAGAGCAAATATGCTTTCCTTAAATTCAAATTTTTTATCGTCTGCATATTTCTTGAAATCGAAAGGCGACAATACCGCCTTATTGTGTTCGGACTCAAAATCATCGAAATAAAACATGTTTGCTCCGAATGGTATGGCTATGTCAGGCTGTAAATATTCAATTTGACGAAGGCCATAGTCCAAATATTCATTGATAAGCCTATCGGCTTCCTTTTTTTTCCAAGTTTCATCTACTTCTTCAAGTAAAAATGGATACCAGTGAACGTATGCGAATGGTATGCATGCCACATCTATCTTTGGGTAAATATTTTTTACAACTGTCAATTTATCATTTGATACAAAACAATCATTCCCATGGTAAACAGTGAAGTTTCCATTTGAAATGGCTATGGCAGCGTCAATGCCGTTATATTCATGATTAATTCCTAAGCATGTGACATCATTACCTAAATCAATAAGTTCATTGGCTGGTAATTCGATATGTTTAATGCCTTCATTTTCAAGCATGCTAGAAAATTGTGGTCGACCAGAAACAATATATATTGGCGTAGTTTTTGGCAACATCTTAAGAAAATCAATATCGTAATGATCTTGATGCTGATGTGATACAAAAACAGCATCAACTTCCAATAATCTTCTATCAATTACCATTTCTGGAAAAAATAACCAAGAGCCCAAATGTGGTGGTTTTGCCAATACCGGATCAAATAAATATTTTTTACTATTTAAATTTATTAAAATTGATGCATGCGATAAATAAATAAGGCCATCATTATGTTCTTTATAGAAAGCTTCCATCTTCATGGAAGACATATTTTTTATGCTGGTAGTATTATTCACAATGGTTCTTTGCAATAAAATTTATATTTGAATTACGAAATTCATTTTAGTTAATAATAATTCCATTTCCAAGATATTTTTTATAACGTTTCATGGCATTTAATATTGAATTTTTTGTGATGGAATAGTAAAAATCTTTAGATGATTCATTTATTTTTACCGCGCCGAATCGTTCATGGAATTTGCATACACTCACATTTTCTTTTCTTACATCAAAATGAGAATTTTCAAAGCCTAAATGTGATATTGCATATGAATACACCATTAATGCTGATTCTATGCCTGCATGAGTTGGAGCTTTTTGGGTTAATATCCATGAGCCCCAACAAAAACTTAACCCACTTGGGTCATAAAGTCTTACCGTTCCAATCGGAAGTTCTTTATATAATATTACAAAATAGGCTTGAGTATCGTCAGTATTGTATTTTTTAATCCACAGTTTTTGCTTTTCTAAATTTTCCGATGTCTGACTTAAGTGCATGGATTTTATTGGATCTCTTCTTACGGATAAAATAAACTCAGCATCCATGTCATTGACATCACGAAATACAAGCGTCTGACCGTAAATATTTTTTGCCCTACGAATTTTCGGCAATGCGTCGTTCAACATTTAGTTATGCCTTATGCTAGTAATATAATAATTTTATTTATTTATTTGTATGACGCTTAAAAAATAAATCACAGCCACTAAGTCAATTTCAAAATCGCCGTGAACTCCAAGTTCATTATTTTCAACGATCTCACCTAATACATAATTAACTTTAATCCCAATTGGAAATAACATATTCATCCAATAATTATAGGGCATGCTTTCATGCTTAGAAATAAGAATGCCAGCATATGTGCCGGACGCGCAAAAGATCATATTAGAAAATGCCGCCCCCGTGGCTCCGATTACTATCTTGGCATTGGAGAAAAGTTTCAATTGTTCATAAAACGTCAATTTTTCAGGCTCAATGATTGTAAAATCTTTTCCTGTCAAAAATTGCTCAATGGCAGCACTATTAGTAACCTGCCTTGCGCCTGAATTACGTCGGAGGAATATTTTTTCTGGCCATGTACCGTTATTCGTTTTTTGGGTGACTACATTGAGTTGGTTTCGAAATATCTCGAAGGCGTTGGGGTTGAACGCACCATGGGAATGCCCTGAGAGCTTGTTTGTTCGCGGTTCAAACGGTACATATCCAGTCGCCGACGTGAGGTAAAGTTTATTGACCATCAATGCTCTGCCAATAGGAAGAGTAATGACTTCACGATCAACTCCAGCCACCAAGATTAGTGACTCCATGATGTTTTGGTGTAGTCCTTCATTGACAATAATGGGCACATCTTTAAACTGCACTTCACGACAAAATAGAACAATGCGAGGTAAAACTTCTGTCATCCAATGGGCGTAATTTGGTGCGCAAGCATCAACAAAAGTTGCTGCAACTGGGATTAATTCTGGGGATTCATCGTGAAGCAGCCAACGGATTCGATGAGATATTGGATCAATCAAGGTGCGACCGTGAAGCTCTTCACTAGTGAAATCACGATTGAAATCATATAAGTCGTGACATATGACTTTGTCGTCAGCCAGAACGAGGTTCGTACCCCCATAGGTAATTGCGTTGGTTATGGTTGCAACATAAATTTCAGGAAATCTAAATCGATCATGGGGTGTTTTTAGATAGTCTTGATCACTGGAGGGGAAAACGTTTGGCGGTGGTGTTTCAACCAGAGCAGCATCCGCCAATGTGTACGTTGGTGTCCCCGTCTGACTTGCAAACTCGCTAAGTTTAATCAGTGGGCGCCACTGCTGTGCCTTACGGCTGGTCAGGCGTGACGCAAATTGGTTTACATAGAGAGGGTATCCATTACGCCATATCCATCGCGTTGCCTGACGGATGAGTGCATATTGCTTAAAGTTATTTGTATACAGGCTGCCGAACCATGATTTGCGCAATTTAACAACGATGTCATGTGGTGTGGTTTGAAGTGCCTCTACATTCCTAATCTTTGGGGATGATTGATCCGATTCAAGTACCCGCTCATTGTCTCTGGTGGGCATCCATCCAGGGGTGAGCGGTGCAGGTTGCAGGTTTAGCTGACCTTCAGGCGGTTGTTGGCCCAGTTGCGTTTGTAGTTGTTCCAGCAGTTTTTGCTGCCGTTCTAGTCGCTCACGAAGCTCGCGCATGATACCGAGCGCTTCCTCGATGGTATGCGCGGGATTGATATTGTTATTCATGAAGTATGCCCGCGAGGTAGCGGCTGACGATTTCTTCGGGCGTACCATCGGCCACCAGTTTACCGTGATCCATCCACAGGACACGGTTGCAGAGAGATTTTACCAATTGGTGATCGTGTGAAACCATAATCATAATGTCGGCTTTATCTATCAGAGCGTGCATCCTTGCCTTTGCCTTCTCCATGAAGGCCGCATCTCCGCCAGCAAAGATTTCATCTAAAACCAGTATGTCAGGGTGCATTGCTGTAGCAAGAGAAAATGCTAAGCGCATGTACATGCCGGTAGAATAATATTTAACCGGAGTGTCAATAAATTCTTCAAGCTCCGCAAATGCAATTACTTCTGGTTCGATGGTGCTAAGTTGCTGTATGGAGTAGCCAAGAATTGCGCCGTTAAGGTATATATTTTCTCGACCAGTGAATTCGGGATGAAAGCCCGCTCCAATCTCAAGCAGCGGTGCGATGCGCCCGTTAACCGTAATTATTCCATCAGAAGATTCATAAACCCGGCATAAGGCTTTGAGGAGGGTGCTTTTTCCTGCGCCATTGTGCCCAATAATGCCCACTCGATCACCAGCGTTGACCTTGAAAGAAACATTTTTGATGGCCCAAAAATCGGAATACGCAATTTGCTTTTTGTGTCTGAACAGATTGGCAAAATAGTCCTTGAACGATGGTGATCTATCGTGGTAAATACGAAATTTTATTGATAAATTATCGACGTGAATACTGGACATATCTTTTACAGCCTAAACACTATGTTTTTTTCTTGCCGCAGAAAGACAAATAGACCTACCGCCATGGCGGACACGGAAAGCAAGGAGGCATTTAAAATGACGTGTAAATTCGGCAAACTTGAGTTGGTAAGTGGAGCTCGAAAAAGCTCAATAAAAGGCACAACTGGATTAAGATCAACAAGCCAAGCCACTTTGCCAGCTAGGGATTCACGCTTGTACAAGATAGGAGTCAAGAAAAACAACCCTTGCATTGCAATCAAGATGACATGCTGAAGATCGCGAAAAAAAACCGTTACCACTGACATGATTAAACCAACTCCCAAGGCGAAAAAAAATAACAACAGGTAGGCAATTGGAATAAACAACAAAGTCCATGACAGCGAGCCACCAATCATGAAAATAATGAGAAACAAAGCCAGAAAAGACAGTGCACTGTCAATCAAGAGTGCAAAAGCGATACTCAGCGGGAAAATCGCCTTTGGAAGATAGATTTTCTTGATCAGACCTTCGTTATTGATGAAGGAAGTCCCCGACTGCGTGACTACAGAGTTAAAGAAATTCCAAGGAATCATTGCAGCAAATAAAAATATCGCGAAAGTCTTGAGATCTGCCTTAAATAGCGTGGCAAATACCAATGCCATAACCGACATCATCAGCAGAGGGTTGACGAGTGTCCATAAATACCCTAACGCAGTACGCCTGTAACGCAGAACGAGTTGCTGCGAGATAAGTTGCGATAGCACGTTGCGGCTGTCGTACAACTCACTAAAAAAAGTGTGTGCGTTGATTTTCATTGAGGCACAGGCCTATAAGTATGTTGTGTATGCCGTGGATACGGCTATTTTTCTATCTATACCACTTGGATTTCTGTACGGTGGATGGAAGTCAATATTGAGTTTTTTGCTCAATGTCTGGATCGGCGTGGACTGGCTAGTGCGATGGTTGGTTGAGATAGAAGAATATGGCATGCGAAAGTTTCAAGAATTCGGTTTGGAATGGAAACATATAAAATTTCCGAAGGAGGGCATATTTTTAACCATTCTGCTTCAAGAAAATATCTCAGCTTGCTGTAGAAACTGACCCGACTTATCTTTATCCGACAGCCTAGGTGAAGCTCCCACAGTAGGCCATTGAATACCAACTGATTCATCATTCCACGCGATGCACCGCTCCTGTTCAGGGGCATAGTAGCCAGTAGTTTTGTACAGAAAGTCCGTTGTATCACTCAGCACCACAAACCCATGCGCAAAGCCCGGCGGAATCCAGACCTGCTTGTGGTTATCTTCTGTTAGCTCTACGCCGGCCCATTTCCCGAAAGTGGGTGAACTTTTGCGAATGTCTACTGCCACATCCCACACGGCGCCGCGTGTGCAGCGCACCAGCTTGCCTTGGGCGTGTGGCCGTAGCTGGTAATGCAGCCCGCGCAATACTCCTTTGCTGCTGCGGCTGTGGTTGTCTTGTACAAACTGTACATCCAGCCCGGTAGCGTGGTTAAAGGCCTGCTGGTTAAAGCTCTCGTAGAAGAAGCCTCGGCTGTCGCCAAACACTTTGGGCTCGATCACCAGTACGTCCGGAATAGCAGGTAGGGGTGACTTTCATGGTGAAATACCTTCGCGCAAGATGCGCAGC
Source organism: uncultured beta proteobacterium (assembly GCA_963775085.1). Classification (GTDB taxonomy): domain Bacteria; phylum Pseudomonadota; class Gammaproteobacteria; order Burkholderiales; family Burkholderiaceae_C; genus JAAFIP01. The sequence goes on from CAVZHO010000011.1 coordinate 55,206, forward strand.
ATGTACTGGCCGTAGCCGTTTTTGAGCAGCGGCTTGGGCCAATTGCTCAAACTGCTGGGCGTTGATAAAGCCATTGCGCCAGGCAATCTCTTCCGGGCAGGCGATTTTCAGGCCCTGGCGGTGCTCCAGGGTGGCGATGAACTGGCTGGCTTCCAGCAGGCTCTCATGCGTTCCGGTGTCCAGCCAGGCGTAGCCGCGCTGCAGGATCTGCACATTGAGCTGGCCACGTTGCAGGTAGGCATCGTTGACGGCGGTGATCTCTAGCTCGCCACGGGCGCTGGGTTTGACCGCCTTGGCGATGTCGACAACCTGGTTGTCGTAGAAGTACAGGCCGGTGACGGCATAGTTGCTCTTGGGTTGTTGGGGCTTTTCTTCGATGCTGCTGGCTCTGCCTTGGGCATCGAAAGGCGACCACGCCATAGCGCTCGGGGTCTTGCACATGGTAGGCAAAGACGGTGGCGCCCTGAGTTCGGGCATCGGCGCTGGAGAGCAGTTGCGCAAAGTCGTGGCCGTGGAAGATGTTGTCGCCCAGTACCAGCGCGCTGGGGGAGTTGCCAATGAATTGCTCGCCAATGATGAACGCCTGCGCCAGGCCTTCGGGCTTGGGCTGCACGGCGTATTGCAGGTTCATGCCCCATTGGCTGCCGTCGCCCAGCAACTGCTGGAAGCGTGGTGTGTCCTGTGGGGTGCTGATGATCAAAATATCGCGCATGCCCGCCAGCATCAGGGTACTGAGTGGGTAATAGATCATGGGCTTGTCATACACCGGCAGCAGTTGCTTGCTCATGGCCAAAGTGGCGGGGTGCAGGCGTGTGCCTGAGCCGCCGGCCAGGATGATGCCTTTGCGTTGGGTCATATATGGTTTTATAAAATTTCCGCCAACATGCGGTTGACCCCAACCGTCCAGTCGGGAAGGTGAAGACTATAGTGGGATTTTAACTGGTCGCAGTTCAGCCGGGAATTGAGCGGGCGTTGGGCTGCAGTCTTGTATTCCGACGTGGGGATGGCTTTGAATTGGGCATCTTGCAGTTCGAGCGTCATACCCTGCCTGCGCGCCAGCGCAAAGACATGCTGCGCATAGCCGTACCACGACGTTTCGCCGGCCGCCGCCAGGTGGTAAAGCCCGCCCAAAGCCGGGTGGTCGGCCCAGCGGGTAAGGGCCTGGGCGGTGATGTCGGCCAGCAGATCAGCCCCGGTGGGTGCACCGATCTGATCATTGATCACCGACAAGCTTTCCCGCTCCCGGGCCAAACGCAGCATGGTCTTGGCAAAGTTGTTGCCGCGTGCGCCGTAGACCCAACTGGTGCGAAAAATCAGGTGGCGCGCGCCGCTGGCGGCAATGGCGTGTTCACCAGCCAGTTTGCTTGCACCGTAAACGCTCAGCGGAGCAGGCGTGTCGGTCTCCCTCCACGCTGTGCTGCCACTTCCGTCAAACACGTAATCGGTGGAGTAATGCACCAATCGCGCTCCTATTTTGTGAGCTGCTTGCGCCATGAGGCCGGGGGTTTCAGCGTTAATCGTGTAGGCATTGGCACGGTCCGATTCGGCCTTGTCGACGGCGGTGTAGGCGCTGGCGTTGACGATGATGTCGGGTCGGATGGCCAGCACGGTGTGCGCCACGCTTTGTGGGTTTAAAAAATCCCCGCAGTAGTCGGTACTGCGTGTGTCCAGCGCAATCACATCACCCAGCGGTGCCAGGCTGCGTTGCAACTCCCAGCCGACCTGGCCGGTTTTTCCGAACAGCAGTATCTTCATGCTGCGCGCTGTGCGTAGTTGGTTTGCACCCATTCGCGGTAGGCACCGCTTTGCACCTGCGCCACCCAGTCGGTATGGTCCAGGTACCACTGCACGGTTTTGCGGATGCCGCTGTCGAATGTTTCCACCGGCTTCCAGCCCAGTTCGCGGTGGATCTTGGTTGCGTCTATCGCGTAGCGACGGTCATGGCCGGGGCGGTCGGTGACGTAGCTGATCTGCTCGCGGTAACTTTTGCCACCTGCCTCCTTGGGGCGCAACTCGTCGAGCAGGGCGCAGATGGTGTTGACGATTTCGATATTGGGCTTCTCGTTCCAGCCGCCGATGTTGTAGGTCTCGCCGGGCGTGCCAGCCTCCAGCACGCGGCGGATGGCGCTACAGTGGTCGCTCACATACAGCCAGTCGCGAATCTGCATGCCGTCGCCGTAGACAGGCAGGGGCTTGCCAGCTAACGCATTCACAATCATCAATGGAATGAGCTTCTCGGGGAAGTGGTAGGGGCCGTAGTTGTTGCTGCAATTGGTGGTGAGCACGGGCAGGCCATAGGTGTGGTGGTAGGCCCGCACCAAATGGTCGCTGGCCGCCTTGCTGGCACTGTAGGGGCTGTTGGGCTCATAGATGTTTTTTTCGGTAAACGCCGGGTCGCCGGCGTGCAGCGAGCCATACACCTCGTCGGTGGAGACGTGCAGGAAGCGAAAGGCCGTCTGTGCCGGGCTGCTCAGGCCCTTATGGTAGGCGCGCACGGCTTCGAGCAGGCGAAAAGTGCCGACGATGTTGGTCTGGATGAAGTCTTCCGGGCCGTGGATGGAGCGGTCTACATGGCTCTCGGCGGCAAAGTGCACGATGGCACGGGGCTGGTGCTGTGCCAGCAATTGCGCCACTTTGTCGGAGTCGGCGATATCGCCTTGCACAAAGATATGCTGGGGGTTGCCCGCCAGCGACTGCAGGTTGTTGGCGTTGCCTGCATAGGTGAGTTTGTCCAGGTTTACCACTGGCTCCTGGCTCTGGGCGCACCAGTCCAGCACGAAATTCGATCCGATAAACCCCGCTCCGCCGGTGACCAAAATCATTTTTACTGCCCTGAAAAAGTTTGTGGGAATTATGACAGGTTGCCGGGTAACATCCACAGCATGCTGGCAAAACTGATGGGTTGGTTTTTATTGGGTTTCGTGCGCTTGCTCACGGGGGCGCAGGCGCGCTGGCACGGTTGCCCGCCGATGGCCGAGCAGCGCATTTACTTTGCCAACCACCAAAGCCATGCCGACCTGGTGATGATCTGGGCCGCCTTGCCTGCCGAGTTGCGCGGCATCACGCGGCCCATCGCGGCCAAAGACTACTGGACCAAAACGCCGTTTAAAAAATGGATTACCACGGCGGTGTTTAACGCGGTGTATGTAGACCGTGAACGTACGGCGGGCGTAGACCCCTTGCAGCCTTTGGTAGATGCTTTGAATAAAGGTGATTCGGTGATTCTTTTCCCTGAGGGCACGCGCGGCAACGAGGAGCTGCCCCAGCGCTTCAAGTCCGGCCTGTACAACCTGGCACTGCGCTTTCCCCAGGTGGTGCTGGTGCCTGCGTGGATCAACAATATCCAGCGCGTCATGCCCAAGGGTGAGGTCGTGCCGGTGCCGATTTTGTGCAGCGTGACCTTTGGCAAACCCATGCAAGTGCAGGTGAATGCCGATGCCGTGGAGGGGCATGCCGAATTTGCCGAACGCGCCCGCAATGCTGTGATTGCACTGCGCGATGTGTAAGCCAGACTGTTAATCCCATAACACCATGAACCAATTTTTACGCCATTTGACCCCAAGCCAACAAGTGGGGCTGCTGTTTGTGGTGCTGTTTGGCTTCTTGCTGCTGGCCTCCATCACTACCTTTGCCTTGTCCCTGCGCGAGCGCGAGACCGAGAGGGGCAGGGCCCGCGCGGTGGAACTGGCGCACCTGGGTGGGGTGCTCAACACCTCATGGTTGATCGCCATCGTGTTCTGGATTGGCTGGGCTTCGGGCGCGCGTGTGGCGACGCTGCTGTTTGCTGTGGTGGCGTTTTTTGCGCTGCGTGAGTTTGTCACGCTCTCGCCCACCCGTCGGGGTGACCACCGCAGCTTGATTTTGGCGTTTTTTGTCGTGTTGCCAATCCAGTTCTGGTTGGTGGCCACGGCGCGTTTTGATTTGTTCAGTGTGTTCATCCCGGTGTACGTGTTTTTGGCGATTCCCGTGGTCAGTGCCCTGGCCAACGACCCGGAGCGTTTTTTGGAGCGCAATGCCAAACTGCAATGGGGCATCATGGTCTGCGTGTATGGCATGAGCCATGTGCCGGCTTTGCTGCTGTTGGAATTTCCCGGCTGGGATGGCCGCAAGGATGCATTTTTAGTGTTTTTTCTCGCCTTTGTAGTGCAAACCTGCATGGTGGTGCAGCATGTGGCGCAGCGCTTGATCAAGCGTCCCCCGCGTGCGCCTTTGATCAGCGAGAGTTTTAACTGGACCAGTTGGGCTGTCGGTGTGCTGGCCGGTGGCGTGATGGGCGCACTGCTGGCGGGCATTACGCCGTTTCAGCCCGGGTCCGCCGCGGCAATGGCGTTGATCGCCTGTGTAGCAGGCACCCTGGGGCATCTGGTGATGAAGGCGCTCAAACGCGACCGGGGCGTGACGCATTGGGGCGGCACCGTGTCAGTGACGGGAGCGACGGGCCTGCTAGACCGGGTGGATGCCCTGTGTTTTGCCGCACCCGTGTTTTTTCACTCAGTGAGATGGTATTTTGACCTGTAGTCCTTGTATGCAGGTCGTAAGCAGCTATACTTACTATAGCGTTTTATATCTACCCGAATCACCACAGGCAACCCCTTGCGCATACTAGGCATCGACCCCGGCTTGCAGACCACCGGCTTTGGCGTGGTAGATGTGCAAGGCCAGCAACTGACCTATGTCGCCAGCGGCACCATCAGCACCTTGCATCTACCAAGGGGTGACCTGCCCGCACGCCTGAAGGTGTTGTTTGACGGCGTGCGCGAAGTGGCCGCCACCTACAAGCCCGATGCCTCGGCGGCCGAGATCGTCTTTGTCAACGTCAACCCCCAGGCTACCTTGCTGCTGGGCCAGGCACGCGGCGCCTGCGTCACGGCGCTGGTATCGGTCGATTTGAGCGTGGCTGAATACACTGCGCTGCAAATGAAACAGGCCGTGGTGGGCTACGGCAAAGCGGCCAAGTCGCAGGTGCAGGAGATGGTGATGCGTCTACTCAAGTTGCCCGGCTTGCCTGGCAAAGACGCGGCGGACGCATTGGGCATTGCCATCACCCATGCGCATGCAGGGGCGGCCGCGCAGCGGATTGCTCTGGCCACGGGTACTGCGCGAAAGAGTGGTTCGACGTACAAGGCGGGGCGCAGTCAGTAGGCTTGCGCTATACGTTTAAGTTGCTGCTTAGCTAGAGAACAAGAAGTTCATCACGTCGCCATCCTTGACGATGTAGTCCTTGCCCTCAGCGCGCATCTTGCCTGCATCTTTGGCACCTTGCTCGCCCTTGAAGGCGATGAAGTCGTCAAAGGCAATGGTTTGCGCGCGGATGTAGCCTTTTTCAAAGTCGGTGTGGATCACCCCCGCCGCCTGCGGGCCGGTGTCGCCGACATGGATGGTCCAGGCGCGCACCTCTTTCACGCCCGCAGTGAAATAGGTTTGCAGGCCCAGGAGTTTGTAGGCGGCGCGGATCAGGCGGTTCAGGCCGGGCTCGGTCTGGCCAAGCTCTTCGAGGAACATTTGCCTGTCTTCGTCGTTCATCTCACTCATTTCGGCCTCCATCTTGGCACTGATGGCCACCACGGGCGCGTTTTGTAAAGCCGCAAAGGCATTGAGTCGATCCAAAAACGGGTTGTTCTCAAAGCCGTCTTCCGCCACGTTGGCGACAAACATGGCGGGCTTGGCGGTGATCAGGAAAAACTGTTGCAACAGTGGCAACTCTTCCTTGGTGAAATCCAGCGTGCGCACCGGTTTGGCTTCGTTCAGCGCGGCTTGGCATTTTTCTAAAATCGCCACCAGTTTGATGGATTCCTTGTCACCTGAACGGGCGATTTTTGTCACCCGGTGCAGAGCCTTCTCTACCGCACTCAGGTCGGCCAGGCACAGCTCGGTCTGGATCACTTCGATGTCGGAGATCGGGTCGACCTTGCCTGCGACGTGGATCACGTTATCGTCTACAAAGCAGCGCACTACGTTGATGGTGGCATCCGTCTGGCGGATGTGCTCCAAAAACTTGTTGCCCAGGCCCTCGCCGGTACTCGCGCCCGCTACCAAGCCTGCGATGTCGACAAACTCGACAATCGCTGGCACGATCCGCTCCGGCTTGACGATGGCGGCCAGTTGCTGCAAACGTGCATCAGGAAGCTCGACGATACCCACGTTGGGCTCAATAGTACAAAAGGGATAGTTTTCCGCAGCTATGCCTGCTTTCGTTAACGCATTAAACAGGGTAGATTTGCCGACGTTGGGTAGGCCTACAATGCCGCACTTCAGACTCATAATTTCAGTTCCAATAAAGAGACATTAGTGTATGCGAACTTGCGTGCTGCGCCTGCTGCTCCTGCTGTGCCTATTCATTCACCCTGTACAAGGCTATTCGGCGGTTAATCTGGACGATGTAGGCACGGCACGCGATGTCGGCATGCAGTCGCAGTGGTGGTTGACCAGCAACACCAAGGCGGGCATTGCCGAGATAGCCTCCGCGCAAAGCCTGGCGCTGTTTGTGCCCAATGCGCACGACAAAACCTACCGTTTGAGCGAAGACAACCGGCTGTGGCTGCGCCTGGATGTGCAGCGCAGCAGCAAAGCACCTGCCATCTGGGTGCTGTCCGTGCCCTTGCCGTATATCGACAAGGTGATTTTTTACCAGCCCAATGCTAACGGTGGCTTCAGCGCGCTGTCTGCCGGGGACCGTATCCCCGTGGCGCAATGGCCCGAGCGGGCACGCTACCCGCTGTTTCGCTTCAGTTTGCCGGAGGGTACGCAAACCCTGTATGTGCAAATCCAAGGCAGTACCGCTGCCAATATTCCTGTCGTGATGGCCAGCGAGGCGGAGGCCAACAGTGATACGCAAATCAGCTATCTGGCGCTGGGGCTGGTGTTTGGTTTGCTGCTGCTGATGGTGCTGGTGTGTGGCTTGCAGGGCTACGCCTACAAGGACAGAATTTATGCCCTGTATGGTGTGTACGTGCTGATGGTGATTGTGGCCATTGCCTGTTACCACGGCTTGGCAGCACAGTATCTGTGGGATGAGAGCCCGGTGTGGGCAGACAATTCGCAGGCGGTACTGGGTTCGCTCACCTCCGGTATGGCGCTGTTTTTTGTGCACCAGGTGACGGGGGTGGCAGCTTTTTCGCGCCGCTGGTCAATGGGTTTATTGGCGCTCAGTGGCGCTGGCATGGCCGTGGCGGCGGCATACTTTATTCTGCCGCGCCCGCTAGGGGTTGCCATGCTCGGGGTGTACGTCACAGTCAGTTCCGTGCTGGGGCTGTGGATAGCCCTGAAAACCTGGCGGCGTGGTGACCGTATTGGCCTGTGGGTAGCCGCTGCCCATGCGCCATTGGTGGTGATCGCCGTGGCGATTTTGATGCGTGCCCTGGGCTTGGGCAGCTTTATGTGGGTGGTGCAATGGGGCTTGGTAGGTGCGTTTCTGATCGAGGTCATTTTGCTGATGATGGCCTTGCAACTGCGCTCGCGCGAACGCCACGATGCACAAAACCGCAGAGAGGCCATGTATACGCATGACCCGCTGACGGGACTGCTGTCGGTGCATATGTTTGAAGACCGCCTGCGCCAGACCATCATCCGCGCCCGCCGCCATCGTGAGGACGCGGCCATTGTGCTGGTCAGACTGGTCAATTACCCGCAGATTCTTGCCGCCTATGGCACGCCCACCGCCGAAAAAAGCCTGCTCAATGCGGTGCTCAAATTGCGCCGCGTGCTGCGCGACGTGGACACCGCCAGCCGCGTGGGTGAGGCAGAGTTTGGTTTGATTCTGGAGGGTATTTCGGCGCGCAACACGGTGACCAAAGCGGCCGCCCGCCTGGTCGCCTTGGGTTTGATGCCGCTGGAGGGCATCAAACCCGAAATTGCCTTGCAGTTTCACTTTGCCGGGGTGATTCTGCACGAGTACGTGGACGATCCGGAACACATTATGGACAAACTCAAGAGTTTGCTACTCACGATGTCGCCCCGCACCCGCAGGCCGATCCGCTTTCTGGAATTGCCGCAAACCGAGTTGATGGGGCTGGAGTCCCTGGACGAGTCCCAATTTGGTCACTCCAGTGATGCGGATGCCACACACAGCAGCACACCGCCGGTGCTGGCCAGCAGGCGCTAGGCAAACGTCCAGGCGCCCTGCACGGTTTGCCCCACGCGCAGCACCTGCTCCACCCCTGACAGGGTGATGGCATTCATGCCAAAGCTCACGGCACCTTGCAGTCGCGCATCTTGCCGGTAGGTTTGCAAGGTGTCGCCCACCTCGGGGCTTGGGATACCCGTTTGCGGGTCCACATTGGGAATGGGGCAACGCGGGCAGGGCTTGACCAAAGCCAGCGCGATGCTGCCCTCTTGGGTGGCGATATGCAACGCCCCGCTGCGGTCTTCGTCATGGGCTTCGATGCCGGTCAGTACGATATTGGGCCGAAAGCGCTGTAGGGTGACCTGGGCATGACCCTGGGCAGCCAGGCGCTGGTTCAGCCCGTCCAAAGAGGCTTGACTGGCCACCAAGATCGGATAGCCATCGCTGAACTGGTTGAGTGCCGCTACGTTATTCGTCCATTGGGTACTGGACAAACGTTGATGTTCGGGGTCAAAGCGCACCAGGCGCAGTTGTTGCGCAGGCATGCCTACGGGCCGTTCCTGCATTAAAAAATCGGTAAACCACTGCGCCGCCACGTCGCCCATGTCGTAGGCGGCGCAGTCTTGGCCCCACACCCCGGCGCGGCAGGCTTGCTCTACTTTGTCCAGCGCAATATGCAGCGCCAGCATGCCGGGCGCGCGCAGCACCATCTCGGAGTGTTTAAGTTGCGGTTGAATCAGGCACATGCGTGGCAACTGGCGTTGGGTGACGAATTGGCTTTTTTCATCTACCACCATCCACGCCCGGTCAAACTCCAGCCCTGTCTCGGTCAATACCACCTCGCTGACGGCCACCCCCGCGCAGGATTTGACCGGGTAGATCCATAGTTGGCTGATCAGTGCTTGCAGGTCGAAGTCGGCGGGAGTGGCGGGAGTGGCGGGAGTGGCGGGAGTGGGTAAGGGAGCGCTGGCCATGGGGTGAGGGTATTTATCAGAATGGGCAAAGCGCTATTGTGCCGCCTTCTACAATCACCCCATGGCAATTGATGTATGTATCCGTGGATCGGGTGTGGTGGGCAAGGCGTTGGCCTTGCTGCTGGCGCGTGCGCGCATGCGTGTGGGCTTGGTGTCAACGGCACCGCCCGATACTGCTGCGCAGACGGATATGCGGGCTTTTGCACTTAACGCCGCGTCGCAACGCTTGCTCACCAGTCTGCGCGCCTGGCCTGAGAACGCCTGTGCGGTGCAGCACATGCGGGTGCGTGGTGATGCAGGGGGTGTGGTGTGTTTTGATGCCGCTGCGATGGGCTTTGATGCCCTGGCCTGGATTGTCGATGCCAGCGCGTTAGAGCAGCGCCTGCAAACTGCCGTCTCGTTTGCACCCGAAATCACCTTGCTCAGCGCGCCCGAGCCTGCTGCCTTGACGGTCATCTGCGAAGGCCGCACCAGCACGACGTTGCAGTCCATGGATGCCAGCGCGGGACTGGAGTTTGACCGTGCGTCTTACGAGCAAACCGCCATCGCCGCCACCCTGCGTACCGAGCAGCCCCACCAGGCCACGGCCTGGCAGTGGATGCAAGGCGGCGAGGTGTGCGCGCTGCTGCCGCGTGCATCTGTTCACACTTCGCCAGGTGATGGGGCCACTCACTCAGCTGAAAACGTAAGTAACGGGAACTCCGTAGCCCTGGTCTGGTCTGTACACCATGAGCATGCACAGCAGTTATTGGCGATGGACCAAGCGCAGTTTTGCGCCGCGCTCCAGCACGCCTGCGGTGGTGCGGCTTTGGGCGCTATGCATTTGACCAGCCCACGCGCCGCCTGGCCTTTGTACCTGTCCCAGGCCAGCCGCTGGGCGGGGACGGGTTTGGCGGGCATGCCGCAAGCCGCCTGGGCGCTGGCGGGCGATGCCGCCCATGCCCTGCACCCTTTGGCGGGGCAGGGGCTTAATTTAGGTTTGGGCGATGCCGCTGAGCTGGCCCAGGTGCTCAGCCGTAAAGAGTATTTCCGCAGCTTCGGGGACATGCGCCTGCTGCGCCGGTACGAGCGCGCCCGCAAGGGCGAAGCCGCCGCGCTGCGTCTGGCCACCGACGGCTTGCAACGCCTGTTTGCCATGGACGATGCCCGTGTGAAAAGCGTGCGAAACTGGGGTATGCGTGGATTTGATGCACTCGCGCCCCTCAAGGCCGCCGTCATGCGCCGCGCGATGGGGATATAGTAGAGCAATTGAAGGATGAACACCATGAAATTTACTACCAAACTAATAGCTGCTTGCGTCCTGCTGACAGGGACTATGGCCGTATTTGCCGATGAAGCTGCGATCCGAAAAAACCTGCCCGAGCGCCTGCCCAGCTTGCCCAAAATTGACGAGATCAGCAAAGCCCCCATGCCCGGCCTGTTTGAAGTGCGCCTCAATGGCACCGAGATTTTTTATACCGATGGCGATGGCAATTATTTGATCCAAGGCAATTTGATCGACACCCGGGCCAAACGCAACCTCACCGAAGAGCGTATTGCCAAGCTCACCGAGATCGACTTCGACTCCCTGCCGCTCAAAGACGCATTTACCATCGTGCGCGGTAACGGCAAACGCAAAGTGGCTGTTTTTGAAGACCCCAACTGCGGCTACTGCAAGCGCTTTGAGAAAGATCTGCAAAGCGTCAATAACGTCACGGTTTACATGTTTCTCTACCCCATCCTGGGCCCCGCCTCCACCGAGCGCAGCAAAAACGTCTGGTGCGCCAAAGACCGCGCCAAGGCCTGGACCGACTGGATGGTCAAAGATGCAGACACCGCTGCTGCGGCTGCCAGCTGTGACAGCACCGCGCTGGCGCGCAACGTAGAGTTTGGCAAAAAGCACCGCATCACCGGCACCCCCACCCTGATCTTTGCCGATGGCAATCGCGTGCCCGGTGCCATTGGGGCGGCGCAGGTCGAGAAGTTTTTGGCGGAAGTGAAGTAAGCTCTGTCCACTCAAAAAAGTTGTCGATAAGAGTGCATAGTCCTTGTCGTTAGGGCGTATGCAGCTATTTTTACTATAGCGACCGCAAACCCTGCGGATCGTGTATTCTTCGCATTCATGGCTCCTGCTTCCTCATCCGCTGCGCCCACTGGCGCCCCTGTGCACTACCACGTTGACGCGTGCGACGTGCATGCGCATCTGTTTCGCATCACCCTCACCATTGCCCGCCCGGCCAAACACCAGCGGGTCAGCCTGCCGGTGTGGATACCGGGCAGCTACATGGTGCGGGAGTTCTCCAAGCATCTGCAAAACCTGACCGCACAGCAAAGCGGCCAGGCGCTGGCAATCGAGCAACTGGATAAATGCACCTGGCAAGTCGCCAATGCTGCGGCCAAACCGCTGGTGCTGCACTACGCGGTGTATGCCTACGACAGCTCGGTGCGTGCCGCCTGGCTGGATGCACAGCGCGGTTTTTTTAACGGCACCTCGCTGTGTCTGCGCGTCGAGAGGCAGGAAAATGCAATGCACCATGTGCGGGTAATTGCTCCTAAAAACGTAGCTAATTATGCCCTGGTGACAGGGGCTAATGCCATAAAAACAGATAAAAACGGCTTTGGCACCTATGCGTTTGCCAGCTACGACGCGCTGGCCGACACGCCGTTTGAGATGGGCACCTATTGGCGCGCCAAGTTCAGCGTACGCGGGGTGGAGCACCAGTTTGTAGTGGCGGGCGCGGCCCCCAGCTTTGATGGCAAACGCCTGCTGATGGACACGCAGAAAATTGTCGAAACCGAGATGGCGTTCTGGCATGGCGCGGGCAGTGACACAGGTAAAGCGGGCAAGCCACCGTTTGACAGCTATGTTTTTATGCTCAACGCCGTTGACGACGGTTACGGCGGCCTCGAGCACCGCAATAGTACGGCCCTGATCTGCAACCGCCGCGACCTGCCGCGCCTGGACAGTACCAAGCAGCCCGATGGCTACACCACCCTGCTGGGCCTGATCAGCCATGAGTATTTTCACAGCTGGAACGTCAAACGTCTACGCCCTGCGGAGTTTTCCAGCTATCACTACGCTAGCGAGCAGTACACCCAGTTGCTGTGGTTTTTTGAAGGCTTTACCAGCTACTACGACGACCTGCTGCTGCGCCGCGCAGGCTTGATCGACAGCCCGCAGTACCTCAAGCTGCTGAATAAAACCATCAACCAGGTGATGCAAACACCCGGTGCGAAGGTACAAAGCGTGGCGCAAAGCAGCTTTGATGCCTGGGTAAAGTACTACCGCCAGGACGAGAACACACCCAATGCCACCGTGAGCTACTACACCAAGGGCTCGTTGGTGGCCCTGTGCTTTGACCTGACGCTGCGCGCCGAGGGTAAAACCACCTTGGACGCGGTGATGCGCGCGCTGTGGCTGCGCAGCAAGGCCGGCGCGCCCAGCGGGCCACGCAAAGCGGCGGCGGATGCCAAGCTGCAACCTGGCAGCATGACCGAGGCCGACATTACCGCCGTGCTGCAGCAGCTGGGCGGCCGCAGTTTTGCCACTGAGCTGGCCCAGTGGGTGCACAGCACGGCGGACCTGCCACTGGAGCGATTGCTCACAGCCCACGGTGTTGCAGTGGTAGAAGACAAACCCCAGCTCGCCCAGCGCCTGGGTCTGCGGGTGGCTGAAACCAATGGTGCAGTACAAGTCAAGGTGGTGCTGCGTGGCGGTGCTGCCGAGCGGGCAGGCTTTTGCGCGGGGGACGAATGGCTGGCTGTGGGCAGCGCGCGTGGTGGGCAGTGGCGGCTCCATAAGCTGGACGATCTGCTGCTCTACACGGGTGATGTAGCCGGTAAAGCGGGGGGTAAAGCGGGTAGCAAGTACGTGCAGGCCCTGGTCTCGCGTGACAAGCGCCTGCACACACTCAAGCTACAGCTACCCTCGGCCGAGCGTGCAGACCTGGCGACTTGGGTGCTGCGCAGCCAGGACGCAACGCGGGTGAACGCATGGCTCGCTGGTTAATTCGGCTGCCGCTGGCCTTGCTGCTGGCCCTGGCGGTGCATGGCGTGTCGCTGTGGGTAGTGGCCCAGGAGATGCAGGCCATGGGCAGCGTGATCCAGCGCAAGGCCGATCCGATGTTTACCCGCCAGATTGTGCAGCCGCTTGCACCCAGCACGCCAGTCGTCCAAGCCGCAGCCCCGATTGCAGTGCAAAAAAAGGCGGTAGTCCCTATGAACAGGACGCAAGCAGCTATTAAAAGTGTAGCTGAAAAATCGATACAAACTCCTTTGATAGAACCACCACCCGAGATGCCTGCGCCCATGGTCACCGAGACCATTGCCAGTCTGACGACCAGTACCGTACCAGATGCCAGCACCAGCCTGGTCGTCGATGCCAGCCCCACCCTGGCAGGGGTGACTGACACGCTGCCCGCGCTTGCCAGCGCGACCACCACGCTGGCATCGCTGCCGGGCAGCGGCACCACCAGCCTTAGCACCGATACCCTGGTCATGCAAGGCAATTGGCCGATTGACACCCGCCTGACCTACGACCTGGGCGGCTACTACCGGGGTGACCTGCATGGCAGCGCCACGGTGCAGTGGACGCGGGATCCTGCTACCCAGGGCGAGAGCTACCAGGTGCGCATTGAACTGAACTCGCTCATCAGTGCTGTGTTGACCAGCCAGGGCAAGGTGCGCGCCGAGGGTCTGCTGCCCAGAGCCTATGAGGAAAAATTTTTTGGCAAGCAGCGAAGCGTGACGCTGGATGACACTGCCGTGGTGCTGACCGATGGCACGCGTATCCCCCGGCCCCAGCCGGTGGGTAATGGGCCAGACGAGTCGGCTACTGTGCAAGATGCGGCCAGCCAGTTTGTCGAGCTGGGGCACCGCTTTGCCAACGGCCGAGCCAAGCTGGCCGAGGGAGAAGTCGTGCGGGTCTGGCTGGCACGGCCCGGTGGCCTGGATGCCTGGGTGTACGACGTAGGCCCCGCAGAAACGCTGTATTTACCGCACATTGGCCCGGTGCAGGCGTACCACCTTACGCCCCGACCGCAGGCGAATCCCCGCGGCACCCTGGTAGTCGAAATGTGGTTTGCCCCTGCGCTGCAATTCTTGCCGGTGCGCATCAAGATCATGCAGGGCAAAGACGGGCACCTCGATCTGAAGGTGCTGAAAATAGAACAGCGATAAAGGCAGCCCCGTTGAGGAACGGGCAATACGTTTGCTGCCTGCCCTTAGCGCCGCTTGCGCAGCAGCCGGGGCACAACCAGCACCGCCACGATTACCAGCAGCAAAGCCAGCGAACCAGGACGCTCTAAAAACACCGTCCACTTGCCCTCGCCAATGCTCAGCGCATTGCGCATTTGCGCCTCGGCCAGGGGCCCCAAAATCAGGCCCACCACCACCGGCGCGGTGGGAAAGTCATAGCGGCGCATCAGCACGCCCACCAGGCCAATGCCGTAGAGCAGCAGCAGGTCAAACGCGCTTTGGCGCATGCCATACACGCCCACCGTGGCAAAGATCAAAATGCCCGCGTACAGGTAGGCCTTGGGGATTTTGAGCAGCTTGACCCACAGGCCGACCAGGGGCAGGTTCAAGATGAGCAGCATCACGTTGCCGATGTACAACGAGGCGATCAGCGCCCACACCAGCGCCGCCGAGGTGGTGAAAAGTTGCGGCCCGGGCTGGATGCCGTAGTTTTGAAACGCGCCCAGCAAAATGGCGGTGGTGTTGGAAGTGGGGATGCCCAGCGTAAGCAGCGGAATCAACGTGGCGGTGATGGCGGCGTTGTTGGCCGCCTCGGGGCCTGCCACGCCTTCAATCGCGCCCCTGGTGCCAAAGTCTTCGGGGTGTTTGGCGAGTTTCTTTTCAGTGGCGTAGCTTAAAAACGTGGGGATCTCGCTGCCGCCCGCCGGAATGGTGCCAAACGGAATGCCAATGGCACTGCCGCGCAGCCAGGCGGGCCAGGAGCGTCGCCACTCGCTGCGTGTCATGTGCACGCGGCTCATGGGGTTTTGCGTCTCGCTCTCGCGGCCCTGGTAAATCACGTTGTACAGCGCCTCGCCCACGGCAAACAGGCCCACGGCGACCAGCACAATCTCGATGCCGTCCATCAGCTCGCTCACACCGCCGGTGTAGCGCACCTGGCCAGTGATCTGGTCCATACCCACCAGGCCGATGGCCAGACCGATAAACAGCGCGGTGATGCCGCGCAGCGCGCTGCTGCCCATGACGGCACTGACGGTGCAAAAGGCCAGCACCATCAGCAGAAAATACTCCGGCGGCCCGAGCTTGACGGCGTACTCGGCAATCACTGGCGAGGCGAAGGTCACCACTACGGTGGCTATCGTTCCCGCCACAAACGAGCCAATCGCCGCCGTGGCCAGTGCTGCCCCGGCGCGGCCATTCTTGGCCATCTTGTTGCCCTCCATGGCGGTCACCATCGAGCCCGATTCGCCGGGGGTATTGAGCAGAATGGAGGTGGTGCTGCCGCCGTACATGGCACCGTAGTAAATGCCAGCAAAAAAGATCATCGACGCGGTCACGTCCACCTTGGTGGTAATCGGCAGCAGCATGGCCACGGCGACCGCTGGGCCGATGCCGGGCAGCACGCCCACGGCGGTGCCAATGACGCAGCCCAAAAAGGCCCACATCAGGTTAAAGGGCGTAATGGCGGTGGCGAAGCCCGCCATCAGCTGGTTAAAAATGTCCATGCGCTGCTCTGGTGGGTTGAAGGAAGCGGGCTATATCCAGCCGGTACGGGTCAAGCCCGGCAAATTGATGGCCAGCAGTTTGGTGAACATCCAGTACACCGGGGCGGCAATCGCCAGTCCAATGGCCGCGTCGCGCATCCAGGTAACAGGCCGCCAGTCCGAGCGCCCCTGGGACAGGTGAAATCCGCGCACCGCCAGTACAAAGCACAGGGTACAACTCAGAATGAATCCGATGGTGGTAATGCAGGCGGCGTTGAGCAAAATGCCTGCGGACACCCAGATAAATGGTCGCCAGTCGCCATGGGCCGCGCCTTCCGGCTCAGCGCGCAGCGCAAAGCCGCCCCTGCGGGCCTGCCACACCAGTGCCAGGCCGCAGGCCAGCAAGGCCAGGGCCACGACCCAAGGTAAAAAATTGGGCCCTACACCGGCATAGCCCGCCTCGGACGAAATGCCCCAGGCCCCCGCACCTATACCCATGCCCAGCAGGCAGCAACCCACACCAATGGCCGTTTCCAGGCCTCGGTTAACAAGATGGGTTGCAGGGCTGCTGGCGGGTGTCACAACATGCCCGACATCTGCATGGTGTCGCGCAGCAGGGCAAACTCGCTTTCCACAAAGTCGTCAAACTCCTTGCCGGTCATCAGCGCTGGGGTCCAGCCATTTTTATCCAGCGCTTCGGTCCAGGCGGTGGTCTTGGTGGCGCGCACCACCAAGTCGGTCAAGGCTTTGCGCTGATCGGCCGTGATGCCAGGGCCGCCGTACACACCGCGCCAGTTGCCCAGTACCACGGGGAAGCCCTGCTCCTTCATGGTGGGCACGTTGATGCCCTTGAGGCGCTGCTCGGAGGTCACGCCAATCGGAAGCATCTTGCCAGTGGTGATGTACTCGGCAAACTCGCTGTAGCCGCTGCCGCCCACGGTGACGTTGCCACCCAAAATGGCGGCTGTTGCCTCGCCGCCGCCACGGAAGGCGACGTAGTTGACCTTCTTGGGATCGACACCGACGGCACGCGCCAGCATGCAGGCGGCAATGTGCTCGGTGGAGCCACGCGAGCCACCGCCCCATTTGACGCTGCCGGGGTCTTTCTTCATTTGCTCAACCACATCCTTCATGGATTTGAGTGGCGAGTTGGCCGGCAGCACAAATACGTTGTACTCGCTGGTCAGGCGGGCAATCGGGGTGACCTTGTCCAGACCCACGGCGGGCTTGCTGGTGATAATGCCGCCCAGCATCACGGCACCCATCATCATCAAGGCGTTTTCGTCGCCCTTGGCACTGTTGACAAACTGGGCCAGGCCCAGCACGCCGGCCGCGCCGCCCTTGTTCTCGTACTGCACGGTGTCGGCCACTTTGCCTTCGGTCAGCGCCTTGCCCAGGGCGCGGCCGGTGCTGTCCCAACCGCCACCGGGGTTGGCGGGGATCATCATCTTCAGGTTGGGGGCGGCTTGGGCAGACAGGGGTAGCGCACCCGCAGCGGCCAAAGCGGCCAGAGATTTAAGAAATTCATTGCGACGCATGGGAATACTCCAGTTAAATAATGGCACTGCCCGACAGATGGATGTGCCTGTATACAGAACGCAGATTATCCGTGTTTTGGCCCTAGGGTAAGTGCCTAGTAGTCCGCCAGGCGCCTAGGACTTGCGCAGGTCCAGCACGCGTTTGGCCTTGCCCATGCTGCGCTCGACCCCGCCACCTTCGCGCAACTCGATTCGCGCACTGGAGCCAATAAATGTCTTGATATCATGCGCCAGCGCCGCAGCGGCCACGTGAGCAGCTTCGCTATTGATAGCGATTTCCGGCCGGGTTTCCACCGCCACCGTCAGCGCATCCATTGGCCCGTCTTTGCTCAAAATGCACTGGTAATGGGGTGCCAGCGCCTGTTGTTTTAGTATCAACTCCTCAATCTGCGAGGGAAACACATTCACCCCCCGCACGATCATCATGTCGTCGCTGCGCCCGGTGATCTTTTCCATGCGCCGCATCGTGCGCGCGGTGCCTGGCAGCAAACGCGTGAGGTCGCGGGTGCGGTAGCGGATGATGGGAAGGGCCTCTTTGGTCAGGCTGGTGAAGACCAGTTCGCCCATTTCACCATCGGGTAACACTGCGCCGGTCTCGGGGTCAATGATCTCCGGATAAAAATGGTCTTCCCAAATGGTCGGGCCGTCCTGCGTCTCAATGCATTCATTGGCCACACCGGGGCCAATCACCTCGCTCAGGCCATAAATGTCCACCGCCTTGATATTCATGCGTTGCTCAATCGCGCGGCGCATGTCATTCGTCCACGGCTCGGCACCAAATACGCCAATGCGCAGACTGGTGGAGCGTGGGTCAATGCCTTGCCGCTCCAGCTCGTCCGCAATCGCCAGCATGTAGCTGGGCGTCACCATGATGATCGTCGGCTTGAAGTCCATGATCAACTGCACCTGCCGCTCGGTCTGCCCGCCGCCAAAGGGCACCACCGTGAGGCCCAGCTTCTCGGCTCCATAGTGCGCGCCCAGACCGCCGGTAAAAAGCCCGTAGCCATAGCTCACATGCACCATATCACCGGGCCGCGCCCCCGCCGCACGCAAGCTGCGGGCCACCATGCTGGCCCACATGTCCACATCGTTTTGCGTATAGCCCACCACCGTGGGTTTGCCGGTAGTGCCGCTGGAGGCATGAATACGCACACATTGCTCGCGCGGTACGGCAAACATGCCAAACGGGTAGCTGTCGCGCAGGTCGGCTTTGGTGGTGAAGGGAAATTTGGCCAGGTCTGCCAGCGACTCGCATTGGTCGGGGTGAACGCCAGCTTTGTCAAACTTGGCTGTGTAGACGGGCGAGTTGGCGTAGGCATGGCGCAGGGTGGCCTGCAGGCGCTTGAGCTGCAGGGCTCTTAGTTCAGCGACGGGGGCTTTTTCGATGGGTTCTAGGGGGAAGGATGTCATCTGTAACCTTTGTAGGGCTAGGGCTAGGGATTGAGGTAACGCAAAAAGCGCAAAAATTACGCAAAAAACGCCAAAAATAAAAAATGAAAATAGATGGCACTACAAATATTTAGATCAGTTTAAGAGTGAGTCCATGTTTAGCAGGTATCTTTTTTAGCGTTTTTAGCGTAATTTTGCGCTTTTTGCGTTACCTCCCAAAGCACTAAGCTAAACAATAGTCCCAGCTATCTGCGCCGACTTGCCGCGGAACATCGCGATCACTTCACCATGCTGATTGGTTACCCGCATATCGTAAATACCATGCCGCCCAGTGAGTGTTTGCTCCACGCCCACGCAGGTGAGTACATCCCCCAACTGCCCAGACTTCAAAAATTCAATCGAGCACCCTGCCGCTACAGCCACCTTGTTATGTGAATTGCAGGCAAAGGCAAAGGTGGTATCTGCCAGTGTAAAAATAAACCCGCCATGGCAAATCTGGTGGCCGTTCAGATGCAGCTTTTTTACCTCCATCCGCACCACCGCCTGCCCCGGCGCGCATTCCAGCAGCTCCATCCCCATCGTGTCTTTGCTAGCAGTATCCACCGCCCACATCGTTTCGCCTACGCGGCGAGCGAGATCAGTGGCCTCTTTTTTAATGGGGTCAGATGACATTTATTGTCCCTTGAAGTTCGCAGGCCGCTTTTCAAGAAAAGCCTTCACACCTTCAATGTAGTCCTGCGTGTTTCCGAGCGCGCTTTGCTCATCGCGTTCTAAATCCAACTGCGCATCCAGGCTGTTGGTATGCGCATGGCGAAGCAAATGCCGCGTGACGACTAAGGCCTTCGTGGGCATGGTGGCTAGCCTTGATGCCATTGACAGTGCGGCGGCGACGGGGTCGTCAGCTACGTCCCAAATCAATCCCCATTCTTTGGCTTGCGCGGCGGGCAGTTTGTCGCCTGTCATGCACAGGGCCATGGCGCGCGCTAGCCCCAAGCGCTGGGGCAGTATCCACGAGCCGCCGGAGTCGGGGATGAGGCCGATTTTGCTGAAGGCCTGGATGAAGCTGGCGGCGGGTGCGGCGATGGTGATGTCGCAGCCCAGCGCGTAGGACGCGCCCGCGCCTGCGGCCACGCCGTTGACAGCGGCGATGGTGGGCACCCGCAGTGTTTGCAGGCGCTGCGCGGTGGGGTTGAAATAGTCGTTGATGACGGCGCGTGGGTTGGCACGCTCGACCATGGTGCGGCCTTTGGCATCTAGGCCTTCGGAAAAGTCGAACTCCGACAAATCCGCCCCGGCGCAAAAGCCGCGCCCCGCACCCGTGATAACGGCAGCGCGGATGTTTTGATTAGCCTGTATTTTGTCGAACGCAGCCCACAGCTCACGGTGCATTTGTTTGGTAAAGCTGTTGAGTGCGGCGGGGCGGTTGAAGGTGATGAGGGCGATGATCGCATTGCCGCTGCCGTGCTCTTCGTACAGGATGGTGGGGTCGGTGGTGGTGTTGTCTGCCATGGCTTGTCTCCTGTGCGCAATTTACCACTGTTTGCATAGCCTTCTGTGCCGTGCTGTGCTCGCCCTGGCGCTTGGCATGCACAGCTCCGCGGCTGTCCTCCGGCCTGCGGCCTCCCCCTTTATGCCGCTGCGCTGTGCATGCCAAGCGCCAGGGCTGCGTACCAGGAGTGTTGGGGTGACAACGTTGACTCGCTACCATTGTCACAAGAGCTGGTCGGCGGTGTACTCAGCGCAGCGGCATAAAGGGGGAGTAGGCTGCCCTAGGCAGCCACGGAGGACAGCCGCGGAGCTGAGTACGCCGTCGGCCAGCTCCCGTACAAAACTAAGAAGTAACATCCCCGACCCGCGCCCGTACAAAACTGACCCAGCGCCTTCGGACAGTTAAACACAAAACCATGGCAAGACAAGCTAAGATAACCCCCATGACCTACGAAAACATCCTCACCAAAACCGAAGGCAAAGCCGCCATCATCACCCTCAACCGCCCCAAGCAGCTCAACGCCCTGAACGGCGCGCTGATGGACGAACTGGGCACGGCGCTCAAAGGCTTTGACGCTGACCCCGAGATCGGCTGCATCATCATCACCGGCAGCGAGAAAGCCTTTGCCGCCGGGGCCGACATCGGTGCCATGGCCACCTACACGTTTGCCGACGTGTACAAAAACGACTACATCACCAAAAACTGGGAAACCATCCGCAGCATCCGTAAACCCGTCATCGCGGCGGTGAGCGGCTTTGCGCTGGGCGGCGGCTGCGAGCTGGCGATGATGTGCGACTTCATCATTGCGGCCGACAACGCCAAGTTTGGCCAACCCGAGATCAAGCTGGGCATCATCCCCGGCGCGGGCGGTACGCAGCGCCTGCCGCGTGCGGTAAGCAAGTCCAAGGCCATGGACATGGCACTCACGGGCCGCATGATGGACGCGGCTGAGGCCGAGCGCGCAGGGCTAGTGAGCCGCGTGGTGCCGCTGGACAAGCTGATGGAAGAAGCTCTGGGCGCGGCACTAATGATCAGCGAGTACTCACAAATCGCCGTCATGGCGGCCAAAGAATCGGTCAACCGTTCGTATGAGAGCTCGCTGTCCGACGGCATTATGTTCGAGCGCCGACTGTTCCATGCCATGTTCGCCACCACCGATCAAAAGGAAGGCATGGAGGCGTTTGTGGGCAAGCGCAAGGCGCAGTTCAAACACCAGTGAAGCTGCTGCGCCTGACCTCGCAAAAGGGGTGCAGGCAAATATCGCTATAATTGCGGCCTTACGGTGGTATAGCTCAGTTGGTTAGAGCGCAGCATTCATAATGCTGAAGTCGGTGGTTCAAATCCACCTACCACCACCAGATTCAAAGGGGCTGCGTGCAAACGTAGCCCCTTTTTGTTGTGGCAATCTAGGTGCTGTGCTGCGACGGGCGGGTCAATTTTTCGGGCACCAGCAGCGCCTCCATCTGCAACCGCGTCATGATGCCTAATTGCTCGGCCACCTCGGCGATGGACAGGCCGGTGGCGATGGCGGTTTTGGCGATCAGGGCCGATTTTTCGTAGCCGATGATCGGGTTCAGTGCGGTGACCAGGGTGACCGACTCGCGCACGCGCCGGGCCAGCAGCTCGCGGTTGGCCTCGATGCCGGCGACACAGTTGTGTTGCAACGTGAGGCAGGCTTGGCTCAAATGCGAGATGCTTTTGAACAGGCTCCAGCCCATGATGGGTTCAAAGGCGTTGAGTTGCAATTGCCCGGCCTCCGACGCCATGGTCACTGTGATGTCATTGCCAATCACTTCAAAGGCCACCTGGTTCATCACCTCGGGAATCACCGGGTTGACCTTGCCGGGCATGATGGACGAGCCCGCTTGCCGAGCGGGCAGCTTGATGTCGCCAAACCCCGCCTGCGGGCCGCTGGAGAGCAGGCGCAGGTCGTTGCAGATTTTGCTCAGCTTGCAGGCGATGCGCTTGAGCACGCCCGAGAGCTGCACAAACGCGCCGGTGTCCTGCGTGGCCTCGACCAAATTGGGCGACTGCTTGACCGGGATGGTGCTGTCCTGTGCCAGATACTGGCAGGCCATGTCGGCATAACCTGCGGGCGCGTTGATGCCGGTGCCAATCGCGGTGGCACCCAGGTTGATCTCTTCAATCAGGGCGCGCGCTTCATTCAGGCGTGCCTCGTCTTCGCCGATCATCACCGCGTAGGTAGAAAACTCCTGCCCCAGCGTCATCGGCACGGCATCTTGCAACTGGGTGCGGCCAATTTTCAGGATGTCTCTGAACTCGTCGGCCTTGGCCTCAAAGCCGGTGCGCAAAATGGCCATGGAGGTAAGTAACCTATCAATACCCATCCACAGCGACAGGCGCACCGCCGTGGGGTAGACATCGTTGGTGCTTTGCGAGGCGTTGACGTGGTCGTTGGGATGCAGCACGTCGTAGCGGCCTCTCTCGAAGCCGAGCTTTTCCAGCGCGATATTGGCCAGCACCTCGTTGGCGTTCATATTGGTGGAGGTGCCTGCGCCGCCCTGGATCACATCGACAATGAATTGGTCGTGGTATTTACCAGCGACCAGCTCATTGCAGGCAAAAATGATGGCGGCAGCGCGTTTGCGGTCCAGCGCGCCCAGGTCGGCATTGGCGCGGGTGGCAGCTTTTTTTACCAGCGCCAGTGCACGGATCAAATCGGGCATGGCCGAAATGGGCGTGCCGGAGATGGGGAAGTTTTCGATGGCCCTCGCCGTGTGCACGCCCCAGTAGGCCGCAAGGGGGATGGGCTTTTCGCCCAGGAAGTCGCGTTCCAGGCGGTGAGTGGTGTTGGGGAGGGTTGCTGGGCTCATGGCGTTACCGTGTTGTTGCCTTATTGGGGTTGTCCATCAGGTAGCTCCACCATAGCTGCGCCCTGCGCGGGGCGGTAGTCGCCACGGTTTTGGCACTGACTTGGGCAGGGTCTTTAAGCACCTGGTAACGGCTCCTCCACCTCGCTGCTTTGCTGCAGGGCCCACATCTCTGCATAGCGCCCGCCCAGTGCCAGCAGTTGCGCATGGGTGCCACGCTCGACGATGCGGCCCGCGTCCATGACCAAAATTTCGTGCGCATCCACCACGGTGGACAGGCGGTGGGCAATCACCAGGGTGGTTTTGTTCTGCGCCACGCCTTGCAGTTCGGCCTGGATGGCGCGTTCGTTGGCGCTGTCCAGCGCGGAGGTGGCTTCGTCAAAGATCAAAATCGGTGGGTTCTTCAGCAAAGTGCGGGCAATCGCCACGCGCTGCTTTTCGCCGCCCGAGAGCTTGAGGCCACGCTCGCCGACCATGGTGGCGTAGCCTTTGGGCGTGGAGGTGATAAAGCCGTGGATGCGGGCGGCGCGGGCGGCTTCGTGTACCTGTTCTGGGCTGCTGCCGGGCTTGCCGTAGGCGATGTTGTATGCCACCGTGTCGTTAAACAGCACGGTGTCTTGCGGCACGATGCCTATGGACTGGCGCACGCTGGTTTGGGTGACGCTGCGGATGTCCTGCCCCGCAATGCGAATGCTGCCGCTTTGCACGTCGTAGAAGCGGTAGAGCAGGCGGGCCAGTGTGGATTTGCCGGAACCCGACGGGCCGACCACGGCGACAGTCTTGCCCGCAGGAATCTCAAAGCTCACGTCATGCAGAATTTGCCGTCCGGCGGTGGGGTCGTCTTTTTTGGCCAGGTCGTAGGAGAAGTTGACGTTCTCAAAACGTACTGACGGGGAATCACCAAGTTGTATGGCCTGTGCGCCCACCGTGTCGGCAATCTCCCGCTCGCGGTGCATCAGTACAAACATTTTGTCCAAATCGACCAGGCTTTGCTTGATCTCGCGGTACAGCACACCCAGAAAATTCAGCGGGATGTACAGCTGGATCATGAAGGCGTTGATCATTACCAAGTCGCCCAGCGTCATGCGGCCATCCACCACGCCTTGCGTAGCGCGCCAGAGCATCGCCACCAAACCCACGGCGATGATGAGCTGCTGGCCGGTGTTGAGCATACTCAGCGTGGTTTGGCTCTTCAAGCGCGCGCGGCGCAGCTTTTCCAGGCTCTCGTCGTAGCGCTTGGCCTCAAAGGCTTCATTGTTGAAGTATTTGACGGTTTCGTAATTCAAAAGCGAGTCCACCGCCTTGGTGTGGGCTGCCGAGTCAAACTCGTTGGCCTCTTTGCGAAACTTGGTGCGCCACTCGGTCACCAGCACGGTGTAGGTGATGTACAGCGCCAGCGCGGCGATGGTAATGCCCGCAAACCACACGTCAAACTTCACCGCCAAAATGGTCAGCACCAGCGCCACCTCAATCAGCGTGGGAACGATGGAATACAGCGAGTAGGAAATGAGCGACTCGATGCCGCGCACCCCGCGCTCAATGTCGCGCGTCATGCCGCCGGTTTGCCGCTCCAGGTGAAAACGCAGGCTTAAAGCGTGCAGGTGCTCAAAGGTTTCCAGCGCAATGGTACGCGCCGTACCCTGGGTGGCCTTGGCAAACACCAGCTCGCGCAGCTCGGTAAACAAAGATGTGGATAAGCGCAGTGCTGCATACGCTAGCAGCAGGGCCACGGGCACCACCAGCACGGCCTTGGGGTCGCCAGGCTGGATGCTGAGCGCATCGACCAGTTGCTTGAGCAGCAGGGGCACGCTGACGTTGGCCACCTTGGCCCCCACCATAAAGGCCAGCGCAGCGATGACGCGCCATTTGTAACGCCACAGGTAGGGAAACAGGCGTTTGAGGGTAGCCCAGTCGGACTGCGGTTTCACGGGAGCCACGGGTGTGGTGGAGCCGGACGGGGTGGCGGCTAAAGCGGGGGCAGGATTTCCAAGGGAACGCATGGGACAATATCTCAATCAACGTGATGTGTATCACTAACCCTAGATTGTGCCTATGTCCACCAACTCAAGTGCCGCCGTGCCATTACCCACCCACAACGAGCTGGTGCTCAAGGTGATCCCCATGCCCGCCGACTGCAATGCCAATGGCGACATCTTTGGCGGCTGGGTGATGGCCCAGGTCGACTTGGCAGGCTCCGTCCTCCCGGCACGCGTGGTGCGCGGCCGCATGGCCACCGTAGCGGTGAACGAATTTATCTTCAAGCAGCCGGTGCGGGTGGGCGACATTTTGAGTTTCTTCTCCGAGATCACGCGGATTGGCAATACCTCGGTGACCGTGAAGGTCGAGGTGTACGCCGAGCGCTTTCGCTCGCAGGGCAGCTATGTGAAGGTGACCGAGGCCTCGGTGACGTATGTGGCGATTGATGACCATGGTAAGCCGATGCCGGTGCCCAAGGATAGTTTTACCAATAAAATACTGTCATAGCCCCTGTCAGATGGACGTAAGTAGCTATCAAATATATAGCTATTGCTGGTTTTTTCATTTCCGCAAGCCAAGTCTGTGCTCGCCATCGACCTGCTTACGTACAAAACAAAGACCAGAGATGACTTACCAAACGCCTCGCCTAGGCGCCTGCGTTGCGACCTTCCATTCGTCTTCGCCAACGGAAATCTCCATCCGCAACAACGCCCCGGCCATGGCCTTGCCCAAGTTGTCCGACCGCAAATTACGCGCACCGCCGCCTTGCAGCGCACCGCGCAGCACGAGCTTGATGGACAGGATATTGGGTAGCAACCACAGATCGACTTCGCCGACTATCCAGGGCGCAAAATGCGCTTGCACGCGCGCTGCCGTCACCTCGCGCGCCAGGATATCGTAGCCTTGCTGGTTCCAGGCGAAGAGGCCGAAGTCTACCCAGTCGGCTTTGTCGCCACTGCGGGCGTGGGCTAGTTTGGCTAGCTGCACCTTGATGGTGTTGGCCATAGCATAGTTACCTTCACGCGGCTCTCCACCAAGGCGCGGCTGATCAGTGTGGGCCAGATGCCCAGCAGCTCGCTGCTGTTGTGCAGGCCGCTAAAACCACAGGTGTAGGCGGGGCCGCTGAGGGCTACCCAGGGGAACAGGCGGCCAAAGCCGTCGGCGGCCTGTTTGTGCTGTGTGCGCAGCACCATGCGTACCCAAATTTCGTTGTGCTCGTCTAGCTGTTCGACTGACGGCAACGGCGCCAGCGCGCCGTGGGCGGAGTTGAGGCCGGGGTATTCGATAAACAACTCGTCGTGCGGGATGCGTTTGTCTTTGAGCTGGCTGCGGATCGTCTCGATGGCCGCCTGGCATTTGCTCCAGGCGTTGGGCCAGCTAAAGCCCCAGGTCACCTCGGCTTTGAAGCCATCGCGGTAGCCGCCAACTACTTTGAGTTGCTCGGGGCGGGCGTGGCCGGTTGCACCTTTCATACGCACCTGGTTGTGGCCCAGGTCGTCTAGTTGCACGGTGCTCAGGTCTAGCACCACGTCAGGCGAGGCGTAGGCGTGGGGGTTGTGCACCTCGTACAAAAGCTGTTGGCGCACGGTGTCAAAGTTGACCAGGCCGCCAGTGTCGGGGGCTTTGATGATGGTGGCGGTGCCGTCAGCCTGCACACGGGCTAGGGGAAAGCCAATGTGGGCCAGGTCGGGGATGGCTTGCCACGCATTCAGGCTACCGAAGTTGCCACCGCTGCCTTGGCCGGAGCATTCCAGCAGGTGGCCGACGGCCAGGCCTTGGGCCAGGCGGTTGAGGTCTTCTGCGCCGCTTGCATCTTCCAGCTTCCAGCCAAACTCGTATACCAAGGGGGCTAAAAATAAAGCCGCATCGGCTACCCGGCCGGTAATAACTATTTCGGCACCCTGCTCTAACGCGGTGATGACTGGGCGCGCACCGAGGTAGGCGTTGGCAAACACCATGCGCTCTTGCACGCTGCTGTAGACCGTGCTTTGAAACAGATGCGTGGCCGCCTCGTTCAGGTCTTGCAGCACCTCGTCCCCGGTCACTACGGCAATGCGTGCAGACATTCCTTTGGCGCTCAGCGCTTGCTGCACCGCCACGCCGCAGGCCTGCGGGTTCAAGCCGCCCGCGTTACAAATAAATTTACAACCGCGTGCCTGCATCAGCGGCCACAGGCGCAGCAGCAGGGGCAGCACGTCGCGTGCGTAGCCCAGGTTGGCATCTTTTTGCCGGTCTTTTTGTAGGATGGCTAATGTCAGCTCGGCCAAATGGTCGCTGCACACATACTGCGCGCCGCCGCGCTCGATGGAGGCGACTACAGGCTCCCAGTTGTCGCCATAAAAACCCAAGCCTGCCGCCAGGGTGACTGTTTTTTTCCTTGGAGGGGAAGCTGTGGGTAACAAGATAGGGATTACCAGAGTAAAAGAATTTGTGTTGCGCTCTTATATTGCGCAGAGTTAGAAAAATGATTATGGAGACAAAGTGCAGTTCCTGCAATTAGTGATTAGCGGTATCGCGCAAGGCTGTATCTACGGCCTGATCGCGCTGGGCTTTGTGCTGATCTACAAGGCCACCGAGACCGTGAGCTTTGCCCAGGGCGAGATGATGATGCTGGGCGCGTTTGCGGGCCTGGGGTTGATGACGGCCTTGAACTTCCCCTTCTGGATCACGATCCCTGCCGTCATGCTGGCGATGGCGATTTTTGGCGTGCTGCTGGAGCGCTTAGTGATTCGCCCTATTCTTGGGCAGCCGGCATTTTCTATTGTGATGCTCACCATTGGCATTGGCTATGTGGCGCGCGGAGTGATCACCATGATCCCCGGCATTGGCACTGAGACGCACACACTGAAAGTGCCTTACAAAGACCAAATTACCAACTGGAACGGCCTGGTGATCAACTGGGAGCAAATGGCCATCATCGCCGCCACCGCCGTGCTCTGCGCGCTGCTGTTTTTGATGTTTCGCTACAGCAAGATGGGCATTGCCATGCAGGCGGCTTCGCAAAACCAGTTGGCTGCGTACTACATGGGCATACCCGTGAAGCGGCTGAACGGTTTGGTGTGGGGCCTGTCTGCGGCGGTGGCGGCTATCGCGGGTCTGTTGTTGGCACCGATCACCTTCGTGCATGCCAATATGGGCTTCATTGGACTGAAGGCTTTTCCGGCTGCGGTGGTGGGCGGCTTTGGCAGTTTGCCGGGTGCGATTGTCGGCGGCATCATCATTGGTCTGGTGGAGAGCCTGAGTGGCTTTTATTTGCCAGAGGGTGTGAAAGATATTGCCGCTTATATCGTGGTGCTGATCATGCTGATGGTGAAACCCAACGGCTTGTTTGGTGAGAAGCTCCGCAAAAAGGTATGAACAAATAAACCATGCGCTTTATTTTTAAAACCAACTACGCGCAAGACATTGCGCTGGCAAAGCATGGGGGGCATGTTTTTTGGTATGCCGCTTTGTTGATTGCACTCATCGCCGCACCCTTTGTGTTGCCTGAGTACTGGCTGGCACAACTCACGTTCGTGCTTATCTACTCCGTGGTGGGCCTGGGGCTGATGTTGCTGGCGGGCTTTACCGGGCTGTTCTCCATCGGCCACGCGGCCTTTCTGGGCGTGGGTGCGTACACACAGGCGGTGCTGACCAATATGGGTTGGCCATTCCCTATTGCACTGGCTGTGGCCGCAGGTTTGTCTGCCGCTGTGGGTGTGGTGGTGGGCTTGCCTGCGCTGCGGGTGAAGGGCATTTACTTGGGCATCGCCACGCTGTCGTTTGGTTTTATTGTGGAGGAGGCCTTTGCCCGCTGGGAGTCGGTCACCCATGGAAATGCGGGCTTGACGGTCAAGTCGCCAGAAATGTTTGGCTGGAATGCCAGCAGCTCAGAAGAGTTCTATGCTATCTGCTTGGTAGTAACGGTGTTAGCTACGCTGGCTGTGCTGAACATCTTGCGATCACCCACGGGGCGGGCTTTTGTGGCGATTCGGGACTCTGAAATTTCGGCGCAAAGCATGGGCATTCACCTGGCGCGCTACAAAACGCTGTCGTTTGCACTGTCGGCCGCGTTGGCAGGCATTGGCGGCGCGCTGTATGCGCATAAGCTGCGCTTTATCTCGCCCGACCAGTTCAATATTGTGCAGTCGATTGATTTGCTGCTGATGGTGGTGATCGGTGGTCTGGGTTCGGTGCATGGCGCGTTCTTGGGGGCCATCTTTTTGATCACCATGCCGCAACTGATCTCATTGGCCAAAGACTATTTGCCGGCGGCTATCGGGCAGGCCACCGGGCTGCAAGGCTTGGTGTACGGCCTGTTGCTGATTGCTTTTGTGCTGTTCGAGCCCATGGGCCTGTACGGCCGCTGGCTCAAGGTGCGCACCTATTTCCAGCTCTTCCCGTTCTACCGCAAGGGGATGTTCAAGCGGCAAAAGAGCTTCTTGAAATCCGATCGTCTGAAATGACAGAACTACTCCTCCAAGCCAAAGACCTGAGCGTGCGCTTTGGCGGCGTGCTGGCCGTTAACCAGGTGAGCTTTGACGTGCGCCCCGGTGAGGTGTTCACCCTGATCGGCCCCAATGGCGCAGGCAAAACGACGGTATTTAATTTGATCAGCCGCATCTACACCCCCACCACCGGCAGCATCAGCTACCAGGGCAAAGACCTGATTGCACAGGCACCGCACCAAGTAGCCAGCCTGGGGATTGCCCGCACCTTTCAAAACATTGAGCTGTTTGAGCACGCCACCGTGCTGCACAACCTGCTGATTGGCGGCCACACCCAGCGCAGCACGGGCTTGCTGAGCGAGTTATTTTTCACCCAAAAAACCCGTGATGCTGAATTGTTGGCGCGCGAGCAGGCCGAGAAGGTGATTGATTTCCTGGACTTGCAACACCACCGCGACAGCATGGTGGCCGGCCTGCCCTATGGCGTACGCAAGGTGGTCGAGATGGCGCGCGCCCTGTGTATGCGGCCCAAACTCTTGTTGCTGGACGAGCCTTCATCTGGCCTGAACGTGGAAGAAACCGAAGACATGGCCTTCTGGATTCAGGACATCACCCAGGAGCTGGGCATCACGGTGCTGATGGTGGAGCACGACATGAGCCTGGTGTCCAAAGTGTCGGATCGCGTGCTGGCCATGAACCAGGGCGAGATGTTGGCCATGGGCACACCGCGTGAGGTGCAAAACGACCCGGGCGTGATTGAGGCCTATTTGGGATCGGTGGACGATGTGTCCTCCCTGCGTAGGACAGGGAATTTTTCCGCCGAGCCGCCTCAAGGAAAAATAGCCCCCTCGGGGGGCAGCGCAGTACACGCAGTGACAAGCGTGGGGGCAGGTAACTAGCATGGTGACCGACAGCATTTTTTCCATCAGCGACCAGCCGGTGCTCAAGCTTTTGAACGTCGAGAGCGCCTACGGCCCTATCCGTGCGATACGCGGCGTGAGCCTGCAAGTGCGCCGGGGTGAAATTGCCACCGTGCTGGGCTCCAATGGCGCGGGCAAAACCACGATTCTCAAAACCATCTCGGGCATCATCGACCCGCGCAAGGGCAGCATCGAGTTCAAGGGCCGGGACATTACCGCCAAAGACCCGGCTTTCATCGTGCAGCAGGGTCTGGTGCAAGTGCCCGAGGGGCGCGAGGTGTTCCCGTTGCTGTCGGTGCGCGACAATTTGCTGATGGGAGCCTATACCCGCAAGGACAAAGACGGGGTGGCGCGCGACATGGAGTCGGTGTACACCTACTTCCCCATTCTGCGCGAGCGCGCTTTGCAAGATGCGGGCCTGCTGTCGGGCGGGCAGCAGCAAATGCTGGCGATTTCGCGTGCCATCATGGCCGCGCCCGAATTGATCTTGCTGGACGAACCCAGCCTGGGCCTGTCGCCCAAACTCACCAAAGAGATTTTTGAAATCGTCGTGCGCATCAACCGCGAGCGCGGCACCACCATCTTGCTGGTAGAGCAAAACGCCAACATGGCACTGAACGCTGCCGACTACGGCTACGTGCTGGAAAACGGCCGCATCGTCATGGAAGACACCTGCGCCAAACTGCGCGAGAAGGACGACATCAAAGAGTTCTATCTGGGCATGAAAGAAGAAGGCGTGCGGGGAGAGCGGCGCTGGAAGAAGAAGAAGAATTGGAGGTGATATGAAGAACAACGCAGCGCAGAGCCGCCTCAAGCAAGTTCGCACCCCCTCGGGGGGCAGCGCAGTACACGTAGTGACAAGCGTGGTGGCTTTATGAACTTATGGGACTTATCTAATATTGAAGCTGGCAATGAATTGATGGTAGCGGGCGACACCATCCCTGCCATGTTCCGCAACGCCGCCAAAGAACGCGCCGACAAAGTCTGGATGCGCCAAAAAGAGTTGGGCATCTGGCGCAGCTGGAGCTGGACGCAAACCGACACCGCCATGCGCGAGATTGCGCACGGCCTGATATCCATTGGCTTTGCTCCCGGTGAATGCGCCTCCATCCTGTCTAACACCGTCATCGAATGGGTACTGGCCGACATTGCCGTACTGAGCTGTGGTGGGGTGGCCAACGGCATTTACCCGACTGATGCGGCATCCCAAGTGCAGTATCTGTGTGAAGACTCGTCCACCACGGTGCTGTTTGTGGAGGACGATGAGCAACTGGACAAAGCGCTGGACGTGCGCGCCCAGTTGCCCCAACTGCGCAAGATCGTGGTGTTTGACATGGAAGGCCTGCGCAAGGTGGACGACCCGATGGTCATTGGCCTTCATGCCCTGCGTGCGCTGGGCCGCACCTACGCGCAGACCCATGCAGGCGAGCTGGACCAACGCATCGAGACCGTCAAACCCGAAGCGCTGGCGATTTTGGTCTACACCTCCGGCACCACCGGCAAACCCAAGGGGGCCATGCACAGCCACCGCAGCCTGGTGCATACAGTGCGCGGCTACAACACCCTGGTGGCGCAAAACGGCGACGACGAGCGTATGTGCTTTTTGCCGTTGTGCCACATTGCCGAGCGGGTGGGCGGCGAGTACCATGCGCTGTACACCGGAGCCAAGCTCAACTTTGTAGAAAACCCCGAGACCGTGCCCGAGAACGTGCGCGAGATTGCACCCACAGTGTTTACCGCCGTACCGCGCGTGTGGGAAAAGTTTTACTCGGGTGTGATGATTGGCCTGAAAGAAGCCGGTGCCCTACAACAAGCCTCCTACGCCTGGGGCATCGGTGTGGGCATGCAGATTGCCGACAAGGTGCTGGCCGGACAACCTGTCGACGGATTTTTAAAGTTCAAGTTCAAGATCGCCAAAGCCATTGCGCTGAACAATGTTCGCAAGATGATCGGCATCCACAACGCCCGCATGCTGGTGACGGGTGCGGCCCCGATTGCCCCCGATCTGATCAAATGGTACTTGGCCCTGGGCGTGCCCATGCTGGAGGTATGGGGCATGACCGAGACCTGCGGCGCATCTACCGGCATGCCCGCCACGCGCATCAAGCCCGGCTCGATCGGCCCGGCCGCCAGCTACAACGAGGTGCGGATTGACGAAGCCACCGGTGAAATCCTGGTGCGCGGTAAAAACGTATTTATGGGCTACCTGAACCAGCCCGAAAAAACGGCTGAGACGATTGACAAAGACGGCTGGTTGCACACCGGGGATGTAGGCAGCATGGACGCGGACGGCTACTTCAAAATCACTGACCGCATGAAGGACATCATCATCACCGCAGGCGGCAAAAACATCACCCCCAGCGAGCTGGAAAACGAACTGAAGTTCTCCCCCTATATCACCGACGCCGTGGTGATTGGTGACAAAAAACCTTACCTCACTGTCATCATCATGATCGACCAGGAGAACATCGAAAAGTACGCCCAAGACCACGACGTGCCCTTCAGCAACTACGCCAGTTTGACCCGCGCACCCGAGGTGCAGGCGCTGATCCAAGAAGTGATGGAAGGGGTGAACAAGAAGTTTGCGCGGGTCGAGCAGATCAAGAAGTTCTGGCTGCTGGACACCCAGTTGTCGGCAGAGGACGAGGAGCTGACCCCCACCATGAAGCTCAAGCGCAAACTGGTGCAAACCAAGTACGCCGCGCAGATTGATGCGATGTACAAGGCCTGAGCTTCACAAAACAGACCTGCTGAAAACCCGATGCTCGTTTAGCCCAGTTGACACCCCGTATGCACCCAACGCACACTTGCCCCACTCACAGCCAAGACAACCGGAGTACGGGTTTGTATGGAGACCCTGCTCTGCAGCAGCGGCGTTAAGTGTCCAGGCTGGGCCTGTGCCACTGTTGTCGCCCCATTTTTTAGGAGAAAGCAATGAAACTTAAAACTCTCGCAGCTTGTGCCGCAATCGGCACCCTGGCGCTGGCCACCACGCTGGCCCACGCGCAATCCCAAGGCGTAAGCAAAGATGAAATTTTGATCGGTTCGATCCAGGATCTGTCGGGCCCCATCGCAGGCTTTGGCAAGCAAACCCGCCTGGGCATGATGCTGCGCGTGGACGAGATCAACGAGCAAGGCGGCATCAACGGCCGCAAACTGCGCCTGATCGTGGAAGACGATGCCTACGACCCGAAAAAATCGGTATTGGCCGCGCAAAAGCTGGTCAACCAGGACAAAATTTTCCTGATGGCAGGCCATATCGGCACGGCGCAAAACCTGGCAGCCATGCCTGTACAGTTTGAAAAGAACGTTATCAATTTCCTGCCTGTCACTGCCGCGCGCGAGATGTACGAGCCCTTCCACAAGCTCAAATACTCCTTTGCCGCCACCTACTTTGACCAGATGCGAACGGCAGTGCCCAAAATGGTGAAAGACAAAGGCGCTAAAAAGGTCTGCACCATGTACCAAGACGACGAGTTTGGCCTGGAGGTGGTGCGCGGCGCTGAGGCGGGCCTCAAAGCCGTGGGCATGGACTTTACCGAGCGCACCTCGTTCAAGCGCGGCGCAACCGATTTTTCCAGCCAGGTCGCCAGGATGAAAGCCGCAGGCTGCGACATGGTGGTGCTGGGCACCATCATCCGCGAAACCATTGGCGGCATTGGCGAGTCGCGCAAGACGGGCTTTAACCCCATCTTCCTGGCCTCCAGCGCAGGCTACACCGACCTCATCCACAAACTGGGCGGCGCTGCCATGAACGGCCTGTACGCCACCATGACCGTGCAAAACCCCTACCTGGACGAGGCCTCCCAGCCCATCCGCTTCTGGGCCAATAAATACAAAACCAAGTTCACCGATGACCCGACCGTGTTCTCGGTGTACGGCTACAGCATCATCGACATTTTTGCCAAAGCCGCGCAAGCTGCCGGTAAAAACCTGACCACCGACAGCTTCATCAAAGCCATGGACACCATGAACGTGCCCGCAGATATCTTCGGCAGCGCCCCCGCCAGCTACACGGCCACCAAGCGCCTGGGCAGCGACGCATCGCGCCTGTCGCAGATCACCGATGGCAAGTGGAAAGTGGTGTCGGACTACGTCAAGCCCTGATTCGCATTGCAAATTGCTTTAAAAGCCGCTGGAGTTAAACCCAGCGGCTTTTTTATTGCAAAATACGCCCGTAGTCCCTGTCGTCAGGACATTTCTAGCTACTATAAATATAGCTTACAGCGCATCATGACACAATGTACGCCGCCGCCCCTGTGGACAGCAGCGTACCGTCCGAACCCAAAAACTCCATGCGAGTACTGGCTACGCGCGAGCCGCAGCGCATAACTTCGGCGCGCAGTTCAAACCACTCGCCAATGGCGGGGCGCAGGTAGTCAATGCGCAGGTCGATGGTGCCTAGCTTGCCAAAACGTTCGACGCGTTTGGCCACCGGCTCTTCCCGGTGCCGTGCGCCAATGGCGGCCATCACGCCGAAGCCGCCAATGGAGTCCAGGCTGGCGCTGATCACACCGCCGTGCACCCGGTTGTGGGCGTAGTGACCCACAAACTCGGGCTTCATCTCGATGCGCGCGGCTACTTTGCTGGCCGATACGTCGGTGATCCGCAAACCCAAGGTGCGGTTGAAAACTATTTTTCTTTCAAAAATATCTTTGAGGGCAGTGATGAATTCGGGCTCTAGCGGCAGGTCGATAGCAATGGTTTTTTTGGTCATGCCTCGATTGTGGCATCAGATGCCCATCTGCTTGGCCGCCAGCTCTTTCATGATCTCCTCGGCACCGCCACCGATCATCATGATCTTGACCTCGCGGTAAATGCGCTCGCTGGCGGTGCCGCGCATATAGCCCATGCCGCCCAGGATTTGCACCGCCTGGTCGGCGCAGAATTGCATGGTTTGCGTAGCGTGGTTTTTCAGCAGGCAGACGCTGGCCACCCAGTCGCTGCCAGTGTCGCCACTGTCATGCTGGGCGGCCACGGCGTCACACCATGCCAGCGTGGAGCGGATGCGCATTTGCATGTCGACCAGCTTGTGGCGAATCACCTGGTGCTCTACCAGGGCGCTGCCAAAGGTTTTGCGCTGCTGTGCCCAGGCCAGCGCCTCGTCGTAGCAGGCTTGCGCAAAACCCAGTGCGCCAGCGGCCATGGCCACGCGCTCGCCGTTGAAATTGCCCATGATGATCTTGAAGCCCGCACCTTCCGCGCCTAGCAGGTAGCGGGCGGGCACGCGCACGGCATCCAGACGGATATGCGCGGTGTCGGAGCACCACCAGCCCATTTTGCTTAAAGGGCTGCGCGCAATGCCTGCGCTGGCTGCGGGGATCAGCAGCATGGAGATGCCGCCCGCGCCGCGCTGCGCATCGGTACGCACCGCCACAGTGAGCCAGTCGGCGCGCAGGCCAGAGGTGATAAAGGTTTTTTCGCCCTGCACGATGTAATGCTCACCGTCCAGTACGGCGCTGGTGCGCAGCACCGCAACATCCGAACCGCCGCCGGGTTCGGTAATGCACAGGGCAGAGATTTTTTCGCCGCGCAGGATGGGCGGTAGCACCTCTTGCTTGACCGCATCACTGGCATAGGCCAGCACTGGCGGCATACCGATGTTGTGCGAGAAGAGCGAGGCAAACACACCGCCGCTGGTGCCGTAGCGAGCCAGCGCAATCCACATGCCCAGCTTGATAGACATGGGCGTGGGGCTGCCCTCTTCGTCGCCACCGCCTAGCGATTGCGGGTAGCCGATTCTCAGCAAGCCTAAACTGGCGGCGCGCTGGTACAGGCTACGCGGGAATTCACCCGCTTCGTCCCAGGCGTTGACGTGCGGCGCTATTTCGGTCTTGGCGAAGCGCTCGACTTGGCTAGCCAAAGCGGTGCGCGCTTGCAGGAGGTCGTTGGGTTTCATGTCTGGGTTGCGGTGTCTGGCGCAAAGTGCAGCAATACCTGCTGTGGGGCGACTTGCTGGCCTGCACTGACTTGCAGGGCTTGCACCGTGGCATTGCGCGGGGCGGTGATGGCGTGCTCCAGCTTCATGGACTCTATCGTCAGCAACACATCGTCTTTTTTCACGGCACTGCCTGCCTGCACAGTAACGGCGAGCACTTTGCCGTTCATCGGGGCGCGCAGCTCCAGCGCTGCGCTGCCCGATGCGCTGCATTGTGGTGGATCAAACGATGCGTCGTCTACCCATAGGTCGATGCCCGCATGCTGCATATGCCAGCGGCGTGGGGCGGTTTCGGCACGAACGACACCGATCGGTCGCAGTGTGCTTTCCACCGCGATATCGTGCAGCACACCCGCTTGACGAAAGCGCACCGGGCGCGCGAAGGGGGAAGGCAGATGTGTTGCCGATTTAATAGATAAAACAGCCTCTAGCCCAATAGAATAATGCGTAAGCAGCTCCTCTTTTTGTAGCAACTCGCGTATTGCGTTCGCATGGCGAGACAGGAACGCAATGTCAGCATGACCACAGCGAAACTCCGCGTGGTCCAGGCAGTGCCATAAAAACCGCCGGTTGGTGGGCAGGCCCAGCAAGGCGCATTGCTGCAAGGCTTGCATCATGGCATCTATGGCCGCATCGCGTGTGGCGGCATGCACGATCAGCTTGCCCAGCATCGAGTCGTAATAGGGCGAAACTGCCAAACCTTCAAACAGCGCATGGTCAAAGCGCACAGCACCCGTGGGCGGCACAAAGCGCAGCACCCGACCAGTGTGTGGCACAAAGTCTGCATCTTCCGCGCATAGACGCACTTCGATGGCGTGGCCCTGCAAGCTGACTTGGGGTTGCTCCAAGGGCAGCGGCTCGCCGCGTGCGATGCGGATTTGCCATTCCACCAGGTCTAAACCCGCGCGCAATTCAGTCACCGGGTGTTCGACTTGCAGCCGGGTGTTCATCTCCATTAGGTAGTAATTTGCCCCCACGCTTGCCACTGCGTGTGCTGCGCTGCCCCCCGAGGGGGCCTTCGCGCCTAAGGGCGGCCTGTCGGCGCTCGAATCTCCCTCCACCAAAAACTCCACCGTACCTGCACCCACATAGCCAGCCGCCTGCGCCAGCTTGACGGCGCTGTCGCACATCTGCGCGCGCAGTGCTTCACTTAGCCCGGGGCTGGGCGACTCTTCGATGATTTTTTGGTGCCTGCGCTGCACGCTGCAATCGCGCTCGCCCAGGTGGATGCAGCGGCCGTGCGCGTCGGCAAAGACTTGTACTTCCACATGGCGCGGATTCAGCAGGGCCCGCTCTAGCAGCAGCTCGTCATTGGCAAATGAGGCTGCGGCTTCAGCACGGGCGCTGTGCAAGGCCGCTGCTAGCTGGTCTGCACTGGCTACCTGCCGCATGCCACGCCCGCCGCCGCCCGCAGCGGCTTTCACCATCACCGGGTAACCTATGCGCGCGGCTTCCTGCACAAAGCGTGCATCACTCTGGTCTGCACCGAAGTAGCCGGGCAGCGTGGGCACCCCCGTGTTCATAGCGAGATTTTTGGCAGCGGACTTGCTGCCCAGTGCATGCATGGCATGGGGTGGCGGGCCGATCCACACCAAGCCTGCATCCATCACGGCTTGCGCAAAGTCTGCGTTCTCGCTTAAAAAGCCGTAGCCGGGGTGCACGGCATCGGCACCAGATTGCTTGGCTGCGCCAATGATCTTGGCAATATCCAAATAGGTCTCGGCAGACCTGTTGCCACCCAGTGCGCAGGCCGTGGTGGCCTCGCGCACGGGCAGGCTGGCGGCATCGGCATCGGAATACACAACGACAGTCTCGATGCCCATGGCGTGCGCGGTGCGGATAATGCGCCGCGCGATTTCACCACGGTTAGCAATCAGGATACGGCGAATGCCGCGCGGCTTCGAGTGGGGTGTGTCGTTCATGCTGCCCACCTCGCTTTGCGCTTTTGCGCGAAGGCGTTTAATCCTTCAGCAGCTTCGGAGCCACGCAGGCATGCTGCAAATTCAATAGCTGCTCGCGACCGCACGACAGGGACTACGGGCATAAATGACATCAAAAGAAGGCGTTTGGAGGCGGCTACTGCATGTGGCGCGGCGCTGCGCAGCCGGTCGATGCGTTGCTGCAATTCACTGTCTAAGGCATCACTGTGCACCACCGCATCCACCAAGCCCAGCGCCTGCATCTGCACCGCGCTGTGCTTGGCACCGCCCAGCAGGACACCGCGCGCGGCCTTGTCACCCAGCCGCCATTGCACAAAGGGCGCAATCTGTGCGGGCACAACGCCCAAACTGACCTCGGGTGTGGCAAACACGGCGGACTCAGTAGCTACCACTACGTCGGCGCAGCACACCAAGCCAAAGCCACCGCCCATGGCCGGGCCGTCCACAGCGGCAATCAACACCTGCGGCAGCTGGCACAGCGCCAGCAGCAGCTCGCCAAAGCGTGCGTTCATGGCAATCAGCGGGTCACCTTCGCCCGGCTGCAAAGCCTGACCAATGCTTTTGGCAAAGCCGCCCAGGCTACCCCCCGCGCAAAACGCGCCGCCTGCGCCCTGCAAGACGATAAAGCGCAATGCCTCGTCACCTGAAGCGCGCGCGCAGGCTGCAAAGAGGGCTTCGATCATCGGTTCGCTCAGCGCATTGCGCGACGCGGGGTCGTTCAAAGTCCAAAGCTCGGTCTCACCCGCGTGCGGCCCCTCGCGGGTGATCAACAGCGTGTCATTCATAACGTCATGCCCATCGTGTTCACGCTTTAGCAGGCCGCTTGGCCACGCCCATGATTTTGGCAATGATGCCCATCATCACCTCGTCCGCGCCACCGCCTATCGAGGCCAGGCGGCCATCGCGGTACATGCGCGAGACCTTGTTCTCCCACGTATAGCCCATGCCGCCCCAAAACTGCAAACAACCGTCGGGGATGATGCGATTGAGCCGCCCGGCTTTCAGCTTGGCCATAGACGCTAACTCGGTCACGTCTTGGCCTTCTACATACATATCGCAGGCGCGGTAGGTCAGCGCGCGCAGGCTCTCCAGCTCGGTCTTCATCTCGGCCAGTTTGAATTGCACCCACTGTTGGTCGGCCAGGCTGGCACCAAACAGCTTGCGCTGCTGCGCCCACTCCACCGTCCAGTCGATGCAGTTGGTCAGGCTTTGCAAACAGCTGGCCGCCGCCCACAGGCGCTCTTCTTGAAACTGCGTCATCTGCATCATGAAGCCCGCGCCTTCCTTGCCCAGCAAGTTGCGCTGCGGCACGCGCACCTCGTCAAAATAAATCAGCCCGGTGTCGCTGGCATTCATACCGATTTTCTTGATCTTCTGCGCCATCTCGATGCCCTTGGTCATCTTGCCGCTCGCTCTATCACGCATTGGCACCATGATGAGCGACTTGTTTTTGTGCGATGGCCCGGTGCTTGAGGGCTCGCTGGTGTTGACCAGCATGCACATCCAGTCGGCCTGAAAGCTGTTGGTGATCCACATCTTCTGCCCGCTGATGAGGTAGTCATCACCGTCTTTGCGCGCGTAGCTTTTGATGGAGGCCACATCGCTGCCCGCGCCCGGCTCGCTCACGCCAATGCAGCCCACCATGTCGCCAGCGATGGCGGGCGCGAGAAACTGCTTTTTCAACTCGTCGCTGCCAAAGCGTGCCAGTGCGGGCGTGCACATGTCCGTCTGCACGCCAATCGCCATCGGAATGCCGCCGCAGTGGATATGCCCCAGCGTCTCGGCCATGGCCACTGCATAACTGTAGTCCAGCCCCATGCCGCCATAGGCCTCGGGCTTGGTCAGGCCCAAGAGGCCCAGCTTACCCAGGTCTTTGAACACCTGGTGCGCCGGGAAAAGTTCTGCGGCTTCCCATTCGTCCACCTGCGGGTTGATGTGCTCGTCAATATAGCGCTTGAGCGTGCTCTGAATTTGCTGGTGTTCGTGGGTGTATTGCATTTTGTCTCTCACAAGTATTTAAACAGCCAGTGTCCGGCCGCGAAAGACGCGAAGGTTACGCGACAGGCGCGAAAGAACAGTCGAAAAACAGCCGGGAAATTGGGTTGGTAAGTATTCACGGTGTGATCGAAAATTTTGAAAATGACATTTGAAATCGATTCAAAGAGGGGAATGGATTTTCATAAATTTGGCTGTTATTTTTCGCGTTCTTCGCGTAACTTTCGCGCCCTTCGCGGCCGGAAGTCCGTATTCTGTCTTCACATCCGTGCCACTCCAAACTGCGTAGGCCGCAACTGCGTTTTCTCAGCCGCAGCACACATCTCCAGGCACTGCGTCAGCACCGCCCGTGTATCGCGCGGATCAATCACGCCGTCGTCCAACAACAGCCCCGAGGTGTAGAACGCATCGGACTGCGAGTTAAACAGCGTGACGATCTGGTCGAACTGGACTTTGGATTTTTCAACATCAGGCACTATGCCTTTGCGGGCCAACCCCGCTTCGCTCACAATTTGCATCGTGCGGGCGGCTTGTTCACCGCCCATGACGGCGGTTTTGGCGTTGGGCCAACTGAACAGAAAGCGCGGTGCAAAGCCGCGCCCGCACATGCCGTAGTTGCCCGCGCCAAAGCTGGCACCGCACTGGATGGTAATTTGCGGCACACTGGCATTCGTCACGGCCTGGATCATCTTGCTGCCGTGCTTGATCATGCCCGCCTGCTCGCTGTCTATGCCCACCATGTAGCCGGTGGTGTTTTGCAGGTAAATGAGGGGGTGACCCAGCTGGCACATCCACTGGATGAAGTGCGTTGCCTTGTTGGCACCCGCCACATCGATCGGGCCATTGTTGCTGATGATGCCCACCGCGTGGCCACCGAGGCGCGCCTGTACGCACAGGGTGGCTGCGCCGTACAGCGCCTTGAACTCCAGCAGCTCAGACGCATCCACCATGCGCGCCATCACCTCACGCATGTCGACGGGTTGGCGCAGGTCATCGGGCATCAAGGCCAGCAAATCTTCGGTTGGCAACACAGGCTCGTTTGCTACTGATTCAGGAGCTGGTTGCGCTTTATTTAATTGGGCTACCACCTGTTTTGCTATCCCAATGGCGTGGCGGTCATCTTCCGCCAAGTATTCCCCCAGGCCCGACACGGCGCTGTGCATCTCCGCCCCACCCAGCTCTTCTTCCGTCGCCACCTCGCCGGTCGCCGCCATCAAGAGGGGGGGGCCGGCCAGGAAGGCACGCGAACGCCCGCGCACCATGATGACCACATCCGACAGCCCCGGCATATACGCCCCGCCCGCCGTGCCCGAGCCGTGCTGGATGGTGATGACCGGAATGCCCGCTGCCGACAAGCGCGCCAAGTTGCGAAACAGCGCGCCGCCGTGCACAAAGCCTTCTACCTTGTAGCGCATCAGGTTGGCACCCGCACTTTCCACCAGGTGGACAAAGGGCAGCCTGTTTTGCAGCGCGATCTCTTGCAGGCGCAAAATTTTATCCAAGCCCATCGGGCCGATGGCCCCGGCATCAATACCTGAGTCGCTGGCCACCAGCATGCAACGCGTGCCCTCGATCAACCCAACGCCCGCCACCATGCCGCCACCGGGCACCGATTTGGCCGGGTCTTTGCTGTCTTGCATGTAGCCCGCCAGCGAGCACAGCGGCAGGTACGGCGTGCCGGGGTCGAGCAACAAGGCCACACGCTGGCGCGGCAGCAACTGGCCGCGCTTGTCAAACACGGGTTGGGATTGGGCCGATGCATCTGCGGCGCGCTGCTCCAGTGCGCGCAATTGCGCAATGCGCGTGAGCATAGCGTCCCGGCGCGCGAGTGACTGCGGGCTGGCGGCATTCCATTGGCTTAGAAAAGTCATGCTGCGCCGATGCCGAAAAAGGTAACGCTAAAAGCGCAAAAACTTCGCAAAAAACGCAAAAATTTATTGGAGTCAAGCATTTAATTTTTCAGGAAAAAACTTTGGGGGTTTGATAGCGATGAAACCCATCAAACGGTTTGACCGCATCGCGCGCCATCGCCTCGGGCGTGGGCTGCTGCATCGGCCAGCCCATGCGCACCTGGGGCCGCGCACCGTCCACGCGCAGCACCGTGCCGCTGATGAAGCTGGCCGCAGGTGAGAGCAAAAACACAATCGCTGCCGACGTTTCGGCCTCATTGCCAAAGCGCCCCAGCGGCACCGTCTGGGCCATCTGGCGCAGCATGTCACCCGCCTCGGGTGGGTACTGGTCCATGCCGCTGGAGGCGATGTAGCCCGGAGCCACCGCGTTCACCCGCACGCCGCTACACGCCCACTCTGCCGCAGCGGTCTCGGTAAAACTCACCATGCCCGCCCGCGCCGCACCGCTGTGGCCCATGTTGGGCATGGAACCCCAAATGTCGGCCACGATGTTGACGATGGTGCCGCCGTGCTTTTGCATCGACTGCACATAGCACTCACGCGCCATCAAAAAACCGCCCGTCAAGTTGGTATTGATCACCGCCTCCCAGCCTTTGACACTGATGGAATGCAGCGGCGTAATGTACTGCCCGCCTGCATTGTTTACTAGCCCATGTATAGGCCCTTGCGTAGCCACTATGGCGGCAATCAGCACTTTCACTGCATCTTCATTGCGAATGTCGCAGCTATGAAAACTGGCCTGCCCCCCGTCGGCAATGATCTCTGCGGCCACAGCTTGCAGCTTCGCCAGCTTGCGCCCGACGAGTACGACATGGGCGCCGAGCGCCGCCAGCTCGTGCGCCGTACAGCGACCAATGCCAGAGCCACCACCGGTGACGATGACAGTTTGATGTTGGAATAAACCGGCAGCAAAGGCGCTGCGGTAGTGGGGGGAAGGGGAAGCGTGATGTGGGGTCTGCATACAGGACACCACGATAGCAAACTTGTCCTATTTTCGCAATCAC
Organism: uncultured beta proteobacterium; assembly: GCA_963775085.1. GTDB lineage: Bacteria > Pseudomonadota > Gammaproteobacteria > Burkholderiales > Burkholderiaceae_C > JAAFIP01. Next base: position 98,259 of record CAVZHO010000011.1, read on the forward strand.
ACGGACGTTGCGAAACGTACTCTCAAGGGTTACACCTTAGAGAAATCGGGCTTGCGCTTTTCCATAAATGCGCCAAAGGCTTCGCGGGCAGCGGGCTCTTTGAGCATGCGGCCGAAGCTGATGCTTTCTTCGGCCATGGCTTGCAGCACGGCGGCGCTGTTGTGGCGTTTGAGCAGGCGCTTGGTCTCTACCAGGGCGGTGATGGGTTTGGCCGCGAGTTTGCGGGCTGTGCTTTGGGCGTAGTTGTTGGCCTCCAGCGGCGGCAGCACGCGGTTAACCAAGCCTACCTCCAGCGCAGCCTCGGCCATGAAGGGCTCGCCTAGCAGCAGGGCCTCGGCGGCGCGGTGGTAGCCCATCATTTGCGGCACCAGCAGGCTGGACGCGGCCTCGGGGCACAGGCCCAGGCTGACGAAGGGCATGGCAAAGGCGGCGTTGTCGCCTGCGTAGACCAGGTCGCAATGGAACAGCAGGGTGGTGCCCACGCCCACGGCGGGGCCGCAGACGGCGGCGATCAAGGGCTTGGGGAAGGCGGCGATGGCGTGCAAAAATTTAAACACCGGGCTGTCTGCCGTCGAGGGCGGGTTGTTTAAAAAGTCGGCAATGTCGTTGCCTGCACTGAACACCGTCTCGTGCCCCTGGATGACGACCACACGCGTGGCGGCATCGTCTTTGGCGGCCTGCAAAGCGTCGGCCATGCTTTGGTACATGGCGGCGGTGAGGGAGTTTTTCTTGGCGGCGCGGTTGATGGTGATGGTGCACACGCCTGCGTCGTGGTGGATAAGGATGTCGCTCATGGGGTTCTCTCGGATTAAAAAGGACACAGGTTTTAGGAAGACAGGAGTCAGGAAAAAATTAACTACCTAGCGCCTCGCGCACAAAGTCCAGGCGGTCTTGGCCCCAGAACATGTGCTGGCCTACAAAGAAGGTGGGTGCGCCAAACACGCCGCGTGCTACGGCCTCTTCGGTGGCGGCTTTGAGGGCATCTTTGGTGCTTTGCGCGTTAGCCAGAGCCATCATGGCCATCGGGTCAAAGCCTGCTGCTTGCAGCACCTGGCCGACGGTGGCGGGGTCGTTCATGTTTTTGCTATCGACCCAGATGGCGTGGTACACGGCGGTGCAGTAGGGCAGAAAGCGCGCGGCATCGGTCAACTGCAAACCGATGGCACCGCGCATGAGCATGAGGGTGTTGATGGGAAAGTGGGGGTTGCTGTTAAGCGGCACGCCGTAGCGTTTGGCATAGCGCGCAAAGTCGGTAAAGGTGTATTTGCCTTTGGCCGGAATGGTGGCGGGCGAATGGTTGCCGGTGGCCTGGAACACGCCGCCCAGCAGCATGGGTTTGTAGAGGGCGGTTGCGCCGGTTTGTTGTTCTAGCTTTGGTATCTGTGTATAGGCCAGGTACGAGGCGGGGCTGCCGAAATCGAAGTAGTAGTCGAAGGTTTTGGTCATCGTGGTCTCCAAATAATTTTCAAAACTTTTCCATATAGGGACGCAAATCGAGTTCATGTGTCCACGCATCCCGCGGCTGCCGGTGCAGCATCCAATACGCATCGGCGATGTGCTCAGGGTTAACAATGCCATCTTGGTCCTTCATGGCATAGCGCTGCGGAAACTGGGTGCGGATAAATTCGGTGTCGATCGCGCCGTCGATGATGGGGTGGGCTACGTGCACGCCCAGGGGTCCCAGCTCGCGCGCCATGCTTTGCGCCAGGGCGCGCAGGGCCATCTTGCCGCCGGAGAAACCGGCAAAGCCCGCGCTACCGCGCAGCGAGGCTGTGGCACCTGTGAAGATGATGGTGCCCTTGTGCGGCACGCCTGGACTCGCGGCTGGCGCAGCCAGTTCCCGCGCCACCATGCGTTTGGCCACCTCGCGCCCGGTCAAGAAGCCCGCCAGGCAGGCCATCTCCCACATCTTGGTGTAACGGCGCGCGGTCTCGGTAAGGATGCTGTTGGGCGAATTAGCCCCGATGTTGAACACCATCACCTCGATGGGGGCAATTTCGGTTTCAATTTTTTCCACCAATGCCACCACTTCGTCCTCTACCCGCGCGTCGCTGCCAAAAGCGTGGCACACGCCGCCCTCCGTTTCGATCTGGGCTTTGAGGGGTTGCAGCTTTTCTAAACTTCGGCGTGTCACGCAGGCAATGTAGCCCTCACGCGCAAAGCGCCGGGCTACGGCACCGCCGGTGGCATTGCCAGCGCCTATTACCAAACATGCGCCCTTGCGGGACGAGGGGTGGTTTGCGCTGTCTGCCATGGTGATTATTCCTTGTAGTAAACCACCTGGTGTGTGGTAGCTAACAGTGTGCCAGCTTCGGACCACAATTGTGCGCCGTGGTCAAAAAAGCCGTTAAAAAAGCGCTGCGCACGGGCCTGGCCCAGCAGGTAGCCCGTGCCTATTGCATCCAGCTCGGCCTGCCCGGCATGAAAGTAGACCGTCATGGACACCGTGCCAATCGGCACCCGCGTGGCGCGGCGCAAAAAGACGCGGGGGAAGAACACATCTGCAATGGCCGCCAGAGACACAAAGTCCAGCGGCCGCGCCTGCGCGTCTCGCGCCCACAGGCGCGAGAGGCTGTCCGACTCGCGGCCATCCCACACCTGCGGCAAATCGCCGGTGATGGGGCGCATATCAAAGCGTTGTACCCAGGGCATGGGCGCGAATGCCCTGCGTTCTACTGCTTCAGGGGGCGGCACGCTGGGCATGGGCGACTCGTCACTGCTCCAGGTACTGCGGCGCACGGCGGTAACGGCGGTGGCGGTGGTCGCCACCTGGCCGTTTTGCGACAGCTCGATGCTCCAGTGCTGGGTGGAGCGGTTGGTGCGCACCGGGCGCGCTACGATGTCAAACGCACCCTCGGCCACGCCGGCGCAAAAGTTGACGGTGAGGGACACCGGCAGGCCCAGCAGCTCGGGGTGCTGCATGACGGCCTGCATCATCGTCGCCGCAGTGATGCCACCAAACGGCCCCACCATGTTTTGCCAGGCGGGGTGGCTGGCACCCGTGTACTGGCCCGCAGCGCTGGATTGCAGGGCGACGGCTTGGTCAAGATCAAAAGCGGGCGGCATAGATAAAGTGTGCTGGTTGAGGTAGGCTTTTAAAGCCTGCGGATGCCTTGTTGGGAAACAGCTTGCAGGGCTAGTGCCGTCACTAACTGGGGCGCGACGTCCGCCAAAGGGCGTAGTACAAAGGCGCGTTGCCACATGCGCGGGTGTGGCACCGTGAGCAGATGGCTGTGAATTTGCGCGCTGCCATAGAGCAGGATGTCCAAGTCCAAGGTGCGAGGGGCGTTGGCATAGGGGCGCTCGCGGTCCGCGGCGAGCTCCTGGATGTGTAGCTGCCGCAGTAATTCTGGCGCAGGTAAGTGGGTAAGTACTTCGGCTACGGCATTGATATAATTGGGGCCACTGCTGTCGATGGGGGCGGTTTGGTAGAGGCTGGAGGACTGCACCAGCTGGGTGTGGGGCGGTGTATTTAAATCGGCGATGGCTTGCTGGACAGTGCGCACGGCGTTGCCCAGGTTGGCACCTAGCGCGATATAGACAATCACGGGGTGGGTGTGCATGGGCATGCCTTTTGCGCGCCGTAGATCGATGAGCTGCTCGTCGTCAAGACTCTATCGGCACCCCGCCACTGCCATCACGCCGGGGGCCTCTGCGGCGGCGGCGTTTTTTGGGGCCAACATCGTCGCCAGCGTCATCGCGCTCCATGCTGCCGTCAGGCGGCACTTGGGTATCTACAGCGCGAGGTATGCGGGCGGGGTGGGCTGCAGGTTTATCAAAACTCTTTTCCGTTTTGGCCTTGGGCTGGGCGCGCTGCTGCTCACGCAATTGCGCCACCAGGTCTTCCCGTGTGGACTGGTCGGTAATGCTGAACTCTTGCCACCAGTCGGCCAGACTGAGGTCTACCTCACCAATGTCGGCGCGCAGGCGCAAAAAGTCAAAACCTGCTCTGAAGCGCAGGTGCTCTACCAAACTGAAGGGCGTGGAGCCCACGCGTTTGTCAAAGCGCGGCTGCATCATCCAGATTTCGCGCATGTCGGCGGCCAGCTTGCCACGGCCACTCACGTCGCCAATGCGCAGGTTGAACACGTCGTCAATCGCCTCGGTGAGCGCAGGGAAGGGATGCGCACCCTTTTTCAGCAACTTGTCCCAGCCCTCGCGCACATCATTCCATAGCACGCAGGCCAATAAAAAACTGGGCGCGACGGGCTTGCCATCACCGACGCGGCGGTCCGTGTCATTCAGCGCAGCGGTAATGAAGGGCTGGTCGGCGCGCTCTACCACCAGGTCGAGCAGTGGGTAAATGCCCTGGGCCAAGCCGAGTTTTTTCAGCTGCTCAATGCTGGCCAGCGCGTGGCCGGTTTGCAGCAGTTTCAGCATCTCGTCAAACAAACGGCTTTGCGGCACGTCGCCCAGCAGCACCTTGCATTCGGCCAGGGGCTTGGCGGTTTTGGCATCGAGCTTGAAGCCCAGCTTGGACAGCTTGGCCGCAAAGCGCACCGCGCGAATGATACGTACCGGGTCTTCGCGGTAGCGGGTAGCGGCATCGCCAATCAATTTCAGGGTGAGCTTTTTGCTGTCCGCCATGCCGTTGTGGTAGTCCACCACCACCTGCGTCTCGGGGTCGTAATACATGGCGTTGACGGTGAAGTCGCGGCGTGCGGCATCTTCAATCTGCGGGCCCCAGACGTTGTCGCGCAGCACGCGGCCGCTGGCATCGGTGGCGTGCTTCATGCCGGCCAGCTCGCTCTTGGAGGTGCGCTCGTTGCCACCCACCTGGCCGGTTTCGGCGCTGCCCACGTTGGCGCGGAAGGTAGACACCTCGATCACCTCGTGCTCGCGCCCCCGGCCAAACACCACATGCACAATGCGAAAGCGCCGCCCAATGATGAAGGCACGTCGAAACAGCGCCTTGACCTCCTCGGGCGTGGCATTGGTGGCCACGTCAAAGTCTTTGGGGCGCAGGCCCAGCAGCAGGTCGCGCACCGCGCCGCCGACGATATAGCCCTCAAAGCCAGCATCTTTCAGGGTAGTGACCACCTCCCAGGCGCGCGGGTCTACCAGTTCGCGGTTGATTTTGTGCTCAGACTGCGGCACCTCGACCCGTTTGGCCGCCTTGTTGGCCGACTTGGGAGAGATGAGTTTTTCTATGAATTTTTTAATCATGTTTCCAGAGATCTAGTATTTGCCAGCCGCGTTGTGTGGCCAGTGCGCGCAGCTTGTCGTCAGGGTTGGTTGCTACGGGGGTGTGCACCTTTTCCAGCAGCGGCAGGTCGTTCATGCTGTCGCTGTAGAAAGTGCTGCTGCGCACATCATCCCACGTCTTGCCCTGCGCGGCCAACCATTGCTCCACACGGGTGACTTTGCCTTCCCGAAAGCTCAATACACCCTTGCTCGCGCCGGTATACCAATTATCCGCGCCTTTCTCCAACTCCACGGCGATTAAATGCGCAAAGCCCAGGCGCTGTGCAATGGGCCGGGTGACGAACTCGTTGGTCGCCGTTACCAGCACCAGCGTGTCGCCTGCAGCGCGGTGGCGCTCCACCAGATCTAAAGCCGGTTTTTGTATGTGTTTTTCAATGATAGTCCGCATGTACTGGACGTGAGCAGCTATTGATTGTGTAGCGCCTTTCAAGCGAATGGCTTCTGTCGCAAAGCGCAGATAGGCGTGTGGATCAAGCGTACCGGCCTTGTAATCGGCATAAAACGCATCGTTAGCGCGTTTGAATTGCGCCGCATCCCGCCAGCCAATGGCAATGGTGAATTCCCCCCAGGCATAGTCGCTGTCGATGGGCAGCAGGGTGTGGTCGAGGTCGAAAAGGGCGAGGTTCATGGGGTAACTTAAAGCGTATGTCCAGCGGATGGATTCAACAATTTATGGCGAGGCATACAGCAGCGCTATCACCTCACGCAGCTCTTGCGCAGTGGCGGCATCCAGCTTGCCCAATGCACCAGACAGCCGGGACTTGCTGAGTGTGCGAATTTGGTCCACCGCAATTTCGCCCGGACGGCCATCGCAATCGCACTGCACCCTGCTGGCCCATTGGGGATGCAACTGGCTCGTAAGTGGGCACACCACCACCGTTTCCAACCGTTGATTCATCGCATCGGGGCTCACCACCACCACGGGGCGTGTCTTGGCGATTTCGCTGCCCTGCGTGGGGTTGAGGTCAGCCCAGTAAAGATGGTAGCGCCGGGCGCTACGTGCAGGTCTGCTTGCCACGGTGCGCCTACCAAGGCAGCTTGCTTAAACCATCCGCACTGGCGCCATCCAGGTCTTGCCAGTCTTCCCCTGCAAGCGCCATCTGCGTGAAGGTATCTTCCAGGCTAGCCTTGCTGCGCGGCGTACTGCGCAGCAAAATACCCTGCGGCGTTTGCTCGGCAATCACATGCCCCTCAATGCCATACCGCTGCAACAAAGGCTTGGGCAAACGAACCCCCTGCGAGTTGCCAATGGGGACGATTTTGAGGTCAAAGGTTTGGGCTTGCATGATGGTGTAATTACCGTAATTACGCTATTTTAACCCATGCTGAAAAAATGTCAAAAAATCCTAGCAGGCTATGGCTATTGGCCAATGCTGTTTATGCCGCACTATCCAGGCGTATTTCACAGCGACTCCCGCGCGAAATTCGCCGTGGCTTTTTTTAAGATGTCGCGCTCCATCCAAATCCTACACCCTCTTTGCATATTTTTTCAGCATTAAATCGTCTCCAACATGCTCTTTATCAACGGAATCGTAATCGCCCGCTTGGTCGATAAAGCATACCCATCCAGCTGCTGCAACAGCTGCATCAGCGACCCCAAGTCGCGGCTAAAGCGGGTGAGCATGAAGTCCATCACCTCGTCGCCTAAAAACACGCCGCGTGCGTCGGCCTCCTGGCGTAGTACGGCGCGGCGCTCGGGCTCGGTCAGGACGTGCAGGGCGAAGACGTGGCCCCAGCCCAGGCGGGTGCGCAGGTCGCCCCGCAGTTGCAGGTCAGCAGGTGGCAAGGTGCCCGCAGCCAGCACCCAGCGCTGTTCGGTTTGGGCGTTGATAAACCAGTTAAACGCGGCGTGCTGTTGCACGGCGGTGTACAGGTGCACGTCGTCCAGGATGACGGCGCTCCAGGCGGGGTGGTACTCGGGCGGCTCGTGCACTTGCGCGTCGATCCAGCCCACCTGCGCGCCCTGCTCGCGCAGGGCCTCGCGCACGGCTTTGAGCAAATGGGTTTTGCCACTGGCTGACTCACCCCACAGGTAGCTGGGCACGGGGGAGCGCATGGCGCTGCTGGCCCAGAGCTTGAGGTGCTCCAGCGCGGCCACATTGGGCCCGGCCAAAAAACTGCCCAGGCTGGCGACGGGTTTGAGCCCAATGTCTAGCGCCATTTGCTGCATGGTGGCCTAGCCTTTGTACAGCTCGGAGGCCACATAGCTGGCGCGCACGCGGCGGGCGGCCACCAGCAGCACGGCGCTGGCGGGCAGGGCGATCAGCACCCCCACAAAGCCAAACAACTGGCCAAACGCGAGCAACATAAAGATCACGGCCAGCGGGTGCAGGCCGATGCGCTCGCCCACCAGGCGCGGCGTGAGAAACAGGCCCTCAATGATCTGCCCAGAGCCATACACCAGCGCCACCATCAGCAGTGCCTTGGCCGAGGCAAATTGCAGCAGGCCAGCCAGCAGCGCCAGGATCAGCCCCACACCAAAGCCCACATAGGGCACAAACATGGCCAGGCCGGTAAACACGCCAATCGGCAGTGCCAAGTCGAGCCCAAACAGCGCCAACCCTACGCTGTAGTACACCGCCAAGATCAGCATCACCAGCAGTTGCCCGCGCAGGTACTGGCCCAGCACCTCGTCCGACTCGCCGGTAAAGTGGTCGAAACGCGCCAGCAGGTGGCGCGGCACCAGCGCCTTGGCCTGGCTGACCAAGTGCTTCCAGTCCATCAACAAGTAAAACAGCGCCACGGGGATCAGCACCAGATAGCCCACCACCATCAGCGCCACGCCGCCGCCCGAGCGCAGGGACGTGAGCAGGGACGAAAACAGCTCTTCCATGTTGGTGTTGATGTATTTCAGGACAAATGTTTTGATGCTGTCCACATCCAATGTGAACTTGATACCCAGGCCCGAGAGCACCGGCGCGGCCCAGGCGTTGAGTTTTTCGGCCAGGGCAGGTAGCTGCTCGCGCAGCATGGGGATTTCTTTGGCCAGAATGGGGACGATGAGCAGCGCCACCGACAGCAGCACGACGATAAACACCACCTCTACCAGGGCCACGGCCAACACGCGCGGCAGCTTTTTGCCACCCAATGCGCTCAATTTATCAACCAAGGGCGTGAGCGCATAGGCCAGCACCGCGGCCACCACAAAGGGCGTGAGCACGGGGCCCAGCAGCCACAGCAAGAGCACCAACGCCAGGGCAATTGCCGTCCAGGCAGCGGCGGTTTTTTGTTGAGATGTAAATTGCATACTGTGAAATTGGCGGAGCAGCCTAGAATTAGGGCAATTCTACGGGGCAATGCCTCGGTTTCCCGCCACTTGCAGTGCCCCTTTTACTGCCCAATCTTGCGCAGCACGCTATTAAATCATGAGCAATTCAAGCCCCACCACCCCCCAACCCCTCTCGTACAAAGACGCAGGGGTCGATATTGTGGCCGGTGACGCACTGGTCGAGCGCATCAAACCGCTGGCCAAAAAGACCATGCGCGAGGGCGTATTGGCCGGTATTGGCGGCTTTGGCGCGCTGTTTGAGGTGCCCAAGCGCTATCGTGAACCGGTGCTGGTGAGCGGCACCGACGGCGTGGGCACCAAGCTGAAACTGGCGTTTGAATGGAATATGCACGACACCGTAGGCATTGACCTGGTGGCCATGAGCGTGAACGACGTGCTGGTGCAAGGCGCCGAGCCGCTGTTCTTTTTAGACTACTTTGCCTGCGGCAAACTGGACGTAGACACCGCAGTAGCCGTAGTGGGCGGCATAGCCAAAGGCTGCGAGCTGAGCGGCTGCGCTTTGATAGGCGGCGAAACGGCGGAGATGCCCGGCATGTACCCAGCGGGCGAATACGACCTGGCGGGCTTTTGCGTGGGCGCGGTGGAAAAGTCCAAAATCCTCACCGGCAAAGACGTGCAACCCGGCGATGTGGTGCTGGGCCTGGCCTCCAGCGGCGTGCACAGCAACGGTTTTAGCCTGGTGCGCAAGTGCGTAGAGCGCGCGGGCGCTGCCATGCCCGTCACGCTGGACGGCAAGCCCTACAAGCAAGCGCTGATGGAGCCGACCCGCCTGTACGTAAAAAACGTACTCGCCGCGCTGGCCGCGCACCCCATCAAGGCGCTGGCCCACATCACCGGCGGCGGCCTGCTGGAGAACATTCCCCGCGTGCTGCCAGAGGGCACTGCTGCGCATTTGAAGAAGGGCAGCTGGCCGCAATCCGAGCTGTTCGCCTGGCTGCAAAGGACGGCGGCGATCGACGACATCGAGATGAACCGCACGTTCAACAATGGCATCGGCATGGTGGTCGTCATTGACGCAGCTAACGCCGCTGCCTGCGCCGCCACGCTGCGTGCTGCGGGAGAGCAGGTGTTTGAGATTGGTGTGATTGCCCCGCAGGCGGCGGGCGCGCAGGTCGTTGTGCAGTAATTTTTACTACACCGGCTACAAAACCAGCAGGTCATTCGCCGCCAACCATTTACCGCCAGTGGTGCCCGCCTGCGGGCCTCTGCGGCGTGATCTACCGATCACTACGCACCGCCATTGTTTGATTTACATCAAGCTCCAATCGGTTTCTCCGATTTACGATGAATTACGGTTGGAAGTCACCTATCGAATTTCAACTGCAATTCTCTTAATCAACACAAAGGAGAGATGAGATGAAAAGACCAACCATTAAACCGACGATTTCCGCTGTGGCGCTATTGGTGATTTGTGGGGTCACTTGGGCGCAGACACCATCACAACGCACAGACTTTGGTAAACGTGAATTTGAAACCAACTGCGCGACTTGTCATGGCACAAGTGGCAAAGGCAACGGGCCCATCGTGGATCTCCTCAAGCGCAGTCCACCCGATTTGACCCAGCTGGCCAAGAAAAATCAGGGTGTTTTCCCGATGGATCGCTTGTATGAAGTGATTGAAGGCGCGAATGTGCCTAGTCACGGTTCCCGCGACATGCCCATCTGGGGTCGCGATTACCGCATCAAAGATGCAGAGTACTACATGGACACGCCTTACAACGCAGATGCACTGGTGCGCGGGCGCATTCTGGCTTTGCTGGAGTACATCAACCGTTTGCAGGTGCGTTAAAACGTTGGGGGGAGTCGAGGGGGGCTCGCTCGTTGATATGTCAGTTGCTATTGTTGTGATAGCTGCTTATGTCCATATGACAGGGACTACAGCAGGATTTACCGGTTAAAAAGCACGGTCAAGCCTTGACAGCCACTTCCGTATTCGCTGTAAACCAGTCCGGCACCGCAGGCCCCCAGAGGTAGAACGAGTCTTCGGGCGCGTAGTTGCCCGCTTGCCAATCCATCGTGGATGGGATGTAGTCGATGTCAAACGAATATTCAGCAAAGCTGCCCCAGGGGTCGCGGGCGTAGTAAAAATAGTTGGAGCCGAGCACATGGCGGCCCAGGCCCCAGCCTTCGCTGTAGCCTGCCTTGCGCAGTTGTTCGCTGCCTTCGCCTACGTCGTCCAGGCGGCCTACGTCCCAGCTGGTGTGGTGCAGGCCCGGGCCTGCCGAGCCTACAAAGGCCAGCAGGTGGTGGTCGCTGCCGTGGGGGGTGTGCATAAAGGCGACGATGTCGACCGAGCGGTCTGACAGGCGCAGGCCCAGCACCTCGGTGCAAAAGTCGATCATGCGCGAGACATCGGCCGTGAAGACCAGCACATGTGATAGCCAGCGCGGATGCACGGTAGATACCTTGGTGCGCATGGGCGCAGCAGCCGTACCGCGTGCGGGCGGGGTGAGCGCACTGGCGGGCGTTTTGCTGTTGGGCGACACCTTGGGGGCCACCAGCAGTTGCAGGGCCACGCCGTCCGGGCTGCGCAGCCACAGGCCGCCTTGGGGTGCCAAAGGATGCGGCTCGCACGCTATGCCTTTGGCCGCAATCATGCTGGCAAATGCCGCTTCATCCTCGGCGTAAATGCCAAAGCTGAGGTACTGCAAGGCCTTGGGTTGGCCGTTGGCAATCACCGACATCCAGCAGTGCGGATGGCCATGGGTGTAAATGTCTGCCTGCACGCCCGTGCGTTTGACGTGCATGCCAAAGGCGGTGTAGAACTTTTCTGCCACGTCGATATCGGGCACGGTAAACACCACGCGATTGACGGAGTGGACTGCGGTCACGCCTGCGCGGCGTGTGTCTGGTGTGGATGCAGATGAAGATGGCATGCTGGTGTCTCCTGCGCGTATAAAAATGAAGCTGCTGCAGACCGCATATTACCCAAAACTGGCGGCGGTTTGCACCTTCCGGGCGCAGGCCATGGCCAATATGTGCAGTGCGTCGGCATCGGCATGGCCACGCCAGGCCACATGGTGGTCGGGGCGAATCAGCACGCAGTCAGCCGCGTAGAGGGCGCGTGCGGGGGCGCTGTTGCACACCAGCACGTCCAGCGGCAGGCCCAGCACAGCGGCGGCGTTCGTCCAGTGAGCGGTATCTGCCTGCGGGTCCGATGGCCTGCCCGATGGTGCCGCTGCCGGGCTGAAACACAGCAAGGTGAAGTCGCGGCCGAATAAATCAAAAATGGATTTACCGTCCAGCCAGATATGCGGTGCGCGCGCCCCCGGCCTGGCGCTGGGGATGTAGGTGTTGGGCTGGTCTGCGGTAGGTGGCGTGGCATCATCCAGCACGATCGGGCTGCCGTCATACCGCAGGCCCAGTTGCAGGCCGGGGATGTTGAACTCATTGCGCACATGCTGGGCCAACGCGTCGCCCAGGTGCTGGCGCACGGGCGCAGCTTCGGCACTTTCTAAATCCACCTGCGGCGGCACCTTGACCAAACCAATGCTGTCGGCCATGGCGCGGGCGAAGCTGGTGTTGCGGTGCGCAATGGGTTTGCGCTCGGCCTCATACGTGTCCAGCAATGCCTCACCGGCCCAGCCCTGCACCACAGCGGCCAGCTTCCAGCCCAGGTTGACGGCATCGTCTACGCTGGTGTTGTAGCCCATGCCGCCGGTGGGCGTGAACAGGTGCGCTGCATCGCCTGCAATCAACGCGCGGCCAACCTTGAAGCGATCGGCCACCAAGGTAAAGCCCGCCTGCCATGGCGCCTTGGCGATCAGCGCATATTCGAACTCTGCACCGATGGCGGCAAATAGGGCCGCCTGGTAGTCCACCGACTCGGGTGTCTGGTCGGGTTTGAGTTGCAGGCAAAACATAAACTTGTTTTCGCCATCTATCGACACCATCATGCCGCGCTGCACGCCGTTGACGGCCACATACATCCAGGCGCGTTGCTTGTTCAACACCTGGTAGAGGCTGGGCGATGTGAAATACAGCGACAGCATCTGTCCACCAAAAAATTCACGCACCTCACCACTTTGCCCGCTGTACTCAATGCCGCAGGTTTTGCGCACCAGGCTGCGCGGGCCGTCGCAACCCACCACGTAGCGGGCGGTCAACTGCAACAACTCTTGGGTATCGGCATGGCGCGCCACGATGCGCACTTGCTGTGCGCCCAGCTCTACCGTCTGTGCCTGCCAGCCCAGCTTTAAATCCACACTGGCATAGCGCTTGGCCTGCTCGCGCAGCACGGGTTCAATAAACATTTGCTGACAGCGGTGCGGCAGCTCGGGCGTGGGCCATGCGCCCTCGCCGTAGTCGCCAAAAGAGGATTGGTGCAGGGTCTGGTTACGTGACGGTATGGCAAAGCGCGTCAGCTCACGTCCCGCCATGGTGGTGCAGTACACCACGTCTTGCGGATGGTCTGCACCCAAGCCCAGTTGGCGCACCTGGGTAGAAAAACCCCGGCGGCGAAAATGCTCCATGGTGCGGGCGGAGGTAGCGTTGGCCTTGGGGAAATCCGGCCCCTCTACGTCTTCTTCCAGCACCACACACTGCACCCCACGGCAGCCCAGCTCGATCGCCAGCATCAGGCCCGCTGGGCCCCCGCCGACGATGGCGACATCGGTGGTTTGAGTTGTTTGACCCATGATTTAGTCGGCACTGGTCATAAGGATTGCGGACGATGGCTCATGGGAAAATTCGAATGCAGGAAATGCAGAAAAACATAAGAGGAGTTGGTAGGCAGTTGCGCTGTATTTTATGGGCTTGACTGCACTTTACTCTGAATACTTTGTTCCAGCGCACGGTATTGCGCCAGGCGGCTGCCACCGATCGCCACGGCGCGTTGCACCGCTTGCAAGGCGGCTCCATACTGGCCTTGCTCCATCAGCACCTGGGCCAGGTTGTTCCATGCATCGCCGTCTTGCGGATAGGCCTGCGCGGCGGCGCGGTAGGCCTGCACGGCAGCCTCCTTCTGGCCCAGGGTGTAGGCGCTGTTGCCAGCGCCTAACAGGGCGATGCGATGGGTAGGCCAGGCCTTTAAAGCAGTGGCATAGGCGGTTTGAGCGGCGCCAGGTTGCACCCGTTCCAGGGCCACCACAGCCGCCACATAGGCATCAGCCTGTGCGGTGGCGGCCAGGCGCTGGGGCGGCAGGGCCAGCATGGCCCAGTGCTCAGCGCGTGCCCAGGTGCGCTCGAAGGTGGTGAGCGGCATGTGCAGATTTTCTGTGCGGCCCGAATGCAGGGTGACGCTGCCCTGCGCCGCGTCAAACCCGATGACCACGGCGTAGTGCCAGACCGGTGAGAACGCAAAAGCCAGGTTTTGCAGCACCAGCACGGGGTGGCCCGCGGCCACCTCGCGCAGCAGTGCATCCAGGCGCGGAGCCAGTGGGTAGGCGACCAACCCGTTCCTGCGGCTGGCGGCCAGCATCTCGCTTTGCAAAGAGCCCTGGCGCGCCGGCACATACACCTGCTGTACCCAGGTGGCCAGGCTCTGCGGCACCCCGGCATGCTGGGCCACCATGGCCAGTGCGGCGGGGCCGCATTGGTAGTCGTCTTGGGCGATGAAGGGGACGCTGGTGATCTGTGCTTGCTGGGGTACGTCGGCAGGCCAGGTGGTTTGCAACGCCACCGTTTGCGGCATCCGGGTGGCGCAGCCTGCCAGCCACAGCATCATCATGACCACCGCCGCACAGCGCATGGCAGCGGTATAAAACAAAACCCCCGCCGCTGCGGGGGTGAGGCACTGGGCACCTGAGGTGCGCAAGCGCGTCATGCAGGCGTTACCGGATGGTGCGGGTAAACGGAAACACCTTGGTCCAGCCCAGCAGGTCGGTGACCAGAAGAATTAAAAACACGGTCAGTATCACGCCTAATACGTCACCACCAGCGGGGGCGGTACCGACACGGCCTGCCAGATCGGCCACCTCGACATCGGTCAAGGCGTTGGCACGCTCACGGGCGGCATCGGGGTCTACGCCTTGGGTCACCAGGGCTTGGCGTACATCGTCGCGGGCCAAAAAGCGGTTGACGGTGTCGCGGTGGGCGCTGACGGCCTGGCTGCTCTGGGCTTCATCGGTGCTGACGATGCCGGCCTGGGCAAAACCGGGCATGCCCAGCGTCGCTGTACAAAAAATCAGAATGCTGGCCAGAAGGCGATGGAAGGTGTTTTTCATAAGTCAAATTTTCCTGTAATGCACCGCAAACTACTGCGGCAACCTGGCCAATATAAGCCAGCCATTCAAACAACGTCAACATGGCTTACACCCCGTCACATGGGTGTTGCATTGGCACATCGCATGCGCGAGTGGCTGACAAAAAGATACTTGCAGGTTTAACAGATGCTATTATTTATATAGCTGCTTACGTCCTGTTCATTGGGACTACGGCCCTATTTGGCTGGTAAATCAGCTGTTTTCCTTGCGCAGCTCGGCGACCCGCTCGCTGATGGCATCCAGATCCAGCGCGTCCTCGGCATGCGCGAGATAGGTCTCCAGATCGGGTACCGCCTGGGCGTATTTGCCCAGCTCGGCATGGGCCAGGCCACGGTCACGGTACTCGGCCCAGGCATCGGGCAGCAATATAACCAAGCGGTCCTGCACGGCGATCAGGCGCTGCCAGTCTTCCTGGCTTTTGTGGATCTCTTTGAGGTTGCGCAGCATGCGGGCGATCACGTCGCGCGGTGGCGCGCTTTGCAGATACAGGCCCAGCGGGGCTTCAAAGTCTTCGGTCAGGCCGCTGCGGCGTTTGAACGGTTCCAGATACTCGCTGAGGTCTTCACGGCTCAGGCTGAGGCCGGTGAGTGGGTCCATCACCACCTGGCCTTTGGGCAAGTTGATTTTGACCATGAAATGCCCAGGGAACGACACGCCCCGGGCGTTCAGCCCAATGGTCTGCGCCACCTCCAGCCAGAGCACCGCCAAACTGATGGGGATGCCCTTGCGGGTGCGCAGCACGGCGTTCAGATAGCTGTTATCCGGGTCGCCATAGTGGTTGACGTTGCCGGCAAAAGTCAGGTCGCGGTAGAAAAATTGATTCAGTGCGCGCAGCCGCTGGATGGGCGGAGCGTCGGCCGGTATGCGCCGTTTGAGCCGCGCCACCAGCTGGTCCACATCGCCCAGCACCTGCTGTACGTCCAGCATCGGGTATTCATCCTGGGCCAGCGAGGCGGCGGCTTCCAATAGCGGAAACTGCTCGTCACTGGCCACCAGGGTGGCAAAATATTCCAGCGGTGTGGGGGTGTCGTAAGGCAGGTGCACGGTGCTACTGTCGCATAAAAAGGTGGGCTTGGCAAAACGGGGGGGGATTGCCACTGTGGGGAAACGGCATCGTTTGCCAAGCTTGGGCGTGATTTTCAGTGCGCAAGCGCTTATGCCGCCTTGCTACATCTTGCGACTATTCGCAGCCAGCGGCCTTACGCCGCAGAACGTTGGCGCTGAGCCTCGACCAGCGGAATGAGCGCACGGAGGGCACAGCTTCTTAATCTCAGATTTTGGCCTGCCTCGCCCAGCACGAATCGGCACAAGGGCCGGTCTAGCTTTGCCTTGGTCATGGGCTTAATCGGATCCGCATTGGCCGCCGTCATAAAACAATTTTCGCGTTGTCCTTGACCGATGGCATTTGGATTACACGTTTACTGAAGAAATTTCCGACGCAACTTTTTCACCTCTCGTCGCTCTGCAAGGCGCAGCTAATGGTTCTGCGCACGTCACCGCGGTCAATATGAACGCCACGTAATGCAGAGTGATGCCCTCGGGAACCAGCCCAATCATGCGCAGCTCGTCATACGGATACCTAGGGTCAGCCCAAACATGACGCCTCATCCCACACCAACTTTTCAGCCAACGCAAGCGATAGACCATGGTTACCAAATTCAGCTTATTTTGTTGGGGTCAAATGTGAAACACATCTATTTATTATAGCTGCCAATATTAAAAAGTAAGAAAGACTGGAGACGGAGTCAGCAGTAAGGACCTGCCATGCGGGCAGGTATTGCCGCAGACCAAAACCTCACCGCAGCGCTGCTTAATCGCTGCAATACCTTGCTGCAACGGCACATGGTACTCAGCTGGAGTGCCTGGAACACGGACCGAGCCCAATCAACGCTTGCCGTATCGGTCGGCACAAAAAAGATATTTGCAGTGGGAGCACGCGCAGTGCCCCCAAACCGGGCTCGTCCAACAAACGGTTCAGATCGCGGCAAGCGCGATCTAACTTTATTCGTTATGCATCGGGGGCACTGGAGAGCCGCTTCAGTAGCCAATGCCCGCAGACGATAGGCCTCGTATTCCTTGAGCAAGGCATCGTGAAATTCTTCAGTAATTTTAAGCAGCTCAGGACACGCCCCTGCCTTGAGTTCTATAAATTTATTGAATGCGTACGTTTGACAACGAAGCAAGAAATTCGGCAAACTACTAATGTTTTTGGTGATATCTATGTCAAAGCCCTGCTGGTGGATAGAAGCAATTCGGATGCGGAACACACAGCCCATCCTCTTCCAGAGTTCGGATGCGGAAAGATGGCCTTCAACTTCGCGAAGGTAGTCACATAAAGTTTGTGCTGCTCGAGCGTTGAGCCTTTAATGTCCCGAACCTTATGGGACAACATTCAATAACTCGAAACTCGATGTGCAATATCGCTAACGTTGCAGGCTACATACCGTACAAAATGAACAGTCATAACAACTTCCAGAATGATATTCCACTTGCCGGAATTCAATCTTCTCTTCCTCGCTGAGCAGCCGCGGGCTCAAGATTTTTGACTGCAGTTTCGGCTGAGTCGATGAACTTCTCCATGTTTCGATGAAAAATCCAGCCCGTTTCAGTTCCTCGGTGGCGTAAAGTGGGCCGTGTAAGCCAGATCCACAGAGAATATTTTGACGAAAAATTTCGTGAGGCAAATCAGTGACGGTCATAGTAATCCAATGCATAACGAATAGCGTTTATCTGTCGCGAGGCCAGGTTGAAATAAACCAAGAGCGCCTCCTACGACAGATAAACCTTGTTGGACTGAACCACACGAGGTGGTTGCGGGTAAGGGGGATGAAATCGTCAACCCCTTTGCTTGTGTAAATTATGGCGCACACTGCGCCGCTTTGGGTCACCAAAGTGCAGATATTGGTCATTGCATGGAATGCGCTGGGAGGCTGCATTGACCGCTGAACCGGTGCACAGCCCGCCGCGCACGCTGCACACCCTTGCACGCCAACCTAGCCCACCGCCCCGGCGCTTGGGGTGAGTGGCGTAGCGGCATAAAGGGGGAGCCCGCAGGGCGGAGGACAGCCGCGTAGCCAATCACCCCAAGTGCCGGGGCGTACAAACCACGTGAGGGTACAACGTGTCCGCAAAAACTCAAGGCCGATGCACCAGGCTGCGCCATTTCAACCCAGCAGCCCACAGCGCTGCAAAATAAATAGCTGCTCCCGCCACCACAGCAAGGGCCAGCAAACCCATACGCTGGAAGATGTGGGTTTGCAGCGTGACCCAGTTCACCGCCGTGCTAGCCCACATCAAAAATACCGCCAGCAGCGCACTGGCAGCCAGCACCTGCAGCATGTAGCGGCCCCAGCCGGGACGCGGGGTGTAGACTTTGCTTTTGAGCAGGCCCGTGAGCAGCCAGCCCGCATTGAGCAGCGCACCCAGACCAATCGACAAAGCCAGCCCCGCGTGGCGTAGCTGCGGCACCAGCACCACGTTCAGCACCTGGGTAAACAGCAGCACCACGATGGCGATTTTGACCGGGGTTTTGATGTCCTGCTTGGCATAGTAGGCCGAGGCCAGCACCTTGATGGCCACCAGGCCCAGCAGGCCCGCACCATAGCCCATCAGCGCGCTGGCCACCTGGGGCACGTCACTGCCCTTAAATGCGCCGTAGTGGTAGAGCACCGCCACCAGCGGCTGGGCAAAGGTTAGCAGCGCCACCGCGCTGGGCACGGCCATCAGCAGCACCAGGCGCAGGCCCCAGTCGATCATGTTGGAGTACGCATCGGCCTGCCCCGCGCCGCGCGCGGCGGCGAGTTGCGGCATCAGCACCACGCCCAGCGCCACGCCCAGCAGGGCGGTGGGGAATTCCATCAAACGGTCGGCGTAGGTCAGCCAGCTGACCGAGCCAGTGACCAGGTGCGAGGCAATTTGCGTGTTGATGAGCAGCGAGATCTGCGCCACGCTGACACCCAGGAGGGCGGGCAGCATCAGTTTAGCTATATCTTTTATAGCTGGTTGTGACCAGTAGTCGCGGACTACAGCCCATTTGAACGATATTTTTGGGAGTAAACCCAATTTACTCAACGCAGGCAGTTGCACCCCCAGTTGCAGCAGACCCCCCAGCATCACACCGCCCGCCACGGCGTAGATGGGCTCGATACCCAGGCGCTGGAACCACGGCGCACCAAACCATGCAGCAGCAATCATCGCCAGATTCAGCAGCACCGGCGTGGCGGCAGGCACGGCAAACTTCTTCCAGGTATTGAGCACGCCGGACGACAGAGCGACCAGGGACATGAAGGCGATGTAGGGGAACATCCAGCGCGTCATCACCACGGCGGCCTCAAAGCCCTGCGGGTTTTGCTGCAGGCCACTGGCCATGGCGTACACCAGCACGGGGGCCAGCAGCACGCCCAGCACACTGGTGGCCAGCAGCGCCCAGGCCAGTACGGTGGCTACCTTGTCGATCAGCAGTTTGGTGGCAGCGTCGCCATCACGCGCCTTGCTGGCGGCCAGCACGGGCACAAAGGCCTGGCTGAACGCGCCTTCGGCAAACAGGCGGCGCAGCAGGTTGGGAATGCGAAAAGCCACGTTAAACGCGTCGGTCATGGCGCTGGCACCAAAGATGGAGGCCATCAACAGTTCGCGCGCCAGGCCGGTGATGCGCGAGGCCAGGGTGAACAGCGAGACGATGGAGGCGGATTGAAGCAGGCTCATGGAACAAAAAGTTTGCGCTAAGTGTAATGGGCTGGCTGGAGCCGACTGCCGGTGCCGACTGGAGGTCGCCGCTGTAGGGGACAATCAGCGCATGTTTAACGTCGTTTTAGTGCACCCCGAAATCCCGCCCAACACCGGTAGCATCATCCGCCTGTGTGCCAACACCGGTTGCGCCCTGCACCTGATTGAGCCGCTGGGCTGGACTACCACGACCCTTCTACGTTATTCATTTTTCACCTCAGTTTAGACTGCCTGTATTGATAATTGCTGTTTCCGTCGATTTAGGTTGCCACGTTCAAAGCACTAGCCAGCGAAGTACAGTCCCACGCGATCCGTAGTCCATGTGGCTACGCCCGCGCCAAAGAAGTCTGTATCTTCCGTCCATACAGCACACCCTAAAGCCATTGCACAAGCCAATACAGGCCAGTCGTTGGCATCCCGTAGTGCAATCCGTTTAAGAGCCGCATCTTTCTGGCTCTCGTAGAGCTCTAACTCCATGGGCTCGACGATGCTGACGAGCAAGTCAAGTACAGCCATCGCTGGCACACCTGACACACCGCGTTTTTGCAAAAGTGCGGGCAAGTATTTTCTGGCTTCTGCATATGCGCTATCGGGAGCGAAGAATTTGATAACCCCGGCATTTTCCATAAGCAGGTTACGAACACGAGTACCAAGCACGGCGCGAATCAAAATATTCGCATCCAAGACCAGTGTTTTTTTGCTCATGCAGGCCGTACCTTGGCTTTACTGTGTGTAGCAGAAACTGATTTAGGTTTGCGTGCAATTTTAAAGTTTGCAACGATCTCTTCTACGTCTACGCCTTCTTTGGCCAGTAATTTGTCCAACACTAACCCCGCTTTGCGCAGCGCAGATAGGTCAGCATCTTCATGTGCCTGCGTAGGGATAAAAAATCCAATGGTGTGCCCGTGGCGGGTAATGGCTACTGGCGTGTTGGAGGCGATGTAGTCGGCCATGTCAGCGCGAAACTCGCGGATGCCTACTTTGGTGGTTTCCATAAAATGCTCCTTGATCCCTATTTGTGAATCAATGTGTACACATTTTAATTGAAAAATGATCTGAGCGCAAATATTTTTTTACGTTGCTTTAGGTGATAACAACTTTCACTTCCCAGTTCCCACATTCAAAAACGGAATCGGTGCCCCCGGATAAATCGCCGTGGGCAGCGCGCCGTTCCACTTCTCGGCTTTGATTTTTTCCACCTCGATGCGGCGCAGCTCCAGCACGTCTTTGTTTTGCACCAGCGCCGAGTTTTGCAAGCGCAGGGCTTCAGCCTGGGCTTTAGCGATGGTGAGGTTGGCATAGGCCGCTCCATTGGCGGCGTTGGCTTCGTCACCCGCTTACGCCTTGCTGGCGTCCAGCACGGGCACAAAGGCCTGGCTGAACGCGCCTTCGGCAAACAGGCGGCGCAGCAGGTTGGGAATGCGAAAGGCCACGTTAAACGCATCGGTCATGGCGCTGGCACCAAAGATGGAGGCCATCAACAGTTCGCGCGCCAGGCCGGTGATGCGCGAGGCCAGGGTGAACAGCGAGACGATGGAGGCGGATTGAAGCAGGCTCATGGAACAAAAAGTTTGCGCTAAGTGTAATGGGCTGGCTGGAGCCGACTGCCGGTGCCGACTGGAGGTCGCCTCTGTAGGGGACAATCAACGCATGTTTAACGTCGTTTTAGTGCACCCCGAAATCCCGCCCAACACCGGCAACATCATCCGCCTGTGCGCCAACACCGGCTGCGCCCTGCACCTGATCGAGCCGCTGGGCTTTAGCATGGAAGACCGCTATATGCGCCGCGCCGGGCTGGACTACCACGAGTATGCGGATGTGAAATGCCATGCTTCCTGGGAGGCGTTTTTGGCGGCGGAGTCACCTGTGACAACCAGAATGTTTGCCATGACCACCCAGGGCAGCCACAGCGTCTTTGCGCAGGCGTTCGCTGCCGGGGACTGGCTGGTGTTTGGCTCGGAGACGGCGGGCTTACCCGTAGCGGTGCGCGAGTCGTTTGCCACCGCGCAAAGGCTGCGCCTGCCGATGATCGAAGGCCAGCGCAGCTTGAATTTATCCAACTCGGTGGCGGTAACGGTGTACGAGGCCTGGCGCCAATGCGGGCTGCTGCGGGGTGGGTGAGGGCCGGGGATAAAGCCGGGTGAAAGCGAAGCCCCTTTTCCAATGGCACAGCGTCCGGTCTGCGACAATGACCGCTATGACCAGCTCTTTTTCCAGCGCCTCCACCGCGAACCACGCCGCAGACCCGGGCCCGCACAGCAACGCCGACCCGGCCGAGCTGGCCAAGTTTTCTGATCTGGCGCACCGTTGGTGGGACACAACCAGCGAGTTCAAACCGCTGCACCAGATCAATCCGCTGCGGCTGGAGTGGCTGGACGCGCTAGCCCCGCTGCAAGGCAAAAGCGTGCTGGATGTGGGCTGTGGCGGTGGCATTTTGTCCGACAGCATGGCGCGCAAGGGCGCCACCGTGCTGGGCATTGACCTGGCCAGCAAGGCCCTGAAAGTGGCGCAACTGCATGCGCTGGAGGCGCAAACGCCCCGCGTGAGCTACCGCGAGATCAGCGCCGAGGTGCTGGCCGCCGAACGCAGCCACCTGCCACCGAGTGAAAAATACGACGTGGTGACCTGCATGGAAATGCTGGAGCATGTGCCCCAGCCCGCGCTGGTGGTGCAGGCCTGTGCTGACTTGGTCAAACCTGGCGGCTGGGTGTTTTTTAGCACCATCAACAGAAACCCCAAGGCCTGGCTGCTGGCCGTGGTGGGGGCCGAGTATGTGCTGAACCTGCTGCCCAAGGGCACCCACGACTACGCCAAATTCATCCGGCCCAGCGAGCTGGCCGGGCAGATCCGCCATGCAGGCCTGGACTTGCGCGACAGTAAGGGCTTACAGTACAACCCCCTCACCCAGCGCTACTGGCTGAACCAGGATACCAGCGTCAATTACCTGTATGCCAGCCAAAAGCCGTAACTTCATGCCCCTGCCCCAGGCGATCTTTTTTGACCTGGACGGCACCCTGATCGACAGCGCCCCCGACCTGGGCGCAGCCGCCGACAAAATGCGCACCGACCGCGGCCTGCCCTCCTTGCCGCTGGCGCTGTACCGCCCGATGGCCGGGGCCGGTGCGCGTGGCATGCTGCATATCGGCTTTGGCATGGCACCGACCCACGCCGACTTTGCGGCCATGAAAGAAGAGTTTTTTCAAAACTACGAGGCCGCCCTGACCGAGCGCACCCGCGTGTTTGATGGTGTGGCCCAGCTACTGGCCAGCCTGCAAAGCCAGGGCATTGCCTGGGGCATCGTCACCAACAAGTCCAGACGCTTTACCGACCCGATTGCCCGTCAAATGCCGCTCTTGCACGCCGCCTGCGCCGTGGTCAGCGGCGACACCACGCCGCACGCCAAGCCGCATCCCGCCCCGGTGCTGGAGGCCGCCCGCATCGCCGGCTACGCCCCCGCGCGCTGCTGGTACGTGGGCGACGACAAGCGCGACATCGACGCCGGCCGCGCCGCCGGCATGCACAGCATTGCCGCCGCCTGGGGCTACTTGGGCGAGCACGCGCTGGACAGCTGGGGGGCCGACGCGGTGGCCCATGCGCCGGACGACCTGCTGGCCTGGTTGGCACCCAACGGCAGTGCTGCGGGAGCGTAAAGACCATGCCACATCCCTGCGCAATAGGCCAATTGGCTAGGTATGCGCAGCGGTTTTGCAAAATAATTGCTATATATTTCATAGCTGCTTACGTCCACACGGCATGGACTATGCCGTGTTTTGATGATAAAAACCTGAGTGCATCGCGGGCGGAGCCTGCGCAGGCCACACTGGTCTATGTCTGGTCGCCACGCATGGTGTTGTCGGCCCAGCATGCAGCCAGTGCCCTGCGCCAAGCGCACCAGCAGGGCCTGGCCTTTGTGGCCGTGCACGATGCGCGGGTGCCTGGCGATGAGCTGCAAGCGGCCTTGGCACGCCTGGCCAGTACGCCCGATGCCATCTGGTTACCCAGCGTCCAAGCCCTGTCTGCCAGCCAGAGCCTGTGCGCCGCCACGCTGATCGCGCGCGACGCCTTGCGCCACTTTCCCACGGCCTTTGTGGTGCAGGCCAGCGGCCTGGTGCACCGCCACGCCATTGTCGGGGCCATGCCGGAGGCGGCCTGGGCGCACAGCATTGCGTTGCGTTTGCGCAGCGAGGCAGCGCCATGACGGGTTTGCAGCGCACTATTATTTTTATAGCATCTTATGTCCTGGTGACATGGACTATGGGCCAAAATGCCCCTCAAAATCCGCCCCCAGAGCAGTGCATACCGCAAAACACCTTTACCGCGCTGTCCCCCGCCCTGGTAGGCCAGCAAACCGATGCCTATGGCACCAGCCGGGTGTCATTGGGCAGCTACGAGCGCATCAGCCCCGACGGTCGCTTTGTACTGCGCAGCTTCTCGGGCGGGCGCCTGGGCGAGGTGAGTTTGATCGAGCTCGATGCCGCTGGCCAGGTGGTCGCCGCCTACGACACGCCACTGACCAATGAGGCCTTTCCGGTGCAGGGCAGCTGGCGCTACCTGGTGGATGTCAATGGCGACCACTACACTTTCAGTAGCCTGCTGCGCAATAACAGCAGGAGTAAACAGGCTATAAAGCCAGTGTTTCGCGGCGGTATGACGGGTTTTTACGCCGCCGCCGCAGAGCTGCCCTTTGACCCTGCACACGACAAACCCGGCCAGGTGCGCATTCGCTCCATGAGCTGGCCCAACGCCGCTGGCGATGGCGAAACTCAGGGCAAGGGCTCTTTGGTAGCCCGCACGATCGAGGTGGACACCGCCCGCCAGCGCATCACGGCCGACAGCGGAAACGTGTACCTGTGCGGCCAGCGCTGGCGCGAAGACGGCACCTTGTACGCCCTGCCCATGCTCAGCGTGGATGGCCTGGAGTTTGCCGCCCTGCCGCAAATGCCGGTGAAAGGCGAGCCAACCATGCGTATTTTCAGCTTTGGCGATGTCCCCGGCACACCCGGCACGGGTTGCGAGCCGCAGGCGGCGTTTGGTTTCTCCAGCGGTAAAACCATTTTTGGCTTTCCGCCAGCCCGTGCCGATGGTAAAAACAACCCCGCTGATCTGGCCTACGAATACCAAGGCCAGGCCTGGTGGTACCACCGGGGACAGGGTATGGGGGAGGGGCAGCGCTTCAACATCGCCCCTTTTTATGATGAGCACTTGCGCACCTACCTCAGCGCAAGCGCCTTCCCTGGCATTACCCGCGATGGCCGCATTGTCTATGGTGCCACCGAGAGCGTCTGTCCCGCCCCCACCCCCGGCCAGCCGCCCAAGCCCTGTACCGAGCGTGCAGGCTACGTCACCACCGACCCCTACCAAAGCAACGCCTACCAGCAGTTTTTAAGGCAGCACAGGGGGCCAGCGCGCAGGCAATGCATTACCCATGGGGATATAGCGCGTGAGCGGGCGGCGTTTGCCAAACAGCAGGGCTTAACGCTACAGCAGCGTCTGCAATAGCTCATTGCCCGTCAATTCAACGCTATTTCAGCCCACCCCCTTGAAATACCGCACATAGGCGTAAAATACGCGCTACACGGGGTTGTACTGGTTTCGACGAGGATTAGACGCTTTGTGGTGCATGTCGAGCTGAATGTGCTCGTTAAACAAATTCAAACAAACTAACTGCAAACGACGAACGTTTCGCACTCGCAGCTTAATCGCTGAGAGGCTTGCAACATCTCTCCGGTGGGGTGGGCAAAGGGGTTTTAGGGCAACTTAAGATTTCTCGGCTGCAAGCTTATTTACACCGGATGGCTCTGCACTGGGTGGCTTAGTGTGGGGCGAGAAAATAGGCTACTGGTCTGGTGTGTAGCGTGCCTCTGCGCGACACATTGGGCGAGACACAAATCAGTGGGCTACACATGTAGATCTGCAAGGAAAAAGGTTTTCGGACGCGGGTTCAATTCCCGCCAACTCCACCATCATTCAAAAAGGCCCGGATAACCCCGGGCCTTTTTCTTTTTGGATAGCGCCAAATTCTCTGAAAATAGCTCAAAGATAGGGTTAAATCTGCAATGCAATCAGGCAACAAGCTCGTAAGCATCTGACACACCCATGGCCCTCCATCCAGACTTTCCGTTATCACCTTATGTGGTTTTGCCGCCAGACCAGCGATGGTTTCCAGCCGCAGAAAATTTGCGCGACACAGCCTATGAAAAGCTTTTGCCACCGCTGGTTGCCAAAATCAGGGAAGCCGTGTGTGAATGGCGAGCCGCTGGCTACGCAGGGGCATCTGATACCTCAAAAGCGCTCTTGGCATGGTGGTTTGACACCGATCACTTGATAGAGCAGGGCGACGGCTCCCAAAGCCAGTTCCGTTATTACTTCGCACAGCGCGAAGCGGTGGAGTCGGTTATATGGCTCTACGATGTCCGCGGCGCACGCGACAAGTTTGACTTGCTGCGTTTCGATGCCTCGGGTGCGGTTACAACTGGCATGTTCGACGAGGACTGGCCGCGTTTTGTCGTGAAAATGGCGACAGGCGCTGGCAAAACCAAGGTGTTATCGCTACTTATGGCGTGGAGCTACTTTCACAAGCTCTATGAGGCCAACTCCGATTTAGCCCGCAACTTTTTGTTAATTGCCCCCAACATCATCGTGCTAGACCGCTTGCGCGCTGATTTTGACGGCCTCAAAATCTTCTTTTACGACCCGGTTCTACCCGACAATGGCCACGCTGGCCGTAACTGGCGAGACGATTTTCAAATAGCATTGCACATCCAGGACGATGTTCGAATTGTCCGCCCTACTGGCAATATCTTCTTGACCAACATTCATCGGGTGTACTTGGGCGAGGTGCCAGAGCCATCGTTGGACGACGACGACCTGCGTGATTATTTTCTTGCCCCGTTTGGTGCTAAACCCGTCGGCAAAACCACCGACAGCAATACCGACCTAGGCGAAATCGTCCGAGAGATAGATGAACTTGCCGTCTTCAATGACGAAGCGCACCACATCCATGACCCACGTTTGGCATGGTTTAAATGCATTCAAGACATTCATCACCGCATGCTGCAAAAGGACCTGCGCTTGGCCTTGCAAATTGATGTCTCCGCAACCCCACGTGGTAACAGCGGTGCGATCTTTGTGCAAACCGTCAGCGACTATCCCTTGGTGGAGGCTATCGCCCAAAACGTCGTGAAACACCCGGTACTGCCCGATGCTGCCAGCCGTTCCAAGCTCACAGAGCATAAAAGCCCGATCATCAGCGAAAAATACGCTGATTATTTACAGCTAGGCGTAGAGGAGTGGCGCAAGAGCTATGCTGACCACGAAAAGCTGGGCAAAAAAGCAGTGCTATTCGTCATGGTGGACGACACCAAAAATTGCGACGAAGTCGGCGTGCATCTAGAGAAAATATGCGCTGAACTGCAAGGCGCAGTGCTGGTAATTCACACCAAAGCCAATGGCGAAATCTCTGAAGCTGCCTCCGGTAAAAGCAAAGAAGAATTGGAGAAGTTACGCAAACAGTCGAATGAGATTGATTCCTGGAAGTCGCCTTACAAAGCCATTGTGTCGGTGCTCATGCTTAAAGAAGGCTGGGACGTGCGTAACGTCACCACCATTGTCGGCCTGCGGGCCTATGCAGCCAAGAGCAACATCCTGCCCGAACAAACTCTGGGGCGAGGTCTGCGCCGCATGTATTTTGGCAGCGATGAGCGCGAGACTGTGTCCGTCATCGGCACGCCCGCCTTCATGGAGTTTGTGGAGTCCATTCAAAGCGAAGGCGTCAACTTTGAGCGCGTAGCCATGGGCGGCGCAGGCGGTACCCAGCGGCAAGATTCTTTGGTGGTGGAGGTGGACAAAGAGGTAGCCGAAAAAGATATTGATGCCCTAGACATTGCCTTGCCACGGTTGACGCGCCGCTTTAACCGCGAATTTAAAGACCTGTCTGAGCTTGACCCCGCAGCCTTTGGCAACACCAAACTGCCCATTAAACCCTTCACCCCCGAACAAACCCGCGAGATAGTCTTCAAAACCATGCTCGACTCCGAGGTTGATCACACCATCAGCCTTGACAGCACCGGCACGGCAGACTACCGCTCGGTGGTAGGGTTTTTTGCACGGCAGCTACTTAAAGACTTGCGCCTGGTGGGCGGTTACGAGTTGCTGTACCCCAAGGTCAAAGTCTTTATCCGTGAACATCTATTCAGCCAAACGGTGGACTTGGAAGATGCCGTGGTTTTGCGCAATTTGTCGGAGCCCGAAGTGGGCAAAGTGCTGTTTGATCACTTTCGCTTTGCCATGAACGCATTGACCATCAAAGACACCGGCAGCTCGCGCATAGAAGGCCATATCAGGCTGCGCGACACCCGGCCATTTCGCACTGCGCCGCGCAACTTCTTGCCAACTAAAAAGTCCGTGTTCAACAAAATTGTGGGCGAGAGCAATGCTGACGGCTTGGAGCTGGCCTTTGCTGCTTACCTGGAGGATGCACCTGACGTACAGGCCTTTGGCAAAAACTATATGGCCGTCGGTTTTAAGCTCGACTACGTCAAAGCCAATGGCGACTTGTCGTCCTACACCCCCGACTTTATGGTGCGTACCACTGACGCGGCCGTGTGGGTGGTAGAGACCAAAGGCCGTGAAGAGCTAGACGTGCCGCAAAAAATGGCACGGCTACGCCAATGGTGCGTGGATGCCACCGACGCCAGCAAAACCGAAGGCGGTGTACGCTACGGTTTTGTCTATGTCGATCAGGAAAGTTTTGATCAGCACAAGCCGGATACTTTTGCGGGCTTGGTCAGCTCATTTAGAGAATATCAAGAGGTCACACCATGAATCCATTGACCGACGAACAGCTCACAGAGCTATTGGACGATCTGGAGTCAGACCGCATCGAGCGCAAGCGCGCCTGGGCAGGCTCCGCCCCTGATAAGGTGCGCGAAGCCGTTTGCGCATTTGCCAATGATTTACCCGGCCATGGCAAACCTGGCGTGATTTTCATTGGCGCTGAGGACGACGGCAGCCCAGCCCATATTACTGTCACCGATCAGTTGCTATTGACACTGGCCGACATGAAAAGCGATGGCCGCATCGTGCCCCAACCCACCCTCACGGTAGAACGGAGACGGCTGAAGGACGCTGACATGGCTGTAGTGTGCGTGTGGCCTGCGGATGCGCCACCCGTGCGCTATAACGGTCGCATCTGGATTCGCACCGGGCCAAGGCGTGAGCTGGCCAGTGCGCAAGACGAGCGCATCCTTAACGAGCGCAGACGGCACCGTGACCAGCCCTTTGACCTTTGGCCCGTGGCGCGTGCCTCGTTGTCAGACTTGAGCGCCGCGCGGTTTGAAGAAGATTACTTGCCTGGTGCCTTTGCAGCCGATGTGCTCGAAGCCAACCACCGCACCTACGAGCAGCGGCTGGCCGCCTGCCGCATGATCACCTCAGTAGATGACGCCACGCCCACCACGCTGGGCATTTTGGCTTTAGCGCGCTCGCCCACGTTTTTTCTGCCCTGCGCCTACGTGCAGTTCTTGCGCATTCAGGGCACCACACTGGCTGACCCCATCGTTGATGAAGTGGTGATTGATGGCCCCCTGCAAAGCCTGATTCGCCGCCTGGATGAAAAGTTTGCCTCACACAACCGTGTGCAGGTGGACTTTACATCGCAGACCCTGGAAAAACGTCGCTACCTGTACCCGCCCGCTGCGCTGGAGCAAATAGCACGCAATGCAGTTATGCACCGCACCTACGAGGGCACCAACGCGCCCGTGCGGGCCTACTGGTATGACGACCGCATCGAAATTTCTAACCCCGGTGGCCCCTACGGCAACGTCACTGCGCAAAACTTTGGTCAACCCGGCTATGCCGACTACCGCAACCCGCATATCGCCGAGGCCATGCGTGTGCTGGGGCTGGTGCAGCGCTTTGGCGCAGGCATCTCCACCGCGCAAGCGGCCTTGCGCGACAACGGCAACCCGCCTCTGCATTTCAAGGTAGAGCCCACCATGGTTTTTGTCACGCTACTGCCTACCAGCTTCTAAAACAACAACTACACAATTGACCATGGCACGACAAGACAAAAAATCCTATGACCTGAGCGAAGCCGAGCAACGCGACCTGGCCACCTTGATTCAGCAGGGCAAGCCCTTGCCCGAAAAATACCGCTTTATTTTGTTTGAAGACAAGCGCGAGGTGGAGCTGGTGTGGAACGGCAAAACCCGCGACGTGTGCACCACCGTACTGCCCTTTCAAACCCTGGAGCATATCGATGAGCCGCGCACCGAGACCAAGGCCCAAGGCGCCCTGTTTGACAGCCGTGGCCGCCAGCAGCGCGGCTGGGCCAACAAGCTCATTTGGGGCGACAACAAACTGATTTTGTCCTCGTTGAAATCAGGCGCGCTGCGCCAGCAGATTGAAGATGCAGGTGGCCTGAAGCTGATCTACATCGACCCACCGTTTGACGTGGGGGCCGATTTCTCGATGGACATTGAGATTGGCGGCGAGACTTTTCACAAAGAGGCGAATTTGCTGGAGCAGATTGCGTATCGGGATACGTGGGGGCGTGGGGCGGATTCGTTTATTTCGATGATTTATGAGCGGTTGATTTTGATGCGGGATCTTTTGGCGAGTGACGGCTCCATTTATGTCCATATGGGGCCAACGGTAAAGCAATATGTGAAAGTTGTTGCCGATGAAGTCTTTGGTGCAGGTCGATTTCAAAATGAAATTGTTTGGCGACGTGCGTTCGGGCACGGTGACGCTGGCAAGTACGGGATTATTCATGATGCCATTCTGTATTATGGTAAGGGAGAGGCGCGAACTTGGAATCGCTTGTTATCACCACCAGATAAAGACTACGTGGAGACATTTTTCGATGAGTTTGATTCAGAGCGGAACGAACCATATCAGCGCTTAAGTCTGTCTGCTGGAGGCTTAAGCGGTGGTGGATATATGTATGAATATAAGGGCGTGAAGACGCTCTGGAGGTGTCCGTTGGAGACGCTTGTAGAGCATGATAAAAAGGGGCGTTTGCATTGGCCAAAAAAAGCAAATGGAGTACCACGACTTAAGCGCTATTTGAGTGAATACGAAGGCGTGCCACTTCAAGACATTTGGACCGACATCAGCAAAATTCATAATCAATCGACGGAGCAAACTGGATACGCCACGCAAAAACCTGAAACTCTTTTAGAGCGAATCATCAAAGTCAGTAGCAATGAAGGTGATTTAGTAGCGGATTTCTTCTGCGGTTCAGGCACCACAGCTGCCGTCGCAGAAAAACTAGGCCGCAAATGGATCGCTACAGATCTGGGCAAGTTCGGCATCCACACCACCCGTAAACGCCTGATCGGCGTGCAGCGCGAAAAAAAGGCAGCAGAGCAGGACTTTCGCGCGTTTGAAGTGTTGAACTTAGGCCGCTACGAGCGGCAGGCGTATTTGAATGTGGGCGGGCGTTTGACGGGGGTGCAAAAAGAGCAGGCGCTGGCACAAAAAGAGGGCGAGTTTCGGGCGCTGATTTTGCGGGCGTACAAGGCTACACCCTTTGGCGGTGGCGACGCCCAGGCTGCGGGCGCTGCCACCCCAGCGCAAGACGGGTTCTTTCACGGCGCACGCAACGGGAGGCTGGTGGCCATTGGCCCGATTAACCTGCCCGTGGGGCGGCTGTTTGTGGAAGAGGTGATTACAGAGTGCCGCAAGCGCGGTGCCTCGCGGGTGGATGTGCTGGCGTTTGAGTTTGAGATGGGTTTATTCCCTGCCGTGCTGGAAGAGGCTCGCAGCAAAGGCATTGACCTGTTGCCCAAGTACATTCCCGCCGAGGTGTTTGACAAGCGCGCCGTGGACAAAGGCCAGGTGGTGTTTCACGACATCAGCTTTGTAGAGGCTACGCCGCGCTACGCCAAGAAAAACAAACTGGCGGTACACATTGAGCTGACCGACTTTTCGGTGTACTACAACCAAGGCGCAGCAGACGCCGCCATTGCCGCCATGAAAGAAGGCAAAAGCGAGGTGGTGTGCGAGCAAGGGCAGCTGTACAAGGTGAATAAAAATAAGGACGGCATTGTCTCCAAAGTCAAACTCACCAAGCACTGGACCGACTGGGTGGACTACTGGGCGGTGGACTTTGACTATTTGCAGCGCAAAGAAATCATCAAGGTGCCTGTGGGTGCAGGACTGGGCGCTGGCGCATCGCTAGAAGGGTTTGAGCTGCCGCAGGGAGAACTGGCGCTGCCAGAGTTTGAGGAGCGCTGGACGGGCGGTTATATTTTTGAAAACGAATGGCAAAGCTTTCGCACCCGGCAAAACCGCAACCTGGAGCTGGCCACCGTGCTGCACACCTACGACCGGCCGGGACGCTACACCGTGGCGGTGAAGGTGATTGATATTTTTGGGAACGACACCATGACGCTGGTGCCTGTGAATGTGGGCTGACCGGCAAGCGCTATGAAAAAAGCTGCCACTTGGAGTGACATCAAAACCAAGCTGTCCAATATCGACCGCCCAGGGCTATTGGTGCTGCTGCAAGACCTGTATGCTGCCAACAAAGACAACCAAACTTTTTTGCACGCCCGGTTTGACGTAGGCGGCGACATACTCAAGCCCTATAAAGCGACGATCAGCCGCTGGTTGTGGCCAGATTTGTATGGGAAACTGGACCACTCCGTAGCCAAGGCGAAAAAAGCTATTGCAGACTATAAAAAAGCGATTGGGCGCGCCGAAGATACTGCCGAGTTGATGGTGTTTTATTGCGAGCAAGCCGCTGGCTTTGCATCCGAAGTGGGATTGGATGACGGCTCTTATTACGACGCACTTGTGCGCATGTATGCGCAGGCATTGAAATCCTGCGACGCTTTACCGCTGCAAGTGCGTGAAGACTTGCATCTGCGCCTAAAAAACACTTGCGCCCTATGCTGTAATTTTGGTTATGGCGTGTATGACGAGGTGTCGGATTTGTTGGCTATGCACGGCATCGAGCGGTAGCGATTTTTACATGCGAAAATCTTCTGATTAACCTAGAAGGAAATAGCCGTGGATTTAAGAGTACCGATCACGATTTCAGACGAGCTGACGGACGAGGTCATCACGGCCGCCGGCGTGCTGGATCTGGCCAGTGGCGAGATCAGCAAGGTAGCGTATGAAAACTACAGCGCGGCGGCCGATGGCTTCCCCTGGGAGCATGAGGACTACGAATTTACCTGCGGCATGTTGTCCAATGGCGGCAAGGATGTGGAGTTCACCATCCAGGTCAACCAAACCACCGGGCAATACACCGTGAGCGCCACCGAGCTGCTGGAGATCAAAGTGCGCGCAGCGGCCTTGTTTTCGGGCGTGCCCAGCACCACGCTGCTGGAAGAGATTGCGCCCAAGCCCAAGCGCCGCGCGCCTTGAGGTGGCGGTCATCATGCTGGGGACTGGGGGTTTAAAAGCGCGGGTTAGCGAGAGTATTTTCGCCTGATGCCCGCCCGCATAATTTGCGCTAAACCCCGTCCGGTGCATGGTGCGCGGTGGGGCTTCCAGGAGAAATTCATGCAGTCTGTCACCCGCCGTTTTGCCCTCGCCCTGTCTGCCAGCCTGATGTGTTTTGCCACCAGCGCCGCCGCAGACTACCCCACGCGTCCCGTCAAGTGGATCGTGCCCTACCCACCGGGCGGTACCACCGACGTGCTGGCACGCATCATGGCGCAGTGGCTCACCGACAAGCTGGGCCAGCAGTTTGTGGTGGAGAACAAGCCCGGCGCGGGCAACAACATCGGCACCGAGGCGGTGGTCAACGCACCGCCCGACGGCTACACCATGCTGCTGGTGAACCCGGCGCACGGCATCAACGCCTCGCTGTACAAAAAGCTCAATTACCACTTCATCCGCGACATCACGCCCGTGGCGGGCCTGGTGCGCACGCCCAATGTGATGGTGGTGGCCAACAACGTGCCGGCCAAGACGGTGGCCGAGTTCATTGCCTACTGCAAGGCCAACCCGACCAAGGTCAACATGGCTTCGTCGGGCAGCGGTACCTCCACGCATCTGTCGGGCGAGCTGTTCAAAACCATGACGGGTTGCGCCATGCAGCATGTGCCCTACAAGGGCGCAGGCCCGGTGCTGACTGACTTGATCGGTGGCCAGGTGCAGGTGTTTTTTGACAACCTGCCTTCGTCGGCAACACATATCAAAAGCGGCAGCATCCGCGCACTGGCCATGACCTCGGCCGCCCGCGAACCCTCGATGCCCGAGGTGCCCATTGTTGCGGCCACCGTACCCGGCTACGAGGCCACGGCCTGGTTTGGCATTGGCATGCCCAAGGGCGCGCCGCGCGAGGCCATCGACAAGATCAACGCCGAAGTCAACCGTGCCCTGGCCGATCCGAAGATGCGTGAGCGCCTGGCGGCATTGGGCGGTGTGCCGATTGGTGGGTCGCCCGAAGATTTTGGCAAGGTGATTGCGTCGGAAACCGACAAATGGGCCAAGGTGGTGGCTGCGTCGGGTGCTACGGTGGATTGATGCAGATTAACCAAGCCCAACTGCAAGCCGCAGTTGACTTTGCCATCGCCCACGAAACCTCCTGGGGCCGAGACAACAACGCAGACTGGGGCATCCACCATGCCGACCCACCGCCCTACAACCGGCTGCTGGGCCCCGTGCACCCGCGTGGCCCGGTCTCGGGCGTGGTGCGCGTGGCTGGCGAGCAAGTCATCGCATGGGGTGAGCCGCAGCGCGCTGACCTGACGTTTTCCATCGCCAAAACCTATCTGGCCATGCTGGCCGGTGTGGCGCACGACCGGGGGCTGCTGCCAGATGTGGATGAGCCTGTGCGCATCAAAGTACGCGGCATCGGTTTTGAAAGCCCACATAACAACACCGTCACGTGGCAACACCTTTTGCAGCAAACCAGCGAATGGGAAGGCACGTGCTTTGGTATTCCCGACCGGGTCGACCACTACCGCCATCTGCAATACCAGCCACCGCGCCCGGAGATCGAAGCGGCGGGCCATAAGAAAGGCGATGCACGCGCACTGCAAACACCGGGTACCTACTGGGAATACAACGATGTGCGCATCAACCAGTTGTCGCTGGCACTCTTGCACCTGTTTCGCAAGCCACTGCCCGAGGTATTTAGAGCAGCCATCACCCAGCCTGTAGGCGCCAGCGACACCTGGCGCTGGGAGGGCTATGCCAATAGCTGGGTGGACATTGACGGCCAGCAGATGCAGTCGGTGCCCGGCGGCACGCATTGGGGCGCGGGCATGTCGATCAGCAGTGCAGACCAGGCCTTGATCGGGCAGATGCTGCTGGACGGTGGCCGTGTAGGCAACAAACAAGTGCTGTCCAGCGCCTGGGTGCAACGCATGCAAGCGCCCTGCGCCATCGCGCCGTGGTACGGCACTTTGGTGTGGCTCAACCTGCAGCGCAGCGTCTTCCCCAGCGCGTCAGCAAAGAGCTATTTTTGCATTGGTGCCGGAGCCAGCGTGGTCTGGATTGACCCCGACCGCGACATGGTGGCCGTGGTGCGCTGGATAGACGGCAACCAGATCGACGGTTTCTGCCAGCGCGTGGCGCAGGCTGTGCCGCCGCTTAGGGCGACGTAAGCGCGAGCATTTTTCAACGGGGCTGTGTGTGGCAGGGGTGCCCAGCGCGATGGTTATAGCGCAATCACCAATTAAGCGCCATCATTGGCGCTAATTTAGGAGCTAACCATGGAAGCCATTTTTGCCGATGTGATGATCAGCATGTCAGAGTTTAAAAAGAACCCTGCGGCTGTTTTGCGCGCGGCCAACAGCCGCCCGGTGGCCGTGCTAAACCACAACAAAGCGGCGTTTTACATGATTGAACCGGCCCTGTTTGAGGCCATGCTAGAGGAGCTGTCTGATCAGGAGCTGGGCCGTACTGTATTGGTCCGTATGGGTGAGCGGGCCCAGGCGATAGAGGTGGATATCGATGCCATCTAAGGCGGCAGCGCCGGTACGCAAACACAAGTACCGTTTGCAGTTTGTGCCCAGCGCCTGGGCTGAATGGCAAAAGCCGGATGGCTCGGTCAAAGAGCCGCTGCGCAAGCTGCTCAAGAAGCGGCTGGACAACCCCCACGTGCCCGGGGCGGCGCTGCACGGCGCGCTGGCGGGGCATTACAAAATCAAACTGCACAAACAAGGCTACCGACTGGTGTACGGGGTGCAGGATGATGTGCTGATCGTCATGGTGATGGAGGTGGACAGACGTGAAGACAGTGTGGTGTACCAGTCCGCCATGCTGAGGGTGTCTGAAAAAATGGCTGAGCTGGCTAAAGTAGTTCAAAATCGGCTCAAACCATGAAGCCAAGCCTTCATTTGCCTGTCAATCTACTCGACCTGCTGGCCAGCGTACGGTAAAGGGGAGGTCACCGCTTCCCAAAAAAATCGAACCATCGAAGCTCAGCACACCCGAGAAAGCCGCACGCTTTCGCCAACTGTTTCATGGCCGTTGGTCAATCGGCCTTGATGCCGTTGTCCGCAATCAGCTTGCGGTACAAATTGAACTGGTCCTTGGTGGCGCTGCCCAGTTCTTGCGCGCTGGAGCCGCGCAGTGTCAGGCCAATGGCCACCAGTTTGTCGCGCGTTTCCGGGTCGGCCAGGGCTTTGCGCATTTCGCTGTTCAGGCGCTCCACAATATCTTTGGGCGTGCCCGCAGGCACCACCATGGCGAACCAGGAGTTAAAGAAAAAGTCTTTCAATCCAGACTCATCCACGGTGGGCACATTGGGGTATTGCGCCAGACGTTTGTGGGTAGATACGGCCAGCAGGCGCAGTTTGCCGCCTTGCAGCAGCGACGTGACGGTGCCTAAACCCTGGAAGGCGGCATCGACCTCGCCCGCCGCCACGGCCACGGCGGCGGGGGTTGCGCCTTTGTAGGGCACATGCACGGCTTGTATACCTGAGCGCGTGGCAAACAGCGCCATGGCAATATGCTGCGGGCTACCGCTGCCGCCTGAGCTGTAGTTGATCTTGCCGGGCGCAGCCTTGGCGGCAGCAATGAAATCGGCCACGGTTTTATAGGGCGAGTCGGCCTTGACGACCAGGCCCCACTCAATGGTGGCGGCCAGTGATAGTGGGTCAAAGTCGGTCAGCGCATTCCAGCCGGACTTGGGGTAGATGTGCGGAATCATCGTCAGCACGCTGTCGTTAAAGCCGCCCAAGGTGTAGCCATCTGGCGCGGCTTTGGCTACCCGGTCGGCACCGATCAAGCCGGCCGAACCGGCCTGGTTTTCAATCACGATGGACTGGCCCAGGCCTTGCGACATTTTGGCGGTGAGGATGCGGGCCGCGTTGTCTACCGCGCTGCCAGCGGCCAGCGGGATGATCATCTTGATCGGCTTGTTGGGATAGCTGCTTTGCGCGAGAGCGGCAAAGGTGCTGGCGGCCAATACGGCAGCGGTAAAAAGTCGGGTACAGTGTTTCATAGGTGGTGTTTTTTCGACGGGAATGGAGCGCACATGCCGATGTGAACCAGAGGCATGTGCTTACAACGCATATCATAGGGGCTTCCATTGACCGCGTTTACCCCAACAGCTCTTTATCCATGCCTTCACACAGCCCCCGCATCGCCCTGATCCACGCCATCGCCCACGCGGTAGACCCGATCAACGAAGCCTTAAAGCGCGATTGGCCGCAGGCCGTGCGCATGAACCTGCTGGACGACAGCCTGTCGGCCGACCTGGCCGCCAGCGGACGGGGCCAGGACGCGGTGATGCACCAGCGCTTTGCCCGCCTGGCGCAATACGCCGTGGATTGCGGCAGTGACGCGATTTTGTTCACCTGTTCGGCCTTTGGCACCTGCATCGAAGCCGTGGCCGCGCAGCACCCGACGATCCCGGTGCTCAAACCCAACGAGGCCATGGTGGACGATGCCGCCGCACTGGGCCAGCGCGTTGGCTTGGTGGCGACCTTTGCACCTACCTTGGTGTCCATGCCACCCGAGTTTCCCAAGCATGTGGTGCTCGATACCGCGATGGTGGAAGGTGCCATGGCCGCCTTGAACGCAGGTGATGGCGACACGCATGACACGTTGATTGCCCAAGCCGCCGAGCAGCTCGCCGCCAAGGGCTGCGGCGTGATCGCCCTGGCGCAGTTCAGCATGGCCCGGGCCGCGGGGCTGGTTGCACAGCGTACGGGTTTGACCGTGATTACCCCGGTGTCCAGCGCGGTGGCCAAGCTCAAGCGGGTGCTGCAAGGGTAGTCCGTTGGCTCCCTGGCTTGATCTTTGTACCCTGCATTGCCTATTCCCTTAGGATTGAGGCACACCGGGATTTCCCTTATGATCAAGTTCCGGACATTCTCCGGTTTTGCTTTATGGCTCTTCAAGAACAACAATCCGCAGCTTTGCAAGCTAATAGTCCGAGTCCGCTCATTGAGTTTCGCAATGTGAGCTTCGGCTATGGTGAACGCTTGATTTTGGATGACATTACGCTGTCTGTGCCGCGTGGCAAGGTGACGGCGCTGATGGGTGCTTCGGGCGGCGGTAAAACCACCATATTGCGCTTGATTGGCGGTCAAAATCGCTCACAGCAGGGGCAGTTGCTGTTTGATGGGCAGGACGTTACCCCCATGGATCAGCAGCAAATCTATGCCGCGCGTCGCCGCATGGGCATGCTGTTCCAGTTTGGTGCCCTGTTTGCCGATTTGTCGGTATTTGAAAATGTGGCTTTCCCGCTACGCGAACACACCGATTTGCCTGATGCCCTGATACGGGACATTGTGTTGATGAAGCTCAATGCCGTGGGTCTGCGCGGTGCGCGTGACCTGATGCCCAGTGAAGTTTCAGGCGGCATGGCACGGCGCATCGCCCTGGCACGGGCCATTGCGCTGGATCCTGAACTGGTAATGTACGACGAGCCGTTTTCCGGTCTCGATCCGATTTCCCTGGGCACGGCGGCCCGTTTGATCCGCGAATTGAACGACTCCATGGAACTGACCAGTATTTTTGTCTCGCATGAGCTGGAGCAAACCTTTGCCATTGCAGACCACGTGATCATTCTGGCCAATGGAAAAATTGCCACTCAAGGCACACCCGAGCAGGTGCGCCAAAGCACCGATCCGCTGGTGTACCAGTATGTCCATGCACTGTCCGACGGGCCGGTGCGCTTTCATTACCCCGGCCCTGATATTGAGCAGGATTTTGGTTCTGGAGTGAAGCAATGAGTTGGTATAAACCTGGCGATGTTGGCTATGCCACGCGTAACCAATTGGCAGGTTGGGGGCACGGTGCCCGCCTCTTTATTCGGCTTTTGACGACGCTGGGCGGCAGCTTCAAGCGCTTTGGCCTGATCCGTGACCAGATCCATTTTTTGGGTAACTACTCCCTGGCCATCATTGCGGTGTCGGGGCTGTTTGTGGGCTTTGTGTTTGGCTTGCAGGGTTATTACACCTTGCAGCGCTATGGCTCGTCCGAGGCTTTGGGCCTGCTGGTGACGCTCAGTTTGGTCAGGGAATTGGGGCCGGTGGTGACCGCATTGTTGTTTGCTGGGCGGGCGGGCACCTCGCTGACGGCCGAGATCGGCCTCATGAAGGCGGGAGAGCAGATCAGCGTCATGGAGATGATGGCGGTGGATCCGGTTCAGCGCATTTTGGCTCCCCGTTTCTGGGCCGGAATCATTACCATGCCCTTGCTGGCTGCGGTCTTTAGTGCGATGGGTATCATCGGCGGCTGGGTGGTCGGCGTGCTGATGATTGGTGTCGATGCCGGGTCGTTCTGGAGCCAGATCCAGGGCGGCGTGGACGTATGGAAAGACGTGGGTAACGGGGTGATCAAAAGTATTGTTTTTGGATTCACCGTGACCTTTGTGGCCCTGCTGCAGGGCTTTGAAGCCCAGGCGACCCCAGAAGGTGTGGCCATTGCCACCACCCGGACCGTGGTGGTGGCCTCCTTGTCGGTTTTGGGTCTGGATTTCATCCTGACCGCCATGATGTTTACTATTTGAAGGGAGAGTGTCGTGCAACGCTCAAAAAATGATGTATGGGTGGGTTTGTTTGTGCTGATTGGCGCGGTGGCTATTTTGTTTTTGGCTTTGCAATCGGCCAATTTGCTGAGTCTGAATTTTCAGAAAACCTATCTGCTGACCGCCAAGTTTGACAATGTTGGCGGCCTCAAACCCAAGGCCGCCGTACGCAGTGCCGGCGTGGTGGTGGGGCGCGTGGAAAATATCGTCTTTGACGACAAGACCTTCCAGGCCCGTGTCACGCTGGCCATGGAAACCCGTTACGCCTTTCCCAAAGACAGTTCGCTCAAAATTTTGACCAGCGGCTTGTTGGGTGAGCAATACATTGGCGTAGAAGCCGGAGCCGACGAGAAAATTCTCGCCAGTGGCGACACGCTCAAGTCCACCCAATCAGCCGTTGTGCTGGAAAACCTGATCTCCCAGTTTCTGTTTAACAAGGCAGCGGACGGCCCCAGCGCTACGCAGGCCAACGGGGGTAAAAAATGATATGCACGAGCAATCGGCCTCTGGCTGGGCACCAGAGCGGAGTAAAAATTGCTATAAAAAAAATAGCTTTTTACGTCCTGTATGCAACGACTACAGCATGTTTTGTCATTATTTCTGGCTGCGCGACCGGGCCTGGCGTGCATCCCTCCGATCCGATCGAGCCGTTTAACCGGGGTATGGCCAAATTCAACGATGGTCTGGATCGTGCCATTGTCAAACCCGCTGCCACGGCCTATTCAGCCGTGATACCATCTTTGGCGCGTGCGGGGGTGACCAATTTTTTCAGCAACATGACGGATGCCTGGTCTTTCATCAATGGCGTGCTGCAATTGCGTCCACAACTGGCCGCCGAAAGCTTTATGCGTTTTTCGGTCAATACCTTCTTTGGTCTGGGCGGTTTGCTCGATGTGGCGGACGAAATGGGTATTGAAAAGCACAACGAAGATTTGGGTAAAACCCTGGGCCGCTGGGGTGTACCCGCTGGCCCATATATTGTGTTGCCGGTGTTTGGCCCCTCCACGTTGCGTGATGCCTTCACCATCGGCGCAGAGACGGCCTATGACCCGGTATCCTGGATCAATCCGAAGCGTGCAAGCAATGCGACCAATGCCCTGCGCTTGGTGAATACCCGTGCCAATTTTTTGCGTTTGGGTAATGTGATGGATGACGCAGCACTTGACAAATACACGTTTACCCGTGATGCGTTTTTGGCCAAGCGGCGGGCCGATGTGGCCCGATCCGCCAACAAAGAGCTGGATGATTCGAAAGATAACGGCAAAGAAGAAAGATTTGACTTAGATCCCAAAAAATGATGTTCCCTGGAGATCATGGGCTTGTCCGGGCTGTCTGTGCAGTTCCAGGTGTGAGGAATTAGTCACAAATTAAGCCAAGTGCACACGCCCACCTTACACTTGTTGTAGTCCGCTTGGTCTAGGATGGCGTTATCTGTGTACGGCATCTGCCGTTTAGAAGGAAAAGTATGTTGATTCATCGCCGTTGGTTTTCCGTAGTAGGTTCTTTAGTGCTGAGCACGGGCGCACTGCTGTCTGGTGCCGCGTTTGCGCAAGCCACCGAAGGCCCTGAAGTGCTGATCAAGCGCCTGTCTACCGAAGTGCTGGACAGCATCCGCTCCGACAAATCCATCCAGTCGGGTGATACCAGCCGGGTGATTGCCTTGGTGGACAGCAAAATCATGCCCAACGTGAACTTCACCCGCATGACGGCGGCTGCGGTGGGCCGCAGCTGGAGGCAAGCCACGCCTGAGCAACAAAAACGCCTGCAGGAAGAGTTCAAAACCTTGTTGGTGCGCACTTACTCTGGCGCGCTGGCCGAAGTTCGTGACCAAACCATTTCCATGAAGCCTCTGCGCGCCGCCGCTGAAGACACCGAAGTGGTGGTCAAGTCCGAAATTAAAGGCCATGGTGACCCCATCCAGTTGGACTACCGCCTGGAAAAAGCCAGCAATGGCTGGAAAATTTATGACCTGAATGTGTTGGGTGTTTGGCTGGTGGAAACCTACCGCTCGCAGTTTGCGCAGGAAATCAACGCCAATGGCATTGATGGTTTGATCGGCAAGCTGACCGAGCGTAACAAAAACGCCAAGAAAGTTTAAAACACCTGCCATGCTGATCCTGCCCCAGGAAGTCACCCACAGCAACGCGCGCGGTTGCGCGCGTATGCTGGTGCAAGCCTTGCAAAGTGCGGGCACGGCGGTGGTGGCCGATGCGTCTGCACTGATGCATTTTGACTCTTCGGTGCTGGCCGTCTTGCTCGAATGCCGACGCGAAGCGCAAGTGGCAGGCAAAACCTTTTCGGTGCGCGCCATGCCAGCGCGACTGCGTTCACTGGCGACGATGTATGGCGTAGCACAGTTGCTGCCCGCGGCGCCCTGATGTGCTGACCATGAACAGGGCGACTTAAGCCCTACAATGGCGGGTTCATGCCTGCCATTTCAGTCCAATCCGTTACCAAAATCTACAACAGCTCGCGCGGTGCATTGACAGCACTGGACGACGTGAGCCTGGACATCGAGCAAGGCGAGTTCTTTGGCCTGCTTGGACCCAACGGTGCAGGCAAAACCACCCTCATCAGCATTTTGGCCGGCCTGGTTCGCGCTACGTCGGGCCGCATCCTCGTGCATGGCCACGATGTGCGGGCCGATTATGCCAACGCCCGCCGCAAACTCGGCGTGGTGCCGCAAGAGCTGGTGTTTGACCCGTTTTTCAATGTGCGCGATGTGCTGCGCATCCAGTCGGGCTACTTTGGTGTCAAAAACAACGACATCTGGATTGACGAGCTGCTGCACAGCCTGGGGCTGGCCGACAAGGCCAACGCCAATATGCGCCAGCTCTCCGGCGGCATGAAGCGGCGCGTGCTGATGGCCCAAGCCCTGGTACACAAGCCCCCCGTTATCGTGCTGGATGAACCTACTGCGGGCGTAGACGTAGAGCTGCGCCAAACTTTGTGGCAGTTCATTGCCAAACTCAATAAGCAGGGCAGTACCGTATTGCTGACGACGCATTATTTGGAAGAAGCCGAGGCGCTGTGTGGGCGTATTGCCATGCTCAAACAGGGCAAAATTGTCGCGTTGGCTACGACCTCCGAGTTACTTAAAGCAGCCTCATCGAATGTGCTGCGATTTAAAATTGATAGCGAGCTGCCCAAGCAGCTTGCGGACAAGGCGCGTATTACAGGCCGAATAGTGCAGTTTCCCGCGCATAACGCGGCTGAGATCGAGCATTACCTGGCTGCCGTGCGCGAGGCAGGCATTGAGGCACACGATGTAGAGATTCGCAAAGCCGATCTGGAAGATGTTTTTCTGGATGTGATGGGGGCGAACAAATGACTGGCTGGGGCACGTTGTTCTACAAAGAAATTCTGCGCTTTTGGAGCGTAGGCTTTCAAACCGTGGCCGCCCCGGTGCTCACGGCCATGCTCTATATGCTGATCTTTGGCCATGTGCTGGACAGCCACGTCAAGGTGTATGGCACAGTCAGTTACACGGCATTTTTAGTGCCAGGCCTGGTGATGATGAGCGTGCTGCAAAACGCCTTTGCCAACAGCTCGTCCAGCCTGATCCAAAGCAAGATCATGGGCAACCTGGTGTTTGTGCTGCTCACGCCGCTGTCGCACTGGAGCTGGTTTATCGCCTATGTAGGCTCGTCTGTGGTGCGCGGCCTGGCGGTCGGTGCGGGCGTGATGGCCATGACCTACTGGTTTGGCCAGCCAGGTATGGTGGCACCGCTTTGGGTGATTATTTTTGCCCTGCTCGGCGCCGCCATGCTGGGCGCGCTGGGCCTGATAGCGGGCCTGTGGGCCGAAAAGTTTGACCAAATGGCGGCGTTTCAAAACTTTGTCATCATGCCAATGACGTTTTTAAGCGGTGTGTTTTACTCCATCCATTCGCTGCCCAGTTTTTGGCAAGGCGTGAGCCACCTCAACCCGTTTTTCTACATGATTGATGGCTTTCGCTACGGCTTTTTTGGCGTGAGCGATGTGTCGCCCTGGCTTAGCCTGGGCATCGTCGGCACGGCATTTATTGTCGTCAGCGCGGTTGCTGTGCACCTGCTGCGCATTGGCTACAAAATTCGTGGATGATAGACCCCCGGTATTTCAAGATTGCAGTATGACCTCTGAACAACTTCACCACCTCATCGCTTCGGGTTTGCAGTGCGAACACCTCGAAGTGGACGGCGATGGCCGCCACTGGAGCGCCGTCATTGTGTCCAGCGCCTTCGAAGGCAAACGCCTGATCCAGCGCCACCAGGCCGTCTACGCCACGCTGGGTGAGAAAATACGTACCGACGAGGTGCATGCCCTGTCGATGAAGACCTACTCACCCACCGAATGGGCCCTCACTCCCCACTGATCCCCCATTGAACTCCCTGACCCGATCGCTATGGATAAACTTTTAATTCGCGGTGGCAAACAACTGCATGGTGAGGTCACGATCTCCGGCGCAAAAAATGCCACCCTGCCCGAGATGT
Source organism: uncultured beta proteobacterium (assembly GCA_963775085.1). Lineage (GTDB taxonomy): Bacteria > Pseudomonadota > Gammaproteobacteria > Burkholderiales > Burkholderiaceae_C > JAAFIP01. Next base: position 142,100 of record CAVZHO010000011.1, read on the forward strand.
GTGCCGCCCTGCTTACCGCAGAGCCCGTTACCTTGCATAACGTGCCGCAGCTGCAAGACGTGAGTACCATGCTCAAGCTGATCCGCAACATGGGTGTGGTGGCCGAGCCGCAAGTCGATGGCTCCGTCATCATCAATGCGGGCAGTTTGACTACGCCCGAGGCACCTTACGAGCTGGTGAAAACCATGCGTGCGTCGGTGCTGGCGCTGGGTCCCCTGCTGGCACGCTTTGGCCAGGCCAGAGTGTCGTTGCCCGGTGGCTGCGCCATTGGCTCGCGCCCGGTAGACCAGCACATCAAAGGCCTGCAAGCCATGGGCGCAGAGATCGTGGTCGAGCATGGCTACATGATCGCCAAGCTGCCCCAAGGTCAAACCCGCTTGAAAGGCGCGCACATCACCACCGACATGGTGACCGTCACGGGTACCGAAAACTTCCTGATGGCCGCGAGCCTGGCCGAGGGTGAGACCGTGCTGGAAAACGCCGCGCAGGAGCCCGAGATAGCCGACCTGGCCGAGATGCTGATCAAAATGGGTGCCAAGATTACCGGGCACGGCACCAGCAAAATCCATATCCAAGGCGTAGGCAAATTGCATGGTTGCACGCACACCGTGGTGGCCGACCGCATTGAATGCGGCACCTTTTTGTGCGCCGTAGCGGCCACGGGCGGCAACGTAGTTTTAAAGTATGGCCGCGCGGACCATTTGGATGCCGTGATCGATAAGCTGCGCGAGGCAGGCGCTAGCGTGCAGGCTACGCAAGTGCAGCAGGGCGCAACGAGCGTACCGGGCATTCGCATCCAGTCGCAAGGCCGCCTCAAGGCGCAGGGCTTTCGCACCACCGAATACCCCGGTTTCCCTACCGACATGCAGGCGCAGTTTATGGCGCTCAACGCCATTTCCATCGGTTCCGTCAAAGTAACGGAGACGATTTTTGAAAACCGCTACATGCATGTGCCCGAGATGCAGCGCATGGGCGCACACATCCAGACTGATGGCAAAGTGGCGGTGATCGAGGGCGTAGCACAACTCTCGGGTGCGAATGTGATGGCCACCGACCTGCGCGCCTCCGCCTCGCTGGTGATTGCCGGCCTGGTGGCGGATGGCGACACCTTGATTGACCGCATTTATCACCTCGACCGTGGCTACGACCGCATGGAGTCCAAATTGCGCGGCATCGGGGCCAATATAGAAAGAGTGAAATGATTACCCTCGCACTCTCCAAAGGCCGCATCTTCGAAGAAACCCTGCCGCTACTCAAGGCCGCTGGCATTGAGGTGCTGGAAGACCCGGAAAAATCCCGCAAACTGATCTTGCCGACCAACCAAGAGGATGTACGCATCCTGCTGGTGCGCGCCAGCGACGTGCCGACCTATGTGCAGTACGCCGGGGCTGACCTGGGCGTGGTGGGCAAGGACACCTTGCTGGAGACGGGCCACCAGGGACTGTATGTGCCACTGGATTTAAAAATATCGCAATGCCGCATCAGTGTGGCCGTGCGTGCCGATTTTGACTACGCTGCCGCCGTCAAGCAAGGTGCACGGCTGCGGGTAGCTACCAAATACGTAGCCATCGCGCGCGAGTTTTTCGCCAGCAAGGGCGTGCATGTGGACTTGATCAAACTCTATGGCAGCATGGAGCTGGCCCCGCTCACTGGCCTGGCCGATGCGATTGTGGACTTGGTGTCCACTGGCAACACCCTCAAGGCCAACCACCTGATTGAGGTCGAGCGCATCATGGATATCAGCGCGCGCTTGGTCGTGAACCAGGCCTCACTCAAACTCAAGCAGGCCCGCTTGCGCCCCATCCTGGATGCTTTTGCCCAGGCCGTGGCAGCCAGGTAAGCTGGCGCGTTATTCGCATTATTGGATTGGTACATGCTATGGAACCAGTAGCTTCTCCCGCACGTTTATCAACGGCTTCCAGCACTTTTGAGGCGCAAATCAAGGCCAAACTGCATTGGTCGGCCGCTGCCGATGCCGCCATTGAGCAGCGTGTGGCCGATATCTTGATGGATGTGCAGCAGCGTGGTGATGCCGCAGTGCTGGAGTACACCGCCAAGTTTGACGGCTTGGCCGTGGGCAGCATGGCCGAACTGGAGCTGACGCAAGCCGACTTCAAAACCGCGTTTGACAATTTGCCCGCTGTCCAGCGCGATGCCCTGCAAGCCGCTACGCAGCGCGTGCGTAGCTACCACCAAGCGCAAAAAAAAGCCAACGGTGAGAGCTGGAGCTACCGCGACGCAGACGGTACATTACTCGGCCAAAAAGTCACGCCCCTGGACCGCGTCGGCATCTATGTGCCCGGTGGCAAGGCGGCGTACCCATCGAGCCTCATCATGAGTGCCGTGCCCGCGCATGTGGCGGGCGTGCAAGAGATCATCATGGTGGTGCCCACCCCCGTTCGCGGCAGTGTGGCCACGGGCGGCAGTGGTGCGGCCACCGCCGACAGGGGCGAGCGCAATGAGCTGGTGCTAGCCGCCGCGTATGTGGCAGGCGTGACCCGCGCCTTCACGATCGGCGGCGCGCAGGCCATCGCCGCGCTGGCTTACGGTACAGCGACCATTCCCAAGGTAGACAAAATCACCGGCCCCGGTAACGCCTATGTAGCCGCCGCCAAGCGCCGTGTGTTTGGTCAAGTCGGCATCGACATGATCGCAGGCCCCAGCGAAATCCTGGTACTGGCAGACGGAACCACGCCGCCCGACTGGGTGGCGATGGACTTGTTCAGCCAGGCCGAGCACGACGAGCTGGCACAAAGCATCCTACTGTGCCCCGACGCGGCCTATATCGACGCAGTGCAACAGAGCATCAACAAGCTGCTGCCCGAGATGCCGCGCCAAGCCATCATCGCCAAAAGCCTGAACGACCGGGGCGCGCTCATCCTCACCCGCAGTATGCAAGAGGCCTGCCACATCAGCAACCGCATCGCGCCCGAGCACCTGGAGATCAGCAGCCAAAACCCGCACCAGTGGGAGCCGCTACTCAAGCACGCCGGAGCCATCTTTTTAGGGGCCTACACCAGCGAGTCTTTAGGCGACTACTGCGCAGGCCCCAACCATGTACTGCCCACCAGTGGCACGGCCCGCTTTAGCAGCCCGCTGGGCGTGTACGACTTTCAAAAACGCAGCAGCATCATTGAGGTAAGCGAGCAGGGCGCACAGGTGCTGGGTAAGATAGCCATGGTGTTGGCCGACGGAGAGGGGTTGCATGCGCACGCTCGCGCGGCGCAGATGAGGTTAAAGTGATATGGTACGACGTTGGGTTTTACTGGGCATAATTTTCCTGGCCACTACGGCCAACGCCATGAGCCTGCGCGAGCTGCGGGCGCTGGAAAAATCGAATAAGCAAGGCCAGAGCTATGCACTGTATTACCTTGTGGGCGTGCTGGAGGGTGTGATTGATGCCCACGCCCATAGCGTGCGCGCGGGCACCAAGCCGCGCTTTTGCATCGACGGCCGCCGCCTGGAGCCGCGCATGGCCAAGCCGCTGTTTGATGCAGAACTCAAGCGAAGTGCAGATCTGTATGAGGCCGACATGCCAGTACAGTTGGTGATGACCAATGCGCTGGCGAGCGTGTATACCTGTTCGTGACAACAGTTTGGATCCATGCGTTTCCAAGGCTGCAAGCAGCTAGTCATTATCAGTAAAATTTGCCTCTAGCCCAATAAAATAGAGCGTAAGCAGCTTTTAAAAAAGTAGCAACTACGCCGCGCAACCCTGCGGGTTAAACACCCGTTCGGTGGATGCCGGGTATTTTTGCAACTTGTCGGCTTGCCTGCGCGGCCTGCGTACCAACTCTCCACTGCAATTGGGGCAGATATTCTTCAGCTTCGTGTCGGCACAGGTGCTGCAAAACGTGCACTCAAATGTGCAAATCCTGGCCTGGGCGGATTCGTTGGGCAAATCGGTGTTGCAGCATTCGCAATTGGGGCGCAGGGCGAGCATGGGGGTCTCCTTAGGTTAGAAGATATTAACACGAACTTCGTGCTACACGAATTTCGTGCTACTATTGCAGTCATGAAGAACATCACCATCACCATGGAAGAAAAAGTGGCTGAGTGGACGCGGATTGAGGCGGCCAAGCGCAATACCAGCGTCTCGCGCCTGGTGGGTGAAATGCTGGCCGAGAAGATGCAGCGGGAAGATGCCTATGCCCGCGCCCTGCGCGAGTGGCAGGACGACCTGGTGACCTTTACTTCTAACGCGCAGCCCTTACTCCGACTGCCCCGGCGCGCCGAAATTTATGCCGAGCGGACAGCGCGTTTTCGTTGATACCAGCGTGCTGGTTTATGCGGACGACGCGGCCGATGCGCCACGCCGCGCGCAGGCGCGCGCGTGGCTGGCGCACCTGTGGGCCGCGCGCTTAGGAGCCGTGAGCACCCAGGTGCTGAGTGAATACTATGTGTGCGTCACCCAGCGCATCCAGCCGGGCCTGAGCCAGGGCGACGCGCGTGCCAAACTGCGCCGCTACCAGCTATGGCAGCCGTGGGTGATTGACCACCAAACGGTGGAAACCGCATGGGGGCTAGAGGTGCGGCACCAGATCGACTATTGGCAAGCGCTGATTTTGGCCAGCGCCATGCACAGCGGCTGTGAGGCGATTTTGAGCGACGCATTGCCCTTGGTCCGCTATGACCAGCTTGAAGTGATAAATCCTTTTGAGACACCCCCTCCCACCGAGACCACCCTATGAGCCAGCCTAGCGCCACAATTAACCGAAGCCTCCAGCACATCCGCAAAGACGTGCAATCCATGCACGCCTACGCCATCCAGGACTCCACAGGCATGGTCAAGCTGGACGCGATGGAGAACCCCTACGCGTTGCCCGCCGCGCTACAAGCGCAGCTGGGCGAGCACCTGGGCAAGCTGGCGATCAACCGCTACCCCGGTTCGCGGGTGGAAGACCTGAAGGTGGCGTTGCGCAGCTACGCGCAGGTGCCGGCGGGCTATGGCCTGATGCTGGGCAATGGCTCGGACGAGCTGATCTCCCTGCTGGCCATGGCCTGCGACTCGCCTGCGCCAGCGGGCTCGGGCAAGCTATCGGGCGGCAAAATCCTCGCGCCGCTGCCGGGCTTTGTGATGTACGCCATGAGCGCGCAGTTGCAGGGGCTGCAGTTCATCGGCGTGGCACTGACGGCGGACTTTGAGCTGGATGAGGCAGCCATGCTGTCGGCGATAGACAAAGAAAAGCCAGCCGTCACGTACATCGCTTACCCTAACAACCCGACGGCCAATCTGTGGGACGAGGGTGTGATTAAAAAAATTATCGCAGCCACCGCAAGCTACGGCGGCATGGTGGTGATGGACGAGGCCTATCAGCCCTTTAGCAGCAAAAGCTGGATTACCCACATCCACGCCGCGCCCGAGGCGAACGCCAATGTGCTGCTGATGCGCACCCTGAGCAAGTTCGGCCTGGCCGGTGTGCGCCTGGGCTACATGACCGGCCCGGCCGCGCTGATTGACGAAATAGACAAGCTGCGCCCGCCCTACAACATCAGCGTGCTGAACTGCGAGTGCGCGCTGTTTGCACTGGAGAATAAAGAAGTGTTTGCAGCCCAAGCGCTTGAAATACGGGCGCAACGAGCTATGCTTTTGGAGGCAATAGCCAAGCTGCCGGGGGCCCAGCCCAGCAAAAGCGATGCCAATATGTTCCTAGTACGTGTGCAAGATGCGGCCAAAACCTTTGACGAACTGAAGCAGCGCGGCATACTGGTGAAAAATGTGAGCGGTATGCACCCGCTCTTGGCCAATACGTTGCGCATTTCGGTCGGTACGCCGGAGGAAAACCAAAAACTGTTGGCGGCGCTCCAAGCCAGTATCTAAGCCAAACAACCTGCGACAATATCGCCATGAACCGTACCGCTGAAGTCACCCGCAACACCAACGAAACGCAAATCACCGTCCGGGTCAACCTGGACGGCACTGGCATTGCCAACCTGTCCACCGGCATCGGTTTTTTCGACCACATGCTCGATCAGATCGCCCGCCACGGGCTGATTGACCTGGACATCAACGCCAAAGGCGACCTGCATATCGACGGCCATCACACGGTGGAAGACGTGGGCATTACCCTGGGCCAGGCGGTGTTCAAAGCCGTGGGCGACAAAAAAGGCATCAAACGCTACGGCCACGCCTATGTGCCGCTGGACGAGGCGCTGAGCCGCGTGGTGATTGATTTTTCGGGTCGTCCCGGCTTGCACATGCATGTGCCGTTCAAATCCGGCATGGTCGGCGCGTTTGACACGCAACTGGCGTTTGAGTTTTTCCAGGGTTTCGTCAACCACGCCTTGGTCACCTTGCACATAGACAACCTGACGGGTGACAACGCCCACCACCAGTCGGAGACGGTGTTCAAAGCCTTTGCACGCGCCGTGCGAATGGCGCTGGAGCTCGACCCACGCTCGGCCGGGATCATCCCGTCGACCAAAGGCAGCCTGTAGGCGCTCAATCTCGAAATTCACTGCCAAATATGCCTATAGTCCCTGTCAACAGGACGTAAGCAGCTACTATATTTATAGCATTTAATTTTTCCGATCACGCCTATGAGCAAGACAGTCGCAGTGGTGGATTACGGTATGGGCAACCTGCGCTCGGTGTCCAATGCCGCCCGAGAGGCCGCCAGGGGCACGGGCTTTGAGGTGATCATCACCAACCACCCGGACGAGGTGCGCCGCGCCGAGCGCATCGTGCTGCCCGGCCAGGGTGCCATGCGCGACTGCATGCGCGAGCTGCGCGAGGCGCATGGCGGCGACCTGCTGCCCGCCGTGCTGGAGGCCGCCCACACCAAGCCGCTGTTCGGCGTGTGCGTAGGCATGCAAATGCTGCTGGAGCATTCTGAGGAGCAAGACACCCCCGGCCTGAGCCTGTTCCCCGGCACGGTGCGCAAATTTCAGCTGGCGGGGCGCTTGCAGCCGGATGGCAGCCGTTTCAAAGTGCCGCACATGGGCTGGAACCGTGTGGCGCAGACGCAGCCGCACGCACTGTGGCGCGGAATCGACAACCAGGCTTATTTTTACTTTGTGCACAGCTACTACGCCCAACCGCTGGAGGCCGCGCACAGCGCAGGCCAAAGCGACTACGGCGCACCCTTTACGGTTGCGCTGGCGCGTGATAACATTTTTGCCACCCAATTCCACCCAGAAAAAAGCGCCGCCCAAGGCCTCACCCTGTACCGCAACTTCCTGCACTGGCACCCTTAGTGGACGATTCTATAAATCCAATTTTCAGGCGCATTGCGGCGTTGCAAATCCGCGACATACCGATGTATGGCTGTGGTTTGCGCCTTGCACTGCATCCTGAGAATTGAATTTCTAGAATGTCCACACACCATCTTTAATTTCTGTTCTTATTTAGCAACATGCAACTCATCCCCGCCATTGACCTCAAAGACGGCCACTGTGTACGCCTCAAACAGGGCGACATGGACCAATCCACCATTTTCAGTGAAGACCCTTCCGCCATGGCGCAAAGCTGGCTCGCCAAAGGCGCGCGCCGCCTGCATTTGGTCGACCTGAATGGCGCTTTTGCAGGCAAGCCGCAAAACTTCAGCGCTATCAAGAAAATTTTGGCCGCCGTGGGCAGCGACATCCCCGTGCAGCTAGGCGGCGGCATCCGCGACCTGGACACCATTGAGCGCTATATCGATGCTGGCCTGCAATACGTCATCATCGGCACCGCAGCCATCAAAAACCCCGGCTTCCTGCAAGATGCCTGCACGGCCTTTCCCGGCCACATCATCGTCGGCCTGGACGCCAAAGACGGCAAAGTCGCCACCGACGGCTGGAGCAAGCTCACCAAACACGACGTGATCGACATTGCCAAAAAGTTTGAAGGCTACGGTGTCGAGTCCATCATCTACACCGACATCGGCCGTGACGGCATGCTCAGCGGCATCAACATCGAAGCCACCGTCAAACTGGCCCAGGCGCTGACGATTCCCGTAATTGCCTCTGGCGGTTTGAGCAATATGCTGGATATCGACCAGCTCTGCGCTGTGGAGGGCGAAGGTATCGAAGGCGTGATCTGCGGCAGGGCAATCTATTCAGGCGATCTGGATTTTGCAGCGGCGCAAATTCGAGCCGATGAATTGGGTGGGTGAGTTGAATGGGTGATTCAATCTGAGTTTTTGCAAAATACAACGGATTGATTCAGCGGATCATCAACACTTTCACACCCACAGCATCCTCTATCTCCATCCAGGCGCGATCACCGGTCACGCTACAGCCTTGCATCAGCTTGGCCAACGCCAAACAAGCACGGTCACCGAGTGACAATCCGGCTGATTTGGTAAGCGGGCGCAGTGCCGCACAGGCTAGGGCTTGCTCCTGGTTAAAGTCAATCACGTCTACGCCCAACTGCGCTACGGCGCGGTTCAGTTCCTGTGCGGGCAGACCCATATCCAGCAGGCGCGTGGCAACCTCGGCCATGTTGACGCTACTGATCACGCAGTCTTTGGTGTTGATCAGCTCTATGACGAACTCAGCGCCTCTTTCGCCTTTGCTCACTGCCAATAGTGCCGATGAATCCAGCACATGAATCACTGCGCATCCTCACGGGCGGCTTCTGCACGGCGCTCGGCAATAAATTCATCCACGCTGTCCTGCCCGGGTATTTTGGGAACATGCGGGGTCAGATGCTGATCAAAATAGGCGCGCAGGCGCGCGTAGTGTTGGGCTGGTGACGTTAAGACCAAGCTGCCGTCTTTCACTTCGATAAAAATACGGGTATTGGCTTTGAAGCCCAATTGCTCACGCAGTGCTGCAGGTATCAGCACTCGGCCATTTTCAGACATGGTCAATGAAGTCATGTTGAGCACTCATAATATAAGTCAATCTTTCAGAGTATGTCATAATTTAAAAAAATGTCAACTTAATCTAAGTGTCATCATTCCAATATGAGCCTTTCCATATCCACTTACCAAAACCTCCCCTGTCTACGCCTCACCCTGCCCAGCCAAGACACCGTGCTGGTGGCTTTGCACGGCGCGCAAGTACTGTCCTGGCAGACCGGCGATGGGCGCGAGCGCTTGTACCTGAGCCCGCAGGCGGTGATGGACGGCCGGGCGGCGATTCGGGGCGGGGTGCCGGTGTGTTTTCCGCAGTTCAATACACGCGGGCTGCTGCCCAAGCATGGGTTTGTGCGCCATAGTGCTTGGCAGCCGATGGGCAACCCCACAGATGCTGCCGCGCAAGCGCAGGATACAGCGCAGACACAGGGCGCAGTGCAAAACCTGCAACTGGCATTCCACCACCGGATTGGCTCCCAGCCATCCATCGATGCGCTATGGCCGCACCCGTTTGAGCTGCTGCTGACCGTGCGGCTGGCCCCCAACAGCCTGCACATGGCCTTGCAGGTGCGCAACACCGGCGCGCACGCCCTGCCGTTTACCGTGGCGCTGCACACCTATCTGGCGGTGCAGCAGCTAGCGCAGGTGCGTCTACACGGATTGGATAGTCTGCGCTACTGGGACGCGCTGACCGACACGCACCCGGTGCATGCGGGCGACTGGCGCTATGGCGGGCCGTTTGATGCCGTCTTCCCCGCAGCGCCCACACCCCTGGTGTTGCACGACCAAGCCTGCGCACTCGAGATCACCCAAAGCCCCAACCTGGCCAACACGGTGGTGTGGAACCCCGGCCCCGCGCTCAGCCAGCAACTGGCCGATATGCCGAACGACGGCTACCAGCACATGCTGTGCGTCGAGGCCGGGCAGATTGATGCACCCGTGCTGTTAGCCCCAGGCGAGCAGTGGCTGGGCTGGCAACACCTGCGTGCGCTGTAAACTCACGCCTCCATCCTGTGAATTCCTGAACAGAAACCCTGACCTATGCTCGCCAAACGCATCATCCCCTGCCTGGACGTGACCGGAGGCCGCGTGGTCAAGGGCGTCAATTTTGTCGAACTGCGCGATGCGGGCGACCCGGTCGAGATCGCCGCCCGCTACAACGAGCAGGGGGCGGACGAGCTGACGTTTTTGGACATCACCGCCACCAGCGACGGGCGCGACCTGATTTTGCCCATCATCGAGGCCGTGGCCTCCCAGGTGTTTATCCCCCTCACCGTGGGCGGCGGCGTGCGCACGGTGGACGACGTGCGGCGCCTACTCAACGCCGGAGCCGACAAAACCAGTTTTAACTCGGCCGCCATCGCCAACCCGCAGGTGATAGCCGAGGCCTCGGCCAAATACGGCGCGCAATGCATCGTGGTGGCGATTGATGCCAAAAAGCGCAGCGCTGAGGATGCCAAGCGCCTAAATGCACAAGGAAAGCCCATAGGCGAGGGCTGGGACGTGTACAGCCACGGCGGCCGCAAAAACACCGGGCTGGATGCCGTGCAATGGGCCAGCAAAATGGCGCAACTCGGTGCAGGCGAAATCTTGCTCACCAGCATGGACCGCGACGGCACCAAGAGCGGCTTTGACCTGGCGCTGACCCGCGCGGTGAGCGATGCCGTCAGCGTGCCCGTCATCGCCTCGGGCGGCGTGGGCAACCTGGACCACCTGGCCGACGGCGTGCAGCAGGGCGGGGCCGACGCGGTGCTGGCGGCCAGCATCTTTCACTATGGCGAGTTCACCGTGCAACAGGCCAAGGCACGCATGCAGGCACGCGGCATCCCGGTGCGGCTTTAAAGCAGAATTTAGAAGCCATTTAAGCCCATAGTCCCCGTAGATAGGACGTAAGTAGCTACGTAAAACATAGCAAATAAAGGCCTGAAGATAATTATATATTCTTGATCACCAGCAGCTTGGACAGGCCGAACAGGTTGACTTTTTTGAGTTTGATGACCTTGAGCTGGTGTTTCAAAATATGCGCCTCATACGAAAATTCGGATCGAAAGCCAATTTTTTCGGCGAAGTTTTTTACGGTCTTTTCCAGCAAATACCAGGCCCCCGAGCCGCTGAAGTGGTTCACAATAATGATGTGCCCATCTTTTTTGCACACCCGTTTCAGCTCGTTGATCAGGGCCTCCGGGTTGGGCGTAACCGACAACACGTAGGGCACCACCACGCAGTCAAAGCTGTGGTCGTCAAAAGTGAGTTGCTCGGCATCCATGGCATGCAGCTCAATGGCCATGTGACGCAGCTCCTGCGCTCTGCTTTTTGCAATGCGCAGCATTTCGTCGGAGATGTCGATGCCGGTAATTTTGCTGGCCACGGGGTATTGGCCCAGCAGCAGTCCGGTGCCTACCCCTACCTCCAGCAAGTGGCCTGGTTGTAACAAGGCCACCTCTTGGCTCAGCGCCCGTCTGCCGGGCTCCAGGATGGCACCAAATACATAGTCGTAGATGGGCGCATAAAAGCGGTAGGTTTTCTTGACACCTGCCTGGGACACATCGGCTTGGGTTGCCTCGACCTGGGATACCTCGGCTTGGGTAAGGCCTGTCTGGTTGATACCGGTCTGGGATAAGCTGGTTTTGTTCTGGTTCATAGGTAAAGCTCACAATGACTGGGAACGCAACGGATACTTTGGACATGTTACCCGAGTCCGCCGGGTCGCCCGCAGCCTACGGACGGGCATCAAAAATAGGGGTTACTATTGGCATCAAAGCAATAAAATAGAACGTAAGCAGCTACTAAAATAATAGCGCCGAAAATCCTGCACAATCACCCTATGAATTGGATTGATCAAATCGCCTGGGATGCCAGTGGCCTGGTGCCCGTCATTGCGCAAGAGCAGGGCAGCGGCGACGTGCTGATGTTTGCCTGGATGAACCGCGAAGCCCTGCAAAAAACCGCCGAGCTGGGCCGCGCCGTCTACTACAGCCGCTCGCGCGGCAAGCTGTGGTTCAAGGGCGAAGAGTCCGGCCACGTGCAAACCGTGCACGAGATCCGTATGGACTGCGATAACGATGTGCTCCTGCTCAAGGTCACCCAGACCGGGCACGAGCCGGGCATTGCCTGCCACACTGGGCGGCACAGCTGCTTTTTCAGCAAGCTCGAAGGCGTGCAGGGCGGCAACGCCGAACAGGCGCTGTGGCAGTCTTGCGAGCCGGTCTTGAAAAACCCTGCCTCCATCTATAAATAAGGCAGATATGACCTCTAACGACTCCCTGGACCAACTGGCGCGCGTACTGCAATCGCGCAAAGGCGGCGACCCTGACAGCAGCTATGTGGCGCGCCTGCTGCACAAAGGCCCCGAGGCATTTTTGAAGAAGATTGGCGAAGAAGCCACCGAGCTGGTGATGGCCTGCAAAGATGCCGACTACAGCGGCGCGTCGACGCAGGCTAAAGCCCAGGCGCACAGCAAAATCGTCAACGAAACGGCGGATTTGTGGTTTCACAGCATGGTGGCGCTGGCGCACTACGGTTTAAGTCCGCAAGATGTCATCGCAGAGCTTGACCGCCGCGTTGGCACCAGTGGGCTGGACGAGAAAGCCGCCCGCAAAGCGCAGGCGCGTGAGGCGCAACACCCAACCGGAGAAAAACCATGACGCAGATTGACTATACCGACGTGCAACCCAAAATTACGGGTAATGCAAGTAGCACCAGCAGCCCGGGGTCAGGCGCCACACTGGATGCCAAAAGCTCCGGCGACCGCACGGTGATGCATATTTTGTACGGCATGCACACCGTGGCCTGGGCCAGCCTGGGCAGCCTGGCGGTGATTGCGCTCATCATCAACTACATCAAGCGCAGCGACGAAACCGATGCCAACTACACGGCGCACCACAGCTACATGATCAGTACCTTTTGGTGGACGATTTTGTGGTTGGTGGTGACCTCGCCGCTGTATTTGCTGTTTATCTTTCCGGGCGTGGTGGCCTCCAGCATTGTCGGCCTGTGGTACCTGTACCGCTGCATCAAGGGCTGGCTGCGCTTTAACGACAACCGCGCCCCGTAACGCTTGGCGTTTGATCAACCCGACGACTTTCGCGAAATACCATGAGCCTTGACCCCCACTGCATCTTCTGCAAAATCATCGAAGGCAAAATCCCGTCGAAAAAAGTCTATGAAGATGAGGAAATCCTCGCCTTTCACGACATTCACCCCTGGGCACCGGTTCATTTTCTGATGATCCCCAAGCTGCATATCCCCAGCATGGCCCAGGTGGGCGATGCGCATGCAGCCTTGCTGGGCCGCATGATGGTCCTGGCTCCCAAGCTGGCCTTGGAGCAGGGCTGTAGGCCCTACCCCGAGGGTGGTTTTCGCATCGTCGCCAATACCGGCGCTGAGGGCGGGCAAGACGTGCACCACCTGCATATCCATGTGATGGGCGGGCCCCGGCCCTGGCTCAAGGGTTGATATGTATACCCGTGTTTGGGCTAGCTAGGCAATAGCAGACTAAAATCAGCGGTTTAGTCCAGTCAAAAAATTAGGAGTTTCACCATGGGTTCATTTTCCATTTGGCATTGGGGCATTGTTCTATTGATCGTCGTTTTGGTGTTCGGTACCAAAAAGCTCAAAAACATGGGCTCTGACCTCGGCGGCGCGGTCAAGGGCTTTAAAGACGGCATGAAAGAGGGCGCATCTTCAGCGGCCGAGAAGGCCGAGGGTGCGGCAGGCCAGGTGGGTAATGCCGCCAGCAACGCCGCCAGCGCCGCCAAAGACACGATTGATGTCGAAGCCAAGCGCAAGTCCTAAAGCTTTGGCACCTGCATGATTGATCTAGGCATCTCCAAGATCGCCTTGATCGGCGCTGTGGCGCTGATCGTGATCGGCCCCGAAAAGCTGCCGCGCGTCGCCCGCACGGTGGGGGCACTCTTGGGCAAAGCGCAGCGCTATGTGGCCGATGTCAAGTCCGAGGTCAACCGCTCGATGGACTTGGAAGAACTCAAGAAGATGAAAGAGGGCGTAGAAGGCGCGGCCCGCGACGTAGAAAACACCATCCAGACCAATGCCAGCGACTTTGAAAAATCCTGGAGTGATGCGACTGGCGATGCCTACACCCCTCTGGCCGAGCCCACGCCCAGCTACCCCGCGTACCAACATCCCAAAAAGAAGTGGCGCACCAAGGTCGGTGCCATGCCCCAGTGGTACAAAGCCAAAGCCGGTGTGCGCACCAAAGCCCTGTCCGGCGCAGCCCGCGTGGCCAAATACCGCCCCGTCAAATTCAACTGAACCTTTAAATGGGGTCAGATCACATTTAATTGCGGTCTGAATCCTCGTAACCTGATTCCCAAGCAAACCCCATGACAACGCCCAATAAAGAAGACGAAATGGCTGGCACCGAGCAGCCTTTTGTGGCGCACCTCATGGAGCTGCGCGACCGCCTGCTGTACTGCGTGTACGGCATTGCGATCGCAGTGGCCATTTTGGCTATCTATCCCGGCCCCAGCGGGCTGATCGACTGGATCGCCCGCCCCATCATGGCGCATATGCCGCCGGGCTCCAAGCTGATTGCGGTGGGCGTGTTTTCACCCTTCTTTGTGCCCCTGAAGGTGCTGATGATGGGTGCAATTTTGTTGGCCCTGCCTTGGCTGATGTACCAGATCTGGATGTTTGTCGCCCCCGGCCTGTACAGCCACGAGAAGAAGTTTGCCCTGCCCTTGATCCTGTTTGGCAGCCTGCTGGCCTATGTGGGTATTGCTTTTGTGCAGTTTCTGGTGTTGGAACGGATGTTTGAGTTCATCCAGAAATTCACCCCCGCCTCGGTGGCGGCCACGCCCGATGTGGCCAGCTATGTGGAGAGCATTTTGGGCCTGTACATCGCCTTTGGCCTGGCGTTCCAGGTGCCGATTGTGGTGCTGCTGCTGACGCGTTTTAACATCGTGACGGTGGAGAAACTCAAGGAGTTTCGCGGCTACTTTGTGGTGGTGGCTTTTGTCATTGCAGCGATCGTCACGCCGCCCGATGTCATCTCGCAAATCGCCTTGGCCGTACCGATGTGTATTTTGTACGAGGTGGGTATCTTTGCCTCAAAATACTTTAACAAAGCCACCAAGCCACCCGAAGAGGCTGACGGCAGCAAAACCGAGACTTCCTAGCGCCACTGGGCACCATAGGCCTTGGCTTGCAAGGGCAAACAACTAGACAAGCCAAAACACGCCGCGAATGCTGTACGCTCAGGGTTTACGCTATGCCTCGATATTGAATTCATTTCCCAGGGAATCTGACCGCTCCATGAACGCTCCCATTGCTTTGCACCAGCTCACGGCCCTGGCCGACGACACGCCGCGCCTGCGCGAAATCCCCTACAACTACACCTCGTTTTCGGATCGTGAGGTGGTGATTCGCTTGCTGGGCACGAGTGCCTGGGAGACGCTGCAAAGCCTGCGCAGCGAGCGCCAGACCGGCCGCTCGGCCCGTATGCTGTACGAGGTGCTGGGCGATATTTGGGTGGTGCAGCGCAATCCGTATCTGCAAGACGATTTGCTGGACAACCCCAAGCGGCGCAAACAATTGGCCGATGCCCTGGAGCACCGCCTGAACGAGGTGGAAAAGCGCCGCACCCCGGCGACTGATCCTGCGCGTGATGCCAAAGTGGGCGAGCTGCTGGTGGCGGCCAAGGCCTGTTTAAAGTCGTTCTACCAGTCCTTCTCGCAGATCTACGACCTGCGTAAACGCAGTACCAGCGTGCTGCGCAAAGTCACCGCCAAAGACAATATCAAGTTTGACGGACTTTCCCGCGTCAGCCATGTGACCGACGCCACCGACTGGCGCGTGGAGTACCCATTCGTGGTGCTCACCCCCGACACCGAGGCCGAGATGGCTGGTATGGTCAAGGCCTGTATCGAGCTGGGGCTGACCATCATCCCGCGTGGCGGTGGCACCGGCTATACGGGTGGCGCGATACCGCTCACCTGGAAGTCGGCCGTCATTAACACCGAAAAGTTAGAGGCCATGACCGAGGTGGAGCAACGCAGTCTGCCTGGCCTGGCAGGGCAAGTGCCGACGATCTGGACCGAAGCAGGCGTAGTCACCCAGCGCGTGGCCGATGCGGCCGAGCGCGCAGGCTTTGTGTTTGCAGTCGACCCCACCAGCGCCGAAGCCAGTTGCATCGGCGGCAACATCGCCATGAACGCGGGCGGCAAAAAAGCCGTGCTCTGGGGCACCGCCCTGGACAACCTGGCCTCTTGGCGTATGGTCACACCCGATGCGCAGTGGCTGGAGGTCACCCGCCTGAACCACAACCTGGGCAAGATCCATGATGCTGAGGTGGCCAGCTTTGAGCTGCAATATTTCGACGCGGGTGGCAAAAAACTGTTGAGAACCGAGCGCCTGGACATCCCCGGCAAAACCTTCCGCAAAGAAGGCCTGGGCAAGGACGTGACCGACAAGTTTTTAAGCGGCCTGCCCGGCATCCAAAAAGAAGGCTGCGACGGCCTGATCACCAGCGCCCGCTGGATCGTGCACCGCATGCCGCAGCACACCCGCACGGTGTGTCTGGAGTTTTTTGGCAATGCCAAAGACGCGGTGCCCAGCATTGTCGAGATCAAAGACTACATGTTTTCCCTGCAAAAGCGCAGCGGCGAAGGAGGCAATGGACAGGGCCCCTCCCCCGTCATGCTGGCGGGTCTGGAGCATCTGGACGACCGCTATCTGAAAGCCGTAGGCTACGCCACCAAGAGCAAACGCGGTGGCCTGCCCAAGATGGTGCTGTTTGGTGATATCGCCGGTGACGATGCTGACGTAGTGGCGCGTACTACCAGCGAGGTGGTGCGCATTGCCAACTCCCGCAGTGGTGAAGGATTTATTGCTATCAGTCCAGAAGCACGCAAGAAGTTTTGGCTAGACCGCAAACGCACCGCCGCCATCAGCAAGCACACCAACGCCTTCAAGATCAACGAAGACGTGGTCATTCCCCTGCCGCGCATGGCCGAGTACACCGATGGCATCGAGCGCATCAACATCGAACTGAGCTTGCGCAACAAACTCAAGCTGTGCGACGAGTTGGACGCGTTTTTCAGCCGTGGCAACTTGCCATTGGGTAAGCACGACGATGCGCTGGAGATCCCCTCACCGGAGTTGCTGGAAGACCACATTGACCAGGCGCTGGCCTTGGTGAAAGAGGTGCGCACACTCTGGGCCGGGTGGCTACACACGGTAGACGCTAACTTTACCCAGCTACAAGACCACAGCCTGCGCGCCAGCTGGAAGACCCAGCTACGTGCCCCGCTGGCCAATATCTTCACGGGCGACGCCTTCAAGCCCATCCTGGACGAATGCCAGGCCATCCACAAGCGGGTGCTCAAGGGCCGCGTGTGGGTGGCGCTGCACATGCATGCGGGCGACGGCAATGTGCACACCAACATCCCCGTCAACAGCGACGACTACGAGATGCTGCAAACCGCGCACGAGGCTGTCGCGCGCATCATGACCTTAGCCCGCAGCCTGGATGGCGTGATCTCGGGCGAGCACGGGATTGGCATCACCAAGCTGGAGTTTTTGACCGACGCAGAGATCAAACCCTTTGCCGATTACAAGGCCAGGATCGACCCCGAGGGACGTTTCAACAAAGGCAAATTGCTACGAAATACGGAGCTGCTTACGTCCACAGGACAAGGACTACAGGCTGATTTGACAGGTAAAACGGTGCTGCAAGAGGCATTTTTTGCCGATTTGACCAACGCCTACACCCCCAGCTTCGGTTTGATGGGCCACGAGTCGCTCATCATGCAGCAGTCAGATATCGGCGCGATTGCCGACAGCGTGAAAGACTGCCTGCGCTGCGGCAAATGCAAGCCGGTCTGCGCCACCCATGTGCCGCGCGCCAACCTGCTGTACAGCCCGCGCAACAAAATCTTGGCCACGTCGCTGCTGGTCGAAGCCTTCTTGTACGAAGAGCAAACCCGGCGCGGTGTATCCATCAAACACTGGGAAGAGTTTGAAGACGTGGCCGACCACTGCACCGTCTGCCACAAGTGCCTCAGCCCCTGCCCGGTAGACATTGACTTTGGCGAAGTGTCGATGAACATGCGCAACCTGCTGCGCAAGATGGGTAAAAAAAGTTTTAACCCCGGCTCAGACCTGGCCATGTTCTTCATGAGCGCCACCAACCCCGCCGTGGTCAGCGCCGTGCGCACCCTGGTGTTTGACTGGGGCGTGAAGGCCCAACACTTGGGCAACGACCTGCTGCGCGGCCTGGCCAAAAAGCAAACCGCCACACCGGCCGCGACCGTCGGCAAAGCGCCCATCAAAGAGCAGGTCATCCACTTCATCAACAAAAAGATGCCCGGTGGTTTGCCCAAGAAAACCGCCCGCGCTTTGTTGGACATTGAAGACGCCAACTACGTGCCCATCATTCGCAATCCGAAAGGCACCACGGCGGATACCGAGGCGGTGTTTTACTTCCCTGGCTGCGGGTCAGAAAAACTCTTCAGCCAAGTGGGCTTGGCTACACAAGCCATGCTCTGGCACGCGGGCGTGCAAACCGTGCTGCCGCCGGGCTATTTGTGCTGCGGTTACCCGCAGCGCGGCGCAGGCCAGTTTGACAAAGCCGACAAAATGATCACCGACAACCGCGTGCTGTTCCACCGCGTGGCCAACACCCTGAACTATCTGGACATCAAAACCGTGGTGGTCAGCTGCGGCACCTGCTATGACCAGTTGCAGGGTTACCAGTTTGACAAAATCTTCCCCGGCAGCCGCATCATCGATATTCACGAGTATTTGCTGGAAAAAGGCATCACCCTGCAAACCGATGGCAAAGGCCCCGGTGCCTACCTGTACCACGACCCCTGCCACAGCCCCATGAAGCTGCAGGAACCCATGAAAACCGTCAAAGCCCTGCTGGGCGACGCGGTGATGAAGTCCGATCGTTGCTGCGGCGAGGCCGGCACCCTGGCGGCCACCCGACCCGACATTTCGACGCAAATCCGCTTTCGCAAGGAAGAAGAGATTTTGCAAAACGAAGCCAGCCTGCGTGCCCAAGGCTTGGTGGGCGAGAAGCAAAACGTCAAAATCCTCACCTCCTGCCCGGCCTGCCTCACGGGTCTGTCGCGCTACGGCAATGACCTGAAGAACGGTTTGCTGGAGGCCGACTACATCGTGGTGGAGATGGCCAATCAGATTTTGGGACTTGACTGGATGCCCAAGTATGTGGAATTGGCCAATCAAGGCGGGATTGAGCGGGTTCTGGTGTAGTTTTCTACCAGGCGCTATGCTTTACGTATACTGACATTCGTTTCCAAGGAATTTTCAACATGGCCGGTTTAACCCCCACCACCCCCACGCCCGTCGATATCACCGTGCACCAGCAAAGCCGCACGCTGGACATTTCGTTTTCTGACGGTGCCAGTTTTAGCATTCCGCTGGAGCTGATGCGGGTGTATTCCCCGTCAGCCGAAGTGCAAGGCCACGGCCCGGGGCAAGAGGTGCTGCAAACCGGCAAACGCCTGGTGGGCCTGCAGTCGCTGGAGCCGGTGGGCAACTACGCCGTCAAACCAGTGTTCAGCGACGGACATGAGAGCGGCATTTTTTCCTGGGACTACCTCTACCACCTGGGCGCCGACCAGGATGCCCTGTGGGCGCAGTACCAGGCGCGTTTGCAGGCCGCAGGGGCAGAGCGCGATGCACCGATGGTGGAGGCTGGCGGCAGTAGCTGTGGCCATAGCCACTAACCGGTCACCTGTTTGCTACTAATAAGATAGCTTCTTATGTCCTGTTATATGGGACTAACGGCTGTTTTCTCTATTAATACGACACAAACGGGGTATATCCCTCCTGGTTAACAGGTTGTCGCAGCTTTTGCACTCGGGCCTCGTTACCATTCCCTCCATGAGTTCCACCCATTTTGGCTTTCAAACCGTAGAAGAGCGCGACAAGGCAGCGCGGGTGCGCGGCGTGTTCGATTCGGTAGCCTCCAAGTACGACATCATGAACGATGTCATGTCGATGGGCCTGCACCGCGCCTGGAAGGCCTACACCGTCATGGTCTCAGGTGCAGGCCAGGGCTCCAAGGTGCTGGATATCGCGGGCGGCACTGGCGATCTGGCCTTGGCCTTTGCCAAAAAAGTCGGCAACACCGGCCAGGTCGTGCATACCGACATCAACGAAGCCATGCTGCGCGTCGGGCGGGATCGCCTGGTGGACGCGGGCGTGCATTTGCCCACCATGGTGTGCGATGCCGAGAAGCTGCCCTATGCGGATAACAGCTTTGATATCGTCACGGTCGCCTTTGGACTGCGCAATATGACACACAAAGAGGCCGCTTTGGCCGAGATGTGCCGGGTGCTTAAACCACGCGGCAAGTTGTGCGTATTAGAGTTTTCCAAGGTGGCGCAACCACTACAAAAGGCCTACGATTGGTATTCCTTTCAAATTTTGCCAAAATTGGGCTCCTGGATTGCGGGTGATGCCGCCAGCTACCAGTACCTGGCCGAGTCGATTCGGATGCACCCCGATCAGGAGGCTCTCAAGGTGATGATGCAGGGTGCCGGTTTTGGGCATGTGGATATTCATAACTTGACGGGCGGCATTGTGGCCCTGCATATGGGCATCAAGTGCTGAGTTCAGGATTTGGTTTGGTTTTTAGTTTTTAGTTTTTACTATTTGGAGGCGTTATGAAACTATGGTCTTTTGTGTTGGCCGCAGCTTTGCTGGCCGTGGGCGTGCAGGCAGATGCCAAGCGCTTGGGTGGCGGTAAATCCGTGGGTAAGCAGTCCAGCAACGTCACGCAAAGCCAGGCAGCGCCTGCTGCACCGGCTGGCGCGACCAATGCAGCAGCGGCCAAGCCCGCTACGCCTGCACCTGCTGCGGCACCTGCCGCCGCGCCGAAAAAGCCATGGGGCGCCATGCTCGGCGGTCTGGCCGCTGGCTTGGGCCTGGCCTGGCTGGCCAACTCACTGGGCCTGGGCGGTGCGCTCAGCCAGATGCTGATGTTTGGTCTGCTGGCCTTGGCCATCATGATGGCGGTGGGATGGTTTATGCGCCGACGCGCCATGCAAGCGGGACAAGGCGCAGGCCAGGCCAACAGCCCGTTTGCCATGCAAGGTGCGGGTGCCGGCAACCCCGTGGCCGCCAAAGACTACAACCCCCAAAGTGTGGGAAATGATGCCTCGGCCCGCCCTTGGGAGCGACCCAGCATGGCCTTTGACGGCTCCAAAGGTACCGGTAGCATGATTGGCTCGGCGATTGCCTCGGGCGCAGCCACATCGCTGAACGGTTCGCAGTCGTGGGGCATCCCGGCAGACTTTGACACCAATGGGTTCTTGAACTCTGCCAAGCAAAACTTCATTACCCTGCAAGCCGCGTGGGACAAATCCGACGTGAGCAGCCTGCGCTCGATGATGACCGACGACATGCTCTCCGAGATCAAGTCGCAACTGGCCGAGCGCGAGCAGCACACCGGTGCCAACGCCAACCACACCGAAGTGGCCGCACTGGATGCCAAGCTGCTAGGTATCGAAGAGGTCGATGCCGCCTGGCTGGCCAGCGTCGAATTCTCGGGCATGATCAAAGAGGACCCGTCACAAAGCCCTGGCCCCTTCCGCGAAGTGTGGAACATGACCAAGTCCAAGACCGGCACCGGCGGTTGGCTGGTCGCGGGTGTGCAAGCCTTGCAATAGGACTAAAGCCGAAAAAATCGAGCAAAAGCCCTTTTTGCTTCGATAATCAGGGGACGTATGAATACCACCTCCCCTTTTTCATTGCCGTTTAAATTTCCACCATCTGCGCAAGACTTGCCCGCTTGGCTCCAGCCGCCCGAGTGGCTGGTGCGCGAGTTGCAGCAGCGCGTGGTGTTGGCACTTAACCATGTGCTGCAGCAAGAACCCGAGGCGATGGCGCGCCTGGCACGCCAAAAGGGTCAGGTCGCCTTGATCGAAATGGCACCTGTCGCCCTCAAGCTCATCGCCACACCAGCCGGTTTGCTCGACATCGCCCCCGCACAGGCCAAGGCTGATTTAACCTTGACCGTCACCGACAGCAACCCCGCATCTTTATTGCAATCCACCCTGCGCGGCGAAAAACCCGCGATCCAAATTCAGGGCGATGTGCAGCTGGCTGCCGAGGTCAATTGGCTGGTAGACCATGTGCGTTGGGATGCAGAAGAAGACCTAAGCCGCATCCTGGGTGATGCGCCCGCCCATAGCATCATGCAAGGCCTGCGGCAAGCGGGGGCGATGCTGAAAAAATTCGCTCCTGCACCAACTGCTGCGTCCGCAGCACCGGGTGCACCAGCCCATTCGACGTAAGGCTAGGCACGCAGCATGGGTTTGTTCACACGGCTTTGGCGCGGCAGCTTTATCGTATTCATCGTGCTGCGCTATGGGCTCGATGAACTGGTGCTGAACAGTTTTCAAAAGCCCTGGCTCAAAGTCATAGCCCGCATCGTCTCGGTGGGGCGCAACCTGAGCGCGCCGCGCGGCCAGCGCCTGCGTGAAGCACTGGAGCGCCTGGGCCCCATCTTTGTCAAATTTGGCCAGGTGTTGTCTACCCGGCGTGACCTCATGCCGCTGGATATTGCCGATGAGCTGGCCCTGCTGCAAGACCGGGTACCGCCCTTTGGCTCCGACATCGCCATCGCCACCATCGAGCGCGCCTTTGGCCGCAAGGTGAGCGATATTTTTTCCAGTTTTGAGCGGGTGCCTGTGGCCAGCGCCTCGATTGCCCAAGTGCACTTCGCCACCTTGATCGGGCGCGACGGCAAAGAGCGCGAAGTGGCCGTGAAAGTCGTGCGCCCCGGTATGCTGGCGGCGATAGAAAAAGACCTCGGCCTGATGCGCATGATGGCCGGTTGGGTGGAGAGCCTGAGCGCGGATGGCAAACGCCTCAAACCGCGCGAGGTGGTTGCCGAATTTGACAAGTACCTGCACGACGAGTTGGACTTGGTGCGCGAAGCGGCCAATGCTGCCCAACTGCGCCGCAATATGACGGGGCTCAACCTGGTGCTGATCCCCGAGATGCATTGGGATTTTTGCCACTCCGACGTGATCGTCATGGAGCGCATGCATGGTGTGCCCATCAGCCAGATGGACAAGCTGCGTGCGGCCGGCGTCGACATCAAGCAGCTGGCCCGCGATGGGGTGACGATATTTTTTACCCAGGTGTTTCGCGACGGTTTTTTCCATGCCGACATGCACCCTGGAAATATCCAGGTCAGCCTGGAGCCGCAGCACCTGGGCCGCGTGATCTCACTGGACTTTGGCATTGTGGGCACGCTCACCGAGGTCGACAAAGAATATCTGGCGCAAAACTTTGTCTCATTTTTCAGGCGCGACTACAAGCGTGTGGCCGAGCTGCATATCGAGTCAGGTTGGGTGCCCGCTGCTACCCGGGTGGACGAACTGGAGGCCGCGATACGTGCCTGCTGCGAGCCGTATTTTGACCGCCCACTGAAAGAAATTTCCCTGGGTATGGTGCTGATGCGCCTGTTCCAAACCTCGCGCCGCTTCCATGTAGAGATCCAACCCCAACTGGTATTGCTGCAAAAAACATTACTTAATATCGAAGGCCTGGGCCGTCAGCTAGACCCGGATTTAGACCTGTGGGCCACGGCCAAACCATTTTTGGAAACATGGATGCTGGAGCAAATTGGCCCGCAAAAATTGATCGAACAACTCAAAGCCCAAGCGCCGCGCTACGCCAAGCTCTTGCCCGAGCTGCCGCGCCTGCTGCACAACTATTTGCAGCAGCAAAAAGGCCAGCACGACCACACCCTGGTTGAGCTGCTGGCCGAGCAAAAACGTACCAACAGTCTGCTGCAAAAAATAATTTACGGTGGCTTGGGTTTTGTGTTGGGCCTGATCTTGATACAATTTTTGCTGCGCATCAAACTCACCCGGTTTTTCTAAAATACGCTGGAGGCTTCAACATCATGCTGTTGACATTGGTTATCTTGTATTTGCTGGTCACCATCGCCATCGGCCTGTGGGCCGCCAAGCGGGTGAAAACCACCACCGACTTTGCCATCGCCGGGCGCAGCCTGCCGCTGGTGATGATTGTCACCACCACCTTTGCTACCTGGTTTGGCTCGGAGACCGTGCTGGGCATTCCGGCCAAGTTTGTCAACAGTGGCTTGAACGGCGTGGTGGAAGACCCGTTTGGTGCTGGCACTTGTTTGATTCTGGTGGGCCTGTTTTTTGCGGGAAAGCTCTACAAAATGACCTTGCTGACCATCAGCGACTATTACCGCGAGCGCTTTGGCCGCAGTGTAGAGGTGATGTGCTCGCTGATCATCATGCTCAGCTATCTGGGCTGGGTGTCGGCCCAGGTCACTGCACTGGGGCTGGTGTTTAACCTGCTGTCGGCGGGCGCGATCAGCATCCCCGTAGGCATGACGATCGGTGTGGTATCGATCCTGGCCTATACCTTGTTCGGTGGTATGTGGTCAGTGGCCATTACCGACTTCATCCAGATGATTATTCTGGTCGTCGGCCTGTCGGTCATTGCGGTGTTTGCCAGTGGTATGGCCGGGGGTGCCGACAAGGTGATAGCCTTTGCGGTGAGCAAAGACCTGTTCAAGTTTTGGCCGGAGCCGACTTTTAAAGACATGATTTTCTTTTTTGCAGCGGCCATCACCATGATGCTGGGTTCCATCCCGCAGCAAGATGTGTTCCAGCGCGTCATGTCGGCCAACAGCGTGGGCGCTGCCACCAAGGGACCCGTCATTGGCGGGGTGTGCTACATCCTGTTTGCCTTTGTGCCCATGTTTTTGGTGGCCAGCGCCTTGCTGATCATGCCCAACGAAGTGGTCGGCTTGCTCAAAGACGATCCGCAAAAAGTGCTGCCCACCCTGGTGATGACCAAGATGCCTTTTGTGATGCAGGTGCTGTTTTTTGGCGCGCTGCTTTCGGCTATTAAATCCACCGCTTCGGCCACGCTGTTGGCACCGAGTGTTACTTTTGTAGAAAATATCTGGCGGCAGTTCAGACCCCGGGTAAGTGACAAGGCCGAGCTGCGCACCATGCGCATCACGGTGCTGATTTTCAGCATTTTTGTGCTGATTTATGCCATTCGCATGCAGGGCACGCCGATCTATGAAATGGTCTCGGGTGCTTATCAAGTAACCTTGGTGGGCGCGTTTATTCCCTTGGTGTTTGGTCTGTACTGGAGCCGTGCCACCACCCAGGGGGCCATTTTCTCCATTGTGCTGGGTTTGCTGACCTGGGGGCTGTTTTTGGCCACTCCTGCGGGCCAAGAGTTCCCGGCGCAGTTGGCGGGTATTTTGGCGGCCTTTGTGGGCATGCTGGTAGGCTCGTTGGGCCCCCAGGCGATTAAAAACAGTCATGCATCGCACCACAAGCTGGCAGGGGTGGAGCCCGGGCATCGGCCCGCCACGCTACAGGGTGGCAGCTATAATTGAAGGTTTTGCGCCCCGGTAAGCTTGCTGTGGGCGTGTTGTGGCGTAAATAGCGCCTTACCTCACTGTTTGACCGCTGCTATCCCATGCCAATTTATGCTTACCGATGCGCGTCTTGCGGCCATGCCAAAGACGTGCTCCAAAAACTCTCGGATCCATTGCTCACGCTATGCCCGGCCTGTGGGCAAGAGGCGTTTGCCAAGCAGCTGACCGCTGCGGGTTTTCAGCTCAAGGGCTCGGGCTGGTATGTGACCGATTTTCGCGGTGGCGAGGCTGGCAAGGCCAGCGATGGAGCCAATTCAGGCGTGGGGTCCGAGGCCAAACCAGCGGTTAAAACCGATGCCAAAACTGCCGATACTTCTGGTGCACCCGCTGCTGCGCCAGCCCCCGCAGCACCCACCAGTGCACCCGCCGCCAGCCCCACGCCTGCAATCGCTACTAAATCAGTAGCTGCTAGCGCCCCAGCGACAGGGACCTGAGGCCTCATTCGCATGAAATCCATCCGCAAATGGCTGCTTGCTGGTCTGTTGGTGATCGTACCGATAGGCATCACCATTTGGGTGCTGGAATGGATTGTCTCCAGCCTGGATAAAACCCTGCTGATACTGCCTGCCAGTTGGCACCCCGACAAAGTGCTCAAAGGCCTGTTCCCGCAATTGGATCTGCATATCCCCGGTTTTGGTGTCATTCTGGCCTTTGCTATTTTGCTCTTGGTCGGCGCTGTCGCCAGTAACTTCTTTGGCAAAAAACTGGTGGGCTGGTGGGACGCTTTGCTTAACCGCATTCCCGTGGTGCGCTCGATCTACTCCAGCGTCAAGCAGGTGTCCGACACGCTGTTTTCCGACAGCGGCAACGCCTTCCGCAAGGCCGTACTTATCCAGTGGCCGCGCGAGAACGTGTGGACGATTGCTTTTGTCACCGGCTCTCCCGGTGGCGATGTAGTCAACCATTTGCAGGGCGACTACGTGAGTGTGTATGTGCCCACCACGCCCAACCCCACCGGCGGCTATTTTGTGATGCTCAAAAAAGCCGATTGCATTGAGCTGAACATGAGCGTGGACGAAGCGCTCAAATACATCGTCTCCATGGGCGTGGTGTCGCCCAGTGCACCAGCGCCTGCGCCGCTAGCCGCCGTGCTACCTGCCTCTCAACTCTGATTTAAAAACGCCCCCAAGGGGCCGGAAGTGTGAATATGACCCAAGCCCTCGCCAATCCTTTGTCGCTCATGCGCACCAGCTATTGCGGTCTGGTGACTGAGGCCCTGCTGGGCCAAACCGTCACCTTGTGCGGCTGGGTCAATCGCCGCCGCGACCATGGCGGCGTAATTTTTGTGGATCTGCGCGACCGCGAAGGCTATGTACAAATCGTCTGCGACCCCGACCGCGCCGACATGTTCAAAGCCGCCGAAGGCCTGCGCAACGAGTTTTGCATCCAGATCAAGGGCCTGGTGCGTGCGCGGCCCACCGGTACGGTGAATGAGGCTTTGAAAAGCGGCAAGGTCGAAATTTTGTGCCACGAGCTGACAGTGCTGAATCCCTCAGTCACGCCACCCTTCCAGCTCGACGACGACAACCTGAGTGAGACCACGCGCCTTACGCACCGCGTGCTGGACCTGCGCCGCCCCTATATGCAAAACAACCTGATGCTGCGCTACAAAGTGGCCATGGCGGTACGCAACTATTTGGACACCCATGGGTTTGTCGATATCGAAACCCCCATGCTCACCAAGAGCACGCCCGAAGGCGCGCGGGACTACCTGGTACCCAGCCGCGTGCAGGAGGGCATGTTCTTCGCGCTGCCGCAGTCGCCGCAGCTCTTCAAGCAGTTGCTGATGGTGGCGGGCTTTGACCGTTACTACCAGATCACCAAATGCTTCCGCGACGAAGACCTGCGTGCCGACCGCCAGCCCGAATTCACGCAGATCGATATCGAAACCAGCTTCTTGACCGAGCAGGAAATCCGCGACATGTTCCAGGGCATGATGGTCGAAGTGTTCAAGAAAACCAAGGGTGTGGACCTGGGCGAGTTCCCGGTGATGACCTACGCTGACGCGATGCACAAATACGGCTCGGACAAGCCCGACCTGCGACTCAAGCTCGAATTTACCGAGCTGACCGACGTGATGGGCGATGTGGACTTTAAAGTCTTCTCAGCCCCCGCGCTGATGAAAAACGGCCGCGTGGTGGCCCTGCGCGTGCCCAAGGGCGGCGTGGAAGGCGCTGGCATCTCGCGCGGCGAGATCGATGCCTACACCGAGTTTGTCAAAATCTACGGTGCCAAGGGCCTGGCCTGGATCAAGGTCAACGACATCACCAAAGGCCGCGAAGGCTTGCAGTCGCCCATCGTCAAGAACCTGCACGACGCTGCCCTCAAAGCCATCGTTGAGCGCAGCGGCGCGCAAAACGGCGACATTTTGTTCTTCGGTGCCGACAAAGCCAAAGATCGTCAACGATGCCATTGGCGCGCTACGCCTGAAAATCGGCCACAGCGAATTTGGCAAAAAGAACGGCCTGTTTGAAGACCGCTGGGCCCCGATGTGGGTGGTGGACTTCCCCATGTTTGAATTCGACGAAGAAAGCCAGCGCTACACCGCCGTGCACCACCCCTTTACGGCCCCGAAAGACGGCCACGAAGACTGGATGGTTACCGCGCCCGAAAAGTGCATTGCCAAGGGCTACGACATGGTGCTGAACGGCTGGGAAATTGGCGGCGGCTCGGTGCGTATCCACCGGGCCGACGTGCAGGCCAAGGTGTTTGATGCGCTGAAAATTTCGCCCGAAGACCAGCAGCTCAAATTTGGCTTTTTGCTGGACGCATTGCAGTACGGCGCGCCCCCGCACGGCGGCCTGGCGTTTGGCCTGGACCGCATCATCACCCTGATGACCGGCGCAGAAAGTATCCGCGACGTCATCGCCTTCCCCAAAACCCAGCGCGCCCAGTGCTTGCTCACGCAAGCGCCGTCGCCGGTGGACGAGAAGCAGTTGCGCGAGCTGCATATTCGGCTGCGCGCTCCTGCGGCAGCAGAGAAAGCTGCAGCCTGAACTACTCCACTAGAATCCGTCAGTTCCAACGCTGTGCCCGCCCCTGTATTGAAAAATTGATGGCCGAGGTGAGTGGTGCAGGCGACAAGCAATTTAAGGCTGTGCTCGACAAATTGGTCAGTCCCGATAAAACCCGCAAATGGTTTGAGCCCGGTGCCTGCTTTGCAGCGGGTACTTTGGTGCATACCAAGGAAGGCTTGGTGCCAATTGAGCAGATCAAGGTGGGCGACTGGGTGCTGTCCAAGCCGGAGAATGGCGGGTAGCAGGCTTATTAGCGGGTGCTCAAGACCTTTGCGCGTGGGCCGCAGCGGGTGATCCGCGTAACCTATCTGCTAGATCCGACGATCAATCGGTATCACCGCATTATCTGCACCGTCAATCACCCGTTCTGGGTGAAGGACTTAGGTTGGACGCCCGCAGAAAACCTGTACCGATCCTCAAAAGAATACTGGTTGGAATTGGTCGATGGCCGTAGCGTTGCAGCCGACGGAACAACTGATATCTATATTAGCGATCAGCCGGGCGTTGGTTGGAATTCAAACTACAGCGGGGACGTTGAAGCCTATGGCGCACTCTGGGATTACGTGAGCCATCGGCTGGTCGAGTCAAAAGTCGAATCCTTGCAAGTGATTCAGGATCATCAAGTTCCCTACAATGACTCCCAGTTCGGCACTTTCCCGGAAGAGTTGTACCTGCACTTGCCGGTCTACAACCTGGAGGTCGAAGATTTCCACACCTACTACGTGGGAGAGCACGGTGTGTGGGTGCACAACACCAACTGCAGCGGGCGGCATTTTCAGGCACATCAGCACGCCGGGGTCAGTACTTGCATAGCTACACTATTCGCAGATCCATCGCATTGAAGCTGTCCGGATGGACTGAAAATTACTATAAATTCAGTAGCTGCCTGCGCAATATTTCATTGCTTTAGCGCCATATTTTACGGTAAATAGCGCGGTCACTTTCTCGCATATTAGTGATGCAATTCCATGGTCAGCTTCACTGCCGTTCTTGCGCTGAATGCAAGATCGTGAGTATCTGCACTTCATCACCTTTGACTTTGTAGATCGCAATGTAGTTTGGGTGAAGTACATACTGCTTGGTGCCGAAGACTTTCCAAGCTGTCCCAAGTTGTTGCGATTTTAAAATATCTACTTTTTTGCGAAGCTCTTGTGTGAAAGTTTTTGCCCTTGTCGGGTTGTCTTTGGCGATGTAGGCGGCGATCATGTCGAGCCGGCCAAGGGCTCGATTTGTCCAGCGTAATTTAAGCGCCATACTTTGCAAAAACGGCGTTGACTTGATCGTCAGTGGCGAAGTCGCCATGGTCTGCTTCGACGATGGCGTCTTGCACTTCTTTCACTTGCCAAGCCTGAGCTTCGAGATAACTCGAAAGGGCTTCAACGGTGACGAAACTTTTTGTTCTGGCTGTGGCTGTGGCCAGTTCGTCCAGTTGGTTGAACACGCTGATGGGGACACGGACGTTGATCGTGCGTGTTTGTGGGGAAGCGGGTAGAGTGGGTTGTGCAACTGCGGGCATGGTAGGCAATCCGTTAATTTGTAATACAATGCATTGTATGTGTTACGCACAAGATGTCAAGACGAAGTTTAAATTTGACGAGTTTTGAGACTGGCGAAATTTCAATTGCAGCAGCCTAAAAGCGCTTAGGCTCACTAGGGGGTTAAAATTTTGTCCAATCTAGACAGAACATGGAGGTGCTCTATGAGTGCAGTTCCTCACACCTGGCAAGTGCAAGAAGCCAAGAACCGTTTTAGCGAGTTGATCGACTTGGCACGCACGCAGGGCGACCAAGTGGTGACACGCCATGGCAAGCCGGTAGCGATGGTAGTTGCTTATGCTGCCCATGCGTC
Organism: uncultured beta proteobacterium; assembly: GCA_963775085.1. Classification (GTDB taxonomy): domain Bacteria; phylum Pseudomonadota; class Gammaproteobacteria; order Burkholderiales; family Burkholderiaceae_C; genus JAAFIP01. Next base: position 172,186 of record CAVZHO010000011.1, read on the forward strand.
CGCATGTACCGTGACGGTATCGGCAGAGCATTACGAAGCGCTCAAGCGCCAGGCGGCTGCCGTGCCAGCCAAAATGACAGCAAAGGAATTTGGTGCAACTTACAAAGACTGGGTTGCAGAGCAAAACCGCATCGTGCAAGAGGTGGGAATCTTTGGTGCTGAGTACCGGGTGTGGTGACCGGGGATGGCCTTTGACAGCCTACCCAGACGTTTAGGACAAACCGTGGTGGTGGATGGCGAGGCCTTGTATGTGGCGGTGCATTTCATTGCCGCTGTGCTACCCAAAATACTGAAATCACCTGTGGCGAATGTGAGCGACCAACGCGCTATTTTGACCGATGCCCTCGATGCCCTGCAAAGCGGCGTATGACGGTAGTGGTGCCTCCTTTCAAAATCCCCATCTCCGTGCTGGTGGTGATCTACACCCCACAACAGCAGGTGCTGCTGATCGAGCGTGCGGATGCGCAGGGCCTGGCTACCGGGTTCTGGCAATCGGTCACGGGCAGCCTGGATGCGGTGGACGAAGCGCCGGAGATCGCAGCGCGGCGCGAGGTGTGGGAGGAAACCGGGATTGACGCACACCAAGGTGGCCATGTGCTGACCGATTGGCGACTGCAGAATGTGTACGACATTTACCCGCAGTGGCGCCGCCGCTATGCACCCGGCGTGCTGCGCAATACCGAGCATGTGTTTGGCCTCATGGTGCCAAAGGGCACGCGCGTGCAGCTGAGTCCGCGCGAGCATGTGGCCTACCAGTGGCTGCCCTATCGCGTCGCGGCTGACCAGTGCTTTTCAGCTTCCAACGCCGAGGCTGTGCTGATGCTGCCCAGGTTCTTCCAGCCGGCGGGCCCAAGTTTGTCACAATAGGCCTTATGAAGCAAGACCCACAGACGCTGCGCGTCGCCACCTGGAACATCCACAAAGGGGTGCGCGGCATGGGCCCCAACCGCCGGCTGGAGATCCACGACATGGTGCATGCGGTAGAGCAGTTTGATGCCGACATCATCTGCCTGCAGGAAGTGCGCCGCGTCAACCACAAAGAGGCGGGCTACTTCACCCGCTGGCCCGAGTTGCCCCAAGCCGACTACCTGGCTCCCGAAGGCTACGAGGCCGTGTACCGCACCAATGCCCATACGCGCCACGGAGAGCATGGCAACGCGCTGCTGTCGCGCTGGCCGGTGATTAACCACCAGCACGAGGACATGAGTGACCACCGTTTTGAGCAGCGCGGCCTGCTGCACATCGAGGTGCTGGTGCATGGTGCGCCAGTGCATGTGATCGTGGTGCACCTGGGGCTGATCGCCGCCAGCCGCACGCGCCAGCTGGCGCAACTGGCGAAATTCATGGAGCGTGAAATACCCAAGTCTGCCACACTGGTCGTGGCTGGAGACTTTAATAGCCCGGTAGCCCCTGTACGGTGGGCGCAAACAGCTATGAAAAGCAGAGCTAATGCGAAACCCCACACGCCAGAGCGTACGCCCACCTTTCCCTCGCGCTTGCCGTTGGTGCAGCTGGACCATGTGTTTGCACGCCATGCCAAACCTACCGCCAGCCATGTGCCGCGCGGAGCCATCTGGTCGCGCATGTCAGACCATCTGCCCTTGATCGTGGACTTTACGTTGTAGCCCATGCCTGTGTTGACCCATGGCCACCAAGTGCACCTCTTGCAGGGCGCGATAGAGCTTTTTCCAGCCATGATTGCCGCCATGGATGCGGCGCAGCACGACGTTCGGCTGGAGACCTATATTTTTGACTTTACCGCAACCGGGGGCGACGTGGGAGCGGCGCTGGTGCGCGCGGCGCTGCGCGGCGTACGGGTATGGTTGGTGGTCGATGGGGCGGGAACCAGCCAGATCCCTGCCGACTGGCGCGAGCGCTTTGATGCCGCTGGCGTACAGTGGCGTGTGTTCAATCCGATGGGGCATCTGGGCATGCTGCTGCCTAGTCATTGGCGCAGGCTACACCGCAAGCTGTGCGTGGTAGACGCTGGCACCACGCAGGCGGTCGCGTTCTGTGGTGGCATCAATATTCTGGATGACTATTTCGACCCGAACCACGGGGCACTCAAAGCGCCCCGTTTTGATTTTGCCGTGCGCGTAACCGGCCCGCTGGTGGCAGCGATGGTGGAGGCCATGGACAGCCTGTGGAAACGCATGCAGGCCGTACGCAATCTGCGACAGCATGAGATTGGTGCCGCCGTCACCTCCTGGGTCAGTGCACGGACCGTGGTGCAAGAAGATGCTCTGCCGATACAGGGCGCTTCAGATTCTGTAGTTAGCAGGGCAACCATGTACAGGGCTGCCCTGCTGCTGCGTGACAATGTACGCAACCGAAAACGGATTGAACGGGCCTATCTGAAGGCCATTGGCGACGCACACCATGAGATCATCATTGCCAACGCCTATTTTGTACCTGGCGGAAAACTGCGCCACGCCTTGATGGCCGCTGCGCAGCGTGGTGTCAAGGTTCGGCTGTTGCTGCAAGGTCGCTACGAGTATTTCATGCAATACCATGCGGCGCGGCCCGTCTACAGCGCCCTGCTGGGCGCTGGCGTGGAAATACACGAGTACTCCAGCAGCTTTCTGCATGCCAAGGTGGCGGTGGTGGATGCAACGGAGCCGCAGGCCTGGGCGACCGTCGGTTCGTCCAACCTGGATCCTTTGAGTTTGCTGCTGGCGCGCGAGGCCAACATCATGGTGCGCAGCCCCGAGTTTGCCCAAACCCTGCGTCGTACGCTGGTGCACGCCATGGCACAGGACGGCCAGCAGATCAACCCTGCCGACTACGCCAACCGCCCTTGGACTAAGCGGCTTCTTGACCAGATTGCTTACGCCCTGATGCGGCTAGCCTTGTGGAGTACCGGAAATCGCTATTAAATACATAGCTGCTTACGCATTGTTTTATTGGCTTTGAGCCTAATACCCTTATAAAATTAGATCGGTTACCATAGTGTAATGTTAATGAAAACAGTACCCCCCATGAACACCCCCGACACTGACATCGGCAGGCCCATGTCCGCCGTCATCCGCGAGCGCGTCCAGCAGTCTAAAAAACGCTTTAACGCCAACGACAATATTGCCGATTTCATCGAACCGGGCGAGCTGGAAAAACTGCTCGACGAGGTGGAGGGCAAAATGAAGGGCGTGCTCGACAGCCTGGTGATTGACACCGCCACCGACCACAACACCCACAACACCGCACGCCGCGTGGCCAAGATGTACGTCAATGAGGTCTTCAAGGGCCGCTATGTGCACGCGCCCACCATCACCGAGTTTCCCAATGCCGAGCATCTCAATGAGCTGATGATTGTCGGCCCGATTACCGTGCGCAGTGCGTGCAGCCACCATTTTTGCCCGGTGATCGGCAAGATCTGGATTGGTGTGATGCCCAACGAGCATACCAATGTGATTGGCCTGTCCAAGTACGCCCGTCTGGCCGAATGGGTGATGGGCCGCCCGCAGATCCAGGAGGAAGCGGTGGTGCAACTGGCCGATTTGATCCAGCTCAAAACCCAGCCCGATGGCCTGGCCATCGTGATGGAGGCCACGCACTTTTGCATGGGCTGGCGCGGCGTGAAAGATGCCGACAGCAAGATGATCAACTCCGTCATGCGCGGCAGTTTTTTGAAGGACCCCAATCTGCGCCGCGAGTTCTTAGCGCTGATTCCGCGCCAATCCAGTAGCCAGCAATAAGCAGTGATAAGAGAGACAACATGCTAGTTCGACTCATTTACGTCAGCCGCCTGGCCGACCCGTCCAAGCCCGAGCATATTGATGCCATCCTGGCGACCTCGCGCGCGCACAACCCCGCCTGCGGCATCACCGGCATCCTGTGCTACGGTGCAGGCATCTTTCTACAGGCGATTGAAGGTGGGCGCGGCGCGGTGAGTGAGCTGTACAACCATATCAGCAAAGACCCGCGCCACAAAGACGTGGTGCTGCTCGATTTTGAAGAAATCACCGAACGTCGCTTTGGCGGCTGGACCATGGGCCAGGTCAACCTGGCCAAAATCAACACCTCCATCGTGCTCAAATATTCAGAGCGCCCCGAGCTGGACCCGTATGGAGTCAGCGGCAAGGTGTCGCTGGCCTTGCTGGAAGAGCTGATGGCCACCGCCAGTATCATCGGCCGCGCTTAAAGCCCCCAGCACACAGCACGCAGCCTTGCCTCCCACGGCAGTTCCTTTCGTCCTGCCCCGAGCGTGAAATTTTTAAACGCTGATGCCAGTCATTGGATGTGATTTCTCCAGCAGCCCCAGCAAGCGAAAACCTATTGTTTTCGCCATAGGGTCCAGTACCAATGGGCGTGTGCAGCTACTGAATTTAGAGCGCGTGGAGACGCTGGATGGCTTTGGCGCCTGGCTGTCAGTGCATACCGACTGGATCGGCGGTTTTGATCTGCCCTTTGGCCTGCCGCGTGAGTTGGTAGAGCATGTGCACTGGCCCACCGACTGGGCGCAGTGCATGCGCCACTACGCCGCTTTGTCCCGCGAAGAGATTCGCAGCACCTTCAAAGCCTTTTGCGATGCCCGCCCGGTGGGCGGAAAATTTGCCCACCGCGCAACCGACCTGCCCGCAGGCTCCAGCCCCAGCATGAAGTGGGTCAACCCGCCGGTCGCCTACATGCTGCACGCTGGCGTACCGCGCCTCATGGATGCGGGCGTGCATTTCCCATCCTTACACCAGGGCGCTGTCACAGACCAGGACGCAGCAGGCCAGCCGCGCCGCGTCGCCCTGGAAGCCTACCCCGGCCTGCTGGCGCGGGAGATCCTTAAAAACCGCAGCTACAAATCCGACGACAAAGCCAAGCAAACTCCCGACCGTCTGATCGCCCGCAAAGACCTCATCACCGCGCTGGAAAATGGCCACACCCGCCTGAAACTGCGCATCAAACTCACCCACGCCCAGCGCGACACGCTGGTAGACGATGCCAGTGGAGACAGCCTGGATGCCGTGCTGTGCATGCTGCAGGCGGCCTGGGCCGAGGCCAAGTGGCAGGGGGGTGACAAGCGCTATGGTTTGCCCAAGAAGATGGATGCGCTGGAAGGCTGGATTATTACTTCATAGGGCCACTTGGCTGTCTATCCACGCGGCATAGGGCGCAGACACCTGGTCAAACGCCAGCGCATGAATGGCGGGCAGCTCATAGGCGTGCAGCTCCCGGATGGCGGCCTCCAGCGCAGGGTAGGCTGCGCGGGTGCTTTTGAACAGGATGCGAAACTCTTTCTCGTCGTGCAGGGCACCGTTCCAAGTGTAGACGCTCTGGATTTCAGAGATCTGCGCGCAGGCGGCCAGCTTGCGTTCAACCACATGTCGCGCCATCGACTGCGCCTGGGGCAAGCTGCCCACGGTGGTGAAAACGGCAAGGTACTTCATGCGGTACTCCGGTAGAGCGTGAAAGCTACACGGCTGGGAATCTTACGCAGCCAGTTTCAACGGCACTTCCCAGCCTGGAAAGACGATCACCGAAGGATGGCATTGCAGTGCGCGGGCAAGCATCTTGGCCCGCTCAATACCCAAATTGACGCGACCATTTTCAATGGCAGAAATGGTGGCTTGCGGTATGCCAGAGCGCTCTGCCAATTGGCTTTGGCTAAGCTCCTGGAGCTCGCGCAGAATCCGCACAGACTCACCCACCGACACCTCAACCCTGGTTTTTGCAGTACTGAATGTTTTCATTTCATGGCCTCCTGTAATTGTGGGCGGTAACGTGCACAACATGCACCATCAATACATCTGCGACAACCTGGTAGATCACTCTCCACTGCAAGCCCAAACGAGAAGATCGAAACCCTTTCCATTCACCCGACAGCGCCTCGTCATGAAACCCCTTGATGGCGCGCAAGCCCTGCGGCCCTGAAATACGGGCAATGTCTTTCCACTTTTCGTAACGCTTCAGTATTTCCATCGGTACCACCCCAGAAAGCTGCTTGTCCACACGGCGATGTTCTTGGATGTCCCACATGCCATATTATGTATATATTACTAATGGTATGTCAAGGGGCGGTATCTTTCGGCTGAGCTGGACTCAGGGCGGGTTATCCCGCTGCAAAATTTTTACAAAAACACGCGCGAAATTGGGTAACGCAAAGCCTGCGCATGCACCGCGCGCCTTTCTCCAAAATTTTCATCGGGACGAACCCACCCTGTCACATGATTCTGGGCTGTTTAAAACAGCCCGTGCTTCATATACTTCGATGTAAATTCGCGAGTAGCGAACTCAGAATTTTGTTGACCTACGGCAAAAATCAACTTTTATGCTGCGCGTGAGCAATATTAAGTGTCCCTCGGGACAGTGAAGCCAAAGAAGCCAAATGCACCGTGCAGACGTATAACCCATACGCTTGAGTTCGCGTCATCAATAGTCTTCGCGTACCATACATCAAGTACTTTGCCAAACGCGCGGTGATGCCCGTGCTGATGTAGAAACGTAATCACTTCCTGCACCTCAGGCGTTTGAAGAGGACTCATGTCACGTTGCAAGTCCAGAAGACTGACTGTCAACTCGTATGTCTGTGGGAGTGGGCTTCCAAAGAATTTTCCATACATGCCGCGCACCATGCGTTGCGCTGTTCTTGTGATTCGTGACGCATCAACTCGAAACGCCGTCACCTCACCCACATAAATGCCGTTTGGGTCGCTACGCGTTACTCTATGCGTAGAGGCTCGGATCGCCGCTTGAAACGTTTTCGCGTCTGGATTACGCATGGTCTTTCGTGTCTGATTTCGTAGAAACTGCGCGTCCGGACCGTCTGGCAGGTCATCCCGGATCGAAAGCACAACGCGAAAGTATTCGTCATCCAGTTTGAATGAGTTGTGGCATACATCGCAAGCCTTAACTGTAATCAAATTGACTCGGGAGTCGAGTGGGAACAAGCACGTCGGCGGTACGTGGTCGTTCGTAACCCGACCGGCATTGCCACAATAGACACATACGCCGACGCGTGGCTTTCGAGGCATATGTGTCACCTAGCCTTTGAATTAGCCTTCAGTTCGCTGACAGGACGGAATTGGCCCACATGGTTATCTGCATGCGTGAAGCTTCTAAGTCTTCGGGAGTACGGAAGTGTCGGTAAGCCGCGAGCATTAGGACTTTACCTGCGACTAAGCAGTACGCGGTGGAATACACCATGGTCTGGCTCCTGTTGACATTATTTTCGGCAATACCAATCTGCGCGAGGACTGTGTAAATAAGAACGCGAGCGTCATCCCTATCGACCGAAACAGGAACGATATCACCCACTCGAAATTTTATTTCCGCCGCCTGGTTTGACCAAATATCCTTAGATATGCGTTCAAGCTCTTTGGCGAGTCGAGGCGCCAAACGACGACCAAGATCGGTTTGAAGGGCGACAGTTCCGGCACGCAGTTTGTCGAACTGGGCTTGTGTAGCGACTATGTTCTCAGCACGCTTGGGCGTTTGTACAAGTAGGAAGTTCTCGAGCACAACTGTATTGCCACTTTCATACCCAGCACGATCCTTGTCAGTGACGAAGTGGGCAACTATTCGTGCATCGCCAGCGCCAAACAAAAGCGCGGTTGCATAAAGGTCTGGTGAGCTGTGTGATGTTTCGACAAACCCAGCAGGTGCCGGAATGCGCAGAGGCTGTTGGCCAATAGAAAGAGTAGTCAGGGGGCCGTCGACAGGCTGGGCATTGCTGCCCCACGTAGCGATCGCGACAAGGATCACTAATAAATAGCGGGTGAGCGAGCTACGCGTTAGCATGTTATGACCCTTAATTTTTATGTATCCCGCGAAACGGCCAAATACATTGACTGCCTGCGAAAAAACATGACCTGAGCAATTTCAAAAACATGATTGCATTCATAGGGTTGCGACGGTGTACTGTGATTATGAGCAGGTATAACAAGTTTTGTAAAGGCGCCATGCGGGGTTTTGCATGCCAAGCGGTAGTTGAGTGTGGTCGGGATGAAAAACTGTAGCGAGGCGCGCGGTGCATGCGGTGGTTTTGTGTGAGGGAAGTTCGCGCGTGTTCGTGGAAGTTTTTGCAGCCCGACTTCCTCAACTGCCGCTTATGTGACCAAGGCTGGGCGACATCTTCAGTGCCCTTCCGGCGAAACCCCCAAAGCCACCAAAAACCGTGCCACCATGTTGTAAGTAGCAATCGCCGATGTCAGCTCCACAATCTGCGTGGTGTCAAAGTGCTGTTGCAACGCAGCGAAAGTGGAATCACTGACTTTAACGTTGACCGTCATCTCAGCGGCATACTGCATTACTATTGTTTCGATAGCTGCTTGCACTATATTTTGTTGGGCTACAGGCCTATTTCCTTGTAAAAATGGGGCGACAAAGGCAGCTAGCGTATCCAGCTCTGCCTGGGTGCCGCCTGCAGTCAAAAAATCGGGCGCGTGGTGGTGGTACTCGTAGGCGGCACCGGTCAGCAAGGCTACGGTGCAGATGCCCAGCTCGCGCAGTTTGCGGCTGGTGGGCAGCTCGGTGCGCACGGCTTTGAGGTAGACGTTCCAACCGCGTGCCAGCGGCTCGCTCCACAGCAGGGCTTTGTCCAGGTTGATCAGCTCGCCGCCTCGGCGGGCCTTGATGGCGTTGACCAGGTCAACGGGTTGGGGATGGGCGGCTTGGGTCCAGTCAGGGATGCGCATACGGTCTCTCTTGGTAAATGGATGGTGTTGCATAGGATAATCCAACTTATGCAGATTCCTTTTACCAAAATGCAGGGCGCTGGCAACGACTTTGTGGTGCTGGACGAGACGCGTGGGCGACTTAACCTGAGCCCCGCGCAGTACCGCTTTTTGGGCGACCGCCACTTTGGGGTGGGGGCCGACCAGATACTGAGCGTGCGGTCTGCGCCCTTGATCGAAGGTCAATCCAAAGAAGACGACGTGGACTTTGCCTACGCCATCCATAACAACGACGGCGGCGAGGTGGAGCACTGCGGCAACGGCGCGCGCTGCTTTGTGCGCTATGTGCGCCAGCAGGGGCTGACCGACAAAACCACCATCCGCGTGAAAACCGTGAACCGTATTTTGACGCTGACCGAGCAGCCCGATGGCCGGGTCACGGTAGACATGGGTGCGCCCCGGTTTGAGCGCGACCAGATTCCGTTTGATGTGACGCAGGCGCTGCCTGTAGCCAGTGGTTTATGGCAAAAATGGCGTATAGTCCCCGTCACCTGGACGCAAGCAGCTACAAAATCAGTAGCAACTGAGCAAAGTTGCGAGGTCGCCGTGTTATCCATGGGCAACCCGCATGCGGTGCAAATCGTGGACGATATCGACACCGCACCGGTGCTGACCGTAGGGCCGTGGGTCGAAGCCCACCCCGCCTTTCCCCGCCGCGTCAACGCAGGCTTTATGCAGATCGTCAACCGTAGCAATGTGCGCCTGCGCGTGTATGAGCGCGGTGCAGGCGAGACCCTGGCCTGTGGCACGGGGGCCTGCGCGGCGGTAGTGGCGGGCATACGCCTGGGGTTGCTGGACGCGCGGGTCGACGTGCAGGCACGCGGTGGCCTGCTCACTGTAGAGTGGGCGGGCTTTAACGCCGACCAAAGCTTGAATTTAGCCGCCCCCGTCATGATGACCGGCCCTGCCACCACGGTGTACCAAGGCACCATCAACGTGCCCGACAATATTTAAAAAGAGGAAACCATGACTACTAAACCCCACGACGTAGCGCCTATTACCGAGGAAGACATTGCCCAGTTTTTGGTCAACACGCCCGATTTTTTTGAACGCCATGCGGCTCTGCTGTCCACCGTGCAGCTCAATAGCGGCCACGGCAGCCGCGCGGTGAGCCTGCAAGAGCGCCAGGCCGAGATGCTGCGTGACAAGATCAAGGCGCTGGAGCAGCGCCTGATGGACATGGTGCGCAACGGCAACGACAACATGATGATTACCGACAAGCTGCAGCACTGGACGCGCAACCTGCTGCTCACCCAGCACCCGGTGGACTTGCCCGCCACCGTGGCGCGCGAGATCAAGCACCAGTTTTTGGTGCCGCAAGTGGCCATCAAGGTGTGGGACACCAACGGCCAGTATGCCGACCAGCCCTTTGCCCAAGGCGTAAGCGAGGAGGCCAAAACCTTCGCTACCTCGATCGCCACGCCCTATTGCGGTGTCAACAGCGGCTTTGACGCGGTGAAGTGGCTGGAGCACCCCGAGCTGGCCGAGTCTATCGCCCTCATCCCCCTGCGCGCGGGTGCCGCCGCCGATGCCTTTGGCCTGCTGGTGCTGGCCTCGCCCGATGCCCAGCGTTTCAACGCCAACATGGGCACCGACTTTCTGGAACGCATCGCCGAGCTGGCCAGCGCCGCCCTGTCGCGGCTGCGGGCATAAGAGGCATGCGCGCCGCCGGGCCGTTGGGAAGCGCGAAGCCCGCGTGGCGGTCGGGATCAGCAGCGAAACTGGGGTCAGCGAAACTGGGGTCAGATCCGAATTCAGGAAGACCATGAAACCGGCGACTCAGATGCAGTTACGAAATTCGGCTCTGACCCCACTTTCGCGGGTTACCGAAGAGGTCTTAGCGCCTGAAGTTGCCACATCACCCCACGACGCGGCCTTGGTAGAAAAATACCTAACCCACGTCCGCGTCCAAAAACGCCTGGCCGAGCGCACTGTCGCCCTCTACACCGAAGACCTGGCCAAACTGCAAGCCAACGCGCAGCAGGCCAAACTTGCGCTGCTGCAAGTCCACCATGCCCACATCCGCCGCTGGGTAGCCCAAATGCACAGCCAGGGCCGCAGTGGGCGTGGCATTGCGCTCATTCTCTCGGGCTGGCGCGGCTTCTACACCTGGCTGGGCCGCGAGGGCCTGGTCACTGCCAATCCTGTACAAGACGTGCGCGCCCCCAAGCAGCCCAAGCCCCTGCCCAAAGCCCTGGCGGTAGACGATGCCGTGCAACTGGCCAGCTACACCAGCGAGGAGGGCGATGCCAGACTGGAAGCGCGTGATGCCGCTATGACCGAGCTGCTCTATGGCAGCGGCCTGCGGGTCGGCGAGCTGGTCGGGCTGGATGTGCAAGCATCTTCCAGTGCCAAGGGCTGGCTGGATTTGCAAGCGGGCGAAGCGCATGTGCTGGGCAAAGGCAGCAAACGCCGCAGCGTGCCGCTGGGGGCTAAGTCAGTCGAGGCTTTGCAAAGGTACCTTGTCGTACGCGCTGATCTACTGCCAGAGGCGGCGCAAGAACAAACCGCCCTCTTCGTAGGCAAAAACGGCACCCGCCTCACCGCCCAATCCATCTGGCAACGCCTCAAACGTCGCAGCCTGCAAGCCGGCCTGCCCACCGCCGTGCACCCTCACATGCTGCGCCACAGCTTTGCCAGCCACCTGCTGCAAAGCAGCCAAGACTTGCGCGCCGTGCAAGAGCTGCTAGGCCACGCCAACATCACCACCACGCAGGTGTACACACGCTTGGATTTTCAGCACCTGGCCAAGGCCTATGATGCAGCGCATCCACGCGCCAAGCGGTCTGATAAAAAGCCCGGTGGCGCTTAGCCCCAAGTTTGCATAGAATATTCACATGGCTTTACCCCTGCAAAAACCCATCCACCTCTTCGACTACTTTAAGTTCGAGAACAACAGCCCCACGCGCCAGGAGTACGTTGGTGGGGGTATCCACGCCATGACCGGCGGCACCATGCGGCATAACCGAGTGTCACTCAACATAGCACGAGCCTTGGGAAATCGCCTCGACGGCACGCCCTGCCAAGTCTTCATCAACGACATGAAGTTGCATGTGCAAGCCGCAGACAGCGTGTACTACCCCGATGTGTTCGTCTACTGCGGCACCAGCACCGCCAATGACGAGCGGGTGGTACAAGATGCGTCCCTGGTGGTAGAGGTGCTGAGCGAATCCACTGCCACCATCGACCGCCGCGAAAAACTCGCCGCCTACCAAAAGCTGCCCAGCCTGCGCGCCTACTGGATCGTGAGCCAAACCGAGCAGCGCATCGAGGTACACAGCCGCGCCAGCGACGGCCAATGGCAGGCGCTGGCCTACACCCTGGGCGAAGGTGTGCCGGGCGAATGGCTGGGCGGCGAGGCCTTTGCACTGAGCATGGTCTACGCCGGTACGGACATCGCGGCATAGCCTTTGCTTGTCCTGCTGCGCAATGCGCATCGCGGGTACGTCTGTGGCTATGCCCGACAATAGCTCCCATGAAAACCATCACCCTGCGCGAAGGCAAAGAGCGCGCCTTGCAGCGCCGCCACCCCTGGATCTTTGACAACGCCATCGCCAAAGGCGGCGGCGACAGTGGCGAGACCGTGCGCGTGGAGTCGTTTGACGGCAAGTTTCTGGCCTGGGCCGCCTACAGCCCGAGCAGCAAGATCCGCGCGCGGGCCTGGAGCTTTGATGAAGCGCAACGCATAGATGCTAGCTTTTTTATAGCTGCTTGCGTCCAGGCGACAAGGACTAGACGGCTATTTGATATCCAAAGTGACAGTATGCGCCTGGTGCATGGCGAATCCGACGGTTTGCCCGGTTTGATTGTCGACCGCTATGGCGACACGCTGGTGGCGCAGTTTTTGTCGGCAGGGGTAGAGCGCTGGAAGCAGCCGATTGCCGATGCGCTGCTGCAAGCCACGGGGCTCGCCAAGCTGTATGAGCGCTCGGATGCCAGCAGCCGCGCCCTGGAAGGGCTGGAGAGCGTGACGGGCTGGCTGCGTGGTGGGCATGACCCTGCAAAGCCTGACAACACCAGCCCCGTGGACATCACCATTGCAGAGCACGACTACCAGCTCCAGGTCAACATCGCCGAAGGCCACAAGACGGGGTTTTACCTCGACCAGCGCGACAGCCGCAAAAAGTTTGCCCAGTACGCCCAGCGCCTGCAGTTCAAGCGCGTGCTCAACTGCTACTGCTATACGGGGGGCTTTACCGTAGCCGCCCTGGCGGGCCTGCGCGCTGCGGGGGTGCTTGACTCCAGCGCCCGTGGCGGGGCCAGCCACCACATCACCAGCATCGACTCCAGCGGCCCGGCCATCGAGCGCGCCAAGGCCAACGTCGCCTTGAACGGCTTTAGCGCAGCGCACGTCACCTTCATGGATGCCGATGTCAACGCCAGCCTGCGCCAGTTCGTCGAGTCAGGCCAAACTTTCGATGCCATCGTGCTCGATCCACCCAAGTTTGCCCCCACGGCTGCCCACGCAGACCGGGCGGCTCGCGCTTACAAAGACATCAACCGCCTGGCCTTCAAAATCCTGCAGCCGGGCGGCGTGCTGTTCACCTACAGCTGCTCGGGCGGCATCACCGCCGACCTGTTCCACAAAATCGTCGCCGGCGCAGGCATAGACGCAGGTGTAGACGGCTACATCAGCGAGCGCCTGGGCGGCGCGCCCGACCACCCGATGACGATCAACTTCCCGGAAGGGGAGTATCTGAAGGGCTTGATTGTGGTGAAGAAGGGCTAAGCGGCGGTGGGCTCTGACGGCTCATTGGGGTTACCAAACACTTCCTGCGTTGAGTTGAATGCGTGCAGATGGTATTCCACGTCATCGGGTTGCACCAGGAAATTTTCTTCATCAGCGGTGAAGGCCACCGTAGGCCGAAAGGCTTGCCCGTCCAGTTCAATTTCGCCCTGGTCAAAGAAGATGGACAAATCAAAAGTGAAGTCGCCGCAAATCTCCAGCGCAAGCTCTGGCGCAATACCGTGTTTGTCCAAGGCGGCTTTCAGCATGGCAATCTGCTGGTATTGAAACTGCGCCGCCAGTGTTTCGTAGCGGCTGTCCATGGTGGTGGTCATGTGGGGTCTTTGTGCAAAGGGGTGGGTTTCCGGATAAAACACGGGCCGGATGGGGATAGATGCATTTCGTGGATGTAAATGTAGCATTGCACAGGGCGTGCACGCAGACCCTTGATTTCCCCGCTAAACTCCCCATCTCTGCGTGACGCACATTGCGCCTTGCCAAGCCGTGTAAGTGCGCGCAAACTCTCTGAAATTTACCTGTCAAGGCTCGCTATGTCCCTCATCCCCGCCACCATTCTTACCGGCTTCTTAGGCTCGGGCAAAACCACCTTGCTCAAGCGCGTGCTGTCGGAGGCCCATGGGCAGAAGATTGCCGTGATTGAAAACGAGTTTGGCGAGGAGAATATTGACAACGAAATCCTGGTGGCCGATACCAACGAGCAGATCATCCAGATGAGCAACGGCTGCGTGTGCTGCACCATCCGCGAAGACCTGCGCACCACCCTGATTGACCTGGCCGAGAAAAAGCGCAAGGGCGAGCTGAACTTTGACCGCGTGGTGATTGAGACCACTGGCATTGCCGACCCTGGCCCGGTGGCACAGACCTTTTTTATGGACGAACAGATTGCCGAACAGTACCTACTGGACTCGGTACTGACCCTGGTGGATGCCAAGCACGCGGCCCAGCAGCTCAATGACCGGCAAGAGGCGCGCCGCCAGGTGGGCTTTGCGGACCAAATCTTTATCAGCAAGACCGACCTGGTGGGCAAGGACGAGGTGGATGCGCTGATCCACCGCCTTAAGCACATGAACCCGCGCGCGCCCATGCAGGCGGTGCATTTTGGCGAGGTGCCGATCAAGGATGTGTTTGATCTGCGTGGCTTTAATTTGAACGCCAAGCTGGATATTGACCCGGATTTCTTGAAAGAAGACGACCACCACGATCATGACCATGCCCATGGCGAGCACTGTGACCACCCCTCCCACGCCCACGAGGCCCATGCCCATGGCCATGACGACCACGCGCACGGTGAGCATTGTGACCACCCGTCGCACGCCCACGACAAGCCGGGCGCAGGCCAAGGCCACCACCATCACCATGACGACGACGTGAAAAGCTTCGTTTTCCGCTCCGACAAGGCCTTTGATGCCGCCAAGCTGGAAGACTTTTTGGGTGCCATCGTCAACATCTACGGCCCGCGCATGCTGCGCTACAAGGGCGTCTTAAACATGCAGGGCACCGAGCGCAAGGTGATTTTCCAGGGCGTGCACCAACTCATGGGCTCGGATTTGGGCCCGGTGTGGCCGGAAGGCGAAAAACGCGTGAACAAAATGGTATTTATTGGCATTGATTTGCCTAAAGACATCTTGCTGCAAGGTTTGGAGCAATGTTTGGTGTAAAACTACCCTTGCGAAAACGCAGATCGTGCCATGAAAGGTTTAATTTTCAGTTTTGTGGGACTTTGGCTGCGTAAGTCGCTACAATCCGCCGCCGACCACCAATCGGCGAGGCCGCCCTTACCGGGCATAACTCTAGACAAACCACAGAGAGGGCGCAGTGCACACGGGTGCGCTACCGGGTCTGTGAGGAGATAAGAAGTGAAAGCCCCAGTGAAGAAGTCCATCCCAGTGAAAAAAACACTTGCCAAAACCAAGGCGAAGCCGCAACCCGTGAAAAAGGCGGCGGCCAAGCCTGCGCCTAAAGCTGCCGTCAAACCTGTGGTCAAAAAGACGGTTGTTAAAAAAGCAGTGGTTAAAACATCCGTCACAAGGACGAAAAAACCTGTGGCCAAACCTCCCGCCAAAACCAGTAAAGCGCCTGCCACCCCGGTGAAGTCGAAGGCTAAACCGGCGGTAAAGGCAGCTCCATCGAAACCGACGAAAACCGTCAAAGCAGTGAGCAAGGCTAGCGCCAAATCCGTGATCAAACAACCTACCAAGCCCGCAACATCCGCAGTAAGCAAGGCTAAACCAGCCGCCAAAGCGTCAACCCAAGTCAAAGCGCCCATCAATGCAGTAGCTGGAAAAGGCAAATCTACAGGGGTTGCAGCCAAAACGACGCAACCCAAACCGGCTGCCAAATTAGCCACCAAACCAGTGGTCAAACCTGCCGCCGTGTCGGCTACCAAAGTGGTCCCCAATGTGGTGGTCAAGCCAGGGGCGGTCATCACGCCGCCGGGTGCCAAAACGGGTCGAACTTCGAAATCGGGCTTTATCAGCCCTTCCAATATTGCCCCTAAGGCGATGGAAGTGTCTACAGCTGCCAAGACCAATTTCACCATGTCGGCACCCGTGCTCGCCCCGCCGCTACAGCTGGTAATCCAAAAAGATGCCAAACTGGCCAACAACTGGAAAAAGAAAACCGCCGCACAGCTCACCGATGCCGAAGCCATCGCCATGCCCGACTCGGAATACATGAACCCCTTGCAAATGGCGTTTTTCCGGCTCAAGTTGGTGCAGCTCAAAAAAGATATCTTGAGCAATGCAGGTGAGACCACCGAGCATTTGCGTGAAGATACCTCGGTGGTGCCCGACCCCGCCGACCGCGCCACGATTGAAGAAGAGCACGCTCTGGAGTTGCGCACCCGTGACCGGGAGCGCAAGCTGCTGAAAAAAATCGAGCAGTCGATTGCCCGCATTGATGCCGAAGACTATGGTTACTGCGACGAAACAGGGGAAGCTATTGGCGTGTCCCGTTTGATAGCGCGCCCGACGGCCAATTTGTCCATCGAGGCCCAGCAGCGACGTGAGCTGAAACAAAAAATGTTTGGCGATTAGCTCCAGCCGTTAAACTACGCATCTCAGCATACCAACCCGCGCCATGGCTAAAGACGAAACCACTCCCGGAGGAATATTTTCCAAAGTGGCCAGGTTCGTGCGCAATCCGGCTACCAACTGGTCCGATCTGGATGAAAAAAGCTCGGATAAGGATGCCGCTTACAGCAAACAGGCACTCAAGGAGATGATTGAGCGCAAACGGCGCAACGACTTCGTGCGCAAGCGTGAATTTGACATGCTGCGCAAAATGCGCCACCGCGAGGCCATGGGTGGAGTGGCTTTGCCCGGCGATACCGGTCGCCCCTCGTTCTTCCAAAGCTCCATGCCCTCCAAGCCCGATGAGCGGGCTGTCACCCTGAAAAAAATTGACGAAATTGAAGCCCAAATGTCCATGCAATGGTGGAAAACCAAGCATGGGGCGGGTCCATCAGCAGCGACATCGAGTTTTTCAAGTTCAGATTTGGCCCAGAGCGAACGCTCCGAGGATTCAAGCACCGCCACCCCCAAAGCCGCCGCAGTGAACCCCATGGCCTACGCACCCACGGCGGCCGATGATTTGACCAACGCTTTGGCGATGGCCAGAGCCACCGCAACCCGTACGGTGGCTGCTATGGGGGCAGCCCCTCTTGCCCCGGCGTCTGTCGCTGCGCCCGCGCCCATAGCGGCTGCTCAAGCGGCAGCGGTTCCTGAGGCTGCGCCGCCTGCGGGCGCGTTGAGCACCCAGTTTACATCCTCCAAGATGTTTGCTGTGGATGTGGATGAAGTCCAGCATGACCCTGAACTGGAGGAGGCGGCTATCCGCTTTGCCAACGGCGATGATGCCGGAGCCGAAGCAGGCTTGCTTGAGGCTTTGGGCCCAAGCGGGGGGCGCCATCGACACGAAGAGACCTGGTTTACTGCCTTCGATCTTTACCGCGCCACGGGTAAGCAGGATCGCTTTGAAAGCCTGGCCATTGACTATGCCGGTAGATTCAACCGTTCTGCGCCGATGTGGTTTTCCATGCCTGAAATCGTAGGAAAACTGGCCCAGGCTAACCCTGCCTTACTGGCGCAGTCCGGTAATAAATCGGACTGGCGCTCGCCAGCCAGTTTTGGCATCCAAACGCTGGCAGCGCTGAATGCCGCGCTGGCTAAAGCGCCGATGCCCTGGACGCTGGATTGGTCCATACTCAAAAGCATAGATGCCAATGCGCTGGCACCTTTAAGTAAGCTGTTTGCCGGATGGTCTGGACAGCCCGTACAACTGCGCTTCAAAGGTTCAGACAATCTGGAGCAACTGCTGCGCAACGCAACCCCCTCCGGCGCGCGTGATGTCAGCCAGGATTACTGGAACTTGCGTCTGGAGCATCTGCGCATCAGCCACCGCCCGGATGAGTTTGAGTTGGCAGCTTTGGATTTTTGCGTCACGTACGAAGTCTCGCCACCGTCATGGGAGAGTGCCCGCTGCGAATACAAAACCATCAATGCAGAGGGCGTTTCCGGCATCGGCCAAACCATCATTGGCGAGGCCGTGCACGACTCCATTTTATCGGGCTTAAGTGGCTACGGGGATAGTAAGCCAGATGGTGCAGCCACCTCGACCCCGCACAAACAGCTCTCGTCGGTGGAGCTGTCGGGCCAGATCCAGGGTGATCCAGTGGCTATGCTGGAGAAGCTGGAAGCCCGCTTGATCGGTGCCGATGTCTTGGTGATTTCATGCGCCAAACTCATCCGGGTAGATTTTTCTGCGGCTGGCACATTGCTCAACTGGGTGTCGGCGCGTCAGAGCGAAGGCCGTATGGTCAACTTCACCGAAGTGCACCGACTGGTAGCGGCGTTTTTCCATGTGATCGGCATCAGCGAGCACGCCAAGGTGATCACCCGCGCCGATTAGCGCTATCCCACGGCGTTTGCGTGCTGGTGGACGGGGCTGTTTTACATCACAGGTATTCTCTATGGAACAATTTCACGGTACCACCATCATCAGCGTGCGCCGCAAGACGGCCAGTGGCTGGCAGGTGGCCATTGGTGGCGATGGCCAGGTCACGCTGGGCAATATTGTCGTCAAGGGTACGGCGCGCAAGGTGCGCAAGCTGCACCATGGCAAGGTGCTGGCGGGATTTGCCGGGGCGACGGCCGATGCCTTTACCCTGTTCGAACGCTTTGAAGCCAAGCTGGAAAAGCACCAGGGCCATCTGCTGCGTTCGGCCATCGAGCTGACCAAAGACTGGCGCACCGACCGCGTGCTGCGTCGCCTGGAGGCCATGCTGGCCGTGGCCGATGCCGAGGCCTCGCTCATCATTACCGGCAGCGGCGATGTTCTGGAGCCGGAGCACGGTATTGTGTCGATTGGCTCGGGCGGTGCCTACGCACAGGCCGCTGCCAAGGCCCTGCTGGACCATACCGAACTATCGGCTCGCGAGATCGTGAAGAAATCGTTAGAAATCGCTGGTGAACTGTGCATCTACACCAATATGAGCCACACGATTGAAGAATTGTGAAGCGTACCCTATGTCCTCCATGACCCCCCAGGAAATCGTCTTCGAGCTAGACCACCATATCGTTGGCCAGCGCGCCGCCAAACGCGCGGTGGCCATTGCGCTGCGCAACCGCTGGCGCCGCTCGCAGGTGGACGCAGCCTTGCGCTCCGAAATCACGCCCAAAAATATTTTGATGATTGGCCCCACGGGTGTAGGCAAAACCGAGATCGCCCGCCGCCTGGCCAAGCTGGCCGATGCGCCATTTATCAAAGTCGAGGCCACCAAATTTACCGAAGTGGGCTATGTCGGCAAAGACGTGGACAGCATCATCCGCGACCTGGCCGATGTGGCGATCAAGCAAACCCGCGAGGCAGAAATGCGCAAGATGCGCGCGCGTGCCGAGGACGCGGCAGAAGATCGGGTACTGGATATTTTGATTCCCATGCCGCGCAGCGAAGTAGGCTTTGGCAGAGGCAGTGTGGTGGAGACACCCGATAGCGCCGCGCGCCAGAATTTCCGCAAGAAGCTGCGCGAAGGCAGCTTGAACCACAAAGAGATTGAGCTGGAGGTAGAGCAAGCCCGCCCGCAGCTCGAAGTAATGGGTCCGGCGGGCATGGAAGAGATGGCCGAGCAACTGCGCGGTGTGTTCAGCCAAATGGGCAGCAGCAAAAAGAAGCTGCGTAAACTCAAAATCGCCGAAGCACTCAAAGTGCTGATCGATGAAGAGGCCGCCAAACTGGTCAACGAAGACGACATTAAAACGCAGGCGCTGCACAGCCTGGAGCAAAACGGCATTGTGTTTATCGACGAGATTGACAAAGTCACCTCGCGCCACGAGAGCAGCGGTGCCGAGGTCTCGCGCCAGGGCGTGCAGCGTGATCTGCTGCCCCTGGTGGAGGGTACGACCGTCTCCACCAAATATGGCCCGGTGAAAACCGACCATATTTTGTTCATCGCCAGTGGCGCATTTCACCTGAGCAAACCCAGCGATTTGATCCCCGAACTGCAAGGGCGCTTTCCCATCCGCGTGGAATTGCAGTCGCTCTCGGTGCAGGATTTTGAAGCTATTCTGACCAGCACCCATGCATCACTCACCAAGCAGTACCAAGCGCTGCTTGCTACTGAAAATGTAACGATCGATTTTCAAACCAGTGGCATCACACGGCTGGCACGCATCGCCTACGATGTGAATGAGAAGACCGAAAACATCGGCGCGCGCCGCCTGTCCACGGTGATGGAACGCCTCTTGGATGAGGTGAGCTTTGATGCCGTCAAACTGGCCGGGCAGACCATCATCATTGATGCAGCCTATGTGGATGGCCGTTTGGGTGAGCTGAGCCAGGATGAAGACCTGTCGCGTTATATTTTGTAATAAAATAGGGCCGTAGTCCTTGTCGCTAGGGCGTGAGTAGCTACTAAATATATAGCAGTTGTTTTGCGTATTGCAGGAGTTGTTAAAATTCGCTATCATGCCCACATGCATATGTGCATCGGTGACGTAAAGCTGGGACCGCTGAGTTGCTTTGACAATACAGTACGTGGCTGCGATAGCCACGCAACACGCCCGAGAGAGCAACATCTCTCATAAATCACTTTTAGATCAACCTCTAAGTGCTTGCTTTATAAAGATATTTTTTCCAAGAACTGTGTGCAACACCAGTTCTAAGTCCTTGATTTCATTGAACTTTTTTACAGTTTCCGCCTTGTAAGCGCAGGGATTCCTGCTACAGTGGTAATTAGTGCAAAAAAGTGGATATTTTTATCTTCTTTCTGTATTTTTATCAAAAAACCATGTTCCAAGGCCCATCCGCTCTCTCACTTGATGCCAAAGGCAGGCTCGCAGTGCCCACACGGCACCGCGAGGTGCTTGGTGCGACTGCGGCTGGCCTACTCACCATCACCCGCCACCCCGATGGTTGTTTGATGATATTTCCGCGTCCCGAGTGGGAGAAGTTTCGTGAGCGCATCGCCCAGGTGCCGATGTCAGCGCAGTGGTTTAAGCGCGTTTTTTTAGGCAACGCGATGGATGTAGAAATGGACGGTACCGGGCGCATCCTGATCGCACCCGAACTGCGCGCTGCGGCCAATATCAGTAAGGACACTTTGATGCTCGGCATGGGCAACTACTTTGAGCTGTGGGACAAGGCGACCTACGATGCCAAAGAGGCCCAAGCCATGGACAAAGAAGTGCCCGAACAATTCCAGGACTTCTCCTTCTGACAGGTACCCGGTGAACACAGCATGGCAACACACCACTGTCCTGTTGAATGAAGCGGTCGATGCACTGCTGACGACAACAGACGGTCACTACATCGATGCCACCTTTGGCCGGGGTGGGCATGCACGCCTGATTCTCGCCCGGCTGGGTGCGCAGGGTCGCCTCACGGCCTTCGACAAAGACCTGGAGGCCTTGAACGAGGCGCACACCATTACCGACCCGCGTTTTGCCATCCGCCACCAGGGCTTCTCGGCCATCAGCGAATTGCCTCACGCCAGCGCGCAGGGCGTGCTGATGGATCTGGGCATCAGCAGCCCGCAGATCGACAACCCGGCGCGCGGTTTCTCGTTTCGCGGCGACGGCCCGCTGGATATGCGCATGGACACCACGCGCGGTCAGAGCGTGGCGCAGTGGCTGGAAACAGCGGACGAGTCGCACATCAAGGAGGTGGTGCGTGACTACGGCGAAGAGCGCTTTGCGGGCGCCATTGCCAAGGCGATTGTTGCGCGCCGGCAGGAACGGGGCCCGATTCTCACCACCCTCGAGCTGGCCACCCTCGTGGCGGGCGCGGTCAAAACCCGAGAGCCGGGCCAGAACCCTGCCACGCGCACATTTCAGGCTTTTCGGATTTTCATCAATGCCGAGCTTGAAGAGCTCCAGCGCGCGCTAGAGGCCAGCCTGGATGTACTTGCACCCGGAGGCCACTTGGTCGTGATCAGCTTTCACAGCCTGGAAGACCGCATCGTCAAGCAGTTTATCGCCCAGCACGCGCGCGAGGTGGTCGACCGCGCCGCGCCCGACTGGATGCTGCGCAAAGCCCCGGCCATGAAACTCAAGGCACTGGGACGCACCAAGACCGGCGAGGCCGAGGCCAAAGCCAATCCGCGCTCGCGCAGTGCGGTGATGCGGGTGGCGCAGCGGTTGGCGGTGCCAGCATGACCAGGTTGAATATCGTGTTATTGATCGCCGTCATCGCCAGCGCGCTGTACCTTGTACGCACGCAGTACGAGTCACGTCGCCTGTTTGTCGAGGTAGAAAAGGCGCAAAGCCTGGCACGCAAGCTGGAGCTGGAACACGAACGCCTGGAGGTTGAAAAACGCGCCCAGGCTACGCCACTGCGAGTGGAAAAACTGGCCAAAACCGAACTGGGCATGCGCACCGCCACACCTGCGGTGACGCAGTATGTGCGCTCCCCCATGTCAAATGGCGCGGCAAGCGCAGTAGGCCGCCCATGAAGAGCGTGGCCTACCACTCCAGCCCGCTGCTGGCCAGCAAAACGCCGGTATGGCGCAGCAAATTCATCGTTGCCGCTATTGCCCTGAGCTTTACCGGCTTGGCCGGGCGCGCAGCCTATGTGCAGGTGATTAACAACGATTTTTACCAGCGCCAGGGCGAGGTGCGTTTTACCCGCACGCTGGAGCTGCCGGCTAACCGGGGCCGTATTCTGGACCGCAATGGTTTGATCCTGGCCTCTAGCGTGCCGGTGCCCAGCATCTGGGCGATCCCCGAAGACATTGAGGCCAGCAAAGCGCAGTTGGCGCAACTGGCCAAGCTACTGGAGATGCCGCTGGCTGAGTTGAAAAAGAGGCTGGATGACGATGACAAAAACTTTGTCTGGCTCAAGCGCCAGGTGGACGAGTCGGTAGCCCAGCAAATCACCGCTCTGGGTATCAAGGGCGTATACCAGCGCAAGGAATACAAGCGTCAATACCCCGAGGGTGAGGCGGTGGCCCATGTCGTGGGCTTTACCAATGTGGAAGACCATGGCGTCGAGGGCGTAGAGCTGGCCTTTAACCAAAAGCTCTCGGGCAAAACCGGTAGCCGCCGCGTCATCAAAGACCGTTTGGGCCGGGTCGTGGAAGACCTGGGCGAAACGGTAGACCCCATGGAAGGCAAGGACCTGCAACTCTCGATTGACAGCAAGATCCAGTTTTTTGCTTACCAAAAGTTGCGAGACGCGGTGCTGGAAAACAAAGCCAAAGCGGGCAGCGTAGTGGTGCTGGATGCAGCCACGGGCGAGGTGCTGGCGCTGGCCAACTACCCCAGTTTCCACCCTAACAAGCGGCAGAACCTCAGCCTGCAACAATTGCGCAACAGCGCGCTGACCGACACCTTCGAGCCTGGCTCGACGATGAAGCCCTTTATTGCGGCCTTGGCGCTGGAAAAAGGCCTGTATAAACCCGAGTCGCAAATCCAGACTGCGCCGGGCTATACCGTCGTGGGCGGATCCACCATTCGTGATGCGCACCCGCATGGCGTGCTCACGGTCAATGAGATCATCCAAAAATCCAGCAACGTCGGCACCGTGAAGATGGCCATGCAAACCCAGCCGCGCGAGATGTGGGAGATGTACACCCAAGCGGGTTTTGGGCAAAAGCCCCAGCTGCCCTTCCCCGGCATTGTCAGCGGCAAGCTGCGCGCCGCTAAAACCTGGCGGCCGATTGAGCAGGCCACCATGAGTTATGGCTACGGCCTGTCGGCCAGCCTGTTCCAGCTGGCGCGCTCCTACAGTGTGTTTGCTCGAGACGGTGAGCTGGTGCCTGTGACTTTGACCAAGACCAGTGAGGTCGCCGCAGGCGTGCGCATCATGAGCAGCAAAAACGCGCAGGCCGTGCGCCATATGCTGCACCTGGCAACCGGGCCCGGCGGCACGGCACCCAAGGCGCAAACCATGGGCTATTCGGTCGGCGGAAAAACCGGCACGGCGCACAAGCAAGAAGGCAAGGGCTATGCCGACAAAAAATACCGGGGTTTCTTTGTGGGTATCGCACCCATGGAGCAACCGCGCATCATTGTGGCCGTGATGATTGACGAGCCCAGCAATGGCAAGTATTTTGGCGGCGATGTTGCTGCCCCGGTGTTTAGCGAAACCGTGGCACAAACCCTGCGCATGCTGGGCGTGCAGCCGGATATGGCCGTCAAGCCGCAAATCGTGGCCCACGCCGTGGAGGAGTCGTTCTGATGGAGCAACTTCGCACCCCCCAGCATGCCAAAGAATGGCTGTGCGCGCGCGTGCGCGGCAGTCTGCACACCGACAGCCGCAAGGTACGGGCGGGCGATGGTTTTATCGCCTGGCCCGGCGTGGCCACCGATGGCAGGCGCTTTGTACCGGGCGCGCTGGACGCAGGCGCTGCGGCCTGTATGGTAGAGGCCGAGGGTGTGGAGGTGTTTGGCTTTAACGATGCGCGCATTGCCAGCTACCCCGCGCTCAAAACCGCCACGGGGCTGGTAGCCGCAGAATACTACGGCCATCCCAGCCGCGCAATCGATGTGCTGGCCGTAACGGGCACCAATGGCAAAACCTCTACCGCATGGTGGCTGGCGCAGGCGCTCAATACGCTGCACTATGCTGGCAGCACCTTGGCCCATGGCGGTACAAAGTCGAAAACCCCTTCGCTACAAAAAAATGAGCTGCTTTCGTCCTATGCATGCGGACTCGTGGGTACTTTAGGTATTGGGACACCGGGTCAGATGGTGTTTAACGGGCTGACCACACCGGATCCCGTGCTGTTGCAAGCCCAATTTGCCCAGATGAAAAACCAGGGCGTAGTGGCCTGCGCTATAGAGGCTTCAAGTATTGGACTGGCCGAGCACCGCTTGGCAGGGACGGCTATTCGCACCGCGATTTTTACCAACTTGACGCAAGACCATCTGGACTACCATGGCAGCATGCAGGCCTATGGCCTTGCCAAGCGCGCGCTGTTTGACTGGCCAGGATTGCAAGCCGCCGTGCTCAATATCGACGACAGCGAAGGCGAGACGCTGGCGCAGCACTGCGCCGCACGCGGTGTGCAAGTGTGGACGGTGTCGCAACTGCGCAGCGATGCTACGCTGTGCGCCCGCGCCGTGCAATACACCGACCAGGGCATGGCCTTCACCGTGCGCGAAGGCAGCCAGGAAACCAGCCTGGATTGCACCCTGGTAGGCGAATACAACGTGTCCAACCTGCTGGGCGTGATTGCCGCGCTGCGCAGCCTGGGCATTGATCTGGACGCGGCCTGCCAGGCCGTCTCGCAGTGCAGCGCCGTGCCAGGGCGTATGCAAAGCCTCTCGCAACCCAACGCACCTTTGGTGGTGGTGGACTATGCCCATACCCCCGATGCGCTGGAAAAAGTGCTCACGGCATTGCGGCCTATCACCCAGTCGCGCGGCGGGCAACTGCATTGCGTCTTTGGCTGCGGCGGTGACCGCGATGCCGCAAAGCGCCCATTGATGGCCGCGGCCGCCGAGCGCGGTGCGACCCACATTGTGGTCACCAGTGACAACCCGCGCAGCGAAGCACCCGGGACCATCATCGCGCAGATCGTTGCCGGACTGAGCGCGCCCGCCCGCGCGCACGTCGAGCCCGACCGGGCGCAGGCGATTGCCCACAGCATCGCGCAGGCCCGCGCGCAAGACGTGGTCTTGATCGCGGGCAAGGGCCATGAGGATTACCAAGACATTGCAGGCACCAAGCATCCGTTTTCTGATGCAGTGCATGCCCAAACAGCACTAACGCGGCGCACCGGGAGACCCTCCGCATGATGAATCTACAGCAAGCCAAGATGATGCTCCAGGCACGCGGTATTCAAACCCGCCTGGTGGGCGATGGGGCAACCAGCTTCCAGCGCGTGCACACCGATACCCGCAGTCTGCAAGCGGGCGACCTGTTTGTCGCCCTCAAGGGCGAGCGTTTTGACGCGAACGATTTTTTGCACGAAGCCAAAACCGCAGGCGCGAGCGCCGCACTGGCCCACCAGGGTTTGGTGGCCGCGGGCCTGAACG
Organism: uncultured beta proteobacterium; assembly: GCA_963775085.1. Taxonomy (GTDB): domain Bacteria; phylum Pseudomonadota; class Gammaproteobacteria; order Burkholderiales; family Burkholderiaceae_C; genus JAAFIP01. Next base: position 198,069 of record CAVZHO010000011.1, read on the forward strand.
GTTTGGAAGTAGCCGACAGCAAACAGGCCTTGGGTGCGTTGGCCGCTGCCTGGCGCGCATCCATGACCCTGCCCGTCATTGCCGTGACAGGCAGCAACGGTAAAACCACCGTGACACAGATGGTTGCTAGTATTTTAAGAGCTGCTTACGCCCAGTCTGCATGGGCTACCAAGGGAAATTTGAATAACGACATTGGCGTACCCCTGACGCTGTTGGGCTTGAAGGCTGCGCATCGCATGGCCGTGATCGAGCTGGGCATGAACCATCCCGGTGAGATCGCCGCCCTGGCCGAGATGACGCAGGCTAGCGTAGCGATTGTCAACAACGCCCAGCGCGAGCACCTGGAGTTTATGCAAACCGTGGAAGCGGTGGCGCGTGAGAACGGCAGTGTGATCAGTGCCTTGCCCGCCGATGGTGTGGCCGTGTTTCCTGCCGACGATGCCTACGCCGCGCTGTGGCGGAGTATGGCAGGCACGCGCCGTTGCATCAGTTTTGCATTGACTGGCAACGCCGCCGATGTGACGGGCAGTTGCGACTGGGAGGGCGATGCCTGGCGCGTGCGCGCCGCCACGCCTCTGGGTGCCTTGAGTTTCAGGCTGGCCATCGCCGGGCAACACAACGTCAAAAACGCTTTGGCCGCAGTGGCCGCCTGCGCTGCGGCGGGCGTGCCACTGGATGCCATAGCCAAAGGGTTGGAGAGTTTTGAGGCCGTCAAAGGCCGCTCCCGTGCGCTGAGTGTGCGGGTCAGCAGCAGGCCGATTACCGTGGTGGACGACACCTACAACGCCAACCCCGACTCGGTGCGCGCCGCCATCGACGTGCTGGCCGACCTGCCCGCGCCGCATCTCCTGGTGCTGGGCGATATGGGCGAAGTGGGCGACTTGGGCCCCGAGTTCCACGCCGAGATCGGCGAGTACGCCGCCGAGCGTGGCATTGAAACCCTGCTGTGCATGGGCGAGCTGATGCGCTATGGCGCGGCGGTGTTCCCCGGTGCACGGCACTGCGGCGGCATTGATGCGCTCAACGCCTGTGTGTTGGCCGACCTGGCGCAGTACCGCAGCGTGCTGGTCAAAGGCTCGCGTTTTATGAAGATGGAGCGGGTGGTTGACGCGATCATCGCATCAGGTGCACAAACCATCACTACCACCCCACAGGAGGCCGCGCATGCTGCTTAGTTTGGCCAGTTGGCTGCAAACCCTCGCACCCGAGTTTGGTTTTTTCCGGGTTTTTCAGTACCTGACTTTTCGCGCTGTCATGGCGGCGATGACCGCACTGCTGATTGGCCTGTTTGCCGGGCCCTGGGTGATCCGCCGCCTCACCGCGCTCAAGATCGGCCAGCCCATCCGCGAGTACGCCATGCAAACCCATCTGGCCAAAAGCGGCACGCCCACCATGGGCGGGGTGCTGATTTTGATCTCGATTGCCGTGTCCACCCTGCTGTGGTTTGACCTGCGCAACCGCTTTGTCTGGATCGTGCTCATCGTCACCCTGGCTTTTGGTGCCATTGGCTGGGCAGACGACTGGCGCAAGGTGGTGCACAAAGATCCCGAGGGCATGCGTTCGCGCGAGAAATACATGTGGCAGTCCATCGTCGGTTTGTTGGCAGCGCTGTACTTGGTGTTCAGTATTTCGGAGAGCAATAACCTGCGCGTGCTGGAGTTGTTCTTTAAATGGGTGCAGTCGGGCTTTGATGTGAACCTGCCGCCCAAGGCGGGGTTAATGATGCCCTTCTTCAAAGAGGTGAGCTATCCGCTGGGGGTGTTTGGCTTTGTGATCATGACCTATCTGGTCATCGTCGGCTCGAGTAACGCGGTGAATCTGACCGACGGCCTGGACGGCCTGGCCATCATGCCGGTGGTGATGGTGGGCTCGGCCCTGGGCGTGTTTGCCTATGTGACGGGCAGTTCGGTGTATTCCAAATACCTGTTCTTCCCCTACATTCCCGGCTCGGGCGAGTTGCTGATATTTTGCGCCGCCATGGCGGGCGCGGGCCTGGCCTTCTTGTGGTTTAACACCCATCCGGCCCAGGTATTTATGGGCGATGTGGGTGCATTGGCTCTCGGCGCGGCCCTGGGCACGGTGGCCGTCATCGTGCGCCAGGAGATTGTGCTGGCCATCATGGGCGGTATTTTTGTGGTCGAAGCGCTGTCGGTGATGTTGCAGGTGCTGTACTTCAAATACACCAAAAAGAAATATGGCGAGGGCAGGCGAATCTTGAAGATGGCTCCGCTGCACCACCACTTTGAAAAATCGGGCTGGAAAGAAACCCAAGTCGTGGTGCGCTTTTGGATCATCACCATGCTGCTGTGCCTGGTGGGTTTGTCTACTTTGAAATTACGTTAATGAGCAGTTTGCAAGACACTTCGGTATTGATTCTGGGCCTGGGCGACTCCGGCCTGGCGATGGCGCGCTGGTGCTGCGCACAGGGCGCACGCGTGACGGTGGCAGATACGCGGGCTGCACCGCCGCAGCTTGCGGCCTTGCAGGCAGACTGCCCAGCGGCGACATTTGTGCATGGCGAGTTTGCTGCCACGCTGGTTGAGGGCACGGTTATTCGCGCGGTATTCAAAAGCCCAGGTCTCACGCCTGCCCAAGTTGCTCCTGTTTTAGGAGCTGCTTACGCTAGTGGATTGTGGGTTGGAGGCGAGTTAAGCCTGTTTATGCAGGGTCTGGATGCGCTGAAGGCCAGGCAGGCCTATAGCCCGTCGGTGCTGGCCATTACTGGCACCAATGGCAAAACCACGGTGACATCGCTCACCGGGCAACTGGTGGAGCGGGCCGGTAAAACCGTCGCCGTGGCAGGCAATATTGGCCCCACGCTGCTAGACACCTTGGCACAGCACATGGCTGCCAACACTTTGCCGCAGGTGTGGGTGCTGGAGCTCTCCAGCTTCCAGTTAGACGGCATTGACGGCTTTACGCCCACCCTGGGTACAGTGCTCAACCTCACCCAAGACCATCTGGATTGGCATGGCGCTATGCCTGCCTATGCTGCGGCCAAAGCGCGCATCTTCGGCGCGCACGGAGCAGGCGCTGCGCCAATGCTGCTCAACCGCGATGACCCCTTGGTGATGGCGATGCTGCCCGCCTTGGTCAAAGGTAAGCAGCAGCGCAGCTACATCACTTTTGGCACCGATGTGCCCACCCGCCCTGGCGACTGGGGCTTGGAGTCGGTCAACGGCATGACCTGGCTGGTAAAAGCCATGGAAGCCGATGAAACCCGTCGCCGCAGTAAACGCCCCCACGCTCGCACGCTCGCTGCCCCCCAAGGGGGCGTTCCTGCCTTGGGGCTGCCCGGCGGCAGTCAGGACGACGCTGAGGAACTGTATGTGCAGCGCCTGATGCCTGCCGATGCCCTGCGCATTCGCGGTCGACATAACGCCGCCAACGCCTTGGCTGCGCTGGCGCTGGCCAGCGCCGCAGGCTGCCTGCTGGCCCCTATGCTGTACGGCTTGCGCGAGTACCGTGGCGAGCCGCATCGGGTGGAAGCGATTGGCATCGTCAATGAGGTAGAGTATTTTGACGACAGCAAAGGCACCAATGTGGGTGCGACGGTGGCGGCACTCACAGGCTTGGGTGCCGAGCGCAAACTGGTGCTGATTTTGGGTGGGCAAGGAAAAGGACAAGACTTCACGCCCTTGGCTGCGCCTGTGGAGCGCTATGCACGCGCCGTCGTGCTGATCGGCGAAGACGCGGAGTTGATTGCCAAGGCCTTGGAAGGCAGCAACGTCGCGTGCCTGCGTGCGGCCAGTATGCAAGAAGCCGTGCAACTGGCATCTGGCAGAGCCCATGCTGGCGATGCCGTGCTGATGTCGCCCGCTTGCGCCAGTTTTGATATGTTTAAAAATTACGGTCACCGCGCAGAGGTGTTTCGTGCGGCCGTGGCCGAGCTGGCGCACAGCGCCGGCATGTTGATGGCAGAGGGCGCATGAGCGATTTGACTGCCACTGCACCTACCAGCCTCGTGCAGCGCGCGGGCGCGTGGGCATCGAGCCTGGGCAGTGCGGCGGTCGATGCACTGCCCGTGCGCATTGGCAGTGCCGAGTACGCGCACCAGCGCAGTACGCCCGCGCATGTGCTCGGCTTTGACCAGGTGCTGGTGTGGGTCACCGTGGCCTTGCTGGCCTTTGGGGTGGTGATGGTGTATTCCGCATCCGTGGCCATGCCGGACAACCCACGTTTTGCCCGCTACGCGCACACGCATTTCCTAACCCGCCACGTGCTGTCGCTGGCGGTGGCGTTTATCGGCGGTTTGATTGCCTTTCAGATCCCGCTGCAAACCTGGGAGAAGCTGGCTCCCTGGCTGTTTGTTGTCTCCCTGGTGCTGCTGATTTTGGTGCTGGTGCCTATGATTGGCAAAACCGTCTACGGCGCGCGGCGCTGGATTTCGCTGGGCTTTATGAATTTTCAACCCTCCGAGTTGGCCAAGTTTGCCGTGCTGCTGTATGCGGCGGACTATATGGTGCGCAAGATGGAAGTGAAAGAAAACTTCTTTCGCGCTGTGCTGCCTATGGCCGTGGCCGTCGCAGTGGTGGGTCTGCTGCTGTTGGCCGAGCCGGACATGGGTGCCTTTATGGTGATTGCAGTCATTGCCATGGGTATTTTGTTTTTAGGCGGGGTAAACGCCCGCATGTTTTTCCTGATTGCCGCCGTCATCGTGGTGGCCTTTGGTTTGATGGTCATGCTGTCGGACTGGCGGCGTGAGCGTATTTTTGCCTACCTCGATCCATGGAGTGAAAAGCATGCGCTGGGCAAGGGCTACCAGTTGTCGCACTCCTTGATTGCCATTGGACGCGGCGAGATTTTTGGCGTGGGCTTGGGTGGTAGCGTAGAAAAGCTGCACTGGCTACCCGAGGCGCATACCGACTTTTTGCTGGCTGTGATTGGCGAGGAGTTTGGTTTGATCGGTGTGTTGATCGTCATTGGTCTGTTTTTGTGGCTCACCCGCCGCATCATGCACATTGGCCGCCAGGCGATCGCGCTGGAGCGTTTGTTTGCCGGTCTGGTCGCGCAGGGCGTAGGCATCTGGATGGGATTTCAGGCCTTTATCAACATGGGTGTGAACCTGGGCGCACTGCCGACCAAGGGCCTGACCCTGCCGCTGATGAGCTATGGCGGCTCTGCGATCTTGATGAACCTGGTTTCCTTGGCCGTCGTGCTGCGGGTGGACTATGAGAACAAGCAGCTTATGCGTGGGGGGCGGCTATGAATGTAATGAACGCCGCCGGGCCGTCCCAAGGCGTGACGGCCCCCGTGGGGGGCAGCGCAGCACACGCAGTGGCAAGCGTGGGGGCCAAAACCGCTTTGGTAATGGCGGGTGGCACGGGCGGACATATCTTCCCGGGTCTCGCCGTGGCTGAGGCCCTGCGTGCCAGCGGCTGGCAAGTGCAATGGTTGGGTGCGCCCAACAGCATGGAGTCTCGGCTGGTTCCGCCGCGTGGTTTTGCGCTCAACACCATTGATTTCTCTGGAGTACGCGGCAAAGGCTTATTCACGTTCGCCTTGCTGCCCCTGCGTTTAATCAAGGCCTTCTGGCAAAGCATCCAGGTCATTCGCCACGTCAAGCCTGACGTGGTGGTGGGTCTGGGCGGCTACATCAGCTTTCCGGCGGGCATGATGGCGGTCTTGCTGGGCAAGCCATTGGTGCTGCATGAGCAAAACTCCGTTGCGGGCATGGCCAACAAGGTCTTGGCCCAGGTAGCCGACAAAGTGTTTACCGCTTTCCCAGGTGTGCTGAAAAAAGCGGAGTGGGTGGGTAACCCGCTGCGGGCCGAATTTTTGCAGCAGGCCGAACCCGCCGAGCGCTTTGCACCACGTCAGGCCGACGCGCAGCACCGTTTGCAACTTTTGGTAGTTGGTGGCAGCCTGGGAGCCAAAGCCTTGAACGAGATCGTGCCACTGGCGATAGCCCTGCTGCCTGCACACCAGCGCCCGCAGGTGATCCACCAAAGCGGTGAAAAACAAATTGACGCGCTGCGTGCCAACTATGCAGCGGCGGGCGTAGAGGCCACGCTCACCCCGTTTATCGACAACACCGCCGCCGCCTTTGCGCAGGCCGACTTGATCGTCTGCCGTGCAGGTGCTTCCACGGTGACCGAGATTGCCGCCGTCGGTGCAGCGGCGCTGTTTGTGCCCTTCCCGTTTGCGGTAGACGATCACCAAACCACCAATGCCCGCTTTTTAAGCAATCAGGGTGCGGCGCAGTTGGTGCGGCAACAGGATCTGACGCCCGAGTTGTTAGCTGACATGCTGCAAAAATCGGAGCTTCTTACGATGTTATCCATTGCTCAAAAAGCCAAACACATGCAAAAAATTCATGCCACGCAAGCTGTCTTGCGAGCCTGCGAAGCCTTATGTGGCGGCAGCAAGCTGCGAACGTTGGGGGCTGGGCTGTGAAACACGCGATACGCCATATCCATTTCATCGGCATCGGCGGCTCGGGCATGAGCGGCATTGCCGAGGTGCTGCATAACCTGGGCTATGTGGTCTCGGGCTCCGACCTGAACGACAGCGCCACCTTGCAGCGCATGCAAGCCCAGGGCATCAGTACCACGGTGGGGCACACCCGCACTCATCTGACTGGGGTGGACTGCGTGGTCACGTCTACCGCGGTCAAGCCGGACAACCCCGAAGTCATCGCCGCACGGGAAATGCACATTCCCATCGTGCCACGCGCCATCATGCTGGCCGAGCTGATGCGCATGAAGCAGGGCATCGCCATTGCAGGCACCCACGGTAAAACCACCACCACCTCGCTGGTGGCCAGCATCCTGGCCGAGGCGGGGCTAGACCCCACCTATGTGATCGGTGGGCGTTTGAACAGTGCTGGAGCCAACGCCAAGCTGGGCACGGGCCAGTACATCGTGGTGGAAGCCGACGAATCGGATGCGTCGTTTTTGAACCTGCTGCCCATCATGGCGGTGGTGACCAATATCGACGCAGACCATATGGAAACCTATGGCCACAGTCTGGACAAACTCAAGCAGGCCTTCATCGACTTTTTGCACCGTATGCCATTCTATGGCGCGGCGGTGCTGTGTACCGACGACCCAGGCGTGGCCAGCATTGTGGACAAGCTGGCAAGGCCCATTACCAGCTACGGACTCAACGAAAGCGCGCAGGTACGTGCCATCAACGTGCGTGCAGACAACGGGCAAATGCATTTCACCGTGCTGCGGCGCAACGGCGTGACGATGCCCGATTTAGACATCACCCTGAACCTGCCAGGCAAACACAATGTACTCAATGCCCTGTCGGCCATTGCCGTGGCTGCCGAGCTGGATGTGCCTGATGCGGCCGTGCAAAAAGCCCTGCGCGATTTCAAAGGCGTAGGCCGTCGCTTCCAAAGCTATGGGCAGGTGGTCGCCAAAGGTGGCGGCCACTTTACGGTGATTGACGACTACGGCCACCACCCGGTGGAGATGGCCGCCACCCTGGCAGCAGCGCGCGGAGCCTTTCCCGGCCAGCGCCTGGTACTGGCCTTTCAACCGCACCGCTACAGCCGCACCCGCGATTGTTTTGAAGATTTTGTCAAGGTCATTGGCGAGGCCGATGCGGTGCTACTGGCGGAGGTCTATGCCGCAGGTGAAGCGCCCATTGTGGCGGCGGATGGGCGCGCGCTGGCACGGGCACTGCGCGTGGCAGGCAAGGTGGAGCCGGTATTTGTCGACGATATCCAGGACATGCCGCAGGCGGTGCTGGATAACGCCCGCGCGGGCGATGTGGTGCTGAGCATGGGTGCAGGCTCGATTGGAGCGGTACCTGGAAAAATTGTGGAAATGCTATTAAAATAGGAGCTTATTGTATCCTCCCGCATAGGACTACAACATGAAAAGAGTGATGAATTTATGAATTTTGGCAAAGTAGCGGTGTTGTTTGGTGGTGCGTCCGCTGAGCGCGAGGTCTCGCTCATGTCGGGCACGGGCGTACTCGCAGCATTGCAGTCGCGCGGTGTGGATGCGCACGCCTTTGACCCCGCCCAGCGTGACATGGGTGACTTGAAGCGCGAAGGATTTGACTGCTGCTTTATCGCTCTGCATGGCCGCTTTGGTGAAGACGGCACAGTGCAAGGTGCGCTTGAACTGCTAGGCATTCCCTATACCGGTTCTGGGGTGATGGCCTCGGCGCTGGCCATGGACAAAGTGATGACCAAACGCGTGTGGTTGTCCGAAGGTTTGCCCACGCCTGCCTGGCGTGAAGTGCGTAGCAGTGCAGATACCGAGCAAGCCTTTGCCGCGCTGGGCAGCCCGATGATTGTGAAACCCTCCCGCGAAGGCTCCACCATTGGCTTGACCAGGGTGACTACAGCCAGTCAATGCGCAGAGGCCTACCGCTTGGCAGCGCAGCATGATCCGATGGTATTGTGCGAGCAATTTATCAGTGGTGATGAGGTGACTATTCCCGTCTTGGGTAGCGGCGCAGAGGCCAAGGCCTTGCCCGTGATTCGCATCGTCGCGCCCAATGGCAACTACGACTTTCAGGCCAAATACTTTGGAGAGGAGACCAAATACCTCGTCCCGTGCAGCCTGCCCGCAGGCGAAGAAACAGCCATCCAAGCGCTGGCAGTCAAAGCCTTTCGTACCCTGGGCTGCAAAGGCTGGGCACGGGCCGATGTGATGATTGATGCCACTACCCGCAAACCGTATTTGCTGGAGATCAACACTTCGCCCGGCATGACCGGCCATTCGCTGGTGCCGATGTCGGCGCGTGCAGCGGGTATGAGTTATGAGGACCTGTGCGTGCATATTTTGGGCACCACGGCACTGGAGCACACCCAGCCATGAACCCAGAGCAGCCGCTACCGATGGACATTCGCCTGATGAATATCAGTGCGAGTGTGCTCGCGCTGGGCTTGTGCGTTCTATTTTTGCTCAGTGTTGCTAAATGGGCGCTGCGACATCCTTCATTTGCAATCATCCGCATCACGGTTCAGGGCGATACGGCGCATAACAACGAAGTGACCTTGCGTGCCAATGTGGCATCGCGTTTGCAAGGCAATTTTTTCACCCTCGATTTGTCCCAGGCACGCGCCGCCTTCGAGGCCGTACCCTGGGTACGCAAGGCGGTGGTGCAGCGCGAGTTTCCCAACCGCTTGCGGGTTAACCTGCAAGAGCACCGCAGCGCGGGCTTCTGGGGCGCAGACAGCGACTCGCGCATGCTCAATACCTTTGGCGAAGTGTTTGAGGCCAATACGGGTGACGCCGAAAGCGAAGAATTACCCCGCTTGATCGGCCCCGACAGCATGTCGGCCGCCGTACTGGAGAGTTACAAAAGCCTGAACGCTTTGTTTACGCCACTGGATGCCAGTATTGAACAGTTGGAATTGACCGGACGCGGCGGCTGGCGTTTGCAGCTGGACGGTGGGGCGGTGATTGAGCTGGGGCGCGGCTCCACGCAAGAGCTGATCGAGCGCCTCAAGCGCTTTACCAGCACCTATACCCAAGTGATGTCGGCCTACCAGCGTGCAGGCCTGGAGCGGGTGGAGTCGGTCGATTTGCGGCACAACCAGGGCTACGCCATCCGCTTGCGCGGTGTGTCCACGGTGGTGACGGCTCCCGGACCAGAGAAAAAGTAGAGGAACAGCATGGCAAAAGAGTATAAAGATTTGGTCGTCGGTTTAGATATTGGCACCTCCAAAGTGATGGTGGTGGTGGCCGAGGTCATGCCCGGTGGCGAGCTCAAACTTGCGGGCCTGGGCATTGCACCCAGCAATGGACTCAAGCGCGGCGTGGTGGTCAATATTGATGCCACCGTGCAAAGCATCCAACTCGCCTTGAAAGAGGCCGAGCTGATGGCTGACTGCAAAATCACCCGGGTCTATACCGGCATTACCGGCAGTCATATTCGCGGCATCAACTCCAGCGGCATGGTGGCGGTGAAAGACCGCGAGGTCACCCCTGCCGACGTAGCCCGCGTGGTCGAGACTGCCAAAGCCATCAACATCTCCAACGACCAGCGGCTGCTGCTGGTGGAGCCGCAGGAATTTGTCATCGACGGGCAAGATGTGCGCGAACCCATTGGGATGAGCGGAATCCGGCTGGAGGCCAAGGTCCACATCGTCACCGGCGCGCAGAGCGCGGCGGAGAACATCATCAAGTGCGTGCGTCGCTGCGGGCTGGAAGTAGAGCAGCTCATGCTCAATCCCCATGCGTCCAGCCAGGCCGTGTTGACTGAGGACGAAAAAGAACTGGGCGTGGCGATGGTAGACATCGGCGCAGGCACCACCGATGTGGCGATCTTTACGGGTGGCGCGATACGCCATACGGCGGTGATACCGATTGCGGGTGACTTGATTACCAGCGACATCGCCATGGCGCTGCGCACCCCCACCAAAGACGCGGAAGACATCAAGGTCGAGAGTGGATGCGCCAAGCAATTGCTGGCTGACCCACAAACGCAGGTGGAAGTACCGGGCCTGGGCGACCGGGGTCCGCGCATGCTGGGCAAACAAGCGCTGTCCGGTGTGATTGAGCCGCGAGTGGAAGAGATCTATTCCCTGGTGCAACAGGTCATCCGCGAGTCGGGCTATGAAGAGGTGCTGTCCTCGGGTATTGTGATCACGGGCGGTAGTGCGGTGATGCACGGCATGGTGGAACTCGGTGAGGACATCTTCCTGAAACCTGTGCGCCGTGGCATGCCCAAGTACAACAGCGCGCTGGCCGACATGGTAGCGCAGTGCCGCGCCGCCACGGTGATGGGGCTGCTGGAAGAGGCGCGTCTGGCACGCATGCGCGGCTTCAAGGTGTCGGCGCAAAGCGGCTCGGTCAAATCGGCTTTTGGCCGCTTCAAAGACTTTGTGGTGGGGAATTTTTAGCATGTTTAAAAAACTCTACATGGCGCGTGGCAGCCCACCCAGATGGCCCGGGCAAGACCCTGGGTGAACGAAAAATACAAAACAATTTTAGGCAACTGCAAATTTATTACTAACGATAGAAGGAGAATTCAAATGGGCATCGAAATGATTGAAGTTGAAGAATTTAACCGTGGCACGCAAATCAAAGTCATTGGCGTGGGCGGCGGCGGCGGCAACGCGGTGGAGCACATGATTGCCACCGGCGTGCAAGGCGTGGAGTTCATCACCGCCAATACCGACGCGCAGGCGCTCTCGCGCAGCGCGGCGCACAAGACCATCCAGCTCGGCTCGACCGGTCTGGGCGCAGGCAGCAAGCCCGACAAAGGGCGCGACGCGGCACAAAGCGCAGAAGACGATATCCGCCAGGCCATCGATGGCGCGCAGATGCTGTTTATCACCGCAGGCATGGGTGGTGGTACCGGCACCGGTGCCGCGCCCGTGATTGCCCGCTTGGCCAAGGAGATGGGTATTTTGACCGTGGGCGTGGTCACTAAACCCTTTGAGTTTGAGGGCGGTCGCCGCATGAGTAATGCCGATATCGGCCTGGCCGAGCTGGAAGCCAATGTGGACTCGCTCATCGTTGTGCTGAACGAAAAACTGCTGGAAGTGCTGGGCGACGACATTACCCAGGACGAGGCTTTCTCGCACGCCAATGATGTGCTGAAAAACGCCGTCGGCGGTATTGCCGAGATCATCAATGTGCCTGCCCACATGAACGTGGACTTTGAAGACGTGCGCACCGTGATGGGTGAGCCCGGCAAAGCCATGATGGGCACGGCGATGGCCGGTGGCCCTGACCGCGCCCGCATTGCAGCCGAGCAGGCCGTGGCCTGCCCACTGCTGGAAGGTGTGGACTTGTCGGGTGCCAAGGGCGTATTGGTGTTGATCACCGCCAGCAAGGGCTCACTCAAATTGACCGAGTCCAAACTGGCGATGAACACCATTCGTGCCTACGCGTCTGCCGACGCGCATGTGATCTACGGTGCGGCCTATGACGACAGCCTGGGCGACGACATCCGTGTCACCGTGGTGGCTACCGGCTTGTCGCGCCAGGCCGCGCGCCGCACGGCGCCACCGCTGCAAGTGCTGCGCACCGGCACCGACAACGTGCCCTTCACCGTGCCCAGTGTCAACCACCTGGTGGGTCAAACGCCTGTCACCAACTTGGGCAACGGCATGGGCAGTGCGGGTGCGCAACCCGACTACAACGGCATGGCCGTGCCTAGCGTATGGCGTACCAACCGTACTCAGGCGGCAGCCAAAGTCGATGCGCTGTCTTCGGGCGGCATGGATGACTTTGAAATTCCGGCCTTTTTGCGCAAGCAGGCAGACTAATGTGGTAAGTGGCACGCACAAAACCCTTGCTTGGTTCAAGGGGTTTGTTCCTGCCACATTAAAATAGCGCTGTGCTGCAACAAAGAACCCTCAAATCCCTCACCAAAGCCGTTGGCGTGGGCGTGCACAGTGGTCAACGGGTGGAGTTGACCCTGCGCCCGGCGCAGCCCGATACGGGCATTGTGTTTCGGCGGATTGATTTGCCCGAGCCGGTGGACATTCCCATCTCCGCTCTGTCGGTGACCGATACCCGCATGGCCACTACCGTAACAGCCCAAGGTGCCAAGGTGCAAACCATTGAGCATTTCATGTCGGCCTGCTCCGGTCTGGGCATTGACAACCTGTATGTCGACATCACCGCCGAAGAAGTGCCGATTCTGGATGGTTCAGCGGCATCGTATGTGTTTTTATTGCAAAGCGCGGGTATCGCACTACAGAATGTGCCTAAACGTTTTATCCGTGTACTCAAGACGATAGAGGTGCTGCAAGGCAGCGGTGCACAAATCAAATGGGCGCGGCTGGAGCCGTTTGAAGGCTACAAGCTTGGTTTTGAGATTGAGTTCGACCACCCCGCAGTGGACTCCACCGGCCAGCGCGTAGAGTTTGATATGGCGACCGGCAATTACAGCCGCGACATCGCCCGCGCCCGCACCTTTGGTTTTACCCGCGATGTCGAGGCCTTGCGCGCCAATGGCCTGGCACGGGGCGGTGGCTTGGATAACGCCATCGTGATGGATGACTACAAGGTGCTCAACGCGGGTGGCCTGCGCTATGACGATGAATTCGTCAAGCACAAAATACTCGATGCCATGGGCGATCTGTACTGTCTGGGCAAACCCTTGCTGGCGGCCTATTCGGCTTTTCGCTCAGGGCACGCCTTGAATAATTTGCTCTTGCGTGAGTTGCTCTCGCGCCCGGATGCTTTTGAAATCGTGAGTTTTGATGATGAAAAGCGTGCCCCGGCTGGCTTTGCCAAGCTGGTGCCCGCTTGGTAGTCTCGCTGCGCACAGGGTTGCACCGTGGCGCTCCCGCTTAAACCACCATCCCCTCCCGTGGCGGCGCAGGCACGGCTGATCTTGCAAGCCCCGTCCGCCTTGGACGAGGCCAAGCTGCCCACGCTACGCATCAGCCGCGAATTGCACACAAGCCCCGCGCCTGCGATGGATCGCGCCACCGCGCAACAAATGTGGCAGGCCTTGCAGCTCACACCCGATGAGCAAATTACCCAGCGCCTGCAACTGCAGGATGCCTATTCCAAGCAAGACAGTGCAACCCAACACGCCCGTGCGGCCCGCGCAGAGGCGGCCAAAGCCAAAACCAAACTCAAAGAACTGCAGGACACCCGTTGGCAACACCCGGCGGTGTATGCCGCGGGAGCCGCTTTTGTGGGCTTGGCAGGTCTGTGGCTGTGGGAACGCAAAAAACGCTTGGCTACCCAGCGCAGCGCAGCGCAGGGCAGGACACCAGGCGCAGCGCCGACCTCCGCTTTAGTGCCAAGCTTGGCAGCAACCCCTCTGGCGGTTTCCCAGGCAATGCCGGTAAGTCTGATGCCAGATAGAAACCGAGACCTGGCCCAAGCTGGAGCACCTATATCTGACCCCATTGCTACTTCCATCACCCAAGAGGACTTACAGTCATTCGTGGTGCCACTGGAGCCCACCGCCCCGTTGTTTCAACGCCCGGTGCCCTGGTGGAAGCGCTGGAGTCGCAAAGGATTTGCCTCCAGTACGCCTAACGCATCCCCATATGGGGGAATGCCTGTTCCATCTGCTGCGCACCTCCCTGCGTTGATGCCGGCGCCGCTGGCGCTTGCCGCTTCGACGACCGTGCCCGTCAAGACTCCTTTTGATCAGCCCTCTTTCATTACCGCATCTGGCGGCGAGACCTCCATCACCTTTGACGACAGCCAAGGCGACGACCTGGGCATGGAGGCACCGAGTGACGATTTCTACGACTCAGATATTGGCACTTTGCAAAGCTACAACCCGATGCGCAGCAAACTCTCGGATGTAGACGAGGCCATGGAGCAGTTGCTGGAAATACGTATGGCCGTGCAGGCCATGGTGGATTTGGGGCAACTGCCCGCTGCAAAAAAAATGCTGGACAATCATATTGACGACTTGCCGCACACCAGCGCCTGGGCCTATCTGGTGCATCTGGATTTGAGCAGCCAACTGGGCCAGCGCGATGCCTTTGAGGACATGCGCAAACGCTACCGCTTGCAGTTCAACCGCCTGGCCCCTTATTGGAAGGAGGTTGACGTTGCGGTGCAGACCCTGGATACCTACCACCGTCCGGTAGCCGAATTATGTGCGGTATGGCACTCGCCCAAACAAGCCCGCACCTTGATAGCCACTTGGCTTTTAGGCGCGCAGTATTCGCGCCGCCAGTTTCAACTGCCTGCTTATTATGATTTACTCGATTTATATGACATGCTGGACGACGTGAGTGACGCGTCGCCCAGTGATCCGCCATTTCAACCCAGCTCGGCCAGTTTATTGGATATTGATTATTCTGCCTCTTCCCATGTGCATCTTGACTTGCCAGCGCGTAGCGTGGTGGGTGCACTCACATCTTAGATTTTTGGTATTTTTATGTTTGTACTTTTTGAAGAGGGCGGCAAGTTCCTCGCAGGCCGCATCCTGTCGCAAGCCGATGTCTCGATGCAGGTGGAGTTGGACTCTGGCAAGCGCGTCAAGCTCAAGTCGGCGCTGGCCTTGCTTCAATTTGAAAAACCTAACCCGCAAGAACTCCTCGCTCAAGCAGCGGAGGTGGCGCTAGGCATGGATGTGAACCTGGCCTGGGAGTTTGCCGCCGACGAGGAGTTTGGCTATGCCGACCTGGCGCACGAGTACTTCAGTGCCAAGCCCAGCACACTGGAGCTGGCCGCAACGCTCATGTGCCTGTTTAATGCACCGCATTACTTTCGCCGTGCGGGCAAAGGGCGATTTAAAAAAGCCGGGGCCGAAGTAGTGCAACAGGCCTTGGCCGCGATCGAGAAAAAGAAGGCCGTGACAGCGCAAATCAGCCAATGGGCCACTGAGTTGGGCACAGGGCGAACCCCGGATGCCGTGCGTACCCAGCTTTACAAAATATTGTTCAAACCCGACAAGAACGCGGCGGAATACAAAGCAGTTGTCGAGGCATCCCGTGCCACCCGTACGCCGCCGCTGGAGTTGCTGCAAAAAGCCGGAGCCATCGGTTCGGCCTACCAGTTCCACTGGCAGCGCTTTTTGTTTGACCAGTTTCCCAAAGGCACAGGTTTCCCTGCGCTGGAGGCACCTGCCATCCAAGACGATTTGCCCACGGCCAGCGTGCGCGCTTTCTCGATTGACGACAGCAACACCACCGAGATTGACGATGCGCTGAGTGTGCAAGGCTTGGGCAGTGGCGAGGTCACCCTGGGGGTGCATATTGCGGCACCTGCCTTGGTAATCAGTGCGCAAAGCGCTATTGATAAAGTAGCCCGCGAGCGCCTCTCCACCGTCTACATGCCCGGGCACAAGGTCACCATGCTGCCCGATGCCATAGTGCAAAACTACACCCTGGCAGAAGGACGCGACTGCCCGGCCGTGTCTTTGTATGTCACGCTGGATGAAGCCACTCTGGCCATCAAAAATAGCCGTACCGTGCTGGAGCGCGTGCCCATCGTCGCCAATCTGCGCCACGATGTGCTGGACACGCAGGTTACTGAAGCAGCGCTGTCTGACCTGGCCGCCTGGAAGCAAATGCCCGGAAACACGCCATTAGACCTGCGTGAACAGCTTGCATTTTTATACCGCTTGGCACGCCAGCTGAAAGCCGCGCGCGAAGTGGTGCGCGGCAAACCCGAGACCTTTAACCGCCCCGACTACAACTTCTCCGTCAAAGCCACTGAGGGCAGCAAGCCCGGTGATTTGCAGGGCCACGAGGTGGTGGAGATTACCACCCGCCGCCGTGGCGCGCCGCTGGACTTGATCGTCGCCGAGGCCATGATTTTGGCTAACAGCACCTGGGGCCAGTGGATGGCCAGCCTGGGTGTGCCCGCCATTTACCGCAGCCAGGCCAGCCTGGCCCCCGGTGTGAAGGTGCGTATGGGCACCAAGGCGCTGCCGCACGCGGGCATTGGCGTGCCCAGCTACGCATGGAGCACCTCGCCACTGCGTCGCTACACCGACCTGGTCAACCAGTGGCAGATCATCGCCTGCGCCAAGCATGGCAGCATGGCCGCCCTGGCTGCGCCCTTCAAGCCCAAGGATGCCGAGCTGTTTGCCATCATCTCCAGCTTTGATGCCACCTACACCGCCTACAGCCAATTCCAAAACGGCATGGAGCGCTACTGGACACTGCAATACGTGCGCCAGCAAGGCATCACCGAGATCGTCGGTGTCGTATTCAAGGAAGGTATGGTGCGTGCCGACGACATTCCCTTGGTGTTGCCCGTACTGGGCACCATGGACGTGCCGCGCGGCACCAAGGTACGCGTCAAACTCGGCGAGATTGACGAGATCACATTGGACATCTCCGGTACGCTGATCGAACGCTTGGACACCATCACACCTGAAGGCGAACCTGAGGCCGAAGACGAAGAAGATCTGGCGGGCCCGATTGCCATTGCCGTAGATGTCAGCGCCGATGACTCCGCCAGCCAGAATGGCGACAATCAAAGCCCGTGAAGTTCCTGAAAAACCTCAGCACCCTGTCCATCACCCTGGGCGTGTCCGTGCTCGTGCATGCAGCGCTGTTGGCGGTGCGCTTTGTCGATCCTGAGCGCTTTGACCGCATCTTCCAGGACACACCGCTCGAAGTGATCTTGGTCAACGCCAAATCCACCGAACGCCCCGAGGTGGCCAAGGCGATAGCCCAGGCCTCGCTCGCCGGTGGCGGTGATATGGACAAAGGCCGGGCCACCACGCCTTTGCCACCCAGCGCACTGACCGAGACGGGCGATGCGGTAGAGGAGGCGCATCGCAAGTTAGAGGCCATGCAAGAGCAGCAAACCATGTTGCTCACGCAAATCAAAAAACAATTGGCCGCTTTGCCCATGGCCGATCCGCAGCAACTCTCGGAGTCGACTGAAGCCAGCGAGCAGGAAGAAAAACGCCGCCAGATGATGCGCCTGCTGGCAGAGATAGAAAAGCGCATCAACGAAGAAAACGCCCGCCCCAAAAAGCGCTACATCAGCCCGGCTACCCGCGAAGAGGTGTATGCGATTTACTACGACGGCCTGCGCCGCAAAATCGAAGACCAGGGAACGCAAAACTTTCCTGAAGCGGCGGGAAACAAATTGTATGGCGAGTTGACCATGATCGTCACCGTCAACCACGATGGGAGGGTGATAGACACCCAGGTGATTGAAACTTCAGGCAGTCTCACATTGGACCGCCGGGCGATGGCGATTGCCAAAAAAGCCGGCCCTTTTGGCCGCTTCAGTGAGGCCATGCGCAAGCGTGCCGATCAAATCGTGGTGGTCTCGCGTTTCAAGTTCACGCGCGACGAGACGCTGGAAACCAAGATTCAGGCGCAATAGATGGGTTGGACGCAAAAGTCGCGGTTTTGGCCTGCTTTGCTGCGCTGGGGCTTCCTCGTTGCGTTGGCCATGCTGGCGCTGCAATTGTTTTTTTTGTTGCGCATCGTCTGCATGCACGTGCTTGACCCGCAATCCACCGCCTTTGAGCGTTCGCAGGCCTGGCAGTTACTCACGCATCCCGAAAAACCCTGGGAATGGCAACAGCACTGGGTGCCCTACGAGAAGTTGTCTGACCATCTCAAACGTGCCGTCATTGCCAGCGAGGACAGCGATTTTATCTACCATGGTGGAGTAGAGTGGGAGGCAGTAGAAAAAGCCTGGCAGCACAATAATAAGGCCCAAACCCGGTCCTCTGCGCAAAATACGGTTGATCGCCGCAAAGGTAAAAGCAAAGCTCCCAAAATCATCGGCGGCTCCACCATCACCCAGCAGTTGGGCAAAAACCTGTTTTTATCGGGCGAGCGCAATTGGCTGCGCAAAAGCCAGGAGCTGGTGCTGACCATGACCCTGGAGTTGTTTTTATCCAAGCAGCGGATTTTAGAGATTTACCTCAATAGCGTAGAGTGGGGCGAGGGCGTGTTTGGTGCCCAAGCAGCGGCGCAGCATTATTTTGGCAAATCTGTGGACCAGCTCAGCAGCTACGAGGCTGCCCGACTGGCGGTCATGCTACCTCGCCCCAAATATTTTGAAAAACAGCCCAACACGGCTTACCTAAACCAGCGCGCGCAAACTATTTTGGCGCGGATGGGTGATGCAGAGCTGCCGTAGACTGCGCCGGAACCATTCGCCTACAATGGCCTCATGATTTCACGCGAACCCACTATCGAGCGCCTGGCGGTTGCCAGGCACTTACTGCTTGACCCGTTTGGCCTTACCGAGTCCCATCTGTTCAAAGCCCTGAGCGAAATGACCTCGCACGGGGTGGACGATGCCGATCTGTACTTTCAATACACCCGCTCGGAGGGCTGGAGCTTGGAAGAAGGCATTGTCAAAACCGGCAGCTTCAGCATCGACCAAGGTGTGGGCGTGCGGGCGGTGAGTGGTGAGAAAACTGCGTTTGCCTATTCGGACGACATTTCCTGGGCCAGTTTGCTCGATGCAGCCCATACGGTGCGCTCTATTTCGGCTACAACCAAGGCCGGGCGTGCAAAAATAGCTCCTAAAAAGGTAGCTAAAGCGCGCTCACTCTATAACGGCCTGGACCCCATTGCCTCACTGGACAGCAGCGCCAAAGTGGCCTTGCTGGGCCGGGTAGAAAAAATTGCCCGGGCGAAAGACCCGCGTATCGTGCAAGTGATGGCCGGCCTGGCCAGTGAATACGACGTAGTGATGGTGGCGCGTGCCGACGGTACCCTGGCGGCCGATGTGCGCCCCCTGGTGCGCCTGTCGGTCACGGTGATTGCCGAGCAAAAAGTCACCCTCAAAGGCAAAACCGAGATGCGCCGCGAAATGGGTTCGGGCGGCGGTGGTGGCCGCTTTGGCCTGGCGTATTTTGACGACGCGCATATTGAAGAATATGTACAGGCTGCCGTGCATGCCGCACTGACCAACCTGGAGTCGCGCCCCGCCCCTGCCGGCGAGATGACTGTGGTGCTCGGCCCCGGCTGGCCCGGCGTGCTCCTGCACGAGGCAGTAGGCCACGGGCTGGAGGGCGACTTTAACCGCAAAGGGTCGAGCGCGTTCAGCGGCATGATTGGCAAGCGCGTGGCCGCCAAGGGCGTCACGGTACTGGACGACGGCACGATCAACGACCGGCGCGGTTCGCTCAATATCGACGACGAGGGCCATGCCTCCCAGTGCAATGTGTTGATTGAAGACGGTATTTTGAAGGGCTATATCCAGGACAGCATGAACGCGCGCCTGATGGGCGTCCAGCCCACCGGCAATGGCCGCCGCGAGAGCTATGCCCATACTCCCATGCCGCGCATGACCAACACCTATATGCTGGGCGGCGACAAGACCAAAGAAGAAATCATCGCCAGCATGGACAAGGGCTTGTACGCTACCAACTTTGGTGGTGGGCAGGTGGACATTACCTCGGGCAAATTTGTGTTTAGCGCGAGTGAAGCCTATTGGGTCGAGAAGGGCAAGATTTTGTACCCCGTGAAAGGGGCCACCATCGTCGGCTCCGGCCCCGAGTCGTTAAAAAAAATCAGCATGATCGGCAACGACCTGGCCTTGGACTCTGGTGTAGGCGTGTGCGGCAAGGAAGGCCAGAGTGTGCCGGTGGGAGTGGGGCAGCCTACCTTGCGCATTGAAGGCCTCACCGTGGGCGGCACGGCTTAAAATATGAGTGCAAAAGTTCCCGTTTTACGCCGGTTTGTTGTTGCGGATAGTTTCACGATTTAAATTGCGTTGTAATGCGTCAATAATTAACCACTTAAATTGGAACAATTGCGCTTCGACAGACGATGGGTTGACTGAATTTCAGTTTTTCGAAGTACGATGATTGCTATGAGCGACACCTCCCGTTTCCAACTCAATGCCGAAACTGGCCTGCCCAGCATGCGCGACTTTGCCGAATTTGGCAAAGCCCTGCGCTCCATGGCCAGCGATGAAGAATCCATCAAGCTGTCCGATGGCATGGGTGACCTGTCCCGCACCATCGAAGCCGTAGGCATGGCACTGTCCACCCGCCAGCCAGGTGCCACCATTGGTCCTTTGTTGATCGATCTGCTTACCGCATTGCGCAAGCACCGCCAACTGGTGGTGTCGTTAGGTGAGTCCTGGCGCTCGCTCTACGAGTACGCAGCTTACCTGGCCGCCTTGAACAACTTCAGGGTATTGATTGGCCAGTGGCTGGTGGAGCGCAACATCAGCGGCAACAACCAGGTGGTGATTGACGATTTTGAAATGATCGCCTGGCGCACTCTGGGCGAAGGCCTCTTGATGATAGACCTGCACGAGCAGGCGCGCAGCCATGTGCAGGAAGAATCTGCCACAGAGCCAGTGAGCGATTCCCGTCTGGCACGCGCCAAGCAGTGGTGGGGCCAACTGCGCAGTTAGTGTTAACATACGCTTTATGTTGAATTTCTTTGGTTTTTACTTTTATTTCTCAGTCCCCGGCGGACGAGAGGTGATGGTCTAATTTAAAGAAACCTTCCCCTCATCGAACCGCCGGCTGACTAGCCAGGCGGTTTTTTTTCGTCCCTGTACTTTTCAATCTGTTTATATTTTCTTCAAGGAGCCCACCATGACCCAGCCCACCGCCAGCGAAGCCTGGTACCCACCTGGTACCCAGCCCACTGACCGCACCAGCCAAACCGACGATGCGCGCATCAAAGACATCACCGTGCTGCCCCCGCCCGAGCACCTGATCCGCTTCTTCCCGATTCGCGGCACGCCGGTGGAGGGCCTGATCAGTAGCACCCGCTCGACCATCCAGCGCATCATGGCAGGCGCGGACGACCGCCTGCTGGTCATCATGGGCCCCTGCTCCATCCACGACCCGGCGGCCGCCGTAGAGTACGCCCGCCGCCTGATGGCCCAGCGTCTTAAATACGCGGGCACGTTGGAGATTGTGATGCGGGTGTATTTTGAAAAACCGCGCACTACCGTGGGCTGGAAGGGCCTGATCAACGACCCGTATCTGGACGAGAGCTTTCGCATCGACGAGGGCCTGCGCATGGCGCGCCAACTCCTCATCGAGATCAACCGCCTGGGCCTGCCCGCAGGCAGCGAGTTTTTAGACGTGATCTCGCCGCAGTACATTGGTGACCTGATTTCCTGGGGCGCCATTGGCGCGCGTACCACCGAGAGCCAGGTGCACCGCGAGCTGGCCAGCGGCATATCGGCCCCCATCGGCTTTAAAAACGGTACCGACGGCAACATCAAAATCGCCACCGATGCCATCCAGGCCGCCGCAGGTGGCCACCACTTTCTGTCGGTGCACAAAAACGGCCAGGTGGCCATCGTGCAAACCAATGGCAACCCCGACTGCCACGTCATTCTGCGCGGCGGCAAAACGCCCAACTACGATGCCGCCAGCGTCGAGGCTGCCTGCAAAGACCTGGTCGCCGCCAAGCTGCCACCCAAGCTGATGATTGATTGCAGCCACGCCAACAGCGCCAAACAGCACGCCCGTCAGAAGGACGTGGCACTGGAGATCGCCAGCCAGATGGCCACCGGCTCGCGTAGCATCTTTGGCGTGATGGTAGAGAGCCACCTGGAAGACGGCGCACAAAAGTTCAACCCGGGTACCGACGACCCGGCCAAGCTGCGCTATGGGCAGAGCATTACCGATGCCTGCCTGGGCTGGGATGCTTCGCTGGACGTGCTGGAGATCTTGTCCAACGCTGTTATTCAGCGCAGGGGGTAGGGCGGGGAGGGGAGTTGCCGACGACTGAGCTGGACTCAGGGTGGGCATCCCGCTGCAAAAATGCTACGAGAACACGCGCGAACGCAGAAGGCTGGAAAGGCTATCGCATGCACCGCGCGCCTCTCTGCGCATTGTTCATCGGGACGAACCCACCCTGTCACAGCGTTCTGGGCGGTTTTAACAGCCCGCTCGCCGATTTTGTTGCTATAAATTAGTGAGCTACTAACGTCCTATCCAATGGGACTACAACCGTATTTAATGGTTAAATCATGCTGTGGTAATCTGATTTGCCAAGAACAAGCCCGATGTCGAGTTCGTTCAGGTGCGCCAACCGTCAGGACTGCACTTTCTTCAAAGGTTTTGACTTGCCAGCGCTGTTCAACGCAATGGCTTCCAGAACAAGCGCCTTGAAAGCAGCCGCATCCACCGCGTCACCCTCCAAGAGGTCAATCGCCCGACGCAGGTTGCCGTCCAGGCTCGCGTTAAACAGCCGGGCCGGGTCTTTCAAAGCCGCGCCCTTGGCAAAGGTCAGTTTCACCTTGTCCTTGTACGACTCCCCCGTACAGATAATCCCGCCCAGCGACCACACCGGCGTACCCATCCACTTCCATTCCTCCACCACCTCCGGGGCTGGTTGCCGGATGAGTGCACGCATCGAACTCAGCGTCTCCCCGCGCCAGTCCCCGAGCTCGGCGATTCTGTTTGAGATCAGCTCGGATGCCGATTGGTCTGGGCTAGCTTTCGACTTCTTCATGTTTAGCAGACTTCGCGCTCTCAATAGTTGATATCCTGTAGCAAAATTTCATTCGTTTCAATTCAAGTGGTTTTTGATATTTGAATTTCGTTAAATTCCACGGCAAAGCTCGAATTGCTGAGCTTTCCTTGCCATAGTTGCATTTTTGGATTGATCGACTTGGTAATAAGTGCAACCACATCAATAGAAGCTTGACTTGCCTTCGGTCCAAAATAAACTCCAGTTAACGCTTCGGGCGGGTAGCGAAATAACGTACCTGCCTCCTTATGCAGGATTCGCCATTCCTTTTCATATTTCCAATCGTTTGACTTAGTGCAGTACAAAGTTTCAATGAGGGTTGAATCCATTTCCGGGTACAGCAACGGCATCACCGACACTACAGGTATTTGTTGGACATAAGTTACTATTTTGGCGCTGCTGAATGGGTGAAAACCGGTCGAATACTCAAGACAAAACCCTTTATGTTTCCCGCCATAATGCGCCCACATCAATAGATTCGACATGTCTTCTGAAAAGCAACAGATACCACGATTGCTAGCAAAATTCTCAATACTGTCGCTTAGGGCTTCAGCGCCATGTCCAGCTAAAAATAGTTGCAAACTTGGATCACTCATCTTTTCAAGTTCTTTTTTTACCTCATCAGATGTGCTATTGCTAGCAAAACACGTAGCGCGAAAGGTTTGAGCTTCTTGGAGAGATGGTTGGGCGACTAAAGGGTTGGTCGTGCAATCAAATGGGTCATTGAATTGTTTTGGTGTCGCAAAGTAAACGCTTGAGTTTTTTAAATTCTCAAGTGCTTGAGTGCAAAAAGATTCATATTTATAAATTTTTGATGGTTTCATAGCCGTGCTGCAATGTATTGCGGTTGTGAGCAGGAAAAAAGCTGAGAATCACTCTCTGATTTTTTGGTGAAGGCCTGTGAATAAAATAGATTGAACTGGATTATTACGTGTAGCCCGTTGCTTGCGGTATGACACTCGCTGGTTGCATGAGTCGTGAAAACACTCTAAATGCTATGCATAACGTAGCTACTTCTGCCATATTTTATTGGGTTTGGAGCTAGATAGAAGCCAAAAAATAGTCCACCAAATCAGCCATGCGGTGGTTGAAAGGGGTTGCGATGAAAAAATCGTAGAGAGGCGCGCTCACGGTCTCAAGATCGCTACTGAGGTATTCGCGTGTTCTCGGAGATTTTTTGCAGCGCAACCTCTTCAACCGCCGCAGCTCACGATGGTGGATTGCGACTCTTCACACCCCAGGCCGCCGCTTACGATGGTAGGAGTGAACTCAGAAGCGCAATCAGGCTTTCAAAGCCGCCAGCAACTTGGCATGCACCCCACCAAACCCCCCATTGCTCATACACACCACCTGATCCCCCGGCCGGGCAGCGGCGACCACTTGAGCGACTAAAACGTCAATAGAGCTAGCCACCAAAGCCCGCGCGCCCATGGGGGCCAGCACCTCCGCAGCGTCCCAGTCCAGCCCGCCGGTGTGGCAAAAGGCCAGGTGGGCGGCTTCCAGGCTCCAGGGGAGCTGCTGTTTCATGGTGCCCAGCTTCATGGTATTGCTGCGGGGCTCAAACACGGCCAGGATGCGCGCGCCAGCCGTAGCAGGCTTGGCATCCAGCTGCCTGCGCAGACCGCTTAAGGTGAGCTGGATGGCGGTGGGGTGGTGGGCAAAGTCGTCGTACACCGTCACGCCGCCTACGGTGCCGCGCACTTCCATGCGGCGCTTGACGTTTTCAAAGGCCTGTAGCGCCTGGGCGGCGACGGTGGCGGCCACGCCCACATGCTGGGCGGCGGCAATCGCCGCCAGCGCGTTCATCTGGTTATGCAGGCCCGATAACGCCCATTTAATATGCGTGAGCCGCTCCCCTTTGTAGAGCACGTCAAAGTCGCTGGGTTCGCCCACGGCGCTCCAGTCGGAAACGGCTGCGCCAAAGCTGGCTTGCTCGCTCCAGCAGCCCATGTGCAGCACGCGTTGCAGGCTTTCTTCGATGCCGTTGACCACCACGCGGCCTTGGGAAGGCACGGTGCGCACCAGGTGGTGAAACTGCCGCTCGATGTCGGCCAGGCTGGCAAAGATGTCGGCGTGGTCAAACTCCAGGTTGTTCAAAATCGCCGTGCGCGGGCGGTAGTGCACAAACTTGCTGCGTTTGTCAAAAAAGGCGGTGTCGTATTCATCGGCTTCGATAACGAAAAGGGCCCGCCCGCCTGGGCGGCTGGCCGACACAGGGTTTTGCTCCGTGTCCCCCGCCCGCTGCGCGGTCTCCTCCTTTAGCTGCGCAAAACCCTGGGCCGGCCAGCCGCCCAGGCGGGCAGACACGCCAAAGTTTAGCGGCACACCGCCTACCAAAAAGCCCGGATTTAGCCCGGCGTATTCCAAAATCCAGGCCAGCATGGCGGTGGTGGTGGTTTTGCCGTGCGTGCCTGCCACGGCCAACACATGGCGGCCTTGCAGGAGGTGTTCGCTCAGCCATTGCGGACCGCTGGTGTAGGGCGCGCCTGCGTCCAAAATGGCTTCCATCAGAGGGAATTTAGGCTCCCCGCTGGGTAGGCGGGCGCGGCTGACGACGTTACCCACCACATACATGTCGGCTCCCAGCGCCATCTGCTCGGCGCCAAAGCCCTCGATCAGCTCGATGCCCAGGGCGCGCAGCTGGTCGCTCATGGGCGGGTAGACGCCCGCGTCGCAGCCGGTCACCTTGTGCCTTGCTTCGCGGGCCAGCGCCGCCAGCCCTCCCATAAATGTGCCGCAGATGCCGAGTATGTGTATATGCATGGGGGGATTGTACGGAGCCGCATGGTCGCCGCCGGAGCCAGGCGGTGGCAAATCTCAGTCAACGCATGACAATACGCACTTTTGGTAAAGAATCTAGCGCATAGTCCTTGTCCTGTGGATATATGTAGCTACTAATAGTGTAGCAACCAGGGAGCCATGGCATCCTGCCTGATGCAGTCTCAAGCCGCAAAACCAGGGCCTAGGCTTCCCTGCCTGCCCATACCTTCCTACAATGCAGCTATGCAAGACGCGCAACATGAGATCGCTGCCATGGCCGCCCGGATGGTGGTGGAGGAGGGCCTGGAGTATGGCCCGGCCAAACGGCGGGCGCTGAAACAGCTAGGTCTTTCTGGTCGCACCGCCTTGCCCGACAACGACTTGGTGGAGGACGAGGTGCGCGACTACATTGCCCTGTTTTGCGCCGACAGCCAACCGGGCGAACTGCGGGCACTGCGAGAACTGGCGTTGGTATGGATGGGCCGGCTGGTACAGTTTCGTCCGTATCTGGGTGGCGCGGTGTGGCATGGGACGGCTACACGCCTGTCAGACATTTACCTGCAGCTGTTCTGTGATGACTCCAAGTCCGCCGAAATTGCGCTGATCGACCAGGGCGTCAGCTATGCCACGGGTAGTGTGACGGGTTTGCATGGTGACGGTGTGGATGCTTTAAGTATCCACTGCCCATGCCGTGCCTTGGGTGAAACGGTAGGCGTACACTTGGTCATCTATGACCATGACGACGTACGCGGTGCCTTAAAGCCAGATCGCAAGGGGCGCAAGCCGCGCGGTGATATACAGGCAGTAAAGCAACTTTTAGCAGAAGATGCTGCATTTAACTAAACTTAAAACCCAATGACCCCAATACAGCGACGATCTTTACTGGCCGGCATGGCCGCGTTGGCAGGCTTGGGTGGCGCAGGTGTGGCTTGGTGGCAGCATCGACCCAGCGAGCCGGTCAACGCTGCCCTGGGGGAGCTGTGGACATTGGATTTGGAGCTGCCTACAGGGAAGCGCCTGCGCTTTGACAGTTTGCGTGGCAAACCCCTAGTGCTGAATTTTTGGGCTACCTGGTGCCCCCCGTGTATAGAAGAACTTCCTTTATTAGAGTCTTTTTATAAGTTAAATGCTGCTAAAAACTGGCAAGTGGTCGGTATTGCCGTAGATAATGCAAAAGCGGTCAAGCAGTTCCTGGGTAAAATGCCCTTGAGTTTTCCAACCCCTGTGGCCGGGTTGGCGGGCACGGAGCTGTCGCGCTCTTTGGGTAATGTGAGTGGCGGTTTGCCATTTACCGTGGTGTTTGATGCCTCTGGTCAGGTGGCGCTGCGGCACATAGGTAAACTCAGTGCTGCGCAGGTCGATGGATTCACCGCCATTCAATAGCGCACATCGGGGTGTCGCAGCTGCCCATTCAAAAGGATCTCCTGCGCAGCCAAGCTCAGCTGCGTGACAAATTGCACATGGTGTAAGATGCGCTCTTCACAGGTGGTTTTGCTATTTAAATGAAAAATAGCTGCAAATAAAGCTAAATACCTATAAATTAGTTGGAGATAAGCAAGATGGACTTACGCAAACTCAAAACATTGATCGACCTGGTGTCTGAATCCAATGTGCAAGAACTGGAGATCACTGAAGCCGAAGGCAAGGTGCGTATTGTCAAGGGCGGCGGGGGCCATCCGCAAGCCTATATGGTACCGCACCACACCCAACGTGTTGCCAGCCCCATGGGCGCTGCACAGAGTACAACCGTGCAGGCAGTAGCCCCTGTGTTATCTGAAGCTGCTGCCACCGTCGTGGCGCTGGCCGGGCATAGCGTCAAGTCGCCGATGGTCGGCAGCTTTTACCGCTCCGCAAGCCCGGGTGCCAAGCCGTTTGTGGACGTGGGCGACACCGTGGCGGTGGGTGATACGGTGTGCATCATTGAGGCCATGAAAATCCTGAACGAGATCGAGTCGGACAAAGCCGGTGTGGTGAAAAAGATCTTGTGCGACAACGGCCAGGCCGTGGAATACGGCCAGCCTTTGGTGGTGATTGAATAACCCTCCGGATTTAAAAAAACACCTATGTTTAAAAAGATCCTGATCGCCAACCGGGGCGAAATCGCGCTGCGCATCCAGCGCGCCTGCAAAGAGATGGGCATCAAGGCCGTGATGGTGTATTCCGAGGCCGACCGCGAGGCCAAATACGTCAAACTGGCCGACGAAGCGGTCTGCATTGGCCCCGCGCCTTCGGCGCAGAGCTACCTCAATGTGCCTGCACTGATTGCGACCGCTGAGGTGACCGATGCCGAGGCGATCCACCCCGGCTACGGGTTTTTAAGTGAAAACGCCGACTTTGCCGAGCGGGTCGAGCGCTCGGGCTTTAAATTTATCGGCCCCACACCCGAATCCATCCGCACCATGGGTGACAAGGTGTCGGCCAAGCGCGCCATGATCAAGGCGGGCGTACCCTGCGTGCCCGGCTCCGAGGGCGAGCTGCCGGACGACCCGGCGATCATCAAAAGAACCGCCAAAATGGTCGGCTACCCGGTCATCATCAAGGCCGCAGGCGGCGGCGGTGGGCGGGGCATGCGCGTGGTGCACACCGAGGCGGCGCTGATCAATGCCGTGACCATGACCAAGGCCGAGGCGGGAGCTGCTTTTGGCAACCCGGCGGTGTACATGGAGAAATACCTGCAAAACCCGCGCCACATCGAGATCCAGATTCTGGCCGATCAGCATAAAAACGCGGTGTATTTGGGCGAGCGCGATTGCTCCATGCAGCGCCGCCACCAAAAAGTGATCGAAGAAGCGCCCGCACCGGGCATCCCGCGCAAGTTGATTGAAAAAATTGGCGAGCGTTGCACCGCAGCTTGCAGAAAAATCGGCTACCGGGGTGCGGGCACGTTTGAGTTTTTGTACGAAAACGGCGAGTTTTACTTTATCGAGATGAACACCCGGGTGCAGGTAGAGCACCCGGTAACGGAGTGGATCAGCGGCATTGATATTGTTAAAACGCAGATCGAGGTGGCTTATGGCATGAAGCTGCCCTTTACCCAGCGCCAGATCGTGCTTAGGGGTCACGCCATCGAGGTGCGCATCAACGCGGAAGACGCCTATAAATTCACCCCCAGCCCGGGGCGCATCACCTTGTGGCACCCGCCCGGCGGCCCGGGCGTGCGGGTGGACTCGCATGTGTACACCAACTATTTTGTGCCGCCCAACTACGACAGCATGATTGGCAAAATCATTGTTTATGGCGACACCCGCGAGCAGGCGCTGGCGCGCATGCGCACCGCGCTGGACGAGACCGTGGTGGAGGGCATCCATACCAACATCCCGCTGCACCGCGAGCTGATGGTCGATGCCAAGTTTGTGCAGGGCGGCACCAATATCCACTACCTGGAAGAGTGGCTGAAAGTACATAAGCGCTGATTACCAGCGTGTGCCAACCCGCAACTTGATTTACCTGGCCCCCTATGTTTGAACTCTCTCTCATCGCCCCTGAAGCGCAGGTTGAACTGCTGAGCGACGCACTCGAAGCCCTGGACGCGGTGAGTGTCAGCGTGGAAGATGCCGACGCCCACACCACGGCCGAGCAGGCCCTGTTTGGCGAGCCCGGCATGCCGCCGCCCAAAGAGGGCTGGCAGCGCTCCGTCGTCAAGGCGCTATTTGCTACTGAAAAAGTAGCTGCTTACGCCCTGTCTACCTTGACTGCGCAGGATTTCTTTACCCAATGCAAGTCACTGGGCATCGCCGAGGTGGCCGACCAGGACTGGGTGCGCCTGACGCAGTCGCAGTTTGCCCCGGTAGAGATCACGCCCGATTTTTGGATTGTGCCCACCTGGCACCAGGCCCCCGCGCAGGCCCGCAAAATCATCACCCTCGACCCCGGCCTGGCCTTTGGCACCGGCACCCACCCCACCACCCGCATGTGCCTGCGCTGGATTGCGCAGTACGGTGTGGCTGGCCAGCGCGTGCTGGACTACGGCTGTGGCTCGGGCATTTTGGCGATTGGGGC
This sequence comes from uncultured beta proteobacterium, assembly GCA_963775085.1. Classification (GTDB taxonomy): domain Bacteria; phylum Pseudomonadota; class Gammaproteobacteria; order Burkholderiales; family Burkholderiaceae_C; genus JAAFIP01. The sequence continues at coordinate 227,614 of CAVZHO010000011.1, forward strand.
GGCGCTGTATGGCGCGCTGGATATTGACGCGGTAGACATTGACGCAGCGGCCGTGCAGTCCACGCGCGACAACGCGCTGGCCAACCATGTGACACTCAAAGCCGGGCTGCCCGATGCCGCGCAGGGGCAGTACCACACCGTATTGGCCAACATCCTGGCGACACCGCTCAAGGTGCTGGCACCCTTGCTGTGTGCTTATGTGCAGCCCAGCCAGCGGACAGGCGCGGCAGGTGACAAAGATGGAAACAAAACAGCCACCATCCGTAGCGGTCATCTCGTGTTGGCTGGCATCCTGGAGCGCCAGGCCGACGAGCTCAAAGCCGCCTACGCTCCCTATGCCCGCCTGGAGGTGGCTGACACGCAAGAGGGATGGATATTGATGACCGCCCGCTTGTAAGGCGGGTAGGCCACGCCATCCGGTGGTGTGCTGGCCGATGGCTGGCCTGGCGCAGCGGTCTCATACAATAAGCCCTCATGAGTACTACCACCCAATGCCCCGCGTGCGGCACCTTGTTCAAGGTGGCGGTGGAGCAACTCAAGGATACCAAAGGCTGGGTGCGCTGTGGCCAATGCCAGGAGGTCTTTGATGCACAAAGCCACATCCCCGGGCTTGCCGCATCGCAAAAGCCCTCGCATGGCCTGAACATTTCCTTCAACGATGCGCCTGTCGGCACCACCAGCGTCTATACCGCCGCCGCGCCCGACCTGAAAAAAGACCTTTCATCCAGCGACTGGGTCAACTCTGTCAATCCACCGGCTCCCACGGACAAATTTCCAGCGCAGGAGGTTACCTCGGCTACCCAGGAGCTGGAGGGGCAGGCCCCCAGCTTCGTGCGCCAAGCCCAGCGTGCACAGCGTTGGCGCTCTCCCTGGGTACGTACCAGCCTGGCCGTACTGGCCTTGCTCTTGTGCACGACTCTGGGTTTGCAGGTAGCACAGCACGAGCGTGACCGCATTGCGGCGACGCTACCTGCCACACTGCCGTGGCTGCAAAGCCTTTGCCAAATCACTGGCTGTACGGTGGAGCCCTTCAAGCATATCGATGCCGTGGTGGTAGAGGCCTCGAGCTTTAACAAACTGCGCAATGAAGGCAGCAGTGAGTTGTACAAGCTGGGGCTGAGTCTCAAGAACAATGGTAACCTCAACGTGGCCATGCCGCATATTGAGTTGAGCTTGAATGATGCGCAAGACCGCCCATTGCTGCGCCGGGTGCTCAGTCCCACAGAGTTTGGCTCCAGCCAACCTGTATTGGCACCGGTCACCGAGTTTGCCGGGGGTACTACGGTTCAGGTGGATACCAGGCAACTCGCGGGTGCCCGCATTGCAGGCTACCGGGTGTGGGCCTTCTACCCTTGATTTTTTCACGCTTCTCACTTTCCTCTCTTCAACCTCACTTAAAACTTCAATCCTATGTCCTCCATCATCTGCGGTTCATTTGCCATCGACACCATCATGGGCTTTGAAGGCAATTTTGCCGACCAAATCCTGCCCGATCAAATCCACAAGCTCAATGTCTCCTTCTTCGTACCCGGCATGCGCCGCGAGTATGGCGGCTGCGCGGGCAATATCGCCTATGGCCTCAAGCAACTGGGCGGCGAGCCCTTGCCGATGGCCGCTGTCGGGCCCGATGCGCGCGACTACCTCGAGCGTTTTGCCAAGCTGGGCATTGACACCCAACTGGTGATGGTGCGGCCCGACAACTACACCGCGCTGTGCACCATCATGACCGACCGGCAAAACAACCAGATCAGCGGTTTTCACCCCGGTGCCATGGGCGAGGCGCATCTCAACGAGATCCCCAAGGACACCCAAGCCACGCTGGGCATCATCTCGCCCGACGGGCGCGATGCCATGTGGCAGCATGCCCAGCAGTTCACAGACGCAGGCATTTCGTTTGTCTTTGATCCCGGCCAGCAGTTGCCCATGTTCAATGGCGAAGAGCATAAAAAATTCATCACCATGGCCGACTACGTGACGGTGAACGACTACGAAGGGGCCATGCTGACCGAGCGCACGGGTCTCTCCTTTGCGCAAATCTCCCAGCAGGTCAAGGGCCTGGTGGTGACACTGGGCGAGCACGGTTGCGACGTGTGGGAGGATGGCGCGAAAACCCATGTGGCCCCCGTCAAAGCCACGGCGGTGGTAGACCCTACCGGCTGCGGCGATGCCTTCCGCGCCGCCATGCTGTTTGGCATTGAGCGTGGCTGGAGCCTGGTGCGTGCCTGCACATTGGGTAACCAGGTCGGAGCCATCAAAATCGCCCACCGTGGGGGGCAAAACTACACCCTCAACCACGCACACCTGGCGTTGGGATAAAGCCAACCCGGCGCAGCCGCCATGCAATCCGTCTTTGACAAGCCCAGCCTGCTACAGCGCGTTGCGCCGTGGTTTCAGGGCTTTGACGGGCCGCTGGCCTTTGCGGTGTTTTTGCTCGGCTGCGCAGGGCTACTGACGATGTATTCCTCGGGCTTTGACCATGGCACCCGTTTTGTAGACCATGGGCGCAATATGCTGATCGCGGCCAGCATCATGTTTGTGGTGGCACAAATCCCACCCCAGCGCCTGATGACCTTTGCCGTGCCGCTGTACGCCGTGGGTGTAGCGCTGCTGATCGCGGTAGCGATATTTGGTTTGACCAAAAAAGGCGCGCGCCGCTGGATCAACCTGGGCATCGTCATCCAGCCCAGTGAGATCCTCAAAATCGCCATGCCCCTCATGCTGGCCTGGTGGTTTCAAAAACGCGAAGGGCAGTTACGCCCGCTGGACTTTTTGGTGGCTGCAGTGCTGCTGGCCATCCCCGTGGGCTTGATTGTCAGGCAGCCCGATCTGGGCACCGCTATTCTTGTGATGTCCGCCGGCTTGTTCGTCATATTCTTTGCTGGCCTGAGCTGGAAGCTGATTGCACCCCCCCTGGTGCTGGGCTTGATTGCCGTGACCCTGCTGGTGCTGCTGGAGCCCAAGCTGTGCGCCGACGGCTACCGCTGGCCTGTCTTGCACGACTACCAGCAGCAGCGCATCTGCACCCTGCTAGACCCGTCCCGCGACCCACTGGGCAAGGGTTTTCACATCATCCAGGGCATGATCGCCATCGGCTCGGGCGGCATGCTGGGCAAGGGCTTTATGCAGGGTACGCAAACCCATCTGGAGTTCATCCCCGAGCGCACCACCGACTTTATTTTTGCCGCCTACTCTGAAGAGTTTGGCCTGCTAGGTAACCTGTTGCTTATCATGGCGTTTATCTTCCTCGTGCTGCGCGGCCTGGCCATCGCTCTGGAAGCCGCCACGCTGTTCTCGCGCCTGCTGGCAGGCTCCATCACCCTGATTTTTTTCACCTATGCTTTTGTCAATATGGGCATGGTCAGCGGCATTTTGCCGGTCGTGGGTGTGCCCCTGCCCTTCATCAGCTACGGTGGCACGGCCATGGTTACGCTGGGCCTGGGCCTGGGGATTTTGATGTCAATCTCCAAGGCCAAACGCCTGGTGCAGTCCTGACGCGGGGTTAGCGAAACACCAACACCGGAATCTTGGAGTGGGTCAGCACTTTTTGCGTCTCACTGCCCCATATCAGCGCACTTACGCCCCGTCTGCCGTGCGAGGCCTGAAAAATCACGTCGCAGTGGCGGCTTTCGGCCACCTTGACAATCTCTTCATACGGGTGCTCGCTGGTGCATTGCACCACGTCGCAGTCCACCCCTGCCTTGCGCGCTTCGTCTTTCAGTACCGCCAAATGCCGCTCGGCCAAGGCATTCATCTCGGAGGTGTATTGCTCAACCGAGTCCATCGATTGAAAGGCATCGCGGCCCGGGGCGTGGAACGGCGGGGTCACCGTCAAGCCGGTGATCTTGGCATGGGCCTCTTTGGCAAACTGCACCCCATTCTGGATGGCAATTTTCGACAGCTCCGAGCCATCGGTGGGTATCAGGATATGTTGGAACATGGCAACCTCCTACGCGCTAAATGGCGGAAGTCAAGCAACCGATCGCCCGCGCACCGCGAACCCCGTCGCATCAACTTGGGCAGCAGACTTCCGAGAGCGCTACCTGTGACCGCTGCGACAAGTGAAACCGTAGTCGTGTTGGGGAACGATGAGTCATTCTAGGACGATGCTGGGGTGAAAGCAAATCACTCACCAAGCAATAGATCAAGTGCATTGCGACAACAAAACGCCCCAGTCATCCGGTGGCTTACCTCGTTTTAGCATGCGTCCAAATACTTGGTAGGCATCGGTCTTACTGTCATAAGCGCGTAACGTGCGCTCATCGTTCACCCAAGCAAACACAATGACGCGGCTGGCCTGGTGGAAGCGAAAAAACAATCGGTATTGCTGAAAAAACTTGGCTCTAAACCAGTGTTTGTATTCAGCGCCTAGCGTGCCACCTTGCCGGTACTCGGTACGCGTAGGGTCCTGGGGGATGATGTCAAAAATCAGCGCTTCAATAGCTGCCAGCCGCTTGGCATCGTTTTTATTTTTGTAGTCACGCGGGTGTTTGCTCTTCAGCGCCTCTACTTTGTCAGCCAATGAATTCAGCTGCGATACCAGCAGCGGATGCATATAAATCGTCCAGCCGTGGGCAACCACTTGCTTACTCAGCGTCAGGAGAGAGTGCTTCAGTCAAATCAAATTTAACCCCCGCTGTCAGCTTCTTCATCCGTTTGGCCAGTGCAGGGGGCATGGCAGCCAAGCGCTCTGGATGCGCGGTAATATCGTGCGCCAAAAAGTCCAAAAACGCACCCATCGCTGGGTCATCCTCTTCGCTGGCATCAAGCCGTGAGAGCTGTACCACCCCATTGGCTTTGACCGTATAGCGCAACTTGTCCCGCTTATCCAACTGCAAAGCGCGCCGCACAGCGTCCGGCACCGTCGTTTGGTAGCGGTCTGTGAGCGTGGATTCAACTTGGAGAACAGCGGACATGGTGGTGGTCAGAGGAAGTGTAGACAGCGCCAATGGTAATGCAAATGCATTGTTACTGCAAGTATGCTCGCCTGCGGCTGTAAAGCATAGGATCGGAGAGCAGAGATAGACCGTCGTGATCGTTGCGTCCAAATTACAATTAAGCTCATTTTTCCTGAAAGGGAAAATGGCCTGTTGGCACTGTCTTTTGCTAGACACTAGATAAGATACTTTGAATTGGACTCGGCCCTGTATGGGTACGAACATCTTGAAGTAAATTGAGCGATTCAAGTCTGATTGAAATTGCGGCACGCGATACGCTGTAATTTCGCATCAATTGATTGGTAACGAGCTCATAGTTCTGTATATTGCACGGTTGATTGTCTACATACAGAGCGCCAAAGCCTTTGTTAGCTATTTCAAGTGAGCTTACGATTTTTCGGAAATCCTCAATTATGTTGGTGCGAGGCATCAGCAAGCTGGAGGCCAAAAAGTTTGCTTGAAACTCCATTCTGGATATGTCGCTGCCTTTCACAAGACTGCCTCGATGAAGTACGAAGTCACTTTCGTCACAAGACTCGTGAACCAAATATTTACCATGACTAAGTAAGTGATGAGCCAGTTCATGCGCAAGAGTAAATCGCTCGCGCCCTAAATTTGGAGACTCCTGGGTATAGACTTCGATTACAAGTGGATCAAAGGTGATCCGGCCAAGAGAAATTCTGGAGCCTAACTTCGGCATAGGAATGTCTTTGAGCACCCTTAGCTGGTTGCGCTCCCTTTCTATCGCGCAAATAGTTTCTAGTGATACTTGACCGCCTGTATATCCAGTGCTGGAAAGTATTTCAGCACTTCTGGTTTCTAGCTCATCTTTTTCAAAAAATGGTACTTGATTGGTTAGTTTGTTGCGGGAGTTTGCAACTTTACGGACTTGACTTGAAGTCAACGTTGTATCGAGTACTAAATCTTCTAAAAAATCCCACAATGAGTTCGTATCACGAACAGGGCTTTGCATGAAGAGGTCGAATGCTTGACTATTAAACTCTTGCTTCGATAACCCCTCTGCCACCTTTGCGGCTAAATCCGGTGTTCCTGATCTGGCTGTAGCGGAGGGCGAACGCTGAAGCTCCCATTTAAATGGTGCGGAATCAAAATATCGAAGAAGTCCCATACCCATGGATTTGGCATACTTACGCGCGCCAGATTGAAAAGAGGCAGTACTCGCGATGACAGCCTTACAGTTTGCTGCCGCTACTTGTTGCACCTTCGCGAAGAACTCTTCCGCATCATCAACCGGAACCGCGTGCTTGTAGTTCTTGCATTCGATCAAGACGAGGGATGAATAATCGGTAGCTCCAGGAAGGTAGATCTCAATAGCAACGTCAAATGTGATGTTCCTCTCCCGTACTTTTGAGTAGTAACCCTGTTTCAAAAAAATTTTGCAATTCGATTTCTTTGCCCAGAATCGGTCTGCCTCGATCTCTTCGCAAAAAAGATCATAGATTCGTTTTTCAAGTGCATCACCAATGCGAGTCGTATTCATGGACGCAAGGATACTTGAAAACAACGGACAGAGTTGAGCTGCGGATCTGAAAATTCAGTCTTGAATCCGCTACGTGTGAGCGGCAATCTTCAAGCTACGATCACCGCACCGTAAACGGCGACTGGTAAGGCCGCCCTGATGCCACACCGGCCACTACGGTGCCGACGGGCTTCAAATACAGCCTGCCATCGCGCTTGTTGTTGCGCGTATCGACAAAGGATACCGCGCCTTCGACGATTTCCAGAATCGACAAATCCGCCGGGGCACCCAGCTGCAAAGTGCCGTGCTTGGGGATACGGCCAATCACGCGCGCGGGCGCGGTGGTGGCCATGCTGATGACCTCTTGCATGCTAAAGCCCATGCCGATGAATTTACTCATCACCCAGGGCAGGTAGGGCATGCCGGGGGTGTTGGCGGAGAAGACGTGCACGTCGCTGGAGATGGTGTCGGGCGGGCAGCCTTGCTGGATGGCGGCTTCGGCGATGGTGTAGTCAAAGCTGCCGCCGCCGTGGCCGATGTCGAAGATGATGCCGCGCTTTTTGGCGGCCAGGGCAGCGGGCAGCAGCTGACCGCCCTGCACAATGTTGGTGCCCATGCCGGCGTTGTTGGGCGCGCCCGAATAGCAGTGCGTCAACACGTCGCCGGGGCGCAGCAGGTCGAGGATTTGCGACATCAGCGCCTGGTCGGCCACGCCGCCGATGTGGCACATGATTTTGGCGGGCACGCCGGACAGCTCGCAGGCTTTGATGGCACGTTTGAGTGGCTCCAGGCCGTGGCGGGCAATCACGTTTTCGCTCATGCGCACCTTGATGCCCAGCACCATGTCGGCGTTTTCCGCCACGGCGCGGGCGGCTATCTCGGGCACAGCGTAGTCGATGTTAAACAGCTCGGGCACGGGAAAGCCCGCCAAGCCTGCGACGGCAATGTGCACAAAAGCAAACTGCCGTGTGCGCGAGGCGGGCACCACAAAGCGGCGAAAGGCGGCAAAGTTATTCGCCCCGCCGTCACCTGCAGACACCACAGTGGTGGTGCACTGGTGGGCGATCAGCTCGTCAGCCGGAATGCCGATGGCGCTGCCGTAGGGGAAGGTGTGGCAGTGCAGGTCAATCAGGCCGGGGGTGACCAGCTTGCCACCCACATCCATCACACGCTGGGCACGTTCGGGCGCTATGGATTCGGCGATCAATTCGATCTGCCCGTAGCGGATGCCGATGTCGCGCTTGCCCGACAGGCCCTGGCTCGCATCCATCACATTGGCGTTGCGGATCAGCAGGTCAAACTTATCGTTCGGCCCCATGGCCGCCAGGGCTGCTCCGGGCACACTGCCCAGGGCGGCGAGCGATGCGCCCGCCTGCAAGAGTTGTCTGCGGGAAGTGTCGGTGGTGGTCATACATGTCTCCGGTGGATTTGCTACGCGCAAGGCCAGCGCGTGGTGAAAAGTATGGCCAGTGCAGAGCACAGCGTCAATGCGGCAATGTCTCAGGCATGACAAAGGCACTTTGGCATGCTGTAAACCAAGTTTTACCAATCAATTAGGCCCATAGTCTCTGTCATATGGGCGTGAGTAGCTATTAAATTTATAGTGTCAACTCAATCAAGCGCTACGGCCGTTTAAAGCCTGCGCGCGCGGTGTCGACCAGCACCCGTGCGTGGCAGCCTTCTAAATGGTCGTTCACCACCCCCATCGACTGCATCAGTGCGTACATGGTGGTGGGGCCCACAAAGCTAAAGCCCAGTTTTTTCAGCGCCTTGCTCAGCGCCAGCGACTCTGCCGTTTGCCCCAGCGTGCCCGCTACCTCAGGCGTGATGCGCGCAGGCCGCGCCTTGGCCGCAGGCTCGTGCGCCCAGACCAGCTTGGCCAGCGCACCTGGGCCCTGCTTGTCTATCAGCTCGCAGACCCGTTGCGCGTTATTGATGGCCGAGGCAATCTTGCCAGGGTGGCGGATGATGCCCGCATCCAGCACCAGGCGCTCCACCTCTTTATCGCCAAAGCGCGCCACCTTCTCAAAGTCAAAGCCCGCAAATACCTCACGAAAGCGGTCGCGTTTGCGCAGCACGGTGATCCACGACAGCCCCGACTGAAAACCCTCCAGCGTGATCTTTTCAAACAGGCGGCGCTCATCACGCACCGGCATGCCCCACTCATCGTCATGGTAGGCAATGTAGTCCGCAAACGCTTCGCCTTGGTTGCACCAGGAGCAGCGGTGTTTGGTATCGGGGTGGTGGATGAGGGAGAGGGGCATGGCGCATCCTGTGTCGCAAAACCCCCATTACACTGGATTTTTGTGAACACTGGCATTGGAAAGTAAAAAGCTGCTTGCACCAGGTATACAGGGTGCAAGCAGCTGCGACTGCGATAGCGTGATGCGCGCACAGCTCTATGCTCAGCATAGTGCCGTCAGCAAGGCATCACATTTTGCTTAAGGCAGCTTGGGCAAAATCACTTTGTCGATCACGTGGATCACGCCGTTTGTAGCCAGCACATCAGTGGCCACAATACTGCTGGTACGTCCCGCTTGGTCAGTGATTTTAAATTTACCATCGACCGTAAACGTGTCGCCCTGCAGTGTGGCGATGGGCTTGCCTACCGGCACCTCGGCTTTGAGTACCAGGCCAGGCACCACATGGTAGGTCAGCACTTTGGTGAGCAGGGGTTTGTCTGCCAGCAAGGCCGCTTTGGTAATTTTCAGCTCGGCCAGCAGGTCGGCAAAGGCGGCGTTGGTAGGCGCAAAAACGGTCAAAGGGCCGGGGGCTTTGAGGGCATCTGCCAAACCGGCAGCCACGACGGCTTCGACCAGAATGCTAAATTCGGGTGCCGACGCAATGGCGGTTTGCACAATGTCTTTGTCGGCGGGCAAGATCACCCTGTCAATCACATGCACGATGCCGTTGCTGGCCTTGATGTTGGTGGCAATAATTTCAGCCTTGCGGTTGCGGCCATCGGTGATGATGAGGGATTTTTTGTCATCGTCGTCGTCATCGTCGTTCCCGGCGGCTGCGACCTTCACTTTGTCAATCTTGAAAATGGCATCACCTGCCAGCACCGGGTTGATAGGCTTGCCCAACGGGATGGCCGATTTTTTGACCACTGAACCCAGCACATGGTATTGCAGCACCGCGCGCACCAGGTCTTTGTTGGCAGGCACCAGCAGGTCAGCGGCTTTTTTGCCTGCCCCCAGCAGCTCTACCGCCAACGCGTCAAACGCCTGGTTGGTAGGTGCAAACACCGTGAACGTTCCCGTGTTGCTCAGCAAGGTCACCAAATCGCCATTGTTGCTGGCAAAGCCCAGGGCCGCGACCAAGCTGGACAGCGCAGGGGTTTTGGAGGCAATGTCAACAATAGACTTTTTCTTTAGCATCTCCTTGGGCGGTTTGATGATGCGGTCTATCAAATGCAGCACGCCGTTGGTGGCCACAATGTCGCTCAGCTTGATGACGGCCGTGCCGCCTTGCCCATCCGTGATGGTAACCACGCCGTTGGACAGGGTGATGGTGATAGCGGCGTTACCGCTGAGGGACGTACCCATCGATTTGGCCAAGGACATATCCGCCCGCAGCACCTTGGCCGCCAGCATATGGTTTTTGAGGATGTCGCGCACGTCATCCTTCATGTCTTCATTGAGCAGGTCAGTGCCTTTGCTGCCGGGCCCCATCAGTTCGACCGCCAGTTGGTCAAACGCCTCGTTGCTGGGCGCAAATACCGTCATGCTGCCGGGGTTTTCCATGGCGGGCATGAGTTTTTCCAGGCTACTGCTATCGACATATTTCATGGCCGCCACGAAGGTGGACATGTCCTGCATCTTCGTGGCGGTTTGCGCCATCGTGGCATCCGCTACAGGGGGTGGTGCCGTGGCAGTGGAGCTAACGCCACCTCCGCCACCGCAAGCCGCCAAAAGTGTGGCAGCGCCAAGCGCTGCAATCCAGTGTCTCAAAATCCGTTCCATGTCGAACTCCCAAAATGCTTACCTAGGCCCCGGGTTATAGCGTGGTGTGCCAGACAAGCGGTTGATGAACCCCTCCGAGGAACGGAATATACGACTAAGTTTAAATAAATACTAAATGGTAATTAAAAAATTAAACAAGTTACTTCGTGATTCAAATCGTCGTGTTGAATAAAGTGTGAAGCCCGCCGATAGGCCGGATTTTGTGGATCTACCTTGCCTTGCGGCAAAGCAGACGTGACCGCCATTCATCTGGGCCGCAGCTCACGCTGCGGCTCGGTGCTACCTACCCGCACACTCTCCGGGACCGGATCAACGTGTGCCTATTTGGTATTGCTGCGCGTAGAGATTGCCCGTTTCACCCGCACCCAGGTTGCCCCAAGTGCGACTCGTCTCTGTTGCTCTGATCCTCAGCTTATGCCTTGCGGTTTTCACTGGAGAGTCGTTAACTCCTACGCTGCCCTTTGCAGTCCGGACCTTCCTCCAGTGCCAGGTTTCCCATGCGGCACCAGTGGCGGTCTAGCGGGCTTCACGGCTGGATTATCGTGCAACCAGCGGCACGACGCGCGCGATGCGTGACTTATGCACTGGTAAATGACCGAATTGCCTGGGTGATTGCATGTCTAGGGCGGTTTGAACCGGTTTAGGTAAGATAATTAGGGTTTTCCCGTAGTGGCGATTTCTCGCCCTCTTGCAAGGCCCTTTTCCATGTCTAAATTTTGTCTTATCGTCGATGCCTCCTGCGACATCCCGGCTTCCTACAACGCCATGCCTTGCCTGCGCATTCTGCCCACCCAGATCGAGGTGGCTGGCACCAAGATGATGGACACGCGCGACCCGGTGCAAACGCTGGCGTTTTACAGCAAGTATTTGCACGACAGCCAGTCGCGCACGGGCAAGTCGGATGCCTTGACCGAAGACCAGATGATCACCACCATCAACCGCGCAATTGCCACCAATTTTGACGAGGCGCTGGGCGTGTTTGTCAGCAGCGAGCGCAGCCCTATTTACCAGCGTGCCAAGCGCGCCGCCGCCCGCGCCCGCTTTGAGACCCTGCCTGCGCGTTTGCAAGCAGGCAAGGTGGGGCCGATCAGCGCCGACTGCGTGGACAGCACGGCGCTGTTTGCGGGCTATGGCGCGCAGGTGCTGGACCTGCTGGACCTGGCCACGAAAGGTGCGGGCCTGGCCCAGGTGTTAGAGCGCCAAACGGCCACCGCACCGCAAACCTACGCCTATATGGTGCCGGGCAATGTGGACTTCATCTTGGAGCGCGCTGCGCTCAAGGGTGAAAAATCCGTCAGCGCGCTGGCGGGCTTTGCGGCCAAGACCTTGTTTATCACGCCCATCATTCGTGGCCACCGCAACCTGACCGGCCCGGTGGGCCGCAAGTTTGGCCAGACCAAGGCGCGTGATGCGATGCTGGAAATGGTGCAGCGCCAGATCGAGAGCCGCAACCTGCTGTCGCCGCACATCGCTTTCAGCTTTACCGGCCAGTTGGACGAAGTGAAAGACATGCACAGTTACAACCAGCTGCTGGCGGCGGCAACCAAAGCCGATGTGCAGGTGCATTTGGCGCAGATGTCGATGACGGCGGCTATTAACGTGGGGCCGCAGTCTCTCTCCGTCGGCTTTATCGGCAAAGAGCACGCGTTTGTATAGAGAGCGGGTTGGTCTACACCTTCAGGGCTTGCAGCGCGGCAATACGCTCTTCCATCGGCGGGTGGGTGCTGAACAGTTTGCCCAGGCCACCGGCAATGCCCATGGCGGCCATGGTTTTGGGCAGCTCGCCGGGGGTCAGGCCGCCCAGGCGCATCAGCGCGGCCTGCATGGAGCGGCTTTGGCCCATCAAACCGGCAGCGCCTGCGTCGGCCTTGAACTCGCGGTGGCGGCTGAACCAGGCGACCACGATGCTGGCCAAAAAGCCCAGCACCACTTGCAGCACCATCGAGATGGCAAACGAGGCCATGCCCGGGCCGCTGTCGTTGCCACGGCGCATGAATGAGTCGATCACGGTGCCGAGCACGCGGGAGAGGAAATACACAAAGGTGTTCATCACGCCCTGAATGAGGGTCATGGTGACCATGTCGCCATTGGCGACGTGGGCGATCTCGTGGCCGATCACGGCCTCGACTTCTTCCTTGGTCATGCTTTGCAGCAGGCCGGTGGACACGGCGACCAGGGCCGAATTTTTAAACGCGCCGGTGGCGAAGGCATTGGGCTCGCCGTCATAGATGGCTACCTCGGGCATGCCGATGCCGGCCTTGTCGGCAAACTTGCGCACGGTCTCGACGATCCAGACTTCATCGGCGTTTTGCGGCTGCTCGATGACGCGCGCGCCGGTGCTGCGCTTGGCCATGAATTTGGACAGCAGCAGCGAGATGATGGCACCGGTAAAACCCACCACCAGCGAGGTGGCCATCAGCGCGCCCAGGTTCATGCCATTGGGGCCCATCACGCGGTCCAGGCCAAACAGGCGGGTGACAATGGCCAGCACCACCATGACGGCAATGTTGGTGGCTAAAAACAGAAAGATGCGTTGCATAGTGGTTTCACCCAGTTGCCCACGAAGGTGGGCCAATGGGCGGAATATTAGGGCCAAAACCGCAGAAATCAATCGCCAGGCGCTACAAAGCCGGGTTTTTAGTAGGATTTGGTGCGTTTATAACGCTGCTGCGGGCGGCCGAAAGACCTGCGCGTCGGCGTAGAACTGCGGGTCTTGGTTGGCGGCCCACCAGCCGGGCACACCCAGTACGGGTAACGGGAGAAACGGCTTGGGCACCAGGCTGGTGGCGCACAGCTGCTCGGCGGTGTGGCTGTCCAAAGCACTAAATGCTACGTTTTGCGTAGCTGCCTGCGCAATATACACATGCGCTGTGATCGATTTGTAGGGTGACACCAGTTTTTCCAGCAGGGCGTGGCCAAACAGCACGGGGCATTGCGGTTGCCACAGGTGGCGCAGCTCGACAAAGGCGCGCTGCCATTGCTTGGCGCGTAGCGCGTCGATGACTTCGTTAGGGGTAGCTGCCTGCAGCGGCCACAGCGCGGCGTTTTCATCAAACAGGGTGAGGGCATCGCGCAGCGCGCCACGGGTACTTTGCACGCCTGTTTCTGCCAGTACGCTGTTTTGCAGGCTGTTCAAGCGCCGCTTGGTGTGCGGGAAGAGCAACCAGGCCAGGCCATTAAAAAAGTCGTGCAGGTTCTCGCGCGTGGGCACCTGGCCGCTGGCGAAGATAAAGGCCTCATAGGCCTGGCCTTCGGGCAACGCGGATTGGGGGACGAACTGGATGGCGGCTGGCTGCGGTTGGGCTGGCATGCGCGCTGGCCGCGCGTTGAGTGTGTGATTGAGGGCATCGCACACCCGCGCACCGGCCATCACCTGCTGCGCGACCTGTCGGCCTAGCGCGCGCCACGGCTGCCACCACGGCGCGCGCCAGTCCAAGGCCGCCAGTTGGCTGGGCAGGGAATTGGCAGATGCTACTGATTTCATAGCTGCTTACGTCCAGTAGACGTGGACTAGCAGTCTATTTGGCAGGTAAAACTGCTGACGCACGCGGTTTTTACGCCACCAGTCGCCAGGCGATGGCCTCGCCGCCGCGCAGGGGCTTGAGGCTGGTCTCGCCAAAGGGCACCGTCTCGGGCAGCGTCCAGTGGGATTTTTGCAGGGTAATTTGCGCAGTGTTGCGCGGCAGGCCGTAAAAGTCTGCACCATGAAAGCTGGCAAAACCTTCAAGCTGGTCAAGCTTGCCCACGCTGTCAAAGGCCTCGGCATACAGCTCCAGCGCGCAAAGCGCCGTGTAGCAGCCCGCGCAGCCGCTGGCGTGCTCTTTCAGGTGCGCAGGGTGGGGCGCGCTGTCGGTACCCAGGAAGAACTTGGCGTTGCCGCTGGTGGCGGCCTCCAGCAGGGCCACGCGGTGCTTTTCGCGTTTGAGCACGGGCAGGCAGTAGTAGTGTGGGCGCACGCCGCCCATAAAGAGGGCGTTGCGGTTGTATAGCAAATGGTGGGCGGTGATGGTGGCAGCGGTCAGCTTGCCGGCTGAGCGCACATACTGCGCCGCTTCTTGGGTGGTGATGTGCTCCATGACGATTTTCAGCCCCGGAAAGTCACGGCGCAGCGGCACCAGCTTGGTGTCGATAAACACCGCCTCGCGGTCAAACAGGTCAATGTCGCTGTCGGTCACCTCACCGTGCAGCAGCAGTGGCATGCCCGCTTTTTGCATCGCTTCCAGGGTTTTGTAGGTTTTGCGAATATCCGTCACGCCCGCGTCGCTGTTGGTGGTAGCGCCTGCCGGGTAGAGTTTGGCGGCCACCACGCCTGCGTCTTTGGCGCGTTTGATTTCGTCGGGCGGCAGGTTGTCGGTGAGGTACAAGGTCATCAACGGTTCAAACGGCACGCCAGCAGGCACGGCGGCCATGATGCGCCGCTTGTAGTCCAATGCCTGCGCCGCCGTGGTGATGGGCGGCTTCAGGTTGGGCATGATGATGGCGCGGCCAAACTGCGCGGCGGTGTGCGGCACCACGGCCTGCATGGCCGCGCCATCGCGCACATGCAGGTGCCAGTCGTCGGGGCGGGTAAGGGTGAGGTGTGGCATCGGTGTCGGATCTGTCATGGCTCTATTGTCGCCAAGTTCAGGCGCGCCACAGTGCGGTAGTGAGACAGTACTAAATGGCTACATTCCCGGTGCTTGGCTTACAATGATCCATGTACAGCGCAGCACAGGCGCTGTTTTTACCACCCCAGCCTCTGGATGTACACCATGAACCGCTGCAATATGTTTTGGCTTTTACGCCCGGATGCTCTTAAAAGCAGAGCTAAAAATGTCCACACCACGTGGACTACAGCGCTATTTACCGCATTTTTTGGCATGGCCGCCGGCCTCCCGGCCTTCGCCCAGAACGATACCGTGCTGACTGTGCCCGACCAGGTGGTAATGCAAGGAGCCAAGCAGGGCAGGCAGTTTCCACCCAAGGCGGTGCGCGGTTATTTGCAGGTGGTGCAGGGCGCAGAAATTCTGATGGACGGCAAGAGCGACCGCCTCTCGCCCGGTGCCCGCATCCGGGGCCCGCAAAACACTTTGGTGATGACCGGCGCGCTGCCGCCGGACCAGGAGTATGTGGTGAACTATGTGCGCGAACCGCATGGCAATGTGCACCAGGTGTGGATTTTGACCGAGCAGGAAATCAAGCAAAAGCTCAAGACCGACAAGCCTGCGACGAATTTTTTCTTCAGCTCGGAAGCAGACAAGCCCAAAGTCGACGACGGTAAAACACCCTTCAACCAGCTGCCCAAGTACAAGCAGTAAGCCAGGCGGCTCTGCTGGCAGGGCCCACCGCCTCTGCACGCCCAGCAGACCGAATTTTCCATCCATATTAGCTTGTAGTCCCTGTCCTCTGGACGTAAACAGCTATTAAAATTATAGCATTCAGGAATTGCACCATGAGCAAAAAAGTCTTTATCAAAACCTTCGGCTGCCAGATGAACGAGTACGACTCGGACAAAATGACCGACGTGCTGCACGCCGCCGAGGGCTACGAGAAAACCCAGAACGTCGAAGAGGCTGACCTGATCTTGTTCAATACCTGCTCGGTGCGCGAGAAGGCGCAGGAGAAGGTGTTCAGCGACCTGGGCCGCATCAAACACCTGAAGAAAAACGGCGTAAAAATCGGCGTAGGCGGCTGCGTGGCCAGCCAGGAGGGCGCGGCTATTATCGCCAGAGCCCCGTATGTAGATGTGGTGTTCGGCCCACAAACCCTGCACCGCCTGCCCGAGCTGCTGGCCAAGCGCGACCGCGAGAAGCGCCCGCAGGTGGACATCAGCTTTCCCGAGATTGAAAAGTTCGACAACCTGCCTCTGGCCCGCGTCGAAGGTGCCAGCGCCTACGTGAGCATCATGGAAGGCTGCTCTAAATACTGTAGCTACTGCGTGGTGCCCTACACCCGTGGCGAGGAGATCAACCGCCCGCTGGAAGACGTGCTGGTGGAGGTGGCAGGCCTGGTAGACCAGGGCGTGAAAGAGATTTCGCTCCTTGGTCAAAACGTCAACGCCTACCGTGGCAGGATGACGAGCGCCACGACTGGCGCGGGCAACACGGGTGAGCTGTGCGACTTTGCGACGTTGATCGAATACGTCGCCGACATCCCCGGTATCGAGCGCATCCGCTACACCACCAGCCACCCCAACGAATTCACCCAGGCGTTGATCGACGTGTACGACAAGGTGCCCCAGCTAGTCAACCATCTGCACCTGCCCGTGCAGCACGGCAGCGACAAAATTTTGTCAGCCATGAAGCGCGGCTACACCGCCCTCGAATACAAAAGCACCGTGCGCAAACTGCGCGCCATCCGCCCCGGCATGCGCATGAGCAGCGACTTCATCGTCGGCTTCCCCGGCGAGACCGAAGACGACTTCAACAAAATGATGAAGCTGATTGACGACATCGGCTACGACAACAGCTTCAGCTTCATCTACAGCCCCCGCCCCGGCACGCCCGCCGCCAACCTGCACGACGACACGCCACACGATGTCAAACTCAAGCGCCTACAGCACCTGCAAAAAGTGATTGATGACAGCACCGACGCGATCAGCAACGCACTGGTAGGCACGACGGTACGCATCTTGGTAGAAGGCCCCTCCCGCCGCTCTTCTGATGCAAGCCCCGAACTCATGGGCCGCACCGAATGCAACCGCGTAGTCAACTTCCCCGCCAGCGCGCAGGCCATGCGCATGGTGGGGCAGATGATGGATATTGAAGTGACGGAGCGGCTAGGGTATTCGCTGAGGGGACATATTCCGATGACCGTAGAAACTGTGCTTGCGTGAGCTCATTTTCTCACGATGTTTCGTGTAAGCGGTAGGCATAGAAAGTATTTGAAGCAAACGTTTTTTCTAAGCCAGTTGAAGTCTGAATTCGCCTTCAAGAGTGAGGTTTAGGCCGAGTTCAGGGTAATTCATTACAGCAAAATATATTCCTAAGAATATCGAGTCTACAAGGTGACCTGATGCCCGTGTTTTAGTTATTACACTGACATTCATGGGCATCTCGACTTCAGTCCAATTTGCCATATTCAGAGACTTCATGCCTTTAGGAAGAACAGCTCTCCGTTCATTCTCGAAAATAGTAGGCTTATCTGGATCAACTGAGATTAATCCGCTTGAGCTAGTGAGCCACATTTGATCCAATCCAAGTTTTTCGTTTAGATTCTGTAATGATTGAAATGGAACGAGACTGTGGAGGTGTGCTTCAAGTTGACCATTCTCATTTCGTTCTACTGAACCTTTATTTATGGTCATGATCATTTGCTGCAATGGCGGGATGGGCATTGAAATTTTTGTAAATTTGATTTGCCCACTCGTCACGCGAACCATTGAGCGCAAACCTGGCCCAAGTGGAATATTGACATCAACCGATATTGTTGGGTGATCCCTACGTATTGAATCTGGAGAAAGTATGTTTTCAATTGTGGACAGCATGCTCGCCATCTGGCGATAGTCACACTCAAACAAGGCTGCTGTTTCTGCGCCTTTGTTCGTCTGGTAAATCTTGAACTTGCACCCATTCGTCACCACAAAATACACTGCTCGAATCTGTGGGTGATTAGCATACGACCAGGCTTGTTCTTGAACCAGTTCATCGAGATCCTCACCGGGTGGTTTTGCCTCGATCACCCACTTGATGCCCCCATTAGCCTCGCAAATATAGTCTGCTATACCACGTAGAAGAGGGTCTGTTGATTTACGTCGACCAAGCGGTAGCTTGGGGTAGGATAGTTGTTGCTCTCGGATAACGTTGTTAACCGTACCGGAACGATATCCCAGATGACGTAATAAGGGGGCAACGATCTCCTCGCGGATATCAGTTTCACCAAGCAAGTTAAAGTCGTATGCTGGAAAGTCCATAGTTGCCCTGTTCATGATTTGTTGTCATTTTGAATTATCGTTGGTAAGTTAGACATTCGTTCATAGTCAAGCGGTGTAAACACATTGCGTGCCTTCAAACCCGGTCGAGTGGGTGAAGGAATGGGAGCGTATCCCCGGAAAAGCGTAGCAAAGGCGCGGGGATAGTCTGTGGATCGCTACCGAGGTGATCGCGTGTTTTGCGGAGCTTTTTCGGGGATATGTCCCGTTCCCCGTCCAGCTACGGCAGCACCACAAAAGACTCAGACTAGAGGTCTTCCTGTCTCACCTTCATTACATTTCGGGTGAATTTATTGCTATAAATAAAATAGCTGCTTACGCTCTATTTTATTGGCTTAGCATACGAAAATGCACAAATTACTCTGACTTACTGCTTAATCACATCGGCGCCCGCTGGCGGTTTGAAATTAAACGCATCGGCGGCCAGCGCCGCGTTGGCTTGCACGTTTTGAAAGCGCAATATCGAGCGCTGGCCAAAGCTGTCTACGATGTCCAGCGCGGCCAAGCCACCGCCGGCGGGCTTGAAGCCGACGCGGATGCTTTGCAGCGCGCCGTCTTTGGACTTGGGCGTAGCCAGCACCCAGCTCAGGCCGTCTTGATCGGGCGTGGCTTGCAGTGCAAAGTGCTGCTCCAAGGTTTTGAGGTCGGGCGACGAGGCAATGAGCGCGGCGGGCGTGCTGGCCAGCACGTTGGCCTGCTTGCTGCTGGTCACCTGGTTCAGGTCTGCGTCGAACATCCACAGGGTTAGGCCGTCGGCGACAAGGGTTTGTTCAAACGGTTTTTTGTAGACAAACTTGAAGCGGTTGGGCCGGGAAAACTCAAAACTGCCGCTGGAGTTTTTGACCTTGGGTGCTTGGCCCTCGCGCGCCGGGGAGGTGACGGTTTGGGTAAACTCGGCGCGACCTGTTTGGGTGGATTGCAGGTAGGTTTGCAGTGATTCCAGGCCATTAGCCCAAGTAGAAGTAGCGTAAGAAGCTATTAAAACCAGAGCAAACTTAAAATTATTCAGCATCTTTACACTTTCACCTTTGTGTTGCGTTGCATCGTGTCGTTGTGTCGCCGCCAGTTGTATATTCACTTGTTTGCATTCACTCGTTTCTACCCGGCACCAAAATCTCACGCTGCCCCCGCCCATTCATCGCCGTGACCAAGCCCGCTTTCTCCATCGCCTCCAGCAAATTAGCCGCTTTGTTGTAGCCGATGCTCAAATGCCGCTGCACCAGGGAGATGCTGGCCTTCTGGTTCTTCAGCACAATATCCACGGCCTTGTCGTACATCGGGTCTTTCTCGCCGCTGCCGCCGCCTTCGCCGTCCAGCATCAGACCGTCTTCGCCGTCCACAGTTCCGCCTTCCAGCACGCCCTCGATGTAATTGGGCTCGCCTTGTTCCTTCAGATACGCTACAACGCGGTGGACCTCTTCGTCGCTGACAAAGGCCCCGTGGACGCGAATGGGCAGGCCGGTGCCGCTGGGCATGTACAGCATGTCACCCATGCCCAGCAGGGCTTCTGCGCCCATTTGGTCCAGGATGGTGCGGCTGTCGATTTTGCTGGACACCTGGAAAGCGATGCGGGTGGGGATGTTGGCCTTGATCAGGCCAGTGATCACGTCCACACTGGGGCGCTGCGTGGCCAAAATCAGGTGAATGCCCGCAGCGCGGGCCTTTTGCGCCAGGCGGGCAATCAGCTCTTCGATCTTTTTGCCCACCACCATCATCAGGTCGGCCAGCTCGTCGATCACCACTACGATGTGGGGCAGGCGCTCGAGCGGCTCGGGTGAGTCAGGGGTCAGCGAGAAAGGGTTGTAAATGAACTCGCCGCGCGCTTTGGCGTCGTCCATTTTCACGTTGTAGCCCGCCAGGTTGCGCACGCCCATCTTGCTCATCAGCTTGTAGCGCCGCTCCATCTCCATCACGCACCAGTTCAGGCCGTGCGCGGCCTGGCGCATGTCGGTCACCACCGGGCACAGCAGGTGCGGGATGCCTTCGTAGACGCTCATCTCCAGCATCTTCGGGTCGATCATCAGCATGCGCACGTCGCGGGCTTCGGCCTTGTAGAGCAGGCTCAATATCATGGCGTTGATACCGACCGATTTGCCCGATCCGGTGGTGCCCGCCACCAGCACATGGGGCATCTTGGCCAGGTCGGCCACGATCGGCGCACCCATAATGTCCTTGCCCAAACCCATGGTCAGCATGGATTTGCCTTCGTTGTAGACCTGTGAGCCCAGAATTTCACTCAACTTGATACTCTGGCGCTTGGCATTGGGCAGCTCCAGCGCCATATAGTTTTTGCCGGGAATGGTCTCCACCACACGGATCGATACCAGGGACAGCGAGCGCGCCAAATCGCGCGCCAAACCGACCACTTGCGAGCCCTTCACGCCCGTGGCGGGCTCGATCTCGTAGCGCGTAATCACCGGGCCGGGCAGGGCGGCGACCACCCGCACTTCTACGCCAAAGTCCTTGAGCTTTTTCTCAATCATCCGGCTGGTCATCTCCAGCGTTTCGGAGGCGACGGTTTCCTGGCGCAGCTGCGCGGCGTCCAGCAGATCCACCTGCGGTAGCTTGCTGTCGGGCATGTCGCTGAACAGCGGCTTTTGCCGCTCTTTGGCCACGCGCACACTTTGTGGCACATCGACCAACATGTCGCCCAAGGTGGGCTCAATCATCGCGCGCACCGCAGCTGGCAAGATGATCGGGGCGGGGTGCAGTTCTTCGCTCTCGGCGCGCTCTACGCTGACTACTTCTTCACGTTCGCGTGCGGCCTGGCTGCCCATGGCCATGTCTTGCGCTACTTCGCGCTTTTCGCGGCGACGCTCCCACAGGCTGTGCAGCCAGGCACCCAGGCCATCGGCGCAGCGCGCCCAGGAGAATCTAAAGGCCCAGGCCGCACCCACTACCGCGCTGGCGATGCCCACCAAGCCCGAGCCGGTAAAGCCCAGCCATTTCACGGCTACACTGCCTACGGCATAGCCCAACACGCCACCCGAATGTCCTGGCAAGCGCGACTCAAAACGATACAGACGCGACCACTCTAGCGTGCAGCTAGCCGCCAGCAGCACCAACAAGCCCAGCCAAAACATGGTGCGCGGATGTTGGCCTATAAAAGTGTGTCCGTACGGGTGTGTGTCATAGGCCGGTGCCTGGCGGTCGGAATGCAGCCAACGGCGTAGTGCGGCAAGCCAAACAAGCACCGCAGCCAACACGCACCACCCTACCGAGTAGCCCAGCAGGTAATAGCTGGCATCGCCCAGGACAGCGCCCAACCGGCCGCCCCAGTTGCGTGCCACACCCGGCGCGCCCGAGCCCGAGGTGGACCAAGCAGGATCGACCGCCGTATGGGTGAGTAAGGCTATCAGCCAAAAGATGAGCGCCACTGCGCCAACCAGCAGACCCAGTTCGTGGGAGAACTTGCGCCCAGAAGGGTCGCTGCGTTTCGCCGTAGCGCGGGAGGTGAGGGTATCAAGTGAGTAAGTCATCGCGAGTAGCGAGCTTACCCTATCTGATGGCCTGGTTTGGGTTGAGCAGGCGGATTAGCCCAAGGCGCTCAGGCGCTCTTTGATGAGTACCGAGTTGTTCTCCAGCGTCTCGATGTAGCCGCGCTCTTCCAGGTCTTTCATGACCCGGCTGACCATCTCGCGCGAGGCCCCGACCATTTTGGCCAAATCTTGGCGCGATACCTTGTCGCGGATGATGACTTGGCCTTGGGCATCGGTCTCGGCCGCCTCAATCAAGGCACGGGCCACGCGGCCATACACGTCCATCAGCGCCAGGGATTCGATCTTGCGGTCGGCATGGCGCAGGCGTTGCACCAGGCCTTTCATGACGGCGTAGGCCATGGAGGTGTTCTCAGGCAGGCAGCGGGCAAACTCCACCCGACCGAGCATCAGCACATCAGTTTGAATCTCGGCGCGCACGCTGGCCGAGTGTGGCTCGTTGTCGATCAGGCTCATCTCACCAATGTAGTCGCCGGGACTTAAATTAGCCAATATCACCTCGCGGCCCCTCGAGTCGGTCGTGAGCACGCGTGCTCGGCCCGTCAAAATGATGAACAGGGCGTTGGTCTTTTTGCCTTGCTCAACCACCAGCTCGCCGCGCTTGAAGCGCCGTTTGATCACGGCATCTGCCACTGCTTCGGCTTGCGTAGGTGTGAGCATGGAAAACAAAGGTACCCGACGAATAAGCTCTAAGTTCGATAACATCGACATGTAAATACCTCTAATAATTTGAATTTTTACCAGCCAAACACTGCATCGCTTACAAGTTGAACCAACTTACGTTACTATTTTGACTTACAAAGCCAATTAGCTATTGATAATGCAGTAGCAAACGCCAACTGTACAACAGTTGTCGTTAATTTCCAACATTTTTTCCCAATAAACACTTCCTGCCAATGAAGCATTCAAAAGTACTTATTTTAGGTTCCGGCCCTGCGGGCTATTCAGCGGCGGTCTATGCTGCCCGAGCCAACCTCAGCCCGGTGCTCATTACCGGCATTGCCCAAGGTGGCCAGTTGATGACGACGACCGATGTAGACAACTGGCCCGCCGATGCCCAAGGCGTGCAGGGTCCAGAGCTGATGCAGCGTTTTCAGGAGCATGCAGAGCGTTTCAAAACGGAAATCATTTTTGACCATATCAATCAGGTCGATTTCTCCAAACGCCCGTTCACTTTGACAGGTGACAGTGGGCAGTACACCTGCGACAGTCTGATTTTGGCTACTGGTGCTTCGGCCAAGTACCTGGGTCTGCCTTCGGAAGAAGCTTTTATGGGCAAGGGCGTGTCGGGCTGCGCCACCTGCGATGGGTTTTTCTATCGGGGTGAAATCTGCTGCGTAGTGGGCGGTGGCAATACAGCGGTGGAAGAAGCGCTGTACCTCAGCAACATAGCCAGTAAAGTCTATCTGGTGCACCGGCGCGACAAGTTCAAGGCTGAGCCCATTTTGATTGACAAAGTGATGGCCAAAGTGGCTGAGGGCAAGATTGTGCTGAAGGTGTTTAATACTCTGGAAGAAGTGCTGGGTGACGCCAGCGGTGTGACGGGCGTTCGCCTGAAAAGTACGCAGACAGGGGCGACCGAAGACATTACCCTCAAAGGCTGCTTCATCGCCATCGGCCACTCGCCTAATACCGATATCTTCAAGGGCCAGTTGGAGATGAAGGATGGCTACATCATTACCAAATCAGGCAACCAAGGCATGGCGACCATGACCAGTGTGCCGGGCGTGTTTGCCGCTGGCGATGTACAAGACCATGTGTACCGTCAGGCCATTACCAGCGCCGGCACCGGCTGCATGGCTGCGCTGGATGCGCAGCGCTTTTTGGAGCAGCACGGGGCCTAAGTAATGGCGCTTGGCTGGCTACGGTGGGCACGGCGCGCTTCGGGTTATAATCTTAGGCTTTCCTGGAAACGGGGAAATACTTTGTCTTTAGGGGCAAGGAAAAGACCGCTTGCTGGTGGCTGCTACGCAGTCCCGTAGAGCGAGGTGCGGCCAGGAGCCGTTAATTTAAGTTCAAGGAGTGCTTGTATGGCACGCGTCTGTGAAGTAACGGGTAAGAAACCCATGGTGGGCAACAATGTGTCCCACGCCAACAACAAAACCAAGCGCCGGTTTATGCCTAACCTGCAATACCGCCGCTTTTTCGTCGAAAGCGAAAATCGCTGGGTGCGCATGCGCATTACCAACGCGGCTTTGCGTTTAATCGACAAAAACGGCATTGATGCTGTGCTCGCTGACATGCGCGCACGGGGCCAAGCTTAATTCCTAGGAGAAATAATCATGGCAAAAGGCGGACGCGAAAAAATCAAGCTGGAATCCACTGCGGGTACCGGTCATTTCTACACCACGACAAAAAACAAGAAAACCATGCCCGAGAAAATGCTGATCAGCAAGTTTGATCCCAAAGCTCGCAAGCATGTGGAGTACAAGGAAGTGAAGTTGAAGTAATTCAGCTCGTATTTGAAAAAAAACCGCTCATCTTGAGCGGTTTTTTTTTCTTAAGCAAAGTGCAGGTCGAAATCTCTGCATACATGGAATGCCGAACGATATTTCATGTGAAATTGGGTTGCTATTATGTAAATAGCTACTTAAGACCTATTGACGGGGACTACAGCCTCATTCAATGGTAATTTTCCAGCTTGGCGTCACCAAAAACTTCATCTGGCGGTGGTGCGGCAGTGGGTACGCGAAAAGATTCACTGGCCCAGGCGCCCAGATCGTAGTCTTTGCAGCGCTCGCAGCAAAAAGGCCGCCACTTGTTACTTGGTGCAAACACACTGTCACCTTTGCAACTGGGACAGGTGACGATGGGCGCTGACGGTTTGGAAGAAGGCGTTGATGTGCTCATGGCGTGCACCATTTAAGCGCATAGGGTTAATTCAAAACTGGCATCTTCATTGCTGACCGTAGGCAGTTTATCCTCGCTGGCTTCGCGTAGCAGACGTACCGACACCATCAGGCGGTTGCCGCTGATTTCGGGAATCAGGCCCAACGCCGGGTCGATGCGCAGGCGAAGCAGCTGAAAACTGCGGCCTTGCGGCAGTGTTTGCTGAAACTGCCCTGCGTTAGCCATGACTTTTTGGGCAGAGCCAGAATCACGCAGTAGTTTGAGCAGCAAGCTCACACATTGCGCCAAAGGCCACAGGGTGGATGCCCAACGGCTAAGATCTTTCCTGCGCTGCTCCACACTCTGGTGTTGCCAGTGGTAGTAGGCGGGCAGGTCAAACTCGCAGGTTCCCGCCGGAATGCCGATACGGCTACGCACGCTGACGATCCATTCATTTTCATTGAGCACATTGCCAGCCTTGCCAGTCTGGCCGTTCAAAGCTGCAAAGGCCTGCTCTAGCTGGCCAATCACCTCATCGAGCGCTGGCTCAGCGATGGCAGGATTACCTCGGAAGGCATTGAAATGCTGTTTGTGTTTTTCCAGATCCTTGAGCAGCTCGGATTTGAGATCAGAGCGGGCACCTACTTCGATGATTTCAAAAACCGTGGCCAGAGCGAAGTGGTGATCCAGTGCAGACTCACGAGCGAGCAGAATACCCAGGCGCTCAAACAGGTGTTCGAGCCGCAAGTAGGTGCGTGCGCGTTCGTTAAAGGGGTATTCGTAAACTATCACAGAGCTTGGCTTTCATCAGGCGTGATCATAGCCCGAAGCGGTGCGCACAATCGCGTACTTCCCATTCTAATTGCGCGATAGCGAGGGCCTCATTGCAGATCACGATATCGGCCGCTCTGAGCCGTTGCGCGCGGGTGGCTTGGGCGCTGATCACCTGTTCGGTTTGCTCCCGTGCCCAGCCGCTGCGCTGCATCACTCTTTGGATTTGTATCTCAGCGCTACAGTCCACCACCAGGACGAGATCAAGCTGCGGTCGCCAGCGTGTCGACTCCGCAAGCAGTGGAATATCGAAGACCAGTAGGCGGCATGCAACCGACAGGGCGAGCTGTGTGAGGCGCTGGATCTCCTGCGCAACGAGGGGGTGAACAATGGCTTCCAGTCTTGCTTTGGCAGCCGGATCGCCAAATACCAAGGCGCGCATCGCATCGCGGTCCAGGCTGCCATCCGGTGCGACCAACGCAGTGCCAAATTCATGTGCAATGGCTGGCATGGCGGCGCCAGACGTCGCCGTGGTTTGCCGTGAGACAGCATCAGCGTCAATGAGGGTGGCACCGCAGCGCACCAATATGGATGCAACTGTGCTTTTACCGCTCCCAATGCCACCTGTCAAACCCAGTTTAATCATCATGAAGCTTGCTGGCGTTGAAATGAATAAGCGTTTGAGTGGGGTGTGCAACCAGCTACAAACCGATAGTACGCAAGATAGTCTGCGGTCCAAAAATCAAGGCCGTCAGCCCAGCACCTGCCAAAAATGGACCAAAGGGGACATATCCTCCTTCGCGCAAACCACTGGAGAACTTCATGGCAATACCGACGATGGCACCGATGACCGAAGCCATCAAAATAATGGGTACCAGGGCTTGCCAGCCAAACCAGGCCCCCAAGGCGGCAAACAACTTGAAATCGCCATAGCCCATGCCCTCCTTGCCGGTAACGAGCTTGAATGCCCAGTACACTGCCCAGAGCGACAGATAGCCCGCGACGGCTCCCCATAAGGCATCGGGCAAGGTAACATCCGGGTTCCATTTCAAAGCGACGACCACCAGTCCAAGCCAGATTAGAGGCAGGGTCATATCGTCGGGCAGCAAGGTCGTGTCCCAGTCAATACCGGCCAGCGCAACAATCGTGGCGCAAAACGCACACCAAACCAGGGTAGTCATACTCCAACCCCAACGCGTCGCACAAAATATAAAAAGCAACCCGGTAACCAATTCAACCGCTGGGTAACGCAGCCCAATCGGTGCGCTACAGGCAGAGCATTTTCCTCGCAATGCGACATAACTGACGAGGGGGATATTTTCGTACCACGTGATGGCATGCCCACACTGCCCGCAGCGCGAGCGAGGTACCATCAGATTGAAAACGGGTGCTGGCTGTTCGTCCATGCCACCCAATTGGGCACATTCAGCAGCCCATTGCGCTTCCAGCATTTTCGGCATGCGGTGAATCACCACATTGAGAAAACTACCCACCAGCAAACCGAGCAGGCCAACCAGAGCGACCTGTATCCACGCCGTCTCCAGCATCAAACCACCTGACCGAGTTTGAAGATGGGCAGGTACATGGACACCACAATGCCGCCGATGATGGTGCCCAAAATCACAATGATGATGGGCTCCATCAAGCTGGATAAGCCCGCCACCATCTCGTCTACTTCAGATTCGTAGAAATCGGCCGCTTTTCCCAGCATATGGTCTACAGAGCCTGACTCTTCACCAATCGCACACATCTGGATGACCATGCTGGGGAACAGGTTGGCATTCGTCATCGCTGCGGTGAGTGAGGTGCCTGTGGAGACTTCCTGTTGTATTTTGACGGTGGCATCGGCATAGAGCGAGTTGCCCGATGCGCCGCCCACTGAATCCAGCGCTTCAACCAAAGGTACTCCCGCCGCAAACATGGTGGACAAGGTGCGCGTCCAGCGGGCAATACAGGACTTCTCAACCAAGGCACCAAAAATGGGAACTTTAAGCAGCAATCTGTCCATGAATTTTTGCATTTTTTCATTGCGTTGCCATGCTTGCATGAAAAAGTAAATCCCAAAGCCAATGCCACCAAAAATCAGCCACCACCACTTCACGAAAATTTCGCTAATGGCCATCACAAAGAGTGTTGGGGCGGGGAGTTCAGCACCAAAAGAGCTAAATACTTGTTTGAATGCCGGGATTACAAATATCATGATCACAGCAACCACCACAAAGGCTACGATCAAAACGGAAGTCGGGTACATCAAAGCAGATTTAATCTTGGACTTGATGGCCTCGGTTTTTTCCATATAGACCGCTAAACGGTCCAGCAAGGCCTCCAAAATACCCGCTTGCTCGCCCGCTTCCACCAGATTACAGTACAAATTATCAAAGTACTTGGGAAATTTGCGAAAGGCCGCTGACAGAGAAGTGCCTGTTTCCACATCCAACCGCACGTCGTTGAGTAATTTGGTCACGCTGGGGTTGGTATTGCCCCGCCCCACAATATCAAACGATTGCAGCAGCGGAACCCCGGCCTTCATCATCGTAGCCAGCTGGCGTGTGAATAGCGCAATATCTTTGGGCTTGATCGATTTGCCGGATGTCGTACGGCGTTTTTTGATTTTTGTAGTGAGAACACCTTGGCGACGCAAAGCGGCCTGCACCTGGTTTTCTCCAACAGCCCGCATCTCTCCGCGTACGGCTTTGCCATTGCGGTCCTTGCCTTCCCATTCGTAGACGTAGTCCTTCACATCTGATTTTTTTGTGGCCATTATTTTCTCGCTCTAATTGGCAAACCAACATTGGGGGAAAGTTTGTGATGCATCAGATTATTGGTTGGTGACTGCCAATACTTCTTCCAATGAAGTAACACCCAATTTGACTTTATACAGGCCAGCATGGCGCAGACTGCGAACACCTTCCTGCTCTGCCAATTTGGCAATTTCCAGAGCACTTGCATCGGCCAGAATCAGGCGCTGCATATCCTCAGTGATGGGCATCACCTGGTACACACCAACCCGACCCTTGTAGCCGTTATTACAGGCAGAACAGCCTACCGGTTTGTAGGGAGTCCAGCTGCCATCCACTTCTTCTTCTTTATAGCCAGCGGCTATTAAATTTTCATAGGGAATGTCGGCGGGCTTTTTGCATACGGGGCAAAGTTTACGGGCCAGTCGTTGGGCGGTGATCAAAATGACGCTGGATGCAATGTTGAATGGTGCGATACCCATATTACGCATACGCGTAAGCGTCGTAGGCGCATCGTTGGTGTGCAGAGTACTTAGCACCAGGTGACCCGTTTGAGCGGCCTTGATGGCGATGTCCGCTGTTTCCAGGTCACGAATCTCACCCACCATAATAACGTCTGGATCCTGGCGCAAAAACGACTTGAGTGCCACAGCAAAGGTCAAGCCAGCCTTGTCGTTCACGTTGACTTGATTGACACCCGGCAGGTTGATCTCGCAGGGGTCTTCGGCGGTGGAAATGTTGACGCCGGGTTTATTCAGCAAATTCAGGCAGGTATACAGTGAAACGGTTTTGCCTGAACCCGTAGGTCCCGTTACCAGTACCATGCCGTAAGGGCGTTCGACCGCAGCGATCAACCGGTCTTTTTCTTCTTTCTCGTAGCCAAGGGCTTCAATACCCAGCTTGGCGCTGGACGGATCCAAAATACGGATCACAATCTTTTCACCAAACATAGTGGGCAAAGTACTGACCCGAAAATCAATCATCCGGTCACGTCCCATCTTCATCTTCATCCGGCCGTCCTGGGGGACGCGCTTCTCAGAGATATCCAATTTGGAAATCACTTTGATGCGAGAGGCCAGTTTGTCTTTGATAACGATGGGGGGGGACGCAATTTCCCGCAATTCACCGTCGACACGAAAACGTACACGGTAGGTGTGCTCGTAGGGTTCAAAATGCAAATCCGAGGCGCGCATATTGAAAGCGTCGATCAGCATTTTCTGCAAAAATTTAACGACAGGCGCATCCTCTACATCAGAAGCGCCAGGGTCAGCCGCATCCTCGTTGGCCACCTCCATCATGGAGTCGTCAAACTCGAAATCACCACTGACAATGTTGTCCATTGCCTCATTGGTACTGACAGTCGTGGCATCCACCAATTTGGACAATTTATCGTATTCTGCAATTACCCAATCGGTACCCAATTGCGTGGAGAATTTGATTTTTTCAGCACCCACCTGATCCGATGGGTCAGCAGTGGCGACGATCAGGCGGTTATTGCGTTTACTCAACACCACGACACGAAGACTTTGGCACAACTTTGGGTCAAGCAAGCCCTTGGGCAGGCGCTGTGTATCTATAGCATCCAGATCCAGTACGGGTGCGGCGAATGCAATGGACATCGTATGCGCCAGGTCGGCAGCAGACACCGTACCGGAGCCTGTGAGTTCGGCAATAAAACTGGTCCGATTGGCTTGGGATTTTTTGTAAATGGCCTCAGCCGTTTTTTGCTCAAGCTTGCCCGCCATCACGAGCGCTCGACCCAGCCCAGGCAAAGCCACCAAAGGTGCTTGCGCTGAGGCAAGGGTCATAGGGGTATCAACAGCAGCCATGCAATATCAGTTCAATTTAAGCAGTAAGTAATAACCAAAGGATACAGTATGCCATCATCTGCGCCAGGAATCCTGCAATGGGATCGGCCCTCAATCTGGTCGGGGTGAGAGGATTCGAACCTCCGGCCTCTACGTCCCGAACGTAGCGCTCTACCAGGCTAAGCTACACCCCGCAGCGAGCGCGCCAGAAATGGTGACCCTAAACCCGGCGCTCTACCAGCTGTTCTGCTAATTGTAGCAAAGCAGACTTAAAAAAGTTGTGTGGCAGCAACGCCAGTGCATCCATGGCGCGCTGTGCCTCCGATGCGGCGGCTTTTCGGGTGGCCTCCAGGCTGCCGGTGCTGCGCACAATCTCCACCACCTGGCTTAGTTGGGCCAGGCCGCCGGATTCGATGGCTTGTTGAATGATGAGCGCCTGGGCTTGTGGCGCGCGTTGCATGGCAATGATCAGTGGCAAGGTGGCCTTGCCCTCACGCAAGTCATCGCCCAGGTTTTTGCCCATTTCGGTGGCATCGCCATCGTAGTCCAGGACATCATCGATCACCTGAAAAGCCGTGCCCAAGGCCTGCCCATAGGTGGCGCAAGCTGCCTCCGTAGCTGCATCACTGCCAGCCAGTACGGCAGCCAAGCGCGCGCTGGCTTCAAACAATTTGGCGGTTTTGGACCGGATGACCTGCAGGTACCCGGCTTCGCTCAGGGATGCATCGTGCATATTCATCAGTTGCTGCACTTCCCCTTCGGCAATCACATTGGTAGCTTCGGCCAAAATCTCCATCACCCGCATCTGCCCGCCCTCCACCATCATCTGGAAAGCGCGGGAGTATAAAAAATCCCCTACCAGCACGCTGGCCGGGTTGCCAAACAATTCGTTGGCGGTGGATCTGCCGCGCCGCAGGGTGGACTCGTCCACCACATCGTCATGCAAGAGCGTGGCCGTATGGATGAATTCCACCACCGCTGCCAAGTTAAAACGTGCAGCCTGGGTGTAGCCCAAGGCACCGCACATCAGCAGCAGCAAGGCCGGGCGCAGGCGTTTGCCCCCGGCGGCAATGATGTAGCGCGACACTTGCCCGACCAGAGGCACACCCGAGTCAAGCCGGGTGGCAATGACTTTGTCTACCTCCAGCATGTCGTTGGCGATCAGTTCCAAGGCGGCGGTGGTGGTGATGGAGGATGCGGACAAAGGGGGCGACGATCTAAGTTGTGAGGTTGCAGCGCTGTGCGGATGCAGGATTAGATTATAGGAATGCAATACCGTATTTCCAGACGGAAGGTCTTGCTTAGGCAACGGACTTGTCAGTAACCACTCACCATGCTATAATCAAAGGCTCTGTGGAAATTCGTCCGCAGACACTCATTTAGACAAATTCTAAGAGGTTCTTATGTACGCGGTCATAAAAACCGGTGGCAAACAATATAAAGTTGCTACTGGTGAAAAATTTAAAGTAGAACAGATCGCTGCGGACGTAGGCCAAGAGATTGTGTTGGATCAAGTTTTGGCGGTCGGCAACGGCACTGATATCTTGATTGGCGCACCCTTGGTTGCCGGCGCATCGATCAAAGCCACGGTAGTGGCACATGGTAGGCACGACAAAGTGCGCATTTTCAAAATGCGCCGTCGCAAGCACTACCAAAAGCGCCAAGGTCATCGTCAAAATTACACCGAGCTGTTGATCGGTGAGATTGTTTCTGGCAAATAAGGAGCAGCAGTCATGGCACAGAAAAAAGGCGGCGGCTCTACGCGAAACGGCCGGGATTCCAACCCCAAGATGCTCGGTGTAAAGGCTTTCGGTGGTGAACTCATCTCCGCCGGCTCGATCATTTTGCGCCAGCGTGGTACCAAGTTCCACGCCGGTAACAACGTGGGCATGGGCAAAGACCATACCCTGTTTGCATTGGTCGACGGCAACGTGTCCTTTGGACACAAAGGCCCGCTGAACAAGCATATGGTGAACATCACCGCGGCTGCAACCTCTGTGGCGGCTTAAACCACCGCGAGGCGTTTGCCCAGCAAAGCCCCGCCAGTGCGGGGCTTTTTGTTTTAAACTCATAAAAAATGAAATTTGTTGACGAAGCCTATATCGACATCGCCGCAGGCGATGGGGGGAACGGCTGCGTCTCGTTTCGCCACGAAAAATACAAAGAATTTGGTGGCCCCAATGGAGGCGACGGTGGCCGGGGCGGCCATGTCTGGGCCGTGGCCGATCCTGCACTCAACACCCTGGTGGACTACCGCTTCTCGCGCCGGCACGAGGCCAAGCGCGGCGAGCACGGCATGGGCAGCGACATGTTCGGTGCCATGGGCGACGACGTGACCCTCAAAATGCCGGTTGGCACCATTATTACCGACGCGGAAACCGGCGACGTGCTGTACGAGTTGCTCAACCCGGGCGAAAGAATCATGATCGCCAAGGGCGGCGACGGTGGCTTTGGCAACCTGCGCTTTAAAAGTGCCATTAACCGCGCACCGCGCCAAAAAACCCAGGGCTACGAGGGTGAGCGCAAAGAGCTGAAATTGGAGCTCAAAGTGCTGGCCGATGTCGGCCTGCTGGGCATGCCCAATGCGGGCAAGTCCACCCTGATTGCCGCCATCTCCAACGCCCGCCCCAAGATTGCCGACTACCCCTTTACCACCCTGCACCCCAATCTGGGCGTGGTGCGCGTGGGCCCTGAGCAAAGCTTTGTGGTGGCCGATGTGCCGGGCTTGATCGAAGGGGCCAGCGAAGGCGCAGGCCTGGGGCACCAGTTTTTGCGCCATTTGCAGCGCACCCGCATCTTGCTGCACATGATTGACTTTGCACCCTTTGACGATGCCGACCCTGTCAAGCAGGCCAAGGCCATCGTCGGCGAGCTGAAAAAGTACGACGAAGAACTCTATAAAAAGCCGCGCTGGCTGGTGCTGAACAAGCTGGACATGGTGCCGCTGGAAGACCGCGAGGCCAAGGTCAAAGACTTCGTCAAACGCTACAAAACCGCGCTCAAAATCAAGGCGGCGGACTCGCTGCCCGTGTTCCAGATCTCCGCCCTCACGCGCGAGGGCTGCGAGCCTTTGGTGCAAGCCATCATGTCGCATGTACGCAGCATCCAGCGCGCCGCCGCCGAGCCCGAGTACATTGACCCGCGCTTCGTGGTGCTGCAAGCTGAGCCCGAAGCGCGGGCTGAGGTGGACACCAGCGACCCGCGTTTTGCGCCGCGTTAAAATTACCAAACTTGCTCGCCAGGGGTTTTGAAACGCTATATTTACTATAGCTGCTTACGCCCTAGCGACAAGGACTATACGCATAAAACACCCTTATTTATGACTCTCCCCGCCTCAGACACCCTGCGCACCGCGCGGCGCATCGTCGTCAAAGTAGGCTCCAGCCTGGTGACCAACGAAGGCCGTGGGTTGGACGAAGCCGCCATCGGCCTGTGGTGCGCCCAACTGGCCGCTTTGGCGGCCGACAAGCGCGAGGTGGTGATGGTCTCCAGCGGTGCGATTGCCGAGGGCATGAAGCGCCTGGGCTGGACGAATCGCCCCAAAGCCATCCACGAGCTGCAAGCCGCGGCTGCGGTGGGCCAGATGGGCCTGGCGCAGATGTACGAGACCAAGCTGCGCGAGCACGGCCTGCGCAGCGCCCAGGTGCTGCTCACCCATGCCGACCTGGCCGACCGCGAGCGTTACCTCAACGCCCGCTCCACCCTGATGACGCTCTTGCAGCACGGCGTGGTGCCCGTTATCAACGAAAACGACACCGTCGTCAACGACGAGATCAAGTTTGGCGACAACGACACCCTGGGCGCGCTGGTGGCCAACCTGATCGAGGCCGATGCCTACGTCATCCTCACCGACCAAAAAGGCCTGTTCACCGCCGACCCACGTAAAGACCCTTTAGCCAAGTTTGTCGATGTCGCCCAGGCTGGCGATGCCGAGCTGGAGACGATGGCCGGCGGTGCGGGCTCGTCGATTGGCAAAGGCGGCATGATCACCAAAATCCTCGCGGCCAAGCGTGCTGCAGGCTCGGGTGCTAGCACCGTGATAGCGTGGGGGCGCGAGCCGAATGCGCTGATTCGCCTGACGCAGGGCGAAGCCATCGGCACCCTGCTGGTCGCGCAAACCGCCAAAAACCAGGCCCGCAAGCAGTGGATGGCTGACCATTTGCAGCTCGCAGGGGGCGTAGTGGTAGACGAGGGCGCTGCCAAACGCCTGCGTGAGGGCAAGTCCAGCCTGCTGCCCATTGGCATGGTGGCGGTCAATGGCGATTTCACCCGGGGTGACGTGATTGCCATCGTGGACGCGCAAGGCAGCGAGATCGCCCGGGGCCTGGCCAACTATGCCAGCGCCGAGGCGCGTTTGATCTGCCGCAAAGCCACAGCGGAGTTTGAGGCGCTGCTGGGCTACACCGGCGAGCCCGAGATGGTGCACAAGAACAATCTGGTGCTAAAAAAGTAGTTAAATTAGCCTATAGTCCTTGTCGCTAAGGCGTAAGTAGCTATAAAATACATAGCAAATATCGTGCTCGTCCACCGCATGTGTCAACAAGACTCCTGGACGCACAAGCCCGCTCAAGGCTCGTGCGTCGTCGCGCTGATGTCACTGGCGTGGTCATGCGCCGGGTCGTCATGGTCGAGCGCTTGCGTGCCCTTGCTGGCACCGCCTTGGGTGTGAATCGGCCGGATCGGGTGCTCATGTGCATGCTGCGGGTGCGGGTCAAAGCTGGCTCCTGGGGGCAGCTCCAGGTCGCCAAAATGGTGGCCGCCATGGTCGTCGTCATGCCCACCATCTGCGCGCAGCATGCCGTAGGGGCTGCGCCCACCAAAGCGGCGGCGTTGCTGGTAGCGCGAATCTGCGCGTGAACCGAAGGCATCGCCCTGGCCGTTGTAGCCATCAGAGCGTGGCAAAAAACGCGCCAGCTCGGTCAGCGCCATCTCATACACGCCGCGTTTAAATTCCACCACCACGTCCAGCGGCACCCAGTAATCGTTCCAGCGCCAGGCATCAAACTCGGGGTGGTCGGTGGCGCGCAGGTTCAGGTCGGAGTCAAAGCCGACCAGTTGCAGCAGAAACCAGATTTGTTTTTGGCCACGGTAGTGGCCCCGCGATTCGCGGCGGATAAACCGGTCAGGCACCTCATAGCGCAACCAGTCTCGCGTACGGGCTACGATCTGCACATGATTGGGTTTGAGACCCACTTCTTCATGCAACTCACGTAACATGGCTTGCTCGGGGGTCTCTCCCCGGTCAATGCCGCCTTGCGGAAACTGCCAGCTGTGGGTGCGAATCCGCTTACCCCAAAACACCTGGTTTTTCTGGTTGAGCAAGATGATGCCGACGTTGGGCCGAAAGCCGTCCCGGTCAAGCATAATCAACTCCAAATTTCTAAATTGAGTTCATTATGCACGCCGCGTTGCCAAGTGCAACCCTCTGTTGCATATTTCCCTGTATTTACCCAAAGTAATCCTGCAAAGTTGATCCGCCATGAAAGCCAGCCAGTTCCACATCTCCACCCAAAAAGAAGCCCCTGCCGACGCAGAGGTACCCAGCCACAAGCTGATGATGCGCGCAGGCATGATCAAAAAATTGGGCGCTGGAATTTACAACTACATGCCTATGGGCTTGCGTGTGATTCGTAAAGTAGAGGCCATCGTGCGCGAAGAAATGAACCGCGCCGGGGCAGTAGAACTTTCCATGCCCGTCATCCAACCGGCTGAGTTGTGGCAAGAGAGTCATCGTTTTGACACCATGGGCCCCGAGCTACTGCGCTTGAAAGACCGCCATGGCCGTGACTTTGTGATCCAGCCCACCAGCGAAGAAGTGATTACCGACATTGCCCGCCAAGATTTGCGCAGCTACAAGCAGTTGCCAAAAAACTTCTACCAAATTCAGACCAAGTTCCGCGACGAACGCCGCCCACGTTTTGGCCTGATGCGCGGGCGTGAGTTCATCATGAAGGATTCCTACAGCTTTGACCGCGACGAGGTCAGCGCGAAAGCCAGCTATGTGGTGATGGCCGATGCCTACCGCCGCATCTTTGACCGCTTCGGTTTGAAATACCGCGCTGTGGCCGCCGACAGCGGCGCGATTGGCGGCGATGCCAGCGAAGAGTTTCAGGTGATTGCCGCGACGGGCGAAGACGCGATTGTGTTTTGCCCCACCAGCAGTTATGCGGCGAATATGGAAAAAGCCGAGGCCGCTCTGCCCGCATCGCGCGGCGCAGCCAGCCAAACTATGGCCAAAACACCCACACCCGGTAAAGCCACCTGCGAAGACGTGGCTGCATTGCTGAACGTGCCCTTGAACACCACGGTGAAATCCCTAGTGCTGGCCACCGACACCTTGAACGACAAAGGAGAAGTCGTCAAAAGCCAAATCTGGCTGCTACTGGTGCGCGGTGACCACTCACTTAACGAAGTCAAGGCCAATAAAGTGCCCGGCTTGGATGTAGGTTTCAGATTCGCCACCGTGCCCGAGATCGAGGCGCATTTTGGCTGCAAGCCCGGTTACCTGGGCCCTATCAACACCAAGCTGCCTGTCAAGATCGTGGCCGACCGCGAAGTCGCTGCCCTGCACGACTGGATCTGCGGCGCGAATGCAGAAGACTTCCACATGACCGGCGTGAACTGGGGCCGCGACCTGCCCGAGCCTATGTTGGTCGCCGACATTCGCAACGTGGTCGAGGGCGACCCATCGCCTGACGGCAAAGGCAAGCTGGCGATTGAGCGCGGCATAGAAATCGGCCAAGTGTTCTACCTGGGCACCAAATACAGCAAGGCCATGAACGCCACCTTCCTGGACATTGACGGCAAACCCAAGTTGTTTGAAATGGGTTGCTACGGCATCGGCATCACCCGCCTGCCCGCCGCCGCCATCGAGCAAAACCACGACGACAAAGGCATCATCTGGCCCGACGCGCTGGCACCCTTTACGGTGGTGGTCTGTCCCATCGACCCCAGCCGCAGTGCCGACGTGAAAGAGGCCAGTGGCAAGCTGTACCAGCAACTGCTGGACAACGGCATCGACGTGATTTTGGACGACCGTGGCGAGCGGCCGGGTGCCATGTTTGCCGACTGGGAACTCATCGGTGTGCCGCACCGCGTGACGATTGGTGATCGGGGCCTAAAAGAAGGCATGGTGGAGTACCAGCATCGCCGCGATGCAACCGCCACCAAGGTGCCGCTGGCCGATATCTTTGCGCATGTGAAACGTAAATTCACGCCATAACCGAATGCTTTCACCGCCCGCCATGGTCGCAGCTTCACAGCCAAATCGCCGAAAAATCCTTATAAATAGTGCGCAAGCAGCTACTTTATTAATAGCGCCTACTCTGTGGACGCAGCCTGCCTACGCAGGTGGCCAGTTAGAAGAGCCGTTGGTCGACTCGGTGCGCTCGGCGCTGAGCTCGGCTATCACCAACAGCGCGCCGCCGATCCCCGAGTTTGCCGACACCCAAAGCAAAATCAAATACCTGCGCTGGCTGGGCGAGATGAGCGACCGCCTTCGCAAGAAAAAAGCCGACTTTCAAACCCGCAAAGAGTTTCTGGAAACCGTCTGGTACGAGAGCAAGCGCGCCGGCATTGACACCACCATGGTGCTGGGTCTGATCACGGTCGAAAGCAACTTCAGAAAATACGCCGTCAGCCGCGTAGGCGCGCGCGGCTACATGCAGATCATGCCCTTTTGGGTGCGCGTCATTGGCGATGGCGACGCAGGCAAACTTTTCCATATGCAAACCAACATCCGCTTTGGCTGCGTCATATTGCGCCACTACCTAGAGCGCGAGCGTGGCGACACCTTCCTGGCGCTGGGCCGCTACAACGGCAGCCGGGGCAAGGCCGAGTACCCCAATGCCGTGTTTGCAGCACAAAAGCAGTGGGAATGGAAGGGTTAGATTCTGTGAGTCAAAGCGGAGTCAGCCGTTGATCACTTTTTGCAGCTCGCCGTTTTCATACATCTCCATCATGATGTCCGAGCCGCCAATGAATTCGCCTTTGACATACAGCTGGGGAATGGTAGGCCAGTTGCTGTACTCTTTGATGCCGGTGCGCACTTCAGCGTCGTCCAGCACGTTGACGGTCTGGATGTTTTTCGTATCCACGCCGCAGGCTTTAAGTACCTGAATGGCGCGGCCCGAGAAGCCGCACTGCGGAAAGCTGGCGTTGCCCTTCATAAACAGCACAACGTCGTTGGATTTGACCAGTTGGTCGATGCGGGTTTGGGTGTCGCTCATGGTGTCTAACTCCTGAATTTGTGAATTAACGTAATTATCGCAGCCCTGGCCACTGTCCGCCCGAGCAGCGCTCAATACCTGCCAGGTCTGTTTTACTCAATATGCCGTCGAACCCCTGTTTTTCAAGCAGTTCGCGCACCGTTGCGGCCTGGTCATAGCCATGCTCTAGCAGCAGCCAACCGCCAGCGTGCAGATGTGCAGGGGCTTGGGCGATGATCTGGCGAATGTCGTCCAGGCCGTCGGTACCCGAGGCCAGTGCGGGCAAAGGCTCGTGGGCGAGGGCGGCCAGATGTGGGTCGGCGGCGGCGATGTAGGGCGGGTTGGAGACGATCAGGTCAAACTGCTGACCTTTCACGGCCTCCAGCCAACTGCCTTGGTGGAACTGTACGGGCAGCTTGAGCGTTGCAGCGTTGGCGTGGGCGACCTCCAGTGCGCCCTGGCTGGCATCGGTGGCGTGCACCTGGGCGATGGGGCGTTTGGATTGAATCGCCAGTGCGATTGCGCCGCTGCCCGTGCCCAGGTCGAGTACGCCAGGCGGCACTGGGGCAGGCTCAGTGCGAACGGACATGGGCAACACCTCCAGCGCCCAGTCCACCAGCGTCTCGGTATCCGCACGCGGGTCCAGCACCCGCTTGTCCACGGCCAAGCGCAAGCCGTAGAACTCTTTGTGCCCCACGATATAGGCCGCCGGCTCACCGCTTCTGCGGCGAGCACAGGCCTCGCCATAGGCATCGGCCTGCACGGAATTGATCGGGTTGTTGTCATTGGCCACCAGCCAGGCCATATCCGAGGTTTTTTTGCCTAAAGTGTGCAGCAGCAAGATGCGCGCATCCACCTTGGCAATGCCGTGCTTTTGCGCGCGCAGCAAGGCCTCTTGCACGGTGCCCAGAGGCTCTTTGGATTGGGCCGACGTGGCCTGCGGTGGGGGTGCGACCCAGGTTTTCTTCACAAAGGGTCTGGGC
The DNA here is from genome assembly GCA_963775085.1 of uncultured beta proteobacterium. Lineage (GTDB taxonomy): Bacteria > Pseudomonadota > Gammaproteobacteria > Burkholderiales > Burkholderiaceae_C > JAAFIP01. Next base: position 266,735 of record CAVZHO010000011.1, read on the forward strand.
GCGTTTTTGTTCACGGTGGCAAAACCGGCGCGCGGCTTGGGGCCTTTGGCTATGGAGCGGGCCATCAGTTAGCCCCCACTTCCAGCTCGGCCAATTGCTCGGCCTCTCTAGCGTGTTGCAGCGCCTGCACGGTCTCGTACAGATCGCCCTCCATGATGAAAAGCAGCTTGTACAGGGTCAGGTTAATGCGGTGGTCGGTCATGCGGCCTTGGGGAAAGTTGTAGGTGCGGATGCGGTCGCTGCGGTCGCCGCTGCCGATCAGGCCCTTGCGCACGGCAGCATCTTTGGCGGCGCGCTCGGAGCGGTCTTTTTCAATGATACGCGCGGTCAGCACTTTCAGGGCCGAGGCCTTGTTGCTGTGCTGGCTGCGCCCGTCCTGGCATTCGGCCACGATGCCGGTGGGCAAGTGGGTAATGCGCACCGCAGAGTCGGTTTTGTTGATGTGCTGGCCGCCCGCGCCGCTGGCGCGGTAGGTGTCAATGCGCAAATCTGACGGGTTGATTTTGATGGCCACCGCTTCATCGGGCTCGGCCAGCACCGCCACCGTGCAGGCGCTGGTGTGGATGCGCCCCTGCGTCTCGGTGGTGGGCACGCGCTGCACGCGGTGGCCACCGCTCTCAAAGCGCATCTGGCCGTAGACGTTGTCGCCTTCTAGCCTGAACACTACTTCTTTGTAACCCCCCAGCTCGCTGGCCGACTCGTTCATGATCTCGACCTTCCAGCCCTTTTTCTCGGCAAAGCGGGTGTACATGCGAAACAGATCTGCCGCAAACAAGGCTGACTCGTCACCCCCCGTGCCCGCGCGAATCTCGACAAAGCAGTTGCGTGCATCATCAGGGTCTTTGGGCAGCATTAGGCGTTGCAGCTCGTCTTCCAGCAGCGCCAACTCGGCCTCGCTGGAGGCAATTTCTTCGACGGCCATCTCGGCCATGTCCGGGTCGGCCAGCATCTCGCGTGCGCCCGCAATATCGCTCTCCAGCTGCTCGTAGCGTTTAAAGCGCCCCGCCACGGGCGTGACATCGGAGTGCTCTTTGCTCAAATCCCGAAAGGCCTTCATGTCGGCCATGATGTCGGGGCTTTGCAGCAGGCGCTCCAGGTCTTCCAGACGTTCGGCGTATTTTTGGGATTGGGTGCGGAGGAAGGGTTTCACGGGCGGGAATTAGGGGCGTAAGAGGGTGAGCTGCGGGATATCCGCAAAATCTTTATGGTTGAGGGTCAGCAGCGCTGCGCCATGGGTGCGGGCGGATGCAGCCAGCCACAGGTCTTGCGTGCGCTGGCGCTTTTTTCCCAGGCCCAGCAGGTAGGCGCTGAGTACGCCCATGTCCAGCGCCACCTGGCGGTTCAGCTCCAGCAGCGGGTAGCGCAGTACCCGCTCCAGTGCGGCCTGGCGCGCCTGGCGCGTGATGGCATCCGGTGCCATCTCTACGCCCAGTTTCATCTCGGCCCATACTACGGGGCTGGTCACCACGTTGGCACTGCCAGCCGCGTTAATAAAGGCTTGCTTGGGTAGCTCGGCTTTTTCCAGCGCGATCCATACGCAGGTGTCTACCAGCACACTGGTGTGTTGAGTGGTTGCCATGGCGGGAGACCGGTGCTACGCAGACCAGGGGTCGCGCACGGTGTCCAACTGGCGTGCGCCGCGCACGGTGCCGGCCCAGCTGCCATCGGCATCTGGCGTGTGGCCGTAGTGGTCATCGGCAATCTGCGCAGCCGTCAGCAGGGCGGCTGCCGCCTTGGGCCTGACGGGGATCAGCCTGGCAATCTCCGTCTTATGCCGTGCAATCACCACCTCGCCCACCGTCGGCAGGGCGTCAAGCACGTCTTTACACTGGCGCACAAACTGGGTAGCGCTGATGGTGGTGGGGTGAAGCACATTTTGCATAGTTTATGTATTTTACATGTTTTTTTGACTGCACGGTCAACTGCGCCGAGAGTGGGGCGCTGCCGTGTCGCGGCGGTTATCAGCGATCACCGGGAAGTGCCAAAGGTTCCAGCCATTTAGCCATGATTAACATGGCTTTTACACCGTCAATATATGGGCTACGGCTCGTTTCTGTTTTTGGACGAGGCGGCGCTGCTGGCCTGCAAGAACAGGCGGGCAGCGGCGGCCTGGGCGCTCTCGCGTTGCTCGGTGTCAGCCGCGTTGAGCTGGCTGTAGGTGCCGTGCAGCATTTTTTGCGTCAAACCACGGCTGAGCGCGTCTAACACCGCGTCAATGTTTTCGCCTTTAGCCAGTAATTTTTTGGCGCGGGCGATCTCCAGCGCACGCCACGCATCAGTTTGCGCGTTGAGCTGCTGGATAAACGGCACACTGCCGCCGGCTGTGCGCTGGCCCATCCAGTGCATGAAGTCTTGCACGCCTGCGTCCACAATCAGTTCGGCCTGCGCTACGGCGGCCTGGCGGCTGGCTTGGGCGCTTTGCACGGCGCTGGCCAGGTCGTCCACGGAGTACAGGTACACGTCGCTCAGGGCCTTCACCTCGGGCTCAATGTCGCGCGGCACCGCTAAGTCCACCATAAACATCGGCCGGTGCTTGCGCGCCTTCACCGCCCGCTCTACGGCGCCCAGGCCAATGATGGGCAGGGTGCTGGCGGTGCAGCTAATCACCGCGTCAAACTCGTGCAAGCGGCTGGGCAGCTCGGCCAGGTGCATGGTGGTGGCCCCAGCAAAACGCGCCGCCAGCGCCTCGCCGCGTTCGATAGTGCGGTTGGCGATGACAATGGCCTTGGGGTTTTTGGCGGCAAAGTGCGTAGCGGCCAGCTCAATCATCTCGCCCGCGCCGACAAACAGCACTTTGATTTTGGACAGGTCTTCAAACAGCTGGCCGCACAGCCGCACGCTGGCCGCTGCCATGCTGATGCTCTGCGCGCCGATCTCGGTGGTGCTGCGCACCTGCTTGGCCACTGCAAAGCTGCGCTGAAACATCTGGTGCAGCGTGCTGCCCATCGCGCCCGCGTCTTCGGCGGCGCGCACCGCGTCTTTGAGCTGCCCCAGGATTTGTGGCTCGCCCAGCACCATCGAGTCCAGGCCACTGGCCACCCGAAAGGCGTGGCGCGCTACTTGCTCTTCCAGCAGGCTGTAGGTGTGGCCTTGCAGTTCATGGGCCGTCAGCCCGCCGCTGGCCGCCAGCCACTGCAAAGCCTGCGCTGACTGCACACCCTGCGTAGCGCCATAAATCTCGGTGCGGTTGCAGGTCGACACCAGCGCCAACTCTGGCTCCCCCGCGCCTGCGCGGCTCTGCAGCGCCGTGCGCAGCCCTGCCAAAGTGGGCGAGAGTTGGTCTAAAGCAAACGCGAATCTACCCCGCACGTCCAGTGGTGCGGTGGTGTGGTTAATGCCAAGAGCCCAGACAGACATGGCTGCATTATAAAATGCGCAGGTAAATCAAATACTTACACCGCAGTATTTATCCCCAAACAGGCCAAAACCATGGGCTTTTTAGACGCTGCCAACCACCTGCTCAACTTTGCAGCCCCCGCCGCCTTTGTGGCGTTGCTTGTCACCTGTTTTGCCCGATTTTTACTGCAAAAGCGGCCTGTAGCCCACGCATACTGGACGCAAGCAGCTATTAATTTCGTAGCGTGCTTGGCCGTGCTGTTAGCTGGGCTATGGTTCTTTGCGCAAGACGGCAAGATGGCGACCTACCTGGCCATGGTGGTCGTGAGTGCTACGGTGCAGTGGGTGCTGATGAAGGGCTGGCGGCAGTAACCCGCACCCAATTGTCTGGTGACCAGGGCGATACGCCCCTAGCCGGAGCTACTTTGCGCTCTGCGCCAACATCGGGTCAAAAATCACCCGCAACTTGCCATCCACCACCTTCACGTCGGCGATGCCCATCTTGGCAATGCGCTCGGCACTGGCACCTTTGAAGCTGTAGATGGGGGTGGTTTGCAGCGCCTGCTGCGCCAAGAGGGAGCCGTATTGCACGATGACTCGGGTGACGTTGGCGGACATGCCAGGCAGCTGGATGTCTTTGATCTGTGTGTCGTCTAAAAACACTTCGCCGGTCGTGGGCTGGTAGCGCGGCTTGGCCGAGACGATAGTGGTGCCGCTGATGGCCTGCTGGAGCAGGGTGACGGTGGCATCCAGGTTGATCTGGATGCGGTCGCCGCCCTCGGGCAGGCTGATCTTGGGGTTGTTGAACTTCAGGCAAGTAATGGGCGTGGGGCAGGTCTCTTGCGGAAACTTGGGCCCGACCGAGTTCTGGATTTGCAGGGGTGAGAAATCCATCGTGAGCTTGCCATCGCTAAAGCCGAAGCCGCAGCCGAGAGCAGTGCCGTCGTGGCGAGCAGGAGGCATAGGAGTGAGGTGTGCAGTTTCATAGTGCGGCCTATTTTACGTGAGCACTGGCAGGCGCTTGGGTGCAGGCTAGGCGGCGATGCGTTTGCCTGTGGCAACATCAAACTGGTGCACACGGTCGGGGCGCGGCAGCACCTGCAGGGTTTGACCGATGTGCGGCGCGGCGGTGCCTTCGTCGGCCCGCACAATCAAATATTCATCGCCCAGTTTGCAATACAGCAGGCGCTCGGCTCCCAGCATTTCTATCGATTCCACCGTCACCGCCCAACCCTCAGACCCTATCAGCAAGTGCTCGGGCCGGATGCCCAGGATGTGCCCGGCCTGACTGCCCTGCACGTTCTTCATCAGGTTCATCGGCGGCGAGCCAATAAAGCTGGCCACAAAGGTGCTGGCGGGGCGGTGGTAGACCTCGTCGGGCGTACCAAACTGCTCGACGTTACCGGCGTTAAGCACCATCATGCGCTCGGCCAGCGTCATGGCCTCGACCTGGTCGTGCGTGACGAACAAGCTGGTAATGCCCAGCTCGCGGTGCAGCTTTTGAATTTGCAGGCGGGTAGAGGCGCGCAGCTTGGCATCCAGGTTACTTAGAGGTTCGTCAAACAAAAACACCTGCGGTTTGCGCACAATGGCGCGCCCCATGGCCACGCGCTGGCGCTGGCCGCCCGAGAGCTGGCCGGGCCTGCGGTCCAGCAGGTGGCTCAATTCCAGCATGGCGGCGGCTTTGTCCACCCGCGTTTTAATTTCGGCTTCAGGCACCTTGGCAATTTTGAGTCCATAGGCCATATTGGTAAACACGCTCATGTGCGGATACAGCGCGTAGTTCTGAAACACCATGGCAATGTCCCGCTCGGCGGGTTCCAGGTCGTTCACCACTCGGCCACCAATGCTGATCGTGCCTTCAGCTGATTTCCTCTAGCCCCGCCACCATACGCAGCAGCGTAGATTTGCCGCAGCCTGAGGGGCCGACGATGACGACAAACTCGCCATCGGTCACCTCAGCGCTCACGCCGTGGATCACCTGGGTGGCCTTGGGGCCCTTGCCGTAGCGCTTGATGATGTTGTGGAGTGTGATGGCTGCCATAGGTAAATTTAAATGTTGGGAGGTAACGCAAAAAACGCGAAAATTCGCGAAAAACGCAAAAAATAAAAACAAAAAACCGGCAAGTCTGAATATTTTTAGAAATTTTAATTTTCTATTTTGGTATTTAATTTTTGCGTTTTCAGCGTGATTTTTGCGTTTTCTGCGTTACCATAAAATATTTGAGCACTCACTTCTCAGTATCCACCAACCCCTTGATAAACCATTTCTGCATCAGCATCACCACCAGCGCCGGGGGCAGCATGGCCAGGATGGCGGTGGCCATGACGATGTTCCATTCGGTTTGGGCATCACCGCCCGAGATCATCTGTTTGATGCCGATCACCACGGGGTACATGTTCTCGTTGGTGGCGATCAGCAGGGGCCACAGGTACTGGTTCCAGCCGTAGATGAACTGGATGACAAACAGCGCGGCCATGCTGGTGGCAGACAGGGGCAGCAAGATGTCTTTGAAAAAGCGCATCGGCCCGGCGCCGTCCATGCGGGCGGCTTCGACCAGCTCGTCCGGTACGGTCAAAAAAAACTGGCGAAACAGAAAGGTGGCGGTGGCCGAGGCAATCAGCGGCACCGTGAGGCCCGCGTAGCTGTTGAGCATGCCCAGGTCGGACACGATTTTGTAGGTGGGGCCAATGCGTACCTCTACCGGCAACATGAGTGTGACAAAAATCGCCCAGAAGAAAAAGTTGCGCAGGGGAAAGCGGAAGTAGACGATGGCAAAAGCCGACAGCAGGGAGATGGCGATTTTACCGATGGCGATGACCAGTGCGGAGATCAGGCTGACCAGCATCATGTTGCCCACGGGGGCATGGGAGCCACCGCCCGTGCGCCCACCCCACAGTGCGATGCGGTAGTTGTTTAGCGTCTCGGTGCCTGGCCACAAGGTCATCGGCGTTTTGATCACTTCGGCCATGGTGTGGGTGGACGCGATGAAGGTGACGTAGACCGGAAAGGCAACGATCAGCACGCCCAGAATCAGGATGGCATGGGCGAGGATGTCCAGCGAGGTGCGGCGTTCAACCATATCAGTAGTTGACCTTCTTCTCGACAAAGCGAAATTGAATGACGGTGAGGGCTATGACGATGACCATCAGCACCACCGACTGCGCCGCCGAGCCGCCCAGGTCCATGGCTTTGAAGCCGTCAAAGTAGACCTTGTAGACCAGAATGGCCGTCTCTTTGCCCGGGCCGCCCTTGGTGGCGGCATCGACGATGGCGAAGGTGTCGAAGAATGCGAACACGACGTTGATCACCAGCAGGAAAAACGTGGTGGGCGAGAGCAAGGGGAACTGGATGGTCCAGAAGCGCCGCCAGGGTTTGGCACCGTCGATGGCGGCGGCTTCAATCAGCGACTTGGGAATGCTCTGCAGCCCGGCCATGAAGAACAGAAAGTTATACGACAACTGCTTCCACACCGCAGCCATGACGATCAGCGCCATGGCGTGGTTGCCGTTGAGCAGCGAGTCCCATTTGAACCCCAGCCTGCCCAGCCAGAACGAGACGATGCCGATGCTGGGCGAGAACAAAAACAGCCAGACCACGCCCGCCACCGCCGGGGCCACGGCATAGGGCCAGATCAGCAGGGTGCGGTAGAACATGGTGCCGCGCACAATGCGATCAGCAAACACCGCCAGAATCAACGCCAGTGTCAGGCCCAGGCCTGCAACGAGAATGGAGAACACGGCGGTGGTTTTGAAGGAGGCCAGATAGGTCTCGTCATTCCACAGATTGCGAAAATTCTCCAGGCCTACGAAGACTACCGAGGTGCCGAAGGCATCGGACTGCTGTAGCGACTGGAACAGCGCCTGCGCGGCAGGCCAAAAGAAAAACACCGTGATGACAATGGCCTGCGGCGCCAGCAGCACCCAGGGCAGCCAGGAAGACTTGAAGACTACGCGTTTTTCTGTGGCCATGGGAGATTTCACAAAGAGGCGAGGGTAACGCCAAAAAAGCGCAAAAAAATTCGCGAAAAACGCAAAAATTGAATGCCGAAAAATCGATACCAAATAGTTGGCAATGAGAATTCAACAAGCCATTTTCAACTCAATTGACATTCTTGAATTTTTAGCGTTTTTTGCGAGTTTTTTGCGTTTTCTGCGTTACCTAAATCTTTTAGCCTTTATTCGCTTTCTCAAACCGCTCCAGCAACTCGTTGCCACGTTTCACAATCGAATCCAGCGCTTCCTGCGCCGTCTTCTTGCCGCCCCAGACCTGCTCGAGTTCTTCGTCCTCAATCGTGCGGATCTGCACGTAGTTGCCCAGGCGGATACCGCGCGACTTGTCGGTGGTTTTGCGGATCATCTGGTTGACGGCGGTGTCGGTGCCGGGGTTTTGTTTGTAGAAGCCCGAAGCATCGGTCAACTTGTAGGCTGCAATCGTGATGGGCAGGTAGCCTGTGCGTTTGTGGCTGGCCGACTGCACTTCGGGGCTGGACAGGTAGTCAAAGAAAGCCGCTACGCCCTTGTATTCGGCGGGCTTTTTACCCGACAGCACCCACAGGCTGGCTCCACCAATCACGGTGTTTTGCGGTGCGTTGGCCACATCGGGGTAGTAGGGCAGGGCCGTCAGGCCGTAGGCAAACTTGGCGTTTTTCGCCACGTTGCCGTAAAAGCCCGACGAGGTGGTCATCATGGCGCATTCGCCCGAGATAAAGCTGGCCTCGGGCGTGTTGGCGCGGCCTTTGTAGACAAACAGCTCTTGCTTGGCCATCTTGGCCAGGTTGTCAATATGGCGCACATGCAGGGGCGAGTTGGCGACCAGGCGGGCGTTGGTGCCGCCCATGCCATTGCTGTTGGTGGCGAGTAGCGTGTTGTGCCAGGTGGAGAAGCTCTCCATCTGTGTCCAGCCCTGCCAGGCGGTGCTGAACGGGCACTTGTGGCCAGCGGCTTTTAATTTTGCAGCGGCAGCCGTTACCTCGGGCCAGGTGGCGGGCAGCTTGGTGGTGTCAATGCCAGCGGCCTTGAAGGCATCTTTGTTGATGTAGAACACCGTGGTGGAGCTGTTAAAGGGGAAGGACAGCATCTCGCCATTGGGCGCGGTGTAGTAGCCTGCCACGGCGGGGATGTAGGCGCTGGGGTCAAACTTGTAGCCCGCGTCCTTCATCACCTGGCCCACCGGGATGATGGCGCTTTTGCTGGCCATCATGGTGGCGGTGCCTACCTCAAACACCTGCAAGATGTGCGGTGCGTTGCCTGCGCGAAAAGCGGCGATGGCTGCGGTCATCGACTCGTCATACACGCCTTTATAGCTGGGCACAATTTTGTAGTCGCTTTGTTTGGCGTTGAAGTCTTTGGCCAGGTCGTTAACCCATTCACCGTTCACAGCGGTCATGCTGTGCCAGAACTGGATCTCGGTTTGGGCATAGGCTGCAGTGGCGAGGGCGCTAGCCAGCGCGAGGGCGGATAAACGCAGTTTCATGGTGATAACTCCGATAGAAAAAATCAAAATACAGTCTACAACAGCAGTGTGACACCGTCATTAAAACTAAACTTGATGGGTGACGATAGCGGGGTTTCCATTACTCACGCCGTGATTAGGGTTTGCGGCCTGTCTGCAGCAGGTGGCGCTCCCACGCGATGCCAGAGCCTGCTACAGTGTGGCATGGCTGTGTCAACAGACAATTTGCAATGAAATAATGCCGAAGTCCTTGTCGACAGGACGTAAACTGCTATCAAATAAAGAGTACCTACCTGACTGCTAAACACTTCGCCACCCACCCAAGGAGCGCCCGATGACCCAAGACCTGCTGGAAACCACTGAGGGCAGCATTGCCACCCTCACCATGAACCGCCCCGAGGCGCGCAACGCCTTGACGCGCGAGATGCTGGCTGCGCTGGCGCAGGCCCTGCAGCGCCTGGCGCTAGACCCCGCCGTCCGCCTGGTGGTGCTGACTGGCAGTGGCGCGGCGTTTTGCTCAGGCGGCGACGTAAAGGGCTTTGCCAAAATCGCTGCAGGCGCGCCCAGCGACATGACCTTTGACCAGAAGGTGACTTACCTGCGCGCGCGCATGGAGGTGAGCCGCTATCTGTATGAGATGCCCAAACCCACGCTGGCCGTCATCCCTGGCCCGGCGGCAGGCGCGGGGCTGTCGCTGGCCTTGGCCTGTGACATGCGTATCGCGGCGGACGATGCCAAGCTGACCACCGCATTTGCCAAGGCCGGCCTGTCGGGCGACTTTGGCGGCAGCTATTTTTTAAACCACATCGTGGGCGCAGCCAAGGCGCGCGAGATGTACTTTACCGGCCAGGTGCTGCTGGGCAGCGAGGCCCAGCGCATCGGCCTGGTCAACCGCGCGGTGCCCGCTGCGCAGCTGGCAGATGCTGCCCGCGCCTGGGCCACCGAGCTGGCCGCACTGCCCACTGTGGCCATCGGCTACATGAAGCGCAATCTGAATGCAGGCCTGCACGCCTCGCTGGCCGATGTGCTGGACACCGAGGCCGTGCACATGATCCGCACCTTTGAGACCGATGACCACAAAGGCGCAGCCGCTGCGTTTGTGGAAAAGCGTGTGCCCCAATTCAAAGGACAATGAAGTTCCAAGCGACCCACTTTAAACGAATTACCCCATGACAGAGACCGCCACACCCACCACCCCCAACAGCCCACCCGACTACACCCCACCCAGCGTATGGACGTGGGACAAGGCCAACGGAGGCCGCTTTGCCAACATCAACCGCCCGATTGCAGGCGCAACGCACGCCAAAGACCTGCCGGTGGGAAAGCACCCGTTCCAGCTCTACTCCCTGGCCACGCCCAACGGCGTGAAAGTTACGGTGATGTTGGAGGAATTGCTGGCGCTGGGCCACACGGGCGCAGAGTACGACGCGTGGTTGATCAAAATCAGCGAGGGCGACCAGTTCAGCAGCGGCTTTGTGGCCGTCAACCCCAACTCCAAAATCCCCGCGCTGCTAGACCGTAGCAACCCCAGCGCGCCGATTCGTGTGTTCGAGTCGGGCGCTATTCTTTTGCACTTGGCGAATAAATTTGGAGCGTTTTTGCCAACCGATGTGGCTGCCAAAGCCGAGTGCCTGTCATGGCTGTTTTGGCAGATGGGCAGCGCGCCCTACCTGGGGGGAGGATTCGGCCACTTCTACGCCTACGCGCCCAGCAAAATGCAATACCCCATTGACCGCTTCGCCATGGAAGTCAAACGCCAGATGGACGTGCTAGACCGCCGCTTGGCCGACAGCCCCTACTTGGCTGGCGATGAATACACCATTGCCGACATGGCCGTCTGGGCCTGGTACGGCGCGCTGGCCAAGGGCCTGCTTTACGGCGCAGCTGAATTTTTGCAAGTGCACACCTACACCCACGTACTGCGTTGGACCAACGCCATAGCCGAGCGCCCCGCCGTTAAACGCGGCCGCATGGTGAACCGAGTCATGGGTGAACCCAGCAGCCAATTGCACGAACGCCATGCCGCCAGCGACTTTGACGCCCACGCCGCCAAATTCGCAGCCGCAAAAGCGCCATGACAAAAATACCATGATCTTCTACGACTGCGCCACCGCCCCCAGCCCGCGCCGCGCCCGCATCCTGCTGGCCGAAAAAAGCGTGCCGCACGAGACCGTGCAGATCGACCTGCGCCAAGGCGAGCAACTGGGCGATGCCTACCGCGCCATCAACCCGCAATGCACCGTGCCCGCTCTGCGAACGGACGAAGGCACAGTGCTCACCGACAACGCCGCCATCACCGCCTACCTGGAGGCCCGCTACCCCCAGCCGCCCCTGCTGGGCAGCACGGCATTGGACAAAGCCGAGATCGCCAGCTGGCATTGGCGCGTAGAGTTTGAAGGCCTCGTCGCCATCGCCGAGGCCCTGCGCAACAGCGCCCCCGCCATGGCCAACCGCGCGCTACCCGGCCCGGTGGACTACCCGCAAATCCCCGAGCTGGCCGCACGTGGCCTGCGGCGCGTGCAGCACTTTTTTGACATGCTGGAACAGCGCTTGGCCGGGCGCGACTTTATCGCCGCAGAGCAGTTCAGCGTGGCCGACATCACGGCGGTGGTGGCGGTGGACTTTGCCCGTGTGGTGCGCATCAAGCCGGGTGAGCAACATGTTCATTTGCGGCGCTGGCGGGATGCTATGGCATTGCGGCCAGCGTTCAGTCTGTAGCTCTGTGTTTGCCCTGGCGCATGGCTGTGCGCACCAGGCACCAGGGCTGCAAATAGACAGAGTTGGGTTGCCAACGGTGGATTCTCCACCCGGGTCGCAAGAGCAGGTCGAAGCTGCGAACACCGCCGACCTGCTCCCGCACAAGACAAGACGAACGCAGGCGCGAGATCAAAAAAAATGCCGACACTATGGTCGGCATTTTCACCAAAGCGCAATGGGCCTTAGATCATCATCGTAGACACCGTCTTGGTATTCAGATAAGCCTCCAGCGCCTCCATACCGCCTTCCGAGCCATAGCCCGAATCCTTCACGCCGCCGAACGGCATTTCGGGTACGGGTGCGGCGGGCTGGTTGATCCAGACCATGCCGGCTTCGATGCCGTGGCTGATGGCGTGGGCGTTTTTCAGGCTCTTGGTGAAGGCGTAGCTGGACAGGCCGTAGGGCAGGCGGTTGGACTCGTCGATGGCCTCTTGCAGGGTGTCGAAGCCGCGAATGCCTACCAGCGGGCCAAAGGGCTCGTTGTTGAACATGTCGGCATTCAAAGGCACATCACTGAACACGGTGGGTGCAAAGAAGTTGCCTGCCGTACCGATGCGCTCGCCACCGGTTTCCAGCCGGGCACCGGCCTGCAGGGTTTTCTCGGTAATCTGGCGCATGGCATCCAGGCGGCGGGCGTTGGCCAGTGGGCCCATGGTGGTGCCTGCGGTGGTGCCGTCACCGACCTTGATTTTCTGGGTAAATTCGAGCATGGCTTTGGTGAATTCGGCCTTCACGCTGTTGTGCACCAAAAAGCGCGTTGGGGCGATGCACACCTGGCCTGCGTTGCGGAACTTGGCTCCGGCCGAGGCCTTCACCGCCAGCGCCACGTCGGCATCTTCACAGACGATAACGGGGGCGTGGCCGCCCAGTTCCATCGTGGCGCGCTTCATATGCTGGCCAGCCATGGCGGCCAGCTGTTTGCCCACGGCGGTCGAGCCGGTGAAGGTGATTTTGCGCACAATCGGGTGGGCAATCAGATACGACGAAATTTCGGCCGGGTTGCCATACACCAGGTTCACCACACCGGCGGGCACGCCAGCGTCCACAAAGGCGCGCACCAGCTCGGCAGGCGATGCGGGGGTTTCTTCGGGCGCTTTGACGATGATGGAGCAACCGGTGGCCAGCGCCGCCGACATTTTGCGCACCACCTGATTGATGGGGAAGTTCCAGGGCGTAAATGCCGCCACCACACCTACCGGCTCTTTCAGCACCTGTTGCTGTACGTTCATGGCGCGCGGCGCGACGATGCGGCCGGCGATGCGGCGGCCTTCTTCGGCAAAGTATTCAATGATGTCGGCCGAGGCCATGCATTCCACCTTGGCCTCGCCCAGTGGCTTGCCTTGCTCCAGCGTCATCAAGAGGGCAATCTTGTCGGCGCGTTCGCGCATCAGCACGGCGGCCTGGCGCATGATCTTGCTACGCTCGATGGCGGGCATGGCGCGCCATACGGCAAAGCCTTTTTGCGCAGAGGCCAGGGCGGTGTCTAGGTCGGCGATGGTGGCATGCGCCACGCGGCCAATTTCGCTGCCGGTGGCGGGGTTGACGACGGCCAGGGTTTTGCTGCCCTGCGCGTCGCGCCACTGGTTGTCGATTAAAAGTTGGGTGTTGTTGTAGCTCATGGGGGGGTCTCTCTCTCGTGGGGGTGGAAGGGGGAAAGCCATTATCTTACGTTTGTGAGGCAGGGTTGGGTGGAGTGTCGCGTAGGTTTGCTGTTGCGGGGCGTATTCGCTACGGGCGGGAGATGTAAGATCGTCCAACTGTCAGCAAAATAACCCTCAGAAGCGTTACCAGCAAAGTGCCAACCCTAAAAAACCAAACCGCCGTTCTCCTGTGCGCCCTGCTGATCAGCAGCGCCGCCAGTGCCAAACTCCTGACCGGTGTGGTGACCCATGTGACCGATGGCGACACGCTGTGGGTGCGGCTCACTGAGGGGGGCGAGCCGGTGAAGGTGCGCTTTCAAGGCCTGGATGCGCCCGAGAGCTGCCAGGACTGGGGGGCGCAGGCTACCCAGGCGCTCAAGGCCAAGGCGGTGCGCAAAGCGGTGATCATCAACACCCGCGCACGGGACGACTATGGCCGCATGCTGGCGCGGGTGCGCATGGACGGTGAAGACCTGGGTGCCTGGATGGTCTCGCAGGGCCATGCCTGGAGCTACCATTACCGCCGCGACCCCGGCCCCTACGCCATGGAAGAGCGCAGCGCCCGCTCGGGAAAGCGGGGTCTGTGGGCGGCGGGCATCGCCACCGAACCGCGTGAGTTTAGAAAACAACATGGCTCCTGTGCGCCTTCCAAACCCAAAAAAACCAATAAATAAGCCCATAGTCCACGTCAATAGGGCATAAGTAGCTATATAAAACATAGCGAATATAGGGTCTTTACCTGCCCGTTACATACGCTTGCGTTTACCATCACACCATGTCCCCATTCTTCGCTTGTGTAGGCCATGCCAGTGTTGACCACCATTTTGAGGTCGACGACTTTGCCGTCACGCCGACCAAAACACCCGCATCGAGCTACGGCATGATTGCGGGTGGCATGGCGGCCAATGCGGCCATGGCCCTGGCGCGGCTGGGCGCGCCCGTGCGCTTGCTGGGCCGGGTGGGCGACGACGCGGCTGGTGCTTTTGTACGCGATGCCGTGCTGCGCTGCGCAGTGGATGCGCACCTGGAGGTGGTGCCCAATAGCTACACCTCGGTCTCCAGTGTCATTGTGGACAGGCGGGGCGAGCGGCAAATTTACAACCACCGGGGCGACGCACTGGCCAAGGCCCATGCACTGGACGTGCGCCAACTACAAGGCGCACAGGCCGTGCTGGTCGACCCGCGCTGGGTGCAGGGCGCGCTGGCCGCGTTGCAATGGGCGCATACCCAAGGCCTGCTGGGCGTGCTCGATGCCGATATTGCCCCGCATGCCGATCTGCAAAGCCTGGTGCCCGCGGCCCACTGGGCGGTGTTTTCTGAATCCGGCCTGGCCTGCTATGCGCCTGGTGCGCGCCAGCAGGATGCCCTGGCCAGCGCCTTGGCCGCAGGCGCGCAGGTGGCCATGGTCACGCTGGGCGAGCGCGGCGTAGCCTGGATGCATGCCGCAGGCGGCGGCCTGCACACGGTACCCGCTTTTGCGGTACAGGCGCAAGACACTACGGGCGCGGGCGACGTATTTCACGCCGCACTCACCCTGGCGCTGTGCGAAGGCATGGGCGAGCTGGCCGCCATCCGCTTTGCCAGCGCCGCCGCGGCGCTGAAGTGCACCCAACGCCATGGTGTGCTGGGCACACCCGGGCGTGACCAGGTCGAACAATTTTTACTACAAAATAGATAGCTGCTTACGTCCAGGCGACAAGGACTACATGGCTATTTTTTAGCTAAATCTGGTGTAAGCTGGACGAGTCAGTGCCCCAGCGCGTCCATGGCCGCTTGCCAAACCGCTGGGCCACGCGACACTCGAATAAAATAGCCCTTTATCCGCCCCTTTCCAGTCCATTAACGCGGCGTGCTCTCCAGCGCCGCACCACCACGGTATCCCACAGGGTACCGTCGCCCCTTGCCATGACCGAAAAAATCGCCCAGCCCGCTCTTGACTCCCTTGCCAAGTCGTTTGAACCCCAAGCCCTGGAAGCCCATTGGGGTCCTGAGTGGGAGCGCCGAGGTTACGGCATCGCAGGCGTGCGCGGCACCGGCCAGCCCAGCTTTGATGCGCACGCGCAGGGCAAAGACTTTGCCATCCAGCTGCCGCCGCCCAATGTGACGGGCACGCTGCACATGGGCCATGCGTTTAACCAGACCATCATGGACAGCCTGACGCGCTACCACCGCATGAAGGGCTTTAACACCGCCTGGATTCCGGGCACCGACCATGCGGGCATTGCCACGCAAATCGTGGTGGAGCGCCAACTCAAAGACCAAGGCATCAGCCGCCACGCCATGGGGCCCACGCCCGACATTGCGCGCAAAAACTTTGTGAGCAAAGTGTGGGAGTGGAAAGAGCAGAGCGGCAACACCATCACCAGCCAGATGCGCCGCATGGGCGACAGCGTGGACTGGAGCCGCGAATACTTCACCATGGACGACAAGCTGTCCAAGGTGGTGACCGACACCTTTGTCAAGCTGTACGAGCAGGGCCTGATCTACCGCGGCAAGCGCCTGGTTAACTGGGACCCGGTGCTCAAAACGGCGGTGAGCGACCTGGAAGTGGAGAGCGCCGAAGAAGACGGCTTCCTCTGGCACATCTGCTACCCCTTCGCCGATGGTCCGCAGATGGTCAATGGGCAGCTGGAGAAGGGCCTGACGGTAGCCACCACCCGGCCAGAGACCATGCTGGGTGACGTGGCGGTGATGGTGCACCCGGAAGATGAACGCTACAAGCACCTGATTGGCAAGCCGGTGAGCCTGCCGCTGTGTGACCGCGACATCCCGATCATTGCCGACGACTATGTGGACAAGGCCTTCGGCACTGGCGTGGTTAAAGTGACGCCCGCACACGACCAAAACGACTATGCAGTGGGCCAACGGCATAAGCTGCCAATGGTCTGCGTGCTGACGCTGGATGCAAAAATCAACGACGAAGCGCCCCAGGCCTATCGCGGACTGGATCGCTTTGTGGCCCGCAAAAAAGTGGTGGCCGACCTGGACGCGCTGGGCCTGATGGTCGAGGTGAAAAAACACAAGCTGATGGTGCCGCGCTGCGAACGCACCGGCCAGGTGATCGAGCCGATGCTCACCGACCAGTGGTATGTCGCGATGAACAAGAACGATGCGACCGGCAAAAGCATCGCACAAAAAGCCATCGATGCGGTGCAGAGCGGCGAAGTGAAGTTCGTGCCCGAAAACTGGGTCAACACCTACAACCAGTGGATGAACAACATCCAGGACTGGTGCATCAGCCGCCAGCTCTGGTGGGGGCACCAGATTCCGGCTTGGTACGACGAGCATGGTGCTTATTTTGTGGCGCGTAACGAAGAAGAAGCACGCGGCAAAGCCAAGGTTGCTGGCAGTACCGGCCCGCTCAAACGTGACGAAGATGTCTTGGACACGTGGTATTCATCCGCTTTAGTGCCCTTCAGCACCATGGGTTGGCCCGGTTCCGTCAGTGGGGCGGGCGGACTGCCCGGAGCTGGCGATTTGGCGAGCGCAGCGAGTATGAGCCAGACCGGGCAGGCAGCCCGCCCCGCTGACGCAACGAGAGACTACGACCTGTACCTGCCCAGCACGGTCTTGGTCACCGGCTACGACATCATCTTCTTCTGGGTCGCCCGCATGATCATGATGACGACGCACTTCACAGGCAAAGTGCCGTTCAAGCATGTCTACATCCACGGCCTGGTGCGCGACAGCCAGGGCAGCAAGATGAGCAAATCGGAGGGCAACGTGCTTGACCCGGTGGATTTGATCGACGGCATCGCATTGGCCCCGCTGCTGGACAAGCGCGCCACCGGCCTGCGCAAGCCCGAGACCGCGCCGCGCGTGCGCAAAGACACCGAAAAAGAATTCCCCGAGGGCATTCCCGGCTACGGTGCCGATGCGCTGCGCTTTACCTTTGCTGCACTGGCCAGCCTTGGCCGCAACATCAACTTCGACAGCAAGCGCTGCGAAGGCTACCGCAACTTCTGCAACAAGCTATGGAACGCCACCCGCTTTGTGCTGATGAATTGCGAAGGCAATGACTGCGGCCTGAAAGACCACACCAAGGCCGAATGCGCAGCGCCCGTGCTGGACGCAGCGGGCAATGTGGTGCAAGCCGCAGGCCCCTTCCACGGCTACATGCGCTTTAGCCAGGCTGACCGCTGGATCGCGTCCGAGCTGCAAAAGGTCGAGGTCGAGGTGGCCAGAGGCTTTGCAGAATACCGCCTGGACAACGTGGCCAATGCGATTTACGACTTTGTCTGGAACCAGTTTTGCGACTGGTATCTGGAGATTGCCAAGGTGCAGATCCAGACCGGCATGCAGCATGAAGACCCGCAAGTGGGCCTGGCCCAGCAGCGCGCCACGCGCCGCACGCTGATCCGCACGCTGGAAGACGATCTTGCGTTTGGCCCACCCGATCATCCCGTTCATCACCGAAGAGCTGTGGCAAAAAGTGGCCCCCGTGGCGGGCATTGCAGGCGAATCGGTCAGCATCGCCCGCTACCCCGAATCGCAGCCCGAGAAGATTGACCAGGCCGCTATCGCCCATGTCGCGAAACTGCGCTCTCTGGTCGATGCCTGCCGCAATCTGCGCGGTGAGATGCAGGTGTCCCCCGCGACCAAGCTGCCACTTTACGTGGTGGGCGACACCGCTTTTATTGCGCAAATCGCGCCCGTATTGCAGGCTCTCGCCAAGCTCAATGAAGTCAAAATTTTCGACAACGAAGCCGCTTGGCAAACCGCCGCCGATGCGTCGCCTACGACCATGGTCGGTGATGCGCGGCTTTGCCTGCACATGGAGGTAGACAAAGCGGCTGAGAAGATTCGCTTGGGCAAAGAGGCTACCCGTCTGGAAGGTGAGATCGCCAAGGCCCACACCAAGCTGGGCAACGAAGCCTTTGTGGCCAAGGCCCCCGCACAGGTGCTGGAGCTGGAGCGCAAACGCGTGGCCGACTTTTCCGCTACGCTGACCAAGTTGCGTGAGCAGCTTGCACGCATGGTTTAGATTTTTTAAAAACTACCCCGCCATGCCTGATCACACCCCTGCCTCGCACCCTGCCACCCGGTCAGTGACGAAAGCCGTCTTCCCGGTCGCTGGTTTGGGGACCCGCTTTTTGCCCGCCACCAAGGCGCAGCCCAAAGAGATGCTGCCCATCGTGGACAAGCCGCTCATCCAGTACGCAGTAGAAGAGGCCTACGCGGCAGGCATTCGCCACATGATCTTTGTGACGGGCCGCAGCAAGCGCGCGATAGAAGACCATTTTGACGCGGCCTACGAGCTGGAGGCCGAGCTGGAGGCGGCCGCCAAGCACGAGCTGCTCAAGCTGGTGCGCTCGGTGCAGCCCGAGGACATGAACTGCTCCTACGTGCGCCAGCCGCGCTCGCTGGGCTTGGGCCACGCCGTGCTGTGCGCTGAAAACCTGGTGGGCAACAGCCCGTTTGCCGTGTTGCTGGCCGATGATCTGATGCTGGCCGCTGCTCACGGCGTAGGCCCACTACAGCAAATGGTGCAGCAGTTTGAATCCATGCCATTGGACAAACGCGGCTGCATCGTTGCCGTGCAGCAGGTGCCGCCCGAGCACACCCGCCGCTACGGCATGGTGGGCGGCACGGTGGTATCGGATCGCCTGATGAAGCTGGACCGCTTTGTAGAAAAACCCGCACCTGAAAATGCGCCATCTACCTGGGGTGTATCGGGGCGCTATGTGCTCACGCCCGAGGTGTTTGCCGCTATCCGCAGCCAGCCACGTGGTGTGGGGGGTGAGATTCAATTGACGGATGGTATTGCTGCGTTGATGACTGTGCAGAGCGTGTATGCCTACCAGTACGAGGGCAGCCGTTTTGACTGCGGCAGCAAGCAGGGTTTTTTGCAAGCCACCGTCGAGCTGGCTTTGCGCCACCCTGAGGTGGGCGCGGAGTTTGCGCAGTATCTGGCGCAGCGGGTCAAGTAAAGCTGGCTTTAGCGGCGGCGCAGGATGTGGATGAAGTCGCTGCCCAGGGTTTGCTGGTCTACCAGCTCATTGCCGGTTTGCTTGGCAAAGGCCTGAAAGTCGCGCACCGAGCCCGAGTCCGTAGCGGTGACTTTGAGTAGCTGGCCACTGGTCATCTCGCCCAGGGCTTTTTTGGCCTTGAGGATGGGCAGAGGGCAGTTCAGCCCGCGGGTATCGAGTTCGTGTTGGATGTCCATAATGCGTCCTTAAGTTGTGCTTGGAGCAGGCGCTCCTGCCGTTACTGCTTTAATTTTATCCATTATCGCAGCGACATGTCCATAAACTCGGGTTCCATCCCCTGCCCGCGCAGCCAGTCGGCCAGCGCGTAGCCCGTGCCTGCGGCCCAGCATTTCACCTTGTCGTAGTCGTACAGGCGGTATTCAGCCAGTTCGGGCGAGAGTTTGACGTCTCCATGCGCCACCACATGGTAGGCAATGATGACCTGGTTCATGCGTTGAAATTCGTAGGCCCCCACCAGATTGACCGCGCTGCAATCGAGGTTGGTTTCCTCCTTCACCTCGCGCGCAATGCCGCCCATGGGCGTGTCGCCCGCCTCCATAAAGCCCGTAATCAGTGCAAAACGCTTGCCAGGCCAAGCCGCATTGCGCGCCAGCAGCAGTTGGCCGTTGTACTCGACGATGGCGGCCAGCACGGGGGTGGGGTTGTTCCAGTGCGTCCATCCACAGGCGGGGCAGCGCAGGCGCTGCACATCGCCTGCGTCTTCCTGCGCGATGATCAACTCAAGCGGTGTGGCGCACTGGGTGCAAAATTTTGGGGTCAGACTCATTGCTATAGTTTAAGTAGCTTCATACGTCCATAATACAGGGACTACAGGCATATTTTATAGTAATCAGGCAGGAAAAACACCGGTCGACAGGTAACGGTCCCCCCGATCACAGACGATGAAGACAATCACCGCATCCTTGTTCTGCGCGGCGATCTGCTGCGCCACCCAACAGGCTCCTGCCGCTGAGATGCCCGCAAATATACCCTCCTCACGCGCCATCTGGCGGCACATGTCTTCGGCATCTTGCTGGCTCACATACACCAGCTCGTCCACATGCTTGGGGTCATAAATTTTGGGCAAGTACTCGGTAGGCCATTTGCGGATGCCCGGAATGCGCGAGCCCTCCGACGGCTGCGCACCAATGATGCGTATCGCTGGGTTCTTTTCTTTCAAAAACTTCGACACCCCGGTGATCGTGCCCGTGGTGCCCATGGCGCTGACAAAATGCGTCACCTTGCCACCGGTGTCCGCCCAAATCTCAGGCCCTGTCGTCTCATAGTGGATGCGCGGGTTGTCTGAGTTGGCAAACTGGTCCAGCACGCGGCCCTTGCCCTCAGCCTGCATCTTGTCGGCCAGGTCGCGTGCATACTCCATGCCGCCGCTCTTGGGTGTGAGGATTAGCTCGGCGCCAAACGCCTTCATGGTCTGCGCCCGCTCGATGGACAGGTCTTCCGGCATGATCAGCACCATACGGTAGCCCTTGATGGCGGCGGCCATGGCCAGCGCAATACCGGTGTTGCCCGAGGTGGCCTCTATCAGCGTGTCGCCGGGCTTGATGTCGCCGCGCTCCGCGCTACGTGCAATCATCGACAGGGCCGGGCGGTCTTTGACGCTGCCAGCCGGGTTGTTGCCCTCCAGCTTGCCAAGGATGACGTTGTTACGTTCTGTGTTGAGGGCTGCGCCGATGCGCTGCAAGCGCACCAGCGGCGTTTTGCCAATCGCATCTTCAATCGTGGGGTAAGTGTTTTTTGAATTCATACCCTGTAATGTGCCATAATTGCGGGCTTAGCACATCGCGTCGATGTCGCAAACTCACATCAGCCGGAGTGGCGAAATTGGTAGACGCAGCAGACTCAAAATCTGCCGATTGAGAGATCGTGCCGGTTCGATTCCGGCCTCCGGCACCAACGAAAAAAGCCCGTAAATTGCGGGCTTTTTTATTGTTACCCCAATTTCCACAAGACGTAAAAAAACCCGGCGAACCGGGTTTTTAGCAGACTGCGCTGATTACTTCTTGGCAGCTTCTGCTGCTGGCTTGGCAGCGTCGGCTTTTGCGTCAGCAGCTTTGGCAGCCACTGGCTTGGCATCGGCTTTTGCATCGGCTTTTGTGTCAGCTTTGGCAGTAGGCTTGGCAGCAGCTTCTTTCTTGGCTTTGGCTTCAGCTTTTTCTTTCTTGGCAGCTTCAGCTTTGGCTTTTTTCTCTTCAGCAGCCTTGGCTTTGGCTTCGTCCTTGGCTTTCTTCGCCTCGGCCTTTGGATCGGCTTTAGCGTCGGCTTTCTTGTCGTCTTTTGCGACGGCTGGCTTGGCATCGGCTTTCACTGCGGTAGCGGTAGCAGCGGCAGCAGGAGCGGCGACAGCGGCGGTGGCAGCAGCGGCAGGCTTGGCGTCGCCTTTCTTTTCTTCGGCTTTGGCCGCGGGCTTGCTGTCTTTAGCGTCTTTGGCGGCAGGCTTGTCGTCTTTCTTGGCTGCACCAGAGGCAGCGGCAACACCTTTGTAGCCAGCACCGCCCACCGTCATGCCTTCGGCAGAGAACTTGGCAGCGTTACCTTCGCCAATGCCATTGACGCGGGTGATCATGTCGTTCCAGTCTTTGAAAGCGCCTTTTTTGCGCTCGTCGATGATTTTGGCGGAAATGCCGGGGCCAATACCTTTGATGCCGTCGAGCTCTGCGGCCGTGGCTTTATTGGCATCCACGGCGGCGAAAGCCATGGCTGCATACATCATCGCGAACAAGACAAACAATTTCTTCAACATAACAACTCCTCAGTTGGGGGGTGGGTTTTTGTGGCTCAGAAGGCTTCTAAGACCGCAGTACTATAACGGGGCGTTTGGCACGGGGGTTGACTACGGGGCTAGTCAGAGGCTAGGCAAAACCCTAATCCGCGTGCGAATTATAACGGTTGAACGAATTTGATAGCACTAATTCAGCATTAATCGTTAACCCGCCAGTCAACCACGAGCGAGCTTCTGACCTGGCCATCGACATCTTTGGGGAGTATTTCGGTTTTCTCAAAAGCGCGTACCACGGCCTCGTCCCATTCACTGTTGCCACTGGATTTAAGCACTTTTGGGCGACCCAGAATCGTGCCATCGGGTGCCAGCTTGATCTCCAGCGACACCATGGGGTTGCCCGAGGTGGCGCTGGTAAACACCAAATTAGGCTTGACGCGCGCTTTGACACGCCCGCCGTAGCTGTTGGACCAGCCGCTGGACTGCTGGGCACTGCCCGTTGCCGTAGCGCCACCCGAGGCACCCGCCAAACCCGCGATACGCCGCAGATTGGCTTCACGTTGCTCGGCAGATGCTTTGGCATCTTGCTCGGCTTGCGCGGCAGCAGCAGTAGCGCGCTGTGCATCGTCTTGGGCTTTTTTCAGTGCGGCTTTTTTCGCCTCGTCGGCGGCTTTCTTTTGGGCGGCCAGCTCCTGGGTTTTTTTATCAGCGGCTTTCTTGGCTTTATCTTCCTGGAGTTTGACCTCTTTGTCTTGCTGCCGCTCTTCCTCCAGCTCCTTGGCGAGCTGCTTCTTTTTTTCTTTTTCTTTCTCCAGCGCGATATCTACCTTGCTCGTTTGCGGCTCCGGTTGGACTTCGGGCGCTGGCGGGGGCGGGGCGATGACTTTAGGCGCAATGGCTTCAGGCACCGGAGGGGGTGCCGGAGGGGGTTCCTGCGCTTTGGGCGCAGCTTGCTGGGGAACGCTAGACCACAGCTCGGCTTCGGCCGTGATGGTGTCGCTCTGCAGTCGTTTCCAGTTGACCCCCCAGGTCAACGCACCCAACAGAAACAGGTGCGCCAGAATGGCCAAGCCAAAGGCGCGCAGCATGCCTGGTGGGGCAGGGGGCAAAAACTCCATCCGGTCAGTGGTGCTGGGCATGGCTTACGACGTGAGCTGGGGTTTACTTGGCCAGTTGCACCGACAGGCCCACGCGGGCAATGCCTGCGCGCTGCAACTTGTCCATCACGCCCACCACGGTTTCGTACTTCACGGATTTATCGGCGCTGATGACGACGGCCGTGTTGGCGTTGCCCTTTTGCAGTTGCTTCACTTGCGATGCGATGGTGGCAATAGCCGCTTGCGCACTATCTTGTTGGCTTGCACCGCTTTTAATCTCCAAAGTCTCATTTTTCTGGATGATGATCTGGATCACCGCATCAGGCTGCTTGGGGGCTTTGCCCACGCTGGGCAGGTCAATCATGCTGGGGGCGATCAGGGGTGCGGTGACCATGAAGATGATCAACAGCACCAGCATCACGTCGATGAAGGGCACCATATTGATCTCGTTGATGGTGCGACGGCCTCGGCCTCGGGACAGCATGGCTGGCATGGGTGGCTCCCAGTAGGTGAGGGTTTAGTGACCCGAGGGCGAGGCGGTGGCGCCAGCCGTCTGCGCGCCAATGTTGCGCTGCAAGATATTGGAGAACTCTTCGATGAAGGTCTCCTGCTTGATGGCTACGCGGTCAATATCGCGGGCAAAGCGGTTGTAGGCCACGACGGCGGGGATGGCGGCAAACAATCCGATGGCGGTAGCTACCAATGCCTCGGCAATGCCGGGGGCCACGGTGGCGAGCGTGACCTGTTGCAAGGAGGCCAAGCCGGTGAAGGCGTGCATGATGCCCCAGACGGTGCCAAACAGGCCCACGTAGGGCGACACGCTGCCGACCGAGGCAAGAAAGGACAGGTTGGACTCCACCGCGTCCATCTCGCGCTGAAAACTCGCCCGCATGGCACGGCGGGCCCCGTCCATCAGGGTGGAGGTGTCGGCAATGCGGCGCTCGCGCAGTTTTTGGTATTCGCGCATTCCGCTGGCAAAGATACGCTCCATCGGGCCGGAGAGCTTGGAGTTTTGCGCGGCTGAACTAAACAGCTCGCTGAGCGAGGTGCCGGACCAAAAATCACGCTCAAAGGCTTCGTTTTTTCCGTTGATGGCTTTGAGTGCAAACAGTTTGCGAAAAATAGCCGCCCAACTGGCCACCGACACTACCATCAGCAGCAGCATGACGGCCTGCACCACAAAACTGGCATTCAATACCAGATGCAATATGGATAAATCTTGGTTCACTGCAATACCTCCGGGAGTTGGGCGCAATTATCAATCATTCTTTTCAGGGCCCTGTTTACATCAGTACCGTACGCATGCGCTCGATGGCGGTGCGCAGATCGGCCATGGAACTGGCGGTGGAGAAGCGCACAAATTGATGGGTCGAGTCAACGCCAAAGTCGCGCCCTGGAGTGATGGCGACATGGGCGCGGTGCAGCATCTCAAAACAAAAATCCCAACTGCCCCCCGAACTGGCGTTGCTGACAGGTTTGACACCTAGCTTGCTCTGTATTTTAGAGCAGTCCGCATAGACGTAAAAAGCGCCGTCCGGCTCTACAGGTACTACAAAGCCCAGGCCGCGCAGGGCCGGGATAAAGTAGTCGCGGCGGGCTTTGAACTCGGCGCGGCGGCGCTCATACTCGGCGATGCTGGCTGGCTCAAAGCAGGCCATGGCAGCGCGCTGCGAGACGGTACTGGGACAGATATAGAGGTTTTGCGCCAGGCGCTCGACTACGCCCACCAGCGCGTCGGGCACTACCAGCCAGCCTAGCCGCCAGCCGGTCATGCAGAAGTATTTGCTGAAACTGTTGATGCTGATGATCTGGTCGTCGATGTCAAGCGCACTCTTACCAAAAGTTGCATCATGACTCAAGCCCAGATAAATCTCGTCGATCATCGTGATGCCACCGCGAGTGCTGACGACCTCATGGATGCGGCGCAGCTCAGCGGGATGGATGGAGGTCCCCGTGGGATTGGAGGGGGAGGCGAGCAAAACACCACGTGTATTCATGTGGCTGCTGCTTCGAGTTTGGGAACTCCATGCCGCCTGCACCTTGTCTGCGGTGAGTTGGAAGCGTTCCTCCGGTGCGCAGGCAATTAAACGCGCCGTGCCCGCGGCAGCCGTGACAAAATGGCGGTTGCAGGGGTAGCTGGGGTCGGGCATCAGTACCTCATCACCGGCCTCGATCAGGGCCAAACAGGCCAATTGCAGCCCCGCCGATGCGCCTGCGGTGAGCACGATACGCCGTGCGGGTACCTGCACACCAAAGCGGCTGGCGTACCAGGCGCTGATGCGCTCGCGCAACTCGCCCATGCCGGTGGCTTGGGTGTATTGGGTAGCGCCCTCACGAATCGCGCGTATGGCAGCCTCTTGGACCAAGGACGGCGCAGTAAAGTCAGGCTCGCCAATGTTGGCGAAAATCATCGGACGGTCGGTGTGCTGCACCTTGGCCGCCAGTTCGGCGGCGGCTTTGCCTACCTCCATCACATAAAACGGCTCGATATTTCGTGCACGCTGGGTGATTCGCATCATGCGTTCAGGCAACTTTGGCTTTGCCGTGCTTGTTGGAAGGTGCTTTGTCGCTGGCTACCTCAGCGGCGCGCAGTTCGGGGGCAAGTTTATTGAGCACCGCGTTCACATACTTGTGCCCATCGGTACCACCGAAGGCTTTGGCCTGCTCAATATATTCGTTCAGCACTACGCGCCAAGGCACGTCCAGGCAATACTCCAACTCATACGCACCCAGCCACATCACCGCGCGTTCGACGGGTGATATTTCGCTTAAGGGGCGATCAAGCAATGGAGTGATTTTTGTATCCAATGCACTGGCCTCTTTGACGCAGCCATGGAAGAGGGCATCAAAGTGCGCCGCGTCGGCCTTGGCAAAGCCTTGCAGATCACGGGTAAACACGTCAATGTCGCCGGTTTCGTTTTTGCCCACGAAATGTTGATACAGCGCCTGAATGGCAAACTCGCGTGCGCGGGTACGCCCAGAGCGTACCGGGGCTTTGACGGTTGGTGATTTGGGCTGCGCCGGTGCGTCCGGGTGGCTGTTGGGCTGGCGGCTGTTTTTGAGGGTGACGGTCATTGCTTAGGCCAGTTCGTTCAAGAGATTGGCCATCTCTACCGCCACACGCGCCGCGTCGCGGCCCTTGTCGCTTTGGCGCGCGACGGCCTGCGGCATGTCTTCGGTGGTGATGATGGCGTTCGCTATGGGCAGCTTGTAGTCCAGCGCTACGCGGCTCACGCCCTTGCCTGACTCGTTGGCCACCAACTCGAAGTGGTAGGTCTCGCCCCGGATGATGCAGCCCAATGCGATCAGCGCGTCGTACTGGTTTTTTTCGGCCAACGCTTGCAGGGCGACCGGTACCTCCAGAGCGCCAGGTACCAGCACATGGTCAATGTGTTTTTCCAGTACACCGAGCTGGGCCAACTCTTTTTTGCAAGCTTGTGCCAGGGCGTTGGTGATGTTGTCGTTAAAACGCGCCTGCACAATGCCGATGTAGAGCTTGCGCCCGTCCAGCATGCCGTCCTCTGCTTTGCCTTTGTCTGCTCCAAACATGTGGTTCCTTTAATTCATCTAATCGGTTGGGGACAGAGCTGGTCTGCTGCGCAGCCTGCGGTCTGTCCCGCAAATTTGTTACGCTGCATTGGCAATAAAGCCCGCAACTTCCAGGCCATAACCCACCATGCTGGGCATGCGGCGCGGTTTGCCCAGCAGCATCATGCGGTGCACACCCACTTCGCGCAGAATCTGCGCACCTATGCCATAGGTGCGCAGATCCATGCGGCCACGAGCGGGGGCCTGCGAGGCAGTGGCCACACCGTCAAACTGGGTAAGTAGTTGCTGCGCACTCTCACCGCAGTTGAGCAGCACGGCGACACCACGGCCCTGTGTGGCGATGTACTTGAGACTGGCATCCAGACTCCAGCTGTGCATGGGTCGGTTGACTTCAAGTGCGTCCAGCACGCTCAGCGGCTCATGTACCCGTGTGGCAACCGCATCTGCAGCATCCCACTGGCCTTTGACCAATGCTATGTGCACGCCTTGGCTTGGCTTGTCTTTGAACGCGTAAGCGGTAAATTCGCCGTATTGGGTTTGCATGCTGCGGCTGCCGATCTTTTCCACCAAGCTCTCGGTACGGCTGCGGTGCTCAATCAAATCGGCAATAGTGCCAATTTTGAGACCATGCTCGGCGGCAAAGAGTTGCAAGTCGGGCAGACGCGCCATGGTGCCGTCGTCTTTCATGATCTCGCAGATCACCGCGCTCGGGGTGCAACCCGCCATGGCCGACAAATCACAGCCCGCCTCGGTATGGCCCGCGCGCATCAGCACGCCGCCGTCGACCGCTTGCAGCGGGAATACATGGCCGGGCTGCACCAGATCGTCTGGGTGGGTGCTCTTGGCTACGGCCACCTGTATGGTGCGGGCCCGGTCGGCGGCGCTGATGCCGGTGGTTACACCCTCGGCGGCCTCGATAGAGACGGTGAACGCCGTGCTGTGCTTGGTGCCATTGCGCGTGGCCATGGGCGGCAGTTTTAAAAATTCGCAGCGTTCTTTGGTCAGAGTCAGGCAAATCAACCCGCGTCCATAGCGCGCCATGAAGTTGATGGCTTCGGCGGTGACGTGGTCCGAGGCCAGCACCAGATCACCTTCGTTTTCACGGTCTTCTTCATCTACCAGGATGACGATCTTGCCCGCACGCATATCGGCCACGATATCGTCGACGCTGGAGATGGCCACGGGTTTTCCTACGGCGGGGGCAGTGCTGGCTTTGGCGCTGGTTTGGATGGCATGCAAGCTCATGGTGTTTCCTTAGGTAGGTTGCTGCGCGCTGGGCAGCGAGAGCATACGCTCCACGTAGCGCGCCACGGTGTCGATTTCTACATTCACACGGGAGCCGGTTTTCAGTGTGCCCAGAGCAGTGTGGTCTACCGTGTGAGGGATCAGGTTAATGCTTACTTCACAGCCCTCGGCGTTGTCCTGCACATGGTTCACAGTCAGACTCACGCCGTTGATGGTGATGGAGCCTTTATAGGCCAGGTATTTGGCCAGGGTGGACGAGGTCAACACGCGCAGCTCCCAGCTCTCACCGACCTGAGCAAAATGGCTCACTTGTCCCACGCCGTCCACATGGCCGCTGACGATGTGCCCTCCCAGGCGGTCGTGGGCACGCAGGGCTTTCTCCAGGTTCACGCTGCCAGCAGCATCCAGGCCCGCCGTCTTGTCCAGCGACTCGGCGGATATATCAATGGTAAACCGCTGCGCCTTGGTGTCCACCGAGGTCACCGTCATGCAGGCCCCGTTGAGGGCAATACTGTCTCCCAAGCCCACGTCATCCAGGTACCCCACAGGCGTAGCAAGGGTCAGCCGCTTGCCATGAAAAGAGCTGCTGCCAAGTGGGTGGCTGGCGACGATGCGCCCCACCCCGGTGATGATGCCGGTGAACATATGCCCGTATTTTCGCAGGGTTTGAGCTTGAATGTTACCCAATCCAGACGGGTGGCCCAAAAGACTGCTGGTTTAACGGTCGACGGAAAACAAAAAACTATGATTTTTATAGCTAGAAATGTCCTGTTGACAAGGACTACAGGATGAAAATGCAGCTAAATTCGAGCAAAACCCATAAAACAAGTCGACAGGCTTAAAACTGGTCTCGCCCCCGCAGCCGGGCCACTAAGCGCAAGTCCTGCCCGACCATCTGTGCCGATGTAAAGTCAAGTTGCACAGCGTCCCCCAGTGCCGCCAACGCAGGCATGTTGGCCATGCCCATGCCGGTACCCAATAGCATGGGTGCGGTATATACCAGCAGCTCGTCTACCACGCCAGCTTTGAGCAGCGAGCCGTTGAGCTTAAAGCCCGCCTCGACGTGCAGTTCGTTGATCTCGCGCTGCCCCAAGTCGCGCACCATGGCGGCCAAGTCTACTTTTTTATCGGATGGATTGACGGGCACCGCTTGGGGCTGATCTTGCTCCGGCAGGTAAATCACGGTAGCCCCCAACGCCTCCAAAGCCCGTTTTCTCGCTTCGTTCGGCACGGCGGCATAGATCAGCAGAGTACGGCCAGCGATGGAGTCCATAGCATCCTGCGATAGACCAAACGGTTCACCTGAACCGCCGCGCTTTCCCAAAGTGCTAAACAGTTTGGCATTCAGCGGTGTTTCCAGCTTGCTGTCGACAATCACCAGATGCGGTTGGCGCGGCGTAGCCACATGCCGCACATCCAGCAGCGGATCGTCTTGCAGTACGGTGCCAATGCCGGTGAGCACCGCACACGAACGCGCCCGCCAGGCGTGGCCGTCGGTGCGGGCTGCCTCGCCCGTGATCCACTGGCTGGCGCCATTCGCCAGCGCCGTCTGCCCGTCCAGCGAAGCCGCAATCTTCATCCGCACCCACGGTGTCTTGCGGATCATGCGACTGAAAAAACCAATGTTTAGCTCGCGCGAAGCAACCGCCTCCGGGTTGTCGGTGGGCAACACTTCGACTTCAATACCCGCGTCGCGCAGCATCTGCACCCCGCGCCCAGAGACCAAGGGGTTGGGGTCTAAAACAGCGACCACTACTTTGGCAATACCTGCTTCGATCAAGGCATTGCAGCAAGGCGGCGTACGCCCGTGGTGCGAGCAGGGCTCCAGGGTGACGTAGGCGGTAGCACCTGCGACCGGCAGCCCGCGTGCCGCCGCATCGCGCAGCGCCATTACTTCGGCATGGGCATGGCCAGTGGGTTGGGTGTGGCCAAGCGAAGCAGTGCGCCCGTCAACACAGACTACGGCACAGCCGACAGCCGGATTTGGTGCACAAATTGCACGCGCCACATGGGCGCTGGCTATGGCTTGGGAGAAATAGGTGAGCAACATACTAGCGGAAAACGTTTCAGCGTTTTGCCGCAGGATCAGAAACCATGGAGTTAACGCCAGCAGCCAGCGATGGTGCCGGGCGTGCCAACACCTTTTAAATTTAGCCTTTGACCGGCCGAAGTCAGATAGTACGAGCCACACTTGTCGTTGGTCATCGCGCTGCCTGCGGTTAGTGCCGCAGTAAGCGTATACGAGGTGGTGAGTACCGTGGCGGTAACCGTGTAATACGGAGTGATTGCGTTGTCTCTTGGTGACTGGCGCAGGCCGGCAGGCAGCGTACTAGTAAATTGGTCATTGGCCGAATAGAACCGGCGCATGTATTGGCTGGCCTCCAGCAGCACTGCGCTTGCCTCGGCACGTCGCGACTTGGCCACTTGCTCTTGGTAGGAAGGCAGTGCAATCGCAGCCAGGATGGCGACAATTGCAACTACGATCATCAGTTCGATCAGTGTAAAACCAGTCTGTAGTTCGGATTTGCCTAAGTTTTTCATATTCATCCAGAGGTATGCGGTCAGTCTTGGCCGCTAACTTAATTGATCCGGGGTGGATTGAGCAACTGGCGCCATGTACGCTTCCATCGGTCACCGCAGTAGGCTACTGTAGAAAGGCTTCCTGAGGCTGTACCCAAAATGATCGACGTACTACTGGAGTTGTCACACGGCGGGGCGGTGCCTCTTGGATCCGGTTGGTGCTCGGTACGAGGACCGATAGCGTCTGCTGCGATCACGTTCCCCCGAGAAAACCCGTAGCCCTTGGCAACCGCCATGCCGTCACCGACACCGTCTCCATTGGCATCAAATCCGCTTCTGTTGATGCCCCCCGTATGGCCCTCACTATCCGGGTTGCCACCCGTGAGTGCGTCAAGCAAATAAACAAAACTGACTGCAGATTGGTCGGCGATGCAAGACTCTGTGACCGTCGATTTGGCAGGGGGCTCGACGCTAGCAATTTGTACCATGTGCCCGGCATTGAGTACATCGGAAATGGAGCGCTGTCCTGCTTCAAAGCTCATATCCAGCTTCCAGCCCGCCTTGAGCGCATAGTTCACACGATTTTTAGAGACTGTGTAGAAACTGACGCCGCCAGTTGAGGTGCTCACGACCAAGCTTGAGGTTTGCAATACCAGGTTTGTCATATCGACAGGCACGGTAAAGCCCGGCGTTTCATCCTTTCCTACTTGCGTTTTGTCCAGAACGCCATAGATGGTTTGTACGCTGGTATCCGTACCGTCGGCCGCCGTGTTGAGCACGCCCGTAGCCGCCACCACCAGCATGCCGTATTCATTCGGTTTGACCTCATACTGTCGCCAGGCAGGGGCGGCTGAAATGGCCTTATTCCCGGGGGTGGTAAACAAGGGTGAGCCCCCAAAAGCCACCTTTCCACCCGGGGAGGCGGCACCCGCTGTACGCAAATCAAACTTCCACATATTGCCCAAGCTATCACCTGCAATGGCGGCAACGATCTCGCGGCTGCCCTCTAGATTTTTGTCCTTTCGCACCAGCGTGACACCCCCCAAGCCATTGGGTGAGCCGGGGCTCCCCGGGCTGGTAACAATTTCTTGGATAAACACGCCCGTCAGAGCATCCACGATAAACAGACTGGCCTTGCCGGTAGCGCTGTAGTAGCCGTTGCCAAAAATGGCAACCCATCTTCCATCGGGCAGACGACCGGTTTGGGGTGGGTTGAGTACATAGCCCAGGTTGCTGAAGTTGGTATCCTGGTTGCTGATTTCCCACAGCACGTCGCTCTGGCTCATGACTGGTGTGGTCAGCGTTCCCGAGGCAGGCGCGGTGGGAATGTTCAGAGCATATACATACTGACCACCCCGTCCACCCGTGCCCATCACAATGTGCTTCCACTCGCCGGGGCTTGCCTTGTACACGTCGCCCTCACTGGTGGGCCCGTCCAAAATGTACTGGTGGGTGTAGGGATCGGTGCTAAAGGCCTGGAGTTTGGGCATGGCCGCGCGCGGCAGATAGCCCAGTATTTCAGTGCCGTTTTTTGGGTTAATGACATGCAAGATGCCGTCATTGGCCGCCGCCAGCAAAACGCCCAGATTGTTCTCAGTCTTGGCCTTTTTGTAGGGTGTATATTTTTCCAGACCCGTAAAGGTGCCGGCCACGAGGGTCGTGGTGTAGCCCATTTCCAGCACGCCACGCACAAAGGTAGGCGGGCTGTTGACAACAGAACCCATCAGGGAATTACGGATTCGGTAGTTTGCAGAAGTTACTGCATTTACGCCTGTAGTGTTGCCGCGAAGATAGTCCACATAGCTGTCATTGCCAAACCCATTCACAGAAGGGGCTGCATCCAGCGCAGTGCGAACATCTGCGGGCAATGTGGAATAGGGCTTGACGAAATTAGAGCCGATACCCGTGCCGCCCGACCCAGAGAAGGTGACCAGCGTGCGGGTGGTATGGTCTGGGATATTTCGACTGGCATACCACGCAGGCGCATTGGGCGTGGCCTCATTGCCATTAGCCAAAAGCGTGAATCCCTTGATATCGCCGGTGCTCTCCAGCAGGCTGTAGCTGGGCACATATTTCAGCTCTCCTGCCAGTGTGCCCAGACCGTTATTGGTATCCGACACCGCGACCCCGGCATCGGCACCGGCTTGCTGCACAGATCGGGAGGCCACATCGTCGAACGCGGCCTGCACCTGTTTGGCGCTGTTGGCAGAATAGAAACGACCCCGTCCCGTATAGCCGGCGTGAATGAAGTCGTTGATTTTATTGGTGACAACGCTCTGGGTTGGATCGTTCCAGGCCAGCGTGGTTGTCACGCCCCGGGTAAAGTTAAGATTGTATTGGGCGATTTGAGCAGGTGAGATGCTGCCCTGAACCCCCATGCCAATGGTGTAGGTGGTCATATGTTGCCAAAAGGCCGGGTTACCATCTACAGGGGTAACGTTATCGGCCAAATCGGTTCGCATGTCAGTAATCCAGTAACTGGCGGCCAAATCGGCCATGGTGTCGTTGGCATTGTCTGGGTAGGCCACATAGCTGGCCGTTTTGGAAGGATTTTTAGAGTAGACGAAGGTCACGCTATTGAGCGGATTGACGTGGGTGGTATTGGACACTTTGCCGAAGTTGCCTCCGTCCACGTTATCCTTGTCAATCAAAGAATCGGTGTATTCGCCGTCTGAGAATAGGACGGCAGTGCTGCGCCTGCAGGATAAATGGGGCGAATTGTCACCGCCGTGCACCGGTTGGGCAGCCCAAGGCCCAGTGCTAGAGTTGTCAATGTAGTAGTCGCCTGCATCATCGAGCAGCCGGTTGGCAGGGGTGCTGCCGCCAGTTACTTGACCATACAGCCAGGTGTAAAAGTCGGATCTCTCAGTCCGTCTACCAGCTGCAAGCGTAGGATCATCGGTGAAGGGCCGTACACCCCGATCCGCCGGGCCGCCATTGGCGTTCATTTTCTTGTAGCCCAAGCGCAATTTGTTGTCATAAGCCGGACTCAAAAACGCTTTGCCGATGGCGGTTTTGGAGGCTTCAATTTTGTTGAAATAATACAGCCTCCAATTCATCGCATTTTGACGCTCTTCGGCCCAGGAGCATCGCTGTTGTGCAACGGGAAGGGCGGTGCAATCGGTGCGGTCTGCGGACCTGACCACATAGGTAGCGGTAGCAAAAGTGGCGGATGTGGAAGGAATCGTCCGCACTGGCGAGACCGCATTGCACCGGCCGTCCGCAGCGTAAGTGGTGCATAAATGAAACGTTAACGGAAAAATGGCGGTGTTAGTGCCTGCGGGCTGTAGTGAGCCATCTGCGTTGGGTCGGCGCGTGTATTGCACCCGCGGGTCGTAGGCTAGCTTGTTGATCTCTGGGGTAATGTGTGCCTGGGCGGCAGTCACTGGGGCAACGTACTCAAGAGTCAAGTTATTAGGCGCGTAATCCTGGCTCATAGAACCGGAGTTATCCAAAAGAAGGTACAAGTTGGGTTTGGCCGATGCATTTTTTGATAACAAAGGTGTTGGCGCAAATGGCGACGCGAATTGCGACCAGGCGGGCAAGGCCGGTGCCAGTGCTGCACCAACAATGAGCGCGCGTAAAAAATACGTGCGTGCGGTATAAATAAGTTTCTTCACGGCTACCTCACCATACATAAAGGTTATTGCAAGACAGATTGCACCCAGGCCTCGGCGCCGGAGGTGACGCCATTGTTGGCATTGATGACGGCATCATTGCCGAAGCCGCGGGCGGTGATCACAAAGCCAGCTCCTGCCGAATTATTAACCCGCTGGATCACACACTGTGGTGGATTTTTATACTGGGTGGCAGCGCCGTCGGCTGACGCAGCAAAGGTACCAGTGACGGAAATAATATTGGCAGCCGTGCTCCAGGTGGCAGGAAGGCTCCAGGCACCTGCGCTGATCGCTGCCGTCAGTGTGGTGGCCAAAATGCGGGTGCGCGCAGCACTGTAGGTAACGTCGTCTGAAAGCTCGGTACTTCTTGCGACTTGCTCGCAATACTTGAGTGCCAGTTCAGCCGCCTGCTGCGCCACAGCGGCAGTGCGCAGGCTGTTGGTGGTTTGCTCGGTCTGTGTGGCGTTGCGCATAGAGAGGGCACCCACCAGGGACAAAATGCCCAACAATACCAATACCAGGGCCAAAACAACGCCTTTCTGCGCGGTCAGCCCGGTGATGTCGGATGTTGGAATGCGCTGCTTCATGGAACGACCTGTTATTGAGAAAGTCGATTTTTCAACAAAATCGTGCTGGTATAGGCGCGCCGCAAAAAGCCGTCGGTGCTGGTCTGCTGGACATTGTTACAGTCAAAGTATTGGTTGGTGGTAGCGTTGGCAGACCTTGCGCTCAGATCCGAACTGGAGGTATTGCGCAGCAGCAGGCACACCCTGGCGGTGATCACACGTCTCCAGCGTTCGGGCTCAGCCGCGAAAGTTGTGTCAATCGCATTAGCCGTCATGTAAGCCACGGTGAAGGTGGCCGTTTGGCTGGAAGCCACGCCAAATGTGAGGTGCATCCTTTCGACCCCCTCCATGATGGGTTGAGGAGCGCTGAAGTTGACGACACCGGTCGCCGCATTGCGACTCCTGGCCCCTTGGCAGTACAGCTCGGGGCCGCCAGAGGGTGTGCCGACGGTTCGGACAAAATACCGGTTGTCTGCCAGCGCATACAAAGGCTGCACCGGGCCGCCAGTGCCAGTTGCTGACGAAGGGGTCGAGGCGGTGATGCTCTCGCCAATGCAATTTGTGGGCGTAACAGCCGGCGGCACGCCAACCGGCATGGTATTGAGGGTGTCTGCTTCGTACCGCACCACCAGCGCGTCAGATGCCGTCGTGTTATTACAGGTGATATCCGAAAAGGCGGTTGTGGTGGTGACACTGAATCCACCGGTGCAACCCCGAATACCTGCGCTGCCTGCGCCATCGAGGTTTTTGCGCAGGGTGAAGGTAGGAGAGCCAACAACCGCGCTGTAGCTTGCGAGGCGGATTTGTTGCTGCAATAGTCCTAGGGTGATAGCGGCATTTTCATTCAATCGCGCCTCGGTTTCAGACACCCTGCTGCCAGACGTAGTGCCTGAGTAAACGGCCAGCGCAGCAGCCACCACGATCAAGCCAATGGCCAACGCTACCATCAGCTCGAGCAGCGTGCGCCCAGCCGCGCGTAGCAATAAAGGACTGCGCGCTTGGGTCATAGGGCAATCCGAAAGTACATGCATTTGACGGCAGCGCTGGTGGTTGCCGCAGCTGGGCAGCTCGTATTGCCCAGCATGGCAAAGCCTGAAGCCTGCTCGACCTCTGACCACATCACCCAGATGTCCATGGTGCGCTGGTTATTAAACAGATCGGCGGTGGTTTGCACGTAGGCATCGCCACCGGGCAGGTTCAGGCGCAGCAGATTGATCCATTGGGCCTGGTCCAATGCGGCCATGGTGGCGGCATCGCATGGCACCGTGGCATCGGTGCAGCCCGTGGCAGTGACGGGTGTTTTTGAGTACTGATAGGTCGTGGTTTTGGCGTAATTGGCAGAGTCAAAGCCCGGTACATTGGCCCGTGCGCGATCGGCGTAATCGGAGACCAGCAGCAGGGCGGTGCTGCGAATTTGAGACAATTTGTTGTACGTGCTGGAGGCCGCCGTCAGCCCGGCCATGCCCAGCATGCCGACCGACATGACCAGGATGGCCACCAGAACCTCCAGCAGCGAGGAACCACGCTGCCGGGAGTTGGGGATATCAGTGCAGCGCATCTTCAGTATTCTCCAGTACAGTCAGTGTTGTCCTTGACCACACGAGTACGCCCGGTGAAGCTGATGCACAGGGCCTTTCGTATGGTTCCGCCGCTATCCCAACTAAAGTTCATCCCTTGGCTTCCCGCACCGTACTGCATTAACCCCGTCGGGGAAAACGCGAACGCTCGCAACGTTGCAGAGCTGGAGGTGATGTTGTCGAAGTTATTTAGCGCACTCTGCGAGCGCACGACTTCATCAGCTACAGTGACCCCTCCACTGGCATCGTTGTCCACATAGACAATCCAGCCGCTAGCCCAGCCGCTTGGCAGGTTGTTGCCGGCACCACAGGTGGTTCCATTGTCGCTGCGGCACATTCTGACGAAGCGGCCACGTTTGACAGCCTCAGATCGGGCCAATTGCAAGCTGGCGCTGAAAGCATTTACGGCATTGGCAACCTGCCAATTTCCAATAAAAGTGCGTAGCGAGGGCAAGGCCAGGGCTGTCAAAATACCAACGATAGAGAGCACCACCATCATTTCAATGAGGGTGAATCCATGGGTCGCAGCTGTGTGGTGACGCTTGGGTGCGAATTGCATAGTAGGTAATGTAAGTTTTTGCTGGCCGATTGCTGCATATTGGCAGATAAACGGCAAATTTGTACGACGAGCGGTTACGTATCTGCTTTTTGGCACCAAAATTCGTTATCGAGGTGCACTTGGCGGTTGATGGCCTATTTCTTTACCTCATCCACCAACGCCCGAAACTCGTCAATGTCCTCAAAATTGCGGTACACACTGGCAAAGCGTACGTAGGCGACTTTGTCGAGCTTTTTCAGTTCGCGCATGACGAGTTCGCCCAGGCGGGGGCTTTGGATCTCGCGCGCTCCGAGGGCGAGGAGCTTTTCTTCGATGCGCTCGATGGCGCTGTCCACCTGCTCGGTGCTGACGGGGCGCTTGCGTAGCGCCAGCTTCATGCTGGCTTGCAATTTGCCGCGCTCGTACTCGATGCGGCGGCCATCCTTTTTTACTACCGCCGGGAAGTTGACCTCGGGGCGCTCGTAGGTGGTAAAGCGCTTTTCGCAGGCGCTGCACTGGCGGCGGCGGCGGATGAAGTTGGCATCCTCCGAAATGCGGGTATCGATCACCTGGGTGTCCAGGTGATTGCAAAAAGGGCATTTCATGCTGATTTATCCAATTTACCCATTAAATATGCCTGTAGTCCCTGTCAAATGGTGATAGTTAGCTACATTAAATATAGCAAACAGCAATCCATAAAAAACCAGCATGTCCGGTAAATGCGAGCAGACTCCTGCGCCCCATCGCGTCGTTAATGCCGCAGCGAACGCCCTCGCTCGCTCAGCCATACACCGGGAAGCGGCTGGTCAACGCCTTGACCTTGGCGCGCACGGCTTCGATGTTGGCTGCGTCGCGCGGGTGGTCCAGCACGTCGGCAATCAGGTTGGCCGTCGCGCGCGCCTCGTCCTCCTTGAAGCCGCGGGTGGTCATGGCGGGAGTGCCAATGCGCACGCCGCTGGTCACCATCGGCTTTTCGGGGTCGTTGGGGATGCCGTTCTTGTTGATGGTCATGTAGGCATCGCCCAGCACGGCTTCGGCCTCTTTGCCGGTGATGTGTTTGTTGCGCAAATCAACCAGCATCACATGGCTTTCGGTGCGACCGCTGACGATGCGCAGGCCGCGCTGCACCAGGGTTTCGGCTACCACCACGGCATTTTTCACTACCTGCTGCTGGTACAGCTTGAAACTGGGCTCCAGCGCTTCTTTGAATGCTATGGCTTTGGCTGCGATCACATGCATCAGCGGGCCGCCTTGCAGGCCGGGGAAGACGGCGCTGTTGATGGCTTTTTCGTGCTCGGCCTTCATCAAAATAATGCCACCGCGCGGGCCGCGCAGGCTCTTGTGGGTGGTGCTGGTGACCACGTCGGCGTGCGGCACGGGGTTGGGGTACACGCCTGCGGCGATCAAACCGGCGTAGTGCGCCATGTCGACCATAAAGATAGCGCCTACGGCTTTGGCCACCTTGGCAAAACGCTCAAAGTCGATGCGCAGCGCGTAGGCAGAGGCCCCGGCAATGATGAGTTTGGGCTTTTTCTCGTGCGCCAGGCGCTCCATCTGGTCGTAGTCGATTTCTTCTTTGTCGTTCAGGCCGTAGCTCACCACGTTAAACCACTTGCCACTCATGTTCAGTGCCATGCCGTGCGTGAGGTGGCCGCCTTCGGCCAGGCTCATGCCCATGATGGTGTCGCCGGGTTTGAGGAAGGCCAAGAAGACGGCCTGGTTGGCCGAGGCACCGCAGTGCGGCTGCACGTTGGCGCAGTCGGCGCCAAACAGCTGCTTGACGCGGTTAATGGCCAAAGTTTCGGCCACGTCCACATGCTCGCAGCCGCCGTAGTAGCGCTTGCCGGGATAGCCCTCGGCGTATTTATTGGTCAACTGCGTGCCCTGCGCGGCCATGACGGCGGGGGAGGCGTAGTTCTCGCTGGCGATCAGCTCGATATGGTGCTCTTGGCGGGCATTTTCAGCAGTAATTGCGGCAAACAACTCGGGGTCGGTTTGTTCGATGAGGATGTTGCGGTGGTACATGGCGTGGCAGGTCCTGATGGTACTAAGGGTGGTCCCGTGCGCGTGCATGTGCACCACACCGGGTGGCCCGGGCGAACGGCAAGGCGCAATGGCTATGCGGCCGGTTGCGGCACACTTCCAAGTGGTATTTCCACGTCCGCGCTGGCACCTTGGGTAAGGGGCAGCGCCTATCGCCAGTTGCGTGCGGGCTTAAGTGTACCCGAGGCGGCAGGTTGCTATCTCTTTGCGATCGCTTGAAAAAATCTGGAAGCGATGCCTGGCGCAGTCTATGAAAGACTGGCGACTTTGTCGGCCAAATTGGGTGAGGGTGACGAAGCGGGTGGCCTTTGCGTGTCGCGTTCCATCACGGGCAGGGTTTGGGGTGCGGGGGGTAATACCAGCGGCACGGGTTTACCCGCTGCCACTGCGCGAAGGCGAGCGTATTCGGCCATCACTTTGGCGGTGTAGCCGCCTTCGGTCTCGTCGTTGGTGGCACCCACATACTGGCGCAGCCCACCTTCTACCGAGCCCGCACGTTGGATGCATTCTTTCAGCACGGCTACGCCTACGCGCAGGTTGGTGACCGGGTCAAAGGCGGCAAGCTTGCCACCAAAGTCTTCGTATTTATTGCTGTGTACCT
The DNA here is from genome assembly GCA_963775085.1 of uncultured beta proteobacterium. Lineage (GTDB taxonomy): Bacteria > Pseudomonadota > Gammaproteobacteria > Burkholderiales > Burkholderiaceae_C > JAAFIP01. The sequence continues at coordinate 305,982 of CAVZHO010000011.1, forward strand.
TGGTCATCACCTGCATCAGGCCTTGTGCGCCGACGGCGCTTTGGGCAAAGGGGTTAAAGCCAGACTCCACGGCCATCACAGCCAGAATGAGAGTCGGCTCAATTTTGGCTTTACGGCCAACCTCATAGGCCTCCACCACCAAGGCCGATAGGGGCTCGGGCGCAACGCGGTATTTTTTGCTCAGCCAATAGGCCAGCTTGGCCTGCTGCCTGGGCAGATCCTGGGGGTTGGTCGCAGTGGCGCGGTCAATGGCATTGGGCTCGGCGTCAATCTCATCGGCTAAGGCCACCACGGGCTGGCGTGCTTGCAGCCAGCCCATCAGTTCGGTCTCGCCCTGCTGGCGCAGTTCGGGTTTGGCTACCAGGGCGATCGTTACAAAGGCCAGCACCAGGCCCAGCACGGCAAAGCCGTTATGGGTAATTTCAAATAGACCGTCGGCTACATCACCGGCAAAGGTGCGCAGGGCCGAGGTAAAGCGGGTAATGACTGTCATGGGTACGCCTTTCTACGCGTGGAGCCGCTGTGCGGGTGCTGCTCTTGCGGCAGTTGACCTTCATGGTGTGGACACGGCGGCTTCTCGTTTGGATTGGATGCACGGGTCGATTGTTGGCTGCGCACTTGTGGAGGGGGTGTGCACTTGATCCATCCAACAACGCCCTTGCCGAACTCGGCAGGGTAACCAGGGTGCTGCCATCGACGGTGATTCTGCGCGCAACCCGATGGGTTTAGATTCAGCGCGATTATAAGGGAACACCCATGGCATGCCAGGCAAGGTGATACGTTTGCAAACACAATAGTATTTGCATTTTTTTGCAGGAAGAATACAGTGAAGTGGCTGGACGAACTCCAGTAACCTCAGGTGGGCAATCTATTGCCTGCTACGCGGCATGGACCTGAAACCTCCATTGCCGTGACCCCAGGCGGCATGCAGCTGAGCTGAGCCGCCAAGCCCGGCGGGTGTAGTCACCAGACTGTCCACCGGGCTTTCTTTTTGGCTAAAAATTTTCTTTAAATAGGCTCGTAGTCCATATGAACAGGACGTAAGCAGCTATTGATTAAGTAGCGTGTAGTGTTCGCAACCATGCTCTCAAAATCAGTATCTGGGATGGGCGCGCAACGCCACCAGCGGACAAAAATTGCGCAGACTGTAAAACCAGCGAAAATAGCGCATTGCGCGCCCATCGGTGCGCTGCACCTTACCCGCCCAATACGCGTCCCATTTATGCTGAGTTTTTCCCTGTTCAATAAAAATCAAGAGTCTACCGTGTCTGAAACTACCGAACCCAACGCTGCCAAGCCTGCTGCTGCCAAACCTGCCACGATCCACCCCCTGGACGCCCTGACGGGCGGCGCGTTCAGCGCCCCCACCTCGGGTGACCGTGCGGCCAAGGTGCGCGAATGGCTCGCCACCAGCCCCAGCACCGAGCAGATGCAAGAGGTGTTCAAAGAACTCAGCGTCAAAGACAAAGGCGCTGCCAAGCCCCTGCGCGAAAAACTCGACGAGCTCAAACGCGCCAGCGCACAAGAACACATTGCTGCCGAATGGGCGGACAAGGCGACGGCACTCTTGGCGCTGTCCAAGCTCAATCTGGCCGATGCCCTGGCCTGGCAGCGCGATGCCGCCAAGGCCGGTGCCCCGCTGTCCAAAGAGCCCTTGGCCACTGTCAAAATTCAGTTGTCCGAGCGCGTCAAGCAGATCGAAGACCTGCAACACCGCGCTCAGGTGCAGCGCGAGGCTGCTCTGATGATGGCCCAGCGCATTGAGGTGCTGTCCACCAAGCCGCTGGCTGACGCCCAGGCCGTGTGGGACACGCTGCGCAGCGATGTGGCCCAATGGCAGGCCCAGGCTGATGTATTGCCGCAAGACCAGCAGTGGCCCAGCGTGGACGCCAAGTTTCCACCCCAGTTAGAGTCTGCCAAGTCCCAGTTGCTCACTCTGTGGGGTGCTTTTGAAGCCGCCATTACCCAGGCCGTCGCCGCCAGCGGCGACGCCGCAGCACCCCTGCCCGCCGTGCCCGTCTGGGCCGAGGCCATTCGCGCTGCGCGCCATGCATCCAACCCGCAGACCGAGCGCGCCGAGAAAAATGCCAAACCCAGGATTGACCCTGAAATTCGCTCGCAGTCCACGCAAATCGTGCGTGAATTGCTGGCAAAACTGGAGCATGAACTGGCGCAAGGTCATGGCAAGGCCAGCATCGGTGCGGCCAATGCGGTGCGTGCCGCGCTCAAAGACCACGGTGCCAATATCGGTGAAAAGCTGGAGTCCGCTGCCCAGCATGCCCTGGGCGCAGCGGGCGAGCTGGAAGGCTGGCAGCGCTGGCGTGCCAACCAGATCCGTGAAGAGCTGACGCGCCATGCCCAAGAGTTGGTGGCCAAGCCCCTGGGCGGCCGCAAGCAGCAGGAAGCCGTGCGCAACCTGCGCGATGCCTGGAAGCAAACCGATCAAGGTGGCGTGCCCAACCACGGCATGTGGAAGCGCTTTGACGATGCCTGCAACGAGGCCTACAAACTGGTCGAGGCCTGGTTGGAAAAAGTCAAGGCCGAAGAAGGTGCGCACAAGGCCCAGCGTCTGGAGATGATTGAAGAAATCAAGGCCTGGAGCACTGCCAACGCTACGCGTACCGACTGGAAAGACATCAACCGCGAGCTGCACAACCTGAGCGAAAAGTGGCGCAACGGTGGCCATGTGGGCGAGAAAACCTTTGCCGAACTGCAGCCGCTGTATAAGGCCGCCATCAAAGAAGCCCACGGTCCGCTGGAGGCGGCGCAGTCTGCCAGCTTGGCACGCCGCCACGCCATGATCGACGAAGCCAATGTGCTGGGTGCCATGCCCGTGATGCGTATTGATGCCGTCAAAGCCCTGCAACAGCGCTGGCAGCATGAAGCGCAAAGCGTGCCGGTAGACCGCAAGCAAGAGCAAAAACTCTGGGACGCTTTCCGCAAACCGATTGACGACGCCTTTAACAGGAAGAGCGCCGAACGCGAGCAAGCCGCCGCCGCCATGAGCGAACACGACAAGGCGGTACTGGATGCGGTGAAAGCGCTGGACGCAGCCAATGCCAGCGGCGATGTGCAGAAAATTCGCGCCGCCATTGCCGCCGTGGAAGCGGCTGGGCGCGGCCAGGCCATCGCGGTTGCTGCTGTCAGTGCAGCACCTGCGGCAAGCGCTGCCCCATCCCTGGTTCCAGAGGCTGCCGCTGATGCTGCACCGAGCGCTGGCACTGCGCAGGCTGCCGCCGCCAACCCGGCATCTGCGCCAGTTTCAGAGGAAAACATGCCTGAAGTCCTTGTCACTGGGACATCTGAAGCTACTGAATCTGTAGCGGTTGACGCGACGCCTGCCAAACCGGCCAAGCCTGCCAAACCCATCGTCGCGATGCGCGGCGATGACCGCCCCGGTGCCAAAAAGTCCGAGCCTGCGGCCCAAGGCCGCTTTGGCGACAAAAAAGGTGGCAAGTTTGACAGCCGCAGTGGCCCCGGTGCAGGCCGCCCCGGCGCGCCCAGTGGTGCTGGCGACAGGGGCGGCCGCCCCGCAGGCTCCGGCGGCGATGGCCGCGCCAGCTTTGGCGAGCGTGGTGCTCCACGCGGAGATCGGGGTACTGAGCGTGGTGGTGATCGTTTTGCCCCGCGCGACGAGCCAACCGGCCCCCGCCTGTCCAACACCGCTTTCTACGCCCAGCGCGATGCGCTGGAGCGCGCACAAATGCAGCTCAAAAAGCTGGCCGCCCAAGCCCACGGCGAGTCCCTCACAGGCCTGCTTACCGCCTGGGAGCAGCGCAATGCCGAGGCGATTCCGAGTGTGGCCGAGCTGGGCCGCAATGTCAGCCCGGCTGCGCGTACCGCCTGGTCGCAGGCGGTTACCAAACCTGCCGCAGGCGATGCCGCCACCGCCCTGCTGCGCATAGAAATGGCCGCCGACGTGCCCACGCCGGCCGAGCACATCAGCGCGCGGCGTATGCTGCAACTGCAATTGCTCACCAAGCGCAACGACCCCGCTCCGACCGACACCTGGGCACTGGACACCACGACGGTACTGGGTGCCCCGCATGACGCAGCCAGTGCACGGCGCTTGCAGACGGCGCTCAAAGTGCTGCTGCGCAACTAGGCGATGGGTACATGGCGCTGGCCTGGCCCCCGGAGCGCAGGTTGGGCCAGGTTTGCAGGCCATTTATGCCAGTAGTCCGTGTCATATGGACCTAAGCTGCTATATTAAATGTAGCAGTTAGGTGCTGGGCCGGTGGATAAAAAATCCGTCAAACTGCGCCAGCAAACGTGGATGGGCGCTTGCAAAATCTGAGCGCCGCACAAAATAGGCCTCCGCAGCGACCGCAAAAAATTCGTCGATGCTGGTGCTCCCATAGGCATCAAGCAGTGGGGCATGGCCGGCCAAAGTGCCAAAGCGCTCCCACAGCACGGTCTGCTCGCAAAACGTGGCGTACTCGGCTTGCAGCGTCGCCAGCCAGGTGTTGCGTGCGCCAGCAGGCATGGGAGGGCAGCCATCGGCCATGCCGTCCTGCAGGTCCATCACATGGATGAACTCGTGGACCACCACGTTGTAGCTTTCGCGGGCGCTGTGGCCCGCATTGGCTACGTCGCTCCAGGCCAGCATCAGCGGCCCACCTTGCAGGGTCTCGCCGGTGAGGTCTTCTTGCCAGTGATGCACTACACCGGTCTCGTCTTGCTCGCTACGCCTGGCACGCACCTCGCCTGCGTGCAGCACAATGCCTACAAACCCGCCGTACCAGCGCAGCGCCAGGTCGGGTCGCTCAGGCGCAGCGATGTGCAGGATGGGCAGGCAGGCCTGCGTGGCCACCATCACGGCCTGGGCATCGGTCACCACCCAGCCTTGCGCACCGCTGAACTCTTTGCGGTCCAGGAACAGGCTGGCGAGTTGGCGCAGGCGCTGCAGATCAGGTGCGCCCAGGGTGTGGATGAAGGGCAGGGCGGCGATGGTGCTGTGCCATAGTGCATCGCTGATCGGGCGGCGCTGCAGCGCCTGGGCCTGCCGCGTGGCACGCCATTGGCCGCTCAGGCGAGACCACCAGGCCCACATTCAAACGGGCAGACGCTGCAGGTGCAGCGCGGCCGCGCCTGCCTGCGGCGCTGGTTGACGCGACAGGCGCAGTACCTGGGCACGGGACGGGTTGGCATCGGCATGCCAGTCGCACAGAACGTGGCGGGTGCAGCTGGCGGCGTTCTTTGGGGCGTTTGCAGCGCTGGCAAAGACGTGGTCTACGCCTTCGTGGGTATGGCCATGCACCATGTGCTGGGCCGCTGCGACCTGCATCCAGCGCTGGGTCTCGTTGGGGTCGAGGTCTATCCACGTTGTGTTCTGCTGTTTGCGCGCCTCGCTGTGCGCGCGCATGGCGCGGGCTTGCGCGATACGCTCTGGCAGGGGCTGCGCCAAAAACTGCTGCTGCCAGGCGCGGGTGCGCACCTGGGTGCGAAACTGCTGGTAGTCCGCATCGGCCAGGCACAATGCATCGCCGTGGCTGAGCAGGTAGCGTGTGCTGTCCACCGTCAAAACCGTGGGGTCGGGTAGGGCTTGCATACCGCTGGCCTGCAGGCAGGCGCTGCCGACTAAAAAGTCGCGGTTGCCGTGGATAAAAAAAATCGTTTTTTTCTGGGCACACGCACGCAGCGCGTTGCAGCAGCGCGCTTCAAAAGAAGCGCTATCGCCCAGCACATCGTCGCCCACCCATACCTCAAACAAATCGCCGAGGATGAAAATGGCCTCGGCGGGGGTGGATTGCAGGTAGCGCGCAAAGGCTACAAAGTTAGCGCGCTCGCTCTCCTGCAAATGCAGGTCAGAGATAAAGTCGATGCGCTGCCAGGCGCTCGCTGCTACCAGCTCGTGAAAAGCGGGCAGCGTGGGCACGGGCCTAGAGCGCGACGGCTTGGGTCAGCACCACGTCGTTGACGGGCACGTCGTCGTGAAAGCCCTTGCGTGCAGTCTTCACCGCGCGCATGGCATCCACGACCTCGGCTCCCTTGACGACCTTGCCAAACACGGCGTAGCCCCAGCCCTGGCGGCTGGGAGCGGTGTGGTTCAGGAAGGCGTTGTCGCCCACGTTGATAAAGAACTGCGCCGTGGCCGAGTGCGGCTCTTGGGTGCGGGCCATGGCCACGGTGTACTTGTCGTTTTTCAGGCCATTGTTGGCCTCGTTCTCAATCGCTGCGTTCACGGGTTTTTGCGTCATGCCGGGCTCAAAGCCGCCGCCCTGCACCATGAAGCCGTCAATGATGCGGTGGAACACCGTATTGTTGTAATGGCCCGAGGCGACGTAGGCCAAAAAGTTGGCCACCGACTTGGGTGCTTTGGCGGCGTCCAGCTCCAGGGTGATGGTGCCGTGGTTGGCGATGTGCAGTTCGACTTGGGGGTTGGCCATGGGGTTATTTCACTAAAGTTGCAGAAAGAATGGTGATGGGGGTTTTAGGCACATCGGTGGGGAAGGGGCCACCGGGGCCGGTGGGGGCGGCTTTCATTTTTTCGACCACGTCCATGCCCTTGATGACTTTGCCAAACACGGTATAGCCGTACAGCTGCGCTGCGCCCAGCAGGTTGGCGCGCGGGGTGCTGGCAAAGGTTTGGCCCTGGTAGACAAAGTTCAGCACCGGGTCACCGTCGGGAATCGGGATGGGGTCTAAAAAGGCGTTGTCGACGGTGTTGATAAAGAACTGGCTGCTGGCCGACTGCGGGTCGTTGGTGCGCGCCATGGCCAGGCTGCCGACGGTGTTTTTCAAACCTTTGGCCAGGGCTTCTCGGCCTTCATGCGCCACCGGAGAGCGGGTTTTGCGCTGCTCATATTTTGCATCGTAGCCGCCACCTTGCACCATGAAGGTGCTGATCACGCGGTGAAAGATCAGGCCGTCATAATGTTTGTCTTTGACATACTGCAAGAAGTTCTCGACCGTCTTGGGGGCTTTGTCGGGGTAGAGCTCCACAATCACATCGCCCATGGAGGTGGACAGCTTGACCTGGGGTGCACTGGCCGCAGGAGTGCTCTGGGCGCAGGCGCTGGTTGCTGCTAAAACTATAGCTACCTGTGTCCATATGACAACGACTGCGCGGCGAAATGGGTTGAAATTGAACGACATTAACTGACGATTCCTTCAAAAAATATTTTCCACTGGTTTTGGGTGCTGCCCGGCGAGCGTAACCAGTATTGTCGCTTGGTGCTGCCGGTGATTTTGCCCGCAGGGATTTCAGAAAATGTTACTACCATGGTGGCTGTTTTGCCGTTGTCGGCCCATTGCAGCACCGACAGGTCTTTGACTTGAAAGTCGCGCCCTTTGGCATTGGCAATATCGGCTTGCAGCACACCGCTCCAGTCGCTCAGGGTCTTGCCATAGCTGTTGAAGTCCGTTGTGTAATAGGCCATGGTGCGCTGTAAGTCGGCGCTGGCCTTGGCGCTACGCCATTGGTTCCAGACTTCGTCAAAGGCCTGGTTGGCCGGGTTGCTTTGCGCGGAGCTGACCCACTGCAGGCTCGACGCAATCACCACCGGGGTGGAGCGCACTTCTACCGTGGCCAAAATACGCTCCAAGTCGGGATTGGACAGCACCACACAGCCATCGCTGGCCTTGGGCGGTCGCGAGAACTGGTTGGACGGGGTGCCATGCAGCCAGATGCCACTGCCGGTTTTGCCCAGGCGCATGTCATAGGGGTTGGGGTAGTTGATCGGCAGGGCTCCTGCGCCGTAAAAATCTTTCAAACTTTTACGCTTGTAGGTGTTGGTAATGAAATACACGCCCACGGGAGTCCGCAGGTCGCCCTCCAGCGTTTTGTCGGTGCCCAGCTTGCCGACCGAGATGTAATGGTCGGCCACGATCCGCATACCGGCGGAGGTGTTCTCAAACACATACAGCCGCGAACGCGAGGCATCCACCGCTATGGCGTGTTTGTTGTACGCGGACAGGCGCACAAACTGCGAGGGCACCATGCCGGCGGGTGGGCGCTCGCGCAGGGCTTTGAGGCGCAGAAGGGACTCTTCACGCAACTCCACCAGCACACCGGGCGCGGCGCGGGTGGTGGCCTCGGGCATGTCGCCCATGGCTTTGAGCGGACGGGTTTGGGCGCTGAGCAAGTCGCCATGCACCAGTTGCGCCAGCGCAAAGTGGGGGTAGTCTTTGACCAACTGGTCGGCCAGCAGCAGGGCTTCGCGGGTTTTGGCCTGGCCAATGCGCTGGTAAATCTGAATCAGCCGCGCTTCGGCATCGTAGCCCTTGGTGGGAGCCGTGTTGGCTGCCTGTGCCCGTTTCTTGGCGGCGTGCACGGGGGTGCCCGTCAATAACAACACGCACAGAAACGCCCCCAGTGGGCGCAAAAATATTCGACTTACGCGCTGCACAGATCGGTCAAAAAACAGATATCCGGGTTGACCACGCACGATCGCATTCTCAAACAGGCCCACAGACAAGTGATTAACCGCCCGTAGATTCTTTGACGATCACCCAGCGGCCACCCGATTTGGCCAAGTCCAGCGTTTTACGGCTGGAGACGGACAGGGCATCGGCATCGTACTCTTGCTTGAAGCGCACCTGCGCCTTGTCGCCATTGACCTTGATGGCCATGTCACCTACTTTGACGCTGATGCGGCTCTTGCCCAGGATGCGTTTCTTGCGCTCTTCTTCCCAGGTTTTGCGGCCACCAGGGGCATCAAAGTCGGAGCCGTAAGCGGCGTAGTAGCCGCTCAGGTCTTTGGCGCTCCAGGCGGCGGCCCAGTTGCGCACAGCAGCGCCGATATCTTGGTCGGCATTGCCCGAGCCGACTGCGGCAGGGGCAGGTGGTTTAACCGCTGCAACGGGGGGGGGAGCCACAGGCGCGGGCGGCTTCACCGCAGCCACGGGGGGCGGTGCAGGTACGGCCACCGGTGGGGTGGGTGGCGGCTTGACGACGGGAGCCGGTGGAACTACAGGGGGTGCAGGTGGCGGCGCGGCGGCCACCACCACGGGTGGGGGTAGAACCGGCGGTGCCACCGCAGCGGCGGTGGGGCGTTGACCCTTGGCACCAGGCGCAAACAGGTCACGGATGAGCGACAACTTGGGCTGCACCCCCGTGTTGGAGTTGTCCAGTTGCAGCGCTTTGCTATAGGCCTGGCTGGCCAGCTTGGCATACACGTCGCCCAGGTTTTCGTGGGCAGTGGCGTAGCTGGGGTTGGTGCGAATCGCCATCTCCAGCGCGGCGCGGGCTTTGTCAAACTGGCTTTGGCCAGCGTACAGCACGGCCAGGTTGTTGTAGGGCTCGGGCAACTCGGGGAAGTCTTCGGTCAGCTTGGTAAACGTGCTGATGGCATCATTGGGCTTGCTCTGCTCGGTAAAAATCACGCCCTTGAGAAAGCGCATTTGGGCATCTTTGGGCTTGGTCGCCAAAAACTGGTCGACCTTGGCGCTGGCCTCGGCCACCTGGCCTGCGCGCAGTAGGCGGTTGACATCGGCATAGTCGTCGGCATACACCGCGCCAGAGGCCAGCAGGCAGACCGCCAGACATACGCCAGAGAGCGGCGCAGCCAGGGCAAAACGCGTGGCCGACAGGGTGCGAGGCACCAAGGCTTGTAAGGATGGCTTCACAGTGTGCATAGAACCTCTATAAGAAGGGTCGGGTGGGACAAACCCAGGACGTGGGTCGAATTCTGCCCTGATTGTAGCGTTTGGTTAATGACTTTTAGTTAAGTTTGCGTTCAAAGCGTCCGAAGAGCCCACTTTTGTGGCAAGCTACGTCTCCGCCGGTTGCCTTGTGCCCCCGCTAAATTCATAACTATACGCAATTTCAGTTTCTGCCATGAGCCTTCGCATCTATAACACGCTGTCGCGTGCGCTGGAAGAGTTTTCCCCTCTCGTTCCCGGCCAGGTCCGCATGTACGTCTGCGGCATTACGGTGTATGACCTGTGCCACATTGGCCATGCCCGCTCAATGGTGGGCTTTGACGTAATGCAGCGCTGGCTGCGCGCCAGTGGCTACCAACTGACCTACGTGCGCAACATCACCGACATTGACGACAGGATCATCGCCCGTGCCGTGAAAAACGGCGAAACCATCAAGGCGCTGACACAGCGCATGACCGCAGAGATGTACCGCGACACCGATGCCTTGGGCATTGCCCGCCCCGACCACGACCCGCGCGCCACCGACTACGTGCCGCAGATGCTGGCCATCGTCGAGCGGCTGCAAGCCAAGGGCCTGGCCTACCAGACCGACAGCGGCGACATGAACTACGCCGTGCGCAAATTCCCCGGTTACGGCAAGCTGTCGGGCAAGTCGATTGACGAGCTGCACGCCGGTGAGCGGGTGGCGGTGCTGGACGGCAAGCACGATCCGCTGGATTTTGTGCTGTGGAAGTCGGCCAAACCGACCGAGCCAGAGGATGCCAAATGGCCGTCGGCCTACGGCGCGGGCCGCCCCGGCTGGCACATCGAATGCTCGGCCATGGCCTGCGCCCTGCTGGGTGAGAGTTTTGACATCCACGGCGGCGGCGCTGACCTGCAGTTTCCGCACCACGAAAACGAGATCGCCCAGAGCGAGGGCGCGTTTGGCAAGCCCATGGCCAAATACTGGGTGCACAACGGCTTTGTGAATATCGATAACGAGAAAATGTCCAAAAGCCTGGGCAACTTCTTCACCATCCGTGAGGTGCTCCAGCAGTTTGATGCCGAGACCATCCGCTTCTTTGTCGTCCGTGCACACTACCGCAACCCACTCAACTACAGCGATGTGCATTTGGAAGACGCCCGCCATAGCCTGAAACGTCTTTATACCGCTCTGCATTTGGTAGCTGCCAACGACAGTCCTGTGGACTGGAGCAGCCCGTTTGCCCTGAAGTTCAAGGCCGCCATGGACAACGACTTTGGCACGCCCGAGGCGGTGGCGGTGTTGTTTGAGCTGGCCGCCGAGGTCAACCGCAGCAAGTCGGCCGCACTGGCGGCGCAGCTCAAGGGGCTGGGCGCGGTGCTGGGCCTGTTGCAGGGGGAACCCAAGGCGTTTTTGCAGGCCGGTGCTGGGCTGGATGACGCAGCTATCCAAACTCTGATAGCCGAGCGCGCCGCCGCTAAAGCTGGCAAAGACTTCGCACGCGCCGACCAGATCCGCAAAGACTTGTTGGCCCAAGGCATTGTGCTGAAGGACGCAGCCACCGGGACGACGTGGGAGGCGCAGAAAATATGACCCCCAGAGCCATGTTTAGTGACTATTTATGCCAATTGTCCTTGTCATATGGACGTATTAAGCTATGAAAAAAATAGCTAGTACGGCGCCGAAAGTAGCTGGAAAAACCGTCGCTACCGCGCCCTGTCCCGCGCCTCCACTTTACTGGGACGAGGCCTGCCAACACCTGGTCAAAAAAGACCGGGTCATGAAGCGCCTGATACCGCAGTTTGGCCAAGCCTGCCTGCAAAGCCGCAATGAGCCCTTCATTACCCTGGCGCGCAGCATCGTCGGCCAGCAGATCAGCGTGAAGGCCGCGCAAACCATCTGGGAGCGCTTTGAGCAGTTGCCCAAAAAACTCACCCCGGCCGCGGTGCTCACGCTCAAGGTAGACGACATGCGCAGCGCAGGCCTGTCAGCACGCAAGATCGAGTACCTGGTCGATCTGGCGCTGCACTTTGACAGTGGCGCGCTGCACGTCAAAAGCTGGGATGGCATGGACGACGAGGCCATCATCACCGAGCTGGTGGGCATCCGCGGCATTGGCCGCTGGACCGCCGAGATGTTTTTGATCTTCCACATGCTGCGCCCCAACGTGCTGCCGCTGGACGACATCGGGCTGATCAACGGCATCAGCAAAAGCTATTTTTCCGGCGAGGCCGTCAGCCGCAGCGAGATCCGTGAGGTGGCCGCGGGCTGGGCACCGTACTGCAGCGTCGCTACCTGGTACATCTGGCGCTCGCTGGACCCTTTGCCCGTAGCGTATTGACGCGCCTCTAAACAGGTTTAAACTCGCACATGTCGTAACAAACAGGAGAGCGCATTGGCCAAAAAAGTATTCCTGGACTTTGAGCACCCGATTGCCGAGCTGGAAGGCAAGATCGAAGAGCTGCGCTACGTGCAAACCGAGAGCGCGGTCGACATCAGCGAAGAGATTGACCAGCTGGCCAAAAAAAGCCAGCAACTGACCAAGGACATCTACAGCGACCTCACGCCCTGGCAGATCACCAAAATCGCCCGCCATACCGAGCGCCCCTACACGCTGGACTACATCAACGAGTGCTTTACCGACTACGTGGAGATGCATGGTGACCGCCATTTTGCCGATGACCAAAGCATTGTCGGCGGACTGGCACGCTTTAACGGCAACGCCTGCATGGTCCTGGGCCACCAAAAAGGCCGGGACACCAAGGAGCGCGCCGTGCGCAACTTTGGCATGAGCCGCCCCGAGGGCTACCGCAAGGCGCTGCGCCTGATGAAAACGGCGGAGAAATTCAAGCTGCCCGTGTTCACCTTTGTCGACACGCCGGGAGCCTTTCCCGGCATGGATGCCGAAGAGCGCAGCCAGAGCGAGGCGATTGGCCGCAACATCTATGAGATGGCGCAACTCGAAGTACCCATCATCACCACCATCATCGGCGAGGGCGGCTCCGGCGGCGCGCTGGCCATCAGCGTGGCCGACCAGGTGCTGATGCTGCAATACGCGGTGTACTCCGTCATCAGCCCCGAAGGCTGCGCCAGTATTTTGTGGAAGACCAGCGACCGCGCGCAGGATGCCGCTGAGCAACTGGGCATTACCGCGCATCGCCTCAAGGCCTTGGGTTTGATCGACAAGATCATCCACGAGCCGGTCGGCGGCGCCCACCGCGACCACAAGCAGATGGCGGCGTTTTTAAAGCGCGGCCTGGGCGATGCCTACCGCCAGGTCAGCGATCTGAAAGTCAAAGAACTGCTGGAGGCGCGCTACAACAAGCTGCAAAGCTTTGGCAGATTTACCGATACCAAGGCCGATAACAAATAAACCGCTTGCACTGTACCAACACGTTGGCAAACTCAGGCACTGTGCGGGCAGATATGTGGATTGATACCCATTGCCACCTCGATGCAGCGGAGTTTGGCGCGAAAGTCCACATCCTGCGGTCGCAAGCAGCTACGAAAAATGTAGCGCATTGCATTATTCCGGCAGTACAGGTAGGCAACTTCGGTGCCGTGCAAAGCCTGGCACGCTCGCAAGGCGACAGTTACGCGCTGGGCATCCACCCGCTGTATGTACCCCAGGCGCAGGCCGATGATTTGGATCGCCTGGATGAAGCCTTAGCCTTGAACAAGGACGATCCACACCTGGTTGCCGTAGGAGAAATAGGCTTGGATTATTTTGTGTCCTCCCTGTGCGAGCCGCTGATGCGCGCCAAGCAAGAGCATTTCTACCGCGCCCAACTCAAACTGGCACGCAAGCATGGGTTGCCCGTCATTTTGCATGTGCGCCGCTCGGCCGACCCGTTGCTCAAAGGCCTGCGCCAGATTGCGGTATCCGGGGGCATAGCGCATGCGTTTAATGGCTCAGAACAGCAGGCGCAGCAGTTCATCGCGCGTGGTTTTGCGCTGGGCTTTGGCGGTGCACTCACCTACGCGCGCGCCACCCAACTTCGCCACCTGGCAAGCTGCTTGCCCCTGGCGGCGCTGGTGCTGGAGACGGACGCGCCCGATATCCCGCCCCATTGGCTTTACGTAACCGCCCAGCAGCGCGCAGCCGGTATGCCCCAAGGCATCAACAGCCCGGCCGAACTGCCACGCATTGCGCAGGAGCTGGCACGACTACGCCACCTGTCTTTGCAGACACTGGCACAAGCTACCTGTGCCAACGCTGTGCGTGTGTTGCCGCGCTTGGCCGCACTTTTAGGTCAAAATAGGCCCATAGTCCCTGTCAGTACGACATAATCAGCTATAAATTAAATAGCGAAATACCATTTAAACGATGCCAACCCCCAGAGCCTTGGAATTACCCGAAGTCAGCACTTCTGAACTCGATGGCGTGCGCTATCTGCACCTGGGCACCGAGTGGGTGCAAGGCAGCATGGAGATTAAAAAACCCTTTGCCATTGAGCTGGACTACGTACAGCGCATGATGGCCTGGCTGCTGTGGGCTGACCTGCGCGACCTGGGCAGCCTGCACACGATGCAATTGGGCCTGGGCTCTGCAGCGCTGACGAAATTTTGCTACAAGCATGTGCGTTGCCGTGCCACGGCGGTAGAGATCAACCCCGATGTCATCTCGGCCTGCAAAGCCTGGTTCAAGCTGCCAGACAACGACACGCGCCTGCAGGTGCTGCTGGCCGATGCAGGTGCAGAGATCGCCAAGACCGAGCGTATGAATACCGTTGACGCGCTGCAGGTAGATCTCTACGACCACGATGCCGCTGCCCCGGTACTTGACAGCCTGGCGTTTTACAAAGACTGCCGCGCCAGCCTGACCGAGCAGGGCATCATGACGGTGAATTTATTTGGCCGCATGGCCAGCTACGACAAAAGCGTGGAAAAAATCAGCAAGGCGTTTGGCGCCGAGAACGTATGGGCTTTCAAGCCCACGCGCGAGGGCAATGCGATCGTGCTGGCGCACCGCAGCGCGCGTTTTGAAACTCGGGCTAAACTTAGCCAGAATGCCGAGACCATCTACACCCGGTTTGGCCTGCCTGCGCACAAGTGGTTGCGTATTTTTAAACCCTTGCTATGAACGCCATTGTGAAACACCCACCTGCCTTGGTTTCCACACCTCCTGCACTGCCACACGTTGGCATGGTGGACTGGAAACGACTGGTCGATTGGCTCTGCGCCGATGGCATCATCAGCCCCGACGAGGCGCGCCGCACCATTGCCCGCTGCTCCCAGGCCGAGAGCGCGCAGCACCCGCTGGTGCGCCTGGCCAGTGTGGCCATGGCGCGCGTCGCGGATGGCAAGCTGCTGGACATTGAAATCCTGACGCAGTACCTGGCCCATAAGGCCGGGCTGGAGTATTTGCGCATTGACCCGCTCAAGGTGGACGTGGGCAAGGTGGCCGACACGATGAGCGCCTTTTATGCCGAGCGCTACAAGGTGCTGCCAGTGCAAGTCACCGCCAGCGAGGTGGTGGTAGCCACCTCGCAGCCGTTTATCAATGACTGGATCGGTGAGGTCGAGCGCCAGTCCCGGCGCAGTGTGCGCATGGTGGTGGCCAACCCGCAGGATATTCACCGCTACACCGCCGAGTTTTTTGCCCTGGCCAAGTCAGTGCGCTCGGCGCTCAAGTCGGGCAGCGGCAACAACGCGGCCAGTTTTGAGCAGCTGGTAGAGTTGGGCAAGTCGGCCAAGGCGCTGGATGCCAATGACCAAGGCGTGGTGCAGGTGGTGGACTGGTTGTGGCAATACGCCTTTGACCAACGCGCCAGCGACATCCATCTGGAGCCCCGGCGCGAGCAGGGCGTGATCCGCTTTCGCATTGACGGAAAGTTGCACCCCGTCTACCAGTTACCGCCCGGTGTGCTCAACGCCATGACGGCGCGTATCAAACTGCTGGGACGTATGGATGTCGTTGAAAAACGCCGTCCCCAGGATGGCCGCATCAAAACCCGCAACCCGCGCGGCGATGAAATCGAAATGCGCCTGTCCACGCTGCCCACCGTATTTGGCGAAAAAATGGTCATGCGCATCTTTGACCCGGATACCGCCGTCAAAGACCTGGATGGCCTGGGCTTTAGCCAGCATGATGCGACCCGCTGGGAGGCGCTGGTGAAACGCCCCAACGGCATTATTCTGGTCACAGGCCCTACGGGTTCGGGAAAAACCACCACCTTGTATTCCACCCTCAAGCGGGTGGCCACCGACGAGGTGAACGTCAGCACCATCGAAGACCCGATTGAGATGATCGAGCCTGCGTTTAACCAAACGCAGGCCCAGAATCAGCTCGATTTTGGATTTGCCGAGGGTCTGCGCGCACTCATGCGCCAAGACCCGGATGTGATCATGGTGGGGGAAATCCGCGACCTGGCCACCGCCGATATGGCGGTGCAAGCCGCGCTGACGGGGCATTTGGTGTTCAGCACCCTGCATACCAACGATGCCACCAGCGCCGTGACCCGGCTGATGGAGTTGGGAGTACCCTCCTACCTGATCAATGCCACCATGCTGGGTGTGCTGGCGCAGCGTTTGGTACGCACCCTGTGCAAGCAGTGCAAGCAGCCTGATGAAGCGGCCTCGATAGATACCTTGAACGACATCATCAAGCCCTGGAAAATCAATGGTACCTACCAACCCTTCAAGCCGGTGGGTTGCGTGGACTGCCGGATGACGGGTTTCATGGGGCGCATGGGTATCTACGAACTGCTGACCGTAACCGAGTCGTTTAAAGCCCTGGTGAACAAAGAGCCCAGTAGCGAGGCGATGCGCCGCCAGGCCATCAGTGACGGGATGCGTCCTTTGCGACTGGCGGGTGCGCTGCGCGTAGCAGAAGGTCTGACCACATTGGAAGAGGTGCTCAGCGCATCCCCGCCCATGGTGTAACTGCCCTATAAAAGGTCGATAGTTCAGCGGTACCTCCGTTGCATTTTGATAGGTGGTATCCACACATCCTGTACGGGCATACCGCGCAACAATTACCCACCAGCATTACAAATAGGAGCAATGTGTGAATATCAAAAGTCAAAAAGACTTCTTCTCGGGGCTGATGTTTCTAGTCGTCGGTCTGGGTTTTGCCATCGGTGCCTACAACTACGGCATGGGCGACGGTGCCCGTATGGGGCCGGGCTACTTCCCGCGCTTGCTGGGCATTCTGATGGCGGTGCTGGGCAGCTTCATGATTTTCGAGTCACTCACCATCGCCACCAAAGATGGTGAAAAAGTCGGTAAATGGGCCTGGAAGCCGCTGGGCTACATCCTGGGTGCCAACCTGGCATTTGGTATCTTGCTGGGCGGCCTGCCCAGCATCAAATTACCCGCCATGGGTTTGATCGCAGGCATCTATGCCTTGACCATCATTGCCAGCAAAGCCGGTGATACCTTCAAACTCAAAGAAGTGTTGATCCTGGCCAGCATTTTGGCGGTGGGCAGCTACCTGGCCTTCATTGTGCTGCTCAAGTTGCAGATCCCGGTGTGGCCCACCTTCCTGGCATAAGCGGAGAATAAAAAAATGGATTTACTGAATAATTTGGCGCTCGGTTTTGGTGTCGCGTTTACCGCGCAAAACCTGCTCTACGCCTTCGCGGGCTGTATTTTGGGCACCCTGATCGGCGTGTTGCCGGGCATTGGCCCGGTGGCCACCATTGCCATGCTGTTGCCAGCCACCTACGCGCTGCCTCCGATTGCCGCGCTCATCATGCTGGCCGGTATTTACTACGGCGCGCAGTACGGCGGCTCTACCACCGCTATTTTGGTCAACCTGCCGGGCGAGTCGTCTTCGGTCGTCACCTGCATTGACGGCTACCAGATGGCACGCCAGGGCCGCGCCGGCCCCGCGCTGGCCGCAGCCGGCCTGGGTTCATTTTTTGCTGGCTCGGTGGGCACCCTGATCCTGGCGGCCTTTGCTGCGCCCCTGACCGAAGTGGCCTTCAAGTTTGGCCCGGCGGAGTATTTTTCACTCATGATTTTGGGCCTGATCGGTGCGGTGGTGCTGGCCTCGGGCTCATTGCTCAAAGCCATAGCGATGATCTTGCTGGGACTGCTGCTGGGCTTGGTCGGCACCGACGTGAACTCGGGCGTGGCCCGCTTTAGCTTTGATATTCCCGAACTCACCGACGGCATCGGCTTTGTAGTGATCGCCATGGGCGTGTTTGGCTATGGCGAGATCATCACCAACCTGTCGCGCCACGCGGATGACCGCGAGGTGTTTACCGCCGAAGTCAAGGGCCTGTTTCCTAACAAGGAAGACTTCAAACGCATGGTGCCCGCGATTTTGCGCGGCACAGCTTTGGGCTCCATGCTGGGCATCTTGCCCGGCGGCGGTGCGCTGCTGGCGGCGTTTGCGGCCTACACGATTGAGAAGAAAACCAAGCTGCAACCGGGTGAAGTACCGTTTGGCAAGGGCAACATTCGCGGTGTGGCCGCCCCTGAGGCTGCCAACAACGCTGGCGCGCAAACGTCCTTTATCCCCTTGCTCACTTTGGGTATCCCACCCAATGCGGTGATGGCTCTGATGGTCGGCGCCATGACCATCCACAACATCCAGCCTGGCCCCCAGGTGATGACCAGCAATCCCCAGCTGTTTTGGGGTCTGATTGCGTCCATGTGGATCGGCAACCTGATGTTGATCATTTTGAACCTGCCGCTCATAGGCATGTGGATCAAACTGCTGACCGTGCCCTACCGCTTCCTGTTCCCGGCGATTGTGCTGTTCTGCGCGGTCGGCGTGTATTCCACCAATAACAACACGTTTGACATTTGGATGGTGGCGATCTTTGGCTTTATCGGCTATCTGTTTGCCAAGCTGGGCTGTGAGCCGGCACCCTTGCTGCTGGGCTTTATCCTGGGCCCGATGATGGAGGAAAACCTGCGCCGCGCCCTGCTGCTCTCGCGCGGTGACTGGAGCGTGTTTGTCACGCGTGGCCTGTCGGCCAGTCTGTTAGCCGCTGCGGCCTTGCTGCTGATCATCGTGTTGCTACCGTCGGTAAAGCACAAGCGCGAAGAGGCTTTTGTCGAAGATTAATGCCGCTTGGCACTAGGTGAAAACGGCAACTTCGGTTGCCGTTTTTTTTGGTCTAATGGTCAGCATGAAACGCCGCCACCTCACTGCCACGCTTGCCGCCTTGCCCTTCGTTTTCCAGCCACTGGTGGCAAACGCGCAAAGCTACCCGAGTAAACCCATCAAACTTATTGTGCCCTTCCCCGCAGGCGGGGCCACCGATATTCTGGCGCGGGCGCTGTCGCAAAAGCTGGGTGAAAAACTCGGCCAAAGCGTGGTGGTGGAAAACCGCCCCGGTGCAGGTGGCACCATCGGTTCAGCCGCGGCCGCTAACGCCGCGCCGGACGGCTACACCCTGCTGCTGGCAACCTCCAGCACCCACAGCATCGGCCCGGCCATCAACCCCAAAATTCCGTATGACGCATTTGCCGATTTCACGCCCCTGGGCTACGTCGCTACCTCACCCAATCTGGTGCTGGTTCCCAATAGCTCACCTGCCAAAAATATCCGCGAGTTGATTGACTACGCCAAAAAGCACCCCGGCAAGCTCAACTACGCGTCCAGTGGCAACGGCACCATCGTCCACCTGACTACCGAGCTGTTCAAGGCCATGTCGGGCACTTTCATGGTGCACATTCCCTATCGCGGCACGGCCTTGGCCATTCCTGATTTGGTCAGTGGCAAGGTGGACGTGCTGTTTGACTCATTGGTCACGGGCCTGCCGCATGTCAAAGACGGCAAGCTCAAAGCCCTGGGCGTGACCAGCGCGGCGCGCACCCAGCTGGCCCCCGATTTGCCCGCTGTGGCCGAGGTATTGCCCGGTTTTGAGTCCACCACCTGGTTTGGTCTGTACGGCCCCAAGGGTATGGGCTCTGAGGTAGTGCAGCAGATCAACACCTCAATGAACGCAGCGTTGACTGACCCGGAAGTGAAAGAACGCTTTGCCCGTTTGGGTGCCGAGCCCACGGGCGGCAGCGCCGGAAGGTTTGCGCAGATAGCGCGGGTCGACTACGACAAGTGGAAGGCCATCATTGCGCAGCGGCGTATTGCGGCGGATTGACCAACACGCTCTGCTACACCGCCCGCCGCAAACCGGTAAACGCCGAAAATTCCCAACGTCTGAAGCCCACAATCATGGTGAAGCCATCACGGTGTTTTTCATCAATCTTTTGATCGGCCAAATGCTGGGCTGAAAAATCCTGCCCCAAGCGTTGCAGGCGCTCGACAAAGGCGGGTGCGATGGCTTCGTTGATACTGCCGTGCACCATCATCAGCACCTCGCCGTCGTGGTCAAAGCGCCCACCAAAATACTCGCCGACGATGTGGGTCAGGAAAAACTGGCGGATCGGGCCGTCGCTGCGCCAGGTGAAGGTTTTGGACACCTTCAGGCGGTAGCGGTTCAGGGGCTTGAGCTCGATCACCCCCAGTTTGTCCAGCGTGAGCATGCGTGCGGTGGCCTCCAGCTCGCTGATCTGGTAGGTCTGCACCACCTGCTCAAATGTCCAGTGGCTCAGCACACAGGTGGCGCACAGCATCAATTTAGGGTCTTTGCTGATCGCCATTTCCTGCTCGTAAGTCAACTCGCCCACCAGCGGGAGCGCTACGCTGACACGGCGTGAGATTTCGGCAAAGTCGGTGTTGAGCAGACGGCAGATATCGTCCACCCGGGTCAGCGGCATTTCCTTTTTGCTGAACATGCGTTTCACACTCGACTCGCTCATCTCCAGCGCCTGGGCGACATGGGCGTAGGTCATGTCCTGTGCTTTGAGTTCTTGTTTCATCACGTCTATCAGCAGGGCGGTATCGGACAATTGTGACTCCAGGGTTCTAATTCCCCCATCATAAAGCCCATAATATCGACTATGAACTTTGATTACGCCAACCCCTACACCACCACGCGCATTCCGCTGTTTGCGCGCAACGCCGTCTCCACCTCGCACCCGCTGGCCGCACAGGCCGGGCTGCGCATGCTGCTCAAAGGCGGCAGCGCGGTAGATGCTGCCATTGCGGCCGCTGCGGCGCTGACAATCTGCGAGCCGGTAAGCAACGGCCTGGGCAGCGATGCTTTTGGCCTGATCTGGGACGGCAAAGAGCTGCACGGCATCAACGCCTCGGGCCGCGCGCCCCAGGCCTGGAGCCCCGAGTACTTTCATAAAAAATACGGCGGCAGCGCCACCGCACCGCCCAAGCGCGGCCTGGATGCCGTCACCATTCCCGGCGCAGTGAGTGCCTGGACGATGATGAGCGAGCGCTTTGGCAAGCTGCCCTTTGCCGACCTGATGGAGCCGGCCATCGAGATTGCTGAGCGCGGCTACCTGCTGCCGCCGGTGGTGCAGCAAAAGTGGGCGGCGGCGACCGATGAACTCAAGGGCCAACCCGGCTTTGCACAAAACTTTCTGCCCTGGGGCCGTGCGCCCAATGTCGCTGAGCTGTTCCAGTTCAAGGCTGCAGCCAAGGGCCTGCGCGCCATTGCCGCCAGCAAAGGTGCAGCATTCTATGAAGGCGAAATAGCGCAGGCACTGGCCAAGTTCAGCGCGGCCAACGGCGGCGCGCACACGGTGCAAGACTTTGCCGCTTACAAGGCCGAGTGGGTCAAACCGATTGGCAAAAACTACCGGGGCTACACCCTGCACGAGATCGGGCCCAACGGCCAGGGCATTGCCGCGCTGATTGCACTGGGCATCTTGGACAAGTTTGACCTGGCCTCGCTGCCGGTAGATGGCGTAGATTCACAGCACCTGCAAATCGAGGCCATGAAGCTGGCATTTGCCGATGTGTACAAGTTCGTCGCCGAGCCTTCGTCGATGAACGTGACGGTAGAGCAGATGCTGGACGATGCGTATTTAGCCTCGCGCGCCAAGCTCATCAACATGAAGCAGGCGCAGGACTTCAAGGCGGGAAACCCCGTCAAGGGCGGCACCATTTACCTCACCGCAGCGGACGAGAACGGCATGATGGTCAGCTTTATCCAGAGCAACTACATGGGCTTTGGCTCGGGCTGTGTGGAACCCACCTTTGGCGTGAGTCTGCAAAACCGGGGCCACGGTTTCAGCCTGGATGCCAGCAGCCCCAACGTGGTGGCACCGGGCAAGCGGCCGTTCCACACCATCATCCCGGCCTTCCTCAGCAAAAACGGCAAGCCGGTGATGAGCTACGGCGTGATGGGTGCCAATATGCAGCCCCAGGGCCATATGCAAACCCTGGTGCGCATGCTCGATTACAAACAAAACCCGCAAGCCGCCTGCGACGCACCCCGCTGGCGCTACAACGCGGGGCTGGAGATCAACGTGGAAGCGGCGATGAATGCGAACACCGTGCAGGGCCTCAAAGACCGTGGTCACCAGACGGAAGTGATCAACGACTCATACCAGGACTTTGGCGCAGGCCAGTTTATCTGGCGTGCAGACGAGGGCCAGGGCGATGTGGCGAAGGAGGGCTATGTGGTGGCCAGCGATGCACGACGCGATGGGCAGGCGGTCGGTTTTTAAGCCACCACAACCCGCACCTACATGCCAAATAAGGTGCTAGTCCCTTTCCCTGGGGCGCAAGCAGCTACTAAAAATATAGCATCCGGTGTGCTGTTGGCCGTCGCCGGTTCCATCGCCTTCAGCGGCAAGGCGATCATTGTCAAGCTGGCCTACCGCTATGGCGTGGACGCGATCACGCTGCTGATGTACCGCATGCTCATAGCTTTGCCGTTTTTTCTGCTGATGGGCTGGTGGGCAGGACGCGGCAAAGAGGCGCTGACGGCCAAGCAGTGGTTGCAGGTGCTGTTCCTGGGCTTTATTGGCTACTACCTGGCCAGCTATCTGGACTTTGCGGGCTTGCAGTACATCAGCGCCAGCCTGGAGCGGCTGATTTTGTATTTGAACCCGACCATCGTATTGCTGCTGGGCGCTATGCTCTGGGGCAAAAAAATCACGCGCGGCCAGTTGACTGCCTTTGCCCTGAGCTACTGCGGTGTGCTGCTGGTGTTTGGGCATGAGGTTAAGCTGGACGGTGCCAACGTGGGTTTGGGCGCGCTGCTGGTGTTTGGCAGCGCCGTCGCTTACGCGGTGTACCTGAGCTACAGCGGCGAGTTGGTGCAAAAACTGGGCAGCCTGCGCCTGGCGGGCCTGGCCACCAGTGTGGCCTGCCTGTTTTGCATTGCGCAGTTTGCTTTGATGAAACCCTGGAGCAGCGCCCAGGTCGCCCCCGAGGTGTTGTGGCTGTCCCTGCTCAACGCCGGTGCCTGCACCGTGGCCCCCGTGCTGATGGTCATGATGGCGATTGAGCGCATCGGCGCGGCCAAAACCGCGCAAATCGGCATGATTGGCCCCATGTCGACCATCAGCATGGGGGTGCTGGTGTTGGGCGAGCCTTTCAATGCCTGGATTGTGGCGGGCACGGCCTTGGTGCTGAGCGGTGTGTATTTGGTGAGCCGCAGTAAAACTTGAGATAGCTTGTTTGGCGATGTGTGTGCGCCTCCCGTGCTGTGCTCGCCCTGGCACTTGGCGCGCACAGCTGCGCGGCTGTCCCCCGCCCTACGGCCTCCTTTATGCCGCTGCGCTGTGCACGCCGTCGGCCAGCTCTCGTACAAGAGATAGTAGTGCAATAATCAAGGCTTACATATTTTGGAGACTTTCCCATGACTAAAGCAGTCGTTATCGAACAAGCTGGTGGCCCCGAGTTGATGAAACTTGTCGACGTACAGGTGGGCGAACCGGGTGCGGGCGAGGTGCGTATTCGCCACCACGCCATTGGCTTGAACTACATCGACGTGTACCAGCGCAGCGGTGTCTACAACCTGCCCCTGCCGCTGAAATTGGGCATGGAAGGCTCGGGCGTGATTGAGGCCGTGGGTGCCGGTGTGACGCACCTGAAGGTGGGCGACCGCGCGGCGTATGCCAGCCAGCCACCCGGCAGCTACTGCGAAGTGCGCGTGATGCCCGCCAAGTGCGTGTGCAAGCTGCCGGATGCCATCAGTTTTGAAACCGGCGCGGCGATGATGCTCAAGGGCCTGACGGCCCAGTACTTGCTGCGCAAAACCCTGCCCCAAGTGGGCCTGAAAGAAGGCGACTTTGTGCTGTTCCACGCCGCCGCCGGTGGTGTTGGCCTGATCGCCTGCCAATGGGCGCGCGCGCTGGGCTTGCAACTGATTGGCACCGCAGGCTCGGACGAGAAATGCAAGATGGCGCTGGAGCATGGCGCATCGCACGCCATCAACTATTCCACCGGTGATTTTGTCGCCAAGGTGAAAGACATCACCGGCGGGCGCGGTGTGAAGGTAGTGTATGACTCGGTGGGCAAAGACACGTTTGAAAAGTCATTGGACTGCATCTCGCCGTTTGGCCTGATGGCCACGTTTGGCAATGCTTCGGGCAAAGTACCACCGATGGACATTGGCGTGCTGGGAGCCAAGGGTTCGCTGTACATCACCCGCCCCACGCTGTTTACCCACATCGCCACCCGCGAGAGCACCCAGGCCATGGCCGATGAGCTGTTTGCCATCGTTGCCAGCGGCAAGGTCAGGATCCCCGTGCACCACCGCTATGCCTTGGCCGATGTGCAGCAGGCGCACCGCGACCTGGAAGCGCGCAAAACTACCGGCGCGTCGGTGTTGCTGCCCTAAGCCACCATCGGCCGCAGTCAACCACGCAGCCGTTAGCATGTCCAACAGCGCGCCGACGGTGCAGGCGCACCTGGCCGCGTTGCGCTGGCTGCTGCTCTCAAATCCCTTGGTCACCATTCCTGGTGGCGCAGCGGCGCAACTGGTGGTTTTATCAAGCGATGAACGCGCGGCCATAGCGCAGTGGCTCGCAGCGCTAGAGCAAGCGTCAACGCCATTGAATGAGTGGATGCAAAAGCGCCGCGAGGTGCGCATTGGCCGTTATGCCGAGCAACTGCTGGAGTTCTACCTGACCCACGGGCCGCAGCACCGCTTAGTCGCTGCGCATGTGCCGCTGCGCTCCAGTATTGCAGGGAGCAAAAACCCCATCACTGTCACGCACGGCGAGCTGGACTTTTTGCTGACCGATGCACAAGGCCAGCATCTGCACTGGGAGCTCGCAGTCAAGTTTTTTCTGTGCACGGCCACGGGAGATGTCGCCACGCCCACTGACTTTATCGGGCCCAACGGCGTCGAGACACTGGCGCACAAGTGGCACAAACTGTTTGCACGACAGCTCACGCATACACCCCCCGCCCCTTTTGACATGCAGCGTTGGCAGCCGCAGGCCTACACGCGCGGCTGGATGTTTTACCGCTGGGGTTGCGAAGTACCACACTGCGAGGCCTTGCATGCCGAACATGGCAAAGGCTGGTGGATAGACTGGGAGTGCATGGCAGATCTGCCCGATGCGTACTACGTGCAGTTGCCCCGTCTGCATTGGATGGCACCGCTTGCTTCGCTCTCACAGTTGGGTGCGGATGCACGGGTGCTGCGGCGAGACACCATGGCGCAACATGTGCAAAGTCTGTGGGCACAGGGTGAGCGCAGTACGGATGCGTTGATGGTGGTGCAACTGGATGGTGACGTGTTGGTGCAGCGAGAAAAGCGCGAAGTGCAACGGATTTTTATTCGTCCACCAAAGAGGCTGGACACTGTCAATTAAATACACTTTTTCGTTCCGGCTGTGCCCATGCTCCCCCTGAATGGGTCGAGGCTCGGGTGGCGAGGGCATTGTGCCGCAGCAACACGCGCCTTACGGCCGTGTCGCAATGTACGCAGATCTTAGCGTTTCCCCAGCGGCATGGGTTCACTCGCCGCGATCAAATTGGCCTGCCGCAGCCGTGTCGGGCTGAGCGCCCCGGCGGAGTCCAGAATCGGATAGGCAATCGAGCAGATGTGCGAGTTGATGCGCTTGAGCTCGCTGATCAGGTCCAGGTGCAAACTGCTGGTCTCGATGCTGTGCAGGGTGTTGTCGGCCAGGCGCTCCAGGTGCGTGGCGGCATAGGCGCGCTCCAGACTGCCAAAGCGGGCTTTTTCTTCCAGCAGCTTGCGTGCATCGCGAATGGTGCCGTTCAAAAACACGCTCATCGACAGGCGCAGGTTGTCCACCAGCCGGGCGTGCAGATCGCAGATCTCGGCCATGCCCGCCTCAGAGAAGTTGCAACCCATCCTGATCTTTTTGTCCTCGATGTCTTGCAACACCCGCTCCAAGATGTCGGCAATCTGCTCCAGGTTGATGGTGAAGCTGATGATGTCGGCCCAGCGGCGACTCTCGTCCTCGCTCAGCGCCTGGCGTGAAATTTTGGTCAGGTAGTATTTGATGGCCGAGTACAGTTCGTCCACGGTGTCGTCGAGTTGGCGCAGGTCTTCGGCCAGCGCCAGGTCATTGTTTTGAATCACCGTCAACGTACCCAGCAGCATGGTCTCTACGATGTCGGCCTGGTGCAAAGCCTCGCGCGCGGCGCAGGAGATAGCCAGGGACGGGGTAGCCAGCGCGGACGGGTCGAGGTGGCGGGGGCGCGACAAGGCATCGTTTTGGCTACTGGGCAGCAGCTTTTCCACCCAGCGGGCCACGACGCCGGTGAAACCCAGCAGGGACAGTGCGGCCAGCAGGTTAAACGCCAGATGAAACCCCACCACCTGCGTCGCAGCACCGCCCAGCATGGGGCTGGCGTGTTTGAGCCACAGCCCTATCAAGGGTGCGGTGGCCAGTACGCCCAGCCCCTTGAACAGCAAGTTGCCCAGCGGCACCTGGCGCACTGTGAGGGCCGACTTGGCGGTGGTCAGCACGGCCAGCAGGCCACTGCCCAGGTTGGCCCCCAGCACCAGGCCCAGTGCCACGTCCATCGGTATGACTTGTGAGGCGGCCAGGGTGGCCACCAGCAGTACCGTGGCCAGGCTGGAATAGGCCAGTACGGCGATCAACGCACCCACGGTGATCTCCAGCAGCAGGTCACTGGTGAGCGATTTGAGCGCGGCTTGCACCACCGGCGACTGCGTCAGGATGCGGGTGGACTCGCTGATCAGGCCCAGCGCCAGCAGCATCAGCCCCAGGCCAATCAAAATGCGCCCGACCCGGCCCACGGTGGTGTCCTGGCGGGCGATAAACAGCACGACACCCACAAAGATCAGCAGAGGTGACAGCCAGCTCAGGTCGAAGTGAAACAGTACGGCCATCAGGCTGGTGCCCACGTCGGCACCCAGCATGACAGCCAGCGCGGCGGACAGGGTGACCATGCCCTGGCCGACAAAGGCCGAAACAATCAAGGCCGTGGCGGTACTGGACTGCACCACCGCCGTGACACCTACCCCGGCCAGCGCGGCGGTGGCCCGATTGCCCGTAGCCAGCGCCAATATGTTGCGCAGCCTGGCGCCCAGTACCCGCAAAATACCGGTGCGAACCAGGTGCGTGCCCCATACCAAGAGGGCGACAGCGGCTAAAAGATGCAAAAGATGCTTCATGGCATGGCGCGCAGTAAAATTTTCACTCTCTATTCAAAATAATCATATAAATACCCCAGTAGTCCCTGTCGCATGGACATAAGTAGCTATTAAATATATAGCAAGTGAAATTCACCGTGCACGGCGAACGCGCAAAATTTCATCCAGTATCAAACACGCCGCACCGATAGTAATCCCGCTATCAGCTACGTTAAACGCCGGAAAGTGCATGCCTGCATAGTGAAAGTCCAAAAAGTCCACCACGTAGCCGTGCAGCACGCGATCCACCACGTTGCCCACCGCGCCGCCCAGGATGCAGGCCAGTGCAAAGGCAAACAGCTTTTGCCCCGCGTGCGAGCGCAGCATCCAGACGATGAAGACGGTAGCCACCACACCAATGCCCGTAAAAAACCAGCGCTGCCAACCCCCTGCGCTAGCCAAAAAACTGAACGCTGCCCCGCTGTTATGCACCCGCACCACGTTGAAAAAACTCAGCACCCGGGTGCTGTCGCCCAACTGGTAGTGGCCCAAGATCAGCGTCTTGGTGAACTGGTCAAACAGGAAAATGATGAGTGCCAGGCCTAGCCAGGGCAGCATGGATGTTTTGCCAAATTTCGCCATTACGCAATCTCCCGCTTCTCGCCTGCGCCGTACAGGTTGCTGGTGCAACGGCCGCAGATGCTGGGGTGGGCTGCATCGATGCCCACATCGGCGCGGTAGTGCCAGCAGCGCTCACATTTCACATGTTTTGAGGCGGTAGTCATTGTCGCCAGGTCATTTCCAGCTACTAATGTAATAGCAGATGTGATAAAGACGAATTTTAAATCGTCGCCCAAGGTGGACAGCAGAGCGTGGTCTGCGGCAGGTACGGTCAGCTGCACCTCGGCTTGCAACGAGCTGCCAACCTTGCCATCGGCGCGTAGCACTTCAATGTCTTTGTTCACTGCATCGCGGATCTCGCGGATGCGGCTCCACTTGGTGATGAGGGCTTCGTCCACCGTGCCCAATGGAGAATAGGTTTCCATGAAGATGGAGTCTGTTTTGCCGACGATCTTCCACGCTTCTTCAGCGGTGAAGCTGAGGAACGGTGCCATCCAGCGCAGCATGGCGTGGGTGATGTGGTGCAGGGCGGTTTGCGCGCTGCGGCGTGCCCTGGAATCCGCAGCCGTGGTGTAGAGGCGGTCTTTCAGGATGTCCAGGTAAAAGCCACCCAGGTCTTCGCTGCAATAGAGTTGCAGCTTGGCCACCGCGGGGTGGAATTCATACACCTGGTAGTGCGCCAAAATGTCGGCCTGCAGCTGCGCTGCGCGGGCCAAAGCGTAGCGGTCGATCTCCAGCAACTCGCCCAGAGGAACGGCATCCTTGGCAGCATCAAAGTCGCTGATATTGGCCAGCAAAAACTTGAGCGTGTTGCGAATGCGGCGGTAGGTGTCTACCACCCGCGCCAGGATTTTGTCGTCAATGCCCAAATCGCCCGAATAGTCGGTGCTGGCCGCCCACAGGCGGATGATCTCGGCACCCAGCTTCCCCGACACCTCTTGCGGGGCCACCACGTTGCCCACGCTCTTGCTCATCTTGCGGCCTTGGCCATCGACGGTGAAGCCGTGGGTCAGCAGACCGCGATACGGTGCGCGGTCGTACATGGCACAGGCCGTCAGCAGCGACGAATGGAACCAGCCACGGTGCTGGTCGTGGCCTTCCAGGTACAAATCAGCCTCGGGGCCGGGCTTGCCAGTGCGCGGGTCTATCTCGGTGTGGGCATTGGGTGTGGAGCCGTCGGCCGCCTTGTGGCTGCCTTTGAGCACGGTGGTGTGCGTGGTGCCGGAGTCAAACCACACCTCCAGAATGTCGGTGCTCTTGGTGTACTGCTCGGCGTTGGCCGCGCCTACTTGGGTGAAGATATCCGCTGTGCCGGCCTTGCTCCAGGCCTCGATGCCGCCGGCTTGCACCATGCTGGCAGCCAGGTCCAAAATTTCCATCGTCTTGGGGTGCAGCTCGCCGCTGTCCACATGCAAAAACAGGGGTAGGGGCACGCCCCAGCTACGCTGGCGGCTGATGCACCAGTCAGGTCGGCCTGCGATCATGTCGCGCAGGCGGCCACGGCCGTTTTCGGGGAAGAAGTTGGTTTGCTCAATCGCATCCAGCGCCAGTTGGCGTAAGGTTTTGGGCGCTTTGTCTTGGGTGAACACCCCCACACCCTCGTCCATGCGGATAAACCACTGCGCCGCAGCGCGGTAGATCACCGGCGTTTTGTGCCGCCAGCAGTGCGGGTAGCTGTGTACGATATTCGTCGTGGCAAACAAGCGGTCCGACTGGCCCAGCACCTCGATCACGCGCTCGCAGGCTTTCCAGATGTTCAGGCCACCAAACAGCGGCAGTTCCTCTGCGTAACGGCCATTGCCCTGCACGGGGTTCAAGATGTCGTCGTACTGCATGCCATGTTTAACGCAGCTATTAAAGTCCTCTACGCCGTAGGCGGGCGACGAGTGCACCAGGCCGGTGCCGTCGTCTGCCGTGGCGTAGTCGGCCAGGTAGATGGGCGCGAGGCGGCGGTAACCTTCGTGAACGTCGTACAGCGGGTGCTTGAAGTTGATCAGGTTCAAGCTTTTGCCCAGCGTGGTGGCGACGATCGAGCCCGCAATTTTGTAGCGCTCCAGGCATTTATCCACCAGTGTTGCAGCCAGCACCAGCAGGCCACGCACCGTGTCCACCAGCGCATACGTGAGCTCGGGGTTCAAGTTGAGCGCTTGGTTGGCGGGAATGGTCCAGGCCGTGGTGGTCCAGATGACGGCGAGCGCTTTTTGGTTGAGGCTGGGCAAGCCAAAGGCTGCGGCCAGCTTCTCAGGCTCGGCGCATTCAAAGCCCACGTCCAGCGTCTGCGATTTTTTGTCGGCGTATTCGATCTCAAATTCGGCCAGCGATGAGCCGCAGTCAAAACACCAGTAGACAGGTTTCAAACCGCGATACACAAAGCCGCGCTCCATCACGCGCTTGAAGGCGCGGATCTCGTTGGCTTCGGTCACGAAGTCCATGGTGCGGTAGGGCTTGTCCCATTGGCCCAGCACGCCCAGGCGTTGGAAGTCTGCCATTTGCCCGGCGATTTGCTCGGTGGCAAAAGCGCGGCACTCCGCTTGGACGGCGGCGCGGGAATTCAGGGGCTGTAAAGAAGTAGAGCCGTCCCCTAGCCCCTGAGCGGCCCCCTCGGGGGGCAGGGTGCCAACGGCAGCCGTGGGGGTCAGTTTCTTGCCGTGCAGTTTTTCGATGGCATTTTCGATCGGCAAACCGTGGCAGTCCCAGCCAGGGATGTACTGCGCGTCAAAGCCGTCCAACTGGCGCGCCTTGACGATCATGTCTTTCAGGATTTTGTTGACCGCATGGCCGATGTGAATGCTGCCATTGGCGTACGGCGGGCCGTCGTGCAGGATGAACTTGGGCGCACCATGGCGCACATCGCGCAGTTTTTTGTAAATACCTTGGTCGTCCCATTCCTTCACCCAGCCCGGCTCGCGCTTGGGCAAGTCGCCGCGCATGGGGAATGGGGTGTCGGGCAGGTTGAGGGTTTTGCGGTAATCGGTAGCGGATTCGGACATGGGTTTTGAGGGGTTCTATGAGGTAACGCAAAAAACGCAAAAAACAGGGAAAGAAAATCGCAAAAAATGGTATTTCCAAATATGCGTTTTTTTGCACAATTTTCGCGCTTTTTGCGTTACCTGGTTGGGTGCTTTGTCACCAGGCAAGGGCGCAGGGGCGGGGCACTTGCCCCTTCAAATTCGCGGATCGTGAAGGTCGGCTACCGGAGGTACGACAGGCAACGCAAAATACGCACGCGCTTCGACACAGTCACGCGCGATGCCCTGCGTCAAGGCGTCCAGGCTGTCGTATTTCAACTCGTCGTGCAGTTTATGTAGAAGTTCCACACGGATGATTTTACCGTAGCCTTCGTCCAGTCCTAACTCTGCTGGCCAATCCAGACAATGGGTTTCCAGCAGCACACGGCCGCCATTCACGTCGGCAGGGTCTAGCGAGGGACGAATGCCCAAATTAGCGACACCATGCAGGGGCTCTGGCGTGAGGCCTGCTACCCGCACCACAAAAATACCACTGGCGGCGCTTTGCCAAGCATGGGTGCGGGACGAAAAACGCAAATTCAATGTGCGAAAACCCTGCGGATAGGTGCTGGAAATGCCTAGTGATCGCCCTAATTTGCCGCCATGCACCACATGGCCGCTGATGCTGTAGGGGCGGCCCAGCAGCTTGGCCGCGTCTTCCATACGGCCCTGGGCCAGGGCCTCGCGCACGGCCGAGCTGGAGACGCGCAGGCCATGGACCTCGTAGCTTTGCATGCGGGCCACGTCAAAGCCTTGGGCATCGCCCGCCGCGTCCAGCAAAGCGTAGTCGCCTGCGCGCTGCGCGCCAAAGCGAAAGTCGTCACCTACCAGCACATACTTCGCGCCTAGAGCGCGCACCAACACCTCGCTGATAAAGGCCTGTGGCGACAGTGCTGCCAGGGCGGCGTTAAAGGGCAGCACCACGACCTGGTCGATGCCGCAGCGTGCCAGCTCGGTGAGCTTGTCGCGCAAGGTAGCAATGCGGGCAGGGGCTAGAGCGGGCCTGCCAGCACGGGCAGCAAAAAAGTCGCGCGGATGCGGCTCAAACGTCATCACGCAGCTAGGCACCTGGCGGTGCGCAGCCTCGTTTTTGAGCAGGGCAATCATGGCCTGATGGCCACGGTGCACGCCGTCAAAATTGCCAATGGTCACGGCACAACCGGTGGCAGGTGCCGTCTCGGGCGTGGCCGATGGGCTTGTGAGTGAACCAATGGCATGGCCGAAGCCTCTAAAGATCTTCATCAGGGTAGATTCTAGGTATCAATTTAATAGCTGCTTACGCACATCTCTATTGGATTTTTCAGGGTTTTTAGTCATAAAAAACACTCAAAACTAGAGTATATTGTGCGTTAAGACAGATGGGTTCAGTTTTCCGGTGTGTGAGCAGTGTTTGTGACAGTGTTTGTGAATTACTCGGAGGTGCGTTTTGAAGGTCTTGAAACTCTCAGCCCAAGGGCTGCCACAGTCGTGGATTAGCCTGGAACAGGCGGTCACCCACTATGCATCGGGCGAGGTACGCTGGGAGTCCGGCGGCGAAGTGGCGGTGTTCCACGGGGGGCACAACGCCGTCACGGGCTTGCAATCCATCATCACCGTCAACAGCATCATCGGCACCAAGGGCGTGCCCAGTATTAACCCCTTTGACCTGCGCCCGGGCCTGACCAATGGCAAACTGTTCTCACGCGACCGCAATGTGTGCGCCTACTGCGGCCAGCACTTCCATGAAGAAGACCTGACCCGTGAGCACATCATGCCCTATGCTCAAAACGGCCAGGACGTGTGGATGAATGTAGTGACCGCTTGCCGTGCCTGTAACCACCGCAAAAGTAGCCGCACACCCGAGCAGGCGCATATGCCCCTGCTCTACGCACCCTATGTGCCCAGCCTGTGGGAAGACTTCATTTTGCGTAACCGGCGCATCCTCGCCGACCAAATGGAGTTTTTAATGGCGCATTTGCCAAAATCCTCGCGCTTGTACGCATAGGGCATGTAGTAATTTTGGTTAAGATAGCCGGGTGAATTCCACCCCTGTTACTGTTACCAACGCGCCACCTAGCAGAGACATGCCTGTGAGTGCAGGCCGCCACATTTTTCGTGAGGAAGCCTTGCTGGCCCTGCAACCGCGCCTGCAAGGCGAGGTGATAG
Organism: uncultured beta proteobacterium; assembly: GCA_963775085.1. Taxonomy (GTDB): domain Bacteria; phylum Pseudomonadota; class Gammaproteobacteria; order Burkholderiales; family Burkholderiaceae_C; genus JAAFIP01. The sequence goes on from CAVZHO010000011.1 coordinate 338,672, forward strand.
TGGTGCCGCGTATGGGTATGTGGTGGTGGTGCCTGCTGGCGCTGGTGATATTGGCGACATTGGCCTGGTTTGTTACCCACAGCAGCTACACCCGGCGCAGCACGGTGGCAGGGCAATTGGTGCCGCAGGCGGGCATTTTGCGGGTGCAAACACCACAAGCTGGGGTGATCATTGAACGCAAGGTGGTCGAGGGCCAAGTGGTGCGCAAAGGCGATGTGCTGTTTGTGCTCAGCAGCGACCGCGTGGGCAGCGGTGCGCGCGAGATACAGCAGGAAGTCAGCCGCGAAATAGCCCAACGTCGCCTGTCGATGCAAAGCGAGATTGCCCGCAACCAAAAAGCCCAAAGTGATGATCTGATACACGTCGAACGCCGAATCAGCGGCTTACAAAAAGACGCGCAAACCATCGAGCGGCAGATCGAGCAGCAACGCAGGCGTGTCGAAGTAGCACAGGACATTAAAAACCGCTACCAAGGTTTGGCGGACCAAGACTACATTGCCAAAGAGCAGCTGATCCAGAAAGAGCTGGAGCTGTCTGAGCAGCAGTCCCGCCTGCAAGCGCTGGAGCGCGACGTGCAGGCCACCCAACGCGAGCTTGCCACAGCAGCGCGCGACATCGACAGCACCAAAAGCCGCTACGCCAACCTCAATTCGGGCTTGCAGCGCACCATATCGTCATCCCAGCAAGAGCTGACCGAAGTGGATTCGCGCCGCCGCGTGGTCGTGACGGCTCCGGAGGACGGGCGGGCTACGCTGCTGGCCGGTGACGTGGGCCAGGTGGCCGATGTATCGCGCCCCTTGGTCAGCTTGGTGCCCATCCAAAACCCTTTGCAAGCGAGGTTGTTTGCGCCTAGCCGCACTATCGGTTTTGTACGCCCCGGCGACAAAGTGCTGTTGCGCTACCAGGCCTACCCGTACCAAAAATTTGGGCTGCACGATGGCACGGTGCTGTCCATCTCCACCACCGCGGTGCCTAGCACCGAGCTGGGCGGCTTCGCCATCCCCGAGCTTGCACCGGGCGAGCCGGTGTACGCCATCACGGTTGCATTAAAGTCGCAAAGCGTCATGGCCTACGGCCAGCCGCAGGCACTGCAAGCCGGGCAGCGACTGGATGCCGACATCCTGCAAGAAACCCGCAAGCTGTATGAATGGATGCTGGAACCCCTGTACAGCATCACCGGAAAGATGGAGCGCTGATGGCCTGGACGGACGCGATTAGCATGCAATGGGGAGCCAAGCTGCCCGTGGTGCTGCAAACCGAAGGGGCGGAGTGCGGCCTGGCCTGTTTGGCCATGGTGTTGGGCTGGCACGGTACGGTGACCGATCTGGCCGTGCTGCGTCGCCGCCACACCATCTCACTCAAAGGCATGACGCTGGCAGGCCTGGCGCAAATTGCGCAAAAAGAGCGCCTGGGCGTGCGCGCGGTGCGGCTGGAACTGGAGCAACTGGGGCAACTCAAACTGCCCGCCATCTTGCACTGGGAGCTGAACCATTTTGTGGTGCTCAAGTCCGTCGGTGCCCAGCACATTGTCGTGCATGACCCCGGCTTTGGCGAGCGGCGCCTACGTATGCCAGAGGTGAGCGAGAAGTTTACCGGCGTGGCCATGGAGCTGTGGCCCGAGCCCGGCTTTGAGCCGCGCAAAGAGACCACCCGCATATCGCTGATGCAGTTGATTGGCCGCGTCAAAGGCTTTTTGCCCTCGCTCACGCAGGTGCTGATTTTGACTCTGGTGCTCGAGGTACTGTCTTTAGCCAGCCCCTTGTTTATGCAGTGGATTGTGGACCAGGTGGTGGTCTCGCGCGATGCCGATTTGCTCACCACACTGGCCATAGGTTTTGGCATGCTGCTATTGCTGCAGCAGGTGTTTGGCGTGGCGCGGGCGTGGTCCATGATGTCGATGAACACGGCCATCAACGTGCAATGGCAGTCCAGCATATTTACCCACCTGCTGCGCCTGCCGGTGGAGTACTTTCAAAAACGCCACTTGGGCGATATTGTCTCGCGCACCAGCTCGGTGGGTGAGATCCAAAAGGTGCTGACCAGCACCTTTGTAGAGACCTTGTTTGACGGCATGATGATGGTGCTGACGTTGGTCATCATGTTTATCTACAGCCCCAATCTGGCATGGATTGCGGTGTTGGCGGTGGCCCTGTATTTGCTGATTCGCATAGTCTGGTATCGCCCACTGTATTTGGCCACGCAGGAAAGCATTGTGCGCGGAGCCATGGTCTCGTCGCACTATCTGGAGACCATTCGCGGTGTCCGCGCGATCAAACTGTTCTCGCGCCAACAGGAGCGCCAGGCGGCTTGGCAGACCCTGCTGGTCGCGCAGACCAATGCGGGTTTGGGTATTCAAAAACTCAACTTGTTCTACAGAGTGGTGCGCGCCAGTTTCAGTGGCGGATTTTACATTCTGTTGTTGTGGATGGGCACGCGGCAGATTCTGGATGGCAGCCTGAGTGTAGGTATGTTCATGGCGTTTTTGGCCTACCGCAGCCAGTTTGACTCGCGCATGTCCGATTTGATTGGCAAGTACTTTGATTTCAAAATGCTGTCGCTACACGCCGAGCGGCTGGCCGATGTGGTACTTACGGCCCCCGAGCCCGCTTACTCCATGCTGCTGGGCCAGGAGGACGGGGCAGGCAAAACGCGCCCTATCCAGCTAGAGAACCTGAGGTTTCGCTACTCAGAGCAAGACCCCTGGGTTTTGCAAGGCATCAGCCTGGACATTGAGCCCGGTCAAGCATTGGCTATTGTGGGTGGCTCAGGTTGCGGCAAATCCACCCTCGCAGCACTGCTTTTGGGGGTGTACAAACCGCAAGAAGGCGCCATCGTTGTTGGAGGCGTAAACCTGGACAGCCTGGGCCTGGGCCTATGGCGCAGCATGGTGGGCACAGTGATGCAAGACGACACCCTGTTCGCCGGGTCGATTGCTGACAACATCTGCTTTTTTGACCCACGACCTGACAACGACTGGATCGCCCAGTGCGCAGAGGCGGCTTGCATCCACACCGACATCGAATCCATGGCCATGGGCTACCAAACTTTGGTGGGCGATATGGGCACGGTGCTCTCGGGCGGGCAAAAGCAGCGTGTGCTGTTGGCACGAGCGCTGTATAAGCGCCCCCAAGTGCTGATTTTGGACGAAGCCACTAGCCACCTGGACGTGAAACTGGAGGCCAAGGTCAATGCCGCTATTTCCAAGCTGGACATCACCCGCATCATCATTGCGCACCGACCGGAGACCATTTATGCTGCGCAGCGGGTGGTGGAGATCAGCCAGGGCAAAGTGAGCTTTGACGGCAGCCCGGTGGCCTATTTGCAACTGATCAGCACCATGCGCCTGGACCATACTCTATGAAAACTGCATTGCAAAAGCCAGTGTTTTGGTGGCTGGCCCAGGGATTGCGCCTGGGGGTCTGTGTATGCACGCTGACCGCGGTGCAGACGTATGCCCAAGGTGCTCAGTCACCCGCCTGCCCGCAACTGCAAGCGGCAGATCTCATGCAACTGACCCTGCCCATGGCGCTAGACAACGCCCTGTGCGCCAACCCCAGCATGCGCCAGGCCATGTTGGCCGTTGCCGAACGGCAAGCCGGGGTCGATCTAGCTAAAAGCGCCAACCGCCCGCGTGTGAACGCCGGTGGCTCTGTCAATGCCAACCGCTCGGCCGGGCCGGGCAGCAACAGCGACTCATCGGCGCAAACCATCGCCGCCTCCCTGGGTCTGAGCTGGATACTGTTTGACTTTGGCCTGCGCGATGCCACGCTGGCGCAAAACCGCGCCCAGCTCAGTGGTGCCATGGCTAACCTGAGCAATACGCAACTCAACGCCGTAGGCGAAACCCTGCGCCTGTATGTCGATGCCCTGACCGTGTGGCTGCGCCTGGACAGCCTGCGTCAGGCCGAGCTGGTGGCCGAGCAAAGCCTGCGCGCCGCCAGTGCCAAATACGAGGTCCAGGTAGGCTCCCTGGCCGAAAAGCTCCAGGCACAAACGGCCTATGCGCAAAACACACTGGAGCGCGTGCGTGCCAATGGCCAGTGGGAGACCGCGCGGGCCGCTTTGGCGGTGCATATGGGCTTTGGCATCACCCAGCGCATGGGCATGCCCGGTTTAGACACCGCAGTGCCCTTTGTAGAAGCGGCTACCAATATTGACGACATGCTGACCTATGTGCGTGAGCAGCACCCCCGCCTGCGTGCCCTGCAGGCCGAGGTAGACGCGCAGCGCCTGCGTGGTGATGCCGTGGTAGCCGAAGGCCGTGGCTCGGTGAGTGTGAATGCCAACGCCCAGCTAGCCCGCGCTATGAACCGGAGTGGGGGTGGCTTTGACCGCAGTGTGGGCGCAGGCGTCGTGGCCAATATCCCCTTGTTTAACGGCGAAGAGCAAGATGCCCGGTTGGCACAAAACAACGCACAAACGGATACCAAAATATCCCAAATCGAAGGTGCCCGCAGAGAGCTGGAAACCGAATTGCTGCGCCAAGTGCTGACGGTGCAAACCGAGATCGAAACCCGATTGGCAGCACGTGCCTTGCTGCAGTCCGCAGAGCAAAACCACCAGGTAGCGCTGGGGCGTTACCGGGGCGGGGTGGGTACGATTGTGGATTTGCTCAGTGCCCAGGCAGCGTTGAGTGCGGCGCGGCTTGCGCTGGATCAGTCTTATTTGGCGCAAGCCAGTGCAAGGCTGCGGTTGGCTACGGTAGTGGGTAAATTGCCTGGTACTGTCGTCGCAAAATAAATGCCGCTAAGCATCCGTTTTAACCCAAAACTCCAAAGCAAAAGAGCCTCAAGTGATACTTGAGGCTCTTTAATGAACTTTACCGGGAAGGTTAAAAGAGGCAGCTCAGTCCTCTGAAATCGTTGGCGTTGGGCAGGGGGCAGCATTGCTGCTAGAGCTACCACCGGTACCCGTAGTGCAGCAGTTGCTAGAGCTGGAACCACCCGTAGCCCCCGTAGTACAGGACTTTGAAGACGAAGCGCTACCACTTTTTGGCGCATGGTGTTTTTTACCAGCGCCAGAGACCAATTCCATTTCCTCTAAAGATAAAACTCGCATAATGAACTCCTAATAGGTTAAACAAAGACTACTAATGCAGTAACTGCATGGAGATTATTAAACATCAAATCCAGTTATTTGTCAATAAGTGTAAAATAATTATACTACTTACTAGTTAAAAACCCCTAATTTGAGCAATATCCCGGCTTTCGTGGTTTATTTTGACGGTGATTTGCCTTCGTACAGGATCCATAGCCCACTGGCTCGTCAGCAATGGCTCCAGATAGTCGCGTAACAGGGGTGGACGGGCTTGGGTAAAGTACAAACTGTAGTTTTGGTTGATTTCACGCATGGCGCAATGTCCCACATCCTCCCCGTAACCACACACTTGGATAACGCAAGGCGCATGGGTATAGCCTTGGGTTAGCAGTGCCAATGCACGGTGGTAACCATTATTAAGTACCAAGCGATCAGCATAACGCACTACATTGAGCACATTGGTGCTAAAACCCACCCCAATCACAATCGCCGCTTGTGCATAGCCCCTTGGGTGGTAACCGGTAATGGCCGATACGGGCACTAGTTGAGCGGGAAAGCTACGTAAATCATGGCTGTTGGAGTGAAAGATATACTCGCCGCTTGCCTCACGTCCTAGTACGCATTGCCCGTGCGCAGGTTCCAGTGGAAGGCATAGTTCAGCCAATTGGGTGGATGAAAGTTTTTTGGGGATGTGCTTTATAAGTGTGTTTAAGGTGGACACAGTAATGTCAAACTGCGAGCAAACGAGTTGCTGCAAGGGGACCATGCCAAAAGCAATGGGTACGGTCGAAAATGTTGCACTGAAACCTTTGAGGGCTGTCAAACGATCAATGTGCCCTTGCATGGCCTTGGGAATGGGAAGTACTTTGGGTTTTTGAGCGGCATCGGCTTGCGTTGTCTGAAGTAGCTTGTAATGGTTGGCTGCAGCCCGCCAAAGATCGGCCACATCGCACTCGTCACGTTCACGCCCGCCGATAGCGCGCTGTCGCACAAATTGCAAAAACTCACCTAATCGCGTGGCGCCCATCAGGTGAAGTTCTGCATCTGTGCTTGGTCTAGTTTGCTGCGTAGTCGGTTTGGATTTTGAAGCTAAAAGCATTTGGTATATTACATCCCAATATGGTTTGGAAATTTCTGGAAAGACCTGAAAAATGTCGATATTTCTCGCTATTCCCTCTTACTGTGATCCGGTGCTCAACTTTACGCTAACCAGTGCATATGAAAAAGCCAAATACCCAGATCAATTGCATTTTGCCGTGATCGACCAAAGTCCGATGGATGCCGTATATCCAGTTCCAGCAAAAATCCCAGCACAACAGGTAAGTTATATCAAAATCGAGGCATCGCAATCGCGGGGATGTTGCTGGGCGCGCAACGTTGCCATGTCTTTGTACCGTGACGAAGATTATTTTTTCCAGCTCGACTCCCATATGATGTTTACGCAGGATTGGGACGAAATTTTGATAGAGAAAATGAAATCGTGCCTTAGTTTTTCGAAGGCTGCTGTCATCAGTAGTTATCCTGCGTCGTTTCGCTTTATCGAGGGTGTGGCCACGCCTGTGAAAAGTATGCATTCCGTCAGAGCGGCCATTTTGAAAGCGGGCGCAGCATTTCAGGTTAAACAACCAGGGCTGCCATTCACGTCCAGAGAAATCAAAGGCATAGGCGCTGTTCAGGGTTATCACATTGCGGGTGGCTGCATGTTTGCGCCAAGAAGTTTTGTACGCACGGTGCCGAACGATCCCTACTTGTATTTTAATGAAGAAGAGCAAAACCTCTCCTTGCGGTTGTATACACATGGGTGGGACATCTACCACGTGGCTGGACTGCCGATTTACCATCTTTATAACGACAAACATGTGATTGCTGACGGTGATAATGGTGACCGGCGCCCACTGCACTGGGATCCGGCGGCTGACTCTGCTGAAAAACCAAAATGGATGGCACAGGTTCGGCGCGCCCAGCGGAGGATGGCTACCCTGGTGTGGGGCGATGCAAGCAAACTGGGCGTGTATGGGCTTGGAAAAAAACGCACATTACAGGATTACGCTGAGATGTGCGGAATTGATTACCCCAATCGAACTATTTCTCAAAAAGCATTTGATGGCCCCTGGGATTTGGCAGATAAGGTGAAGCCCCCTTCCTCTAAGCTTGAAATGTCTGCGTAGTTATCAGGCCAAACCGCTCGCCTTCAGATGTAACTGCCAGCGCCACGCGTCTTTGCACATATCCTCTAGCGTGTATGTGCTGTGCCATCCCAGCAGATATTTAGCCTGGCTGGTATCTGCGTAACATGTTGCGGTATCGCCCGGTCTGCGCGGGCCGATGCTGTGGGGCACTTTGACGGCATTGACTCCCTCAAATGTACGCACCAGCTCTTTAACGCTGGTGCCTTGCCCCGTGCCTAAGTTGGCAGTAAAGCTGCCCTCATGCATCTCCAGTCGTTTCAGCGCGGCGATGTGTCCCAGTGCCAAATCTTGCACATGGATGTAGTCGCGCACGCCCGTGCCATCGGGCGTGGGATAGTCGCTCCCAAAAATGGTCAATCGTTTGCGCAACCCAGCCGCAGTCTGCGTAATAAAAGGCATTAAATTGCTGGGTACATTGTGTGGCTGTTCACCTAACTCACCACTGGGGTGTGCTCCTACGGGATTGAAGTAGCGCAAGCTGCCAATACGCCAATCTGCGGTATTGACCGTGCTGTTATGGGGCGTTAAGGTGTTCAATATCTGCTCGCCCATCCATTTGGTCTGGCCATAGATCGACACTGGTTGCAAAGCGGCAGTTTCTTTGACAGGGACGGATGCCGGGTTGCCGTACACCGAGGCCGAAGAGCTAAAGACTAATCTGGATATGTGTCTGGCTTGTAGTACTTGCAATAAGGCCAATAGTCCGCCAACATTATTTTGCCAATAGGCCAATGGCTGTTGCTCAGATTCTGCTACTGACTTAAAGGCTGCAAAATGAATGCAGGCCTCGACTGTGTGGTTACTCAGGAGTGACAGCATTCCCGCTTGGTCAGCCACTTCTAACTGGGCAAAAGAAAACCTGGCTGAAGAGCCAGGTTCGTGTTGATCAGCCAGTCGTTTGATTCTGTCGTTGACTTGTGCAGAACTGTTGGAGAAATTGTCTACGCCCAGTACGGCGTAACCATGGGCCAGCAATGCCAATGCCGTATGAGAGCCTGTGTATCCCGCCGAACCTGTGAGCAGAATGGCCACAGTGTTCGGCAGCTAAAACGCAACCCTGGCCATCATTATTGTCCGGTAGCCGTTACTCCACAAGTCACCACAAAGCTCAAGGTAGAGCCAGCGTCAAATGTGGGAATGCTGGCGCCACCAGCGCTTTGCAGTGCGGTCATCAAGGCGGCAGGGGTGCCAGCTGGACACACCGCAGTACCAGCGGTAACGGTGCAAGTGGCTGCCGTGCAATTGAGTCCAGTAGCTGCCGGATCTTTGATGATTGAATTGGGCGCATTGGCAGGGCCAAAGTTAGCCAAAGTGATGGTATAGCTGGTGGTGCTACCTGCAGCAACGGTTGTAGTGTTGTTGGTTTTAGTGACAGTCAGAAGAGTGGCTGGCCCCAAGTTGGTAAGCACGGCTGCCGTATTGTTGGCGGCGTTCGTATCACTCGTACCTGCTGTAGTGGCGATGGTCAGTGTGTTGGTAACCGTATTTGCTGAAGCTTGTGCACTCACACGCGTGGTGACTGTGACCAAACATTGCGCTCCAGCAGGGGCATTCGCAAAAGTACCTGATATCTGAGTGGCTCCACCCACGACGGCCGTTGCGGTAGTACAGGTGCCACCACCAATTGCGCCGGCAGTAATGCTTAAAACAGGGGTGAGCGCCGCAGGCAGCGTGTCGGTAAATGTGGCTGAACCCGTACCACCCACATTAGAGTTGGCAATCGTCAACACATACTGCATGGTTTGCCCGCTGGCCAGGGAGACTGCGGTGGTAACCGGGGTGCCGCAGATACCAGAGCATTGCGCTTTGGTGGCTGAAAAATCAGTACCAACCCGGTACGTGGCAGTCGCAGCCACGGTGTTGGTGCCTGCAGATGTAGATAGCGCACCTGCTGGAATGGTATTGGTGTAGGCACTAACTGAGGCTGTAGCCGACACATTAAAGCTAATGGAGCAGCCAGGTGCCTGAGGTATACGCCCCCCTGCCGCGAATGTGATGGTGGAGCTGCCTACCGTTGCAGTTGGGGTGCCATTTGTGGAAGAGCATGTGCTTGTCAATCCGCTAGGATTGGCAACAACCATACCTGATGGCAGTACATCATTCAAATTGGAAAAAAGATAAATGGGAACTGTATTTGAGTTATTTAAATTGATCACGACCGTGGTTGTGCCAGGCGATGCTGCAGTGTACGCGGGCCCCATGGTTTTTGTAATTGTGGGTCTGGCAGGGGGGGCGAAACAGTTACCCATATCTGCAACCAATTGAGTTCCATTCACGCCTTGAACTGCTGTCGCAGCTAAACCATTTAGCCTGTAAGTAGTTGTGTTGGCTGCTAATGAGTCGGCAATATAAATCAGCTGATCGAGCGGATTGACTGCTGCTGCGGCAATATTATTAGTGGTAATACCGGTAATAGTTTGAGGTCCGGTGGTCAGCAAAAAGGTGGCTGTACTGCCAGTTGCAGGCAAGGTGAGAGGCCATCGCGTAGGCGGGTTGGTGTTGCTGTACAAATAAGTCGTTCCGGAGGCATCGGTTGATATATCTCCGCTGCCTGCCGCCACCGCTATGGTGGTGGTGTTGGTATTGATGGTTCGCCAGGTTGTCAATAGTGCGCCTGTTGCTTTATTGACCTCTGCAATGGCCACTTGGGTGCCAGTGGTGGATGACATAAATAACCGCCCATCGGCAGAAAAAGTCCCACCCAACAGGTTAGCAGGGTTAGCAGGTGCTGGTGTGGGAACTACGCCAATGGGCGTGTCTACGAGGGTGTTGAGGTTAAGGGAATGAAGGGTATTACTGCCGCGGTCAACGTAGTACAGCAATCCGGTAGCAGCATCACCTGCAAGTGCGTTAGCGTTGCCCGCTAATGGGGCGACTGACACCCAGTTATTGGTGGTGGTGTTGTAGTAACGCAATGTTTTTGCGCCAGCCCCATTATCCACGGAACCCCACAAAGCAGTACAGGCCGACTGCGCCCAAGCAGGAGCCGCGAGGGCCGTGGTTAGCCATATCAGTGCACTGGCTAAGAGCTTTACCCACGCGAAATTACGCATACCCATGAAATTCTCCTACGACCGGAATATAGTTGGTTGTCAGTAACAATAAAGTATTGATTATACCGCTGCAAATTGCTTTGTTGCAATTTGTGCCGCCTCGGATGGTACGTGAAAACCATGGGGCAAACGCTATTTTGTTGCGTAAGTGCACTGATATGCGCGTTGCGCTGAGGTTTAGCGGGTGATTTCCAGCACGGTGAGCTGGTTTTGGGTGGCTGGCCAGGCTTGGCCTGTGACGGTTTCGCCATTAAAACTGCCTCGAATGGGGCGCTGGCGCACCTCTTTGAGTTTGATTTTGGATACCGCCAGCCCGGCACCGCTGGCGGGCAGACCGGGGGCGGGGCTCTGGCCGTCCAGGCTGACGGTGTCGCGTTGTAGGTCGAAATACCCACGCGGGCGGCTCAGGGTGATGATGGTACCGCCGCCTGTTACCGCGTCTTTGTCCGCATCGGCGATGCGCTCGGCGCGCAGGTGCACGATGCTGCTGGCGCGGGGGAAGGCACTGCGGTAAATGTGGGTGGTGGCGTAGCCGGGAGCGGTGACGATGAATTCATAGGGTTGGCCCGGCTGCGCATCAAATGGGCCCCACAGGCCGCTGGGGCCGACGGTTTTGCGGTAGCCCGGCAGGGCGAGGCGCTGGCCGGTGGCGGGGTCGGTGGGGTAGACCTCCAGCAGCGCGCCTGCCAGGGGCAGGTTGTTGACGAAATTGCCGCTGCCCGGGTCGTCAGATTTCAGCCCCAGCCCCGTTACCTGGCCCGACAGGGTGATGCGGCTCTCCGGCGCAATGGCCAGGGTGCGCGGTGCCTGGCCGGTGATAAAGCGGTAGGTGGCCTCAAAGGCGGCGGGGCTGAAGGAGGTTTCCCGGTGGTCGATGCGGGGGATGACGATATTGGTCGCGCCCTTGAGCTCGGGCCCGGCGTAGGTGACAAAGGTGGGCGTGCCTTTCTGGCCGATCCACAGGCCGTCGGGCTGGGCAAACTTGTCGTTGTTGTCGCTGCGGATGGTGGCCCAGCGTACGCCTTGGCTTTTCCCGTTGACCATGGTGGGCGGCAGCACTTCGTCGCCTGCTGCGTTTTTGGCAGCGTTGAGGCCTTTAAGAAACGGGCCGGTACCCGAGAACTCGTTGCCTTCTCTAAAACCTGGAATTGCCCAGACACCGTGGTTGGGCGTGCCGCCCAAAATGGCGTGGCTCACCGATTTGTCGCCGCCACCGTGGTGGATGTAGTTGCGAATCGCATTGCCGCCACGTGAGTTGCCTACCAGCACTACCTGCTTGCTACCTGTGCGCTGGAGTACTTTGTCGACCTCGCTTTTCAGGTACTGCATGTGCTCGGTAGTGGAGGTGCGGCCCGCCTGGGGCTTGCTGTCGTCGTCGCGCGCCAGCGGGTAGGGCAGGTCGATAGCGTGCAGGTGCTCGCGCGGCCAGCCGTTGCTCTCAAAACGCCACAGGGTGGTTTGCCACAGCGCGGCGCTGTCGCCGTTGCCGTGCACGAAGACGATGGGCGGGGTGGTGTCAGCCTCGGTGGTTTGGCCCAGGGGCAGGCTGGACGGCGCGGTACCGCATGCCGACAGTGCGATGGCACAGAACAGACTCCAAAAGTAGCGGCGGTGCATCATGGGGACTCCTTTTATTGCTTAAATATGCCGGGAGTCCTTGTCTCCTGGACATTTCTAGCTATATATTTTATAGTTACCCGGCGATCAGGCAAACACACCCGCCGTGTCTTGCATGCGCGCACTCACCTCGCCCAAGTGGTGCAGAGTGTCGCCAAACGTCATCTCCAATTGCGTGAGTTTTTTGAAGTAGTGGCTGACGATGTATTCGTCCGTTACGCCAATGCCGCCGTGCAGTTGCACCGCCTGCTGGCCGACAAAGCGCATGCTGTTGCCCAGCTGGTATTTGGCCTGCGCCAGGGCGCGGCGGCGCTGGGCGGCGGGTTCGTTGAGCTTGAGGGCGGCAAAGTAGCTCATGCTGCGGCCCAGTTCCTGCTGCATCTTCATGTCGGCCATGCGGTGGCGCAGGGCCTGAAAGCTGCTGATGACCTGGTTGAACTGCTTGCGCATGTTCATGTACTCGGCCGTGATGGCCATGGTTTTGTCCATCACGCCCACGGCTTCGGCGCAGGTGCAGGCGATGCCAATGTCGACCGCATGCTCCAGCGCGGCCAGGCCATTCAGGGTGACGAGGGTGGCTGCTGCGTTGGTCAGCGTCACGTCGGCTGCGCGGCCACCGTCTTGGGTGCCGTAGCCTTGCGCTGTTACGCCGCTGGTTGCGCGCTCCACCAAAAACAGCGCCATCGTGCCGCCCAGCATGGCCGGGACCAGGTAGGCATCGGCCATGTCGCCCACGGGCACAATGTTTTTGCTAGCGGTTAGCGCATAGCCGGTGGCAGTTTTGGCGGCTTTGGCCTCGCAAGTGTCCAGCTTGTAGCGGCCTTTGCGCTCCTGGTAGGCGAGTACGACCAACTTTTCACCGGAGGCGATTTGGGACAACCAGGCATTGCTGGCCGCATCGCCATAGCCGCTGATGACGGCACCGGCAATGAGTGACTGGGCCAGTGGCTCCAGCGCAATGCCGCGCCCCAGCTCTTCCATCACCACCATGCCCTCCACCGGCCCCATGCCCATGCCACCATCGGCCTCGGGAATGTACAGCCCCGTCAGGCCCAGCTCGGCCAGCTCGGTGAATGCATCGCGGTCAAAGCCGCCCGCCTTGGCCAGCGCACGGCGCCGTTCGAAGCTGTAGCCTTTGTCCATGTATTTGCGCACGGCATCGCGCAGTTGCTCTTGGTCGTCAGTAAAGTCAAAGTCCATGGTGTTGCCTGTAAATTAGTTATTGCTAGTGGAGTTCTGGGGTTTAGATAACGCAAAAAACGCTAAAAGAGGAATGAAAAAAAACGCAAAAACTAGATATTTTGAATACATCAAATCGGTGCAGATAGGGCTGTATTTTTTAGTGTTTTTTGCGTTCTTTTAGCGATTTTTGCGTTAAATTTTTAGTTACCCCAACACCACCTGCGAAACGATATTGCGTTGCACCTCGTTGCTGCCGCCGTAAATCGTCGTTTTGCGCATATTGAAGTAGGTCGATGCCAGCGGCGCGCAATGCAGGCCTGCGCCGGGGTAGTTGCCTTGCCAGCCCGCTTCCATGGCCTCGTGGATCAGGGGCAGCGCATACGGCCCGGCGGCCAGCATCATCAGTTCGCTATAGCGTTGCTGGATCTCGCTGCCGCGAATTTTCAACAGGCCCGCCACGTCCAGCGCCTGCTTGCCCGATTTTTCAGCGGACAGTACGCGCAGCACCATCATCTCCAGCGCCACCACGTCGACTTCCAGTTTGGCAATTTCGTCTCTAAACCTTACGTCGTCATACACGCCTTCTTTTTTGGCAATGTTTTTCAGGCGCTCCAGTTCGCGTTTGCTGCGGTTCACATCGGCGATGTTGGTGCGCTCGTGGCTGAGCAGGTGCTTGGCATAGGTCCAGCCCTGGTTTTCCTGGCCTATCAGGTTCTCGGCAGGCACTTCTACGTTGTCAAACCAAACCTCGTTGACTTCGGCTTCGCCGTCCAGCAGTACGATGGGGCGCACGCTGATGCCCTTGCTTTTCATGTCGATCAGCAAAAAGCTGATGCCGGTTTGCGGCTTGCCTTCGTTGCTGGTGCGTACCAGGCAAAAGATCCACTCACCGTACTGGCCCAGCGTCGTCCACGTCTTCTGCCCGTTGACGATGTATTTGTCGCCCACCCGCTCGGCTTTGCATTTGAGCGAGGCGAGGTCAGAGCCCGAGCCGGGCTCGCTGTAGCCCTGGCTCCACCACACCTCGCCGCTGGCGATGCCGGGCAGGTGGCGTTTTTGCTGCTCGGGCGAGCCAAACGTCATGATCACTGGGGCCACCATCACCGGCCCGAAGGGGATGACGCGCGGGGCACCGGCCAGGGCGCATTCTTCTTCAAACAGATGCTTTTGCACAGCGTTCCAGCCGGGGCCGCCAAACTCGGCGGGCCAGCCGTGGCCGAGCCAGCCCTTTTTGCCCAAAATCTTGGCCCAGCTTTGCAGGTCGTCACGCGTCAGGTGCAGGGCGTTGTGTACCTTGTGCGAGAGCGTGCTGGGCAGGTTGCCGCGCACCCAGGTGCGCACATCGTGGCGAAACTTTTCTTCTTCAGGGGTGAAGGCTAAATCCATGGAGTCTCCGGATAATTTGAGAAGTGGAGCGTTTTTAGCACGGATGTGCTTTTGTGTCTAACGAAGGTCAATTATGCTGCGGATTGCGCAAGCGGGATACCCAGTTGTTCGCTGATCGTTTGTACCTGTTGGCGCAGTAGGGTGTTGTCGGCTTTGAGCAGCGCCAGCGTGTTCTCCAGCGCCGTCACGCGCCCCAGCAGGCCCTCGGCCTCGGCGGCGCTGGGGGCGTTGCTCACCAGCGCGGCTACATCCACCTCGCCGCACAGCAGGTGCACCCAGCGCTGCTCGCGCGCCCCAGGGGCGCGGGGCAGTTTGAGCACCATGGGCGCGCCGTCGTCGTCGCCTCTCGCTTGCAGCTCCTGCAGCACCGTGTCTACGGCAGCGGCATCGGCAAACTTGTACCAGCGCTCGCCGGCGGTGCGCAGCTCGGCCGGGGTTTGCGCGCCGCGCAGCATCAAGAGGCCCAGCAGCACCGACTGCGGCTCGGTGACATCGGCTACGCGCATGAAGTTGTGCTCGTAGCGCGGCACGCGGCTGGAGCTGCCTTCAAACACCAGGCTGCGGCTTTTCAGCGCCTCCAGGGCGGCGCGGGCATCGTCGTCGCTTACCTCCATCACCGGGTCGCGGCTGGTTTTTTGGTTGCAGCCCAGTACCAGGGCGTTCTGCGACAGGGGGTAGCTGTCGGGCACGGTCCGGGCTTTTTCCATCAAAGTGGCCAGCACGCGGGCTTCGATGGGGGTGAGTTGCTTAAAAGTCATGGCGAAAAGTGATAATCCGAGGTAATGAAAAACATCGTTATTCTAATTTCAGGCGGCGGCTCGAACATGGCGGCCATCGTGCGCGCTGCGCAGCAGGGCGACTGGGCGGGGCGCCGCGGAGCGCAGGTGGTTGCGGTGATCAGCAACCGGGCAGGTGCCCACGGGCTGGCGTTGGCCCAGGCGCAGGGCCTGGCCACGGCGGTCGTCGACCACAGCGCTTTTGCCAGCCGCGAAGCCTTTGACGCAGCACTGGCTGCGGTAATCGACGGCTATGCACCCACGCTGGTGGTGCTGGCGGGCTTCATGCGCATCCTCACCCCGGCTTTTGTGCAGCGCTACGCGGGGCGTTTGCTCAATATTCATCCCTCGCTGCTGCCCGCCTTCCCGGGCCTGCACACCCACCAGCGGGCGATAGATGCGGGCTGCAAGGTGGCTGGCGCGACGGTGCACCAAGTCACCGCCGAGCTGGACCACGGCCCGATCCTGGCGCAGGCGGCGGTGCCGGTGCTGGCAGGCGACACGGCAGACAGCCTGGCGGCGCGGGTGCTGACGCAGGAGCATCTGATCTACCCGCGTGCGATTGCCGGGTTGCTATTAACTTAGTAGCTACTTACGTCCTAATGACAAGGACTACAAGCCAATTTGATGCTTAAAAACTGGCTTTGGTCTTCAGCAACACCTGGAACGGCTTGATGCCGGGGTCGCGCTTGAGCGGAAAGGCAAAGTCCAGATGCAGCACGCTGCCTTTGGCTGCGCGTACGCTGAAAATACGCAGGCCAAAACCGATATCGCTCAGCCAGCCGGGGTTGACCGGGTTGGGATTGGCGCCGCCCCAGGCACGCCCCGCGTCATAAAACACGGCACCACCGACGCGAAACAGCCTGAGCAAAAATACGTCCGAGTAAAAACGCTCCTCCACGCTCAGCAGGCTGCGGCGTTGCCCGCTTTGGTAGCGCAGCGGGTAGCCGCGCAGGCCGTTGTCGCCACCCAGTTGCAGCAGATCGACCGTATCGCGGCTGCTGGTCGCGTTGACGGCAGCGCTCACCACCATGCGCGCATGTTTGCTGTGCGTCACGTAGTACCTGGCCGCAGCACCCACCGCCTGGTGCTGGTTTTTACCGTCGCCATATTGCCCGGCGATAGCCGCCGAGACCAGCAGATCATTGCCCGCCACGTCATAGCCGTCGCTGATGGAGCCCTCGTAGTCCCACAGGTTACGGCTGGAGCCCAGGGCAGTGAAGGACCGCCCTACTTGCGCCTTCATGGCAAAGCCGTTGGCAAAATATTCCGTTCGCCCGATCTGGTCGCGGTTGCTGAGCTTTTCAAAGTTGTCCTGCACCACTTCCAGGCGCACAAAAGGCGTGACCAGGCGCTGGTCAGCGGGCAGCGCGGGCGAGACAAAGCTGGGAGCGGGGCTGTAAACGTCGTCCTGGTAGGCCAGGCCCAGCGAATAGCGCCGCGTCCAGCCGTTGACCAGGCCGTCGGACCAGCCCCGAAAAACCTCCAGTTTTTTTTGTTTTAACCGGTACTGGTCTACCAGCGTGCCACCGCTGCCATAGGCTGAGATCAGGCGATTGTCACTGGAGGTTTCAATCCCCGCAGCCCAGCGCGTATCCAGTGCGTAAAACGGCCGCTGGAAAGAGAAGGCCTGGCTGGTGCCGTCATCGTATTTGGCCTGTTTGTAGCTGACTTCGTTCCAATTGCCCAGGGTGTGGCGGTGCGACAGCTCAAACTCCGTGCCCTTGCGGTCGGGGTTACTGGAACTGGTGAGCCCCAGAGACAGGCCCGTGCCCAGAAAATTCTTTTCCTGAAACTTCAGGCCCGTCGTATTGGCCCCTCCGGAACGGCTGACGTTGGCACCGGCCGTGAGCGACCAGGTGTCATAGGTTTTGACCTCCAGGTCCACCACGCCATCGCGGTAAGCGATGGGCTGGATGCTGACATCGTAGAGGAACGGGTTGGAGCGCAGCAGGCGCTCTGACTCCTCGATGCGCTGTACCAGGAGCAGGTCGCCCCGCTTGAACAGCAACGAGCGTTCAATCACGCCGGGACGGGTTTTGATGTGCAGTGCATTGGCCAGACGGTAGAGCGCGCCGCTTTCCCGAGGGTCGTTGAGATCAAAAATATCCTGCGCATTGATGCGTACCTCGCCGATCACCGCACCGCCAGCCTGCAGCTGGGCCCATGTGGGCAGCACTGGCGGCACACCAGTGGCGGTGGCGGCGGGTGCCTGCGCAGCCGGTGCGGGAGCGTCAGCGTCCTGGGCCATGGCCACTGGGATGCAGCAGCCCCACACCACGCTGGCCACGCACCATGCGCGCAGCACGGGGTCAGCCATCCATCTTGGTGAAGCGGCTTTGCAACACGCCGCCGATCACCACCGCTTCGTTAAACATGGCCGCAGGCCGCACCCACAGCCCCATCTGGCCGTAGAGCGCGCGGTACAGGGTCATGGGCTCCAGCGTTTCGCTATGGCGCACGGTGCCCACCACGTCGTACAGGCCGCCTTTGTAGTGGCGGTAGCGGCCTGGAGGGGTTTCGATCAGTGGCGGCAGGTCGTTATCGGTCATTGGGCGGTCTTTTGGAGGCTAAATATGCCCATAGTCCCTGTCACCTGGACATTAGTAGCTATACATATGATAGCGTATGGTTTAACGTACTTTATTTTCAATCTGTCCAATGCCGTCGATCTCAATACGCACGGTATCGCCCGCTTTGAGATATTTGGGAGGTTTGAAACCAATGCCCACGCCGACCGGCGTGCCAGTTGCTATTAAATCACCAGGGTACAGAGTGATGCCAGCAGAAAGGGTTTCAATCAGTGTCGGAATGTTAAAAATCAAGTCAGTGGTCTTGGCATCCTGGCGCAGCTCGCCGTTCACGTAGCAGCGCATCTGGGTGTTGGTGGCATCGCATTCATCGGCGCTCACCAGCCAGGGGCCCATCGGGCAGAAGGTGTCAAACGACTTGCCCAGGTGCCATTGCGAGTGGCGCTGCTGCCAGTCGCGTGCTGTCACGTCGTTGATGATGGTGTAGCCCCACACATGCTTCATGGCGTCAGCGGCTTTGATGCCCTTGCCGCCTTTACCAATTACCACGGTGAGCTCGGCCTCGTAGTCAATCGCGTCGGACACGCCCACCGGCATGTCGATAAAGTCGCTCGGGCCCACGACGGATTCGGGCACCTTGGTGAAGTAGATCGGCACGCTAGGAATGTCACCCCCGGCTTTGGCGCTGCTGTCAAAGCCGCTGCCGGCAAACTCTTTGGCGTGGGCGATGTAGTTTTTGCCTACGCAAAAAATGTTGCGGCGTGGGCGCGGCAGGGGGGCGGTGAGCTGTACGCTGCTCAGGGGCACGGCGGTTTGCAGGGCGGGCAGCGCCTCGCCACGCGCCAGCGCTTCGATGATGGGCAGCGCGCCCAGGGCAGCGGCATCGACGCCGAGGGTAAAGGGTTGCACAGTGGTTGCGTCTTTGCTGACGAGGCCGACGCTCGGGGTGCCGTTGAGGCGAAAGGCTGCGATTTTCATGGGGATGGTGGGTGTGATAAATGAAACAGAACAAGGGTAAGTATGGACGTGCTTGCCCTAGGTACGTCACGGGGAATTACGTAGCGCCTTGCTGCTGTGAATGGGTAATATGCGATGAAGTATTTTTAATAATTTTGCACCGCTACTAGGAAGGATCACCCGCCATGCAACGCCGCACCACTTTGTCTGCCCTCTTGGGCGCACTCGCGCTTTGCGCACCGTTACTGGCCACCGCCCAAGCCCCCTGGCCATCGCGCGCTATCACCATGGTAGTGCCCTTCCCACCCGGCGGGCTGGCTGACATTGTGGCCCGACCGGTGGCCGAGGCGCTGTCGCGCGAGCTGGGGCACCCGGTGATTATTGAAAACAAGGCCGGTGCCGGTGGCGGCATCGGCATGGCCTACGCCGCCAAGGCCAAGCCCGATGGCTACACCGTGCTGCTGGCGCTGTCGTCCCTTACCGTCATCCCCGAGGCCGATGCCCTGCTGGGCCGCGCCCCCATGTTTAACCTGCCCGACCTGCGCCCCATCGCCCGCTTTACCGCCGACCCTACCGTGCTGGTAGTGCGCGCCGACGCGCCGTGGAAGAGTGTGCAGGACTTTGTGGCAGACGCTAAAAAACGCCCCGGCGTCATTAACTACGGCTCGTCCGGCAACTACGGCACCATGCATGTGCCCATGGAAATTTTGGCGCAAACCGCAGGCGTGAAGATGGCGCACATCCCTTTCACCGGCGCAGCCCCCGCCGTGGTGGCGCTGCTGGGCAGCCAGATCGACGCGGTATCGTCCGGCCCCGCCACCGTGCTGCAACACATCAAGGCCGGCAAGCTACGCGCCCTGGGCCACTGGGGCAATGCGCCCTTGGCCTCGTTGCCTGACGTACCCAGCCTGAAAGATTCTGGCCAAAATGCCGAATACGCCCAGTGGTCCGGCCTGTTCATCCCGGCAGGCGTGCCCGAGCCCATCGCCCAGCGCCTGCGCGCAGCGGCCAAAGTGGCGGCTGCGGATGCCAAGGTCAAAGAAATTATTGGCAATGCGGGAAGTCCGATCCAATATTTAGACGCGCCTGAGTTTGAGAAATACGTGCAGGCAGATTCCAAACGCATGGTCGATGTGGTCAAGCGTATTGGGCGTTTGGATTAATTCGTATGAAGATAGGTAACGCGAAAAGCGCAAAAATTACGCAAAAAACGCTAAAAATATAAAAAAAATGCTGTGTGTTCTGTTTTTTTAATGAATTTTTCTGCGTTTTTTGCGTAGTTTTTGCGTTTTCAGCGTTACCTCCCTATCCCCTGATTCACAACCTCTTTGAAACTACTCTATCATGACAATTCAACATGCATTTAAGGCTGTAGCCCAATCAATCATAGCGCAAGCAGCTATTTTATTGGTGGCGTGCAGTGCATCAGCGTTCGCCCAAAGCTACCCCACCCGCCCCGTCAAAATAGTCGTCCCCTTCGCCGCAGGTGGCCCGGCGGACAACTACGCACGTTTCATGGCGCAGCGTTTGCAGGAAACCTTGGGCCAGTCCTTCGTGGTGGACAACAAGCCCGGTGGCGGCTCGGTCATTGGTACCGACCTGGCGGCCAAAGCACCCGCTGACGGCTACACCCTGCTGCTCATGTCCAACACCCACACCGCCAACGAAACCCTGTTGCAAAACAAGCCCTTCGCCTTGATGCGCGACTTTATCGCGGTAGCACCCATCAACTATTCCGACCTGGTGTTGGTCGCCAACCCCGCCGTGCCCGAGAGCAAACTGGCCGACTTGATCAAGCGCGCCAAAACCCAGCCCGGCAAAATCAACTACGCCTCCAGCGGCCCCGGCACGCCCTACCACATGGCCGGCGAGCTGTTCAAAAGCATGGCAGGCATTTACCTGGTGCACATCCCGTACCGGGGCAGCTCGGGCGCACGCACGGATGTGATTGGCGGCCAGGTGGACATCATGTTTGACGCAGTCACCACCATGACCGAGCAAATCCGCGCAGGCAAGGTCAAGGCCCTGGCCACCACCGGCAAAACCCGCTCTGCCGTGCTGCCCGACGTACCCACGATGGCCGAGGCCGGTGTACCCGGCTACGAAGCCACCATCTGGCTCGGCCTGATGGCCCCCAAAGGCACGCCCAAAGAGGTGGTGACCCGTTTGAACGAGGCTGTGAGCAAAATCGCCAACCAGCCTGACGTGAAGCAGCAGTGGACCAAGCAAGGTGCGGTAGCGATGGTAATGAGCCCCGAGGTGTTTGACAAATACGCCCGCGACGACATTGCCAAGTGGGAAAAAGTCATTAAGACGGCGGGCATCAAAGCAGATTAAGTGCTGTTGTATCCGTTCGGCCTGAGCCTGTCGAAGGCCTCACACAAAAATTAGATTTATGACCACTCTCCACATCCTTAGCGGCGGCGCCGCCTACGGCCTCGTATCTAGGCTCGAAGCACAATTTAAAGAAGCTAGCGGCTGCACCCTGGCAGGCACCTACAGCGCCGTCGGCGTGATGCGCGACCAGCTGCTCGCGGGCGCACCCTGCGACGTGGTCATCCTCAGCGCCGCTCTCATCGCCCAGCTAGAAGCCAGCGGCCACGTAGTAGCCGGCAGCGCCCGCGACCTGGGCAAGGTGAGCACCGGTGTCGCCGTCAAAGTCGGCAGCCCGCGGCCCCTGGTGAGTTCGCCGCTCCAGCTCAAGTCCGCCCTGCTAGCGGCCAGCGGCATCTACTTCCCCGACCCCATCAAAGCCACCGCAGGCATCCACTTCATGAACGTAATGAAGCAGTTGGGCATTGACGCAGAAGTTGCATCGCGCCTGCGCCCCTACCCCAACGGCGCCACTGCCATGGCCGAGATGGCCAAGTGCCCCGAGCCCGGCTTGATCGGCTGTACCCAGGTGACCGAGATTTTGTATACCCCGGGTGTGAACTTGATAGCCGTGTTGCCTAAAGAGTTTGAGCTGGCTACGGTGTACACGGCGGCTGTGAGCAGCAAGGCGGCTAACTCATCGCAGGCTGCCGCGTTGGTGGCATTGCTCAGCAGCAAAGATGCGGCGGCCCTGCGCCTCGCGGGTGGGTTTGACGACTGAGGTAGGCAAAGCAGCGTATTGTCTAGGCCAAAGCACACTACAGGCGAAAGGGCGCTGATACCTGTCGGATAGTGCGCTAAGCGAATAGCCCATAATTAGTCGATAACGTCAATCACTAACCCATGCCTTCATTTAAGTTCACTTACATCGGCAAACCGTTCGCCCCGGCCTTGTTTGCCAGTGCATCGACAATATGAGCGCCATAATCCTTTACACCACGGAAGATGGCATAAGCCGCATTCAACTGCGTGCCAAAGATCGAACTGTTTGGCTTTCTCAGCGGGAAATGGCGGAGTTGTTTGACGTTAGCGCGGACAACATCGGCCTGCACCTGAAAAACCTGTACGAGGACGAGGAGCTGACCAGGGAGGCAACTACCGAGGAATCCTCGGTAGTTCAAACCGAGGGTAGCCGCGAAGTCCAGCGCACGCTCACGCTCTATAACCTGGTAGCCATTTTGGCCGTGGGCTACCGAGTGCGTTCGCCACGTGGCGTACAGTTCCGACGCTGGGCATCCACCGTCCTGAAGGAATACCTGCTCAAGGGCTTCGTGATGGACGATGAGCGATTGAAGAACCCGGATGGTGGCTCGGATTATTTTGACGAGATGCTGGCCCGCATTCGTGACATCCGCGCCTCCGAAAAGCGATTTTACCAAAAAGTGCGCGACCTGTTCGCGCTCAGCACCGATTACGACAAGACGGACGAGGCCACCCAGACCTTCTTTGCCACGGTGCAAAACCATTTGCTCTACGCCGTCACCCAAAAAACCGCTGCCGAGCTCATCACCGCACGCGCCAATCGCAACGATGCTAACTTTGGTCTCCTGCATTGGAAGGGCGCGCAAGTGCGCAAGCAAGACATTCTGGTTGCCAAGAATTACCTGAGCGAAGATGAAATTGACACCCTAAATCGGTTGGTGGTCATCTTTCTGGAAACGGCCGAACTGCGGACCAAGAGCCGCCAAGAAATTCGTATGGGGTTTTGGCGGAAAAACGTGGACCAAATTATCAGATCCAACGGCTTCCCCCTGCTCGGTCATGCAGGTCACGAGGCAGGTTCCATTAGCCATGCGCAAATGGAGAGCACCACGAGTGCCCTCTATCTCGACTACGACCAGCGTCGCAAAAAGCAGGAGGCATTGGAAGCCCACATCCAAGACGAGGTTGATTTAAAAGCCTTGGAAAACAAAATCAAACGCCGCCCGAAAAAATGACCGAAAAAAATCCAAACAACCGGGCAAGATCTGCGATGTTTATCACGTTATGGCAATAGCACTTTGATACCTTGCTTTGCATTGGCCTCAACTTCTAGCGGTGATTTTTCGTAGCCAATGGTACAAAGCTCAGTCAATATTTGCCGCACAAATTGCTGTCTGCCGAGTCAATCTTGTTAAGCCACATGCACGAGCGCATGCGCAACTACCGTTGGATCTCTTGCCCCTTGTGGCTTTATCAGAATCGCATAACCCATCGTACGGCCTATCTCAAAACGAGAACCAATACCAAACCGCTTTGCTTCATTGAGCAAAATGGGCTTGGTAGGCATTGGAAAATTTCGCAACACCACCACCCGAACACGCTCTGGATGAGCGGCTCCCAGTGCAATAGCTGTGCGCGTTTCGATCTGTGACAGTGGTCGACCTTGGGTCAGCAACTTTCCCTCAGATTTTTCATACCAAGCGAACGCTTTTGGAAGCAAGTTTTCTAGCTTCGAGACCTTGCTTTAATTCGCAGGTGGTTTAAGGTCGACCGTACTTCCCCCCGCATACAGGTTTTTAACTCCACCCATTAGCAGTGAGACCAATAACAACGCTGCGGCACGCATTTTTACAGGCTTGCTTTGAGAAATTACAGCGACACATAACTCGCATACATCAGCGCAAGCGTTGCAAACACCGAAGTTGCCGCGCCAAGAATGTTAGCAATAAAAACCAGTTTCGCTGTCCACGGCCCTTTCCAGGCCAGGCCGCGATGGCCGATGACGGCCGCCAGCGGTAGTGAAACGCAAAACGCATAGGACGAGACGATCCACATCCACGAGATAAACCACTTGACTTGTGCTGTCACCGTAAATGCTGACAACAATGCTGCAACGGCAAACATCAGCATCGCGCTGAACGGCAGCGCGCTGTGCGCAAAACGCCAGGCCGTGACGATGTGTGCTGGGTGGTTTTGGTTGATCGCCCGGCCATACGGACTGCCGCACATGAGGCCGATGAATAAAACGATGGTGCCGTGAAAAGCAAGGTAGCGTGCAGAAGTGTCCATGGCTTGGAGTGTAGTGCCTATGCCTGGTTAGCCCACAGGGAACCCAGTGGTGCCGATGATTCAACTCAACGCCTGCATTACCGCACGCGGGTTGCGATCAATCACATTCAGCTATACCAGCGATGCCCCGCTGGGCGAGCGGTCGCTGTGCTCCCAGTGGCGCAGGGTGGCTACCGAGAAGTCAAAGCGGGCGGAAAATTGCTCTTTGATAAACCGAGGCGGTCGCGTAGCGCTGGCGCGTCGATTGTTTGAGGGTGGTACAGCTTAATCCCGGTTGGCTTGTTAGCGCGTTTGGCTTTGGCATGGGCCATACTTTGCTCAGGCCTTGTCGGATACTTTCAAATGCTTGTGACATAGGTTGTTTCCTTGGCGATGGCGAGCATGGTGGTGTGTATCCTAATTAATTGGCGTAGATGTGCGTGCAGTTTGCCAACGAAAATACGCGTGAAGTGGTGGAATTTCGCCCACCTAGTGGTGGGATTTCCACCACATGAAGACGTTCACACATCCAACCCCTTGCCCGAAAACAACCCTGCCATAGTTTTGCGCAGCCAGATGTTGCCTGCGTCCAGGTTGTAGCGCTCGTGCCAGTGCTGTTTGACTTTGTAGGGGGGCAGCGGCACGGGGGGCTCCAGCACCTTCACGCGTTCTTGCTCGGCCAGCGCGTGGCCTAGCTGGCGGGGCACGATGACCAAAAACTCGGTTTGGGCAACGATGCGGGCTACTCCCAGAAAGCTGGGCACGCGCAGCACCACGCGGCGTTCCACTTTGTTTTTGGCCAGCACCCTGTCCACAATGGAATGGCCGGTGCCGGACGACATGACCATGATGTGCCCTTCGTTGCTGAAGGCTTTGCGCGTGAGCTTGGCGCCAATGCGTGGGTGGGCGCTGGAGGCGAGGCAGACAAAGTCTTGCGCAAACAGGGCCTGCTGGTAAAACCCGGCCTCCAGATCGGGAGTAAAGCCCACGGCCAGATCGACCTCGCCAGACTCTAGCCTTTGGCGGCTGCCAGGGGAAATTTTTTCGGTTTCTATCACCAAGCCCGGCGCTGTGGTTTGCAGATGGTTAATAAGGCGCGGCAGCAGCACAATTTCGCTGATGTCGGTCATGCAGATGCGAAACTCGCGCTGGGCCTGCTGGGGCAAAAAGGCGCCAGTGGCACCGCGCGCTTTGTCCAGCCGTGTTAGCGCCTCCAGCACATCGGGGTAGATGCTTTGGGCGCGGGGTGTGGGCACCATGCCAGCCGATGTGCGGCAAAAAAGAGGGTCGTCAAAATGGCGGCGCAGCTTGGTCAAAACTATGCTGGCGCTGGCCTGCTCCATGCCCAGCGACTGCGCGGCGCGCGAGACGCTTTGGGTTTTATAGACCTCAACGAAAACACCGAGCCAATCTAAATCAAGCTTTGCCATGGGTGGCAGTGTAGCCCACTATATTAAAAGCATATACGCTATATTTTAAAACTGGCTTTGACGATATAGTTTAAATCTGCGACAGTCTGAAACCATCACCCGAGAGAGACACAAAATGCAATTTCACTACAACGGTTTTCGTACTGGCGACCCTGGTTTGTTGGACGCAGCGGTGCAAAACACCCAAGCTAGCGCAAGCAACACCCTGCCTGCAGAGGCTGATGTGTTGATCGTTGGCTGCGGCCCAGCGGGCCTGACGCTGGCCACGCAGTTGGCGGCATTCCCTGAGATTCGCACCGTGATCGTGGACCAAAAGCCGGGCCCCTTGCAGCTGGGCCAGGCCGATGGCGTGGCCTGCCGCACGATGGAAATGTTCGAGGCCTTTGGTTTTGCCGAGCGGGTGCTGAAAGAATCGTACTGGGTGAACGAAACCACGTTTTGGAAGCCTGACGACGGCGGCGCTGACCGCCAGTGCATTGTGCGCAGCGGCCGCGTGCAAGACGTAGAAGACGGCCTGTCGCACATGCCGCATGTGATTTTGAACCAAGCCCGCGTGCACGACTTTTACCTGGAGACCATGCAACGCTCGGCCACCCGCCTGGTGCCGCACTATGGCCGCCGGCTCATGGGGCTGGAGCGTGCAGCGGACGACGCGCAAGACTACCCCGTCACCGCCCGCTTTGAGCGGCAAGACGCTGCCTTCACCGGGCAGGTAGAAACCATCCGCGCCCGTTATGTGGTGGGCTGCGATGGTGCGCGCAGCGGCGTGCGTAGCTCGATAGGCCTGTCGCTCAAGGGCGACTCGGCCAACCACGCCTGGGGCGTGATGGATGTGCTGGTGGTGAGCGACTTCCCCGACATCCGTTTCAAATCACTGATCCAGTCGGCCAGCGAAGGCAGCATCCTGATCATCCCGCGCGAGGGCGGCTACCTGGTGCGCTTGTATGTGGAGCTGGACAAGCTCAACCCGAACGAGCGCGTCTCCAGCCGCAACATCAGCCTGGAGCAGTTGATCGCCGCCGCCCAGCGCATCTTGCACCCCTACACGCTGGATGTGAAAGAAGTGGCCTGGTGGTCGGTGTACGAAATTGGCCAGCGCATGTGCGACAGGTTTGATGATTTAAAACCCGAAGAGATGGCGATGCGCCTGCCGCGCATCTTCATCGCTGGGGACGCCTGCCACACGCACAGCCCCAAAGCGGGCCAGGGCATGAACGTGTCGATGCAAGATGCCTTCAATCTCGGCTGGAAGCTGGCCGCCGTGCTGCGCGGGCGCAGCCCAGCCAGCCTGCTGCACACCTACTCTGCCGAGCGGCATGCGGTAGCCAAAGAGCTGATCGACTTTGACCGCGAATGGGCCCAAATGCTCAGCGCCCCGCACAAGAAACCGGGCGAACCAGCGGGCACGGGTAGCAGCGGGGGCATTGATGCCTCTGAAGTGCAACGCTATTTTGTGCAGCATGGCCGCTATACGGCGGGCACCGCCACGCGCTACACCCCTGCGCTGCTCACCGGGCCCTCCACGCACCAGCATTTGGCAGCCGGTTTGCTTATCGGTACACGCTTTCATTCCGCGCCCGTCATCCGTGTGGGCGACGGCAAGCTGATGCAACTGGGCGAGACTTTAGTGGCCGATGCCCGCTGGCGCTTGATGGCATTTGCGGGGCAGGGTGACGATGCCGGGCCTGGGTCGCCCATTGGCAAGCTGTGCAGCGACCTCAGCCAGTCAGCGCAGTCCCC
Organism: uncultured beta proteobacterium; assembly: GCA_963775085.1. GTDB lineage: Bacteria > Pseudomonadota > Gammaproteobacteria > Burkholderiales > Burkholderiaceae_C > JAAFIP01. The sequence goes on from CAVZHO010000011.1 coordinate 365,913, forward strand.
ACTCAAACGCTACACCCCCGAAGGGGCAGACGTAGATGCCGTCTTTGACGTGCGCGCTGTATTCCAGCAAAGCCACCACTCGCTTGCCGTCACCGCCATGCCCGAGCTGCTGTTCCCGCCCAAAGGCAAGTATGGCCTGCGCGATTATGAAAAAGCCTTCTGCGCGCTGGAGGATGCGGGCCAAAATATCTACACCTTGCGCGGCATTGACCGCCAGCAGGGCTGCCTGGTGATAGTGCGGCCTGACCAGTACATCGCGCACATCCTGCCGCTGGATGCTACCGATGCCCTCGCTGCGTTCTTCGGCGGCTTTATGCTGAACCCATGAATGGCAGATAGGCCGATAGGCAGAGTTTTCTTGCGAAGGACGAACTCACGCCACAAGAATCCTTAAAGTCAGGAAGCACCAGACAACAGTGGGACAATAGCCCCTATGCATCCTGAACAATTGATCGATGCCTGCGCATATCTCGTAGGCCAAGTACTGAAATTTGAGCACCCCGCTGACTCGGTGGTGTCGAAGTTTTTTAAAGAGAACCGCAATCTTGGGCCGCGTGAGCGCGCTACCCTGGCGGAAACCGCCTACAACGTGCTGCGCAAAAAGCTGCTGTACGAGGCGTTCGCGCTGAGCGCGCCCAAGGGCAGTGGCTCGCGTGAGCGCAAGCTAGCCATTTTGGGCTTTTACGGGCCGCGCGATTTTATCAAGTCCACCCTCAACCCCAATGAGGTGGCTTGGCTGGATAGCTGCGATGCTGTCAACCCCGCCGCTGCCAATTCTGGCATGCTGGAGCTGCATCGCCACAATCTGCCGGAGTGGCTGGCGGCCTCGCTCAAATCCCAACTGGGCAACGATTTTTGGCCCTTGGTGGACAGTTTGAACACCGCTGCGCCACTGGATTTGCGTGTCAACACCTTCAAGCTCAAGCGTGAAGAAGCACAAAAAGAGTTGGCCAAGGCCGGGTTTAAATCTGAGCCTACGCCGTTCTCTCCGTGGGGTCTGCGCATGCAGGGCCGCCCGCCGATCAATAAAACCCTGACATTTGAAAAAGGCAAGATCGAGGTGCAAGACGAAGGCTCGCAGCTCTTGGCGCTCTTGGTCGATGCCAAACGCAGCGAGATGGTGGTGGACTTTTGCGCAGGCGCGGGCGGCAAGACGCTGGCGCTGGGCGCGATGATGCGCAGCACCGGGCGTTTGTATGCTTTTGACACCTCCACGCACCGCTTGGACGCGTTTAAGCCGCGCATGGCCCGTAGTGGTTTGTCTAACGTCCACACCGCGGCCATTGCGCATGAGCGTGACGAGCGCGTGAAGCGCCTGGCGGGCAAGATAGACCGCGTGTTGGTGGATGCACCTTGCAGCGGCCTGGGCACCCTGCGCCGCAACCCGGATTTGAAGTGGCGGCAAAAACCCAGCGATATTGCTGAACTCAACGTCAAACAAACCGCTATTTTGCAAAGTGCAGCGCGCTTGCTCAAATCCGGCGGGCGCTTGGTGTATGCCACCTGTAGCCTGTTGCCCGAAGAAAATGAGGCGATTGCACAAGCCTTCAGCGACGCAAATAACGATTTCACGCCTCTTGAAGTGGGCGACTTGTTGACTCAAATGAAGGTGGAAGGTGCAGCGGCTTTGTGCAGCGGCACAGCAGATGCACCAGCGCGCTACCTGCGCCTGTGGCCACATAAGCATGGCACGGATGGGTTTTTTGCGGCGGTGTGGCAACGTAACTGAATGTATTTTTTGCCCTGTGTTTGCGATAAACGGTAGCCTTAAAGCCCCATTTAATTGGGGCAATAGATTAAAATAGTAAGTTAAGCCTGTTACAAGTACAGGCTTCCGTTGTGGACATCACCTTTTTTAAAGGAAATTCATGTTTGTTTTTGATTCTCCCGTGTTCGACGCGATTGTTCAGTGGCTCGCTCACGGCATGTGGAGTTTGGCGTGGTGGCAGATCGTGCTGTTTACACTGGGGTTGACGCACATCACCATGGCCGCAGTGACGATTTATCTGCACCGCCACCAGGCCCACCGGGCGCTGGATTTGCACGCCATTCCCTCGCACTTCTTTCGCTTTTGGCTGTGGCTGACCACCGGGCAAGTCACCAAGGAATGGGCCGCCATCCACCGCAAGCACCACGCCAAATGCGAGCAGGCCGATGACCCGCACAGCCCGCAAATTTACGGCATCAAAAAGGTGTTGTTTCAGGGTGCCGAGCTGTACCGCACCGAATCGAAAAACATGGAAACCATGGCCAAGTATGGCCACGGTACGCCCACCGATTGGCTGGAGCGCAACCTGTACACGCGCTTTAGCTGGCAGGGTGTTGGCCTGATGATGGTTATTGATCTGGCGCTGTTTGGTTTTGCCGGACTGGCCGTGTGGGCCGTGCAAATGGCCTGGACCCCCATCATGGCCGCTGGCGTGATCAACGGCCTGGCGCATTACACCGGCTACCGCAACTTTGAAGCCACCGATGCCAGCACCAACATCTCTCCCTGGGGTATTTTGATTGCAGGTGAAGAGCTGCACAATAACCACCACACCTACCCTACCTCGGCCAAACTGTCGGTTAAGCCCTACGAGTTTGACATCGGCTGGATGTATATCCGTACGCTGGAAATCATGGGGATGGCCACTGTGAAAAAAGTGCCGCCCAAGATGCTGCTAGGCGCGGCAACTCCTGTAGCAGACGAAAAAACCCTGGAGACCCTGATTGCCCACCGCTACGAAGTGATGGCAGGCTATGCCCGCGAAATGCGCGCCGCCTGTGCACGCGAGATCGAGGTGCTCAAGGCCAAGCAGGCTGACCTGTCGGTGCTGGAGACCGCCAAGCGCTGGTTGCACCGTGACCATGACAAAGTTCCTGCCACCGCGCAAGCACATTTGGCCCAGGCCCGCGCTGCGCACCCGGTGCTGGACAAAATGGCCACCATGCGTGACGAACTGCGCCAGATGTGGAGCAGCACCACCCTGAGCCGTGAGCAACTGGCCACCAACCTGCAAGCCTGGTGCAAACGTGCCGAAGACAGCGGTATTGCCGCGCTGCAAGAGTTCTCGTTCAAGCTGCGCTCGGCGCGCGCTTAAAGCGTTTCGCTCCCATCAAAAAAAGCCGCTTCATGCGGCTTTTTTTATGGGCGGATTTGCTGGGATTTCCCCAAGCGATTGCGCAGCAGTTTCTCTAACGCCCGGTCATGGATGCCCTCGCGCAACAGACCCTCATAGGTTTGCTGCGCATAGTCCAGCGTAGTGCCATAGCGGCCGCATGACTCTTTGAAGATCCGTGCATACTGCGCATCCGTCAGCACACCACAATAGTTGGGGCTGCTGCGCGGCAGCGTAAAGGACAATGCGCTGACATCGCCTTGAGCGGTTTTGCAGTTCAGCCAGCGCGGGTCATATACGCCTGTGGGCATCTCGCGCTCCCAGAGCGTTTGCAAGGTGGCCTCCACCTGCGCAGCGGCCACGTGGAACACCATGCCCTGGCAACTGCCACCCGTCAGCAGCGCAAACACCAGGCCTGGGCACTCGGGCGTGCCCCGGTTGACGCGGCTCCACATGTGCAGCGCCCGGTGCCAGCCTTGCACACGGGCGGCGCAGCGCTGGGTGAATTCGAAATCAGGCCGCCAGATCAGCGATGCGTAGCCAAATACCCACAAACCACGCTCAGGCGTGCCTGTACGCCACGTTTTTAGCGTGTGTTCCAGCAACTCTGTGGGATCTCTGACGATTAAGTGCGAATGGGACATGCGGGGCAATTTACAATCAAGCTTAATACTTTAATGGAGTTTTTCATGAATTCGCAGGATGACGACAGCACCGGCCTGGTAATGGGCGTGATTTTTGGCGTAATTGCTCTGGTAATTAGTCTGGTAATCGGCCTGACAATTTACCAAAAGAACAGGACCGCTAAGGCGGCCCTAAGCGCTTCGAGTGTTGCGGCAGTTGCATCGGTTGCAGTTGCCGGTGGTGCACAAGCTGGGGGAACCTCGGCCGCAGAAGCGGCTGCCTTGGCCGCTGCGGGCAAGGCCAGTGTGACGGTAGACAATGGCGTGGTGAAGTTTTTCTTTGCCTCGGGCAAGTTTGACCTGGCCGCGGGCGGCACCCAGGCGCTCAGCGACATCATCGTAGGCGTGCAGGCTGGCAAAAAGGCCGTTATCAGCGGCTATGTGGACAGCACGGGCAACCCTGAGCAAAACAAGGAAATTGCCAAGCAGCGTGCCTTTGCCGTGCGCGACTTGCTCAAGGCCTCGGGTTTGACCGACGCGCAGATCGAGCTGAAAAAGCCAGAAGACATCCAAGCCGGCGCGGGCGCACAGGCGCGGCGCGTAGAAGTGGTGTTGCAATAAACGCCAGCGCTTAATGCCCACCCCGCCGCAAGCGCACAGCCCGGCGGGTTTTTTTATGGCATGCCATAGCTTGGTTCGTACCCTGTTGGTAACCCAATAGCTGGACGCAAGGGTGTTCTCGCCGTATGATGGTTGTGTAATTTAATTACATCCATTCAATGCAGCAAAACGGTTTTCCAATCCATGAGTATTCACCCTGTAGTGGCACAAGTCACTAAGCGTATCACCCAGCGTAGCACCACCACCCGCGCTGCCTATTTGCAGCAGCTCGATGCCGCCGGCCGCCGTGACCGGGGCGCAGACCGCATGGGTTGTGCCAACGTAGCGCATGCTTTTGCCGCCATGCCGGGCAGTGATAAATTCAAAGTGTTTGCTGAAAAAGCAGTGAACATCGGCATCGTCAACGCCTACAACGATATGCTGTCAGCCCACGCGCCCTTGCAGCATTACCCGGCGCTCATCAAAGACGAGGCGCGCAAGCACGGCGCAACGGCGCAGGTGGCAGGCGGCGTGCCCGCCATGTGCGACGGTGTGACGCAGGGCACGCCTGCGATGGAGCTGAGCCTGTTCAGCCGCGACACCATCGCCATGGCCACCGCTGTCAGCCTGTCGCACGACATGTTTGACTGTGCGCTGCTGCTGGGCGTGTGCGACAAGATCGTGCCGGGCCTGCTGATTGGTGCGCTGCATTTTGGCCATCTGCCCACGGTGTTCGTACCCGCTGGCCCGATGACCAGTGGCCTGAGCAATAACGACAAAATCCGAAGTGCGTGAAAAAGCAGCCCAAGGCCTGGTAGGCCGCGCCGAGCTGCTGGAGGCCGAGTCCAAGGCCTACCACGGCCAGGGTACCTGCACCTTCTACGGCACCGCCAACAGCAACCAGATGCTGCTGGAGGCCATGGGCCTGCATGTGCCCGGCACGGCCTTTATCAACCCCGACGAAGCCACAGGTTTGCATGTGCGCGGGTTGTTAACTCGCGAGGCGGTAAAGACGGTGCTGGCGGCTACTAAAAACAAAGCTGCTATTGGAAAGATAGTGGACGAACGTTGCATCGTTAACGCTATGGTGGCATTAATGGCCACGGGCGGCAGCACCAACCACCTGATCCACTGGGTCGCCGTGGCGCGCTCTGCGGGCATTGTGATTGACTGGGACGATTTCTCGGCGCTGTCTGACGTAGTGCCGCTCTTGTCGCGCGTCTACCCCAATGGCAGCGCGGATGTGAACCAGTTTCAGGATGCTGGCGGGCCGGGCTATGTGATCCGTGAGCTGCTGGATGCGGGCTTCATGCATGCCGATGTATTGACGGTGGGCACCAACATTCGCAGCTATACCCAAAAGCCCGCAGCCACTGCACAGGGCTTGCAATGGAGCGACATTGGCGCAACGAAAGACGACAGCGTCGTGCGCCCCGTCAGCAGCCCGTTCAGCGCCACGGGTGGCCTGAAATTGCTGCAAGGCAACCTGGGCCGCAGCGTGATCAAAGTGTCAGCCGTGCCAGAAGATCGGCACACCATCGAAGCCCCTGCGGTGATCTTTGACAGCCAGGAAGCGATGCTCGCGGCCTTCAATAACGGCGATTTAGAACGTCACTGCCAAATCCACGGTGGCGTGGTGGTCGTAGTGCGCTGGCAGGGCCCGCAAGCCAATGGCATGCCCGAACTGCACAAGCTCACGCCTCCTCTGGCCGTGCTGCAAGGCAAGGGCTACAAAGTGGCACTGGTGACCGATGGCCGCATGAGTGGTGCATCCGGTAAAGTCCCCGCCGCCATCCACGTCAGCCCCGAGGCACTGGCTGGTGGCCCGCTGGCCAAGCTGTGTAGTGGAGACCTGGTGCGTCTGGACGCGCCCACTGGAAACCTGCAAGCGCTGGTGAGCGATGCAGAGTGGGCCGCACGCCCCGTGGCCACCATGACCGCAGCGCAAACCCAATCCAACGGCCAAGGCATGGGCCGCGAACTGTTCGCCTCCATGCGCCGCAACGCACTCACCGCCGAAGAAGGAGCCTGCACATGGCTGTAAACCCATTCACCGCACTGCGAGTCATGCAGGATGCCCCGGTTATCCCCGTCATCGTCTTGAGCGACATCGCCCACGCCGTACCCCTGGCCCGCGCTTTGGTCGCTGGTGGCATTCGGATGCTGGAAGTTACTTTACGCACCCCTGTGGCCCTACAGTGCATCGAACGCATCGCCAAAGAAGTACCCGAAGCGGTAGTAGGCGCAGGCACGGTGCGCAGCGTGCAAGATGCGCAAGCCGCAGCCCGTGCAGGCGCGCGCTTTGCCGTCAGCCCCGGCTTCACCACTACGGTAGGCCAAGCCTGCCATGATGCGGGCCTGCCTCTGCTGCCCGGCGTAGCCACCGGCAGCGAGATCATGCAAGCCTGCGAGGCAGGCTACCAGCAGCTCAAGTTCTTCCCCGCCATGCAAGCGGGCGGCCCAGCCATGCTCAAAGCCTGGAGCGGGCCGTTTTTTGATGTGCAGTTTTGCCCCACTGGAGGTGTGAGCGAGCAGAACGCCAAGGAGTTCTTAGCCCTGCCCAACGTCGTCTGCGTTGGCGGCTCGTGGCTCACACCAGCAGATGCAATAGCCTCTGACAACTGGGCACGGATTACGGCGCTGGCGAAGGCTGCCACGCTTTTGAAAGCTTAATTTTTCTACTAAATATGCCCGTAGTCCCTGTCGATAGGACGTAAGTAGCTATTATA
>CAVZHO010000012.1:0-98143 GCA_963775085.1 uncultured beta proteobacterium
GCCTGAACTTTACCCCCTCACCCTGCCCCACGGCATCACCCTGAGCTGCCGCGCTGCGGGGCAAAAAGGCCAGCCGGTGATGGTGTTTTTGCATGGTTTCCCGGAAGGGGCGTTTGTGTGGGATGGTTTGCTGGAGCACTTTGCAAAGTTGGGCTACCGCTGCATTGCCCCCAATCTGCGGGGTTTTGAAAAGTCTTCTGCACCTGCTGATGTAGCGCAGTACCGGCCAAAACATCTGGTGCAAGACATTGCCGCGCTGATCGCCATCGAGTCACCCGGCCAGCCGCTGGCCTGCCTGGCGGCGCACGACTGGGGCGGGGCGGTGGCCTGGAACCTGGCCAACCAGATGCCGCAGCTGATGCAGCGGCTGTGCATCATCAACTCGCCGCATCCGGGCACGTTTTTGCGCGAGTTGCGCGATTCGCCAGTGCAGCAGGCGGCCAGCGCGTACATGAACTTTTTGATCCGGCCGGATGCCGAGGCGCTGCTGGCGCAGGACGACTACCGCCGCCTGTGGGAGTTTTTTACTAAGATGTTTGCGGACGGTGGCCCGCAGACCTGGCTGACGGACGCGGTCAAAGACCAGTACCGCGCGGTGTGGAACCACGGCCTGACAGGGGGCTGCAACTACTACCGCGCCTCGCCCATTCGCCCGCCTACGGCCAGCGACCCGGGCGCAGCGGCCATCACGCTGCCGCGTGAGATGCTGACAGTGACTGTGCCAACACAGGTGATTTGGGGCATGCAAGACGTTGCGCTACCGCCCGCTTTGCTGGATGGTTTGGACGACTATGTGGCACAGTTGCAAGTGCATCGGGTGGCAGATGCAACCCACTGGATCATCCATGAGCAGCCGGCGATGGTAGCCCAGGTGCTGGAGCAGTTTTTACTGCGGAAATAGCCCGTAGTCCATGCCCCCTGGACGTAAGCAGCTATTAAATATATAGCACATTGCAATCACTCAGTACACACTCGGTTCGTTTGGTGGGCGGGTTTTAAAGCGTTTGTGCACCCAGTAGTACTGGTCGGGCATGCTGCGGATATAGCCTTCCAGCTCCTGGTTCATGCGCAGCGTGTCGGCGCGCATATCGGCCGTGGGAAAGTTCTGCCAGGCGGGCATGACCTGCACTTCGTAGCCGGTTTGGGTCAGGCGCGTGATGACCGGTACCACCTTGGCGCCGCCCAGCCGCGCAAAACGCGACAGCGAGGGCACAGTGGCCGCCGTCACACCAAAAAACGGCACGAATTCCGCGCCCTTGTCGCCAAAATCCATATCGGGCAGCAGGTACAGCGGCTGGCCCTGTTTCAGCGAATTGGCTATTTCGCGCACCCCGTCGCTGCGGTTGAACATGCGCATCACCCCAAAGCGCTGGCGGCCGCGCAGCATCCAGGCGTCTACCACTTGGTTGGACTGGTCGGTGTAGATGGAGGTGTACTGGCGCGGCAGGTTCAACATCAGCGCGATGCCGCCGGCGTCCATTCCCATAAAGTGCGGGGCGAAGATGACGATCGGGCTGCTGCCGTCAAACTCGTGGACTGCACCGGTTAACTTAAGCCGTTTTGCCACGGTCTCACGCCGTGCATGCCACAGCCAGCCTCTGTCGAGCCAGGCTTGGGCGAAATTAATGAATATTTTCGCCTCTAGTCCTTGTCGTGTGGACGTTTCAAGCTCTGGAAAGCATAGCAACAAATTGCTGCGCACAATCCTGCGGCGCGGCGCCACCAGCAGGTACAGCGCCCAGCCAAACAACCAACCCAGCGTGCGCGTCCAGCGCAGCGGCAGCCAGGCCAGCGCCCGCATGAAGGCAATGCCCAGGTGCGATAACAGCGCGCCCACTAAGCGGCTTCTTTCTGCACCACAGCACTGCCATGCGAGGCACCGGCAGGCTGCTTGTAGCGGGCATAACCCCACAGGTATTGCGCTGGGCATTGGCGGATCAGGCCTTCCATCGCAGCGTTGATCTGCGCTACGGCTTGGCCCAAGTCAGCCGACAAGGGCGCAGACAAGGCTGAGAAATGCAGGCGGTAACCGCGCCCCGACACCAGGCGCTCGCCCCAGGTCAGCAGCACCGTCGCGCCGGTTTGCTGTGCCAGCCGGGCCGACAGGGTCATGGTGTAGGCATCGCGCCCAAAGAAGGGTGACCAGATGCCAAGGCCCTCGGGCGGCACCTGGTCGGGCAGCAGGCCCACCGCGCGGCCGGCCTTGAGGGCTTTGATCATGTGTTTCACGCCCGCCAGCGTGGTGGGCACCGCGACCAGGCCGGGGCGGTTGCGGGAGGACTCCACCAGCTGCGCCATCCAGGCCTTGCGCGCCGGGCGGTACAGCACCGTCAGGTCGCCATACTGGGCAGCGTAGCGCTGCGCCAGGCCCTGCGCCGTCACCTCAAAGCAGCCCAAATGCGGGGTGAGGAACAAGATGCCCTTACCGGCGGCGTAGTGCGCGTCTACCAGCGCGCTGCCGGCCCATTCAAAGTGTGGCGTGGTGCCCATCCACAAGCGCGGCAACTCACACACCATGCGTCCCGCGTGGGCCACGGCCGGGCGCACCGCAGGCCAGGTAAAGCCCGCCTGGTGCACATTGGCCAGAAAGCGTGCACGGTATACCCCCGATAACATAAATGCCAACCAGCCTGTCAGCGCACCGAAAGCATGTAACAGCCACAGCGGCAGCATCGACAGACAACGAAACAGGGTGATCATGAAAAGGTAGTAAAATACATTCATCGCCGAGTTATAGGAACTACTTGCGGGGCGATGTAAAACAATTCTGCTAAAGCGTTCGCCAACAACTCCCGTTGAGCGGCAACGCACTTTATCAACCTCAGGAGTTTATCTAAATGGCGAACGATTTTTTATTTACCTCAGAATCCGTCTCAGAAGGCCACCCCGACAAGGTCGCCGATCAGATCTCGGATGCCATCCTTGATGCGATCTTTGCACAAGACCCCCGCAGCCGTGTAGCCGCCGAGACGCTGACCAACACCGGCCTCGTGGTGCTGGCCGGTGAGATCACCACCAACGCGCACGTCGACTACATCCAGGTGGCCCGCGACACCATCAAGCGCATTGGCTATGACAACACCGACTACGGCATTGACTACAAGGGCTGCGCGGTCATGGTCTGCTACGACAAGCAGAGCAATGACATCGCCCAGGGCGTGGACCACGCGTCGGACGACCACCTCAACATCGGCGCCGGTGACCAGGGCCTGATGTTTGGCTATGCCTGTAACGAAACGCCCGAGCTGATGCCCGCGCCGATCCACTTTGCCCACCGCCTGGTCGAGCGCCAGGCCATGCTGCGCAAGAGCGGCAAGCTGCCCTTCCTGCGCCCGGATGCCAAGAGCCAGGTCACCATGCGTTATGTCAACGGCAAGCCGCACAGCATCGACACCGTGGTGCTGTCTACCCAGCATGACCCGAGCCAGTCTGAGTCAGCCACCAAAATGAAGGCCTCGTTCAATGAAGCCATCATTGAAGAACTGATCAAGCCGGTGCTGCCCAAAGAGTGGCTCAAGGAAACCAAGTACCTGATCAACCCCACCGGCCGTTTCGTCATTGGCGGCCCGCAGGGCGACTGTGGCCTGACCGGCCGCAAGATCATTGTCGACACCTACGGCGGCGCCTGCCCGCACGGCGGCGGCGCCTTCAGCGGCAAGGACCCCTCCAAGGTCGACCGCTCGGCTGCCTACGCAGCGCGTTACGTGGCCAAAAACGTGGTGGCCGCAGGCCTGGCCACGCAGTGCCAGATCCAGGTGGCCTACGCCATTGGCGTGGCCCGCCCGATGAACGTCACGGTGTACACCGAAGGCACCGGCGTGATCAGCGACGAGAAAATTGCCGCACTGGTGAACGAGTACTTTGACCTGCGCCCAAAAGGCATCATCCAGATGCTCGACCTGATGCGCCCGATCTACCAAAAGACCGCTGCCTACGGCCACTTTGGCCGCGAAGAGCCCGAGTTCACCTGGGAGCGTACCGACAAGGCCGCTGCCCTGCGCGCTGCGGCGGGTTTGAAGTAATCCCTTGCATGTTGTGCCCTCAGCAGGGCTAGCAATAAAAAACCGCCTTCGGGCGGTTTTTTTGTGTCTTCAAGGTGTCTGTCGTAGTGGTTTCTACAGGCTCGCGGGCCAGGGTTTTGGGGCTACCATGCAAAAACTTGTACCCCACATTTAATTCTGTAAAGCGGTTTTTGCCATGGACTTCGTCACCACCCAAAACATCACCGACCAGGTGCTGGCCGTCATGGCCAAAACGCCCGACCCGCGCCTGCGCGAAATTACCACGGGCCTGGTCAAGCACCTGCACGCATTTATCCGCGAGGTCAAGCCCACCGATGCCGAGTTTGAGACAGCCTGCCACTTTATTGTCGGCCTGGGCAAAGCCACCAGCGAGGTGAAAAACGAGGTGATTTTGGCCTCGGACATCTTGGGCGCCTCAACCCTCATCACGCTGCAAAACAACACCCAAAAACATGGCGAGACCGATGCCGCCTTGCTCGGCCCCTTCTGGCGCGCCAATGCACCCGAGTTTCCCTTGGGTGCGAACATTGCACGCGGTGCCGAGGCAAAGTTACCAGGCCAGTCGCTCAGCGTGACCGGTACCGTGCGCAATAGCCGTGGCCAGGCCATGGCCGATGCGGTGGTAGACGTGTGGCAGGCCTCACCCCTGGGCATGTATGAAAACCAGGATAAAGAGCAACCCGACATGAACCTGCGTGGGCGCTTTCACACCGACGCGCAGGGCAAGTTCCACTTCAAGTCGGTGCGCCCTGCCGGCTACCCGGTGCCCACCGACGGGCCCTGCGGCGACCTGCTGCGCGCGCAAATTCGCCACCCCTTCCGCCCCGCGCACCTGCACTACATGGTGTCCAAGCCGGGCTACAAAGTGCTGGTGACCCAGGTGTTTGCCGACGACGACGAGCGCCTGCACACCGACGTGACCTTCTCGGTGGTGGAGAGCCTGGTAGGCCGCTACCAACAGCACAAAGACGCCGGTGGCCACTACACCCTGGACTACGACCTGGTGCTGCAAGACGGCGAGATGAAGTTGCCCAGCCCGCCGATTCCTTGAAGTTGCCCTTCCCTAAGGCCTCCTTCCCTAAGGCCTCCTCCCCTAAAGTTTCCTTAAATTCCGCAGAAATTTTCTAGATAGATTTGAAAGAAAAACAATGAGTTTTGAGACGCAAGACAGACTGGACGGCAAAGTCGTCGTCATCACCGGCGGCAAGGGTGCCATTGGCATGGCCAGCGCTACACGACTGGCCGCCCGCGGCGCGCGCATTGTGTCACTGGATCGCACGGGCAGCGATGCGGTGCAGGTGCAGCTCAATGCCTTGCCGGGGGCAGGCGACGGCACAGCACTTCACGGTCACCGCGTCCATCACCGACGGGGCCTCCCTGGTCGCCGCTGCCGCGCAGGTGAAAGAGCGCGCAGGCCGCTGCGACATCTTGATCAACAGCGCAGGCTTTACCAAGGCCGTGCCGCCGGGGGACCTGGAGGGTTTGAGTGACGCGCTGTTTGACGAGATCATGCAAGCCAACCTGCGCGGCGTGTTCTCCACCATCCGCGCCTTTGCGCCGATGCTCAAGGCCTCAGGCGACGGTTTGATTGTCAATGTCTCGTCCATCGCAGGTTTTACCGGCAACGGCAGCAACCTGGCCTATGTGGCCGCCAAGGCCGGATTGGACATGTTGACCAAATCTTTGGCCAAGGCGCTGGCACCCCAGGTGCGCGTGCTGGCCGTGTCCCCCGGCGTGGTCGATTCGAGCTTTGTACCCGGACGCGGCAGCGACTTCAACAGCAGGGCTGCAGCCACCATTCCGCTGGGCCGCATCGGCGCGGTGGACGACATTGCGGCCGCCATCGAGGCCTGCGCCACCAGCCTGCGCTTTGCCACGGGCGCGCGCTTTGTCATCGACGGCGGAAGGAGCCTGTGAGATGTTGTACGAGCAAAAAACCCTCATCACCTGCGCCGTCACCGGCAACCTCACCAAGCCAGAGCAAACGCCCTACCTGCCCGTCACGCCCGAGCAGATTGCCAACGAATGCCTGGCCGCGCACGAGGCGGGCGCAGCCGCGGTGCACATCCATGTGCGCGACCCGAAGACTGGCAGGCCGTCGATGGAGGTCGACCTGTACCGCGATGTGGTCAGCCGCATCCGCGCCGCCACGCAAGACCTGGTCATTAACTTGACCACCGGCCCCGGCGGCCGCTATGTGCCCAGCGAAGATGATCCGAAAATATTTGCCCCCGGCACCACGCTGGTAGCGCCGGAGAAGCGGGTAGAACACATCGCGTTGATCAAACCCGATGTCTGCTCGCTCGACCTGAACACCATGAACAGCGGCCCCGATGTGGTGATCAACACCCCACGCAATGTGCGCCGCATGGCCGCCGTCATGCGCGCAGCGGGCGTGAAGCCCGAGCTGGAAATTTTTGACTCGGGCGACCTGCATTTAGCCCGCGATTTGATTGCCGATGGCACGCTGGACGGCCCGGGCATGTGGACCTTTGTGCTCGGCGTGAAATACGGCTTTGCCGCCACGCCCGAGACCCTGCTGTATGCGCGCAACCTGCTGCCTGCGGGAGCATTCTGGTCGGCCTTTGGCATTGGCCGCGCCGAGTTTCCCATCGTCGCGCAAAGCTGGCTGTATGGCGGCCATGTGCGCGTGGGCATGGAGGACAACATCTACCTGGAAAAAGGCGTGCTGGCCAAGAGCAATGCCGAACTGGTGGCCAAGGCCGCCGATATGGTGCGCCAGATGGGCGGCAGCATTGCCAGCGCGACCGATGCGCGTGCCATGCTGAATTTACCGAAGAAATAAACCATGGCAACACTCTCTACTGCACTGCGCGTGCAGACCAAAGCTGCGGGCATCGACACATTGGTGCTCACGCATGTCGCTCAAGCCACAACCTAGGTGCACCGCCGACCAAGTCGTCGTAGAAGTACGCGCTGCCGCCATCAACCCCAGCGATGTCAAAGCCACGCTGGGCATCATGCCGCATGCCGTGTTTCCGCGCACCCCGGGGCGCGACTTTGCGGGTGTAGTTGTGGCAGGAGCGGCTGAGCACATCGGCAAAGAAGTCTGGGGCTCCGGTGGCGACGTGGGCATTACCCAGGGCGGCAGCCACGCGCGCTACCTGGTGCTGCCCGCCGCTGCCGTGCAAGCGCGCCCGCAGGCCATCAGCATGGACGAGGCAGGAGCCGTGGGCGTGCCCTTCGTCACCGCCTGCGAAGGTTTTCGCCGCGCAGGCCACGTGCAGCGCGGCCAGACGGTCGTGGTGTTCGGTGCCAACGGCAAGGTCGGCCAAGCCGCAGTGCAAATCGCCGCGCGTGCAGGTGCCAAAGTGATCGCCGTGCAGCGCCAAGACGCTTTGCAAGGCCATGCCTGTGCGCATGTTGACGTGATCAACGCCCAGCACACCGAGCCTGCCGCACGCATCATGGAGCTGACGAATGGTCGCGGCGCGGACATCGTATTCAACACCGTCGACAGCATCTACTGGGATGCCGCCCACGCGGTCATGGCCCATGGTGCGACGCAAATCTTCATCATTGCCACCAAGGGCAAAACGGTAGCCTTTGATGTGTTCAAGTTTTACCGGGGCATGCACAATTTTGTCGGCATCGACACCCTGGCCCTGGACTGCGTGCGCTCCAGCGAGCTGCTGGGCGAGCTGCGTGCAGGCTTTGAAGATGGCAGCTTGAAACCCTTCCCTGTGTTGGCGGCTGATGTGTTGCCCTTGGCAGATGCCTTGGCGGGCTACCAGCGCGTGCTAGCGGGTGCAGCAGGGCGCATCGTCTTACACCCCTAAACGGAGACATCAATGAACATCACCCGCTTCGACCAAGCCCCGCAATACAAAGCGCCCAACCATTTCGACATGCACATGCTGCGCCTGCAAGGCCATGAGGCTGGGCCGTCCAGCACGCTGTGGTTGGGTGTTTCGCAGTTGCTCCCCGGGGGGCATACCACCCTGGACGGCTCGCCGGTGGAGAAGCACTATGTGGTGCTGGAAGGCGAACTCACCTTGGTCAGCGAGCTGAACGGTGTGCAAACCGAAGCCGTGCTGCAGCGCCACGACTCGGCCTGTTTTGCCCCCGGCGAAAAACGCCAGTTGGTGAACCGCAGTAACCGCGCCGCCATGGTGCTTTTGGCCATGCCTTATCCGCCCACGCCGGCTGTAACCAGCATGGCCCGCTAGCACGAGCGGCCTACCATTTCCGTCCATCAACTCAGTTCTCAACGCGTTACAGGAGATTTTTATGACCTTCCATTTTTTCAATCGACGCACGCTGGTGGCAGCAGCCGCCCTCACCACCCTGGGCCTGTCCGCGCAGGCCCAAAGCGACTGGCCCAAACAGACCGTCAAGCTGGTGGTGCCCTTCACCGCTGGCAGTGGCACCGACATCATCGCCCGCGCGGTGGCCGAAAAGCTCGGCCCAGCGCTGGGGCAAACGGTCGTCATTGAAAACAAACCCGGTGCGGGTGGCACCATCGCCGCCAACCAGGTGGCCAAGGCTGCTCCCGATGGCTATACCCTGCTGGTGCATTCCTCCGGCCATGTGGTCAACCCCGCGCTGTACCCCAACTTGCCCTACGACACCCTGAAAGACCTCAGCGGCGTGACCGCACTGGCCAGCCTGCCCAACATCCTGGTGGTCTCGCCCACCAAGGGCTACAAGGATGTAAAAGACCTGATGGCCAAGGTCAAGGCCAAGCCCGACGGCTTTAACTACGCCTCGGCGGGCAACGGCTCGGCCACCCATATCAATGCCGAAAAATTCCGTGTGGCGGCAGGCATCACGCCCACCCACATCCCCTTTCGCGGCACGCCCGAGGCGCTGACCGAGACCATCAGCGGGCGGATCGACTGGTTTTTTGCCCCTATCGTCTCTGCGTTGCCGCTGGTGAAGGATGGCAAGCTGCAGGCTCTGGCGGTAGGCACCCCGAAGCGCTCCAACGATCTTCCCAACGTGCCCACGACGGCAGAGGCGGGTGTACCCGGCTCGGAGTACACCTTCTGGGTTGGCATGCTGGCCCCCTCAGGCACACCACGCGCAGTGGTCGACCGGCTCAATGCAGAAGTGGTGAAGATTTTGAACGACAAGGAATTCAAAACCAAGCTGGACAACATCGGTGCTGACCCGATGCCGATGACCCCTGCCGCGTTTGACACCTTTATCCGCAGCGAGACGGATGCGGTGGCCAAACTGGTGCAGGCCGCTGGCATCAAGGCGAACTAAAGTCGGCCTCCACCCACGCTACCGCGCTGGCACGGTTCAGTTTGAACGACGGCGCTACCTTCACTTGCGCTAACGCATCGCCAGTTGCGTCGTGCGCGCTCAGTAGTGCATAGGGGTTGTCTTCGTCGGGCACGATATCCAACGAGACGATGACCCGGCCAGATGGAGCGCTCACCTCGATGCTCTGGTGCAAGCTGGCATGGAGCTGCTGCTCTTGGCGGCGCACAAACTCATGCGCGGTTTTTACCAGGGTGCTGAAGGCAAAGCCATCCAGCGGCTTGGGGTTCTTTTTATCGCGACCCATCGTCCACGGGCCGATGAGCGCAGGCTCAGATGCCCCGTCTTTGGTCATGGCCACAGCCCAGCCGTCATCGTCTTCGTTTTTCATCACACGGGCCGTCCAGCCGTCACCGCACCACAGGCGCGGCTCTTGTATTTTCAGGTTATCGTCGTTACTCAGGTAGCTTGCCAAGTTGGTGGGTGGGGTCTGGGTATCGGTCAATGGGGAGTTACTCTGGTGTGGGTTTGCGTCGTATTGCCCGGCAGGCTATCGGATGCTGCATTTTACGGTTCAGCACCTAGGCAGCCATGCCGTAGATAGACAAAAGAAATCCCCCAACGCCGATAAGCACGTTGGGGGATTCAACATGAGCGATGTCAGCACAGCCTGGAGCCGCGCGGCAGCCTGGCTGCCAGCCATTCATGCACATCGGCGCGAATGTTTCTGCCCACCAGCAAAAAGTCTTCAAAGCGGCTGGGCGTGTAGGGCAGATACAGCAGGGGCATCTTGGCCTCTTCCGGCGTGCGGGCAGCCTTGCGGCCATTGCAGGCAGCGCACGCAGCGACCAAGTTCGTCCAGGCCCAGGCACCACCGCGCGAGACGGGCAGGATGTGCTCGCACTGCAAGTCACGTTCGGCAAACACATCGCCGCAGTACGCGCAGGTGTAGCGATCGCGCTTGAGCAGCTTGGTTTTGCTAAAGCCGGGCGTTACGTCAAACAGGTTGAGCTTAGGTACACCCCGCACCGCGATGATGGGGTGAATGTCCAGCACCGACTGGACTCCGCGCGCCACGTTAAAGCCACCACGCAATGTAGCCAACGGCCCATGACCGTCAAACCACACCACGCCATCGGTGGCGTAGTGCGAGGCGGCATGCTCCACCGAGATCCAAGCCTGCGGCGTGCCTTGCATGTCGAGCTGGAGGACTTGGGGAAACATACAACATCCTTAAAAAATAAAACGCTGTGGGGTGACCGCTGGGAATCGAACCCAAATCATCGACATCACAAGCCAAGGCTTTACCATTAAGCTACGGCCACACTACAACGCTCTTTAAAAGAGTGAATGGACGCGGCGGTCAGATTTGAACTGACGCGTGCTTGCGCAAACGGACTTGCAAACCGTTGCCTTCGACCTCTTGGCTACACCGCGAAAAATTAAACTGGCGGGGGCGCACGGCATCGAACCGCGAACCTTTGGTTTTGGAGACCAACGCTCTGCCCATTGAGCTACACCCCCGCATAAAACTGGTGCCGTGAGTAGGAATCGAACCCACCACGCCAGCGCCTTCAACGCTGCGCTCTACCAACTGAGCTATCACGGCAATCAACTATGGCGCACCGTGCCGGTATCGAACCAGCGACATTCCCCTAGACAGGGGGACGCTCTACCACTGAGCTAACGATGCATAAAATTAAAATCTGGTGCCCCGCACACGATTCGAACGTGCAACCCCCGGTTTCGTAAACCGGTGCTCTGATCCAATTGAGCTAACGGGGCGAAAAATAATGGCAGACCGTGCAAGGCTCGAACTTGCGACACTCCGAGTCAAAGTCGGATGCTCTACCCACTGAGCTAACGGCCAACAATCTGGCGGAAGATGCAGGACTCGAACCTGCGGGCTGTTTGCACAACCACGGTTTAGCAAACCGCTCCATTACCACTCTGGCAATCTTCCTCATACCTGGTAGCGGGAGATGGAATCGAACCATCGGCGCAGTGGCTTATGAGACCACGCGGACTACCAACAGTCTTCCCGCAACATTCTGGAGTCGTGTAGGGGATTCGAACCCCTGTTGTGCAGGATGAAAACCTACAGTCCTTAGCCAACTAGACGAACACGACAAAAACTTGTAATTTCATTTCGGCTGTGTCTGCGCGCGAGCGGATGGCGCTTGGCCGTCCGGGTGCTCTCGCTGCACTGGCTGTGGGTTAACACGGCCAGCACATCCCACTCCATCGTTCCCGCGATGGCGCATGAGTGGTGATGCACAGGCACACCCGAAATGAAATTTCTGCAACTTGTTAAAGAACTTTTTTACGCCTGGATGGCAGCGGCAGCGCGATCACTACCGACAACTGAAAATAAAAAAGGCCCGGAATCTTGCGAATTCCGGGCCTCTTGGGTAAGAGATGTGTGGGAGTGCGCTAGGCGCTGGCTCCCCCCGGAGTGTGGTGGTTCTCATCTTCACATGCCCAAAACGACGCGGTCGTCTTTAAGAGACGGGCAATGGTGAGTTCCATGGAATGTGCTGATGGTTTAGTCTGTTGAATGCCACGGCTACCTGGACGACTGGCGCATGCGCACACGCCGAGCGCAGCCATGCGACTGCCGCTGGTGGGCATATGGCGATGGGATGGTGCGCGGGTAATCACGGTGGTCTCAGTAGAAAAATACAAATGAATGGTGGGAATATACAACTTAGCTAACGGGTCAACCCTTTAATGCGTTGACCTTGAATACCCTGTACTGTAAAGAAACTTTACTGTCATGTCAAGTCTCTGAGATAATTAAATGATTCCAGCGTTGCAAAATCTTCACACCATGCCCTCCACCCCGGCCGCAGACAGTGCCCCAATATCTCGGTACTGCGCAGACTCAACCTGCTGTCGCTCTTGCAAGAGTTTGCTGAAAATTGGGTCGCCACCGGCACCACTACCAAGGGCATAGACCAAGCCTTTGCCGAGCGCATTCAGGTATCGCCCAGCATGCTTAGCCAAATGAAAGCAGGCCGCCCCATAGGCAATAAAACTGCGGCGCAGGTAGAGGCGCTGTGCAAGCGCCCTGCGGGCTGGCTTGATATGCAACACCCTGACCAAAAACCATCGCCCGCAGAAGATGCATTTGTTGAACTGGCCAGAAAAATGTGGCGTGCACAGAACGCCAAGAATAAGAGAGCACTCCAGCTTGCAGTGCGCGACTTTGGCAAAGCCTAAACCTTAGCGCACCGTTTTGGCCCAGGCCTCATAGCGCGCCTTGGTTTCTTCGTTGGGCGGGTACAGCCCCGGCAGGGGCACGCCCGCGTTTACCTGCGTCATGATCCAGCCTTCCAGGCGCTCTTGCTCTACCGCAGCAGCGCATACATCGTCCAGCAGGGCGGCGGGGATCAGCACCGCACCGTCGTTGTCTACCACCACCACGTCGTTGGGGAACACCGCCACACCGCCGCAGCCAATGGGTTCTTGCCAACTCACAAAGGTCAGGCCGTTCACCGACGCAGGTGCGGCCACACCCTGGCACCACACGGGCAGCCCGGTGCCCAGCACGCCGTCGACATCGCGTACCACGCCATCGGTCACCAGGCCCAGCACGCCGCGCTTTTGCATGCGGGCGCACAAAATGTCACCAAAAATACCCGCGTCGGTCGTGCCCATGGCATCCACCACGGCAATGCAACCCGCAGGCATGGCCTCGATCGCCGCGCGGGTAGAAATCGGCGCACCCCAAGACGCTGGTGTGGCCAAGTCTTCACGCGCGGGCACAAAGCGCAGCGTAAACGCCCGCCCCACGGTGCGCGCCTGCCCCGGCTGCAAGGGCTTGGAGCCGCGCATCCACACATTGCGCAGGCCTTTTTTCAGCAGCACGGTGGTAAGGGTGGCGGTGGTCACCTGGCTGAGCAAGGTGACGATGGCGGGGTCTAGCGGTAAAGGGGTAACGCCCATGGAATGGTTTTCCTACGATAGTTTGGGGATGGAGGCGTTGCATAACGCCAAAAACCTGTTGATTTTGACCCAGCCAGCGCCTGGAAAGTAGTTGAACTCTTGAAATTTCCCAAAAAGTCGCTATCATTAGCACTCGCTGGACTTGAGTGCTAACAACTTGCTTGCTAGCCCATCCACGTAAGTTTGTGAATGCTAACTTATTGTTAAGCGTTCTGAATTTCTTAAACCCTTGCTACTAATCTTGAAGGAGATGCAATGAAACTACGTCCTCTGGCCGACCGCGTGATCGTGAAACGCGTTGACAGCGAAACCAAAACCGCCTCTGGCATCGTCATTCCCGACGCAGCCGCCGAAAAGCCTGACCAAGGCGAAGTCCTGGCCGTAGGCCCTGGCCGCAAAAACGACAAAGGCGAACTGCTCGCCATGAACGTCAAAGTGGGCGACCGCGTCCTGTTTGGCAAGTACAGCGGCCAAACCGTCAAGGTGGCTGGTGACGAACTGCTCGTCATGAAAGAAGAAGACCTCTTCGCCGTGGTTGAGAAGTAATTCCATTCACTATTAAATTCATAGCTGCTTACGTCCATACGACAGGGACTAGCGGCATATTTAGTCCATTAAATTTAATTTTAGGAGCCTAACATGGCAGCAAAAGACGTAATTTTTGGCGGCGAAGCCCGCGCCCGCATGGTCGAGGGTGTCAACATCCTGGCCAACGCAGTGAAAGTCACCCTCGGCCCCAAAGGCCGTAACGTAGTGCTGGAGCGCTCGTTTGGCGCCCCTACCGTTACCAAAGACGGCGTGTCGGTGGCTAAAGAGATCGAACTCAAAGACAAGCTGCAAAACATGGGTGCGCAGATGGTCAAAGAAGTGGCCAGCAAAACCAGCGACATCGCTGGCGACGGCACCACCACCGCGACCGTTTTGGCCCAGGCCATCGTGCGCGAAGGCATGAAATATGTGGCCGCCGGCATGAACCCGATGGACCTGAAGCGCGGCATCGACAAAGCAGTGACTGCTTTGGTTGCCGAGCTGAAGAAGGCCTCCAAGGCCACCACCACCAGCAAAGAAATCGCCCAAGTCGGCTCGATTTCTGCCAACTCTGACGAAACCATTGGCAAGATCATTGCTGATGCGATGGACAAAGTGGGCAAAGAAGGCGTGATTACCGTGGAAGACGGCAAATCGCTGGAGTCCGAACTGGACGTGGTCGAAGGCATGCAGTTTGACCGTGGCTACCTGTCACCTTACTTCATCAACAACCCAGAAAAGCAGTCTGCTTTGATGGACAACCCGTTTGTGCTGCTGTTTGACAAAAAGATCAGCAACATCCGCGACCTGCTGCCGATTTTGGAGCAAGTAGCCAAGGCTGGCCGTCCACTGCTGATCATTGCTGAAGAAGTTGAAGGCGAAGCCCTGGCTACTTTGGTGGTCAACACGATTCGCGGCATCCTGAAAGTGGTAGCAGTCAAGGCCCCAGGCTTTGGCGACCGACGCAAAGCCATGCTGGAAGACATCGCCATCCTGACCGGCGGCAAAGTGATTGCCGAAGAAGTGGGCCTGACGCTGGAAAAAGTGACTTTGGCCGACCTGGGCTCTGCCAAGCGCATCGAAGTGGGCAAAGAAAACACCATCATCATCGACGGTGCAGGTGCCGCTGCTGACATCGAAGCCCGCGTGAAGCAAGTGCGCGTGCAAATCGAAGAAGCCACCAGCGACTACGACCGCGAAAAACTGCAAGAGCGCGTGGCCAAGTTGGCCGGCGGTGTTGCCGTGATCAAGGTTGGCGCTGCCACCGAAGTCGAGATGAAAGAAAAGAAAGCCCGCGTAGAAGACGCCCTGCACGCTACCCGCGCTGCCGTGGAAGAAGGCATTGTGGCTGGCGGCGGCGTAGCATTCTTGCGCGCCAAGCAGGCTGTGGGCACCTTGAAAGGCGACAACGCCGACCAGGACGCCGGCATCAAGCTGGTGATGAAAGCCATCGAAGCGCCCCTGCGCGAGATCGTGTACAACGCAGGCGGCGAAGCCTCTGTGGTGGTCAATGCGGTGCTGAACGGCAAAGGCAACTACGGCTTCAACGCAGCCAACGACACCTACGGCGACATGATCGAAATGGGTATCCTGGACCCAACCAAAGTAACCCGCACTGCACTGCAAAACGCAGCATCAGTCGCATCTTTGATGCTGACCACCGAGTGCATGGTGTCCGAGTCACCGAAAGACGACGCACCTGCCGGCGGCATGGGCGGCGGCGGTATGGGTGGCATGGGCGGGATGGGCGATATGGGGATGTAATCCTCGGATAGCTCTTCAGGCGGCAACGCCCGAATGCGTAAACACCAAACCCCTGCAAGGCGCGAGCTTTGCAGGGGTTTTTGCCAAGTGCAGTTACTCAGGCCGACTTTGTATTAGGTCAAGACGGGCGATAAATTTTTTACCCACTTCAGAAAGACGATAAGTCTCTGGTTGTCGAGGCATGGATTCAATCAGCCCCAGAAACTCTATTTCTTTCATCTTCTCTAGATGCTCACTGCCAATAGGTATGAGGCCAGACCTATCAAGTAAAGAACCACGATTATTTAGAAGAATGTCTAAAAGACCCTTACCTTCTAGCATCTCCTGCATTTCTGTAAATGAGAGTGCCATGTCAGTAGTGGACTGCGTGTTCAGTCGCGTGCGCAATACGGAATTTTCTTGGCTAAGCCGCGAAATTTCTGCTGCAAGCTGCGAAATGTCAAAGTCTGGTGATTGTCGGGTCCAGCCTACGAGTTCTGGCCTTCGCGAAAAATGCGCGAGTGTCTCGCCAATTGAGATTTTGATATCCTTATGGTCATCCCAAAATCGAACCAGCTTGCCAGTCACAAGACTGCGAAATTCGCGCAACTTTTTCGGCTCATATTGCTCTACAACAGAGGTGCCGTGTTGCTTAACTCTTGCCTCTTGGGCCTGCTCATTTACGACGCAGGCAAACAGCGGTTTTTCTTTGGATACAGCGTAGTCATACTCCAGATGTGTATAGCTTTTTCCACTGCTAGATTCAATAGAGCCGTAACGACCACCGAGAATTAGCAGGTAAACATCAGACTCATCAATCCATTGCTTGATGGCTTCAAGTTGAGACTCATCCCCAGCAGCGAACAACTCCATGCCAGCTGGTATATGACCCGCAGTCAAAATCGCCTCCACTGCCGCCTGCCGCTCAGTGATCAAGTCTGTGTAAGTGGACGATACGAATACCTGTAAGCGTTTTTTTGTGAAATCAACCATGATATTTTGTGAGGTTTTCGGAGTCTTTGAAATCTTTGACTTGTTGGGCACTCACACCGGAGAGTGCGTGCGCAGCCAGTCTTTCAGCGCCGCATCAATGCGCGTTTGCCAGCCGTCGCCACTGGCTCTAAAAGCCGCTGTCACATCAGGTGATAGACGGATGGTGATGCGATCCTTGACTATTTCGGCGGGTGGTCTGCCGCGCGGTTTCAGCATCGTCTTGGCGGTTTGTGCGCCAAACAGCTCGGGCAGTACATCTCTAGCGGGCCGGGCACGGGCTACGTCCTTTGCTGTCCATTCTGGGTTATCGTCATCTACCAGCTCAGGGTTTGGTCGTTTGGCCATAGTGTTTTACCTCTCTAACGTTGGCTTTGCGTAGGCTGATGACGTGCACCAGGCCCGCGCGCGGCGTAAAAATCAATGCGTATAAGCGCTCTCCAATGCAACCCAGCGCCCTAAAACGCCGCTCACCGTAATTGTGGCGAGTGTCTTCGTCTATCAACGCGGTGGCCCAGTCCAACTCTGTAGCCAGGTTGAAATCCAGCCCACGCTCTTGGATGTTGCGGTTGTTTTTATCGGGATCAAAACTCAGTTGCATTTTTAATTATTGTATGCACATTAATTAATGCTGTCAATGGGTACTCGTTGTAAGGGCAATTTTGAATTTTGAGCTACCACTCATGCATCCAAACCCTGCAACCATTGCGCTGCCCCGCGCACCATGACCCGCCCATGGTCTTGCTCCGCACGCAGGTTGCGCACCACTTGCACGGCCTGTGTGCTCTGCCACTGCTCGGCAAAACGTAGGAGGGCACGGTGCGGTTTGGTGTCAGAGAGTTTGCATTCGAACAGGTGCGTGAGCGTGTCGCCGGTGTTAGCTTTGTGGCTGAGGCAAAAGTCTACTTCAGCACCGTCTTTGGTGCGCACGTAGTGCAGGTCTACCTCTTTGCCCTGCGCGTCTTGCTGCCAATGGATGTGCTTTAGCAGGTGGCAGGCCACCAGGTTTTCAAAGCGCACACCGTCGTCGCCTTGCACTAGACCGGTGTCAAAAAAATACACCTTGGGGGCTTGCAGTGTGGCGCGGGCGATGTTGTGGTGCCAGGGGCGCACTACGAAGACGATGTACAGCGCCTCCAAAATTTCCAGGTAACGTTTGAGCGTAATGGGCGATACGTTCAGGTCGCGCGCCATGGACGCGAGCGACAGCGGCGAGCCGACGCGTTGGCGCAGCATTTCAGTAAACAGGCGCATCGCAGTCAGCTCGTACAGGCGTGAAAATTCGAGCACGTCGTTTCGGATCAGGCCGTCAAAGTATTGTCTGCGCCAGCGCTGTGCTTCTTCCGCACTATCGGCCAGGCAAGGCTCTGGGAAACCGCCACGCTCCAGCAAGTGGGTGAGGGCTGCCTCGGGCGCTGCGCCGGTTTGCTCGCACCATTCGCGTACGGAGAGGGGGTGCAAACGCCACGCAAAAAAGCGGCCCGCAAGTGATTCGCCCGCTTGCCTAATGGTGTCTAGCCTCGCGCTGCCCGTCACCAGCAGTTGCTGCGCTGCGGGTTTGCCGTCATATACGCCTTTGAGCCAAGACTTCCAGTTGGGCATCTTGTGGATTTCGTCTAGCACCAATAGTTTGGCCTGGGGGCTCCATGCCATGCGCGAGATGACGGCGCGGTCATCAGCCACGTCGTAGTTCAGGTACTGCCCTTGAGAGGCGCTTAGTAGCGATTGGCTGAGCGTGGTTTTGCCTACTTGGCGCGGGCCGGTGACAAACACCATTTTTTTGGCGAGATCACGCTGTACATGGTTGTCGATATAGCGTTGCACGCGACTATTTTATATTAAATTATATAAAAGTCGCGACTTTTTGATATTTTAATATTTTATAGTCGATAGTTATCACGCTACCTATACGCACTTGGCTTGGCAGCAATTCATAAACCACGCGCTACGGTATGGGCATCGGTGCATCGTCGGGGTGTTCCATGGCCATGGTCTTGTAGTCTGAAAACCAGGTGGCAGGCGGGAAGCTTGCGGGGTCGCGGGCAGCAAGATATTTGGCCAGATCGAAATAATTGATTTTGCGCATCGGAAGGTCGTCATCCAACTTGGCCGTGCCATGAATATCGGCCATGATGGTACGCGCCGCGTGCGCGTAAGCCCACGGTGCTGACCCCGTGCCTTCAAGCATGCCAGGCGCCAGAGAGTACAGGTTCGGCGCATCAAGAAACCGAAACAGCGAACCGCATCGCTTGGCCAGCACACCAGCACTTGTGATAGTAGCCAGCGCGGGCGATGCAAAGTAACTCATATCCAATGTGTATCCGGTGCCCCACAGGATCAGATCTGCATCCAATTTTTTACCCACGGAGAGTTCTACCCCCCGACCGACGATGCGTGTAATTTCGCCTTGATAACGTTCAAGTAGGTGAAAATTTTCAATCATCCGGTGCCGCCCGGGTATGAGCTGGTCGCGATTGAAATCAAAGTCGCCTTCGGGCCGAATATCGTCCAGGCCAAATTTGGCGTAGCGCCCACGCAGATCAAGATTGACGCCGCGACTGATTTCTTCCACGGAGACATTTTGCATCTGCAGACGGGCCAGACCACGAATGTCGCTAGCAAGGTGCTTGGGCTTTCGGGTGGGCATCATCCAGCGCAGCGATCGGTACACCCAGACAATCCTGCGCGCCCGATATTCTAGACACAGCTCCAACAAGTCATACGCGGAGGCACCGCCGCCCACCACTACCACGTCTTTGCCCGCAAGCTGGGTGGGATCCTTCAACATACCCGAATGCCATTCACCTACCAAGGTGTTGGTTCTTTCGATCAGCGGAATATACGGGTGGTTGTGCGCACCAGTTGCCGCTATCAGGTCTCGCGCGGCGTAGGTGTGCGTGGGTGTCGAGACCTGCCAACCTGCGACGGTCTCCTTGGCTTGGGTGACAGGGGTATTGAGCAATATCGCGGATGCCAGATTGAACTTATCCACCCACGCCTGAATATTACGGGCGATGCTGGCTTGGTCTACGCCTGTGATCGGAATATCACCCAAGGTCCAGTCCTTCTGATGGATCTGGATGTCTTGCCAAGCAGGCAATTGCGCCCACAAGCCTCCCACCATAGTTTGCTTTTCGAGCAATAGCGCTTTAAGCCCCGCTTTTTGCGCGTAGTACAGACTGATAACGCCGCCAATTCCGCCACCAATAATGATGATGTCTAAGGGGTCGTGGGTTTTCATGGTCTATCTCCGATGTGCAGAGTTGCCCAATGCGTCTTGGTACAAGTCTAGTCTTGCGTTCGGTTTGAAGCAAGCCCCATAAGGTTGCTGCGCAGGTGCTGCGTGATATTTCCGGATTTTTTTGAATGTTCTTAACCGTCACAAACCCCGCAAAAACTCCAGCAGCAACGCTGTCAACTGCCCCGGCTGCTCTTGCTGCACCCAGTGCCCTGCGCCACCCACCAAATGCACACTGCGCATATCGATACAGGCCGTGCGTTGCATCTTTTCAAACTCGCCGGGTTTTTGGTAGGTGCCCCAGTCGCTTTTGCCTGCGATGAACATGGAGGGGACGTGCATGGTACAGCCCGCCCAGGTTTGCAGCTCGGTGATAAAGCGTGGCTCTGCGCCGCAGCGGTACCACTGCAGGCCGCCTTGGAAGCCGTTGCGTTGGTACTCGGCGGCGTAGAGGGCTAGCTCAGTTTCGGTCAGCCAATTACATGCGGCAATGTCGGCGGCGCTGGGCATGCGAGGCGCTACGGTTTGCGCCATGTTTTGATCAGCGTCCATGATGTAGTAGGTGGGCATTTGGGCCATCTCTGTGGCAGCGTAGGACGCGAGCACATGGGGCTGGTTGGCCTGCCAGTCCGCACTTTTGACATGGTAGTAGGCACGCAGAAAGGCGTGCACGCCTTGCGCGCAATGCTGCATGTCGGCATTGGCGGGCCGCGTGCCGTAGTAGGCCTGGTAGTGCTTGCGTGGGCGGGGCAGTGCGGCCAAACCTACGTGGTCTACGCCACCCGCAGGCAAGGGTAAAAGCGGTGGCCCGCCGAAGGGCGAGCTCATCATCACGCAGGCGCGAAACACGTCGGGCCGCAACACAGCGCACCAGGCGGCTACGGGCGAGCCAAAGTCGTGCCCCACCACGGCGGCCACGCTGCTGTGGCCCAGTGCGTTGACTAAGCCCAACGCATCGCGCACCAAATTGAGCACGCGAAATGGCTCCAGCGCGCCGTCGTAGTCAGCGCTCCATCCTGTCGTGCGGCCATAGCCGCGCTGGTCGGGCGCTATCACATGGTAGCCTGCTTGCGCCAATGGCAGTATGACTTTGCGCCAGCTAAAGGCCAGCTCCGGAAAGCCGTGCAGCAGCAAAATGGCCAGGCGCTGTGGCGCGCCATCGCTTGGAGGAAACCCCGCCTCCAACACATGCATGTCCAGGCCGTTAATGCCCGGTACGGTACGGGAGCGGATGCCGGGTGGGAGGACGCTGGCGTAGGGGATCATGGCTGCATTATGGCTGCGCGCGCTCAGGTCTTCTAGGGTGTTTACCGGGCTAGCGGTGCGCGGCGCAATGCAGGACAATGCGTTTGCATTTATAGATTAAAGTCTTTTATGCTCATTATTTAATAGCTGCTTACGCTATTAAATAAAGGGCTACAGCCATATTTAGCACTCCAACTAATCAAAATATCTCATGACCAACCGCGTTCTCGCCCACACTGGCGCTACCTACCCCATCGTGCAAGCCCCCATGGGCTGGATTGCGCGCACGCAGCTAGCCAGCGCGGTGTCGCGCGCTGGGGGCTTGGGGGTGATTGAAACCTCGTCGGGCGAGACGGCCAACTGTCAGGCCGAGATTCAAAAGATGGCGGCGCTGGGCTTGCCGTTTGGCGTGAACCTGCCGATCCGGTTTCTGAAAGACGATGCCATGCTCAATTTTGTCTGCGCGTCGGGGGTAAAGTTTGTCACCACCTCGGCGGGCAGCCCGGCCAAGTTTATTGCCCCGCTCAAGGGCGCGGGCATTATCGTGTACCACGCGGTGCCCACGGTGGACGCGGCCATGAAGTGTGTGGATGCAGGCATTGACGGCCTGGTGGTGGAAGGCGGCGAAGGCGGCGGGTTTAAAAACCCCGAAGAGGTGTCTACCCTGGTGCTGCTGCAAGCCATCCGCGCGCGCTGCGATGTGCCCATGATTGCCGCTGGCGGCATCTGCGATGGGCGCGGTATGGCCGCCGCCTTTGCACTGGGGGCCGAGGGCATCCAGATGGGCACGCGCTTTGTCAGCTGTGCCGAGAGCCCTGTGCATGCCAACTACAAAAACGCCATCGTCAACGCCAAAGAAACCGGCACCTTGGTGCTGAACAAAAAGTCCACCCCCTGTATCCGCGCCCTCAAGTCAGCGCGCACGCTGGCCATTTATGAAGAGGGCGTGATGTCGTTTGAGGCCATGCGCGGCATTCAAGACCTGTACTTTGGCGGCGACCTGGAGGCCGCGCCAGCGCTGGCGGGACAGACGGCGGGGTTGATAAATACCATCAAAACCGCGCAGCAGATCATTGACGATACGGTGGCGGAGTTTTTTGCGATTACGCAGCGGTTGGGGGCACTGGGGCAGGCAAAGTCGTTTGGGTAAAGAGCGTGGAAATTAAAGTCCTGTTACGTGCGCTATCTATCTTGTTTTTATGGACTGCTTTTTCATTCGTTACTGCTCACGCTATAAACCCAACATGATGGGTTATACTTCAACATGGCAACTCTGCATCTGGCAAACCTTAGGTTGGTGATCTACCCCAACGACCACCCACCACCGCATACCCATGCATTAGGCCCCGGCTGGGAGTTGCGGATTGAGTTGAGTGACCCGCCTGCATTGATGACGGTAGCAGGGGCGTACAAAAAGCAAGACATTGCCCATGCATTGCTTGCTACGGCGGAGCACCTGTATGAGCTGCGCAAACTTTGGAGTGAACTGCATGACTAAAGCTACGTACCCCGCTTGGATTGAAAGCGAACTGGCCCGCGTGGACGAGGTGGCCAAGCGCAGTCTGCACCGCAGCGCGCAAAAGCCACGCCATGCGCTGGCCGCGCACTACGATGCGAGCAAAGGGCGCATTGTGGTCGAGCTGGACAACGGTGCGGACTTTTCGTTCCCGCCGCAGCTGGCACAGGGCTTGGCCAGCGCCAGCAAGGCCGATCTTGCCGCCATTGAGGTATCGCCCTTGGGCACAGGCTTGCATTGGCCTCGGCTGAATGTGGACTTGACGGTGGACGGTCTGCTGATCGGTATTTTTGGCAGCCGCAATTGGATGCGCAGCCACGCAGCAATAGCGGGCGCTGCCAGCAGCCTCGCCAAATCCGCCGCCGCCCGTGCCAACGGAGCCAAGGGCGGGCGGCCGCGTAAGAGTGTTGTGCTGGGCTGAACGATGGCAATGGAGGCCAGGTATGTTGCATAGATACCGAGCAGAATTGAATGGATCGCAATTGGTTTGGATCGATCAGCCACCTATACCATTGCAGCACCAGCGTGTGGTGGTGATCATAGAGGCGCAGGCGCTGGATGCCCCACCAGGAGCCGAGCGCGTGCAAGGGTTTCGTAACGCACGCGGCTGTATGGGGCGTGCTAACCGCGAACAGGTGTTGGCAGGCTTAAACCGCTTCCGCAGAGACTGGGAGCGTGACCCATTGGGTGATGTGGTTCGCCATTGAGTCCCGCCACTAGTCGCCGGGGAGGGTGTGGTCAAATTAAACCGCCAGCATCCCCATCAACCGCTGCCGAATAATCCCCTCGGCTTCGACCATGATGCGGTCGATCAGCTCTTTGACGGTGGGCACATCGTGGATCAAGCCCGCCACCATGCCGCACGACCACGCTCCCGCTTCCATCTCACCATTGAGCATGATGCGCGGGTACACGCCGGCTACTTCTTCAATGATGTCTTCAAACTTCAGGCTGGCACCCAGCGTGCGCTCTTTTTCCAGCAGGCGGTCAACGGCGGCGTTGCGCAGCACGCGCTCGGTGTTGCGCAGCGGGCGCATCACCAGGCGGGTGTCCAGCTCGCTGGCGGCGACGATGGCTTGTTTGACGTTGTCGTGCACCGGCGCCTCTTTGGTAGCGATGAAGCGGGTGCCCATGTTCATGCCCTGCGCGCCCAGGGCCAAGGCCGCCACCAGTGAGCGGCCATCGGCCATGCCGCCGGAGGCGACGAAGGGGATTTTGAGCTCATCGGCCGCGCGGGGCAACAAGATGAAGTTGGGAATGTCGTCCTCACCGGGGTGCCCACCGCACTCAAAGCCGTCCACGCTCACCGCGTCGCAACCGATGGCCTGGGCTTTGAGGGCGTGGCGCACCGACGTGCATTTGTGGATGACCTTGATGCCTGCTTCGTGCAAGGCGGGCAGCCATTTTTGCGGGTTGTTGCCTGCGGTTTCTACGGCCTTGATGCCGCCGTCGATGATGGCCTGGATGTAGCCAGGGTAGTCGGGCGAGGTGACGGTGGGCAAGAAGGTGAGGTTTACGCCCAGAGGCTTGTCGGTCATCGCGCGGCATTTTTTGATCTCGTTGGCCAGCGCCTCGGGGGTGCGCTGCGTGAGGCCGGTGATGATGCCCAGGCCGCCCGCGTTAGACACGGCGGCGGCCAGCTCAGCAAAGCCCACGTAGTGCATGCCGCCCTGGATGATGGGGTGCTGGATGCCGAACATTTCTGTGATTTGGGTTTTCATTGATGTGCCTTGGGAAACAGGATCTACAAATGTCTCCGGAAACAAGGGCGCATTATTTATCGTTTACCCTTGGGCGGGCTTCCCTTTGCCGCTTCTTTGCCTTGTACGGGAGCAGGTAGGCGGTGTACTCAGCTACGCGCCTGGGCGTGCACAGTCCTGAAGTCAGGCACCGTGTTTTCGAACGCCAGCAACCTCCAGCTCACAAACTAACCTTGTCCAGATACAAGGCCACCGTCACATTCCAGCCCAGGTTACGCTCGATGCGCTGGCGCATGCAGTCGGCGGGGCCGTCTTCGCCGTGGGTGATGAAGCAGCGCTTGGGGGCGTGGGGGATGCGTTTAAGCCACTGCTCGATTTGTGCGGCATCGGCGTGAGCCGACGCCGATTCGAGCTGCACCACCTCGGCGCGCAGGGCAATGTCCTGGCCGTGGATGCGCACCGTGGATGCCCGCGAGGCCAGTGTGGCACCGCGCGTGCCGGGACTTTGAAAACCGGTCAGCAGGATCAGGTTGCGGGCGTGCGGTGCGTACAGCTTTAAATGGTGCAACACGCGCCCGCCGGTGGCCATGCCGCTGGCGGCCAGAATGACCATCGGCCCGTGGCGCTGGGCCAGAGCCTTGGACTCGTCGGCGGTGCGCAGGTATTGCGCTACGCCGCACATGGCGGCGCACTGCTCGGCACTGAGTCGGTGGTCGGTGGAAAATTTTTTGTACAAGCCGGTGCTGTTGATGGCCATCGGGCTGTCCAGAAACACCGGCAGGCCGCTGGGCAGGTCGCCGCGTGCCTTGAGCTGCGACAGTGCGTACTGCATGGACTGCGCCCGGCCCACGGCAAACACCGGGGCCACCACCACGCCGCCCCGCGCAATGGTGCGCTTGATGGGGCCCAGCATTTCCTGCACTACGTCTACCACCGGGTGCTCGCGGTCGCCGTAGGTGGACTCGACCACCACGTAGTCGGCCTCTGGCGGTGGCTCGGGCGGCTGCATCAACAGGTCGTTAGGGCGGCCCAGATCGCCGGAGAACAGAATGCTTTTGTGCCCACACTCCACCCGCACGCTGGCCGCGCCCAGAATATGCCCGGCGCGCGAGAAGGTCACGCGCACGCCGGGCAGCGGCTCAAAACTGCGGCCAAAGGGGTGCGCCTCAAAATGCGCCAATGCCTCCAGCGCATCGGCCAGGGTGTACAGCGGCAGGGCGGGTGCATGACGCGAAAAGCCGTGCCGGTTGGCGTAAGCCGCGTCTTCTTCCTGCAGGTGCGCGCTGTCGGGTAGTAGCAGGCGACACAGCTCGCGCGTGGCGGTGGTGCTGTGGATGGTGCCGCGAAACCCATTGCGCAGCAGCAGCGGCGCGTAACCGCTGTGGTCCAAGTGGGCATGGGTCAGCACGACGGCAGCGATGTCGCGTGCGCGCACTGGCAGCGCCTCCCAATTGCGCGAGCGCAGCGCCTTGTAGCCCTGGAACAGGCCACAGTCGATCAGCAGTTTGCCGCTGGGGGTGCTGAGCAGGTACTTCGACCCGGTCACCGTGCCTGCTGCGCCGAGAAAGCTCAACTGTATCGCCATGGCCGCCTCCTGTCGGCCCATCGTACGCTGTTGGCCTGGGTTTGGCTACCTGTATCGAATCGCCATGACTGCCAATTCAATACGGCTTGCGCAGATCGCTCTTGGGAAAGAACTCAGTCCGCCTTGATGCCGTTGTCCTTCACCACCTTGGCCCAAATATCCATCTGCTTGCTAATGTGCGAACGCGCTACCTCGGCCGAGCCGCCCACAATGTCGATGCCCTGTGCGTCCAGCTTCTTGGCGATCTCGGGGGTCTTCAGGGCTTTGTTCACTTCCTCATTCATGCGCTTCAAAATATCGGGTGGCGTTTTAGCGGGGGCGAGGATGGCCCACCAAGCCGGTGCGTCAAAGCCTGCAATGCCGCTCTCGGCCATGGTCGGTACGTTGGGCAGATCGGGGCTGCGCTTGCTGGTGGTGACCACCAAGGGGCGCATGCGGCCACTGTCGATGTGCGGCTTGGTCACAAAGACCGAGCCGATGGACAGCGGCACATGGCCGGCAACCGCGTCGTTCATCAGCGGGCCGCCGCCTTTGTAGGGAATGTGCTGCCAGTCCAGGCCGTTGTTTTTGCCAATCAAGGCCATGGCCAGGTGGCCCAGCGAGCCGCTGCCTATGCTGCCGTAGCTGACGTTTTTCTTGGCCTTGGCGGCGGCCACTACGTCGGCAAAGGTTTTGTACTCGCTGCCGACATTGGTAGCCAGCACCATCGCTGCGGTGCCAATCAGGGCGATGGGCTCCAAGTCTTTGCGGGTGTCAAAGCTGATGTTGGGGATGAGCGCCGGGTTGACGGCGTGGGTGTCAAACACCACCGCGTAGGTGTAGCCGTCTGGTGCGGCCTGGGCGACCAGCGCGGTGCCAATGGCCCCGGACGCGCCGCCTTTGTTGTCCACAATTACGGTTTGGCCCAGTTGGGTTTGCAATTGCTGCGCCAGAATGCGACCGACCTGGTCGGTGGAGCCGCCCGGCGGGAACACCACCACCAGTTTGATCGGTTGTTTCATGGGCCAGGCCTGAGCCAGGGCGCTCAGGGGTAATGCGGTGATGGCAACTAATGCAGCGGCAATGAGCCAGGGTTTTTTCATGGGTGTGTCCAGAGAATGAAGTGAGTAAGCTGGCAAAGTTTATGGCAAATACGCAGCCATTACAGAGCGTGTGAATGTAACGCCTTCGTCCCCAGCGCAGTTGTCGGGGGTACTACGTAGCAACTGTCCGGGGGCGGGTGAAGCTGGGTTTTGCTGACAAGCCAAAATAAAACCGCAGGTCCAGGTCAATTTCGATGGGTTTGAGTGCGGTTTTTATGCATAAATTAGTAATTTATGTCACAAAAGAGCCACGATGTGGTGTAATTTAGACATGGTACGTCCGTCTACCCAAATCTACCCGCCACGCACCGTGGCAACCGTGCGCCCAGCAGCTACGGTGCTGCTGCTGCGCGACTCGCCCGAGGGAATCGAGGTGCTGATGACGCGCCGCTCCATGACGGCAAGCTTTGCGCCTGGGGCCTATGTGTTTCCGGGTGGGGGTATTGATGATTTGGATATGCAACTGGCTGTAACGCCCACCAATAAATCGCAGGACGATTCTGTATCCATAGCGCGCCGCAGCACCCAAAGCGACCTGGGTTGCGTCCAGGCACTGGCCGCCATCCGCGAAAGTTTTGAAGAGCTGGGCATATTGTTGGCCCGCAAACCAGGTGGCGTGTGGTGCAGCCAGTCCGATGTGGCTGCACTGGACCGTAGCGCGGCGTTTTACCCTGCCATACAACAGCGCGGTTATACGCTGGCTGCCGATATGGTGTACTCACTGGCGCACTGGATTACAGACCGCGATATGGGGCGCCGCTTTGACGTGCCGTTTTTAGTCGCCCGGGTGCCTGAAGGCCAAATGCCGGTGGCCGATGAGGCCGAGCAGTTTGTACCCGAATGGGTACGCGCGGCAGACGCGCTGGCCCGCCATGCGGCGGGCCAGTTTCTCATCATCTTTCCCACCATCCGTACGTTGGAGCACTTGCAGGCCTTCGCATCGGTGGACGAGGTCCTCAAGGCCTGCGCCAGCGAGCAGCCGCTGTGGACGAGTTGCCCACGCGCGGGCTTGGCTGAGGGCAAGGAAGTACGCTTCATGGAGCACGAAGCGGCCTTCGGCGAGCTGGCCATGGTCTGCCCCGACGGTCAGATCGTGCACCCCCTGGACTGGCAGCACAAAAAGCCGGTCCAACTGCTCACGCATGTGATGCGCCTGACCGCGCCCAACCCCGGCATGATGACCGGGCCGGGCACCAATACCTACATCATCGGCACGGCCGACACCGGCTATGTGGTGGTCGATCCGGGCCCGAACGACAAAGGCCATATCCAGCGCATTCTGCAAGCCACTGGCGGTGATATCAACGCCATTGTCTGCACCCATTCTCACGCCGACCATTCGCCGGCGGCCATGCCGCTGCAAGCCCTGGTGGTTGATAAAACCAATACGGTGCCCGGTGACCTGATGGGCGAGTACGCCAAACATATCTGCCCTGTCCTGGGTCTGCCCAGCGCCTCCACCGCACGCAGCAGTGCAGCGTTTGACCCCGATATCACGCTACAAGATAATGAGCTGCTCACGACCTATTTTAGAGGGCAAGAGCCCCAAGATGCCTTCAAAATCACGCTGCAGGTCATCCATACCCCAGGCCATGCCGCCAACCACCTGTGTCTGCTGCTGCAAGAAGATGGTTTGCTGATCAGCGGCGACCATATCCTGAACGGTAACACCACCGTGATCGACCCACCCGACGGCGACATGACGGCCTATCTGGATTCCCTGGACACTCTGGCCGCTGCCTGTGAGCAATACAGCGTGGACTTTATATTGCCTGCCCATGGCTATGTGCTGACGCGCTGTGATGGCGCTGACCATACGGGCGGTGCCAAGCGGGCGATTGAAGCGCTCAAGGCCCACCGCCTCCAGCGCGAAGCCAAGGTGCTCGCCGCCATGCGTGCCAAGCCCGGTGGCAGCGTTGAAGACTGGGTGCCCCATGCCTACGCTGACGTCGATGCCAAGTTATGGCCCGTGGCTGTACGCTCGCTCACGGCGCATGCCCAACGGATTGAGACGCTGGGGCTGCTGGGCTAGGTGCCAACAGCCGCCTGGATTTAGCGGGTATAGCCTTCGCACACACCCGAGTTGGACCGTCCTTTGCATTCACGCATCAGTCGTCGGTCGCGTTCGGAACGGCTTTCGGCAGAACCTTCGTGGAAAGTGACGTTTCCGCCTTTGGACTTTTTGGCGGCTTTGTGTTTTTTTGGTTTTTTGGTACCCTCCGAGGCTTTCGTACCTATGGACGGGGCATAAGAAGCTACCGAAACCATAGCGCCATTTGACAAACCCACAGCTCCCACCGACCCGGCCAAGACCAGTAATGCACTGGCTAGCGTCGCTCGAATTACAGACTTCATCAATACTCCTTGGTTAAAAGTGAATACCCTTCATCATCTGCTGCATCGCCATGGCCTCAGCAGACAGCTGCGGTTTGGCGCTCTTGTCGCCCTTGGCTGCAGATGAATCTGGAAACATTCTAAAGCTGGTGTTCATCACAATCTGCATGATGCGCGGGAACAGGGTGTGCAGCACCTGGCCGGCAATGCCCAGGCGCGTGGCAATCCGCACATCTTTGGCGATGCAGGCCTGCGCCACCATGTCAGCGGCCTCCTCTGGGCTTAAGGTGGGCACGTTTTTATAGATATTGGTGGGCGCAATCATCGGCGTGCGCACCAGCGGCATGTTGATGGTGGTAAAGCTGACCCCCTGGTCTGCATACTCGCTGGCGGCGCAGCGCGTCCACGCATCCAGTGCGGCCTTGGAAGCCACGTAGGCGCTAAAGCGCGGCGCATTGGTCAGCACGCCAATGGAGCTGATATTGACGATATGCCCCTGCTTCTTGGCTGTCATGCCCGGCAGCAAGCCCATGGTGACGCGGATGCAGCCAAAATAGTTGAGTTGCATGGTGCGCTCAAAATCGTGGAAACGGTCGTAGCTGTTTTCTATCGCCCGGCGGATCGAGCGACCCGCGTTGTTGATCAGATAGTCCACACCGCCGTGCTTTTCGTTCAGTAGTGCCACAAAGCGGTCGCAGTCCTCCATGTCGGCAATATCGGCGGCGTAGCAGACGAATTGATAGCCCTTGGCCTTGGCCTCTTTTTGCGCTTCGTCCAGCTTGTCCTGGTCACGCCCGCAGATGATGGTGATGGCGCCCGCCTCGGCAAACTTGTGCGCACTGGCCAGGCCAATGCCCGACGAGCCACCGGTGATCAGCACCACCTTGCCCTGTACCGTGCCCTTGAGCGAGCGGTCGATAAACAGGTCGGGGTCCAGGTGCCGCTCCCAGTAGTCCCACAGCCGCCAGGCATAGTCGTGCAGGTTGGGGCACTCGATACCCGAGCCTTTAAGCACGGTGTCCAGCTCACGCCGATCAAAGCGTGTGGGGTAGTTGACAAAGGTCAGCATGTCTTCGGGCAGGCCCAGGTCTTTGAGCACCGCCGCTTTCACGCGGCGTATGGGTTTGACCGACATCAAGGTCTTGGACACGCTCTTGGGAATAAAGCCCAGCAGCGCAGCGTTGACGAACAGGTTGAACTTGGGCGCATGCGCCGCCTTGCTGAAGATGTCCAGCACATCGCCCACCCGGTAGCCCTTGCCATCGACAAGGTGGTAGCATTTCTTGGCAATCAGCTTGCTGTGGCTGATGTAGTCCAGGCAATTGACCACAAAGTCTACCGGCACAATGTTGACGCGCCCACCCTCCAGGCCCACCATGGGCATCCAGGGCGGCAGCAACTGGCGCATGCGCTGGATCATCTTGAAAAAGTAGTACGGCCCGTCCACCTTGTCCATCCCGCCGGTCTGGCTGTCGCCCACCACCATGGCCGGGCGGTACACCGTCCACGCGCCCTTGCACTCCTTGCGCACAATGCCCTCGCTCTCGTGCTTGGTGCGAAAGTAGGGGTGCTCGTAGTTCTCGGCCTCGTCAAACATGTCTTCGCGGAACACACCTTCGTACAGCCCTGCCGCAGCGATGGACGACACATGGTGAAAATGCGCCGCATCAATCGCTTTGGCAAACTCCACCGTGTTGCGCGTGCCGTCGATGTTGACGGCCACCTGGCTTTCTTCGTCCGCGCCCAGGTCGTAGACGGCGGCCAGGTGGTAGAAATGGTCAATCGTGCCCTTGAGTTTTTTGATGGCCTCGGCAGACACAGCGAGTTTTTTACCCGTCAGATCGCCATACACCGGCACCGCGCGCGCCGCGCTGGCACCCCAGAAGTCACGCAGGCCAGCCACCTTGTTTTCACTTTCCTTGCGGATCAAAAAATGCACCACGGAGCCCTTGCGCTCCAGGAGTTTTTTAACCAGGCGTTTGCCGATGAAGCCGGTCGCGCCGGTGACAAAATACTGCATGCTGTGCTCCTCATAGTGCATTATGGTTAGCCGCCATTGTGCACAAAGCCCGGCACTAGGCAATGGCGTGTAAACCCGAGCGGCCTGACGGTGTTACTCACAAATGCATTTATTTAGTTGCCTGCACCTAAACTGGGCAGCGCCTTGGCCTTACAGTTATAACAAGCATGCGGATAGCGATCTGCACACCCAGTTTTATCGGAGGATTTCCCATGGTGACCAAAACAAATAAATCGGGCAACCGCACCCAAAAATCAAACCCGGATCTGTCCAGCAGCCTGAAAGACTCGGCGCAACATATCTGGCAAGCCGGGCTAGGCTCGTTTTCCAAAGCGCAGGAAGAAGGCGGCAAAGTGCTCGGCTCGTTGATGAAGGAAGGCCTGACCATGCAGCGCAAAACCCAGGCCGCCGCCGAAGAAAAGATTAACGAAACCACCCACAAAATGGCCGGCATGGCCAGTGACATCGCCTCCAAGGCCAGCGGCCAGTGGGGCAAACTCGAAGGTATTTTTGAAGACCGTGTCGCCCAGGCGCTGGCCAAGCTGGGCGTGCCGTCGGCCAAAGACCTGGCCGCCTTGCAGGCCCAGATCAACGTGCTGGGCAAAGCCTTGGGCAAACCCCACGCCAAGGCCAAAGCCGCCGTCAAAGTGCCTGCCAAGGCACCTGGCCGCGCCAAAACCAAAGCGGTGGTCAAGACCGTCGCTAAAAAAGCCATCAAACGCAAAGCCAATTAAGGCCTGCGTGGTCTAACTTCGGTTAGAGTGTGGCCTTTAGTAGTGCGGGCTTGGGTTCGTGCTGCCAAAGCCCCACGAGGACAGACATGGTTAAAAAAGCGCCACGCCGCACGGCCGAACGCATCCTGGAAGTGACGCTAGAGCTGTTTAACCGCTTTGGCGAGCCCAATGTGTCCACCACGCTGATCTCGGCCGAGCTCAACATCAGCCCCGGCAACCTGTACTACCACTACCCTGCCAAAGACGAGCTGATCAACAGCCTGTTTGACCGCTACGAGCGGGCTTTAAGCGAGCTGCTGCATGCCAGCGATGGGGTGCGCGATGTGGAGGACGCCTGGTTCTTCATCCACCATCTGTTTGAACTGATCTGGCAGTACCGGTTTTTGTACCGCGACTTGAATGACCTGCTGTCTAAAAACCGCCGCCTGGAAACCCATTTTCAGGCCGTGCTGAAAAACAAAACCCGCAGCGTGCGGGCCCTGCTCGATGCCATGAGTCGCAGCAATGCTATCCACATCGACTCCCGCGAGGTAGAGGCCACCGCCACCAGCATGGTGGTGGTGCTGACCTACTGGCTCAGCTTTGAATATGTGCGCGACCCGCGCAAAGCCCTGGAGCCCGAGAGCGCCCAGATGGCCCTGATGCGCGGCGCGCAGCATGTGCTGCATCTGCTGGTGCCCTACCTGGAGGCTGGGCAACGCCAGCATTTGCTCAGCCTGGTCAGTGCCTACAGCGCGAAGGCTACGGCGGTGGCGGTGTAAGACGGCTTGTCCAGCGCGGCAAAGGGGTCGTCCAACAGAACCAATGCATGCCCTTGATCTGCAAGTCACCCGAATCCAGCGCCAAGTCGCCCGCCAACAAGCGCAGCAACGTGGTCTTGCCACGGCCGTCGCCGCCGCGCACCAAACTCACACCCGTTATCACCTGCAATGACAAGTTGGTAAACAAAGCGTGCTGCGGGTAGCCATAGCACAGCTGATCAGCCTGCAAAATCATAAAATGAGAAGTATGCTTGCGCAAATTTTTAAGTGCCCTACTTAAATCGAACCCCAGGACAGTAACCCCATGACCACCCACCTCAAAATTGATTTTGTCTCCGATGTCTCCTGCCCCTGGTGCGTGATTGGCCTGCGCGCGCTGGACGAGGCGCTGGCGCGGGTGCAGGGCGACATCAGCGCCGAGCTGCGTTTTCAACCCTTTGAACTCAACCCCGCCATGGGGCCGGACGGTCAGGACATTACCGAACACATTACCGAAAAATACGGCATCACCGCCGCGCAGGCCGATGCCAACCGCGCCAACATCCGCGCGCGCGGGGCGCAACTGGGCTTTACCTTCAGCATGGGAAATGCAACGGTCAGTGCAGATGCCACAAGCCCAGGGCGCAGCCGCATCTACAACACCTTTGACGCGCACCGCCTGCTGCACTGGGCCGAGCTGGAAGACCTGGGCAAGCAAAAAGCACTGAAAGAGGCGCTGTTTCGCGCCTACTTTACCCATGGCCAAAGCCCCGCGTCGCACAATGTGCTGGTGCAATTGGCCGCAGATGTGG
Source organism: uncultured beta proteobacterium (assembly GCA_963775085.1). Taxonomy (GTDB): domain Bacteria; phylum Pseudomonadota; class Gammaproteobacteria; order Burkholderiales; family Burkholderiaceae_C; genus JAAFIP01. The sequence continues at coordinate 33,467 of CAVZHO010000012.1, forward strand.
GCCTGGATGCTGCGCGGGCACGCGAGATTTTGACCAGCGACGCGTATGCACTCGAAGTGCGCGAACGCGAGCAGTTTTACCAAAACAGCGGCATCCACTCGGTGCCCGCCATCATCATCAACCAGCGGCATTTGATCTCGGGCGGGCAGCCCACCGAGGTGTTTGAGCAGGCGCTGCGCCAGATCGCGGCCGCGCAGTAAATTGCCCGCCTTGGCAATCCAGTCGTGAGTGCGCTGGCACTGAGTACCCAGCCGGGCATGACACAAGCGAAGCTGCGTCGTCCCCAATGTGCGCGGTGTCTGCGCGCCCAAAGCACCTGCATCTGCCCATGGATCACCCCGGTAGATCACCAAGTAGAAGTGCTGATCTTGCAGCACCCGATGGAGCTGCACGAGGCCAAAGGCAGCGCCCGCCTACTGCACCTGAGCTTGGCGCGCAGCCGTATGGTAATGGGTGAGGTGTTTGACGAGCAAGCGTTGCAAGCCTTGCTCACCGCGCCATTTTCTGACCAGCCGCCCGAAGCTACCGCGCAGAGTACGCGGCATAGCCAAGCATTGCGCCAGCCCGTATTGCTCTACCCTACAACGCAACCCGATGCCACATTGGCAACACCCCCTGTACTGACCCCAGAGCAACTGCGTGACCCCTCCAAAGTGCGCTTGGTCGTGCTGGACGGCACCTGGCGCAAAAGCCGCAAGATGCTGCACCTCAACCCATTACTACAAAGGCTGCCGCGCTTAGAGTTGCAAAACCCACCTGCGCCGCGTTACCTGATTCGTAAAGCCCAGCAAAGCCATCAGCTCTCTACGTTGGAGGCCACTTGCGCCGCGTTGGCACAATTGGAGGGCAATGCGGAAACGATTGCACCGCTGCTCACGGCGTTTGATGGCTTTGTGGCACAGCAATTGGCGCAACGACCATGACTTACGCCTAGCGTTTCGCTCCCTTGTTTTGTGTGGGATCAGGGTGGACGATACACCGAAGCACCCGCGACTAAATCAGTACGCAGCTCTGGCGCTTGGTGTGCACAGCGCAGCGGCATAAAGGAGGAGGCCGCAGGCCGGGGGACAGCCGCGGAGCTGTGCACACCAAGTGCCGAAGCGAGCACAGCCCTTGCATGGGTTTCCAAGCAGTCAAACGAAAGCGAAATCACCGACCACTCGCCTGCCAACTTTGCGCACTGAATTTTGTAGTCGCCGAAGAGAACGCAAAGTGGGGTCGGAGCAAATTTTCGTAATTGCTTTTGAGTCACCGGAAAAATTCCGTCCTGAAATTTGATCTGACCCCATTTTGCAATACGCTATACAAATAATAGCTGCCTACGTCCATGCGACAAGGACTATGAGCATATTTTACGCTCAAACCAAGCCACTCACTCGCCCCAAGGCAACATCAAAGTCACAATCGACAGCTTGGCAAACTCAGGCTCAAACTCGTCAATGATGGCTTGCGGCTGCGGGCACAGGCCTGCGTCGGTGATCAAACCAAACTGTACGCCGCCGCCGTAGCTCAAAATGCTCACGCCCATACCCACGTCGCCACTTTGCGGCACCCAAAACATGTTCTCTTCAATCGTGGCACCGCAAAACTGTAGCTTCTCGCGCGGGCCTGGCAGGTTGGTCATGACGGCGGTGGTTTTTTTGCTGAAAAAGTTCAGCATGACATCCTGGGCCGGCTTGATTAAGAGGCCCGCCACCGCCAGCAGGCTGAAGGCCAGCAGGGGCTGGTAGCTGCCCTTCATCTGGTTCATGCGTTTGCGCACCTCGTAGACGCGCTCGATGGGATTGTCGATGCCAATCGGCAGCACCAACGGCGCCAGGCCAAAGCGGTTGCCCAGCTTGTAGGCCTCCTCGACCGGGCGCAGGTTCACCGGCACCATGGCGCGAATTTCCTGGCCGCTGGGGTCGTCGCCCTGCGCCTTGAGGTATTCGCCAATGGCACCGGCTACGCAGCTGAGCAACACGTCGTTGATGGAGCAGTTCAGCGCCTTGCCGACGGCCTTGACTTCTTCCAGCGGGATGGGCTGACACCAGGCGACTTTTTTGGTGGTGCCGGGCTTGCCTTTGAGGCGGGTTTTGGAGTCGTCGGGCATCAGCGCCAGCGCGGCCATGTCGCTGACCACCTGGTAGGCCATTTTGGCCATGTCGATGGAGCCGGACAGGCCCTTTTCGGGCTCCGTCAGCAGGTGCAGCGACTTGGCCACACCCTCGCCGGCTGCGCCCAACGCCTTGATGGAGAGGTCGGTAAAGGGCTTGAGCAAGGTGTCGGCAATCCAGTCCTCTACACCGTGGGCGGCCTCGGTGGGATGGCGCTGTGGCGGTGGTGCACCACCGTCTACCAGCGAGGTCGTCACCGAGATCAGCGCAATACCATCGCCAATGCAGTGGTGAATGCGGGCGATCATCGCGCTGCCTTTGCTGCCGTCGGGCAGTTGGTAGTCTTCTACCAGGTGAAACTGCCACAGCGGTCGGTGGTGGTTCAGCGGCTGGGTGGTGAGTTCGGCCACGCGCTCTTGCAACGCGTCTTGCATCCTCTGCCCTTTTTTCGAGCTGAGTTTCTCGATGACAACGTGCTGGAGGATGTCAAATTTTTTGTCCTCCACCCAGGTGGCACCCGCCGCATCTTCGACCACGCGCTGGCCAAAGCGGCGGTATTGGAGCAGGCGCTCTTGCACACGCTGGCACAGGGCGGCGTGGGTAATACCAGGCCTCAGCACCCAGATGCCGACGATCATCATCAGGTTTTGCGGTGTATCCATGCGCAGCCAGGCGGTGTCCACCTTGCTCATGCGCTCGCCCGACAGGCCCAGCGTTCCCGCCACGGCGCGCTCGACGTTTTTTTGCACCGCTTTGGCGGCCTTTTGGGCGGTGCTGGCCACTGAGGCCGTGCTGCCTGATGCTTTAACTCGGGTTACCATGGGTTTGTCTCCTGGCGCAAGTGATTCAATTATTGGGTTGTTTCCCTATTTTGGCGACTTTTACGCCATTAAGATACAGAGCAGTTTCCCTACAATGGACCATCATTAAATTTTGGAGCACCCCATGGCCACACTCAAAGCCAAATTTGAAGCCGCAATGGCCGACTCGAAAAACCTCAGCGAGCGCCCCGACAACGCCACGCTGCTGAAAATCTACGCCCTGTACAAACAAGGCAGCATCGGCGACAACGCCGAGAAAAAGCCCGGCTTTGGCGACATGGTAGGCCGGGCCAAGTGGGATGCATGGAACGGGCTGAAGGGCACCTCCCAAGATGATGCCATGCAGCAGTATGTGGATTTAATCGAGTCGCTGAAGTAATTTTCCAACTAAATTAGCCTATAGTCCTTATTGCCAGGACGTAAGAAGCTATCATAAATATAGCTATCTTCAGCATGACGCCAGCTTGCAATACCACGCCAGCTAGGCAAGCTCAGAAATTTCGATCAGATTCAAATCGGGGTCACGTACATAGACCGAGCGGATACGCTGCATCGCACCAGTCCGCAGAACGGGGCCTTCGATGATGGGCCAGCCTGCCGCATTCAACTGGGTGACCACCTCGTTTAAGGGCACGCTGGCGATAAAACACAAATCCAGCGCGCCCGGCACAGGCAACTGCGCCTTGGGCTCAAACTCTTTGCCTTTGATGTGCAGGTTGATCTTTTGATGGCCAAACTTGAATGCCTTGCGCTCTACCGGTGGCGTGCCACCCACGAAGCGCTCTAGCCGCATGCCCAGCACACGGGTATAAAAATCCACACAGGCGGCTTCGTGGCCGGTGGTGAGCACCAGATGGTCTAGGTGATCGATCATGGATGGATGGCCTCAGGCCTTCTTCTTGGCGGCCGTTTTCGTCTTGAGCAAGGTGTCCAGATTTTTGGTGATCTCGCCTTCAATCTTCTCGCTGAATGCACCCAGCAGAAAGCCCAGCTTGGCTTGCAGCACAAAACTGTCTTTGGTGACCACCAGGCTGCCATCTACGCCGCTGCGGGTAAAACCCACCAAGTCCCTGGCTTTTCCTTCTTCGTAGGTGCACGCCATGTCGTACTCTACTTCGACCTGCTCGGCCCATAGAAAGGCGATTTTGCGGGCCTCCAGCAAGCCCAGGGTGTGCGTACGTTCAATGTGGATATCTGCCATGTTCAATTCTCCAGACGATCTAAGGGGCGGCTTGCGCGGCCAGAACGGCGCGGCGCTCGGCCTTGGGGAGTGCCGCCAATACTTTACACGCATCATAAAACTTTTGCCAACTGCCGTGCTTGGCAAACAACGCCTCAAACTGCGGCACCAGTTCGTCATACGCGGCCAGCGCGCCAAAGCTGGCGTTGTTGGCGCGTGCCACCCAGGGGTCGTAGCCTGCGTAGCCACCCCACTGGGTTTTAAGGATTTCGTAGTTGGTTTTAAATTCCTGCATTACTTCTTTTTTCATAGCTACTTGTGTCCCATTGACAGGGACTATGGCGTATATTGCCTCTAATTTCTTGCGTACGGCCAGCGTCAGGGCGCGAAACTGCGTGCGCCGCTGGTCGTACTGCGCATACTCGCTGCGCGCGGCCTCGCTGCCCAGCTCGCGCAGCCAGCGCTGGCCACCCAGGCGTTCTACTGCGGTAGCAAACGACTCGTTGAACATGGTGTCGTCCTGCACATACAGCACCTGGTGCGACAGCTCGTGAAAGATCAGGCGGGCCAGCTCGCCCTCGGGGTAGGTAATGAAGGTAGACAAGAGCGGGTCGCCACCCGCCCAGTTGAGGTAGCCGAGCGTGGAATAGGCGGGCACGCCATACACGCTGACCTCCAGGCCGAGCGCCTTTTGCGCATCGGCCTCGCGCTGGGCATCGGCCTCGCTGTAGTAGCCCCGGTAGCTCACGCAGCCTGCGACGGCAAAGCACCATGTTTTCAGCGTGAGCGAAAACTCGGGCGCGGCCACCACATTCCACACCACGGCGCGGCGTTTCAGGTCGGCATAGCGGCGGTAGCTGGCGTTATCGGGCAGGGCCAGCTGGCTACTGGCGTAATTGCGAATGCGCTGGGTCAGCTCCAGACGGCGCTTGGTGGCATCGGGGGTTTGCACGTCGTCCAGCCACACTTGCACCGGCTTGGCCGCGTTGATCACCGCCATGTGGCCGCTGACGCTTTGCCAGTAGTAGCCCAGGTTGGCGCAGCCCGACAGGCAACTGAGCAAGGTGGCGGCCAGCAACAACAGCAAAGCGATGCTGACACCACGCAGCCATACAGACGTGCGCCGAGGGGGCGAGAGCTGCATAGGCCTACCAGGTGTTGCGCAGCTCGCGCAGCTTCATAAACACGGTTTTGGCATCGGGCTGCTCTGGCAGGTCTGGGAAGCGCTCGCGCAACTTGGCAATCACGCTGGGGCTGGTCAGTCGGAAAAACGTGTTGTGCTGTTTTTCGTCCTGCAGCGTGGTCACCACCGAGGTGGCAGGGTCGTGGCCCGTCACGCGCGGCAGCAGGGCCTTGGCGGCGGCGTTGTCCGGCTCGCGCGACAGGGTGTACTTGAGGTTGGTCTCGATGTAGTCGTGACCGGGATACACCAGCGTGTTACCCGGCAGCCTGGCCAACTGGTCGGCAAAGGTGGTGTACATGGCGTGCACGTCGCCACCGTTGTGCACATTGCCCGCGCCCGCGTTAAACAAGCGTGTCGCCCGAGAACAGCGCGGGCTGCTCGGTATGCGAGCGCAGGCAGATGTGGCACATGGTATGGCCGGGCGTGTCCAGGCATTCGAGCTCCACGGTTTTGCCCACCTTGATCACATCGCCCGCCTGCACGCCCCAATCCATGCCCGCAATCGCACCGCCCGCCTTGGCGTGGGCGATCACCTTGGCACCGGTGGCGGCGACCACGGCGGCATTGCCACCCGTGTGGTCATGGTGCTCATGGGTATTGAGAATTTGCGTGATCTGCCAGCCTTTGACCTTGGCGGTAGCCAGTGTCTTTTCGTGGTCCAGCGGGTCAATCGCCAGCGCCTCGCCCGTCTCGGGGCAGGCGATGAGGTAGTTGAAATTGCGGTAACTGTTACCGGTCCAAATGCGTTCGACGAGCATGGTGTTTCCTAATGAATGCGCTTGGTTTAGAAGTTACCACGTTTGTGCAAAATTCTATGGGTTGGTTTTATCTTTGAGCTGCGGATGCGGGTTTTTCAATCCGCACCACGCCCAGGCGCAGGCCCATGGGCGATAGCAATTTGTTGGCGGTGGCCATGGACGGATTTGCACGCCCGGCTTCAATGTCCATCAGGGTGCGGGTGGCCACCTTGGTGAGCTTGGCAAACTCGGTTTGCGTGAGGCGCAGCCGGGTGCGCACCAGGCGCACCGCCTCGCCCAAGGGCATGCCGGGCGCGGCCTCCATGTCGGCTATCAAGGCCATGCGCTGGTCTAGTTGCTCTTGTGAGCTGCTGGGTTTGTAGCGTTTATCCATGGGGGGGCACTCTACAGGCTCAACACTGCGCCAACCGCTCTGCATTGTGCTCAATGCCCAAGCGCAGATGGTTGATCACATCCGTCTCTACCCCGACCAGTTGCATGGCGTGTGGCAAGTCGGCCACCGCCAGCGCCATGCTGTGCAAGGTAGAGCGCAGGCGTTTTTGCACTGCATGGGCTTGCAGCTTGGCCTGCTGAGCGCGTGGGCTGTTGCACACCAGCTGTGTGCACACACCGGCCACCTCAGCCCAATCTGGCGAGCCAGTGTCTGCTTTGCCGCCCAGTTGCCAGCGAATGCGCCGTGCTATACCGTCGGGGTGCAGGTACATGGGTGCGAAATCGAACACAGGTGTCAGGCCCACCCAGCCGTCTTCGCGCCGCTGCACTGCGGTGTTGCGGCCATGGTTGTCTTTGTTGCCCAGTACGATGTTGGCTACATCGCGGCGCAGGTATTCGCACACCTCCGCCAGTGGGTCTGTGGCCACCTGTGCAAGGGCAAGCACGGCATCGTTATGCGTGACGCTGTCGTCACCCGCTTCGCAGCGGCACAGGCTGTAGAGGCTTTCCTGTCCATGGCGCAAGATGCCGCGCCCCACAGGCAGCACGCTGCGGTCAAAACGCGCAATAAAAAGCGCTCGTCCCTGCAATACGGGCAGTGCATGCACGCGCAAGCCTATATGCTGCGCCAGCACCATCCATAGCGATTCCAGCCGCAAGATGTCATTCAAGCGCTGGATGTTGCCGCGTGCAAATTTGACGATATAGTGCCGGTGTGCCTCACTGTCAGGTAGCAGATGGTCTAAGTGCAACAGGCCGTGTTTGTCTTCGGTCAGCAAAATTTTCGGCCACTCACCTTGCACGCCGCTGGAACCTGCCACAAACAAACCGTTGGAGGCCAAGTGCTCCGTAAAGCGCTCGCCTCGGGTGGCTACCTCCTGGCGGCTAAAGCCGGGGCTGCTGCTGGTCTGCGAGCGCTGCGCCAACCAGTCGTGCGCCTGGGTGATGCGCAGGTTTCCTATCGGGTTACCCGCTCCATGCGCCAGTAGTTGCCAGTCACCTGACGCTTCTATGCGCTCTGGCATGCCCAGCTGGCGTAAGAGCTCTTGCCTGCCATAGCCTTGCGGCAGGCAGTCGACTAAAAATGCAGGCCAGCGCTGCGTCTGGTAGCCGTCGATGCCCACGGTGTGATGGCTGGACAAAGCCGCAGCACCCCGATTGCCAAAATGCGCCATGGCATAGGCGGTTTCGTAGGCGATTTGCACGGCGCCAAACATACCTCGATCCGAAGGCTCGGGCCATTGGCGCGCACTGGCAGCATCATGCCAAGCGCCTTGGAGCCAAGTTTGGATGGACAAAGATACGGGTGTGGCCTGCATAAGAGTAGGTGCATTATGCTTTATTGCCGTTAAATTAGCAATAACAGTGCGATTATCGCATATTGATTTGCTATTTAAATAGCAATAATGATTATTGCACTTCGTTTAAGGCAACCTGCACCAGACAGTCATAAAACACCGGGCCACGCCCCATGTCGGTCAGGTGCTGGCTGGTAAGTTCATTGACGTTGGTGCCGTGCAGGCCGAGCTTGCGCCACCAGATACCCAGGCCATGGACCACGCCTTGGCGGGCACGCGGGCTGATGTGGGCTTTGCAATGGTAACTGCCACGGTCATTGAAGACCTTGACCACCGTGCCATGGGCAATACCGCGCTGCGCGGCATCGTCGGCATGGATTTCCAGCAGCGGCTCGCCTTCCATGTCGCGCAGGCTTTTGACGTTGACAAAACTGCTATTGAGAAAATTGCGGGCGGGCGGCGAGATCATGGCCAGCGGGTATATGGCAGACGAACCCAGTGACTCGTAGTTGGGCACATGGTCAGGCAAGCCGTCCAGTCCCTGCGCGGCCAGGCGGGCGCTGAAAAACTCGCACTTGCCCGACGGCGTGGGAAAACCGCCCTGCGCAAAGGGCGCGTCGGGCACGTTCAGCGGCGCAAAACCGTCGCGCAGCAGGTGTGCAAAATCCACTTTATCGCCAAATGCGTCGCGGCACATGGTTTCATCGCTGTCTTTGAAGCAGGCTTCATCAAAGCCCATGCGCTTGGCCAACTCACGAAAGATTTGCGTGTTGGGCTTGGCCTGGCCGACGGGGGCAATAGCGGGCTGGTTGAGCATCACGTCGGTGTGGCCGTAGCTCAGGTGCACGTCCCAGTGCTCTAGCTGGGTGGTGGCGGGCAAGATGTAGTCGGCGTAGTCCGCAGTATCGGTCTTGAAATGCTCCAGCACCACGGTAAACAGATTGTCGCGGGCAAAGCCCTGCACTACCTTGCCCGACTCGGGCGCTACGGCGACGGGGTTGCTGTTATAGACCACCAGGGCTTCGATCTGCGGGCCAAATTCGGGTGACGCGGCGCGCAGCAGGTCATTGCCAATGGTGCTCATATTGATCGTGCGCGGTGTTTTGCCTGCCAGCAAATCGGGCCGCTGCAGGGCCGCGCGGTTCACCGGGTACATGCCCGAGCTGGACAGCAACACGCCGCCCGCGCGGTGCCGCCAAGCGCCGATCAACGCGGGCAGGCAGGCCACGGCGCGCGCCGCGTTGCCACCGCCGCGCACCCGCTGGATGCCGTAGTTGACGCGGATGGCCGCCGGGGTTTGGTTCACCAGGCTCATGCCGTAGTCGCGCGCCAGTGCAGTGATTTGCGCCGCTGGAACGCCACAAACCTGCGCAGCGCGCTCCACATTCCATAGCAAGGCACGCGCCTTAAGTTGCTCCCAGCCCACGGTGTATTGGGCAAGGTAGTCATGATCCAGCCAATCGTGCACGATCAGCTCGCGCATCAGCGCCAGTGCCAGCGCGGCATCGGTGCCGGGCAAAGGCTGGATGTGCTCGTGGCATTTATCGGCCGTCTCGGTCTTGCGCGGGTCGATGCAAATCAAGCGCGCGCCTGCGCGCTTGGCCTCTTGTGCATAGTGCCAAAAATGCAGGTTGCTGGTGATGCTGTTGCTACCCCAGATGATGATGAGTTTGCTCTGTGCAAAAAACTCCACCTTCATCCCCACCTTGCCTCCCAGCGTCTGGGTAAACGCCTCGCCGCCAGCGGACGAGCAAATGGTGCGATCCAGCAAAGACGCGCCCAGCTTGTGGAAAAAGCGCGCCGACATGCCATCGCCCTGCACCAGGCCCATGGTGCCCGCGTAGCTGTAGGGCAAGATAGCCTGCGGGTCGCGCGCGGCAATCGCCTTCAAACGCGCGGCAATATCGTCCAGCGCAGCATCCCAGCTCACCGGTGCAAACTGCCCACTGCCCTTGGGGCCCACGCGTTTGAGCGGCTGCAAGATGCGCTCGGGGTGGTAAGTGCGCTCGGTGTAGCGCGACACCTTGGTGCACAACGTGCCATGGGTTTGCCCATGCGCCGGGTTGCCATGCACCTTGATGGCCACGCCGCCTTGCACATCGGTAATCAGGGCGCAGGTGTCAGGGCAGTCGTGCGGGCAGGCACCGCGCACCTGTTTCTGCGCGGTCTGGGGAGCGTGGGCGGTTGGTATCATCATAAGTGCGTATTTTCGCGTAATTTCCCTATAGCCATACTTCCAAGGAAAAGGCTAGACTATTAGTTTAGGAGACCCCGCATGAAAGTCATTGATTCCATCGTTACCCAGGCCGCCGGCATTGCCGCCATCCGCCGCGACATCCACGCCCACCCGGAGCTGTGTTTTCAAGAGGTGCGCACCGCTGACGTAGTGGCCGCCAAGCTGACCGAGTGGGGCATTCCGATCCACCGGGGCATGGGCACCACCGGCGTGGTGGGCATTGTGAAAGCGGGCACATCGAGCAAAGCCATTGGCCTGCGCGCCGACATGGATGCGCTGCCGATGCAGGAGTTCAACACTTTCGCCCACACCAGCAAAAACGCGGGCAAGATGCACGCCTGCGGCCACGACGGCCACACGGCCATGCTGCTGGCCGCCGCGCAGCACTTTGCAAAAAATCGCAACTTTGACGGCACGGTGTATTTGATCTTCCAGCCCGCCGAAGAAGGCGGTGGCGGCGCGCGGGAGATGATCAAGGATGGGCTGTTTACCCAGTTTCCGATGGAGGCGGTGTTTGGCATGCACAACTGGCCGGGCACGCAGATTGGCAAATTTGCCGTCAGCCCGGGGCCGGTAATGGCGTCGAGCAATGAGTTCAAAATCACCATCCACGGTAAGGGTGGGCACGCCGCGCTGCCGCACAGCAGCACCGATCCGATTCCGGCGGCTGCGGCCATGGTGCAGGCGTTTCAGACCATCATCAGCCGCAACAAAAAACCCATCGACGCTGGCGTGATCAGCGTGACCATGATCCATGCGGGCGAGGCTACCAACGTGATTCCCGACAGTTGCGAGCTGCAAGGCACGGTGCGCACTTTTTCGCACGAAGTACTGGACTTGATCGAGCAGCGCATGAAAGAAATAGCCCATGGCATCAGCGCCAGCTACGGCACCACCTGCGATTTTGCGTTCACGCGCAACTACCCGCCCACCATCAACCACCCCAAAGAGGCCGAGTTTGCCCGCAGCGTGATGACCAAAATAGTCGGCGCTGACAACGTGCTGGCGCAGGAGCAAGTGATGGGCTCGGAAGACTTTGCCTACATGCTGCAGGCCAAGCCGGGCTGCTACGTGTTTATTGCCAATGGCGACGGCTCGCACCGCGAGATGGGCCATGGCGCAGGCCCCTGCATGCTGCACAACCCCAGTTACGACTTTAACGACGACCTGATTCCGTTGGGTGGCACCTACTGGGTGCGCTTGACGGAAGAGTGGCTGGCGAAGGCGTAAACACTTCATGATCAACATCCCCACCGCCTTCTCGGCCAGCTACGCCGAGGCACGCAAAAAATTCCTCGAAGCTGCGGCCACCGCCAGCCTGCCCATCGAGTCTTTCAACCACCCCCTGCCCGGGCGCGATGGCGAAACGCTGGCCATGGACGTGGCGTTGGACGGCGCGGCGGATGCCAAACACCTGCTGATCGTCAGCAGTGCCTGCCACGGGGTAGAGGGCTACTGCGGCAGCGGGGTACAGGTGTTTGCCCTGCACGATGCCGACTGGCGCGCCAAGGCCAAAGCGGCAGGCGTGGCGGTGCTGTACATCCATGCACTCAACCCACATGGCTTTTCGCATGTGCGGCGCGTTACGCAGGAGAATGTGGACTTGAACCGCAACTTCCAGGACTTCAGCAAGCCCCTGCCCGTCAACCCGGGTTACACCGAACTGCACCCGGTCGTGCTGCCAGAGCAGTGGCCACCCGCTCCTGAAAACATAGCTGCTCACACCCGCTTTATAGAGACTAGAGGCATGAAGGCCCTGCAAGACATCATCTCGCGCGGCCAGCATACGCATGCCGATGGCTTGTTCTATGGCGGCGTAGCACCTACCTGGAGCAATGCCACCTTGCGCAAAGTGCTGCGCCGGTACGGTGCGCGTTGCAGCAAGCTGGCCTGGATTGATCTGCACACGGGCCTGGGCCCACGCGGCATCGGTGAGCGCATATTTGCCTGCAACGATGACAATGCCGCCTATGCGCGTGCCCAGGCCTGGTGGGGCAACCCAGGCAACCCGTCGGGCGAAACACCCGTTACTTCTATTTACGATGGGTCATCCACATCGTCGTACCTCACGGGTCTGATGTGGAGCGCGGTCTATCAGGAGTGTCCGCAGGCCGAGTACACCTCGATTGCCATGGAGTACGGTACGGTGGAGCAAATGGAAGTCATGCAGGCCCTGCGCGCCGACCATTGGCTGCACAACCATCCGGATGCCGCCGATGCCGCGCAGGCGGCGCAAATCAAACAGCAGATCAAGGACGCGTTTTATGTGGATGCCGATGACTGGAAGGGTATGGTCGTTTCGCAGGCGCGCCAGGCGATGTTTCAGGCGGTGGATGGCCTCAGTGCATAAGGTTTTTCCGTTCGGGCGGAGCTTGTCGAAGCCGGTTTGAATCCTTCGACAAGCTCCGGATGAACGGGGTTAGGTAAGGGTTGTCAGGGCTTCCGTTCAAGCCAGCTTACGCGCTGCGGCAATCTCCAGCAGCCCATCGAATATCAGGTTGTCCACCAGCTCAACGTCCATGCCGATGGCGGGCAGCATCTTCCAGCCTGCACCACCGGTCATGATCACGGGCGGATTGATACCCGTGCGCTGTTGTAAGTGGTGGTGCATACGCCGCACCGCACCCGCAATCGCATAGGTGCCGCCGCTGGTGAGTGCGTCACTGGTGTTGGTAGGAAACTCGGTCACCTCGCCAGTGGGCACATGCAGGCCCGCCGTGCCCGACTCCAAAGCTTTCAGCATGATGCCGTGGCCGGGCAGGATAAAGCCGCCTAAAAACTTGCCGCTGGTATCCAATGCCTCCACCGTCACTGCCGTGCCGACCATGACAACCACCAGCGGCTGGTTGGTTTCGCCAGGCTGCAGGCGCGAACGCATCAAGTGCCAGGCACCGATCACGGCGACCCAGCGGTCTGCTCCCAAGCGGGCAGGATGTTCATAGCCATTGGTCACGCCCGCTTCAAAGGCACTGGCCACCACCCAACGCGGCGCAAAATGGCCCTCGCTATAGCCGTCCGCCGTGCCCCAGCGCTCCTGCAACTGGGACTCCACGCGTTGCTTGATGGCATCGCCCGCCACAATACAGCCGAGCATACTGGCGGGCTGCGCAATCGTACTCCAGGGCCCATCGGCCAGGGTGTCAATATTTTCCAGAAATTCAACGCCTTGTGCCAGGATCGCTGCAGCGGGATGTGCCTGGGCATAAACCGCCCATTTAAGTCGTGTATTACCGACATCAAGTGCCAAAAAAGTCATGGCCGTATTATCTACTGCCCAATTGTCTGTGCCTGCTCGGGGATGCCCTGATTCTGAGCGCTCTAAAAGGTGCATACTAGCGCTGTGAACTATCGTATTGCATATTCACAATTCCACACCCATCCACAAGGAGTACTACCATGGGCATGTTTAGTTTTATCAAAGAAGCTGGCGAAAAATTGTTTGGCAGCAAAAAAGTTGAGGAAGCCGCCGCAGCCGCTGCAGCCAACCCCGCAGCGCTCCCCTCGCTGCTGGAGCTCAATGTCGAAGCCGCCAAAGGCATCAAAACCTATATCGAGTCGCAAAACCTGGGCGAAACCGGCCTGATGGTGGACTTTGACGGCGCATCCGGCAAAGTCACCGTACAAGGCGAGGCACCCACCCAGGAAGCGGTAGAAAAAGTCAGCCTGTGCTGCGGTAACGTGGCTGGCGTGACCAGTGTAGAAAACCTGATGAGCGCGGCCGACGGCGGTGACGAGAGCCAGTACCACGATGTGGTGCGCGGCGACACGCTGGGCGCGATCGCCAAAGAGTACTATGGCAACGCCAGCAAGTACCCGCTGATTTTTGAAGCCAACCGCCCCATGCTCAGCCACCCTGACAAAATCTATCCAGGCCAGAAGCTGCGTATTCCGCCAGAAGCTTAAAGCGACACCCGTGCGCTGGGTTTGAAACCCGGCGCACCAGGTTTACCCGTTTGCATGTACCGCCCCAGTGCGTACACCGCGCTGCCAGATGTCATAGGCACTGGCCAACATCTTGTCGATCCGGTCATCGCTGCCCGTGGCCTCCACGGCACAGGGCGTGAGTGCTACAAACATTTCTTCGCTGCGCGGGCCAAACTGCAATTGGATCGGTCTGCCAAAGGCTTTTTCCAGTTTGGTAATCACTGCCAGGCGGTTCATTCCCGGCACTAAAAGTATCCAATCGCCCTGCTGGCTGCGTGCCACCAAGGCATCGCCTGGCAATGCGCCGCTCAAACTGTGCGCCATATCCCGCAGCGCCTGGGTTTGCACTTTAGGCGACTCTCTGGCGGAATAATCACTGCTGTTGCCGCCCATATGCAAGGGGCTAAACCAGTCCTGCGGCATACACAGCAACACCATGGTGCAAGGCTTGGCAGCTTGGTGGCACTGTGTGAGTAACCGGCTGCCGTAGCGCGCCAGGCCATGCTCGTTATAGGCCAGACTGGCAATATCATGGCGCAGGCGCTCTATGCTGTGCTCTACCTGGCGCATCACAATCCCAAAACGTGCTGACAGCCCACACAGGCCTAGCAACAACACGCCGCGCAATAAAAACAGCTCTTTGCTCACCTCACCCAGGCGGTGCTGACCCGAAAAAAAATACAACATCAGCACGCACACGGTGTACACCACGGCAAAAGTCGAGTCCATCAACAAGGGGTAGGCCACGGCCATCAGCAACAGCAGGTACAAATACGGCCCCACGCTGCCACGCGAGCTGGGGTCGGCGTAAATGCTAACCACGATAGCCAGGGCGATAAATGCGCCCAACGTCCATTGCTTTTGTGTGCGTGCCGGTCGGTAGTAGCGCCAGACCGCCATGGCCAGCAGGGCTGTGCAGGCCAAAAACGTGATGGTAGAGCTATGGGTCACTACCGCCGTCACCAATAAACCATACAGGCCGCAGAAAACCAGCAGCCAGACTTCAAGGTTTTCAAACTTGCGCGGCACCAGCGAGGCCAGTGCCTTTTGGTCCTGACGCTCCTGGTTGGACAGGGGCTCCAGTGCAGGCTGTGTGTTGTGCCAAGGATTGGCTTTTAATCTGGATAGCATAGGTACTTTTTTTGGATGCGCACGCCCGGCGTGCCTCTCAACGATGCAGCTAGCTTAACCACTCCATCGGTCACCCAAAAAAGTGAAAACACCTAGTAGTGATTTTTGGCATGAAAATTGAACGCTTTAGTGTTTATTTACACGCGCCATTGGCCTGTCGTTCGAAGTAATTATTTGTGTATGGGCAGCGCCCACAGCATTTTTGCCACACCGAGTTCAGCGCGTAAGCAACGGGAAAGAGGGGCCCCCAGTGCAACGCCTGCTGTACATGCACCAGCTCGTGTGCCAAGGTGCGTGTGTAAGCGGCCTGGTTTTGCGCAAAGATGCAGCAGCCCACTGCTATCGCGTCCATCTCGCCATAGGGGTGGCGCTTAAGCAACCAGGCCATGGGGGCACCATACGCTATAAATACAGTAGCTGTTTGCGTCCTATTGACAAGGACTACCGCCCTATTTACTTGGTTTTTTTGCCCGTTACGGCGTCGTGAGAGGTACATCCACGCCCACAGCGGCAGTCCGCACAGCGTAAGCGGTAACGCCCACAGCCACAGGGCCGTGTGGGTGATGCGGGAGGGAAGTGTCATGCCCAGTCCAACGCGGGCCGCACAATCGGGTTGACCGCCTCGTAGGCCTTTGCAGCGCGCAGCACCAGTGCATCGCCAAACATCGGGCCCACCAGCTGCAAACCCATGGGCAAGCCTGCTTGCGTGAGGCCGCAGGGCATGGAGCAGGCGGGCTGCTGCGTCAGGTTAAACGGGTAGCTAAACGGGGTCCAGCCCAGCATGGCCTCGGGGTTCATCGGCGAATGGCCCGCAGGTTTTGCATCGAACGCGGGGATAGATACTGCGGGCGTGAGCAGCAGGTCGTAGCGCTGCATAAACTGGCGCATATGGCTGCCCAGTGCGCCGCGCCGCAGGTGCAGGCGCTGCACGTCGAGCGCGCTGATGTGCGCGCCTATTTCAGACTCGGCCTTGAAGTCGGGGTCGCACACCGCCTGTTGCGCGGCACTCAGCGTGCTCCACACCGTCCAGGCACCGACAAACCACAGGCCGGTGGTAATGTCCAGCGGGTCTTCAAAGCCGGGGTCTACTTTTTCCACGATAGCACCCAGCGCCTCAAACTGCTGGGCCGCCTGGTCCAAAGCTGCGGCCACCTCGGGGTGCACGTTTTTGGCAAAGCCCAGCGTGGGGGAGTAGGCGATGCGCAGGCCTTTCACGCCTTTGTCCAAGTCTTTCAAATAGTCCGCACCATCGTAGGGCAGCGATGTCCAGTCGCGCGCATCGGGCTGGGCCAGCACGTTTAGCATCAGCGCGGCATCAGTCACACTCATGGTGTGCGGCCCCAAATGCGCCACGCTGCCAAAGGGCGACAGTGGGTAGGCGGGCACGCGTCCAAAGCTGGGCTTGAGGCCAAAGTTGCCGCAAAATGCCGCCGGTATGCGCACACTGCCCGCACCGTCGGTGCCCACCCCAAAGGTCACCATGCCTGCGGCCACGGCTGCGGCCGTGCCACCGCTACTGCCGCCGGGGGTTTTACGGGGGTCCCAGGGGTTACGGCTGATGCCGGTGCGCGGCGAGTTGGTCTCGCCCTTGCAACCAAATTCTGGCGTGCTGGTTTTGCCCAGAATGACAGCGCCCGCCTCCTTGAGCCGCGCGGTGACGGGCGCATCGACATCCCACACCTGGTTGGCATCCACCGTGTGGCTGCCGCGCAGCGTAGGCATGCCAGCGGTGAGGATCAAATCTTTGATGCAGGTGGGTACGCCTTCCAGCGCCCTAACCGCTGCACCGTTTTTACGGTGAGCTTGCCACGCCGCTTCGCTTTGCACAGCCGTTTGCGTTGATGTTTCTTGATCCAGGTGGCAAAACGCCTTTAGAACCGGGTTCAGCTTAGAAATCCGCTGCTGTGCCGCCGCATGCGCCTCGTGTGGCGAGGCCTGCCCTGATTTATACAAACCAATGAGTTCGGTGGCGGTGCAGTCGGCGAGGCTGGTTTTCATCACAAACATCCTTGATCAGTGTGGTAGAGGGCATGGTCATAATAGACCATTGTCCTCTCCCATCGCCCGGAAAGTCTATGGAAACCACCCTCCTCCCCGCACACGAACTCTCCCACCTGCTGCATACCAAGGCCTTGTCCTGCCGCGAGCTGATGGCTGCCACGCTGGCGCGCATTGCACAGGTCAACCCCCAGGTGAACGCCATTGTCAGTCTGCGCGATGCGGACGAGTTACTGAAGCAGGCTGATCGCTACGACACGCTGCTGGCAAACGGCCAATCCATGGGTTGGCTGCACGGCATTCCCCAAGCCATCAAAGACCTCTCCCCCACCGCCGGCCTGCGCACCACCCTGGGCAGCCCGCTGCTGGCCGACTTTGTGCCCAAGGAAGACGGCCTGATGGTGCAGCGCATGAAGGCGGCGGGCGCGATCGTGATTGGCAAAACCAATGTGCCCGAGTTTGGCTTGGGCTCACACACTTTTAACCCGGTGTTTGGCCCCAGCCGCAACCCGTACGACCTGAGCAAAACCCCCGGCGGGTCGAGCGGCGGTGCGGCGGTGGCGCTGGCCACCGGCATGCTCAGCGTGGCCGATGGCAGCGACTTTATGGGCAGCCTGCGCAACCCCGCCGCCTGGTGCAACATCTTTGGCATGCGCCCCAGTCAGGGCCGCGTGCCCATGTGGCCTGCGGCGGATGTATGGACGGCGCAGCTGGGCACCGAGGGGCCGATGGCACGCGATGTGCAAAGCCTGGCCATGCTGCTGCAAACGCAATCCGGTTTCGACCAACGTGCTCCTCTTTCTATAGCTACAAATGTCCTAACGACAGGGACTATCGCTGGATTTGATAGTAAAAATAAGCGTGTAGCATGGCTGGGCGACCTGAACAGCTATTTGGCAACCGAACGCGGCATTTTGGACGTGTGCGGCCAAGGTTTAACGCGCCTGGAGCAGATCGGCTGTGCGGTAGAACCCACCGCCCTGGGTTTTGCGCCAGAGCGCGTGTGGGAGGCCTGGTTGGTGTGGCGCAAAGCCCTGGTCGCGTCGCGCATCGCCCCGTTTTTACTGCAACCCGCCAACCGCGACAAGATCAAACCCGAAGCCCTGTGGGAGCACGACAGCGCGCAAAGCCTCACCGGCGCAGAGTTCATGCAGGCCAGCGCTACGCGCAGCAGCTTTTACCAGCACCTGCTGAGCCTATTTGAAAAATTTGACTATCTGGCCCTGCCCTGCACCCAGGTGTGGCCCTTTGCGGTGCAAGAGCGCTGGCCACAGCAGATCGATACTGCCAACGGCACGCGCAGCATGGACACCTACCACCGCTGGATGGAAAGCGTGATCTACGCCACCTTTGCGGGCCTGCCCTGCATCAGCATCCCGTGCGGCTTCAGCGAGGCGGGCATGCCCATGGGCCTACAAATCATCGGCAAGCCGCAGGACGACCTGGGCGTGTTGCAACTGGCCTATGCGTACGAGCAGGTGGCGCAAGCGGTACTGAGTGTGCGGCCATCGCCAGCATAGACTGCACTATTGACTTGCGTAGTGGCGAGGCTGGCCAGCGCAGGCAACTATGACCGCCCCATCAACTGCAAAGCCGCCAGCGCCATGATCTTCGCGCTGTCTACCAGCTCCTGGATACCCACATACTCATCCGGCTGGTGCGCCAAATCCAGAATGCCGGGGCCGTAGGCGATGCAGTCTTGCAGTTTGCCGGTGCGAACGATATGCTTTTGGTCGTAGGTGCCGGGGCTGGAGATGTAGCTGGGCTGGCGGCCTAGCACGCGGGCGATGGCTCTTGCCGTAGCATCGACCACGGGTGCATCCTTGGGCGTGGCGGTGGGCACAAAGCTCATGATTTCTTTGATATTAAAGTCAAAACCCGGGCGGGTACGCTGCAGCTCTTGCAGCATGTCCAAGATTTCACGCTTGACATCGTCCAAATTTTCTTCGGCGATAAAGCGCCGGTCCAGCACCGCGCGGCAACTGTGCGAGACCACCGGCGCAGGCAAATCCGCGGTGGGCCAACCGCGCGCATCGACCGCGTAGCGCTGCTCCACTTGGCCGCCGTGGAGGCTGTTGACGTTGAGCGTGCTCACGCGCGCGCCCGGCGGCTCGACCGGCTCCCTGGTTTTGCGCAGTGCCAATTTTGGATTGAGCTGCGTCTCCAGCAGATGGACGAAGGCGCTCATGTGGTTGATGGCGCTGTCACCTAAAAACGGCATGGAACCGTGGGCGATCCGGCCTTTGGTCTCTACCTCGGCCCAGTACACGCCCCGGTGGCCCAGGCAGATGCGGTCTACGCCCAGCGGCTCGGGGATGATCACGTGGTGCACGCGCGGCTTGCTGAAGTAACCGCGCTCGGCCAGATAGCCCACACCGCTGAAGCCGCCCGACTCTTCGTCCACCGTACCGCTGATCTCCAGCACACCGGGCAGTGGCAGGCCGCTCTCAATCAACGACTCGCAGGCAATCACGCTGCTGGCGAGACCCCCTTTCATGTCGCAGCTGCCACGGCCATAGATTTTGCCGTCGGAAACAGTGGCGGCAAAGGGATCAAAGGTCCAGCCGCTGCCCGCCTCCACCACGTCGATGTGGGAGTTGAAATGCACGCAGTCGCCTTGGGCTGCGCCGCCTGTGGCACCTTCATAACGTGCCACTACATTGGTGCGGGGATATTTGTCGCTGTCGCCCGGCCCACCGGAGGCACGCACGTACTCCACCGTAAAGCCGCGCTTGGCCAGTCGTTCACCCAAAAAGCGTGCGCAGGCCTCGTAGGCATCGCCCGGCGGGTTGATGGTGGGAATGCGCACCAGGCCTTGCGTGAGGGCAGTGACCTCGGCACGTTTGGCTTCGATGCGTTGCAGTAGGCGGTCTGTATCCATGCTGCATTGTCACCCAATGCGGCGAGCTACGGGGCGAATCAGTTCTGCCGCCAAGGCAGTCCCAGCTTGCGCCAGCCGCCTACATTGCCGCGGTGGGCGTCGCCATCCGGGTCGCCTTCAAAACCCTCCAGGATGTTGTAGGCCTCAAAGCCCAGCGCCTGCGCGCGCTGGGCGGCGGGCACGGAGCGCAGGCCCGAGCGGCAAAGCAGCACCACTTTGGCGCCTGCGGGTACGGCGGCTTTGAGTTGGGCATCAAACTCGGGGTTGATGGCCATGCCGGGCCAGATTTTGAATTCAATGCCGGGTACGTCGGGGATAAAACCCACCCAGGCGCGCTCGGCGTTGCTGCGGATGTCGACCAAATAGGCTTCACCATTTTTCCACCAGCGGTGGGCCAACTGGGGTGACACGTCGCCGCTGTAGCCGGCGGAGGGGTCCACCAAGCGGGGCGCGTCATCGGCGGCGCCGGCGTCGTGGCGCAGCCCCAGGGTGAGGTTGGCGGGCACGGCTTCGTCGATGCGTTTGGGTTTGGGCAGGTTCAGGTTGTTCATCAGTTGTACAAATTGGGCTTGGGTACGCAAGCGGGGCGGTGGTTGGCTCAGGTCGAAAATGCGCGCGTTGTGCTGCTTCTCGTCGCCGATGCTGCTGTGGCTGCGGCCTTGGTAGTCGTGGGCTGGCCACACGGTGGTGCTGTCGGGCAAGGCAAACAGGACGCGGGTAATGCTGTCGTACAAAGCGTCGGCACTGCCAGACTGAAAATCGGTGCGGCCACAGCCACCAATCAGCAGCGTGTCGCCGGTAAATACATGGCTTTCAGAACCGTGCTGCCATAGAAAACTCATACTGCCGGCCGTGTGCCCGGGTGTGTGCAGGGCCTTGAGCGACTGGCGGCCAAAGCGCAGCACATCGCCGTCTTGCAGCTGAATGGCCGAGGGCATGATGCCGCAACCTGCGGGCGTAGCCGCTTGCGCGCCGGTGTGCTCTATCAAACCGCCAGCGCTGGTAATGTGGTCGGCGTGGGCGTGGGTTTCCGCGATGGTGCGCAGTTGCAAACCGTATTGGCGCAGCGTGGCCAAGTCGCGCTGCATTTGCGTGTCCACCGGGTCGATGATGATGGCCTCGCGGGTGGCTTCGTCAAACAGCACGTAGGTGTAGGTGCTGGACGCGGGGTCAAAAAGTTGAATGGGGTTCATGGGCAATTCCTTTTAGGCAAACTTGGCCAGCATGTCGGCCACATGGTCAGCGGGCAGATCACCTTGCTCGATCATGCAAGCCACCATGGTGAAGAAGGCTTTGTCGAGTGCTTTGCGTGCGGCAGACAACTGCTGCGCAATCTTTTGACAATCCTCTTCGTCTTCAATCTGGCGCTGTAGACCGCGTAATTGTCCCTCCACGCGCGCCAAGCGCATGCAAATGGCCTTTTTTTTGGCACTGTCTTTGAGTTTTGTCATGTCATATGTCAACTATATATACTCCCTAGAGTATACTACGGAGCTATTATTTTAAACACTATCTTCCTCAAGAAGGGCGCATTTATGAATCTCGCAACGCTTTTGCCGCATCCGTTTTTACAAGCGGGCGTGGGCGGCATTTTGATCGGCCTGGCCAGTTGGCTGCTATTGGCCTCGCTGGGGCGTGTAGCAGGCATCAGCGGCATTGCCGCGGGCGCGCTGATACCTACCCAGGGTGCAATGGCCGGCGAACGCGCATGGCGTTGGGCCTTTGTGGCGGGTTTGGTGCTGGTAGGCGCAGCGGCCGCAGCCCTGCTGAACACGCCGACGGTCGCTACCCGGCCATTGCCCCTGCTGGCGGTAGCGGGCTTGCTGGTGGGCTTTGGCACGGTAGTGGGCTCGGGCTGCACCAGCGGGCACGGTGTGTGCGGCTTGGCGCGGCGCTCGGGGCGCTCGCTAGTGGCTACCGTGGTGTTTATGGGCATGGGCGCAGCTACGGTATTTGTAGCTTCTTATGCCCGCATTGTGATGGCTGGAGCCTGATATGGTTAAGAAACTATTCTTTGCACTGTTGTCAGGCGCCTTGTTTGCGGTCGGCTTGGTTGTCTCAGGCATGACACAGCCACCCAAGGTGATTGGCTTTCTGAATGTGGGCGGCATATTCGCACCCGCGCGCTTTGGCGCATGGGACGCCAGCCTGGCCTTTGTCATGGGTGGTGCCCTGCTGGTCACCTTGGTCGCGTTTGCCGTCACCCCGCGTGCAGGGCGCAAGCCTTGGGCGGCACCCAAATTTGAGTTGCCCACCCGCAAAAACATTGACGGCAAACTGGTGATCGGCGCAGCACTGTTTGGCATTGGCTGGGGTTTGGTTGGCTACTGCCCCGGGCCCGCGTTGGCGTCGTTACTCTACGGCGGCGTAGATGTAGCGGTTTTTGTAGCAGCACTGGCCCTCGGTATGTGGGCTGCGCGGCGGTTAGTCAAATAAAGCAGGCATTATGAAGAGTACCCTCACCGACTGGTTTGCCAGCCTGCACAACCGGCCGGGTGGCGATATATTAGCCGTGCAAACCATGCGCAACGCACTGATGGCGGCCAGCGTGCTGGCCTCGGCCGCGCTGGTGGGGCTGATGGGGGTGCTGGCCACGGCGCATTTGCATGCGCGCTGGAGCAGCGCCAGCGCGGCCACGCTGCTGGTGGTAAGTGCCACATGCTCGCTGCGCGCGCTGTGGACGCTGTCTGCCGCTGGCTTTGACTTAGGCTTGGGCACCAACTCCACGGCTGGCAGCACGCCCGACAAGCCCATCCCAACGGCATCTGGCCGCTTGGTGCAGGAGCTGACCACCGCGTTGCGCGCCATCCGCTGGTCAGGGGTTTTATTGATCCTGGCGCTGGCAGCAGCGGGCGCCAGTGTGTGGGTGCCCAAATAGTTGACGCGGCGCTGACAGCAAAAATCGTGGAAAATGCGCAATTGACGTTTACGTAAACGTCAATTAGCGGAGCCACCCCCATGACCGATTTGTCGAACGACTACAAAGCCCTCGCCGAGTACCGCCCTGCGCACAAAGTGCGCTTCGTTACCGCTGCCAGTCTGTTTGACGGGCACGACGCGGCCATCAACATCATGCGCCGCATCTTGATGAGCATGGGCGTGGAGGTAATTCACCTGGGGCACAACCGCAGCGTGGATGATGTGGTGACGGCCGCGCTGCAAGAAGATGTGCAGGGCATTGCGGTGTCCAGCTACCAGGGCGGGCATGTGGAGTACTTTAAATACATGACCGCGCTTTTGAAAGAACGCGGCGGCGAACATATCAAGGTATTTGGCGGCGGCGGTGGGGTGATCATTCCGGAAGAAATCCGGGACCTGGCCGAGCACGGCGTGCGTATTTTCAGCCCCGAGGACGGGCAACGCATGGGCCTGGCGGGCATGATTGGTGAGATGGTAATGAGCTGCGACAGCGACTTATCCGTGCATGCGCCGACCGACATCAAGGCCATCCAGGGCCATAGCGAGATGGCCTGGCGCAAGCTGGCGCAGCTCATCACTGGCATTGAGACTTCCAAAGGAAAAACACCTCTAGCCCAGCAAATACAGGCGCAAGCAGCTAGTAAATCGATAGCAATTCCCGTGGTGGGCATTACTGGCACGGGTGGTGCAGGCAAGTCGTCACTGACCGACGAGCTGATTCGCCGCCTGCGGCTTGGACCAAAACGACAGCCTGCGCATTGCGCTGATCTCCATCGACCCATCGCGCCGCAAGTCGGGTGGCGCGCTGTTGGGCGACCGTATCCGCATGAACGCCATCAGCCCGTGGAATAGCGGCGCCAAGGTATTCATGCGCAGCCTGGCCACCCGCGAATTTGGCAGCGAGATCAGCCAGGCCCTGCCCGATGTGATAGCCGCCTGCAAGTGCGCGGGCTTTGACTTGATCATCGTCGAGACCAGCGGCATCGGCCAGGGCGACGCGGCCATCGTGCCGCATGTGAACTTGCCCATGTATGTGATGACGCCAGAGTTCGGCGCTGCCAGCCAGCTGGAAAAAATTGACATGCTGGACTTTGCCGAGTTTGTCGCCATCAACAAATTTGACCGCAAAGGCTCGCACGACGCACTGCGCGACGTGAGTAAACAGGTGCAGCGCAACCAGGAAGCCTGGACCAAGCGCATGGAAGACATGCCGGTGTTCGGCACCATGGCCGCGCGCTTTAACGACGACGGCGTGACCGCGCTGTACCAGGCGATGAAGCCGCGCCTGGCTGCGTTGGGCTTGCCGATGAAAGACGGCTCGCTGCCAGTGGTTAAAACCCGCAACAGCACCAACCAAACCCCCATCATCCCCGCCGCCCGCACCCGCTACCTGAGCGAAATTGCCGACACCGTGCGCGCCTACAAACGCAAGGCGCGCGAGCAGGCCACGCTGGCACGCGAGATCCAGCAACTGCAAGCCGCAGCGCGCATGCTGAAAATCGGAAAACCCGACCGAGCGCCCGCTGCCGAGGCCGCGCTAGACCTGGCCGCCCACCGCAAAGCCGCGCAAGACCCCGGCGCACGCAAGCTCTTGCAGCAGTGGCCCGACATGCAAGCCGCCTACGCAGGCGACGAGTATGTGGTGAAAATCCGCGACAAAGAAATTCGCACGGCTTTAACAAGTACCAGCTTGAGCGGCACCAAAATCCGCAAAGTCGCCCTGCCCCAGTATGAAGACCACGGCGAAATCTTGAAGTGGCTGATGCTGGACAACGTGCCCGGCAGCTTCCCCTATACCGCAGGCACCTTCGCCTTCAAACGCGAAGGAGAAGACCCCACGCGCATGTTTGCCGGTGAAGGCGATGCCTTTCGCACCAACCGCCGCTTCAAAATGGTGAGTGAAGGCCTGCCAGCCAAGCGACTTTCTACGGCATTTGATAGTGTGACTCTGTACGGTGCCGACCCCGCCACCCGCCCCGACATCTACGGCAAGGTAGGCAACAGCGGTGTCAGCATCGCCACGCTGGAAGACATGAAGGTGCTGTACAGCGGCTTTGATTTGACCAACCCGTCCACCAGTGTCAGCATGACCATCAACGGCCCCGCGCCGACGATTCTGGCCATGTTCATGAACACCGCCATCGACCAGAACCTGGACAAGTTCCAGCTGGACAATAAGCGCGAACCCACCGACACCGAAGCCGCCAAGATCAAAGAATGGGTGCAAGAGAACGTGCGCGGCACCGTCCAGGCCGACATTTTGAAAGAAGACCAAGGGCAGAACACCTGCATCTTTTCTACAGAGTTTTCATTGAAAGTGATGGGCGACATTGCCGAATATTTTGTGCACCACAAGGTGCGCAACTTCTACAGCGTGTCCATCAGCGGCTACCACATTGCCGAGGCCGGGGCCAATCCTTTATCGCAACTCGCGTTGACGCTGTCCAACGGTTTTACCTTTGTAGAAGCGTACCTGTCGCGCGGCATGCACATCGACGACTTTGCGCCCAACCTGAGCTTCTTTTTC
Source organism: uncultured beta proteobacterium (assembly GCA_963775085.1). Taxonomy (GTDB): domain Bacteria; phylum Pseudomonadota; class Gammaproteobacteria; order Burkholderiales; family Burkholderiaceae_C; genus JAAFIP01. Next base: position 58,851 of record CAVZHO010000012.1, read on the forward strand.
AGCAACGGCATGGACCCCGAATACACAGTGCTAGGCCGCGTAGCCCGCCGCATCTGGGCCACCACGATGCGCGACAAGTACGGTGCCAATGAACGCAGCCAGAAGCTCAAATACCACGTCCAAACCAGCGGCCGCAGCCTGCATGCGCAAGAGATCCAGTTCAACGACATTCGTACCACCCTGCAAGCACTGATCGCCATCTACGACAACTGCAACAGCCTGCACACCAACGCGTTTGACGAAGCCATCACCACGCCCACAGAAGACAGCGTGCGCCGCGCCATGGCCATCCAGATGATCATCAACCGCGAATGGGGCTTGGCGAAAAATGAAAACCCCTCGCAGGGCTCATTCATCATCGAAGAGCTGACAGAGCTGGTAGAAGAGGCCGTACTAGACGAGTTTGAACGGATATCAGAACGCGGCGGCGTACTAGGCGCCATGGAAACCGGCTACCAACGCGGCCGCATCCAGGACGAGAGCATGCACTACGAAATGCTCAAACACACCGGCGAGCTGCCCATCATCGGCGTCAACACCTTCCGAAACCCCAAGGGCGATGTGGTGCAAGACAAGCTGGAACTGGCGCGCAGCACGGAGGAGGAAAAGCAATCGCAGCTCAAGCGATTAAATGACTTCCACACCCTGCACGCCGCCGAATCCCCCGCCATGCTCAAACGCCTGCAACAAGCCGTGATTGCCAACGCCAACGTCTTCGACGTGCTGATGGACGCCGTGCGCGTGTGCTCACTCGGGCAGATAACCAATGCGCTGTTTGAGGTGGGTGGGCAGTACCGGCGCAATATGTGAGCCCTCACCCCACGATGGTGAAACCTCGCAATCGACGTGCTCGATAGTCGTGCAAAATCCCATTTGACGCAAAAAACTGGATTTCGAACAACGCAATACACTGCATAAAGAAAAACGTGATAAACTTGCGGAAGCATAACGCGAAAAACGTTAAATGGCCGCGCCCAACATCAAACTCGCAAGCTCACTAGAGAAGCTTCGCTCCCTGCAACTGGCAGGCAAGGTGGTACTGCGCTCGACCGACCTGACCCGAACCCACATTGAGCGCCTGGTCGCCACAGGTTTTTTGCGCCCGATCGTCAAAGGCTGGTACATGCCTTCGCGGCCGGAGGAGCAGGCTGGCGACACCACCACTTGGTTTGCTTCGATGCGCGACTTCGTGCGGGGCTACTGCGAGGCGCGATTCGGTGAGGGTTGGCACGTTAACGCCGAGCTGAGCTTGAAGCTACAGACCGGGGCGACGAGCCTACCCCTACAAATTCAGATCAACAGTCCAGCGGCATCCAACAATAACCTGCTTCTTCCAGCGGGAACCTCCCTGTTCGACTACCAAGTGAAAGATATCGTCCCCGGGCACCAACGCACCGTCGCCCAAAATCTGCGTGCCATGACGCTGGAGGCGGCCCTCGTGCGCGTCGCACCCAATGTCTGGCAGTCCGACCCGCTCACACTGCGCTTGGCCTTGCAACTGCTCAAAGACAGCTCCGAACTCAACCGCGTCTTGCTGGGTGGGGACCACTCGGTGGTGGCGGGCCGAATTGCCGGGGGGCTGCGGGCCGTTGGCCGAACCGATCTGGCTACGGAGGTGGTGGCCACCATGCGCGCAGCGGGATACACAGTGGCAGAGACGAACCCATTCACCGCGCCGGTTGAGCCGGCGCGACAACGGCCCGAGTCGCCCTATTGCGCTCGCATTCGCGCGATGTGGGCGCATATGCGACCCCAGGTACTCCAGGCATGGACCACGCCCACGCGTGACCTTATTCCGATCAATGAGTACCTGGTAGAAGCGGAGGAGCGCTACACCGCTGATGCCTACCACTCACTTTCCATCGAGGGCTACCAAGTCAACGTCGAACTGATTGAAAAAATTCGGCAAGGCCACTGGCAGCCCGATGTCAACGAGCGCGACCAGCGAGACCGCAATGCCCTCGCAGCGCGCGGTTATTTCGAGGCGCACCAAGCAGTGCAGGGCAGTGTTCGAACCGTGATGGCCGGTGCCAACTCGGGTGCCACCTTGAAAGCTGATCTTCAAGGCTGGTACCGCGCGATGTGGGCACCCTCAGTCCAGGCCGGTGTGCTCAAGCCACAGGACCTGGCTGGTTGGCGCAATGCGGCGGTCTACATCAAGAACGCCCGTCACGTACCACTGCCACCCGAAGCGGTGCGCGATGCGATGCCGCTGCTGTTCGAGCTGCTGACCGAGGAGGATGAGCCTGCGGTGCGCGCTGTCCTTGGGCACTTCGTGTTTGTCTTTATTCACCCCTATATGGATGGCAATGGTCGGCTCGCACGATTCATCATGAACCTGTTGCTGGCCGAAGGCGGCTGGCCGTGGACTGTGGTGACGCTCGATGTGCGCGGCGAGTACATGCGGGCACTGGACGCCGCGGCCACGGACCAAGACATCAAGCCGTTTACCAGGCTGCTCAGCAGCCTGGTGCAACAGCAGATTGTCCACCGGCCCCGGTCACCCCAATAAGTAACCCTGGCAGGCCGCGCAGCCCTGTAGTGACCCCGCGACCCATTGACCGCCGAGAAACGACATCGGCTTTGAGCTTAATTCTTCATCCGCACCCAAGGTTTTCACAACGCCATGCAAGAATTAAAGCCCACCGCCACATTCATCGTGGCGCAGGTGGACAAACGCTATGCGTTTTGAGAGCAGGTAGAAGTGATTGCGCTTGCGGATATTGCGGACGCGTTGCCAGGTTAGGCTACCGTTTTAATTGCAGGTGCGCCGGCATGTCTGCACGCAAATAGCAGGTCGACTATTGTCACTGCATCTCGCCTCACAACTAGATAAAGCAACTTCTTTTCTGTAAATTTCGATTTTGGTTTCGTGGGTGTTGCACTAACCCACCACCCAGCGTCATTAGTACTTTCTATCGTGACACATCAGCGAGATGCGCCACCTTCACACTCGGCCGGTTTGGAAACTTCACCACCAAATCCAACTGCCCGCCCATCGCCTCTACATACCGGCGCATGGTGGACAGCAACATATCGCTGCGTTGCTCCAGACGTGAAATCGTGTCTTGGCGCACACCCAGTGCCTGCGCCATATCTGCCTGGGTTTGCGATGCGGCAATACGCAGGTCGCGCAAGGTGGCCAGCTCTGCCGCTCTTGCTGCAATCTTGGTTTGGCGCTTGGCGGGCAAGGCGCTTAAAACATCGTCAAGTTTTTTTGCCATGGTGCTTCTCCTTTAAAGGTACATTCATTTCAGCTAAATGCACGGTCAGCCTGCTGTCTGCTTTATCAATCAACCGTTTGTAAAAGAGCCGTTGATCTGCTCCTGCTACCAGCAGTACGGCTTGGCGCGCTGATCGACCCCAACGTCCGGTGCCACTGCCTGATTGCGTCGACACGATCTGACACCCCCGCGCCGCACAGCCCGATGCCAGCTTCAACAGCAAAGCGAAGCCGCTTCGGGAGGGCAGTCACATCAGGCCCCAAAGGTGATCTTGTAGCCCCAGGAATCGATGTGCGTGGGGATAGCGTTGAACGACAGCGTGATGCGCAGCGGGCCGGGGTTGGGCGGTACCGCATGCATCAGGTAGCTAGGAAATAGCACCAGGTCGCCGGGCTCGGGCTGCGGGCTGACCCACTTGTCGGCGTTATATGGTCCAGTTTGCACATTGGAATGGTCGTTCTTGAATGAGAACTCCACGCCGCCGGGAGACTTCATGAAAACTGTACGCGCATCGGGATGTGTCGGCGTCAGATAGACCACGCCCGAGATGAAACTGTTGGCATGGTTGTGCATCGCTTGGCGTCCGCCCGCGCTGAGCAGGTTGACCCACATTTCCTTGATCGACCAGCCCAGCGTCTCGCCAAACAGCAGCGCGCCGAATTCGGCCAGGCGGGGCGTTATGGCATGTGCGGTGGCCACCAGCAGTGGGCTGTCCTGCGGCTTCAACATTGCTGTGTGGCTCAGGTTTGGCGAGGAGCTGTTGTCGCGGTCCGCCATCGAACTGAAGTGCTCGATGAGGCCGCGCACCAGGTCGGCTTGCAGCGCCTGCGGCACGCGCAGGAAGGGTGTTGGGAAGAGGCCGAAGACTTCGGATTGCATGCGCAGATTGTGGCAGTGCTTACCGGGTCGTCAATTTATCAAGTTGTTACAAACTGCGCGTAATTGGACAGAGTGTTTTGGTCTCTCCGGTTGCCTTGTCATGGAATGGACACACACCCTACCGAGAATTCACATCGATAGCGGGCTATTCGCCCCATCACCCAAGTCTCAGCCACAGTTAGAACAAGGAGTTTCCTATGAAAACGCAGTTCCCGCTCAACGCACTGGCTCTGGCCTGCGTGGGCATCCTCAGCATCAGTCCCCACGCCCACGCCTCCGACAAGGACGCGGGCAAGAAGCGCGGCACCTACCTTGCTGGCGACTTCCACAACCACAGCACCTGCTCGGACGGCTCAACCTCGCTGCAGAAGAAGGTCAAGAAGTCGATGGATCGCAACGCGGAAACGCCGTGGGGCCTCGACTGGTTCGTGCAGTCCGGCCATGGCGGCAGCGGCAGCCGCAACTGCACGCTGGCCGAAGATGCCAGTCTGTCCACGCCCGCCTATCCGCATGTGACGGGCCCCACACCGTTCGACGTGCGCAACCCAGCCACCAGCCCCAACCCCGCTCAATACAACGGGCCACAGACAACCTGGGCCCAGAGCATCGGTGCCAGCGCGATCAAGGGCAACCTGTCGGGCGCGGGCGCAACGCAAAACATGTGGCGCTGGCAGTCAATCCAGTCGTACCAGTACCCGCTGCTTGAATACCTCTCGGCCCTGCGCAATGAGCCGATATTCATGGGTATTGAGTCGGTGGTGGCCGGCCATGAGCACACCTCCATGGGGGTGGTCAACGGTCAACTGCCGGCATCAACCTATAAGACATCGCTGCCGACGGCACCCGGCTATAACCCGCAGGGCAATGCCAACGCGCTGGCAAAGTGGGCCTACTGCTTCGACCGTGGCACCACCGACACCAGCCGAGGCAACACGACGATCCAACCTGGCAACGTCAACACCGGCGTTGGCAACAACTGGGACTGCTCGGTGCCAGGCAGCGCCAACAGCTCCGATGCCGACTGGAACGCACCCGGCGCGCGCCTCAACGGTGCCAATGGCGCACTCGGCCACGCCAAGACAGTGGAGGCGCTGAAGTGGATGGCATCCTTCCACCCCGACGGCAGCTATTACGTACCGGCCCACCTCGAGCGCGCCGGGCCCTTCAACACTGCGGGCAACAATGGCTTCAACGTTGAGCACCTGCGCAACTTCAACAACGCCGCGTCGAAGGTAGCGTTCGGCTTCGAAAGCCAGCCCGGCCACGGCGCGTCGGATCGGCGCGGCGAGTACAACCTGCGGCGCAACAACTTCGGCAGCGGCGCAGCACCCAGTCGCCTTGACTCGGTCGGTGGCACCACCTACGGCGGAACCGGTGTCTATGCGGCGCAGGTTGGCGGCGTGTGGGACGCGCTGCTCGGCGAAGGCCGCAACTGGTGGTTCTTCGCCAGCTCCGACTGGCATTCGCGCGGTGCCTTCGGCAGCGACGACCGCCGCAGCGACAACGACTTCTGGCCCGGCGAGTACCAGCGCAACTACGCGATGGTGCGGCACGGCGGCGACCGCGTGAATCCGCAAAAGATCGTCGATGGCCTGCGCAGTGGCAACAACTGGGTGGACAGCGGCCAGTTGATCGACCGCCTTGCGTTCGTAGCGTGTGTTGGCAACCCGTCAACCCGCAAGGACGACGATAGGCGCAGCCAAGATGACGACCGGGATGACGACCGCGACGACGGCAAACATGGGCGCGGCGCATCGGCAGTGCAGGCACTGGCGGCCTTTGCCGCACGCAACAACACCGACATTGACCTCAAGGGCTGCGCGACGATGGGCGAGAAGCTGGTCGTGCCCAAGGGGGCTGACGTGATCGTCTCGGTGGTTGTGCGCGATCCAGCGGGCAAGAGCTACTCGCCGTACAGCTTCCCAAACCCCTCGCTGGCGCAGATCGGTATTCAGCAGCCGCTGGACGAGCCGGTGCTTGACCACGTGGACGTGATCCGCGGCCTGGTCACTGGCTACAAGCAGCCCAGCTCTACCGACTACGCCGGCACATGGCCCGACAACTGGGTGGACATGGCCAACCCGCAGCAGCAGCGCTCGCTCGCCAGCGTGCCCGCAGCGGCGAAAAACGAGAGCGCGGCGGTGATCAAGACCTTCAGCAAGGCCAACTGGTCAGGCCGCAGCGAGTACAAGCGCATGACCTTCCGCCTGAAGGACGTGACAGCTTCGCAGTACCTGCGCCTGCGCGGCACCAACATGCCGCCTTCGGTGCCCTTTGAGACCGATGCCTCGGGCAACCCCTTGTCCGACCTGTGGACCAACACCGGCGAGATCCAGTTCAAGAACCAGGCTGGCATTGAGTTCCCGACCAACAGCATGCTGCGCATCCCGTGCAAGGCGGTAGGCGCCAACGTGCCCGACAACGCCGTGGTCTACACCGGTGTCAACCAACCCAAGATCGACGGTTGCCCGAACCACTTGCCGGTGGTGGGCGGTCAGCGCATGGTCGGCTTCGACGTAGCGGCCTGGTCTGACCTGTGGTTCTACAGCAACCCGATCTTCATCGAGGTCAAGGGTTCCACGATGGTGGCTGGCGTCAAGTAATGGCCACACCGTCCTGGCTGCGCGAGCCGCTGCTGCACTTCATATTGATCGGCGGCGCGCTGTTCGCCGTTGATCATTTCGTCAACGGAGCAGCCGACGGCGGCCGCACCATCGTGGTCGAGGCTGCAGTGGACGGCGAAGCGATCAAGATCTTCAAGGAGGCTCGCTCGCGCGAGCCCAACACCGACGAGTTGTATGCGCTGCGCCGCGTGTGGCTGGACAACGAGGTGCTGTACCGGGAGGGCTTGGCGCTGCAGATGGACAAGGGCGACAAGGCGATCAAGGACCGCGTTATCTTCAAGGCGCTGTCGATGGTCAACACTGGCCTGAAGCTGCCGCCAGTGGACGATGGCAAGCTGCGTGCCTGGTTCGAGGCGAACCGCGTCAAGTACGACGAACCGACGCGCTTTGACTTCCAGGAGGCGGTGATCGCGGGCGACAGTTCGGAGGCTGCTGCCCGCGCCTTTGCCGACGCCCTCAACGCCAACAAGCCGGGTGACATACAGGCGGGCTTGCGCGTCTTCCAGGGCCGTCCGCATGCCAACATCGTGCAGAGCTACGGCGGCGAATTTGCGGCCGAGCTGGAGGCCGAAGCATCGGTTGGTCAATGGCACGCGATGCGCCACGGCGACGGCTGGCGCGTGATGCGGCTTGACGCGATCACGCCGGCCAAACTCGCGTCGTTCAGTGCCGTGCGCGGGGCCGTGCTACAGGACTGGACCGACAGCGTAATGGCCGAGCAGCGCAGCGCGGCCGTTCGCGAGATGGCGAAGAAGTACACCATCAAGACCGAGGCAGCCACGCCATGAGGTGGCGGCTGTGGACCGCGCTGCTTGCGCTGTGGCTCGGCGCTGCGTTGACGTTGCCCGCACGCGCGCATGAGATCAGTATGGCCGAGATGGAACTGCGCCAGACACCGTCGGGCGAGTTCATGTGGCAGTGGACGGCCGGGCAGCGCAGCGGCGACACGCTGCTGCGCCCGCAGTGGCTCGCGAACTGCCGTGAGCACGACGGCGTGCTGCGCTGCGGCGAGGATGGCCTGAGCGGCACCTTGGGCATGCAGGGTGTAGGCAAGAGCGTCTCGGCCGTGCTGGTCAAGGTGCATTGGCGGGACGGGCAAACACGTATCTACACCCTGACGGCAAGGCAGCCGGAGGTGCAACTGTTTGGTGCAGCCGACGATCCGCGCGGCATGGTCGAAGTGGCGCGCGCCTATGGTCAGCTTGGCATGGAGCACATCCTCGGCGGCTTCGACCATCTGCTGTTCGTGATCGGCCTGCTGTTCCTGGTCGGTTTTAACCGCCGGCTGGTCTGGACCATCACGGCATTTACCGTCGCGCACAGCCTCACACTCGCATTGAGCACGCTCGGCTGGATCTCGCTGCGATCACCGCCGGTGGAGGCCACCATTGCGTTGTCGATCCTGCTCGTGACCGGCGAGGCGCTGAACAAGGAACAGACGCTGTCGCGCCGATGGCCGGCGCTGGTGGCGCTAATTTTCGGGCTGGTGCATGGCCTCGGGTTCGCTGGTGCGTTGCAGCAGATCGGGCTGCCGCAGAGCCACCTGCTGCCTGCGCTACTGACATTCAACCTCGGCGTCGAACTCGGGCAGTTGCTGGTGGTGGCAGCGGCTTTCGTGCTGGTGCGTGCGCTCTCGCGCTGGCCTGCCTTCGTAGCCTGGCGCACGCCCACGCTGTACGCAATGGGTGGAACCGCCGCTTACTGGATGTGGGGCCGTGTCGCGGCGATGGTGGCCTGAGATGAATTCCTACCGAAGTGGCCTGCTCGCCCTGCTGCTCGTCGCAGCGCTGCCGGGGAAGTTCGTTGCAACCGACCGGCCAGTGCCGAATGCGGGCGGCCAGCATTCGCAGCCAGCCCTGCGCTGCGAGCCGCCAACGCTCGGTCGTGACAAGCTCACCGTGGTCTGCACGCTCGACGCTGCCGCGCCGCAGGCCGTTGGCATCAAGGTTCACTTGACGGGCAGCCATGACGACACCACTGCATCGATGGAGGTTGCGCTGGGCGACGCGCCCGTCGCGTGCGATATCGGCAGCAAGCTGAGCACCGAAGCCGAAGACGGTGATGTGACGCTGGACTGCCGCTTCACTGCTTCCCCGAAGCCGGGCGCGGGGACGGTGCTGCGCGTAGCGGCGAAGTGGTTCCACGCGCAGTACGTAAATCATGAGATGCAATCGCGTCGGCCATAGCCGGTGCAGAAATGGATGGGGAGGTGCAACACGGAAGCCAGACCCTCCGGTTTGAGATCAAATCTTCGTCCGCACCCAAGATCACCCAGGGCTTTCACGATGCCATGCTGGGCGCGATGGAAACCGGCTACCAACGCGGACGCATTCAGGACGAGAGCATGCAATGGCCTATTCGCTCTATGGTTTGACGAAGCTGTAGACGAACTGTCGCTTTATGGTGGCATTTGTAGCGCATAAATAGTTTTTCACCTCTAGATACGTGCCATGTTACACATTGGGTGAAAAATTGCTGCAAAATAGCACGATCGTTCTTTTTAATTTTTCGTGTATCGCATGTCCAAGACAGTTTCGCTCGATCTGCCTGCCAAGCCTCTAGCGCCAATCGCTGCTGTGGCCGAGCTGTCTATGGGCAAAGCCAGTGTCATTGTCACGCCTAAAAGCCAGCAAAAAGGCCAGCAGACCAAGGCGGTGATTGTGGACGCGGCCCTGGGCCTGGCCACGCAAATTGGCTTGCAAGGCCTGTCGATCGGTGCAGTGGCCGAGATCACGCAGATGAGCAAGTCGGGCGTGTTTGCGCACTTTGGCTCGCGCGAGGAGCTGCAAATCTCGGTGGTGCGCGAGTACCACCGCGCTTTGAGGATGAGGTGTTTTACCCCGCTCTGCAAGCCGCGCGTGGCTTGCCGCGTGTACGTACCCTGTTTGACAACTGGATGCAGCGCACCTCGGTCGAGATTGACTCGGGCTGCATTTACATCAGCGGCGCAGTGGAGTTTGACGACCGGCCCGGCCCGGTGCGCGACGCGATTGCCTCGTCGGTGAACACCTGGCTGGCAGCCATGCAGCGCGCAGTGGCCGCTGCGCAAGAACTGGGCCACCTGGATGCCACAGCGAGCGCGCAGCAGATATTGTTTGAAATTCACGGTTTGATCCTGGCGCTGCACTACGAGGCGCGCTTTTTAAAGGTGCCCGGCTCGATGGAGCGTGCGGTGCGCGGTTTTGACAATATTTTGCAACGTTATGGGGCTGTAGTCCCTGTCAATGGGACGCAAGCAGCTATTAAAATAATAGCAATTAGTCCGCCTAACATTGCCTAAATTCTTTTTTCATTTGACCTTCAGAGAAACCCACCATGCCAACTTACACCCCCCCGCTACGCGACATGCAGTTTGTGATGCACGAAGTGCTCAAGGTCACCGATGATTTCAAGGCCATCCCCAAATACGCCGATGCCGATGCCAGCACCATCAACGCGGTGCTGGAAGAAGCGGGCAAGTTTGCCGCCGAGGTGGCCTTTCCGCTCAACATCAGCGGCGACCAGGAGGGCTGCAAGCTCGACCAAGTCACCCACGCTGTCACGACACCCAAGGGCTTTAAACAAGCCTACGCCAAGTATGTAGAAGGCGGCTGGCCCGCGCTCAGCTGCGACCCCGCTTATGGCGGCCAGGGCCTGCCCTTGGTGATGAACCAGTGCCTGTACGAGATGCTCAACAGCGCCAACCAGGCCTGGACCATGTACCCCGGCCTCACCCACGGCGCGCACGCCGCCCTGCACAGCCACGGCACCGACGCGCAAAAACAAACCTATCTGCCCAAGATGACCAGCGGCGAGTGGACCGGCACCATGTGCCTGACCGAGCCGCACTGCGGCACCGACCTGGGCCTGATGCGTACCAAGGCCGAGGCCCTGCCCGACGGCACCTACAAAATCACGGGTAACAAGATCTTCATCAGCGCGGGTGAGCACGACATGGCGGGCAACATCATTCACCTGGTGCTGGCGCGCCTGACCGACGCGCCCCCCGGCATCAAAGGCGTAAGCCTGTTTATCGTGCCCAAATTTATGGTGAATAAAGACGGCACGCTGGGCGCACGCAACGGCATTTACTGCGGTGGCCTGGAGCACAAAATGGGCATTAACGGCAATGCCACCGCGCAGATCGTCATTGACGGCGCGATTGGCACCCTGGTGGGCCAGCCCAACAAAGGCATGCAAGGCATGTTCGTGATGATGAACGCCGCCCGCCTGGGCGTGGGCAACCAGTCGCTGGGCCTGACAGAGGTGGCTTACCAAAATGCGCTGGCCTACGCCAAAGACCGCATCCAGATGCGCTCGCTCTCGGGCCCCAAGGCCAAAGACAAACCCGCCGACCCGATCATCGTGCACCCCGATGTGCGCAAAATGCTGCTGACCGCCAAGGCCTACGCCGAAGGTGGCCGCGCGCTGGCGACCTACTGCGCCGTGCTGCTTGACAAGGAGATCAACCACCCGGATGAGAAGGTGCGCAAAGACAGCGACGAAATGCTGTCGTTGCTGACGCCCATCGTCAAAGCCTTTTTGACCGACAACGGCCACATCGCCACCAACATGTGTATGCAAGTCTTCGGCGGCCACGGCTTCATCAAAGAATGGGGCATGGAGCAGTATGTGCGGGACAACCGCATCAACATGATCTACGAAGGCACCAACACCATCCAGTCGCTGGATTTGCTGGGCCGCAAGGTGCTGGGCAACCAGGGCGCTACGCTGCAAAAATTTGGCAAGATGATTGGCAAGCTGGTAGAGGAAGAAGGCGTGAACGAGAAGATGGCCGAGTTCATCAACCCGCTGGCTTACTTGGGCGAGCAGATGACCAAGTTCACCACCGAGCTGGGTTTCAAAGGCTTTCAAAACCCCGACGAGGTAGGCGCTGCTGCGGTGGACTATCTGCGCGTGGCCGGCCATTTGGTGTTTGGCTACTTCTGGGCGCGCATGGCCCAGGTGGCACTGCGCGAGGTGGCGGCTGGCAATACCGACCCGTTTTACCAAGCCAAGCTGCAAACCGCCCGCTTTTACTTTGCCAAACTGTTCCCTGAAACCGCGACACTCATGCGCACCGCGCGTGCGGGCAGTGCGGTGCTGATGGACACGGACGCTGCGTTAGCGTAAAAATACGGCTGCACCGTGCGCGGTGCGGTTTCTTTCAACTTTATTTGTGTTTTAACCAAGGAGTCCCTATGAAACGAACGCAAGCAGCTATTTTATTAGTAGCAACTACATTCTTTTCCATGCATGCCTGGGCGCAAAACACGCCTGTGGGCAAATGGCACAACATTGACGACAAGACCAAAGAGGTCAAGTCTGAAATCACCATTACCGAAAATGGCGGCGTACTCACTGGCAAGGTGACGAAGCTGCTGCGCAAGGATGCCAAACAGGATGCCGTTTGCGATGAATGCAGGGATGCCCGCAAAGACAAGCCCATCTTGGGCATGGAGATCATTCGCGGTGCAAAGAAGGCCGAAGGTGCCGATGTGTGGGAAGACGGCAAAATCCTCGATCCTGAAAACGGTAAAGAATACCGACTCAAACTCACGCCAGAAGACGGTGGCAAAAGACTGGCCGTACGCGGCTTTATTGGCAACCCATTGTTTGGCCGCTCACAAACCTGGGTGCGGGTGGAATAAGCCCGCAACAGACCGCTCGCACAAGCACTGCGGGCTAGCATCTATTGAGAAACTGAATGTCCAAATTCCAAGTCAAAAAAGTCGCCGTGCTCGGCGCAGGTGTGATGGGTGCGCAGATTGCGGCGCATCTGGTCAACGTCAAAGTTCCGGTGGTGTTGTTTGATCTGCCCGCCAAAGAAGGTGCTAAAAATGGCATCGTCACCAAAGCAGTAGAAGGCCTGAAGAAGCTCAAGCCTGCGCCGCTGGGGGTACCCGAAGAAGCAGCGTTGATCCAGCAAGCCAACTACGAAGAGCACATGGAGCTGCTGCGCGGCTGCGACCTCATCATCGAGGCGATTGCCGAGCGCATGGACTGGAAGCTGGATTTGTACAAGAAGATAGCGCCTTACGTGAGTGAGGGCGCGATTGTGGCCTCCAACACCTCGGGCCTGTCGATTACCAAACTGAGCGAAGGATTGCCCGAGAGCATCAAGCCGCGCTTTTGCGGCATCCACTTTTTTAACCCACCGCGCTATATGTATTTGGTGGAGCTGATCAACACGCCGACTACGCAGCCTGTAGTGTTAGACCAGTTGGAAAGCTTTGTGACCAGCGCACTGGGCAAGGGCGTGGTACGTGCCAAAGACACACCCAACTTTATCGCCAACCGCGTCGGTATCGCAGGCATGCTGGGTGTGATGAAGCAGGTAGAAAACTTTGGCCTGACCTACGACGTGGTGGACGACCTGACGGGGAAAAAGCTGGGCCGCGCCAGCAGCGGCACCTTCCGCACTGCCGATGTGGTGGGCCTGGACACCATGGGCCATGTGATCAAGACGCTGCAAGACAACTTAAGCGAAGCGAGTGATCCGTTCTACGGCAACTTTGCCACGCCCGCAGTGCTCAAGGGCCTGTTGGAAGCAGGCGCGCTAGGGCAAAAAACCGGCGCAGGCTTTTACAAAAAAGTAGGTCGCGATATTTTGCGTTTTGACGCAGATAAAAAAGACTACCTAGCTGGTGGCGAAAAGGCCGACGAGGTGTATGGCCGCATGCTGAAAAAGCCCGCTGCCGAGCGCCTGAAGCTGTTGCGTAACAGCGAAGGCAAGCAAGGCCAGTTTTTGTGGGCCATCTTGCGCGACGGTTTCCACTACGCCGCCGTTCATTTGGAAAGCGTTGCCGAGACCGCGCGCGATGTGGACTTGGCCATGCGCTGGGGCTTTGGCCTCAAGCAAGGCCCGTTTGAGCTGTGGCAAGAAGCCGGTTGGCTGGAAGTGGCCAAGATGGTGCAAGAAGACATCGACGCAGGCAAAGCCCTGTGCAAGGCACCGTTGCCTAGCTGGGTGTACAAAGGTCCGGTCGCAGAAGCAGGCGGCGTGCATACCAAAAACGGTTCGTGGAACCCCGCAACGAAGCAGTTTGTGCCGCGCCACAACCTGCCGGTGTACCAGCGCCAGCACTTCCCCGAGAATGTATCGGGCTTTGCGCAAGGCATGGGCGCAGCCGCGTTCGAGACGGCAGGCACCACCCTGCATGAGGATGCCGCCATCCGCCTGTGGACACTGGACGCTGACGACAACCGCCCCGCAGGCACGGGCGTGGTGATTGCCAGCATCAAAACCAAAATGCACGTCATCAGCATGGATGTGATGGCCGGCCTGGAAAAAGCCGTGGAGTTGGCCGAGGCCGACTACCAGGGCGTGGTGATCTGGTCGGGCGACGAGCCCTTCTGCGCCGGTGCCGACCTGCAAGGCATGCTGCCCGCCTTCATGAGTGGCGGTGTGGGCCTGTTGAGCGAAGCCATGCAAGAGGTGCAGCGCGTCATGCTGCGCCTGCGCTATGCCAATGTGCCTGTGGTCAGCGCTGTCCGTGGCCTGGCGCTGGGCGGCGGCTGCGAGCTGGCCGTCTACTCGGCCAAGCGCGCCGTGGCGATGGAGAGCTATATCGGTTTGGTAGAAGTCGGCGTAGGCCTGGTGCCCGGTGCCGGCGGCCTCACCTACATCGCCCGCCGCGCAGCCGAAAACATGGCGGCCAGCAATGGCAAAGACCTGCTGCCCTTTATCACCGAGGGCTTCACCCACGCCGCCATGGCCAAGGTAGGCACCAGCGCGATTGAGTCGCGCAAGCTGGGCTACCTGCTGTGGAGCGATGTGATTGTGCCCAATAAAGATGAGTTGCTGTTCGTCGCCATCAGCGAAGCCAAAGCGCTTGCCACGTCAGGCTACCGCGCGCCCGCTAAACGCCAGTTCCCGGTAGCAGGCCGCAACGGCAAAGCCACTATCCAAGGATCACTGATCAACATGCGCGACGGCGGCTTCATCAGCCAGCATGACTTCCATATCGCATCGCTGATTGCCAACGTGGTCTGCGGTGGTGATGTGGATGCGGGCACTCTGGTGACCGAGGAATACCTGATGACCCTGGAACGCCAAGCCTTCACCAGTTTACTCACCATGACGAAGACGCAGGAACGCATCATGGGCATGTTGTCAACTGGTAAACCAGTACGAAACTAACTCTGAGGTAACGCTAAAAGCGCAGAAGTTACGCAAAAAACGCAAAAAAAGAAAACAAAATTTTTTGAATTCTGTTTTGAATTATTTTCAGCGCTTTTTGCGAATTTTTTGCGCTTTTAGCGTGACCTAAACCCCTATGCAAGATACAAAACCCAACCGCCTGCAACGCCAGCTCAGCCGCCTGGAAGAAGTGCCTGCGTACTTCCGTCCTTGGTTCCAGTCCGTGGTGCTGGGCCGCGCGGTACCTTACACCGGCACGTCCAAGCTGCGCTACGAAGTCATGTCGCCCGAGCAGGTGGTGATCACCGTGGCTAACCGCCACCGCGTGCAAAACCATATTGAAGGTGTGCATGCTGTCGCCACTACGCTCACCGCCGAGACCGCCACCGGCATGGTCATGGGCATGAATGTGCGCGACGACTGCATACCCGTGGTGAAAGACATGCGCGTGCAATTCAAAAAGCGCGGCATGGGAGCCATGCGCGCCGTGGCCACCCTTACGCCCGAGCAGCGCGCCTTGATGCAAAGCACGGACAAAGGCGAAGTGACCGTGGCTGTGGTGGTGACCGACGAGTCGGGCAACCAGCCGGTGGAATGCGAATTTATCTGGGCCTGGATTCCGTCAGTACGCCCACCCAAAAGCACAGCAATTTTGCGGGACAGTCCAACGGCCAGCGCGTAGCGCACCGTTGCTCTGTCCTCAACTGATTAAGAAGGAGTTTCACCATGGCCAAACAAGTTCAAGAAGCCTATATCGTCGCCGCTACGCGCACGCCGATTGGCCGTTCGCACAAGGGCTTTTTCCGCAACACGCGGCCCGACGATTTGCTGGCAACCGTATTGCGCAGCGCCCTGGCCCAGGTGCCTGGCCTCGACCCAGCCAGCATTGAAGACGTGATCTGTGGCTGCGCCATTCCCGAGGCGCAGCAGGGCCTGAACGTCGCCCGTGTGGGTGCAGTGCTGGCGGGCCTGCCCAAGAGCGTGGGCGGTATCACCGTGAACCGTTTTTGCGCCTCGGGCATCAGCGCCGTGCAGATGGCGGCGGACCGCATTCGCGTTGGCGAGGCCGATGTGATGATTGCCGCTGGCACCGAGAGCATGAGCATGGTGCCGATGATGGGCAACTCACCCAATTTGTCGCCCAGCATTTTTACGGATACAGAGAATGTAGACAACTACGGCATCGCCTACGGCATGGGCCTCACGGCGGAGAAAGTGGCCACGCAGTGGAAGATCAGCCGTGATGCGCAGGACGAGTTTGCCTACCAATCGCATATGAAGGCGCTGGCGGCCATGAAGGCAGGCCACTTTGCCAACGAGATGACGGCGGTGGAGGTAACCGAGCGCAGCGTAGATTTAGACAGCGCCGAAGTCACCACCAAAACCCGCAGCGTGAATTTAGACGAAGGCGCGCGGCCAGATACAACGATCGAAGGCCTGGGCAAACTCAAAGCCGTGTTCTCCGCACGCGGCTCGGTCACTGCGGGCAACAGCAGCCAAACGTCTGACGGCGCAGGCGCGCTGATCTTGGTGAGCGAGGCTATCCTCAAGCGCTTTAACCTCAAACCCTTGGCCAAGTTCAGCAGCTACGCCAGCCGTGGCGTGCCCCCGCACATCATGGGCATCGGCCCGATTGAGGCCATCCCCGCCGCGCTCAAATACGCAGGCCTCAAGAATGAAGACATCGACTGGTTCGAACTGAACGAAGCCTTTGCGGCGCAATCGTTGGCGGTGATGAACACCTTAGGCCTGAACCCCGCCAAGGTCAACCCCATGGGCGGTGCGATTGCGCTGGGCCATCCGCTAGGTGCGACGGGAGCGATTCGCGCAGCCACCGTCATCCACGCGCTGCAACGCAATCAGCTCAAATACGGAATGGTGACCATGTGCGTAGGCATGGGTCAGGGCGCAGCGGGTATTTTTGAGCGGGTTTAACCTCAGTAGGCTTTACTACACGTTTTTAGTAGGCAGTCCAACTTGGATTCGCCGTGCTTTAGTGGCCCAATCAACCAACAAAAATCATATCACCCTGCCAAACCACCACATCGACATCACGCCGGCCATCAGCGCAAGCAGTGCACCCGCCAACGCTAGCAATCCCGCAATTTCGGTTTCTTTCTTTTCAACGGTCAGCCGTGACGACAGCTTGGCGTAGACTTTTTTCAAGTCTTCCGCCGTACCAGCATAAAAGTATTCGCCCTGGGTGCGGCTGGAGATCGCTTTGAGGCTGTCCTCATCCAGGCGCACGCGCATGGACCAGCCTTCAAAGCCGATAGTCTCGCCGTCTTTGGTGCCTATGCCCACGGTATAGACACGGATGCCTTTGTCGGCAGCCAGTTTTGCGGCCTCCATCGGGTCTACACCGGTCGTACGCTGGCCGTCGGTGAGCAAGATGACGGCTGCGGATGTGTAGCTGCCGGGGGCCACAGGGAGCGTGTCTTTTTTCTCGGCATTTTTGTCGGATGAGCCCAGTGGCCTGCCCGTCGGGCGGTTATTGCCGTATTGCATTTGCGCCAGGTCATAGCCTGCATCGGGGAACAGCGTGGCCAGCGATACGACGATGCCGTTGCCAATGGCGGTGCCGCGTTGCAACTGAAAACGGTCTATTGCGGAGACCAGGTCTTCACGGTTGACCGTAGGAGCTTGCACTAGCGACGCGGTGCCAGCGAAGGCGACGATGCCGACTTTGACAGCACGTGGCAGGTCAGTGAGAAAAGACTTGGCGGCATTTTGCGCCGCCACCAGCCGATTGGGCTGTACGTCGGTCGCGCGCATCGAGCCCGATACGTCCATGGCCAGTATGATGGTTTCCTGTTGCATCGGCAGGGTCACCACGGCCAGCGGACGAGATGCGGCAAAGATGAGCAGGCTCAGCGCGCACAGCATCAGAAAGGGCGGTACATGGCGCTTCCATTTGCTTTGAGCGCCTGCTGCGGCTTTGACCATGGCCAGTTGGCTGTAGCGTACTGCACTTTTCGCTTTGCGGCGTAGCAGCCACCAGTACAGCAGCACAAGAAAGGGCACGATGGCCATGAGCCAGAGTAGTTGTGGCCATACAAAGTTCATGCGGCCTCCTTCATGCTGTGGGCGCTGCCCGCCGCACCGCGTGCACGCTGCTTGCGCATTTGCGCAAAACGCGCGATGGTATTGACCAGGGAATCAACGGTAGACAGCTCCAGCGCGTCCACGCCCGCCTTGGCAAAGCTGCTAAATATGTCGGCTTCGTTTTGCGCAGCCAGTTCTTCAAATCGGGTGCGAAATTTTTTGTCGTGCATGTCGACAAAAAGCTGCTCACCGGTCTCCGGGTCTTCGAGCGTGACCAAACCAATATCAGGCAAAGCTTGCTCTGCGGGGTCGATCAATCGCACGGCAATCACTTCATGCTTTTGCGCCAGTTGGCTCAGCGGCTTTTCCCAGCCGGGGGTGCTGATGAAATCCGAAACCACAAACACCAGGCTGCGCCGCTTGATGTTGCCCAGAGCCCCCATCAGCAAGTCCCCCAATTGGGTTTGAGTTTTAATTTGTGGGGATTTGTTTTTATTGGTTTTTTTGTTGGCAATGGCAGGAGCCAGCAAACGGTGCAGCAAATGCAATACATGCAAGCGGCTGCCGCGCGCGGGGATCACGGCATCGAGCTGGCTGCTGTAGAGCAGGGCACCCACCTTGTTGCCGTGGCGCGTCATCAAGCGCGCCAGTACGCCGACAAACTGCGCCAGCACATCGCGCTTGCGGGTGGTGTGTGAGCCAAAGTCTACCGAGGCACTCAAGTCCAGCAAAAACCAGGCGTTGATCTCACGGTCTTCGGTGAACTGGCGCACATGCGGCACCTGCAGGCGGGCGGTGACGTTCCAGTCGATATGGCGCACGTCGTCGTGCAGTTGGTATTCGCGCAGATCGGCCAGATCCAAACCGGCACCGCGAAACAGCGTGCGGTAGTCGCCTTGCAGCATGCCGTCCAGACGGCGGATCACCGTCCATTCAAGCTGCTTTAAAAGCTGGTCTGCGGTTTGCATGGCGGGCTTGTCCGTAACAGGTATATTCGCTCAAAGATCACCGTTCGCCGCGAGCTTGTTGCAGGGCCAGCGAGGACTTCGACCGGCTCAGTCCAAACCGATTGGCAGTCTGTCTGAATATCATACTGCCACCTCTTCTGGCACGGCACCTTGGCTTTCGTAATGGCTGATCGGTTTGGCTGGTAGCGCAATTTTGGCCATCAGCGTGGCGATGATCTTGTCGGGTGTAATGCCCTCACTCAAGGCCTCATATGACAGTGCAATGCGGTGGCGCAGCACATCGGGCACCAGGTCCAGCATGTCTTCGGGCAGGGCGTAGTGCCGCCCGCGCATCAGCGCCAGCGCACGTGCACCCTCGGCCAGGCCAATGGTGGCGCGCGGGCTAGCTCCGTAGGTGATAAATCGGGCCATGTCCTTGATGCCATGCTTTTCGGGGGTGCGCGTAGCGCTCACCAAGCGCACGGCGTACTGCACTAGTGATGGGTCGAGGTACACCGCGCGGCATTCTTTTTGCAGTGCAGCCAACTGCTGCAAATCGGCCACTGCGCCAATATGGATGGGCGGGCCAATCACCCGCTCGACAATCACGGCCTCTTCTTCGTCGGTCGGGTAGTCCACCAGCACTTTCATCATAAAGCGGTCTACCTGCGCCTCTGGCAGAGCGTAAGTGCCTTCGGTTTCAATCGGGTTTTGCGTGGCCATCACCACAAAGGGGGTGGGCACGGGATGCGACACGCCAGCGATCGTCACCTGCTTTTCTTGCATGGCCTCCAGCAGTGCGCTTTGCACTTTGGCGGGGGCGCGGTTAATCTCGTCGGCCAGTAGCAGGTTGGCAAACACCGGGCCCAGCGTGGTGCTGAAGTCGCCGGTTTTCTGGTTGTAAATGCGCGTGCCTATCAAATCCGCAGGCACTAAATCGGGCGTGAACTGGATGCGCTTGAAACTGCCCTGTATCGCCTGCGCCAGCGTTTTGACGGTGAGCGTTTTAGCCAGACCGGGGACACCCTCCACCAGCAAGTGGCCTTGCGCCAGCAGCGCCACCATCACCCGCTCCAGAAACTTGTCCTGCCCCACGACCATGCGTTTGACTTCGTAGAGAATTTTTTCCATCAGCTCGCCGCTGTGTTTGTCTGCACTGCTCATTCAAGTCTCCTTAAAAAGGTGGCATACCTACGGCCGATGCTGCGTTCTCTATCGGCACCGCAAAGCCAATACCGATAAACACCCGCTGCTTGCTGGGGTTCAAAATGCCTGTGACAATGCCCACCACCTCGCCTTCAGCATTGACCAGCGGGCCACCCGAATTGCCGGGGTTGGCGGCGGCATCAAACTGGATGAGATTGGTCATCAACTCACCGCTCTCGGGGGACTTGAATTCGCGTTTCAGGCCCGACACCACGCCGCTGGAGACCGAGGGCCCAATGCCAAACGGAAAGCCCACCGCCACTACATGGTCGCCTGGCTGCAAATCTGCTGTACTGGCCATGGCGGCAGCGATCATATCGTCGGGTATTTTGTGGGCTTGCAAAACAGCGAGGTCGTCCTCGGTCTTCACGCCAGTGATGTGCGCGGTAGTGGTCATACCGTCCATAAAAGTAATCTCCAACCGTCCACCGCCCTGCACCACATGCAAGTTGGTCAGAATGATGCCTTTGTCCACAATCACCACGCCGGTACCTACGCCATGTTGCATCTCTTCCATCAAGTTGCCTTTTTTGTCACGCGGTGTGATGAAGCTGCGCACCCGTACTACCGATGGGATGACTTTGTCATAGGCACGCGCCGCTACCGAGGGGATACTTGCCGTTTGCAAGGCGCTCAGAACTGCTTCGTCAATGTCTTCCTGGGTGAGTTTTTGCGAGACGGGTTGCACAGCCAGTTGCAGAGCAAGCAAAGCAGCCATCAACGCAGCACCCAGCGCAAATGCACTTGCACGTGGGTGACGACGTGGCAAGTGGATGATCAGGGTTTTGAATCGCTGCCAACGCGAGTTGGGATTGGTGGCATCCACGGAAACGCCCAAGGGCACGTCGGACACCGATTGCGCAGGCGCGGCCACCTCTCGCGATGCCAAGTGGGTTGCATGGCTAGAACCGCCAGAGCGGCTGTATAGGGCAGGACGCTTCATCGATGTGCCTAGTTTTGTGCCTGTATCTGGCTGCTACGTTAGCACGAATTTAGGAACAATGATATTTGCTCTTTCCAGACAATTAAGTCACAGCAAGCGAAATTTCATAATATGAATCTCGCAGCGTTTTCGACTGAGACTGCAACGCCATCACTTCAGTCCCATTCATTTGAGCCAATATCGACAAGCCATAAAAAAAGCCCCGCAAGCGGGGCTTTTTTATCAGCAGTAAAGATTAGCGAATTGTACGGGTACCAACCACTTCGACCTCTACACGGCGGTTTTTAGCCTTACCTTCTTTGGTCTTGTTGTCAGCCACGGGCTGGCGTTCGCCCTTGCCTTCAGTGTACACGCGGTTTTTCTCAACGCCTTTGGACACCAGGTAAGCCTTGACAGACTCAGCGCGGCTGATTGACAGCTTGTCGTTGTACGCATCAGAAGCGTCACTATCGGTGTGTCCGACGGCAATAATCACTTCTAAAGCGATGTCTTTCATTTTGCTGACCAGGTCATCAAGCTTGGCTTTGCCTTCTGGCTTGACGATGGACTTGTTCACGTCAAAGAATGCGTCAGCAGCGTAGGTAACCTTCTGTGCTATCACCTGAGGAACAGGCGCTGGAGCAGGGGCAGGTACAACACGAGCTGGAGCAGGAGCTGGTGCAGGAGCTGGTGCCGGAGCTGGCGCTGGTGCAGGAGCTGGTGCCGGACGGGGCGCAACAGGTGCTGGAGCAGGAGCTGCTGCTTTAATCGCGCCATCGCAATCGGCAGCAGCCGTAGCTGGTGTCCAGTTAGCATCACGCCAGCACAGAGCGCCTGCGTGGCCTTTCCACTGCATATTGCCGTGGCCCGAGCGCCAATTGTCGGTGTTTGCGCTCGACCCAGCCGCGAAAGCAGTACCTGCCAATGCGACGGATGCGAACAACATTGCTACTTTGTTTAGTTTCTTCATGTTCATCCTCAAAATTGATACTACAGCGCGAGCTGTGCGAAGGCGAGTTGCTTGTTAGATACAAATTAACTCGTGTTCTGATTGTGCCACAGTCCCTGCCCGTGTCCATTTTTGCGCACCCAACAGGGCCTGCTAGCCCTATATTGTTGCTTTGTTGCGACAAAGTGACCTGCCTTTGTAGTGCGCCAGATGAAAGAAGGCAATAACCAAGTTCATATCAGCGTTCGCTCGGTCGTTCCGAGTTGTATAAAACATCACCCTAAAGACCGCTAAAATCGCAAGTTGCTCTTGCACCTTGGTGCTGGCAGCATCGCAACGCCCCAGGACTACTCTCCAGACTGCCCCTCCATGACCCAATTCGCCAAAGAAACGCTTCCCATCAGTCTAGAAGAGGAGATGCGCCGCAGCTACCTGGACTACGCCATGAGCGTGATCGTCGGCCGGGCCCTGCCTGATGCGCGTGATGGCCTCAAACCCGTACACCGACGCGTGCTGTTTGCCATGCATGAGCTGAGCAACGACTACAACCGCCCTTATAAGAAGTCGGCGCGTATCGTCGGTGATGTGATCGGTAAATACCACCCGCACGGCGACACGGCCGTGTATGACACCATCGTGCGCATGGCGCAGGATTTCAGTTTGCGCCATATGCTGGTGGACGGCCAGGGCAACTTCGGCTCGGTGGACGGCGACAACCCGGCCGCTATGCGGTATACCGAGATTCGCCTGTCCAAAATCGCCCACGAGGTACTGGCTGACCTAGATAAAGACACAGTGGACTTTGGGCCTAACTACGACGGCAGCGAAAAAGAGCCGCTGGTGATGCCCACCCGCTTTCCCAACCTGCTGGTTAACGGCTCCACCGGCATCGCCGTGGGTATGGCCACCAATATTCCACCGCATAACCTGAACGAAGTGGTGGATGCCTGCCTGCACCTGCTGAAAAACCCAGAGGCTACGGTCGATGAGCTGATTGAGATCATCCCCGCGCCCGATTTCCCTACCGCTGGCATTATTTATGGCCTGTCGGGCGTGCGCGACGGCTACCGCACCGGGCGTGGCCGGGTGGTGATGCGCGCCAAGGTGCACTTTGAAGACATCGACAAAGGTAACCGCCAGTCCATCATCGTGGACGAGCTGCCCTACCAGGTGAACAAAAAGACCCTGCAAGAGCGCATGGCCGAATTGGTGCACGAGAAGAAAATCGAAGGCATCTCGCACATCCAGGACGAGTCCGACAAATCGGGCATGCGTCTGGTGATTGAGCTCAAGCGCGGCGAGGTGCCCGAGGTGGTGCTAAACAACCTGTACAAGCAGACGCAGCTGCAAGACACCTTTGGTATCAATATGGTGGCGCTGATTGACGGCCAGCCCAAGCTGTGCAATCTGAAAGACTTGGTCAAGGTCTTCCTGGAGCACCGCCGCGAGGTGGTTACACGCCGCACGGTATTTGAGCTGCGCAAGGCGCGTGACCGTGGGCATCTGCTGGAAGGCTTGGCCGTAGCGCTGGCCAATATTGACGAGTTCATCCGCATCATTCGCAACGCGCCCACGCCACCGGTGGCCAAGGCCGAGCTGATGACCAAGGTGTGGGATTCAAAAATAGTTAAAGAGATGCTCACCCGTACCCGTGCGGACGGTAGCGCGGTGAATGCCGATGATTACCGCCCCAACGGCATGGAAGTGCAATTTGGCTTGCAAAAAGACGGCCTGTACCGCCTGAGTGAAGCGCAGATCACTGAAATCTTGAACATGCGCCTGCAACGCCTGACGGGCCTGGAGCAGGACAAGATCGTTGCCGAATACAAAGAAGTCATGTCTGTCATCGAAGACCTGCTGGACATTCTGGCCAAGCCCGAGCGCGTATCGGTCATCATCAGTGACGAACTGCAAGCCATCAAAACCGAGTTTGGACAGACCAAGCTGGGCGCAAGGCGCAGCGTGATCGAACACAACGCGCAAGACATGTCCACCGAAGACCTGATCACACCGACTGACATGGTGGTGACGCTGTCCCACAGCGGCTATATCAAGAGCCAGCCCCTGGGCGAATACCGCGCACAAAAGCGCGGCGGGCGCGGCAAGCAGGCTACCCAGACCAAGGAAGATGACTGGATCGACCAGCTGTTTATTGCCAACACGCACGACTATTTGCTGTGCTTCTCTAATCGCGGCCGGATGTACTGGCTCAAGGTCTGGGAGGTGCCCGCCGGCACACGCGGCTCGCGCGGCAGGCCCATCGTCAACATGTTCCCGCTGCAAGAGGGCGAGAAAATCAACGTCGTGCTGGCCCTGACTGGCGACAACCGCAGCTTCCCGGCGGACCATTTCGTCTTCATGGCCACCCGCATGGGCACCGTGAAGAAGACTCCTTTGGTGGACTTCAACAACCCCCGCAAAGGCGGCATTATCGCTGTGGACCTGGACGATGGCGACATTTTGATTGGCGCAGCCATTACCGACGGCAAACACGATGTGATGCTGTTTTCCGACGGTGGCAAGGCCGTGCGCTTTGACGAAGACGATGTGCGCGCCGTAGGCCGTACCGCACGCGGTGTGCGCGGCATGACGCTGGACGACGGCCAAAGCGTGATCGCCATGCTGGTGGCCGAAGACGAGCTGCAAAGCGTGCTGACCGCCACCGAAAACGGCTATGGCAAGCGCACGCCCATTGGCGAATACACCCGCCACGGACGCGGCACCAAGGGCATGATTGCGATCCAGCAGTCCGAGCGTAACGGCAAGATTGTGGCGGCGACCCTGGTGCACCCGGATGACGAGATCATGATGATCACCGACAAAGGCGTTTTGGTACGCACCCGCGTAGCTGAGATGCGCGAACTGGGCCGCGCCACGCAAGGCGTGACCCTGATCGCGCTGGACGCGGGCACCAAGCTCAGCGGCCTGCAGCGCATCGTAGAAAACGATGCTGCCGTGCCAGCCGAGGATGACAACGGCGAGGCGGGCGACGGCGTTGAAGATACAAACCATGATGGTGCAGACGGCGGCGACGGGGCAAAATAGTCAGCCGCACACTTTCCATCACCGCGCCCCCCGAGCATTACGCCTGGTGGGTGTTTTCGTAAACCTGACAAGGAATCTGATGCTACTTTCTTCCACTATCAAAGTCACTACAAAATTTATAGCTGCTTGCGCCCTGCTGATAGGGACTAGCACCGCCATTTATGCACAAACCAGCGATGCCAAGCGGGCTTTGGCGGTTCGCGCCGTCGCCGCCCAGGAAGGCCCCGAGATGAACCGCATGCTGGCGCAACTGGCAGGCTCGGCCACCCAGCAAATGGTGGCCAACTGGGACGAGCGGGTCTCGCAATTGCCCGAGGCCAAGCAGCAAAGCGCGATCAACGCCATGGATGCCGAGCTGAAAAAATTCAACGACGACGCCCTCAAGCTCATCACCGCCCAAGCCGCCAAAGTGCGGGGTGATGCGCTTTTGAACGCTTATATCGAGCGCTTTTCTGAAGAAGAGCTTAAACAACTGGTTGCTTTGATGGAAGCGCCCGTATTCAAAAAGTACCAAAGCGTGGGCCCCGATCTGGGTGGTGTCTACATCAAGGCCATTGTGGATGGCACCCGCAGTGCAGTGGAGGCACGCAGCAAAACCTTTGATACGGCAGCAGCCAAAATTGTGGGTGTCCCTGCTGCCCCCCCATCCGGCGCGTCCAACGCTCCTGCCAAGAAGCCCTAATGAGCCCAACCCCTTTGCGTACCCTGCCCCAGCTGCGCGTCGAAATTGACGCACTGGATCAGCAACTCCTCGCGCTGCTCAACCAGCGCGCCAGTCTGGCCCACGAGGTAGGCGAAGTCAAACGCATCGAGGGTTCTCCGGTCTATCGTCCCGAACGTGAAGCGCAAGTGATTACCAGCTTGCAACAGAGTAATCCTGGCCCACTTAAATCCGAGGGCATTGGCTCCATCTGGCGCGAGGTGATGTCGGCCTGTCGCAGCCTGGAGGCCGCGCAGCGCGTGGCGGTACTGGGTCCAGCGGGTACTTTTTGCGAGCAAGCGGCGATTGAGTTTTTTGGCTCCAGTGTCGAACTGATTTACTGCGCCAATTTTGACGAGGTTTTTCATGCCACCGCTGCAGGTCGTGCGCACTATGGCGTGGTGGGGGTAGAAAACTCCACTGAAGGTGTGGTCACCCGCACGCTGGATTTATTTTTGCACAGCCCTACCCAGATCGTGGGCGAAGTCAGCCTGTTGGTGCGGCACAACCTGTTGTGCCTTGCCGCGTCGCTGGACGGTGTTGAGGTGGTGGTAGCCCACCAACTGGCGCTGGCGCAGTGCCAGGACTGGCTCACCAAACATTTGCCGAACGCCGAGCGGCGGG
Source organism: uncultured beta proteobacterium (assembly GCA_963775085.1). Taxonomy (GTDB): domain Bacteria; phylum Pseudomonadota; class Gammaproteobacteria; order Burkholderiales; family Burkholderiaceae_C; genus JAAFIP01. The sequence continues at coordinate 85,138 of CAVZHO010000012.1, forward strand.
CGGTCTCCAGCAATGCCGAGGGCGCACGCCTGGCGGCGCAAAACCCCAACTGGGCTGCGCTGGCAAGTGAGCGCGCCGGCAGCCAGTTTGGCTTGCACATCGCAGCCCATGCGGTGCAGGACGATGCTTTCAACCGCACGCGCTTTAGTATTATTTGTCTGCCGGGTACCATGCCCGCACCCCAAGAAAGCGGCAAAGACTGTACCAGTTTGGTCGTCTCGGTGCCCAACCAACCCGGCGCCGTACACGATTTGCTCATGCCGCTGAAAACCCATGGCGTGTCGATGACACGATTTGAGTCCCGTCCGGCCCGCACGGGTCAGTGGGAGTATTATTTTTATATCGATTTGGCTGGCCATGCGCAGCAGCCCCAGGTGGCGGCTGCACTGACCGAGCTGCGCAATCTGTGCGCTTTTTATAAAATCCTGGGTAGTTACCCCATCAGTGCATAAGCAAAATACAAGAGAAACACGATGTTTGAACAACTAGGTTTGATCGGTTGCGGCCTGATGGGCGGCTCATTTGCACTGGCCATGAAAAAGGCGGGTTTGGTCAAGCGCGTGGTGGGCTACAGCAAGTCGCCGTCCACGACAGAGCGTGCGCGCCAATTGGGTGTGATTGATGTAGAAGCGCCCTCCGCCCTGATGGCCGTCTCGGGTGCTGACATCGTGCTGCTGGCCGTGCCTGTTTCAGCCACCGAAGCCACCTTCAAAGCCATCAAGCATTTGGTCACCCCTGACATGTTGATCATGGATGTGGGCTCCACCAAACGCGATGTGGTTGATGCCTCGCGCCGCGTCCTGAAGGAGTATGCGGGTGTGTTTGTAGCGGCTCACCCGATAGCAGGCAAAGAGGCCTCGGGTGTAGACCATGCCGATGCCGATTTGTACTATGGCAAACAGGTCATCCTCACGCCCATCGAGCGCACCCAAACCATCCAGCTGCAAAAAGCCACTGCCGTCTGGACTTCTCTGGGCTGCCAGGTCATGCAGATGTCACCCGAGTCGCACGACGCGGCCTATGCTGCCGTCAGCCACCTGCCGCACTTGATCGCCTTTGCCTTGATGAATGCTATCAATGGCCAGGACCACGCCAAGAACTATTTAGCGTTGGCGGGTCCGGGTTTCCGGGATTTCAGCCGTATCGCCGCCAGCGACGCGCATGTTTGGCGCGATGTGCTGTTGACCAACAAACAGGAACTGCTCGTGCAATCCAAGCTGTTCAAACAGGCCTTGACCCAACTCGAAGATCTGATCAATGGCAACCAGGCCGAGCTGCTGGAAGCCGAGATCGACAAGGCCAGTCTGAGCCGCGCCAAGTGGCGCATGACGACACGCAAATAGAGCTGATGTACAGCGCCGCTTTCCTCGACATCCCTGCTCTGGCCGGTGCGCAAGGCACGGTGCGTTTGCCGGGCTCCAAAAGCATCTCTAATCGGGTGCTGCTACTGTCTGCCCTGTGTAGCGGCCGCACTGTGGTGCATGACCTGCTGGACTCCGACGATACCCGCGTCATGCTGGATGCGCTGCGCGCGTTGGGCTGCACCGTGGAGAAAACCGACGAGACCACCGTGGCCATCACCGGTCTGGCGGGCCGCGCACCGAGCCAGGCCGCCAAGTTATTTTTAGGCAATGCGGGCACCGCCATGCGCCCGCTCACCGCTGCATTGGCTGTGCTGGGCGGCGACTTTACGCTCTCGGGCGTTGCGCGCATGCACGAGCGACCAATTGGTGATTTGGTCGATGCCCTGCGCCAGCTGGGTTGCGCGATCACCTACACGGGCAACGAAGGCTTTCCGCCACTGCACATCGGCAAGCCGCAACTCAAGCTGGATGTGCCGATTCAGGTGCGCGGTGATGTGTCGAGCCAGTTCTTGACGGCACTATTGATGGCATTGCCTTTGGTAGCCCAAAAAGCGATAGTGATTGAAGTCGTCGGCGAGCTGATCTCCAAACCCTATATCGACATCACGCTCAATTTACTGCAGCGCTTTGGCATCACGGTGCAACGCGAAAGCTGGCAGCGCTTTACCATTCCTGCGGGTAGCCGCTACCGGTCGCCGGGCGATATTTATGTGGAAGCCGATGCCTCATCAGCTAGTTATTTTATAGCACTTGGTGCCCTGGCGACAGGGACTACCGGCAGTATTCGTATTGAAGGACTGGGTAAAAACTCGATCCAGGGCGATATCCGTTTTATTGAAGCCGCTGCCCTGATGGGTGCGCAGGTGGGCAGCGGTTCCAACCATTTAGTCATCCGCCGGGGTAGCTGGCCGCTCAAGGCCATAGACCTGGACTGCAACCACATCCCCGATGCCGCCATGACGTTGGCGGTGATGGCCTTGTATGCCGATGGCACCACCACCTTGCGCAATATCGCCAGTTGGCGCGTCAAGGAAACCGACCGCATCGCAGCCATGGCCTGCGAGCTGCGCAAGCTGGGGGCCACGGTCGTCGAAGGCCAAGACTTTATCCAGGTTACTCCGCCTGCTGCCGTCACCGACTGGAAATCAGCAAGCATCCATACCTATGACGATCACCGCGTCGCCATGTGCTTTGCCCTGGCGGCTTTCAACCCGGCCCGCAAAATGCTGCGCATCGAAGACCCCCAATGCGTGGCCAAAACCTTCCCGGACTTTTTTGAAACCCTGTTTGAGGTCAGTCAGGCCCACAGCGTGCCCGTCATCTGTGTAGACGGCCCTTCAGCCTCCGGCAAGGGCACCTTGGCCAGCCGTTTGGCAGAACAGTTGGGTTACCACTACCTGGACTCGGGCGCGCTCTATCGCTTAACCGCATTGGCCGCCCAGCGCGCGGGGGTGGCCTGGGATGACGAGGCGGCGCTGGCACAGATTGCCGCGCACCTGCCCATCGTGTTTGAAGGCGAAACGGTCCTGCTCAATGAAGACGATGTGTCCGAAGCGATCCGCACCGAGGCCATAGGCTCCGGCGCATCTCAGGTATCCGCTTGGCCTGCGGTACGCAAGGCTTTGACCCAACTGCAACTGGGCTTCGCCAAGCTGCCTGGACTGGTAGCCGACGGGCGCGACATGGGTACGGTGATCTTTCCCACAGCGCCCCTGAAGGTCTTTCTCACTGCCAGTGCGGTGCAAAGAGCCGAACGGCGTTATAAGCAGTTGATTTCAAAGGGAATTTCTGCTAAACTCGACCCTCTTCGCGCTGAATTGGAAGCGCGCGACGCCCGCGACTCTGGTCGCAGCATCGCGCCACTCAAAGCCGCGCAAGATGCGGTGCAACTAGACAATTCTGCGCTGTCGATCGAGCAATCGGTCGCAGCGGTGCTGTCGATGTGGCGCAGCAAAGTGGGTGTGTGAGGGGGTTTTCCCCGCATATTGTCCACTACTGGCCCTGAAGGTTCTTTTCGCGCTGCATGCGCCCTGGCCCTCAGGATTTTTAACGTAACCCGCGGGAAAACACCCGTAAAACCAGCGTAAGCAGCTATATAAACAGGAGCATTTCGCGCCTGTACATCCTGCCTGTCGCCATTAGGAAATTAAATGTCTGAATCTTTTGCAGCCCTTTTTGAAGAATCCCTGACGCGCTCGGAAATGCGCGCTGGCGAGGTCATTACCGCCGAAGTCGTGCGGATGGACCACAACCACGTTGTCGTCAATGCCGGCCTCAAGTCCGAAGCCTTTATTGAGCTCTCCGAGTTCAAAAATGACAAAGGCGAGATCGAAGTCAAAGTGGGCGATTTCGTATCGGTCGCTATCGGTTCTATCGAAAACGGCTACGGTGACACGATTTTGTCGCGCGACACCGCCAAGCGTCTGGCCAGCTGGATGAGCCTGGAAAAAGCCCTGGAATCGGGCGAATTCGTCACTGGCATGACCAGCGGCAAGGTCAAGGGCGGCCTGATGGTCATGGTCAACGGCATCCGCGCCTTCCTGCCTGGCTCGCTGATCGAAGCACGTCCGCTCAAGGATCTGTCCCCCTACGAGAACAAACTGCTTGAGTTCAAGGTGATCAAGCTGGACCGCAAGCGAAACAACGTTGTGCTCAGCCACCGCGCCGTGCGCGAAGCCAGCATGGGTGAAGAGCGCGCCAAGCTGATGACTACCCTGAAAGAAGGCTCGGTTGTGCATGGCGTGGTCAAAAATATTACCGAATACGGCGCATTCGTCGACCTCGGCGGTGTGGACGGTCTCTTGCACATCACCGACATGGCCTGGCGCCGTGTACGCCACCCCTCCGAGGTGGTGCAGCCTGGTCAAGAGATCACGGCCAAGATCCTCAAGTTTGACACCGAGAAAAACCGCGTGTCCCTGGGCCTCAAGCAGATGGGCGACGACCCATGGATGGGCGTGAACCGCCGCTACCCCACCAGCACCCGCATGTTCGGCAAGATCACCAACATCGCCGACTACGGCGCATTTGTGGAAATCGAACCCGGCATCGAAGGCCTGGTGCACGTCTCCGAGATGGACTGGACCAACAAGAACGTCGCTCCTAACAAGCTCGTCACCCTGGGCCAGGAAGTCGAAGTCATGGTCTTGGAAATCGACGAAGACAAGCGCCGCATTTCCCTGGGCATGAAGCAGTGCAAGGCCAACCCATGGCAAGAATTTGCAGCGCAAACCAAGCGCGGCGACCGCGTCAAAGGCCCCATCAAGTCGATTACCGACTTTGGCGTGTTTGTCGGCCTGGCCGCTGGCATCGACGGCCTGGTGCACCTGTCTGACCTGTCCTGGAATGAGACTGGCGAAGTGGCTGTACGTGAGTACAAAAAAGGCCAGGATGTCGAAGCCATCGTATTGGCAGTGGACGTGGACCGCGAGCGCATCAGCCTGGGCATCAAGCAGCTTGACAGCGACCCCTTCACCACCTTCACCTCGATCAACGACAAAGGTTCGTTCGTTACCGGTAAAGTCAAAACCGTCGATGCCAAGGGTGCCGAGATTGACCTGGGCGAAGACATCATCGGCTACCTGCGTGCCTCCGAAATCAGCCGTGACCGCGTGGAAGATGCACGCAACGTGCTTAAAGAAGGCGACGAAGTCAATGCCGTGGTGGTCAACATCGACCGCAAGACCCGCAACATCCAGTTGTCGATCAAGGCCAAAGACCAAGCTGACCAGAACGAAGCCATGGCATCGCTGTCGCAGCAGTCTTCCAAAGAGAATGCTGGGACGACGAGCCTGGGCGCGTTGCTGCGGGCTAAGTTGGATAACAACGGCTAGGAAAGAAAAGAGTTGATCAGTGCGAGGACAGAGCAAGCCTTGCGCCTAGGGCGCTTTGGGCTTGGTCTGTCCCCCACAAAGGAATGCTCTAATGACTCGCAGTGACCTAGTAGAGGCCCTGGCCTCCCAGTTCCATCAGCTCACCCACCGTGATGCCGAATTCGCCGTGAAGACGATTTTGGACGCGATGGGGGATGCTTTGGTGCGGGGCCACCGGATTGAGATTCGTGGTTTTGGCAGTTTTTCGGTCAATCGCCGCCCTCCCCGCATCGGGCGCAACCCGCGCACAGGCGAGTCGGTGACCATTCCTGAAAAGCGTGTGCCGCACTTCAAACCGGGCAAAGCCCTGCGCGAAGCGGTAGATAGCAAAACGCTGGAGCTGTTGGCTGGCAAAAAACTCTAGCCTGCAACCCGCGCGCAAGCGCTGTGGGAGCCGATAGAATCAGGCTACACCGTTTTTTTAATATGCAAAAAGTCCTATGGCTGCTTCGGTGGATACTGAAGGCAGCCATTTTTTTTACCCTCTTCGCTTTCGCGCTGAACAACCAGCACGTAGTGGATGCGCATTTCTTTTTTGGCAATCTGTGGAAAACACCGCTCATCGTATTGGTGCTGATAGCTTTCACCCTGGGCGTGGTGGTCGGCGTACTGGGCATGGTGCCGCGCTGGTGGCGCCAGCGCGGCACGGTGCGCAAGCTCAAGGCGCGCGAGATGACTAACGCCGTTGACGGCCTGCCCAAGTAAGCCATGGACATTGACATCACCTGGGTGCTGTTGGGCCTGCCGCTGGCTTTTGTGCTGGGCTGGACAGCATCGCGCGTGGACATACGCCAATTGCGCGTTGAGAACCGCCGCTCACCCAAGGCGTACTTCAAGGGTTTGAATTATTTGCTCAACGAGCAGCAAGACCTGGCGATTGATGCCTTTATTGAGGCGGTACAAAACGACCCCGACACCTCCGAGCTGCACTTTGCCCTGGGCAGCCTGTTTCGCCGCCGTGGCGAGTACGACCGTGCCGTACGCGTGCACGAGCACCTGCTCTCGCGCGGTGACCTCAAACAAGCCGAGCGTGACCGCGCCCAGCACGCCCTGTCGCTGGATTTTCTCAAGGCTGGTTTACTCGACCGCGCCGAGGATGCATTGGCCAAACTGGAAGGTACGCGCTTTGAGCCGCAGGCCCGGCTGGCGCGTCTGGCCGTGTATGAACGCACCCGCGACTGGCCGCAGGCCACACGGATTGCGCAGCAACTGCAAACCGCCAACCATGGCGACTTCAGTGTGCGCACAGCCCACTATCTGTGTGAGCAGGCCAGCGAGCTGAGCAAAGGCGCTACACCCAATGCGCCGGCCATGCAGGAGGCGCAAGCCTTGCTGCAACGCGCCATTGACAGCGCCCCCGATGCCAGCCGCGCCCGCATCGAGCTAGCCGCACTGCAAAGCCAGGCCGGGCAGCCACTGGAGGCCTATAAAACCCTGGAAGTCATTGTAGAACGTGCGCAGGCAGCAACGCCTTTGGTAGCAGATCAGTTGCAAAAACTGGCCCTGCAATGCGGGCGTGCCACGCAGGCCCTGGGTCTCTTGCAAAGCAATTACGCCCAGTCGCACTCTATCGACGTGCTGCAAGCCATCATCACTTTGCAAAACGCCCAAGGCAGCGACAAGCAGGTGCGTGACCATGCACGCAACCTGTATGTGCAGCACCTGGAAAAAGAACCCTCGCTGGCGGTCGCCGCCCGTTGGCTGGAGGGCGAAAAGCTCGAGCATGAGCAGTTTCACCCCCAAGTCCAGCGCGCGCTGGACAAAGCCGTGCAACCCCTGCTACGCTACCGCTGCGCCGCCTGTGGTTTTGAGGCGCAGCGCCATTTTTGGCAATGCCCCGGCTGTCAGGCCTGGGACAGCTACCCCGCTCGGCGGATTGAAGAACTTTAAGCATCCCACTTCATTTTTATTTATGTCGCAAACTGATTCGACTCCGCTACCCCCTACGGCAGCGCAATTGGCCACCAACAAAGTCCTGGTGGTCGGCGATGCCATGCTGGACCGCTACTGGTACGGCACCGTCGAGCGCATCAGCCCCGAAGCCCCGGTGCCCGTGGTGCGTGTGACGCGGGAAGAAGAGCGCATTGGCGCCGCCGCCAACGTGGCCTATAACGTCGTGTGCCTGGGTGCACAGGCCAGCTTCATCGGCGTGGTGGGCAATGATGAACCAGGCCGTAAACTCGAAGCCTTGATGCAAAAAACCGGCATTGCCACCCATATGGCGCGCGACGGTGGGCTGCAAACCACGGTCAAACTGCGCGTCATTGGCCGTGCGCAACAATTGATACGGCTGGATTTTGAAACCGTGCCCGACCACGATGTGCTAGCCAGCCAGACAGCGATGTTTGCCGATCTGGTAGCCAAGCACTGCGTCGTGCTGTTTTCTGACTACGGCAAGGGCAGCCTGGCCTATGTGGCCAGCATGATTGACACCGCCCGCAAGGCTGGCAAACAGGTTTTGGTGGACCCCAAAGGATCGGACTATGCACGCTACAAAAATGCCAACGTGCTCACACCCAACCGGATGGAGTTGCAACAGGTCGTAGGCAGCTGGAGTAGCGAAGACGATCTGGCCATCAAAGCACAAAACCTTCGTAGCGCGCTCCATCTGGATGCCCTGCTGCTGACCCGCAGCGAAGATGGCATGAGCCTGTTTGACGCGCAAGGCGCGCGCCATGTCAAGGCCCAGGCGCGCGAGGTATTTGACGTGACCGGTGCGGGCGACACCGTCATCGCGACCCTGGCCACCTGCGTCGCCAGCGGTATGAGCCTGCGCAACGCTTTGCATTTTGCCAACCGCGCAGGCGGCATTGTGGTGGGCAAGTTTGGCACGGCCACCGTGTCGTACGCCGAACTGTTTGGCGCTGCCAACGAGGGAATCCGACCATGAAAATTGTCGTCACGGGCGCTGCCGGTTTTATTGGCAGCAACATCATTGCCGCGCTGAACGCGCGCGGCATCAGCAACATCATTGCGGTGGACGATCTGACGGCGGGCGACAAGTTTCGCAATCTGGCGGACTTGCAGATTGCCGACTATGTGGATGCCGGTGATTTCTACCTGAACTTCAGGCAAGGCGTGTATGGCAAAGTCGAAGCCGTGTTCCACGAGGGGGCCTGCAGCGACACCATGGAGCAGGACGGCAAGTACATGATGGCCAACAACTACGGCCTGTCCCAGCAATTGTTTACAGCCTGCCAAGCGCAGGGCGTGCGCCTGCTGTACGCATCGTCCGCTGCGACCTATGGGGGCAGCAATACCTTCAAAGAATCTCCCGAGTTTGAAAAGCCGCTCAATGTCTACGGCTACAGCAAATTGCTGTTTGACCAGACGATGCGCCGTGAGCTCGGTGCGCAGTTTGAGCGCACCAAGACGCAGGTCGTGGGCTTTAGGTACTTCAACGTCTACGGCCCGCGCGAGCAGCACAAAGGCCGCATGGCCAGCGTGGCCTTTCACCAGTTTCACGAGTTCCGCAAGCAAGGCAAAGTCAAACTGTTTGGCGAGTACGGCGGTTATGCCCCTGGCGCGCAGATGCGCGACTTTGTGTCAGTGGACGACGTGGTGGCTGTGAATCTGTGGTTCTTCGACCATCCCGATAAGTCCGGTATTTTCAACCTGGGCACGGGCCGTGCGCAACCCTTTAATGATGTGGCGCATGCGGTGGTAGGCACTTTGGTCGCACTCAATAGTGCTACTAATTCGGGAGCTAACAACGTCCCCTCATCAGGGACTATGGCGCAAAATACCCATTTGTTAGTGGAGTATGTGGCCTTCCCCGATGCCTTGCGTGGCAAATACCAATGCTATACCCAAGCAGACCTCACCGCGCTGCGCGCCACGGGTTGCCAGCATGTATTTGCAGATGTTCAAACCGGAGTGCAGCGCTATATGCAGTGGCTGGCCGCTGCAGAGCTGGGCTAGGCCTGGCAACCCCAAACCGCGTGGTGCAGGCCTGCACCCTCGCGTGTTTAACCGGGGGGGTTAAGCAAGCCCGCCAAGGCACTGGCCATGCGCTGCGTGGCCCCGCGTGAGCTGGTAAGCCATTGCGTCCCGGCGGTGCACATGGCGGTATTCCAGGCCTTATCGGCGACAATCGACAACGCCGCCTGCAGTGCACGCGGCATATCAGCCTCACGCACGGCCGCGCCCTGTTTTTCAGCGGTCTGCGCGGCCTCTGCAAAGTTAAAGGTATGCGGGCCCATCACTACCGGGCAACCGGCTGCTATCGCTTCGATCAGGTTTTGCCCACCCAAGGGCGCAAAGCTGCCGCCCAGCAGCGCCACATGGGCCAGGCCATAGTACAGCGCCATCTCGCCCAGGCTGTCGCCCAGCCAGACATCGGCAGCAACGGGCTGCGCACCCCACTGCGAGCGGCGCGACACCGTAAAACCTGCGCGCTCGATAGCTTGTGCCACCTCGTCAAAACGCTGGGGGTGGCGCGGCACAATCAACCATTGCACTGCGCCAGTTGCCGCTGCGTGCGCTTGCGATGGGCTGAAGTTTTGCTCGTTATTAGCTACTAAATTAGTAGCAGATTGCGTCCTGGCGACAAGGACTATGGCGCGTATTTGCTCTAAAAACAGGGCATCTTCACCTTCCCGGGCGCTGGCCAGCATCAAGACCGGACGTGGGCTGTTTGCGCGCCATGTACGCCCCTGTTGCACCTGGGTCGCCTCTGGCGTGGCATCGTATTTCACGTTGCCTTGTACGCTCACTTGCGTTGCGCCCACTGCGTGCAGGCGCTGTGCATCCTCTTGCGTTTGCGCCCACACCTGGGCGAAGCTTGCGTAGGCGGGCCGCGCCAGCCAGGCCATGCGCTGCGCGCTGCGCGCTGAACTATCGTTGAGCCGCGCATTGGCCAGCACCAGGGGCACGCCGTGGCGCTGCGCCTGGGCGCACAGGTTAGGCCAGACCTCGGTTTCCATCACGATGCCGATGCGCGGTTTGAAGTGATTAAAAAAACGCTGCGTTGCGCCCTGCGTGTCCCAGGGCAACCAGGCCTGCATGTCGCCGCTTTGCAATAGCTTAGCGCCCTCCTCGCGCCCGGTGGCTGTGCTGTGGGTGAGGAGCAGGCGCATGCCGGGCAACTGGCTGCGCAGTTGCACTAACAAAATCGCAGCGGCGCGGGTCTCGCCCAGCGACACAGCGTGGATCCACACATAGCCCGTTGCGGCAACTTGCACCATCGTAGGCGGCGTTTCATACCTGCCAAAACGCTCGGCCATGTGCAGGCCATACATCGGCTCCTGCTGGGCACGGCGGGCAAGTTTGGCGCGCAGCACGGGTTGCGCCAACCACATGCCGATGGAGTACAGGCTAAGCGTGAGATTGCGCATGGTTTTAGCCTGGAGCAATGCGGCTGTTGGGCTTTAGGCACGGTGGGGTAGCCACCGCAGCTACCCGCTGCCATGCGCGCCACACCTGCTCGACGCTAGGCTGCGGCTGCGCAAACACGCTGCATTGACGCGACAAGTCCACCGGCCCGGTGCGCCAGGCGGTGTCAAAGTTATAGATTTGCACATGCGGCAAATCCAGTGCCACGGCGATGTGGGCGAGACCGCTGTCTACGCCTATCGCACCTGCGCAGCCAGCCAATTGGTCGGTCAACGCATCCAGCGACAAACGCGGCCATACCTGCGCATGTTTGCCCAAGGCTTGGGCCAGGTGCTGGCTGCGTGTTTCTTCGTCGTCGTTACCATGTAACAAGGCGATGTGAAAGCCCTGCGCCAAGAGTTTTTTACCCAGTTGCACCCAATGCGCTTCGTTCCAGCACTTGTCTGCGCGGGAAGTTCCATGGATAAACGCTATTGTTTTAATAGCTTCCTGCGTTCTGGTGCATTGGACTTGCAGGCTATAGTGCGCTGCATCCTGGGGTGCCGTGTAGCCCAGCGCCTGCGCGCACAGCAGACGGGTGCGTTGCACAGCCGGGGTGCGCACAGGTACCGCAATGGCCACGTCCGTGAGCCAGCGTGTGGGCGCTTCATAGCTGGAGCCATCGGTACGGTTAGCCAGGGCGTAGCGTTTGCCTGTTTTGGCAAGCTGCGCGCAGCGCGCGACGATGGCCGATTTGGTCAGGCCCTGGCAGTCGATTACGGCATCGTATTTCACTTGCCCAAGCTCTGCGTTAAAGGCCTGCCACGCTGCGCGGGTAGACGCACGCATCCAATGCTTACGCCACAAGCGCATGGCGCAGGGGATGACACGGCGCACACCCTCGCAGCGCGCCACCAGGGGTGCAAAGCCAGGCTCCACTACCCAGTCGATCTGCGCATGGGGCAACGCGCGGCGAATGTCCTGCACTGCGGGCATGGTGTGCACCACATCACCGAGCGAGGAGAGTTTGACGATCAGGATGTTCAAGGAGCGAGCTGCCAGGCAGACAAAGCGCGTCGCATCAGTGCGCAGCGGCTTCTACCCGCGCATCGGGTTTGACGGTTTTGAGCAGCGCCATCATGGTGGCCTCAATACGCTGCAGCGCGGCATCGTTATGCCCCTCAAAGCGCAGCACCAGCACGGGCGTGGTGTTGGAGCCGCGAATCAGGCCAAAGCCGTCGGGCCAATCGACGCGCAGGCCGTCGATGCTGGAGACCTTGGCGGGCGCATCAAACTTCGCCACTTTCAGCAGTTGCTCCACGACCTGGTGCGGCTCGCCCTCGGCGCAGGGCACATTCAGCTCGGGCGTGGAAAAGCTGGTGGGCAGGGCGTTCAGCACGGCGCTGGCATCGGCTGAGGCGCTGAGAATCTCCAGCAAGCGCGCACCCGCATAGGTGCCATCGTCAAAGCCGAACCAACGCTCTTTAAAGAACAAATGCCCGCTCATCTCACCGCTAAAGGGCGAATCCACTTCCTTCATCTTGGCCTTGATCAGCGAGTGCCCGGTCTTGTACATCAGGGCCTTGCCGCCTGCGGCCTCGATAAACGGGCGCCAGGCGCTGCGTGCATTTCACGTCAAACAAAATCGTGCCACCAGGTACGCGCGACAGCACGTCTTGCGCAAACAGCATGATCTGGCGATCCGGGTAGATCACATTGCCCTCTTTGGTCACCACGCCCAGGCGATCACCATCGCCATCAAAGGCAAAGCCAATTTCGGCGTCGGTGGTTTGCAGGGTGCGGATGACATCGCGCAGATTCTCGGGCTTGCTCGGGTCGGGATGGTGGTTGGGGAAGGTGCCGTCCACTTCGCTGAACAGCTCAATCACGTCGCAGCCAATGGCGCGCAAAATGCCCGGTGCCGTGGCACCGGCAATGCCGTTGCCGGAATCGACCACCACCTTCAAACGGCGCTTGAGCTTGATGTCACACACAATGCGGTCGCGGTACGGTGCCTCGATATTGACGTTACGTACCCGGCCACCGGCTTGCAATACCCAGCTTTCGTCCTCGATGCAGCGGCGCAGCGCCTGGATTTCTTCGCCATAAATCGCCCGCCCACCCAGCACCATCTTGAAGCCGTTGTAGTCCTTGGGGTTATGGCTGCCCGTCACCTGGATACCGCTTTGGCACAAGGTGTTGGCCGCAAAGTACAGCATCGGCGTGGTGACCAGACCAACGTCGATCACATCCACCCCCGCAGCCACCAGGCCACGCACCAGGGCTGCGCTCAGCTCGGGGCCACTTAAACGCCCGTCGCGCCCTACAGCGACCGAGTTGCTGTCCCTCGCGCAACGCAGCCGTGCCAAAGGCCTTGCCCAAGGCCTCGGCCATGGGCACGTTCAGCGCTGCGGGGACGATGCCACGAATGTCGTAGGCTTTGAAGGAGGAGGCGGT
>CAVZHO010000013.1:0-59282 GCA_963775085.1 uncultured beta proteobacterium
GGTAGTCTTGAGGGTGGGGAGAGTTTCCGGCCGCGAAAGGCGCGAAGGTTACGCGAAGAACGCGCAGATCACTGGCAGGCTCGCTGTGCTGCTTGGCGCAGCGGTACACCAATTCATTACCCGCCTTGCGCAGCCGTTCCATCGAAAACGCAGGCCGCACGCAGTAGCGCAGCAGTCGCTCCAGGCCAGCACGGTCGTGCGCCTCGATGCGCACGCTGGTGTCCACCGAGAAGCCGCTGTGCCGGTAGGCCAGCATCTCTTTGGCCTCAAAGCTCTCCAGCAGACTCCTGCCCACGAAGGCGCGCAGGATGCGAGTGTGCAAGGTGGCCTGCACCTGGGCCACAGCAGTCTCATCGATGCCGCTGGCTGCATGAAGAATCACTTTACGGGGTAAGGAGGATTGATCGTCGGCCACAGCTTGGGTGACGGTGTCAGCGCCAGCATCAGCGCCGCCAGCCAATGCCTCAAACACCCCATCGACTACGCACACATGAAAATGCACATGCTCGTTCAGGCTAGAGCCACAGCGGTGGATAAACGCCACAGCGCCGATATGCAGGGCCGCCACGTCTACACCTAAAAAATTGGTCAAATTAGAAGTTTTTGAGCATGTCGAAGTCCGTTGAAACCCGAAATTTCACCCAAACCCCAAAAACGCATCGATTGAGGTGTGCTTTTAAGGCATCAATCGGGCGGCAAGCCAATGGAATATAGTGGAACCAGCTACTAAAACAGAAGCGCCTACTTTGAAGATTTGCAGGCAGCTTGCAAATCTTCAAAGGCCGTTGAAAGGTTTTTTTCCGCCAACGCCCGCAGCTCTTTGTTCAGTGCAGTCTCCATCCCAAACCAAGCCTCGCACGCCAGCGGCCCTTGGTGCAGCGGCATACCCAGGCCAGTCGCGTTGGGGTTCGCCACCAGGGCCTCGCAGCCACCGCGCCGCGTCGACAATCCAACAGGCGTGAGAGCAGGTAGTTGCCCGCTATTCGTTTGCAAGTGCCATGGCCTGCGTGCGCAGCTCAGAGGACAGCCAAATACCTTGCGCCCGCATGCGCGCGATACAAGGTGCAATCGCTGCGATATGATTTTGAGCCTTGAGTTTGAGCAATACACCCAGCGATCCGGTGACCTGTAAGCCGTTCAGCCTGGCCACACGCCGCCCCGCCAGCTCGTCTATGCATACCAAAGGCATGTTGCGCTCTTGCGCCAAAGCAATCACCGATGCCTCACCCGCATCCAGCGCGGCGGTAAGCCATGCAGCCATGGGTAGAGACAAAGCATGCTGCTCGAAGGGCGGGCCTTTTTGCAACGCTTGGTCAAAGGCCAGCACGCCAAACCCTTGCTGACCTGCTTGGTGTATTTCTTGAGCCACCGTGTCGCTAAATACAACGCGATCATAAATTTCAGCAAGCAGCTCTAAACTGCCTAGCGCGGCAATCAATGCAAGCGTAGGGGAGGTATTTAAAACGATGGCGGTGGACATGCTTGCCTGAGCAGCTAAGCAGTAAAGCGATGGCTACGCATTCGCAAAATCAGCTGCCAGCTCGCTGGCTGGGTAGCACAACTGCGCCACACCCCATTGCGGCAAAGATAGCAAAAACTCCACCCGAGTTTGGTCGCACAGCTGCGCTGCCTGCCCCGTGCTAAGCCTGCCAGACTCAAACAGCTTCACCGCCATGGCCTGTTTGGCCAGTGCGGCAAACTGTACGCTGGAGACTTGCAGTGCATCGGGCAAGGTATCGGGTACGGTTAAAGTGAAGTTCATGTGTGCATTCTAGCCACTACTGTGCAGACGCGCGAACCCAAGTTAATCAAGTGTAGTCGCTATTTATTACATAGCTGCTTCCGCATTATTTTAACGGACTACAGCCCAATTAGATCCTCAAAACGTGGTCAAAACAGAGGTTCTCCAGCGTTCCCATGCCTCAGGGAACCCGAAATTTCACCCAAACCCCAAAAACGCATCGATTGAGGTGCGCTTTTAGGGCATCAATCGGGCGGCAAACAAATAGAATAAAGCAGAACCAGCTACTAAAAAAGAAGCGCCTACTCTGACGGATTGCAAATAGCTTGCAAATCTTCAAAGGCCATTCAAAGGCTTTTCTCTACCAGCGCCCGCAGCTCTTTGGTTACCGCAGGCTCAATCCCAAACCACGCCTTCCACGCCAGCGGCCCTTGGTGCAGCAGCATGCCCAGGCCGTTCACGGTCGGGTTGCCGCGCAGGCGGGCGGCTTCCAGGAAGGGTGTTTCCAGCGGGATGTACACAATATCAGCCGCCAGCGCAGTGGTGGGCAGCTTGGTAAGCGCAATGTCCAGCGGTGTTTGCCCCACCATGCCCTGGCTGGTGGTGTTCACCACCATGGCTGCGCCCGCCAGCAGGTCATGGCGCTGCTCCCAGGGGTAGGCCTTGATGGGGCTACCAAAATCCTGCGCAATACCCTGTGCCCGCTCAAAATGGCGGTTGACCAGCCGAATCTCTTTAGCCCCCTCCAGCATCAGCCCGTAGCACACCGCGCGGGATCCTCCCCCCGCGCCGATCACCACAATCGGCCCCGCATCCGCACGCCAGGCAGGCTGCGCCTCGCGCACATTGCGGATAAAGCCAAACGCATCGTTGTTGCTGCCCAGCAACGTGCCATCGGGCCGCACCGTCACGCAGCTGATCGCGCCAATCTTGCGGGCCGCTGCATCCACCTCGTCCACAATCTTCATGGCCTCCTGCTTGTGCGGAATCGTCAAGTTACAGCCCGAAAACCCCAGCGGCTGCAAGGCCCGCAGTGCCGCCGCCAGCCCCTCGGGCGCAATCGCCAGCGGCACATAGCTGCCCGCCAGGCCCTGCTGGGCAAACCAGTAGTTGTGCAACATGGGTGAGCGCGAATGCATGACAGGCTGGCCCATCACGCCAGCGAGGTAAAAACGATTGTGTGGTGCCATGGGAGTGCTTCTTATGGGGGTGAAAAGTGCAATGGTAGCAAAGCGGGCGTGAGGTATTGGCTTTGCTGGGTTTGTGTCGTTGGATCGGCGCGCGCACCGGTACGGCGCAATGCCCCCGCCACCCGAGCCCCGGCCCGCTTCGAGGGAAGCATGTGCAGTGCTCGCCTTTAGGGGAAAATAACGAGCCTCGCTACGCTCAGACATCTAAAATTCTGATTTCCAAAAGCTGCGCGCTAGCGAAGCCCGGGGCTCTTATTGGGTGGCGTAGGCATTGCACCGCAGCAGTGCGCTTTGGGTGCGCATGGAGTGTCTTTGGACATACGGTTTAGCAGGAAAACAGGCTGTAGCCCAATAAAATACAGCGTAAGCAGCTACTGAAAATATAGCAAATATGGCAATACCTAGAACCACAACCTCCCATCGCGGTAGCAACTTTGACGCCTTGCTCAAAGAAAACGGCATTTATGAAGCCGTGCAAGCCCGCGCGCTCAAATGCGCCCTGGCCGAGCAGCTGGATGTGGCCACGCAAGCAGGCAAACTCAGCAAAGTAGCCATGGCCCAACCCATGGCCACCAGCCGCTCGTAGCCGGGCCGCGTGCAGGGCCCTTCCAATTTGTCGGTGCAACTCGACACCTTGATCAAAGCCGCCAACGCCGTCGGAAACACCGTAGAGGTCAAACTCAAGCGGCAATTCAAACACCGCGCAGCGGTTTGAATTGATTTGGAAAAGCAATATGGCGACCTCGCCGATTCCATATTTGCATCGTATTAAATAAATTTGACATGCGTCAATAGACTATATACACTATCGCGATGATTCGCAGCTTCAGGCACAAAGGACTTGAGCAGTTCTTTAAAACGGGCAGTAAGGCTGGCATTGCCCCCTCACACGCATCCCGCCTGCGGCTGCAACTGGCCAAACTGGATGGCGCCAGAGGCCCAGACGATATGGCAATGCCCGGCTGGCGCGTGCACCCGCTGAGCACGGGGCACTGGTCTGTCTGGGTCAACGGCAACTGGCGTATGACGTTTGCATTTGAAGGCGTTGATGCCATACTGGTTGACTACCAAGACTACCACTAAGGCGCTGTAGCATTGTAAAAAGGAACCTTCATGACACGCATGTTTAACCCGCCGCATCCCGGCGAAGTACTCAGGGATGGCGTATTTACCGGCACGGCCAACACCGTCACCGCATTTGCCCAGCGCATTGGCGTGACGCGGGTAACGCTATCGAACGTGCTCAACGGTAAAAACGGCGTAAGCGCAGATATGGCCGTGCGCCTGGCGGCAGCGCTAGGCGGCAGCGCTGAATCCTGGCTGCATATGCAAACACAGTACGACCTGGCCATATCAGAAAAATCTTTAAAAAAGATCGTTGCAAAAATAGAACCATTGACGCTAGCCTCATAGTCGGGAAACGCGCCATGGCCGAGCAGCTAGACTATGCCCTGCAAGCAGGCAAACTCAGCAAAGTAGCCATGGCCCAGCGCATGGCCACCAGCCGCTCACAGCCGGCCCGCGTGCAGGGCCCTGCTAATTTGTCGGTGCAACTCGACACCCTGATCAAAGCCGCCAACGCAGTCGGCAAAACGGTAGAGATCAAACTCAAACGGCAATTCAAACACCGCGCAGCGGTTTGATGTGATCCGTAGAGCTGAGGTTCGTTGGTATGGTGTGTTCCACAAGTCAGCTTGGTTTTATTGCAAAATTAAGTGAAAAATTCGGCTGCAGCCCAACGAAATATAGCATAAACAGCTACTAAATTTGAAGCAAATCGACTACGCAATTAGTCTCCAGCATTAGATGTTTTTTGAAAACTTCTTGCACGGATAGCATGGAAAATGCAACATGGGAGACATGACCCTGTAGACCCCTGGTGGACAACTCTGCACCTTTGTGAAACCGCCCGGACTCCACTTATAAATCGGGGTTTGTTGTTCAGACAACCGGGGCCACTTCTACTCAATCCGATCCAGATATTAGCCATTAACTGAATTCTCATTGCCCGAATTAGATAAAAATGCAACACGGGTGACCCTGTGCATTGAAGTGGAATCAATTTCATCGAGTGTTTCTGAGATGCTGCACATTCAGTGCTCGTTTGCCAGCCTGCTGTAGTGCTTCATGGAATGGAACTTCTTCATCTTTTTCTTTAGGCGGCCATAAAGGAATGCCAAATGTAAGGGCTAATGGCATGAACATGCGAAAAGCTTGCGCTAAAACTCTCGTAGTGTTGTCTTCTATATCAAGATGCCGAGGCACATCAAGGTAGTTGTTAGGGCCTGTGCCAAGCGGCAAAGCGGTAACCGAATCCAGGCACATTGGTAACCCATGACGCTCGAACCCCTCCAGGATATCTGGTACATCAACGAACGGAATTGTCCGCCAGCAATTTAAGACTTTCACCTTCAGAAAATAGCCCTCAGACCAGCCAGCCAACTTGCAAAGTCTTTCTTGAGTTTCAACGATACCAACGAGAACGTTGAAGAGGTAGTTCAGGTCAACGATTCG
Organism: uncultured beta proteobacterium; assembly: GCA_963775085.1. Taxonomy (GTDB): domain Bacteria; phylum Pseudomonadota; class Gammaproteobacteria; order Burkholderiales; family Burkholderiaceae_C; genus JAAFIP01. The sequence continues at coordinate 5,446 of CAVZHO010000013.1, forward strand.
CAACGTGCTGGCGCTATACTTTTTAAGTGTGGTGATAAAACGCTTCGCATGAATGTAGCCTTGCAAATCGAGGCCGAGTAGGTCTGGGCGACTCGGCTGATACAACGGCAAAGGGATGACAACATCACTCACAAGGTTTCTGCGAAGGCGCCACGTTAGAGAAAGATAATTTGAATCGTTGCCATAGAGTTGTCGACCAACAAAACCATCGCCCGATGTATAGACAGTATCGAGCGGAATAGAGCTTATTCCCGCATTTCCTCCTAACGCTATACGTACCTTGTCGTCATTTTCCTTAATCCAGACATCGCGCTCTAGCCATGGGTCGGCCGATAGCATTAGCCGGACATAAGGTAGTTTTTTCTCGGACTGAGAGAATTCAGGATCGCAGTCATACCACTCTTTGTGATAACGCTTTATGTCATCCCCTCTATGCCAGAGTTGATCCAAGACAAAGCGGTCACTCTCAGCCTTTGGCTCAGACCCATCGGCAACTCGTCGATAAATTTGTCCTGACTTATGCACATGTGGAGCAGAAGCGCTTTGCGGAACCCATGCGCAAATAATTGCACGATCCTCTACTAGGCCGAGCATTTGGTCAGGCCCCCAGATAACTTTAGTTTCGAAATGAGGGCTCGGATTAAGGTGATCAGCTGCAGACTTCCGCATACGCTGCAAAGTTGGATCTACATCATTACGCGAAAGGCCAGGAAACTCACCTGCAACAGGGTTTTCTTTTGATTCCTCTTTTACTCCCAAGAAAAGCCAGCCCCCATACGTGTTGGCAAAAGCTGATAGTGACTTAGCTATGGCGGCTGCATTTGGTACTTCTCGCTTGTATTCGATGTACCAGCCCTCAGATGCTAGTTTCAGGTCTTTCAGATCATCGATTTTCAGCTCTTGAAGTGGCTTATTGAAGGGCGAATAAGGTTGCATGGAATCACGTTTCTATAGTTTAGCTGCCGATGAGATGTTAAATCGCAAAGTAGGAGCTGAGTGAATGCGTTCGAAAACCGATTTATTGCACTACGCCTGAAACACACTAAAGCTTAGTCGAAATAGTGACGAAATAACATTTGAGGCTATTAGTTCAAACAAAGTACTATGCAAATAACTACTAAATTCATAGTCGATTTGTTCAAACCAAGCACCCCCTAAGCGCGCTGCTACGGCCCAATGCCCACGCCACCCGATAAGAGCCCCGGGCTCGAAGCGCGGAGCTTTTGGGGATCAGAAATTTAGATGTCTGAGCGAAGCGAGTTTCTAAATTTCCCCCAAAAGCGAGCACTGCAGATGCTCACCGCGAAGCGGGCCGGGGCTCGGGTGGCGTGGGTATTGGGCCGTAGCAGTGCGCGTGCCAGTACAACGTGATGGCTTCGACAGGCTCAGCCCGAACGGTAGCGAAATTACTTGCCCAACCTCGGCGCAGTCTGCAGCAGCTCCGCTAGCTGCCCCTTCCAAAACTTAGCCATCGCCGTCGTGCCATGCCCTGCAGTCTGCTCACTACCGGGGATCAAATAAATGCGCCCATTCTTCACGCGTTTAATCTCGCGCTCTAGCGTACCCGTCTCAGGCGGGTTGCGTTCGTCGTCTGCGGAATTGATAGCAAGTAGCGCAGCCTGGATGCGCTCCAGTCCAGGGGCAGGGTTGTAGTCGCGGGACGAGTCCCATTGGTAGAGGTGGTCGTTGGCATCGCCTGTGTAGGGGGCGTTCAGGCGCTGGTCCAGGATGCGGTCGGCCTGGGCGCGGGTGGGGGCGGCTTTGTGCAGGGCTTGGTTGCCGCCGTTGGTGGCCAGGCCGTAGAACACCGAGGCAAACAGCGCGCTGCGCGGCTGGGTGGTGTAGTTGCCGCCTTGCCATTCGGGGTCGTTCTTGATGGAGTCGGTGATCAGGCGGCGCATGATCCAGTTGCGGCTGGACATCTCGGTGGGTTGGCTGGCCATGGGCACCAGCGCGTCCATCATGCCGGGGTATTTGGTGCCCCAGATCCAGGTTTGCATGCCGCCCATGGAGTTGCCTATCACCAGGCGCAGGTGCTTTAGCCCCAAGTGCTCGGTGACCAGGCGGTGCTGCGCAGTCACCATGTCGTCGTAGTTGTACTTGGGGAATGCGGCGCGCAGGCCGTCGGACGGTTTGGTGGACTTGCCGGTGCCAATGGCATCGGGCAGGATGATGAAGTACTTGCTGGCATCCAGCGGCTGGCCTGGGCCAAACAGCTCGCCTGCAAAGCCGGGGTTGACCATGCCCATGCCTGAGCCGGTGGTGCCGTGCAGCACCAGCACGGGCTCGCCTTTCGGGTCACCCACGGTGGTGTAGTGGATGCGCAGCTGGGGCATGACTTCGCCGGTATGGAAGCGGAAGTCTTTGGCGGTGTAGCTGGCCTCGACGGGGGCGGGGTAGTCGGCGGCGTGGCCGGTGCAGGCGAGCAAAGACAGGCCGAGGGCGCAGGCAGTGCGGGTGAGGGTGGTAATCAATGACATGCTGGGTTCTCCTAGTTGTCTACAGATGCAGGTACGCGGGCGGGAAAAGGTGTGGTGGGCAAAGCAGGTGCTGGCACGCGCACAGGCGTTGGTGCTGAAACGACAGCGGGTGTAGACGCAGCAGCGCTAGCCGTGAGCACCGCGCTGGCCTGTGCCGCCTTTACCAAAGCCGTGGCATCTACAGGTAACAAAAAGCCCTGCGCCACCGCATTGTCGGCCGCCTTTTGCACGGCAGCGACATAGCCCTCATGCGAGCCATAGCGCGCTTGCAACGAGGGGCGCGGGTCGTTGCTGGCCAGGCGCTCGGCCTCGGTGCGGGCAAAGGGAATCATGCCACCGGCGTAGTTGCAGATTTGGTCTTTGTGAAAGCCGCTGGCAGTGACGTTCCAGCCCAGGTAGGTGCCCAGAGGAGCGCCCAGCAGCACCACAGGTACGCCGCCCAGCTCGTTGCCGTCGGCATCTACCTTGGGGGCCAGCATGCGAAGCACCTGCTTGATGCGCGGTGGCGCGTTAGACGCAATGCCCGAGCCATCTTGCGCATTGAACTGGGGGCCCCAGTCGTAGTCGTGCACGGGCATGATGAAGTCGGCCTCGGGCACGCTGGCACGCAAGCCCGGCAGATTGGGCATGCCCAGTGCGGCCTTGTTAGCGGGGGCCAGCAGGCCAGCGGATAGCGTGGGGTAGCGGCTGGCTGGCGGCGTTTTGCCCTGCATGACCCAGTTGCGAAAGTGCACACGGATGGCGTTGACGGTTTGTGTGTGCGGCACCGGGTTAGCGGGCAGCAGGGCAGGGCCAAAGTTGTTGCCGGGGCAGGCGAGACCCGGTTTTGGTAGGCCCACGCCAGGCAGGCTGGTGTCAAAGCCACCTACGCCGCCGTTGTGGTTGCTGCTGGCAATGTAGTAGCGGCGCACGCTGTCAGGCAGCGGCAAATCAGCCTTCCCGTCGGTGCCTACCCACTCGGGCGTGAGCTTCAGCGCCCACACCTCGGCAGAGCCAAAATGCTCCACCACTTTGGGGCAGGTCTGCGTAGCCGTGCAGCGGTCCAAGATGCCTGCGGCGGGCAGGCCACGCACCGGGTCGGGATGCGGCAGCCACCACTGCGGGCCTTCGCTGCCCGCTTGGTACAGCTCCAGCACGCCGTCGGGCTGCGCCCAGCGAAAGTTCAGCGCAATGCGCCGCCCGGCAATGATGGGCCACAGGCCGTCGTGCACTTGCGTGCCATCCTCGGCCTGGTTAAAGCCCAGGTGCAACCAGCCGCGCAGGTAGTTGCCCGACTGCGACACGCCGCGGGTGATGCTGTGCGTGACGGCCTTGGCGATCGGGTTGGCGGTGCCGGTGTCGTCGGCAGCAGCTTTTTTGAAGAATGCGGCAACATCTCTGAAGGCGGCAAAGCCCATGCCCAGCACATAGGGGTCGGCGGCGGTGAAGACCACTTGGTACAGGCGATTGCCATCGAAGCCGTTTTTCAGGCAAATCTGCGTCGCATCGGGCTTGCCGGGGAAGGGGTTGGCGGCATCGCATTGGGCCCAGGCCCAGTCGGTGGGCGCGATGGCGCGTTCATCGGTCACCTCGCCGTTTTGGTTCTCGCTGCCGCGCGAAACCAGTTTGGCCTTGCTCGTGTCCAGGCTCACCGGTTTGTAGGGCACCGGATTGGTCTGCACCCACAGCGCTTGTGATGCAGGGCCGGAGCGGTTGACGATGCGGCCCAGCACCTCGCCGGTAACTGGCGCACCGCCCGGCCCGCGCGCCACCGGTACCTGTAAAAACTGCATGCCCGCTGCGCTGGCCTTGGGCCGCACGGCGGTAGCGCCGCTGTTGTCGCCCTGCCAGGCACTGGCCAGCAGGATGTCGCCAAACGCCTGCTCCTGCGGCGCAAACGGGAACACGCGGCCCCGGTTGGGCACGTCGTGCCACAGCAGGCCGCTGGCCTTGGCCATGTCCACGGGCTTAACGATGACAAAGCTGGACACATAGCGCGCCTTGCCATCGGCATCCAGGCCCAGCGTAATGTCCTGGATGATGGCGTTGCCCGCCAGCTTGGGATCGAGCTCGCCAAAGGCGCGGCCGGCCACTTGTTCGTAGGCGGTGCTGCCTGCGGCGGCGGGCAGGGGGATGGTCTCGTCGATCACGATGCGCGTCACGCGGGCTTGGGTGGACGCGCACAGCACCAGTGTGAGGGCGCTGGCAGTGGCCAGCAGAGGCAATATCTTCATGGCAGTCTCCATACGGTGTGTGCCAATGTACCTGATAGAGCGCCCGCGCCGCATAGGGCATTTGCCTAGGCAAGCAGGACAAAACGCGCACGATGTAAACTTTGGGACATCCCCACTGCCCATTTGCCATGAACCGCCGCCACCTTCTCCAATTTGCCAGTGCCGCCAGCACCGCCAGCACCATCGGCGGCGCGTCCGTCTTGAGTGCTTGCAGTTTTGCGCCCGATTACAACCACAGCGACGACGAGGCCCCGCGTTTTGATGCCAAACTGATCAAGCCCGCGCGCGTGGCCTGGGTGCTCAGCTCGGGCGGGCCGCGCGGCTTTGTGCATGTGGGCGTGCTCAAGGCGCTGGAAGAACTGGGCCTGGCCCCCGATTTGATTGTGGGCGGATCGGTCGGCGCGCTGGTGGGCGCGCTGTACGCTTGCGGTATCAGCGCAGTAGAGCTGGAGCGTATGGCGCTGGATTTGGGCGTGACCGACATGGGCCGCCTGGCCGTGATGGGTGACGGCAGGTTTGCAGGCACGCCGATTGCCCAACTCATCAACCGCGAGCTGCGTTACCAGCCGATTGAAAAACTCGCCACCCGCTTTGCCGCTGTGGTACTAGAACGCCAAAGCCGCAAGCCCATGCTGTTTAACGCCGGTGACGGCGGCGTGGCGGTGCAAGCCAGCAGCGCGATAGAGGGCACCTTCACCCCGGTGCGCATACGCGGCGTGCAGTATGTCGATGCTGATCTGGCCGTGCCACTGCCCGTGCGTATGGCACGCATGCTGGGTGCCGTCAAAGTGTTGGCTATCGACGCATCTGCCCATGAAGACAAAGCCCCTGAAGGCGCGCGGCGCTACCGCGATGGTGATTTGCGCAAACGCGCCCTGACCGAACCCGATGCCAAAGCCGCCAACCTCACCCTGCACCCCGACTTTGGCTACTACGTCAGCGTCAGCCGCGAGTTCCGCGAACGTGCCATCCGCGCGGGCTACGAGCAGACCATGGCGCAAGCGGCGAAGTTGCAAGCTCTGCATGCCAAGAATTAGTGGCAATTTAAGGTGCTAGCCCAATAAAATAGGGCGTAAGCAGCTCCTGAATATATAGCGTTACGCCGACTTGTTTAACGCGGCGCGGCTACGCAGCCGCCCCACCACGCCGGTGGGAAAGTAGTACACCGACAGTACAAACAGCAGGCCCAGCCACAGCAGCCAGCGGTCGGGCGACAGCAGCGCGGCCAGCCATGGCAGGGGCGCGGCGGCCTCGCTGCCCAGGCGCAGCAGGTCTTGCAGATAGCTTTGCGCCACCAAAAACAGCGCCGCGCCGATGGCCGCACCATACACCGTGCCCATGCCGCCAATCACCACCATCAGCAGCACGTCCATCATGATCTCAAACGACAGCGAGGTGTCCGGCCCGTTGTAGCGCAGCCAGACGGCCAGCATGGCACCGGCAGCGCAGGCAAACAGGGCCGACAGAATGCTGGAGGTGGTGCGGTACACCACCACGCGGTAGCCAATCGCCTCGGCTCGGAATTCATTCTCGCGGATGGCTTGCAACACCCGGCCAAAGGGCGAGTTGACGATGCGCAGCAGGGCCAGCAGCAGCACCAGCGCAGCGGCAAACAGCAGGTAGTAGCACAGCAGGCGGCCATCCAGCGTTACGCCCAGCAATGGAGTTGCGCTGAATTCAAAACTCGGTGACAGCACCTCGGGCACCTTGAAGCTCAACCCGTCTTCACCGCCGGTGATGTCCGAGAGCTGCGAGGCCAGCGTGGAGAAGGCTGAGGCCACGGCCAGCGTGATCATGGCAAAAAAGATCGCCCGCACGCGCAGCGAAAACAGCCCCACTAACAGCGCAAGTACGAATGACAGCAGCAGCGCCGCCCCCAGCCCCAGCCCCAGCGCCGCCCAGGTCGGCCCCATGCGCGTGGTGGCAATGGCAATGCCATAGGCCCCAATGCCAAAGAACATGGTGTGGGCAAAACTGACAATGCCCGTGTAGCCCAGCAGCAGGTCAAAACTGGCCACCAGCACGACAAACACCAGCACCTTGGCGGCCACGTTAAGCGCCTTGACGCCGGGGAAGATGAACGGCGCAAAGGCCAAGGCGATGAGCAGCACCACCAGCAACACCGCCAGCAGGCGGCTGCGCGGGAGGTCATGGGATAAGAGTCGGTTGAACATGGTGCTAGGCCGCCCGCCGGGCCGCCCCAAGGAAGGCCGCGCCCCCTCGGGGGGCAGCGAATACACGAAGTGATGAGCGTGGGGGCATTTTCATTAGCGGTTCGCCACCGGGTACACGCCTTGTGGCCGCCACAGCAAAATGGCCACCATCAGCGCGATGTTGGAGAACAGCGCCACTTTGGGCGCCAGAAACCCGGTGTAGTTGGCCATCAGGCCCACCAGCAGCGCACCGATCAATGCACCGCCAGTCGAGCCCAGGCCGCCGATGATGATGACGATGAAGATCAGCACATTCACCTGCGCGCCCATCTGCGGCGTGACGTTTTGCTGGTACAGCCCCCACATCACCCCGCCCAGGCCGGCCAGCGCACTGCCCACCACAAACACGCCAATAAACAGGCGGCGGATGCGGTAGCCCAGCGACTCGACCATCTCTCGGTCTTGCACCCCGGCGCGAATCAGCAGGCCAATCTTGGTGCGGGTCAGCGTCCAGGCCAGCACGGCAAATACGGCGAGGCCCACCACCACCGCCAGCAGCCGGTATTTCTCAATACTGGCCTCGCCCAGCAACAGGCCGCCGCGCAAGCCCTCGGGCAGGGGCAGGGCGATCTGCGCCGGGCTCCAGATGACCTTGATGAGTTCTTCGCCAATGATCATGCCGCCCATGGTGATCAAAATCTGTTTGAGGTGCTGGCCGTACACGGGCCGCACGATGAAGCGCTCAAACACCAGGCCCACCGCGCCCGACACCGCCATGGCCACCAGCATGGCCGGGAAGATAGCCAGCAGATTGCGCCAGATATCGGGCGAGCCTGTCCAGTCGCCCATCAGGCCCAGCACCGTGGTGGCGACAAAGGCCCCGAGCGCGATAAATACGCCATGACCAAAGTTGAGCACATCCATCAAACCAAACACCAAGGTGAGACCGGAGGCGATGATGAAGATGATCATGCCCATGGCCAGGCCCGCCACCGTAAGCGTGAGCCAGGTGGAGCCCGAGCCGACCAGTGGCAGCGCCAGCAGCGCCAGTACCGGCACCAGCAGCAGCGGTTTGAAATCGAAGTCGAGCGCCTTCATGGGCTGACTTTCAACAATAATAAAACTATGTTTTTCATAGCAGCCTACGTCCCATTCAATGGGACTACAGGCCTATTTGGCAGGTAAATCTTCATATTGCCAGTCCCAGCAAGCGGTGTTGCAGTGCGTCGTCATCGGCCAGCGCCTGCATGCTGCCCGCATGCACCACCACGCCGTTGTCCATCACGGCCACGCTGTCGCCCAGGCGCTGGGCAAAGTGCATGTTCTGCTCTACCAGCAGGATGGTGACCCCGCTGGCCTTGAGCTGCGCAAATGCGTCAATCATGTTGTTGATGATGGCGGGTGCCAACCCCTTGCTGGGCTCGTCGACGATCAGCAACGCGCGTGGCTCGACGATGGCACGCGCCACGGCCAACATCTGCTTTTGCCCACCTGAGAGCTTGCCCGCCGGGTGATTCCAAAACTTCTCGACCGCCGGGAACAGCGTGAAAATCCATTGCAGCCGCGCCGCATCCATCTGCCCCGCGCGCTTGGCACTGCGGGCGGCCAGCAACATGTTCTCTTTGACGGTGAGGTCAGAAAAAATGCCCATGGTCTCCGGCACATAGGCAATGTTCAGCCCGGCAATCTGCGGTGTGGGCAACTGCGTGATGTCTTGCCCGTTGAAGTCGATCCGCCCCTGGGATGCCCGCCACAGGCCCATGATGGTGCGGAGCAGGGTGCTCTTGCCCGCCCCGTTGCGCCCCAGCAGCATGGTGACCTGGCCACGTGGCACCACCAGGTCGACGCCATGCAAAATATGGTACGCACCGATGTGGGTGTGTACGCCCGATAAAGTCAGGAGGGCTTCACTCATGCTGCCACCTTGCTGATGCCCAGGTAAGCTTCCTGCACGATGGGCGAGGCAATCACCGCGGAAGGCTCACCATCGGCCACCAGCGCGCCGTTGTGCAGCACGATGATGCGGTCGGCCAGCTCGCGCACCACGTCCATCTTGTGCTCTACCAGCAAGATGGTTTTGCGTTTGTCTTCCTTGAGTTTTCTAATCAGGTTCAAGATGACGGGCGCTTCGTCCTGACTCATGCCGGCGGTGGGTTCGTCAAACATCAGCACCTGGCTGTCCAGCGCCATCAGCAGGGCCACTTCCAGCTTGCGCTGGTCACCATGCGGCAGGCTGGCCACGCTGGCATGTTGCTTGTCGGCCAGCGCGACCGATTCCAGCACCTCCTGCGCACGCTGCGTCAGCACTGTGTGGTCACTCCAAATGCTCCACAGATTCAGCCCGCGCAGATGCGCCCCTGAGCGCGCCGCCTGCACCGCCAGGCGCACATTCTCCAGCACCGACAGATTAGGAAACAAATTGGTGAGCTGAAACGCCCGCCCCAGCCCCGCCCGCGTGCGCGCCGAAGGGGCCAGGCCCGCCAGGCTCTTGCCCTCCAGCAGTACCTGCCCGTTGGTCGCCTTGACCTGCCCGGAGATGAGGTTGAAATACGTCGTCTTGCCCGCTCCGTTCGGCCCGACGATGGCGGTGAGCGTGCCGGGCTGAAACGCACAACTCACCGCGTTGACGGCAATGTGCCCGCCAAACTTTACGGTGAGGTTTTTAGTTTCCAGCACCGATCAGCGTTTGTTGCGAATCGGAATCTGCATTTCTTCCGCGCGGATCTCGCGTACCAGCTCGGGCACGCCCCAGGCAAAGGCCGGGTCGACCTTGATCTTGAAGTGGTACATGCTTTGCATCGCCTGGTGGTCTTCCTTGCGGAAGGTCATGCGGCCCTTGGGGGTATCGAAGCCCATGCCTTCCATCACCTGGATCAGCATGTTGCTGGAGGTGTCGCCCCCCGAGCGTTTGAGCGCCGTCACCACCGCCATGGCGGCCGAGAAACCGCCTGCGGTAAAGAAATCAGGCGGGGCCTTGAACTGGCTGTAATGGCGGGCCACCATGGCCTCGTTGACGGCGTTTTTCGGCATGCCGAAATAGTAGTAGGCCGCGCCCTCCATGCCGGGGAACTGCTTGTAGGCCACCAGGGCGGGCAAAATATTGCCACCGGTGGCAATCTCGATGCCGTGGCGCTTCAAATCCATATCAGCAATCTTGAACGGATTGCCACCGGCCCAGATGATGAAGATCACCTTGCGACCGGGCAGGTCTTTGAGCTTGTCGATCAGGCGCTGGCCCCCAGCGGTGAAATCCGACGTAGCGGGTGGCAGGTATTCCTCATGCACCAGCTTGGCGTTTTTAATCGCCTCTTTGAAGGCCTTCACGCCGTCGCGTCCAAAGGCCGAGTCTTGCGCCATGGTGGCAATGGTGATGCCCGCCTTGTCCAGCGCGACGGCATTGGCGATCGCGTCCTGCGAGCTGTTGCGCCCGGTGCGGAAGATGTATTTATTCCACTTCTCGCCGGTGATCGAATCGGCCACGGCGGGCTCGACCAGCAAAATCTTTTTGTACTCTTCGGCCACTGGTAGCATGGCCAGGGCGACCGGCGAGGCCGTGGGCCCAACGGCGAGGTCTACCTTGTCGTCGCCATAGGCGGCGGCCAGCAGGCTCTTGCCCAGGTCGGGCTTGCCCTGATCGTCTTTTTCTATCACGGTGATCTTTTTGCCCGCCACCATCATGGTGCCGCCGGTGGCGTAGTCCAGGCCCATCATGAAGCCCGTCGCCGTCTGCTTGCCATAGGCCTCCAGCGGGCCGGTCTTGCTGTAGATGTGGGCGATTTTGATGTCTTTGCTTTGAGCCAAAGCCAGCGGGGACGCCAAGGTGCAAGCCAGGGCGGTGGCGATCAGCGCGGTGCGGGCGATCCAGTTTTGATATTGCATATTCTCTCCTGAAGTAGTTGCTTACCCCATGGACTATGCACTAACAAAACGCAAGGCGGTATTGGTATCAGCCCTCGATTGTGGCTGCCGGTGGGTGGGTATCGGGGCGGGTAAGGCCGATGCGAGGTAATGCTTCACAATTGGCGGACGCTGCTGCAATCGAAAAGGTGCTCTATGAAAACCACTACCATCTATTCCCAGGTCGCCAAAGCCACCTCGCGCTTTTGCGGTAAACCCGTCGTGTTTATCCTGGCGGTTGGCACCATTGCGGTGTGGATCGTCACCGGGCCGCTGTTTGGCTTTAGCGACACCTGGCAGTTGGTAATCAACACCGCCACCACCATCATTACCTTTTTGATGGTGTTTTTGATCCAGAACACGCAAAACCGCGACACCGAGGCGATTCAGATCAAGCTGGACGAACTGATACGCGCCACACAGGGCGCGCACAACGCGCTGCTGGACCTGGAGGAGCTGGAGGAAGCACAGCTCGATGCCTTCCGCGCCAAATACGAGGCACTGGCACGGGACGCGCGGCGCAAGATTGGCACGGGTGGTGCGGATACGGGAACGCCCGAGGCCTGAACACCTTCCAGGGCGAAAAATATTGGCAAAATATGCCGATAGTCCTTGATGGCAGGGCGTAAGTAGCTATTTTAAATATAGCAAAAAATTGCGTTTGCGGCACATGCCGCACAGCCCAATCGGCATTACAGCGCAGGTTGGGCGTTAAGCGTGGACAGCGGCAGGCTGCTGACTTCCTGCAGCAGCCGCGCCAGTTGCAAGCCCGCTGCGTTGACCAGTGCATGGCCCTTGGCGGCGGTTGCGGCGGCGGCGTTGCCCGCTGCGCCTTGCGGGTGGTAGTCCTGCATTTGCCAACCCAGCTTGGCAGAGGTGCCGTTGCCCAGGATGGGGTATTGGGCGGCGCGGTCTTGCGATGTGCTGTGGAAATGTTTGGCCTGCGCCATGTCCACCAGTTGTGGTGCCAGCGCCAGCATCATCGAGGTTTCCATATCGCCCGCGTGGATACCAAAGCGGTGCTCTTCGGGGGGGAACAGGCTGGTGACGGCATCGCCCAGGGGCAGGTTGTACCAACTGGTGTGGTACACGATGATGTCATGCGCGCTGCGCAGGTCACGCGCCACGATGTCCATCACGCTGACCTGGCCGCCGTGGCTGTTGAGCAGCACCAGTTTTTTGATGCCTGCGCGCGCTACGCTGGCACCCAGCTCCATCCAGACGCTGATCAAGGTCTGCGCACTTAAAGTGAGCGTACCGGGGAAACGGATGTGTTCATTGCTTTTGCCGATTTGCTGTGTGGGTAAAAACAGCACGGGCAGGTCTGCGGGCAGATGCGCCAGCGAGGCATTTACCACGCCATTGACCAAGGTGGTGTCCACGCTCAGGGGCAGGTGCGGGCCGTGCTGCTCGATGGCGGCTACGGGCAGCACGGCGACAGCGTTACCGATCGAAGGGCTGGCAGCGAGTTGCGCAAAGTGGCGGCTGGTCAGGTCCGCCCAAAACCGGGATGGGAGTTGCATCCCCGCATCTTAAAGGCAAGCGGCGCGTTCAGTCGAGTGCGATGACCTGATCTTCTGGCCCCGGCACACAACCCTCTGCCACGGGAGACCAGCCGCGATGGATGATGATGTGCTGTGCGTTGTGGCAAAACTCGATGCGCTGGGTGCCGGGCATCTTGGCTTGCACAAAGCCTTCGATCGACGCAGGCATGCTCACCTGGTAGCGTTGCTGCGCCAGGTCTGCCTCCGGGTGGTCGTCGCGGTGGATCAGCGGGATGAAGGCCCCGGCCCACATCAGCAGGCGGCTGCCTACCTGCACCGCGCTGGGTAGATAGCCTTGTTGATGTAGCCAGGACTGCGCTGTCGCGCGTGCGTTGGGCCGTGTCGCTGGATAGGCCTCGTCTTGCTCCACGCCCTGTGGCACCTCTTTGGAGAGTTGGCCGGAGCCCTTCAACGCACCCAGCGCCGTGGCCAGCAACTCGATCACCCACTGGTTGCAGTTTTGAAAGCGCAAGCTGTAGGCGTAGGCGTTGGCGCTGTAGTGGGGGTGCAGGAGGGCCAGGGCCTGGGGGTTGTCCAGCGCAGCCGCCTCCACTAGCTTTGCCGCTTCGGGCGGCAGCAGCACGGCCGACACATAGCCGATAGCAGCGCTGTCGGTACCCAGCACAAAACCCGCCATGCCCTGGTCAAAAATGCGTGGCTTTTGCTCCTCGCAGGCGTAATAGAGTTGGCGTATCGACCAAGGGGTGTTGGGGCTGCTTTTGAGACTGAAGCCCGCATGCGAGTAGCGGATGCCAAAGCGCGCCAGGTCCAGGCCCGAGCGCGACAGCAGGGCCACCGCCTGGCCCGAGGCGGCCAACTCGGCTTTGACCACCTCGCTAAAACGCAGCAGTTTGCTTTGCTGGCCCGCGCTGAGCGGCACCTGGCTGTCGCAGTAGCGCGATACGCCTGCCAGACTGGCGCTGCAAGTGAGCGTGAAGACCGCTGCAATGGCGCAGACCCGAGACAGCGGGCCCCCCAGCAGCATGGGCGGCATTACAGCGCCACGGGGTGCGAGGCCAACTCGCGGTAGGCGGCATCGCTCAGCACCAAAAAGAAGGCCGCGTGGGTCTGCGCGTTGGCAAACTCCAGGCCGTAGGTGTGCGCACGGGCGGCAACCACCTGGCCTTGCGCCAAGCCGCTGTGGTCAAAGGCTTTTTGCGGCAGCGACAAAAGGATGTCGTTCACTGCGCCCTGTTCGTCCCTGGTGCCGACGGGGCGCAGGGTCAGCTGCAACACGCCGGGGCGGTTGGGGGCGGCCGCCACCTGGATCAACTGGTAGTCGCCCGCGGCGGCCACGGCGGTTTTGGAGCTGCCGCTCGCGCCCGTAAGTGAGTTCGATACACTGCCCACCGAGGTGGTGAGGCTTTCGGATGCTGACGAGGTTGCGGAACTGGCGGCCAGGGCGGGCAATGCCACAAGACCCATGGCGATGACTAATGCAGTCAGGGAGTGCTGATTAAATTTCATGCGGTGCTTTCCAAAAAAAATATTATCGCACCGCCCGTGGCACCCCCACCGAAAACGACCGTAACGAAAAGCGTACTGGGGTTACCCGCGCAGGGACGCTTTTTGGCAAGCACCCAGCGCCGCCTGGGCGATGCTGCTCGCATCCACCTTGAAATACGCCCGCAGGGCGGCGCGGGTATCGCTGCGGCCAAAGCCATCGGTGCCCAGCGTGGTGTAGCTGCGGCCTGCGGGCAGGTAGGCACGCACACTCTCGGGCAGGGCGCGCACGTAGTCGGTGGCGGCGATGAGGGGGCCGTGGGTGTGGCGCAGGATTTGCTGGAGCCATGGCGCTTGGGCAGACTCAGCCGATTCACATGCCGCGCCATCGCGGGCCAGCTCGCTCCAGCTGGTGACGCTGATGACATCCACGTCAATACCTTGTGCGCTGAGTCGCTCTGCCGCCTTCACTACTTCGGTCAGAATGGCTCCGGAGCCGAGCAGCGTCACTTTTCCTGATGTTTTAGCCGCATAGTCCTTGTCGTGTGGACGTGAGTAGCTATTAAATAAATAGCATCCACGGAGCACGCCCGCATGCGCGTCAAGAGGCAGATTAGGCTGCGCATAGTTCTCGTTCATCAGCGTGATGTAGTAGAAAACGTCTTTTTGTTCCACCATCATCTCGCGCATGCCTGCATCCAGAATGACGGCCAGCTCGCCGGCAAAGGCCGGGTCGTAGGCCTTGCAGTTGGGGATGGTGGCGGCCACTAAATGGCTGCTGCCGTCCTGGTGTTGCAGGCCTTCGCCGCCCAGCGTGGTGCGGCCCGAGGTAGCGCCCAGCAGGAAGCCGCGCGCGCGCTGGTCGGCAGCGGCCCAGATGGCATCGCCCACGCGCTGAAAGCCGAACATGCTGTAGTAAATGTAGAAGGGCAGCATGGCCAAGCCGTGCACGCTGTAGCTGGTGGCCGCTGCTGTCCAGCTGGCGATGGCGCCCGCTTCGCTGATGCCTTCTTCCAGTATCTGGCCGTCCAGGGCCTCGCGGTAGCTCAGCACCGAGCCAATGTCCTCGGGGGCATAGCGCTGGCCCACGCTGCTGTAGATGCCGACCTGCTTGAACAGGTTGGCCATGCCAAAGGTGCGCGCCTCATCCGCCACGATGGGCACAATGCGCGGCCCCAGCTGCGGGTCTTTCAGCAGACCGCCCAGCAGGCGCACAAAGGCCATGGTGGTGGACATTTCTTTGCCATCCGCTTGCAGAGCGAAATGGGCGTAGCTGTTGCCCCGCGCTGCCGCCTGCCTCAAATCTGTGTTCTGCCCATCCGTAGCATCGCCAGCAGGCGAAATCAATGCAGGCACGCTTACCACCTGCGCCGCCGTGTGCCTTTGGGGCAAGTGGCCGCCCAATGCTGCACGCCGCGCATGCAGGTACTGCATCTCGGCGCTGCTCTCTTCGGGTTTGTAGTAGCTCAGCGTCTTGGCCTGCTCGTCGGTGAGTGGCAAATTGAATCGGTTGCGGTAGGCAATCAGTTCGTCCTCGTCCAGCTTTTTCTGGCTGTGCGTGGTCATCTTGCCTTGGCCAGCATTGCCCATGCCGTAGCCTTTTTTGGTGTGCGCCAAGATGACGGTGGGCTGGCCAGTGTGCGCGGCAGCAGCGGCGTAGGCGGCGTGGATTTTGACGATGTCGTGGCCGCCGCGTTTCAGGCGGTCAATCTGCTCGTCCGTCATGCCTTGGGCCAGCGCCGCCAGCTCGGGGTTTTGGCCGAAGAAGGTGTCGCGGTTGTAGCGGCCGTCTTTGGCGGCAAAGGTCTGCATTTGGCCGTCCACGGTGTTGGCAAAGGTCTTGGCCAGTGCGCCCGTGATGTCGCGCGCAAACAGGCCGTCCCAGTCGCTGCCCCAGATGAGTTTGACCACGTTCCAGCCCGCACCGCTGAACAGGCGCTCCAGCTCGTCGATGATGCGGCCATTGCCGCGCACCGGGCCGTCCAGGCGCTGCAAGTTGCAGTTGACCACCCACACCAGGTTGTCCAGGCCTTCGCGCGATGCCAAGGTCAATGCGCTCATGCTCTCGGGCTCGTCCATCTCGCCGTCGCCAAACACGCCCCACACTTTGCGCTGCGCGCAGTCCAGTAAATTGCGGTGCGTCAAGTAGCGCATAAAGCGCGCGTGGTAAATGCTGCTGATGGGGCCCAGGCCCATCGAGCCGGTGGGGAACTGCCAAAAATCGGGCATCAGCCAGGGGTGCGGATAGCTACTCAGCCCGCGTGCGCCGTGCTGCGGGGCTTCGATCTCGCGACGGTAAAAGTTCAGGTCTTGCGCGGTCAAGCGGCCTTCGAGGAAGGCGCGGGCATAGACACCGGGCGCACTGTGCGGCTGGAAAAACACCAAATCTCCACCGTGCTTATCGCCATGCGCCACGTCGCGCGCCTTGAAGAAATGGTTGTAGCCCACCTCAAACAAATCCGCCGCGCTGGCGTAGCTGGCAATATGCCCGCCCAGCTCGCCGTAAGCCGCATTGGCCTTGGCCACCATCGCCAGCGCGTTCCAGCGCATGAGGGAACCCAGCTTTTCTTCAATCGCCAAGTCGCCGGGGAAGCTGGGCTGCGCGCTCACATGGATGCTGTTGACATAGGGCGTGGTCAGCTCGGGCTGCCAGCCCACGCGCTGCTCGCGCGACAGGGCCACGAGGCCGTCCAGAATCTGCCTGGCGCGCTCGGGCCCTTGCGAGGCGACAAGCGCGGTAAAGGCATCGCGCCATTCTTGGGTTTCTTGCGGGTCGGGGTCTATCCCCTTATCGCCGCAAGGCTGTGCGAGGGGGGCTAAAAGATGGGCGGAGGTGGCAGCGTTCATAGTGTCAGATTGTAGAGAAACGGCGGCAAAACGTCCTGCCGAAATAGGTCGCCATTACTGGCATTGACGGCATAAAATAGCGAAAACAAACAATTTAAAGCATATAAACATGAATAATGCACTAGATGCCGTAGATTTGCGCATCCTCGATGCCCTGCAAACCGATGGCAGTTTAAGCAACGTAGAGCTGGCCAAGCGCGTCCATCTCAGCCCCTCGCCCTGTCTGGCGCGCGTCAAGTCGCTGGAGGCCAACGGCACCATCCAACGCTACGTGGCCTTGGCCAACGCGGCGGCGCTGGGCCTGGGCCTGAACGTCTTCATCAACATCAGCCTGAAAACCCAAAGCAAGGAAGCCCTGGCCGAGTTTGAGCGGCGCATTGCCGAGCACCACGAGGTGATGGAGTGCTACCTGATGACCGGCGACAGCGACTACCTGATCCGCGTGGCCGTGGCCGATATGGCCGCGCTGGAAAAGTTTATTCTGGAGCAGCTCTCGCCCATCCCCGGCCTGGAGAAAATCCGCTCCAGCTTCGCGCTGAAGCAAGTGCGCTATAAAACGGCATTGCCGCTGCCTAAAAAGACAGACTATTGAATGTTCCGACGTTCACGACACCGATGGGGTTGCCTCTGCATACAGGGTGACAAATACCCAGCCATCCTGCAGGGTGCGTAAATAAACACGACCTATCGCTACGGGCTTCGTTTTGGAACTAAGCTTGCCCCCTGCACTCCACCACTGTATGCGTTTACCTTCTTATTTCTCCAAGTTGCCATTTGCTATATTATTTGTAGCAATTTATGTCCTGTCAACAGGGACTATGGCGCAAAACAGCTCTTTTTCTAGCGCCAAAGCCGTCGTTACCACCCCCCAGGTGCGGGCCGAGCTGCTGGCCTTTGCGCCGGACGGCGTGGAGCCGGGCAAGCCGGTGATGGTGGGGCTGCAAATCACCCACAAGCCTGAATGGCATACCTACTGGAAGAACTCGGGTGATTCTGGCCAGCCGACCGATTTGCAGTGGACGCTGCCTGCGGGGGTGACGGCGGGGGAGATTGTGTGGCCTACGCCGAAGAAGATTCCGATAGGCACGCTGGCCAACTACGGTTACGAGGGCACGGTGCTGCTGCCGGTGCCGCTGGAAGTGAGCCAACTGTTCAAGCCCGGCCTGCTGGCCAATGACCTGGAGGTCAAGCTCAAGGCCGTCTGGCTGGTGTGCAAGCTGGAATGCATCCCCGAGGAGGGCGAGTTTGCCATCAAGATTCCGGTGAAGGGCTCTACCGCCCTGAGCGCCCCCGCGTTTCAGGCCGCCCAAGCTGCCAGCCCGCGCGAGGTGCCTAACTTGCCCACTTTGGGCCTGAACAGCAGCGCGCAGATTGCTGGCGACAGGCTGGAATTGAGCATCCATCACCTTCCGGTGGCTGTGCGCGGCAAAACCCTGGCGCTGTTTCCCGAAACGCCCGAGGTGCTGCACAACGCGGCCACACTGGGCAAGGATTGGACGCAGGCCTGGAAGGGCGCGGTGTGGACGGCCAGCATGCCCCTCTCGGCCCAGCGCAGCAACAGCCCGCGCGAGATGACCCTGGTGCTGGCCACTGAGGACGGCAAGGAGGCCTACCGCGTGCAGGCAGCGGTGGTGGGTGACTGGCCCAAAGTGGCGGCGGCGGCGCAGGTGTCGCCCGCGCTGGAGGCCGCGCTCAAGGCCAATGCTGCCAGCCAGCGCGCACCCGTAGATGCCTCGGGCGTGCCGCTCAATGGCAGCGGCGCTCAAGCGCTGGGCCTGTTGCCCGCGCTGTTGCTAGCCTTGCTCGGCGGCATGATTTTGAACCTGATGCCCTGCGTTTTCCCCGTGCTGGCCATCAAGGTGATGGGTTTTGCGCGGCACGCGGGCGACCGGCGCGCCCATCGGCTGAGCGGCATGGCCTACACCGCCGGTGTGGTGCTGAGTTTTGTGGCGCTGGGCGCGCTCATGCTGGTGCTGCGCGCGGGCGGTGAGGCGCTGGGCTGGGGCTTTCAGTTGCAGTCGCCGGGGGTGGTGGCGGTGCTGGCGGGGCTGTTTACCTTGATCGGCCTGAACCTGCTGGGCGTGTTTGAGTTGGGTCACCTGTTGCCCTCCAGCGTGGCCACTTTGCAGGCTAAGAACCCGCAGGTCGACGCATTTTTGTCCGGTGTACTGGCCGTGGCCATTGCCTCGCCGTGTACCGCGCCGTTCATGGGCGCGTCACTGGGTTTTGCGCTGGGCCTGCCCGCGTGGCAGGCGCTGGCGGTGTTTGCGTTTTTGGGGATCGGCATGGCGCTGCCGTACCTGGCGGCCAGCCTCCTTCCCGCAGTGGCCCGCCTGCTGCCGCGCCCCGGCGCGTGGATGGAGGTGTTTAAAAAATTCATGGCCTTTCCCATGTTTGCCACCGTGGCCTGGCTGGTCTGGGTGCTGGGCCAGCAAAGCGGTATTGACGGCGCTGCGGCGTTGCTGGCGCTCTTGGTGGCGCTGAGTATGCTGGTGTGGGCGCTGAGTTTGCAGGGGCGGGCGCGCACCGTGGTTGCTACGCTTTCGGTAGCTGTTTGCGCCCTGCTGTATGGGGCTATCGGCTCAAATGTCACCCAAAACCTGCCTGAGAGCGCGCCCCAAGCCGTTGCAGGCAGCGCCTGGCAGCCGTGGGAGCCCGGCAAGGTCGACCAGGTGCTGTCCCAAGGCCAACCGGTCTTCGTCGACTTCACCGCGGCCTGGTGCGTGACCTGCCAGCTGAATAAAAAAACCACCCTGGGCCGCAACGAGGTGTTGCAGGATTTTGCTGCCAAAAAGGTGCAGCTCCTGCGCGCCGACTGGACGCGTCGCGACCCGGCCATCACCGCCGCCCTGTCCGCGCTGGGCCGCCAGGGCGTGCCGGTGTATGTGCTGTACAAACCCGGCAGTGCCCCCATGGTCATGTCGGAAATACTCTCTGTTACCGAGTTGCGCTCGGCTATTGCTAAACTTTAGGACACTTGGCGAATCTATCAAGCCAATCAGGAGTCCTGCCATGCAACGTCGCCGCCTCATCCCGCAAATCTGTAGTCTGCTCGTCACTACGTTTTTAATAGCTACTAACGTCCACAGTGCAGCGACAATCGGCCAAAAAGCCCCCGATTTCACACTCAGGGACACGGCGGGCAAGTCGGTGAGTCTGGCCGACTTCAAAGGCAAAACCGTGGTGCTGGAATGGCTCAACCCCGGCTGCCCTTATGTGCGCAAGCACTACAGCGGCGGCAATATGCAGTCCACCCAAAAAGATGCCGCCAGCAAAGGCGTGGTCTGGCTGGCCATCAATTCCACCGACACCGAGCACCCCGACTACCTCAAGCCCGCCGCCCTGCAAGCCTGGATGGGCGAGCAAAAAGCTGCCGCCAGCCACACCCTGATGGACGAAAGCGGCAAAGCCGGCCAAGCCTACGCAGCGCGCACCACGCCACACATGTACATCGTCAACCCACAGGGCACCTTGGTCTACGCCGGTGGCATCGACAGCATCCCCAGCGCCAGCGCCTCCGACATCAAAGCCGCCACCAACTACATCAAAGTCGCTTTGGCAGAAACGGCGGCTGGCAAACCCATCAGCGCCGCCCAAACGCGGCCCTATGGCTGCTCGGTGAAGTACAAGAGCGCGATGTAACCCATTGCATCGGGGCACGGCCCGACTGCGCTATCCTCAGGGCATGACCGCCCCTGACCAGCCTCTCAACATCCCCCAGCTCCTGCAAACCACCCGCACCATCGCCGTGGTGGGTTGCAGCCCCAAGCCCGAGCGCGACAGCCACGAGGTGGCGCAGTACCTGCAGCAGCACGGCTACCGCATCGTCCCGGTCAACCCCGTCGTGGCGGCATCCGCCACACCGCAGATCCTGGGTGAGCGCTGCTACGCCACGCTGCACGACGCCATGCAGGCCCTGCCCCCAGGCCAGCGCTTTGACATCGTGGACGTATTTCGCAACAGCGCGGACGTGCCGCCGGTGGTGGACGATGCCATCGCCGTGGGCGCGGGCATGGTCTGGCTGCAATTGGGCGTAGCGCATGCGCAGGCAGCGGCCAAGGCACAGGCAGCCGGGCTGGGCGTGGTGCAAGACCGCTGTATCAAGCTGGACCACATGGCGTGGTTGGCGCAAGGTTGAGTTAAGGGCACGGGGTGAACTTAGACCGCTCTGGCCCATTGCCCCAGGGCATTCAGGCCGATCGACCGCCGTTTTGCCCATTCGGTCACGCTTTGAAGTAGTTGTTGGCGCTCCAAGGGTATCCTGGGCTGTCGTCCCACGGGCCGGGGGCCGCGTTGTAAGCTCGGTCGTCAGTTTTGGTCTTAATGGAGCACCACCATGCGAAAAATAATTCTTGCCTCTGTTCTCGCCCTGACCAGCCTCGTCTGCGCCGGCGGTGCTTTTGCCCAGATCAACAGCCAAGCCGATAGCGCGGTGGACAAAGCCATCGCCAATATTCCCATCGAGAAAATCATCGGCCAGTTGCTGGGCAGCATTGACTTCAACGCCTTGAGCGCGGGTATGGAGCAGGCCGCCAAAGATACTGCCGAGGGCAAGCAACCCCAGTGGGCCAACAACCCGGCCCTGCAAGACATGCAGGCCAAACTGCAAAAGCAAATTGGCATTGTGGGTCCTGATCTGATAAAAACCGTACTGGCGGTGATGAGCCCGCTGATGGCCGAGATGAAAAACGAAATCACCAAAGAGTTTGGTGCAGACGCGCCTGCGGCACGTTAATCCAGGCAGTGGCCCGTGCGCCTGCGCCGGGCAGACTCCAGCCGCTGCCCGCCGCCCAGCGGTTTGCAGCCAGGCCGTGAAGTCGGCGGGGCTGGTTGGGGGCTGGTTTGGCGACAGGCGGCCAGCAGGGCTGCTATGCAAAGCACCGGCGCGAGGGCGTTGGCGCAAATGGGGTTTGATGGTGTGTCACGCGCGCTCCTGGCGTTGAGTTTTTACCAGGTATCTCAGCGCCTAGCCTCTGCAAATAGGGCGTAAATAGCTATGCTGTTTTAACCGCACAGCGCAACGCACCAAACATCTGAATGCGCAACGCGTGGCCTACCGGGTCATGGGTTTCCTGGTGCGCAGTGCTGCTGCCCTGGCTCTTGTGCAGGGTGCCCTTGAGGTTGGTGGAGTTGGCAGCCGATGGCGTTTCCATGCAACGATTGGCGCAGGCCAGCAGGCTGGTGCTGGTGACCAATACAGTGAACAGGCCGATGATGGTCAGGCGTTGGGTGAGCGAGGTTTGCATGATGGGCTCCTTGGGTTGAAACGGTGGGTTGCACTTTCCATGTCGTATCCCCACGCCTTGAAGATATGCACAAAAGGCCGTAAGAAGT
Source organism: uncultured beta proteobacterium (assembly GCA_963775085.1). Lineage (GTDB taxonomy): Bacteria > Pseudomonadota > Gammaproteobacteria > Burkholderiales > Burkholderiaceae_C > JAAFIP01. The sequence continues at coordinate 27,357 of CAVZHO010000013.1, forward strand.
GGGGTGAAATCAGTAAAAAATTGGTTAATTAATACCGAAAACCCTGCGCCGCAGCACAGGGGATAATGCCCCCATGCATTTCGACCACCTTCACAACCCCACGTTTCTGCAGGCCTGCCTGGGTCTGGCCACCCCCCATACTCCCGTGTGGCTCATGCGCCAGGCCGGGCGCTATCTGCCAGAGTACGTGGCCACGCGCGCCAAAGCGGGCAGCTTTATGGGCCTGGCCACCAACCGCGACTACGCCACCGAGGTCACCTTGCAGCCGCTGGCGCGCTACCCGCTGGACGCGGCCATCCTGTTCAGCGACATTCTCACCGTGCCCGATGCGATGGGCCTGGGCCTGTCGTTTGCGCAGGGCGAGGGCCCGCGCTTTGCCCGCCCCGTGCGTGACGAGGTCGCCGTGCGCGCCCTGCAGGTGCCCGATATGCACAAGCTGCAATACGTGTTTGACGCCGTGTCGTCGATTCGCAAGGCCCTCACCGTGGACGGCAAAAGCCGCGTGCCCCTGATCGGCTTTTCCGGCAGCCCCTGGACGCTGGCCTGCTACATGGTCGAAGGCCAGGGCAGCGACGACTACCGGCTGGTCAAAACCATGCTGTACTCGCGGCCCGATCTGATGCACCACATGCTGGCCATCAATGCCGATGCGGTAGCGCAGTATTTGAATGCCCAGATTGACGCTGGCGCGCAGGCGGTGATGGTGTTTGACAGCTGGGGCGGCGTGCTGGCGGACGGCGCGTTTCAGGAATTCAGCCTGGCCTACACCCGCCGGGTGCTGGAGCAGCTCAAACGTACCGATGCGCAAGGCCACATCGTGCCGCGCATTGTGTTTACCAAAGGCGGTGCGCCGTGGTTGGCGCAGATGAAAGACTTGCCCTGCGAGGTGCTGGGTTTGGACTGGACGGTTAACCTGAACGCCGCGCGTAGCCTTTTATGCAGCGGCGTGAATGCCAAAGCATTACAAGGCAATATCGACCCCAACGTCCTGTTTGCGCCGCCTGCCGCTATTGAAGCCGAAGTAGGCAAGGTATTGAACGCATTTGGGATGCCCCATCAAGGGGCAGGAAAAGGCCCAACCCATATCTTTAATCTGGGCCACGGCATCAGCCAATACACCCCGCCCGAGCATGTAGCGGCCTTGGTGGCTGCGGTGCACGGCCAATCCCAAGCGATGCGAAAGGCGGCGGTGATTGAATAAAAATTCTGCCACTTGGCATCTGTTTTTACCCGTCGTTACCACAAAAACACGGCAAAACACGCTTTGGGTGGCACGACTTATGCACAAATATTTTTGCACAGTCTGAAAAAATAAAGATCAGTTTAAACCACCCGCTATCAATGCGGTAGCGATGCTAAGTGCTTGATTTATATAGAGTATTAAATCTGCTTTTTTTTCAAGCAATGTAGTGAAAGCCTTGATTTACAAGGCTTCGCAGGCCATCAATAGGACATATCAACAAAGTTATCCACAATTTCGTTGGATGGATGACAATCCCGTGACAAATCAAGCACTTACGCTATTTTTTGCAAGTGCAATTTAGGAATAAAGGCTAAAAAGTGGAGTTTTGGGTTGCTGTGGTGGTCGCCACGCCCGCGCACAGCGGGTTGGGGCAGGCACTGACCTATCGAAGTGAGCGTCTGCTTGCAGCGGGGTGCTTGGTACGGGTACCACTGGGCCAGCGCGAGCTGCTGGGCATCGTCTGGGGCGAGGCCGCCGCGCCGGATGCTGCCAGCCAATTGAAAACCAAAGCCATCATTTCTACCCTGGACGGCATCGCGCCGCTGGACGCGGCCTGGCGCGCCCTGGTGGAGTTTGCCGCCCGCTACTACCAACGGGCGATTGGCGAGGTCGCCCTGGCCGCCCTGCCGCCCCAGTTGCGCGAAATCGACGGTGTGCAACTGGCGCGGCGGCAAAAGCTGCAAGCCACGCGTAAAGACAAACGCCAGGCTCCCGGCCCCACCCCGGCCGCCGCCGCGGCGGCGCGACTCGCCAACGCCACAGGCAGCGCCCAGGCTGCGGCATCAGCGGCCGCGCAGGTTGATGTATCGGACGCTACAAATACAATAGCTGCTAGCGCACAGCAGATGGGCGTAATCGCCCAGTTCTTTAGCGGTGCTCGGCCCGCACTGCTGTTTGGCACCACCGGCAGTGGCAAAACCGAGGTGTATCTGCGCTGCACCGCCCGCGTGCTGGCGCAGTCGGGCGCTGCCCAGGTGCTGGTGATGGTGCCCGAGATCAACCTCACGCCGCAGCTGGAAGCGCGCTTTACCGAGCGCTTTGCCCCGATGTACGGCGCAGATGCGGTCGTCGCCATGCACAGCGGCATGACACCGGCGCAGCGCCTCAAAAGCTGGCTGGCCGCGCACACCGGGCAGGCGCGCATTGTGCTGGGCACCCGCATGGCGGTATTTGCCTCGATGCCCGGCCTGCAGCTGATCGTGGTCGACGAGGAACATGACCCCAGCTACAAAAGCCAGGACGGTGCCCGCCACTCAGCGCGCGACCTGGCCGTGCTGCGCGCCAAATTGCAGACCGAGCACCGCACGGAGTCGCCCTGCCGCGTGCTGCTCGGCTCGGCCACCCCCGCGCTGGAGACCTGGCAGGCCTGCGAGCAGGGCCGCTACCAACGCCTGGATATGCCCGAGCGGGTGGGCGGCGGTGCACTGGCGGCGCTGCGCATCGTCGACATGCGCCAGGCGCCCAAAAAAACCCTGTTCGCCGCCACCCTGCTGGCGGCCATCCACGAGCGCATTGTGCGCGGCGAGCAAAGCCTTATCTTTCTCAACCGCCGTGGCTACGCCCCGGTGTTGGCCTGCGGTGCCTGCGAGTGGAAGTCCGAGTGCCCGCATTGCAGCGCCTACCGGGTGTTCCACAAAATCGACCGCACCCTGCGCTGCCACCACTGCGCCGCCACCGACCGCGTGCCCCGGGCCTGCCCCGAGTGCGGCAACATCGACATCGCGCCCGTCGGTCGGGGCACCGAGAAACTGGAAGAGCAATTGGTGGCCGCGCTGGGCATTGGCAGCCTGCTGCGCCCCGACGGCACGCCCGTGGTCATCGCCCGCATGGATGCCGACACTACGCGCCTCAAAGGTTCTTTAGAGCAGCAGTTGGCCCATGTGCACAGCGGCCAGGTCGATATATTGGTGGGAACGCAAATGATTGCCAAGGGGCACGACTTTCGCCGCATCACCCTGGTGGCCGCCGTCAACCCCGACAGCGCCCTGTACAGCAGCGACTTTCGCGCCCCGGAGCGCCTGTTTAGCCTGCTGATGCAGGCCGCAGGCCGCGCCGGGCGCGACGCGGCGCTGGGGGGCGCGCAGATGTGGGTGCAAACCATGCACCCCGATCACCCGCTGTTTGCCGCGCTCAAGGCGCATGACTACCCCGGTTTTGCAGCCCAGCAGTTGACCGAGCGCACCCAGGCCGGGTTGCCCCCCTTTAGTTACCAGGCCCTGATCCGCGCCGAGGCGCGCACGCAGGAGGCCGCCCAGGCCTTTTTAGTCGCCGCCACCGAAGCGGCCGGGGCGGTGCCCGCCTTTGAGCACGTCACCCTCTACCCCAGCGTGCCCATGGCGATCCAGCGCGTGGCCAATGTGGAGCGCGCGCAGATGCTGGTCGAGAGCCAGTCCCGCGCCGCGTTGCAGAAGTTCCTGTCGCACTGGCAACCGGTGCTGCGCACCACCAAGGTGCAGGGCCTGATCCGCTGGGCGATGGATGTCGATCCGCTCACTATTTAATAGCTGTTTACGTCCTGTTTGCAAGGACTACAGTGGTATTAAATGAATTTTCTTGGAGGATCAGCCAGTGGGTGGCGCTGCCTGGCATCCCAACGCGGCCATTTGCCCGCAAAATGCTGTGACAATAGAGCGCTAGAACCCGATTTCAGTGATTCCCCGAACCATGCAAGCACCTTTTCACCCCACGTACGACCACTTAGCCATTGAAAAAGCTGCCCATGCGCACTGGACAGCGCAGGACGCCTACCGCGTCACCGAAAACGCGGTAGATAAAAGCGGCAAACTCAAGCCCAAGTACTACGCCTGCTCCATGCTGCCCTACCCCAGCGGCAAGCTGCACATGGGCCATGTGCGCAACTACACCATCAACGACATGCTGGCGCGCCAGTTGCGCATGCAGGGCTACAACGTGCTGATGCCCATGGGCTGGGACGCCTTTGGCCTGCCGGCCGAGAACGCCGCGATGAAGAACAGCGTGCCGCCCGCCCAATGGACGTACGACAACATCGCCTACATGAAAAAGCAGATGCTGGCGATGGGCCTGGCGATTGACTGGAGCCGCGAAATCGCCACCTGCGACCCCACGTATTACAAGTGGAACCAGTGGCTGTTTTTGAAGATGCTGGAAAAAGGCATTGCTTACCGCAAGACCCAGGTGGTGAACTGGGACCCGGTAGACCAAACCGTGCTAGCCAACGAGCAGGTGATTGACGGCAAGGGCTGGCGCACCGGTGCGCCGGTAGAAAAGCGCGAGATACCCGGCTACTACCTCAACATCACCCAGTACGCGCCCGAGCTGCTGGAGCAGGTGCAAAACGGCCTGCCCGGCTGGCCCGAGCGCGTGAAGCTGATGCAGGAAAACTGGATTGGCAAGAGCGAGGGCGTGCGCTTTGCCTTCCCGCATGAGATTAAAGATGCACAGGGCCAACTGGTGCAGGACGGCAAGATGTACGTCTTCACTACCCGGGCCGACACCATCATGGGTGTGACCTTTGTGGCCGTCGCGCCCGAGCATCCATTGGCGGTGCGGGCGGGCGAGCTGAATGCGCAGCTAGCTAGCAAAATTGAAGCGCTCAAGGGCGGCGGCACGACCGAGGCCGAGCTGGCGACGAAAGAAAAAGAGGGTATTGCCACAGGCTTGTTTGTGACCCACCCCTTGTCAGGCGAGCAGGTCGAGGTATGGGTCGGCAACTATGTGCTGATGAGCTATGGCGATGGCGCGGTGATGGGTGTGCCCGCGCATGACGAACGCGATTTCGCGTTTGCAAAGAAGTACCGGTTGCCGATCCAGCAGGTGGTGGCTGTTGCAGGCAAAGACTATTCGCTGGACGCATGGCAAGACTGGTACGCCGACAAAACCGGCACCGCCAGTATCCATTCGGACAAATACAACGGCCTCAATTTCAAGACCTGTACAGATGCCGTAGCCGCTGACCTGATTGCCAAAAACCTCGGTGAGAAAAAAACTACCTGGCGCTTGCGTGACTGGGGTGTGAGCCGCCAACGCTACTGGGGCACCCCCATTCCCATCATCCATTGCGATGAGCACGGCGCAGTGCCGGTGCCGGAGAAAGACCTGCCCGTGGTGCTGCCGCAAGACTGCGTGCCCGATGGCTCGGGCAACCCGCTGCACAAGCATGTGGGTTTCCATGCGGGCGTGGTTTGCCCCGTGTGCGGCAAAGCCGCGCGGCGCGAAACCGACACCATGGACACCTTTGTGGACAGCTCGTGGTATTTCATGCGCTACTGCGACCCGCAGAATGCCGAGCAGATGGTGGCAGGCGGTGCCGACTATTGGATGCCGATGGACCAGTACATCGGCGGCATTGAGCACGCGATTTTGCACCTGCTGTACGCGCGCTTTTGGGTCAAGGTGATGCGCGACATGGGCCTGACCCAAGCGGATGAGCCCTTTACCAAACTGCTGTGCCAGGGCATGGTGCTCAACCATGTGTACTCGCGCAAAAACGCCAAGGGCGGTATCGAGTATTTCTGGCCCAACGATGTCGAGCATGTGCACGACGCGGGCGGCAAGATCATCGGTGCCAAGCTGAAAAGCGATGGCAGCGCGGTGGACTATGGCGGTGTCACGACCATGAGCAAGTCCAAAAACAACGGCGTGGACCCGCAGGACTTGATCGACAGATACGGCGCGGACACCGCCCGCCTGTACATGATGTTTACCGCCCCGCCCGAGGCCACGCTGGAGTGGAACGATGCGGCCGTGGAGGGCAGCTACCGCTTTTTGCGCCGCGTGTACCACCTGGGTGTCAAACTAAATGCTACTAATAATATAGCTACTTATGCCCTGGCGACAGGGACTACTGCCGAATTTGGCAAGGAATCCAAGGCGTTGCGGCTAGAGGTGCACACTTTACTCAAGCAGGTGCGCTACGACTACCAGCGCATGCAGTACAACACCGTGGTCAGCGGCGCGATGAAGCTGCTCAACGCGCTGGAAGACTTTAAGGGCGATGGCAGCGGGGGCGCGAATGCTGCGCTGGCTGAGGGCTTTAGCATCCTGCTGCGCGTGCTCTACCCCGCTACGCCGCACATCTGCCATGCGCTGTGGCAGGGCCTGGGCTTTGCCGCGCTGCAAGGTGAGCTATTGGATGCGCCCTGGCCTGAGGTCGACGAAAACGCCCTCAAGCAAGACGAGATCGAGCTGATGCTGCAGATCAACGGCAAGCTGCGTGGCAGCCTCCTGGTGCCAGCGGCTGCCAGCAAAGAGGCGATAGAAAAAATAGCGCTAGAGAACGAGGCATTTATCAAACAAGCTGCCGGAGCCGCCGCCAAAAAAGTGGTGGTGGTGCCCGGCCGTTTGGTCAACATCGTGGTGTAGTGCGTATGCGTATCAGCAAACACGGCTCCCAACTTCCAGTCCCGCCAACGGGAGTGGGCTGGGGTGAGGGCCAACCAGCAACCCGTCGCCATCTGCTACGAGCAACAAGCCTAACGGCCCTGGCAATGCTCACTGGCTGCGGCTTCAAGTTGCGTGGCGCGCAGGTCTACGCCTTCAACAGCCTGTACATCAACGGCTCCGACACCTCATTGCTACTTGGCGAGCTGCGCCGAGGCTTGGAGAGTGGCGGTGAAATGAAAGTGATCACCGATAACAAGCGGCTGGATGCCGCGCAGGTCATATTGGACGTACTGACCGACCAACGCGAGAAATCCGTGGTCGGCCAAACCGCCAGCGGCCAGGTGCGCGAGTTTCAGCTGCGCCTGCGCTTTAAGTTCAAGCTGCGCGGCAAAGACGGCAAAGAGCTAATCCCCGAGACCGAAATTTTGCAGCAGCGCGACATCAGCTTTAACGAGTCGGCCGTGCTGTCCAAGGAGGCCGAAGAGGGCCTCCTGTACCGCAACATGCAAAGCGACATCGTGCAGCAAACCATGCGGCGCCTGTCGTCGGTGCGCACGCTGTAAACCGCAGTGCGTTAGCGGCCCGAGCGCATCAGCGTGCTTTTGCCAAACAGACTCTCCACCAAGTCCACTGCCAGTTCTGCCGTGCGGTTGCGGATGTCGAAGGCGGGGTTGAGCTCCACAATGTCCAGCGAGGCCATGCGGCCGGTGTCGGCCACCATCTCCATGCACAGCTGCGCCTCGCGGTAGGTCGGGCCGCCGCGCACGGTGGTGCCCACGCCCGGGGCAATGTCGGGGTCTAAAAAGTCTACGTCCAGGCTGATGTGCAAATGGGTGTTTTGGTCTACCAAGGCCAAAGCCAGCTCCATCGCGCTGCGCATGCCCATCTCGTCGATATAGCGCATGTCAAACACCTCAATGCCCATGGCGTGCACCAGTTGCTTCTCGCCCGCGTCGACACTGCGAATGCCGATCTGGCGCAGCTGTTTGGCCGCAAGCGCCGGCGTGTCATGCGAGAAGCCGCCGATCTCTACCAGCGCACGCGGGCCCTGGCCGCACAGGCAGGCCACCGGCATGCCGTGGATATTGCCGCTGGGGGTGAGGGCGTGCGTATTGAAATCAGCATGCGCGTCAAACCACAGCACGCGCAGCTTCTTGCCCTGCTCGCGGCAGTGCCGGGCCACTGCGCTGATCGAGCCAATCGCCAAGCTGTGGTCGCCGCCCAGCATCACGGGCAGGCGCTGCGCCTGCAATTGCGCATAGACGGCGGCGTGGGTCAGCTGGTTCCAGGCCACCACTTCGTTCAGGTGGCGAAATCCGTTGACTGCGGGCAGCCAGGGGTTGGCCGGGCCTTGCTGGTTGCCGCAGTCTTGCACCTCCAGGCCAAACTGTGCAATCGCCTCACGGATACCCGCCACGCGCAGCGCCTCGGGGCCCATGCTGGCACCGCGCGTGCCAGCGCCAATGTCGGTGGGCACGCCAATCAGGCTGACCGCGCGCTGGGCAATAGTCTGCGTCATGCCGCCACTATAGCGGTTGGGTTTGCGTCTGTCGAACGCAGGGCTGGCACGCGGGTCGGCTCTATCGCCCGGCACCGTGGCCCGCAAAAATGCGCGGGTAAGTCCTAGCGCATAGGGCTGCGATCCATCCAGGGTGTGGGCGTACAGTACAGCATGCATGTTTACCTGGAGAATGCTATGCACCATGTTTCTTTTCACCGCTACATCCATGCCGCCGTGTTGGCGGGCCTGACGGCACTCAGCCTGGCTGCGGGCGCGCAAGACAAGCCGCCCCTCAAAATCCTGGTGGGCTTCCCTCCGGGCGGCTCGGCCGACGTGATTGCCCGGCTGATAGGCGACGCGCTGCGGGACGACTTTGGCAGCGTCATCGTAGAGAACAAACCCGGCGCGGCGGGGCGCATTGCCCTGCAGCAAACCAAGGCCGCCAAGCCCGATGGTCAAACCGTGGTGGTGCTGCCCAGCGGGCCGATGGTGCTGTTCCCCCATGTGTATAAAAAGCTGGACTACGATGCGGTGAAAGACTTTACGCCTGTGTCCTTGATTGCACGCTTTCAGTTTGGCTTGGTGTCCGGCCCAGCTACGAATGTGAAAACCGTGCCTGAGATGCTGGCCAAGGCCAAATCTGACCCTACGACAGCCAGCTACGGCACGCCCGGCCAGGGCACCTTGCCGCATTTCCTGGGTGTGCTGATGGAGCAAAGCGCCGGCGTGCCCATGGTGCATGTGCCCTTCCAGGGCGGCGCACCGGCCAACAACGCGCTGCTGGGCGGGCATATTGGCTACAAGTTTGACGTGGTGTCCGAGACCGCCCAACTGCACAAAGAAGGCAAGGTGCGCATCATCGCCGTGACCAGCGCCACGCGCGACAGCCAGGTGCCCGAAGTGCCCACGCTCAAAGAGCAAGGCGTAGACATGGATGCCAGCGCCTGGTTTGCCATGTACGCGCCTGCGGGCATCGACACAGCCACACTGGCGCGGCTGGAGCGCGCGGTGGTGAATGCGGTGAAAAAGCCTGAGCTGCAGGGCAAACTCATCAAGCTGGGCATGGAGCCAGTGGGCTCGACATCCAGCGTGCTGGCTGCCACGCAGCGTACCGATTTGGCGCGTTGGGAAAAGCCCATCAAGGCCACGGGTGTTTTGTTGGATTAAGCACCATGAAACAGCTCAATACAGTCTTCTCTATCGTCCTCACCTGCGCGGCACTGCTGGCAGGCAACGCAACCGCGCAATCCTCCACGTGGCCCAGCAAGCCAGTGAAGTTTGTCAACACCTTTCCTCCCGGTGGCCCGTCCGACATCCTGGCCCGTGCGGTAGGTGACGCGCTGCAAAAACAGTTCAACCAAGCCTTTGTCGTAGAGAACAAGCCCGGTGCCAGCGGCAGCCTGGGCGCAGACATGGTGGCCAAAGCGGCAGCAGACGGGCACACGCTGCTGTGGGGTATAGATACCACCTTCACCGTCAACCCGCATATCTATAAAAACCTGGCGTATAAAAATGCAGACCTCAAGCCGCTGGTGGTGATCGCCAGCTCGGGCCTGCTGGTGGGCGTGCACCCCGGCAGGGGGTACAAAAGCATGCAAGACCTGGTGGCAGCGGGCAAAAGCAAAACGCTCAATTTCAGCTCGGGCGGCAGCGGCAGCCCCGGGCATTTGGCCGTGGAGGTGTTTACCGATGCAGCCGGCATCAAGCTCACCCACATCCCCTACAAAGGCAACTCACCCGCCGTGCTGGCCATTGTGGCGGGCGAGGTGGACGGCGGCGTGCTGGCCACCACGGGCATGCTGCCCCAGGTCAAAGCAGGCAAGATCACCCCGCTGGCGGTGACCAGCCGCAAGCGATCCACCCTCGCGCCCGACGTGCCTACGGTGGCCGAGGCGGGTGTGAAAGAACTAGAGAACGAAGTCGTCTACGTAGTGATGGTCAGCAGCGCCACACCCGCGCCTGTGCTGCAAGCGATGCAAAAAGCCGTGCTGGACGCACTGGACAAACCCGAGCTGCAAGAGCGCATCGCCAGCCTGGACATGGCCTACGAAGGCCTGGCTGGCAATGCAGCGGCCAAGCGCTTGGGTGATTTGCATACCCGGTACGGCAGGGTGATCCAGGCCACGGGTATGAAGGTGGAATAACCCATCTATGCAAGCCATCCTGCCACCCCTAGCACCCCTGCCGCCCATGCGCGAGCAAGCGCACCTCTTGCCCAACGGCCAAGCCGGGCAACTGCTGCGCATCCCCAGCGCCAATCCGCGCCATTACCAAGACATCATGGCGCAGCGCCACGCATCTACCGTCGAGCTGGATGCCAGCCTGTACCTGCCGCCAAGCAAACAGCCTTTCGCGGCCGTCACCATCATTCCCGGCTCGGGCGGGGTGAATGTGTGGATGCTGCACCATGCGCAGGCCTTGGTGCAGGCGGGTATGGCCGTGCTAGTGGTCGATCCGTTTACCGCGCGCGGCGTGCTCAACACCATTGCCGCGCAGCAGCAGTTCTCGTTTGCGGCCTCTAGCTTTGACGTGTTTGCTGCCGTGCATTTTTTGCGGCAGCACAGCGCCATCGACGGCCAACGCATCGGCGCCATGGGTTACAGCCGGGGCGGTACGGCCGTGCTGCAAGCGGCCATGGTGCAACTCAGCCGCCACGCATTCGGCGGCCAGGCGGCGCCGAATGCCGTGCTAGCCGCCTGGCCGTGGTGCGGCTACCAGTTCACCCAGCCCGATACGGGCAGCGTGCGCGTGCGCATGCTGGCCGCCGACCACGACAACTGGGCATCCACCTTGCAAAGCCAAGCCTACTTTCAAGCCATCCAGGCGCGCAACCCCACGGCTACTTTTCGCCTGTTTAAAGACGCATTGCACGGCTTTGGTTATGGAGCAGAAAAAACCGAATTGCCCGATGCCATGGTGGCTCTGAATGCGCCCATCCTCTACTTTGATACGCAGGGCGTGTTGAAAGATCCGTGGTCGGGCGCTGCCTTGCCGGATGCGGATGACCTGCAAATTCAGCAACTGCTGCGGGCATTCATTCAGCGCGGTGTGACCATCGGCAGCCAAGGCACGCAGATGGATGACTTTATGGCGGATGCGGTCAACTTTTTCACTCACAAACTCTAGCCACAATTTAAACGCTACTATTTTAATAGCTGCTAACGTCCTGGCGACAAGGACTACAGCCATAAAATACCACTAAAACACCCATGAAACGCCCCAACATCCTCTTCATCGTCGCCGACGACCTGGGCTTTGCCGACCTGGGCTGCTACGGTGGGCGCGATGCGAAGTTTGGCAAAGTCTCCCCCGTGCTCGACGGCCTGGCCGCGCAGGGAATCAAGCTCACCCAGGGCTACAGCAACTCCCCCGTCTGCTCGCCCACCCGCTTTGCGCTGATGACCGCCCGCTACCAGTACCGCCTGCGCGGCGCGCTGGAGGAACCCATCAACAGCAAAAGCAAAGGCAGCGCCACCCTGGGCCTGCCGCCCGAGATGCCCACCCTGCCGTCGCTGCTCAAAGCCAGCGGCTACCGCACCGCACTCATCGGCAAATGGCACCTGGGCTACCCACCGCATTTCAGCCCCATTAAAAGCGGCTACGAAGAATTCTTTGGCCCCATGTCGGGCGGGGTAGATTACTTTACCCATTGCAGCAACAACGGCACGCACGACCTGTATATGAACGAAGAGGAAAAACAGCAAGAAGGTTACCTCACCGATTTAATTTCGCAGCGCTCGGTAGACTACGTGCAGCGCATGGCCCAGCAAGATGCGCCCTTTTTCCTCAGCATGCACTACACCGCCCCCCACTGGCCCTGGGAAACGCGGGACGACGAGGCGCTGGCGAAGGAAGTAAAAGCCAACCTGTTCCACCTGCACGGCGGCAACATTCACACCTACCAGCGCATGATCCACCACATGGACGAAGGCATCGGCCAGGTGGTAGCCGCGCTGCGCGCCACCGGCCAGCTGGGCAACACCCTCATCGTTTTCACCAGCGACAACGGCGGCGAACGCTTCAGCGACAACTGGCCCCTAGTCGGCGGCAAGATGGATCTGACCGAAGGCGGCATCCGCGTGCCCTGGATAGCCCACTGGCCTGCCGTCATCACCCCCGGCCGCCAGAGCGTGCAGCAGTGCATGACGATGGACTGGTCGGCCACGATGCTGGCTGCTGCCGGGGCGGGCGCAGACCCTGCGTTCCCGCTGGACGGCGTGTCTTTACTGCCGGTGCTGCAACAAGAGGGCAAAGAGTTCGCCAGGCCACTGCATTGGCGCATGAACCACCGAGGCCAACGCGCCCTGCGCGATGGCGACTGGAAGTACCTGCGCGTAGCTGGCAATGACTACTTGTTCAACATTCCGCAAGATGAACGCGAGCGCGCCAACTTGGCCAAGCGCGAGCCTGCGCGATTGCAAAGCATGCGCGCGGACTGGGAAGCGTGGGAAGCAGGCATGCTTCCCATTGGGCCGGATGCTACCGTGAGCCTAGGGTACTCTGTGAAGGATATGCCGCAGCGGTGAGAGGTTGAGAGCCTTTGACAGCGACGGGTAAACCAAGGCGTTGCTCACGGAATGGCTGCTACCCAAACCTGATGCTGGCTTGCAAGAGCTGGATGATTAGAGTTGATCATGCCGCGCAGGCAGGCGAGTCGACTGTGCCCCTCGATTAGTTGGTAGGGGACTTTCATGGGTTCCCCAGCGCTTCGGGGGTGTATGACGTGCCCAGTATTTCTCGCGACAAGGATCGGCACAGGGAATGTTCCGGTAGAAAGCAGGTACTTTGCAAGTCTCGTCTTACTGCGTGGTGCCCCGGAAACAAATTCCACGCCTTCTGCATCCAGCTCTGGAATCCAAGTGCCTATGTGATCGATGGAGCGAATCTCCTCGTTTGAGAAGTTCAGGCACTGATAAGACCATTTGTGGGGTTCAAGTTTGATCCAATGGTTGCTAAAGTCGCGCCAGTGTCTATAGATCCAGTCTTCAACAATTGATTCTGGAATGGTCGATAGCTCACTTGGCCAACTGGAGTAATAGCTGTAGAAAGACTCGACTTCAATATCGCCATAGCCCTTTACAGGAGGATATTTCATGGGGCTTATGCAGGGGGAATGGAGTCAAACACCATAGATAAAGGATCGCGGAGCCGCCGTAAATTTCAACGCCCCGCGCTAGCTGGGCGCATCCGTTGCGGCTGCAAGTTAGACGTGGTCGCCTCCAAACGCTCGGCCAGCCAGACCTTGATCACGGACTGCCGTGTAACGCCCAGCTTGCTGGCTTCGCGATCCAGGGAATCGATCATCCAGGTTGGAAAATCCACATTGACCCGTTTCTGCTCATGCAACACACGCCGGGCTTTGGATACGTTCAATGATGCGGTGAGGTCGACACCGTCGTCAAACTGTTGCTCAAATTTATTAGCTTTCATACAATGCGAGGTCATTAAACGGCGACACGCTTTGGGGCCGTCCGCTTTGCACGCGCCGGGATGGTGGATGGCACATGCGCCTCAACATATGAGTCCAGCAAACGCCGGATCATTCGTTGGTACTGCGTGTGGTGCTTGGAGGCTTCCTGTTTAAAAAAATCAACGCTGCTTTTGCTCAAAGCGAGCGTGACCTTGACACCTTCCTCGCGAAAGGCCAGCTCAGAGGGCGGCGGCAGAAAATCTGCAATGACTTCCACCTTGCCCAATGGCTCATTCGTGTAGATTATTTTCTTGGTCATAAATCTGTTTTCCTTTGCGCCAATATCCCGCACCGAAGATGCGGATCAAATTGCCCCGATAGGTGAATCGAACCGTCAGCACGCCGCCTTCGACCTTGCCAAAGCAATAGAAACGTTCCTCGGTTTTGCTATGGCTCAGGTCTCGCGCGATAACGCGGCTCGTATCCATAAATGCCGCCTGCGCAACTTGAAAAGAGACATGATGCTTTTGTAGATTTGCATCGTTTTTCTTTTCATCCCAAATAAATTGCGTTGTTGGCATGTGAAAATGTTAGCACATTCCCATACTTATTTCCATATTTTTGTATGGGCACTAGTAACCCATGTTGAGCTCTTGCGCCTCTTGCGTGAGTTCGCGCAAGGCTTGCTCGCTGGAGCTACGCGACTTTTCTTGATACGCGCTGAGGTCTTCAAACAAAATGCGGCGATGCGTGCCGACTTTGCGGAAGGGGATGCGCCCGGCCTCCAGCTCTTTGACCACGAACGGACGCGATACGTTGAGGATGGCTGCAGCTTCTTGGGTGGACAGCTCGTATTTAAACGGCACCAGCTGCACCGGCTGGCGCTGGCTCATGCGGCCCAGCAGGTCGGCAAACAGACGCAGCACCTGCGGCGGCACGGCGATGGCGGGCATGTCGTCGGCAGGTTGGCCGGATTCGTCGAGCACGGCAATGCGGTAGGCTCGGGAATGGTCTAGCGCGGCCATGATGCAGCGCTGCGCTACTTTGGCCTGCTCCGCTTCTTCAGCGGTTAGCACAGGCGCGGGGGCCTGTTCGGGTGTTTTGGCGGCTTGCATGCTGCGCTCCGGTTGTGGAAAAGCCTGTGGATAAACCCTTGGCATCCTGTGCAGCATAGCTCATAAACGAAATAAACGCAATAGACGAAATAAATGTTCAGTTTGCGTGCGTGGTCCTGCATACGGCACTCAGGTGGTGTGGTTTTTGGCTAGTTTTAAATGCCGTTATAGGCCTCAAGCCCAATAAAATATAGCGTAAGCAGCTCTTAAAAATATAGCAATTGGACTGGCGCTGGCCGGGTTTCAAATGCTGGTTGGACGCTTGGTGGCCCCTATCGTCAACCCCATTCATTGCGTTTACCCTAAAGTGGGGGACAGCGCCAGGCGTTGGTGCGCAGTCAACCTGGGCCTTGTCATTTGGCGCACTACCACCATCAGCTCCGCCTGGTCACCGTCCTGCAATATGGCGTTGAGCGTAGCCAGGGCGAAGTCAGGCTCTTCGCTGTACAGCTCGGCCATGGCTTCATCATGGGGTTTGTCTTTCATTGGGTTTTCCTCTGCATATTTTGCCAAAACCGGACAGCGGTGTTTGTGTATAATACAAAGTGTGATATATAAAAACAAAGTGCGGTCACCTTGAAAGTATTTGAGAACGCCTGGTTTGGCAGGTTTGCCCGCAAAGAGAGGATATCTGCTGCCGCGCTGTTGGGCGCAGTTGCACGTGCGGAGAATGGGCAGATAGATGCTGACCTGGGTGGCGGCGTGATCAAGCAGCGGATTGCCAGGCTGGGTGAGGGTAAATCCAAAGGCTATCGCAGCATTGTGCTTTTTCGCAAAGGGGAGCGTTGCTTTTTTGTATATGGTTTTCCCAAAAGTGATTTGGGCAACATAGGCAGGGATGAAGAAGCGTTGTTCAAGAAAATGGCCAAACAGGTGCTGGCCCTGACGGATGCCCAGCTGGGTGTGCTGGTTGCCAATGGACAGTTTGAAGAGGTGGTGCAAGATGACTAAGAAATACCGTAGCGATGCTTTTGCCGCTATCCATGAAACCATGGAGGCATTGCATGACATAGGCGTTGTGGACAAGCAGACCATGCGCGAGTTTGACGACGCGTGCTTGACACCTGTGGAGGTGCTGAGTGGTGAGCAAATTTTATTGCTGCGCCAGCGCGAGCACATCTCGCAGCCGGTGTTTGCCCGGTACCTGAATGTTTCCAGAAACTTGGTGTCTGACTGGGAGCGTGGTGTAAAGAAACCCGGTGGGCCTGCGCTGCGCTTACTTACCGTAATTCAGAAGAAGGGGCTGGCTGCGATAGCGTGAGGGAGAGTTGCCGCGTCGCTAGCCATCATCCGGCCAGCAACTGCACATTGCCCCCCGCCGCTGCCGTGTTGATGGTGACGGTTTGCTCAGTGCAAAAGCGCAGCAGGTAGTGGGGGCCGCCGGCCTTGGGCCCGGTGCCGCTCAGGCCTTCGCCGCCGAAGGGTTGCAGGCCGACCACTGCGCCGATCATGTTGCGGTTGATGTAGACGTTGCCGATGTGGGCGGCCTGGGCCAGGCTGCTGGCGCGGCTGTCGATGCGGGTTTGGATGCCCAGGGTGAGGCCGTAGCCCAAGGCGTTGATCTGGGCTATCACCTGGGCGGGGTCGCCGCTGTAGCGCACCACTTGCAGCACGGGGCCGAAGATTTCGGCTTTTACATCGGCGATGTGGGCAACTTCAAAGAGTTGTGGTGCTATTAAATATGGAGCTGCTTGCGCACTATTTTGTTGGGCTAGCAGCGGTTTTTGCTCTCTATTTAAGCGTTGCAGGTGGTTTTGGATGCCGCCCCAGGCCTCTTGGTCAATCACGCGCGGTACATCGGTGGCTAACTCGGAGCTGTCGCCGCAGACCAGCTCTTGTACGGCACCGACGATCATCTCGATCACGCGGTCGGCTATAGCCTCATGCACGCAGAGCAGGCGCAGGGCCGAGCAGCGCTGACCTGCGCTTTTGAAGGCGCTCTGGATCACCGCGTCGCACACCTGCTCGGGCAGGGCGCTTGAGTCCACCAGCATGGCGTTGATGCCGCCGGTCTCGGCAATCAGCGGCGTGATGGGCCCGTCTTTGGCGGCCAGGGCGCGGTTGATGATCTGCGCCACCTGGGTGGAGCCGGTAAACACCACACCGGCGATGCCGGGCAGCGCCACCAGGGCCGCGCCCACCGTATCGCCTGGGCCGTGGCACAGCTGCACCGCGCCTTGGGCCACTTCGTCACTCACGCCTGCGCTGCGCAGGGCGGCGTGCAGCAGTTGCACGGCCGCATGGGCCACGCCGGGGGTTTGCTCGGCGGGTTTGGCCAGCACCGTGTTGCCGGTGGCCAGCGCTGCGGCTACCTGGCCCAGAAGAATAGCCAGCGGAAAGTTCCACGGGCTGATGCACACCCACACGCCGCGTGGCTTGAGGCGCAAGGTGTTGCTCTCGCCGGTGATGCCCCAGGCATGGCCTGCCCAGGGGCTGGCATCGTCTGCGGTGTTCGACGGGCTGGGCGGGTGCGCGGTGGGCGCGTTGGTGTGGTGCTGGGCGGGCAGGGCGATGGGCTGCATCAACAGCTCGGCCTGCTGTGCGTAGTAGCGCAAAAAGTCTACCGCCTCGCGCACCTCAGCCACGCTGTCGGCCCAGGTTTTAAAGGCTTCTTTGACGAGCAGGGCGCAAAAGCGCGGGAGCTGGTTTTCCAACGCGTCGCCGGCTGCGCGCAGGATGTGGGTGCGCTGCGCTACCTCCAATTTGCTCCATATTTGATAGCTGCTTACGCTCATTTTTATTGCCTTGGAGGCTGATTTGGCATCAAACTCGGGCACCAAAGGCACGGTGGTGCTGGCCAGTGCGGCCATTAGCGGTGCACGCTGCGCGGGGCAGGTTAAATCGACCCCGGCGCTGTTTTTGCGCGCAGTGCCGTAGAGCTGGGCGGGCAGGGGCAGGGCTTGCGCGCGGTGCAATTGCAGCGGGGAGGCCAGCAGGCTGTGCACGTCCACCGTCGCATCGCCCAACTGGTGCACAAAGGACGAGTTGGCACCGTTTTCCAGCAGGCGGCGCACCAGGTAGGCCAGCAGGTCGCGGTGCGCGCCCACGGGGGCGTACACCCGCAGGCGTATCTGCGGATTTTTCAGCACCTCGCGGTAAATGCCTTCGCCCATGCCGTGCAATCTTTGCAATTCAAACCTAACGCCGTGATCGAGCGCCGACGGGCCGCCCCTGGGCGCGAGGGGCACATCTTTTGCCATCTGCAATAGAGCCGCAATCGTCCCCGCGTTGTGCGTCGCAAACTGCGGGTAGATCACGTCGCTGTGCGCCAGCAGGGCGCGGGCGCAGGCCAGGTAGCTCACGTCGGTGTGCTGCTTGTGAGTGAACACGGGGTACTGCGCCAGGCCCAGCTCTTGCGCGCGCTTGATCTCGGCATCCCAGTACGCGCCTTTCACCAGGCGGCACATGAGGCGGATGCGGTGCTTGCGGGCCAACGCTGCAATGTGCTCGACCAAATCGAGCGCACGGGTTTGGTAGGCCTGCAGCGCCAGGCCAAAGCCGTGCCACTGCGGGTACTGCGCGGCAATCTTTTCAGCCAGCGCTTCAAACACGTCGAGCGAGAGCTCCAGACGCTCCACCTCTTCGGCGTCAATGGTCAGGTTGATGTTGGCCTGCGCGGCCAGCGCGCACAGCCCCCACACGCGTGGCACCAGCTCGGCCATCACGCGGGCCTGCTGCGCTACCTCGTAGCGCGGGTGCAGGGCGCTGAGCTTGATGGAGATACCGTCGGCACTGTACAAAGTGTCGTCCGGCTGTGTAAAGCCCGTTTTTTTAGTGCCATTTTAGGCCTGTAGCCCTTTTTTTAATAGCGTGAGCAGCTATGGAATCAATAGCTTGTGTGTAGCTGTCTCAAATAGTGCTGCGCGTCCTTGGCGGTACGCGCGCCTTCGCCTAGCATGTCGTAGCTGAAGGTTAGCTCGGGCGATTTGCGGGCCGATTTGCTGCGCCGCTTGAATCGTTTCGCCCAGTACAAACTGTTTGCCCAGCAAGGCCACAGCGCGCAGCGTGGCGGCTACCACGGTGCGGGCGCCTAGCTTGGCCACCAGGCCGGGCTCGCTCTGCGCATCGCCCGGCAAAAAGTGTTTGCTCAGCGCGATGGCGGCAGACGACAGGCGTGCCAGCACCGCGTCGCCCGAGGCATCAAAGTCGGCGCGGCCCAGCTGGTCGGTGGTCAGGGCAATGGCGGTCTCTACGTCGGGCACGCGCAAGAGCGCCTCGGCCAGGCGCATCAGGGCTAGGCCCTCGGCGCTGGACAGCGGGTATTCTTTGAGCAAACTCTCCATCGCCCAAAACGGTGGTGGATGGTCGCGCACGGCCTGCACCCAGGGCGTGGCCTGCTGGGCAGCGGCGCTCCAGTGCAGCGCGCCTTGCAGGCTGGCCAGGCAGCGCTCTACGATAGCTAGCTCGGGACGGTAGGGCGAGGGTAGGCGCATGGTTTTTACATAATAGCCCAGCGGGGGGTGGTTTGTCACCGCGGAATGTCGTGGCGCTTTGTACGTTCGGTTAGTTGGTACCTCGCGGCGGTTGTATTACTCGGCGATTTGTACATCGAGATGGTTTGTACGCCCTGGCACTTGGGCTGAATGGCTCCGCGGCTGTCCTCCGGGGCGGCCTATGGCCGCCACCTCCCCCTTTATGCCGCTACGCCATTCAGCCCAAGCGCCAGGGCGGTGACCAAGGTGGAAGCCCAAGGGTCAACCTCCCACCATCTCAGCAAGATCCGGCGGGCGGTGCACTTAGCGCAGCGGCATAAAGGGGGAGTAGGCGGCCATAAGCCGCCACGGAGGACAGCCGCGGAGCTAAGTGCGCCGCTCGCCGGATCCCGTGAAGCGCCTGAACAATCCAGTAAAGAGCAGCCCAGACAACCGAAATACCCCTTGTCAACGCACAACCCCGCCCCACGTTACGATGATGCGCTGATCATCAGTGCACGAAGGAGTGGGTTATGTGGAAACGGCTTGCGGTGATTTGGACAGCTTTGCGCTTTGACTTGAAGCTCTTGTGGCGCGCGCTGCGCCACCCCCAGTCGCCTGGCTGGCTCAAGCTGGGCGTGGCCGGGCTGTGCCTGTACCTCATCTCGCCGATTGATCTGGTGCCCGACTTCATCCCCTTCCTGGGCGCGGTGGATGACGTGCTGATTGTTACCTTTGGCGTGAAGTGGCTGCTGAAGAAGTTGCCTGAATCGGTGCGCAGCGCGATACGCATCGAGTAAGCACGGCACGGAGCCAATGGCCCTGGCGGCATCCTAGCCAGGTCTGCCCTTAAACTTGGGGCTATGCAACTTGCTGCCCCCCAACTTCCCCAACACCTGCAACGCGGACTCAAGAGCCTGTACACCCTGCACGGCGACGAGCCGTTGCTGATCCAGGAGGCGGCAGACGCGATTCGTGCGCACGCCCGCACGCAGGGCTACACCGAGCGCACGGTGCATACCGTGAGCGGCGCGCACTTTGACTGGAGCGAGGTGCTGGCCTCGGGCGGCTCGCTGAGTCTGTTTGCTGACAAACAAATCGTCGAGGTGCGCGTACCCACCGGCAAGCCCGGCAAAGAGGGCAGCCCGGCCATTCAGCAGTTGGCCCAAAGCAGCAAAGACAACGACAGCACCTTGACGCTTTTTATTCTGCCCAAGCTGGACAAGCTGACCAAAACAGGGGCCTGGTTTGGCGCGCTGGAGAGCTTTGGCATCACCATGCAGATTGACAGTATCGAGCGGCGCGTGCTGCCCCAGTGGATAGCCCAACGCATGCAGGCCCTGCACCTGCGGGTCAAAGGCGGCGAGGAGGGCGAGCGCACGCTCAAGTTTTTTGCCGACCGGGTGGAAGGCAACCTGCTGGCCGCGCACCAGGAGATGCAAAAGCTGGCCCTGCTGTATCCCGGCAGTTCCAACGACAGTGCAAGCGTGCGCGAGTTGAGTTTTGACGAAGTAGAAGCCGCTGTATTGAACGTAGCCCGCTACGACGTGTTCAAGCTCAGCGAGGCCGTGCTGGCCGGCAACGCAGCGCGCGTACAGCGCATGCTGGATGGCCTGCAAGCCGAAGGCGAGGCCACCGTGCTGGTGCACTGGACGCTCTCGGAAGACATCCGCGCCCTGCACCGCCTGCGCAGTTTGATGGACGAAGGCAAACCCCTGCCCATGGCCCTGCAAGAAGCGCGGGTGTGGGGCATGAAGCAAAAGCTGTTTGAACGCATCTTGCCGCGCCTGTCGTCCACCGACGCGGCCAACCTGCTGCACGCCGCACACCAGGTAGACGGCATCGTCAAAGGCCTGAAGCAACCCGGCTGGCCAGCAGATGCCTGGGTGGCTTTGCACCAGTTGGCCATGATGGTGTGCAAGGTGGTGGCGTAAGGCGGTAGAGCGGTCTAGGTGCACATTGTGCGTTTGCAATTAGACGGATGCAGCCAGACGCTCAATACGTGCTGGCACACGCTTGTGCCATGGCGTGCCGACAAAGTGGTCGCGGTCCGCAGTGCTGGTCAGCTCGTTCAGCGACACCCCCTTGCGCACTGTGGTTCCGTCGCCTTGCACGTAGTCCAGACCTAGTCCATTGGGCAGAGAAATGTGGCCGCTTTGCATGGCATCATTGATCTCCACTTCCACACTAACCGAGCCACGCCGTGTCGACAATTTGATCCACTCGCCGCTGGCGCAGCCGACCCTATGGGCATCTTGCGCGCACAAACGCAGTGTGCCCACGCTGCCTTTTTTGTGCCAGCTCATATCCCGAATCGAGGTATTCGATGTCTCGGTGCGGCGCTCACCCGCCGACAAGTAGAACGGGTATGCCGGATCAGCAGCTGGCAGACCCGCATCTAAGGATTGAATCTCCGGCAAAAATTCCGGCATCCATAAATTGATTTTGTTGTCGGGACGACGCACCATCTTCCAACTATCCAAGTACTCGGATTTGGCAAACACCACACCCGACGGCCCGCCCACAATCGCTTTGAATAAACGGTTGCCAGCAAGCACTGTGTTGCCGCCAAAACCTGCGCTGCTGGCGGCCTTGCGTTGCTGGCGCACATACATTTGCGTAATGCCCCATAGGGATGCCGCTGCCGACATGGATGCGGGCAAGGTCGCGCCCAGTGTGCGGTACAACGCGATGGAAGGAAACTTGCCCACTCGCTTATTGCGTCTGCTTTGCCAGGCAAACGCGAGCGAAAAAGGCAATAGGCTCAGCCGTGCTGCCGATTTTAAAATGCCGTAGTCTGCCGCGCCCATACCGGTGATGGACTCGACCAAACGCGAATGAATTTCTGCCTCTGCGAGCGTACCTTCTTTGGGTGCAAACAAGGGTTGACGCAAATGGAAGGCGTTATGGGGCAACTCCAAATTGAAGAAGGTGGCTTCTGCTTTTTCAAACGAACTTGACGCGGGCAGTACGTAGTCTGCCTGCATGGCGGTCTCGCTCATGGCGACATCAATCACCACTGAAAAGTCGAGCGAACGCATGGCCTCGCGCATCTTTTGGCTATCGGCCAGCGAGTGCACGGGGTTGGCGCTCTCTACAAACATGGCACGAAAACGCTTGGGGTGATCCGTCAAAATCTCTTCAGGAATCACGTTGCAGGGGATGAGCCCCATGATCACTTTAAAACCCGTTACAGGGCTTTTCTTCCATTGCTCAGTGGCAGCGTCCTTGACGGCGCCAGCCTTGCGGTTGGGATTGTCACGCGCGGTGGACGACAAGCTCATGAGCGGCACAAAAGCATTGTTCGTGCCCTGCCGTCCGTAATGCCCCGTCAGCAGCCACACCAGCCGATTGAGGTAGCTATTGAGCGTGGAATGGATGTTCATTTGCACACCCAAGTCTTCCAGCATCGACACGCTTTTAGCGCTGGCAATGCGCCGCGCGACCTCGCGGATTAAGGCTTCATCCACACCGCAGATGCTGGCGTAGCGAGCGATATCGATGTTTTTAAACGTCTCTTGCACAGGCGCAAGCCCTGTCGCGTGCTCAGCCAACCAATCGCTGGCAACCAACTCTTCTTGCACGATCACGGCAACCATGGCGGACAAGCACCATGCGTCTGTGCCAGGCTTGACGGCCAAGTGATAGTCCGCCATTTCGGCGGTCGCGGTTTTGCAGGGGTCGATCACGATCAGAGTGCGATTCGGGTCTTTTTGAATTTCTTTTAACACCACACGCGCCCGTGCAAACCCGTGCGATTGCCACGGATTTTTTCCAAGAAAGACCGCCACTTCAGCGTGCTCAAAATCGCAATGCACGCCCGAGCCCATCATGCGGCCCTGCACCCACGCTTCGCCAGTTTTTTCTTGCGCCAGTGCATTCGATCGGTACCTGATTCCTAAGGCCTTGATGGTGTTGTCAGCATAGGTTGCGCCAAGATGATTGCCTTGCGAGCCGCCACCGTAGTACAAGATGCTCTCGCCGCCATGCGCATTGGCCACAGCGCGTAGCTTGTGACTCACCTCACGGATCGCCGTATCCCAATCGACGGCCTCATAGGTGCCATCAGGCTTGCGCCGCATAGGTGAAGACAGCCGGTCCGCGCCGTTTTGGTAGTTATCCATGCGCTGCGCTTTTTCGCACAGATAGCCCTGCGATACAGGATGCGCTTTGTCAGCACGAATGCGCACAATACGCCGCCCCTCGGTTTGCGCTTCCAAGCCACAGTTAAGGGCGCAGATGATGCACGCGGTTTTTTTCCAAGGCAATGAATCAGTAGTACTCATAGAAAAATATCGCTTCAGTGATGTCGAATAGAAATGCGAATAGATGAAAAGATGGCTGGACGGCTACAGACAACATGGATAATAATCGTTATCCAATTTTAAGCTTATATTTTCAAGTCAACCCCATGACACATCCCCTATATCAACGAGCTGTTAGATTTAGACGAATTTAACTGACATGCGATATCCTAAACATCACAAAGAACAGGTGCGGCAACAATTGCTGCAAGAGGCTGGCGGCCATGCTAAGGCGCATGGGTTCTCCGCTAGCGGTGTGGATGCACTCGCAGGTGCTGCTGGCCTAACCACAGGGTCGCTTTATAAGCACTTTGAAAATAAAGATGCGCTCTTTTCGGCGCTCATCAAAACTGAACTCGGTCAAACGACGCGTCGTTTCGATAGCGTGACACCTGGTGACGACCTCGCCATACAAAAGGCGCTGGCTAGTTACCTCAGCATGGGACATGTGCGCGATGCCGCCCATGGTTGCCCAGTGCCGTCACTCGCCCCGGAAGTGGCACGCGCCAGCGATGAAGTCAAAAGCGCATTCGAGACCGGTATTGTGGAACTAAAAAATGTATTGGCAGGTTTAACTGGATCTGACAGCGCGGCCTGGACACTGATGGCTCAAAACGTTGGCGCAGTGATGATTGCACGCGCCATGCTCCATGAATCGGTCAAAAAAGAGATGCTTGCCGCTGTTCGCATGGCCGGTGTTAATCTTTTAACGGACACGATTAGAAACAAGTAATGCGCCGGTTGCCAGTGTCCTAGGAATGTCAGGCGCATCTAAGTCAACGCATTCCCGTCTATGTATTTGGAATAAACCCGGCCGCCGTGAGAAAATACCCCGATGAACGCCATACCCACCACCGAGCTGATGCAGACCCTGGGTTTGCAGGCAAAAACGGCCTCAAGCCATATGGCACGAGCGCAAGCAGCTATTAAAAGTGCAGCGCTTCGCAGGCTGGCGGCGCTGTTGCGTGCCAACGTGCAGGCGCTGCAAATCGATAATGCCAAAGACCTGGAGCGCGCCATGGCCAATGGCTTGTCTGCGCCGCTGGTAGACCGCCTGAAGCTCACGCCGCAAATTTTGGAGACCTGCGCCCAGGGCTGCGAGCAGTTGGCCAGCATGCCCGACATCATTGGCGACATCATTGGGATGAAGCAGCAGCCCAGCGGCATCCGCGTGGGGCAAATGCGCGTGCCGATTGGCGTGTTTGGCATGATTTACGAGAGCCGCCCGAATGTGACGATTGAGGCGGCATCGCTGTCGATCAAAAGCGGTAACGCCTGCATTTTGCGGGGTGGCTCCGAGGCGATAGAGTCGAATCGCGCACTCGCCGCCCTGGTGCGCCAGGCGCTGCGCGAGAGTGGCCTGCCCGAAGACGTGGTGCAACTGGTGCCCACCACCGACCGCGAGGCGGTGGGTCAGCTGATTGCCATGCCGCAGTATGTGGACGTGATCATCCCGCGCGGCGGCAAGGGCTTGATTGAGCGCATCAGCCGCGATGCCAAGGTGCCCGTCATCAAACACCTGGACGGCAACTGCCATGTGTATGTGGATGCCGCGTGCGATATCGCCATGGCGGTAAAGGTGGCCGACAACGCCAAGACGCAAAAGTACAGCCCTTGCAATGCGATTGAAGGCTTGCTGGTGGCCAAGGATGCAGCGGCAGAGTTTTTGCCCAAGATTGCGGCGATTTATGCGGCCAAGGGTGTGGAAATGCGCTGCGATCCGGCCGCAGCCGATTTATTACGAGCGCAAGTAGCTATTAACTCGGTAGCAAAAATTGTCGATGCCACTGAGCAAGACTGGTATGAAGAATACCTGGCGCCCATTATCAGCATCAAAATAGTCGAGGGCCTGGACGCGGCGATTGCCCACATCAACCATTACTCGTCGCACCATACTGACGCCATCATTACCAGCAACCACATGCATGCCCAACGCTTTTTGCGCGAGGTGGATTCGGCCAGTGTGATGGTCAACACCAGCCCGCGCTTTGCCGATGGCTTTGAGTTTGGACTGGGGGCCGAGATCGGCATCAGCACCGATAAATTCCACGCCCGCGGGCCGGTGGGTATTGAAGGGCTGACCTCGCTCAAGTATGTGGTGTATGGCGATGGCGAAGTGCGGGTGTAGGCATGTGCCAACTGCTTGGCATGAACTGCAACACGCCGACGGACATCACGTTCAGCTTCAGCGGTTTTGCCCAGCGCGGCGGGAACACCGACCACCATGGCGATGGCTGGGGTGTGGCGTTCTTTGAAGGGCAAGGCGATGGTTCAAATAGCGGCAAGGGCCTGCGCCATTTCGTCGACCACGCCAGTGCCGCCACCTCCCCCGTGGCCGAGCTGATCCGCGGCTACCCGATCAAGAGCAAAAACGTCATCGCGCATATCCGCAAGGCCACGCAGGGCGTGGTGGCGCTGGAGAACTGCCACCCTTTTGTGCGCGAGCTGTGGGGCCGCTACTGGGTGTTTGCGCACAACGGCGATTTGAAGGGCTTTGCGCCGCGCCTGCACGGCAGCTTTCGCCCCGTGGGCAGTACCGACAGCGAGCTGGCCTTTACCTACATCATGCAAGAGCTGGCCAAGTCGCACGCGGGCGTGCCCTCGGTGGCGGAGCTGACGATTACGTTGCGTGAAATTGCGGCGCGCATCGCCCCGCACGGGGTGTTTAACTTCCTGCTCTCCAACGGGCAAGCGCTGTGGGCGCATGCGTCGACCAATCTGTACTACGTGACGCGCCAACACCCGTTTGCGCATGCGGCCTTGGTGGACGAGGACGTGAACATCAACTTTGCCGAGCACACCAGTGTGCATGACCGCGTGGCTGTGGTTGTCACTGCGCCGTTGACTTCTAACGAGGCGTGGGTGCAGATGATACCGGGGGAGTTGAAGGTGTTTGTGGATGGACAGGTGGTGGGGTAGCCTGCCGTTTGTGATCACGCTGCTTGTCTGGTTTGCTTGAGTGGTTGGCGAGCTAGTGTTGTCTGGGCGTGCTTGGTTGGTGGGTGGGCGGTTGAGCGTATGCAAATCGCCCACCTACTGGAGTTACCCAAAATCGATCAATTTGCATACGCTCAACCGCCTGTACAAAAGGTAGCGCGCTACCCGTAGTCGCCGGACTGTCTTGCAGAAAACTACCGGTAGCGCGCTACGTTGGTCGCCACACGGTTAGGTGTTTATCATCCGCCCTCATACTGGAGTACCAGAAATCGGGCGGCTGATAAACACCTAACCGTGCGTACGAGACCCTCTCAGTGGCTTCAGAGCAGCGCGAACTACACCTTAGTTCGCTGAAGTCGCCAGTGACCACAATCACATAGTTAAAACTGCCCATAATCCCTGTCACTAGGACGTAAGCAGCTGGAAAAACTATAGATCCTTCTCCAACGCATCAATAAACATAGCCGCCACATCAAACCCCTTTTGATCAAAAATCTCCTGAAAACACGTCGGACTAGTCACGTTGATCTCAGTCACGCAGTCGCCAATGATGTCCAAGCCCACCAGCAGCAGACCACGCGCGGCAAGAACAGGCCCAATCGCCTCCGCAATCTCCCGGTCACGCGCACTCAGCGCTTGTGCCACACCCTTGCCACCCACGGCCAGGTTGCCCCGTACCTCCGTGCCCTGCGGAATGCGCGCCAAGCTAAAGGGCACCGGCTTGCCGCCAATCACCAGTACCCGCTTGTCGCCCTGCGCGATGGCGGGGAGGAATTTTTGTACCATGATGGTTTGCGCGCCGTCTTTGTTCAACGTCTCGATAATGCCGCCCAGATTCAGCGCGTCGTCCTTCACGCGGAAGATGCCCATGCCGCCCATGCCGTCCAGCGGTTTCAAAATAATGTCGCGGTGCTCGGCATGAAAGCGCTTTACATCCTCGGCATCGCGCGTCACCAGCGTAGGGCCGATGAATTGGGGGAATTCCATGATCGCCAGCTTCTCGGGGTGGTCGCGCAGGGCACGGGGCTTGTTGAATACCTTGGCTCCTTCGCGCTCGGCCTGCTCTAGCAGGTGGGTGGCGTAGAAATATTCGCTGTCAAAAGGAGGGTCTTTGCGCATGACGATGGCGCTGAAGTCTTTGAGCGCCAGCGCGCGTTTGGCCAGAGGAAATTTCTCGGTAAACCACACACTGGGCTGACCGGTGAGCGTGATGTCGCGTACCTGCGCGGTCACCGGGCTACCTTGCTGCCACATGATGTCTTCTGCTCGCAGGCCGACACACTGTGCCCACGCCGCTGCGCCTCGCGCATCATGGCGAAGGTGGTGTCTTTGTGGATTTTGAAGGACTCAAGCGGGTCGGCGATAAACAGGATGTGCATGGATAGTCGCAGTGATGTGCGCAGTTATGTGCTCAGTGAGGTGCGTGCAGAACCTGCTACGCGCATGAAGGAATAAAACGTTAAGCGGGACGGCGCAAGTTTTGCACAAAAAGCGCCAGCGTGCCTGCCACTACGCCCCAAAAGGCCGAGCCCACTCCGGCTATCACCACCCCGCTGAGCGTGACCAGGAAAGTAATGGTAGCGGCCTCGCGGTGCTTCTCATCCGCCAGGGCACTGCTCAAGGCTCCGCCAATGGTGCCCAGCAAGGCCAGGCCCGCAATGGCCGCAATCAGTTCTCTGGGGAAGGCGGCCAGCAGGGCGGTAAACACCGCGCCAAACAAACCGATGGCGATATAGATCGCACCGCAGGACGCGGCGGCAGTGTAGCGCCGTGCCGGGTCGGGGTGCGCCTCTTGGCCCATGCAGATGGACGCGGTGATGGCGCTGAGACAGAGTGAAAACGCCCCAAACGGAGCCAGCAACAAGGTGGCCATCCCGGTCATGCTGATCAGCTTGGAAATCGGCATGTCATACCCCGCTGCGCGGATGGCCGCCACGCCCGGCAGGTTTTGCGAGGCCATGGTGACGACAAACAAAGGCAGAGCCAAGCTGATGGCGGCTGTTGCGCTCCATACCGGAACGGTGAATACCGGCACGGCAAGGCTAAATGGCATGCTAGTCCATGTCATTTGGTCGTTTGCAGCTACGTAAATAATAGCAACTAGCAAGGTAACGGGCACCGCATAGCGAGGTGCCAAGCGCTTGCCCAGCAAATAGGTGGCCAGCATCAGCAGCACCAGGGGCAGGGCGGTTTGCGCCGCACTAAAGCCTTGTAGCGCAAAGCGCGACAGCACGCCCGCCAGCAGGGCCGAGGCAATGGCCACAGGGATGCGGTGCATGAGCTTTTCAAACCAGCCCGTCAGGCCGCACAGGGTAATGAGCGCCGCGCAGAGCATGAAGGCGCCCACGGCCTCGCCCATGCTAAAGCCACCGCCCGCCACGGCCAGTACCGCTGCGCCCGGCGTGCTCCAGGCCACCATGACGGGTTTGCGTAGCCACAGCGATGGCACCAGGGTGCACAAGCCCATGCCCAGGCCCAGTGCCCACATCCACGAGGTAATTTGCGCTGGCGTCGCGCCAAAGCTAAGCGCTGCTTGGAAGACGATCGCCACGGAGCTCGTGAAGCCCACCAAAACGGCGACAAAGCCTGCGGTGAATGCGGGGAGTGAGAGGTCTTTGAAAAACTGCATCGCGCTATTAGACCGCAGCGCCGGGTGCCTAGATCTCTATTTTTGAGCCCAACTCGACCACCGCATTATTGGGCAAACGCAAAAAGTCGGCCGCCGCGCTGGCGTTGTGGTGCATCTGCGCAAACAGCTTTTCACGCCAAGGCGCCATGCCGCCGCCAATGGTGGGCACCACGGTGTCGCGCGACAGGAAATAGCTGGTTTGCATCGGGTCCAGCTCACAGCCGCGCCCGGTAATCTGTTGTAAGGCCTCAGGCACATCGGGGTCGTTTTTAAAGCCAAAGTTGAGGATGACTTGCCAACAGTCATGCCCCAGCGCCTCAATCTCTACCCGCTTGTTCAGGCCGACCCAAGGCACCTCTTTGCTGCGCACGGTGACAAACAGGTTGTGCACATGCAGTACCTTGTTGTGTTTCAGGTTGTGCAGCAGGGCATTGGGTACGGTGCCGGGTTCGCCGGTTAAAAACACGGCGGTGCCTTCCACCCGCACGGGCGGGCTGACAAACACGGCTTCCAGAAAGCCTTTGAGTTCCAGGCCCTCGGCTTTTTGCTTCTCCGACATCAGTTTGCGGCCTTCTTTCCAGGTAAACATCAAGGTAAAAATCGCGCCGCCAATCAACAAAGGAAACCAGCCGCCGTCCAGCAGTTTGAGCATATTGGATCCCCAGAAGGCCAGATCCACCATAAAGAAAATGCCGGTGGCCGCAAGGCACAGCCATAAAGGGTATTTCCAGGCGTAGCGGATGACGTAAAAAGTCAGCACCGTGGTAATCAGCATGTCAGTACACACGGCAATGCCGTAGGCCGATGCCAGCGCGCCGGAGGATTTGAACATCACCACAGCAAATGCGATCGCTACAAACAATGCCCAGTTCACAAAGGGGATATAGATTTGCCCGGTGTCTTTGGCAGAGGTGTGCAGCATGCGCAGGCGCGGCAAAAAGCCCAGTTGCACGACCTGCTTGGTCACCGAGAACGCGCCGGAGATCAAAGCCTGCGAGGCAATCACGGCCGCCATGGTGGCCAAAATGACCAGGGGTATCAAAAACCAATCCGGAGCCATCATGTAGAACGGGTTTTTCACCGTCTCGGGCCGTGCCAGCAGTAACGCGCCCTGGCCAAAATAGTTCAGAGTGAGGCAGGGCATGACCACTGCAAACCAGGCTAGGCGGATGGGCCGTTTGCCAAAGTGGCCCATATCCGCATACAGCGCCTCAGCGCCCGTGACGCACAACACTACCGCGCCCAGCATGATGAAGGCTACATGCGTGTTCTGCCACATGAACATCAACGCATATTGCGGGCTGAGGGCCTTGAGAATGACGGGGTTTTTGGCAATGTGCGAGATACCCAAAATGGCGATGGTGGCAAACCACACCAGGGTAATCGGACCAAAAAACTTGCCAATACCGCCGGTGCCCCGTTTTTGCACCATAAACAAGCCCAGCAAGATCACCAAAGACAGCGGCACCACATAGGTTTTGAACTGCGGAGAGATGATTTCAAGGCCCTCGACCGCACCCAATACGGATATGGCAGGCGTAATCACCCCGTCGCCATAAAACAAGCAGGTGCCAAAGATGCCAATGATGAGCAAGTTGCGCCGCAGTTCCGGTTTGTCATGCACCGCACGGGAGGCCAGCGTCAGCATCGCCACCAAGCCGCCCTCGCCCTCGTTGTCGGCCCGCAACACCAGGACGACGTACTTAATCGACACAATGACCGTCAGCGTCCAGAAAATGATTGACAAAATGCCGTAGACGTTATCTGGCGTAAAAGCCACATGGCCCGAACCAAAAATCTCTTTCATGGCGTACAGCACGCTGGTGCCGATGTCACCATAGACCACGCCTATGGCACCCAGCGTGAGTGCGGTAATTGAGGATTTGGAGGATTGCACGGTGTATTTATGCGCCGTCGCTGGGCCGCGCAGACCAGTTGTGGCATCAAGTAGTTTTAGTGGATAGAGGCAATATTGTGCGCCCAACCGGTTGAATTCCTTGATTTGTTGCGGCGCTTTAGCGCATTGGCTGTTGCAATGCAGCACTTTGTTGCGAATGGACAACTTCCGCTCAGGTTCACGTTGGGCCCGTCCTGCGAGGTTACTTTTGTTTGCAGTTTGCAGGATTCAGTTGAAGTGATTTACTCATGGGGAAGCCTAATTACTAGTGCACAATAGGTTTTTTCAAATTTGCCAATGTTCAATGCAAATTGTTAATTGCGTTCGGATCTGATGTTGCGTGATTTTTCGCACGTAAGTAATGGTTCTGCAAAATTTATCAGGGGTTGGAATTGTTTTGTCGGTTTCGGTAATACACTCGGCACTTAGTTAATAAATGTAATGATTTAATTTTGGTTGGGAACTTCTTTGTCTTTGGCTGCCAAGGTTCATAGCCTTGTACTTTTTTGTCGGCGTTTTGCGCCACCTTCTGTTACTGCCTTCGCATTGACGGTGGGTTTGATGCTGTCGCTTTTTGTGACGCATGACGCCCTCGCTCAAACGCAAATCACCAATACCGCATCTATTTCGGCTCCGGCGGGTGTTTTGAACACCAGTACTGCCCCAGGCTGTTCTGCTGGCACCTGCACGGCAGTTGATCCAGACGCGGTATCGCCGAGTTTGCCGCTAGTCTCGAAGACATTCACCCCCGGTACGATCAATGCTGGTGGGACGTCACTTTTGGTGATTACCTTTACCAATTCCCATAAGTTGGTGTCCGCTACGTTCACTACGGGGTTTGTAGATGATTACCCGGCCGGCCTGCTAAATGCAGCGTCACCTCCCGTGTCAACTTGCTCCGGCGGAACCGTACCAATTGCAACATCGGGCGGAAGTCAGCTATCGATTCCTGTAGGCACGGTCATTCCGCCTAACGCAAGTTGCTCCATCTCAGTTGTGGTGACCTCGTCGACCTCGCCTCAGGCCGCCAATACCATTCCAGCGGGCTCTTTGTCTACCTCGCTTGGGGCTAATCCAATTCTCACTTCTGCGACTTTATCGGTTAATTTTTCCG
>CAVZHO010000014.1:0-12334 GCA_963775085.1 uncultured beta proteobacterium
CCAAAGCCACCATGGTGTTCAGCGCGCTTCCAAGAGAGAACCAAGCTATCGCCAAAACTGCAATGCAGATGGACAATTGGTAGAATTTTCGGCTGTATGTAACACGCATAGTTACATAGTACGCCGGCCTTTTGTCTATGTCAACTAACGCAAACCCCGCCCATGCCCGTCACTGGCGACAACCTGTTTTGATAAGAAAATATGCCTTTAGCCCAATAAACTATTGCGGGAGCAGCTATCGAAAATGTAGTGTTATCCAGGGTGTAGAGTCCGCGCAATTGCAAGGGCAGCTGGAAAGCTCAGCCTCGCAATCCCACATAGTTCTCAGCCAACATCGTTTGCGCCGCCTCGGAACTCATCAGGTAAGACAGCTCTGCCTCCTGCATTTTTTGCCCAAAGCCTGCGCTGTCAGGAAAGCGGTGCATCAGGCTGGTGAGCCACCAGCTAAAGCGCTCGACGCGCCACACCTTGCTCAGGGCGCGTACGGATTAGCCGTTGATGCCAGGTTCGGATGTATCGATGTGGTGGCCTATTGCGGCTCTGTGACTGCGACCCTGCGCATCAAAAACTACCTGCGGGGCGCTGGGTACAAGAGTTTGCAAATTATCGAATTTCTCAAGAATGACAGCAATCAGAAGGAGCGTAGTGAAGTGCCAATCCTAAAAATTGGTGCCAAAAACTGCGGGTGGATAGCTGACATCGGTGCTCGCCCTTTTTACAAATCGGTCGTTTCCCCAGCCCGCTCCAGGAAGGTACTGTCTAGTGTGGACGGTGGTGTCTTTGGCACCTTGCAATTGCCACAGCACGACCAGCTGGCCTTGCGCATCGCTGGCGATGTGGGGCGCACTGGCATAGCCATTGCCGTTTTCAATCTGGGCGGCTTGGCCCCAGCCAGCGCCGGGCACCATGCGGTTGGCCACGATGCGCGTGCGCTGCCCCTCCTTGTGTTGCCACACCACCATAGCGTGGCCCTGGCCGTTAAAGCTGACTTGGGGCGCATGGGCCTCAACGGTGTTGGGGGCATCGATCCACTGCGCTTTGCTCCAGCCTGTGCCCACCGTATAGCGGTTGGCTGCGATGCGGGAATGCTGGCCGTCAGACTGCTGCCACACCGCCACCGCATTGCCTTGGCTGTCCAGTGCCACGCGCGGGTTGTAAGCGCTGCCAGCGTTATCGGTCTCGATCAACTGCGCCACGCCCCAGCCCCGGCTTGGTGCCTTACGGTTGGCCCAAATGTTGTAACGCTCGCCATCAAACTGCTCCCACACCGCCAGTGTGTGGCCTTGCGCGTCTATCGCCTGATGGTAGTCAAACGCACCCCATTCGTTGTCTTGCGCCAGCAGGGGCGCTTCCTGCCGTGTGCTCGCCAGTGTAGGGGGTGCCGAGTTGCTCGGCTGGCCGCAAGCGGCGAGCACAGAGACGCACAGCAGTGAGCGGAGTATGGGTGAGGGGAAGAGCCGGTGTAAAGTCACAGTTACTCCTTAGGTTCTTGTTTTATCAAGGCACAGCAGTGCCCCTGCAAAAGACGTTCAAACTGTCGAGTTTTAACTTTAGTAAGTCAAATCAACCACTTGATCTTGCGAGTGAGTGATAAAACTCACACTACTCGCCTCGGGCACACCGTAATACGTTGCCCTGGGCTCGGCCAGGTCGCTGGCCAAGCCCACGGGTGCTAGGCTGGGCCCAGCTACCAGCCGCATCGGTTCAATCACTTTGGCGTTGCATGCCGCCAAGAGCAAAGCGCAAACCAGTGCGGTGCCGGGTTTGCGTACGACAGATGAGACAGTGATTGGAAGATTAGCTTGCATGATGAAACTCCTTTGAAAAAAGCGGAATCCGCGAGACGATGGTTGATGGGCATGCAGGTAGCGCCATGCAGCCGGTGGCTTGGGCTACATTCTGTGTTTTGCATGATGATTTGCTCTCTGCATAGGGTGCAATACGCTATTCATTTATGAGCATTTGCAGTCCATTGCGGCACCGTGGCTGCTCCCCTGCGCGGGGTGGAGTGAGCCCACGGCGCAGAGTCCATGTTCTGCGCTTCCAAGCGTGGCTCCACCATGCTGGGCAGACTCCAGCCGCCGCCCTCAGGCTGCTGGCTAGCCCACAGCTGGGTTTGCTGGCCGTCAAACTGTTGCCACACCACCAAGGCTGTGCCCTGTGCATCAAAATTTATCTGCGGGGCGCTGGCGTGGGCCGTGGCGCTGCCCAGGCTGGTAGCCGCGCCCCAGCCTGCTCCAGGTATAAAACGGCTGGTCCGCACGTGCGCGTGGCGACCGTCAGACTGTTGCCACACTGCCATCGCTTCGCCCACGGCGTTCATCGCCACTTGCGGTGCGTAGGCATCGCTAGGCGTCATACTCGCCAGGCTGTCGATCGGCCGCGCAGCGCCCCAGCCTTGGCCCGCGACATACTGGTTGGCCCACACTTTGGAGCGCCCGCCCACCTGCTGTTGCCATACCGCCATGGCATGGCCTTGCCCACCAAAAGCGATGCGCGGGCTGTAGGCGTGGCCACCGTGCTTGGCATCCAGGCGCGTACTTGCGCCCCAGCCCAGCCCAGCCACGCTGCGCTGAGCCCAAATGCGAAAACGCTGGCCATCAAACTCCTCCCACACGGCGATGCGGTTGCCACGCGCGTCCTGCGCAATGCTGGGGCTAAGGTGGGCCATCTCCTCCGCGCCAAACGGCGCTGCGGGCAGGGTCTGCGTCGCCAGCCGTACGTCCGTGGTGGCCTCTTTGCTGTTGTTGGCACAGGCCATGAGCGTAGCGCAGCTGGCCATGGTGGCCCACAGCCCCCAATCTATGCACAGGCTTGACAGAGATGCTTTCATGGTGGACTCCTAAGTTTAAAAATAATGGAAATACAGCGCTACTGAGCAGTACGAACCAGCCGCACATAGAGAGAGATATCGCGGTAGCCATAGCTGACATCACGATAGCCAAAGTTAACGCCCCACTCGAAGCTGGCTTGGCCTACATCAGGTGCTGATGACCAAAAATAGTCTGCTGGCGTGGCTGGAAATGCAGTCGGGTCTATTGCCGGGTTGCTGCGGCGTATGTCCAAAATGGTCTCCAACTCTTTGACGCTGGGCAGGCGCCAAGCAATGCCAGTGGCAGCGGCCTCGCTGCGTGCGCGTGCCAGTGCCTGCACATGCCTAAAAGTGCTGGCCGTGCCCATGCAGGCACCGTTGCGCAACACCAATCCCTCCGCGCAGCGCCGCCAGATGAGTTTGGTGGCGTTGTCGGTCACCTCGGTCTCTTCCCCAGACACCACCAGTTGCGCAGCCGCTGCCTGGCATACCAATAAAGTAGCAAAGCCCAGCAGTGCGCTAGCGACCCCGTGTTTGAGCGCAGGCTTGATAGGGTGCGCAAGCGTGGTTTTCATGGTGAACTCCTTGGGTTAAAGACGCAGAAGTACAAAAAAATTCAGGGACATAGGCCCTAAAGTCGCTGTACAGCCATCTATCCAGCGTGTGTCTATCGTGTCGGGTGCTCGCGCCCGCGTCACGAACTTTGGCCGAAGAAGGGACTAAATTTCGCCGATAGGCTGCACCCGGACAAAACGGGTGGATGCACCAGCACCACCCGGCAACGTGCGGTAATTAGATGAGGTGGTCCCATCAGTTCTGGGGATGCGTGCCAAGTGCCAGCGCACCAAATTTCGGCAATTTTTCGCAAGTCCATCGTGACTTGCAGCACCTGCACCAGCATCATTGGCAACATGCCGCCAAAGATCTTGCACCACGGGTTTTTAAATCAGGAGATTGAGCATGACTTTTCTACTTCGCCCTACTGCGCAAGTCATGGGCGGCTTGCTTTTGGTGTCCAGTCTCACTATGGCTAGCCCCGCACTTGCGCAAACCAGCACTTGGCCAGAGCGGCCAATACGGGTGCTCATACCCGCCGGCGCAGGTACTGCTATGGACATCGTCATGCGCAAAATCACCCCAGATTTGACCAAAGCGCTTGGGCAAGCCGTGATCGTCGAGAACAGGCCAGGCGCAGCTGGCCGCATCGCCACAGCTGAGGTTTCTAAGGCGGCATCCGACGGCTACACCTTGCTGCACGCGACACAGACGGGGATGATTTTGCACCCCTTGACAGGTACCAAAATATCTTACGACCCCATCAAAGACTTTATTCCTGTGGCACGCGTTTCCATCGCCTATCCCGTGGTGGCGGTAGCTACCAGTTCGCCCGCACTTAAACTGGCCGATCTCAAAAATTTGGGGCGTTCTCCGACCATCGGGCTCACCGGTTTGGGCAGCTATGACCACGCTACTTCTTTGGCGCTGGGCCGCGAGCTGGGGGTAGTGTTCACGCCGGTTCCGTTTTCTCAAGGCACCATGGCAGCGCTGCTGGATGCGGCCAAGGGCAGCATTGATGTCACCTTTACTTTTCCATCAGAGGCCGCAGGACTGATCGCAGCCGGGAAAATTCGCGTTCTGGCTACCATGGCACCCACGCGTAACGCGATGTTTCCTGATGTGCCGTCTATTGCCGAGACTGCAGCGCCCGATACCGGGATAGCCGTGTGGAGCGCCCTGTTTGCGCCTGCTGGCACACCGCCGCAGGTGATAGAGCGGCTACGCACCGAGATCAACAACGTGATTAACAGCGATGCCTACAAGGCTTGGCGAGAAACCCAAGGTGCGCAGGTAGATGCGCTTGATGGCCCCGGTCTCACACAGTTTTTCATTGCGCAACGGGCAAGTCTCAAAAAAATTGTGGATACCTACGGTTTGAAATCAGAGTGAGCAAAACCAAAGCGGTGCCTGCGCTAAGTGGCCCCGGGCTGCAAACCACACGCGCGCAGGGCGCAGATGTAGCGGTCGCGGACTTCTGGAGTTGCAGACCAACGTCGACCAAAATATCCTTCATCGAGTCCGTGGGTGGTGGCTAGCAATTGTGTAAAGTGCTCACGAGCCAAGGCATGCTCGCCAGTCTCATGCAGCGCAACGATGATCGCCATACGCGCCTGCGTGTTCCCGGGGCTGAACAATAAGGTTTGACTTAGCCGCGCAATGGCGGTTTCACAATTTTCCATAGCAACCAGTATTCGACCCAGCAATGCTAAGTGTGTGGGATGGCCATTTGGCATGCTTTTGATGGAAGCCTCTGCGGTAGAGCGTGCTTCACTTAACTGACCGCAATAGAGCAACACCCAGGCATGAAAATTCACGACAGCGGGGTCGCTCGGGCCCAAATCTCTGGCGTGCTCAACGGCGAACAGCGCTTCTTGAAATTGCCCGTTTTCAGCTAGCAGATTTGCCAAAACGCAAAAAGCAATCGGGTCCAACGGGTTGAGCTCAATGGCTTTGTGTACTGCCTTCAACGAGTCCGACAGATTTTTGCCTGTCCACTGCCCCGTATGGCAATAGTTCGTATCCCACATTTGCGTGTTCGCCAACACGCGCCAAGCGGGCGCATACGAAGGATATTTCTTGACCGCCAACGCAGCCATGTCTAGCGCCTCGCGGGTACTTTGAACCGTTGTTCGAAACAACGTGGCACCGATTCGCTTCACTAATTCGTAGGCCCCCAGTTCCTCTACGGTTTTTACCATCGACTGCCGCAAGGTATCGTCTCTGAAGTGTCCGCCTATTTTGCCCGCCAATTGCCCAACCAGCGCATCTGTCTCCCCATACGCAGCGCAGGAGCTGTCCGTATTGCGCTCTGACCACACAATCTCTTCATCCTGTCCATTGACCAATTCCAGCGACCACTGCACCGTCGTCTCGTTGCGCTGCATATGCCCTGACACGATGTAGCTGGCATGCAGCTTCTCGCAGATCTCTTTGCTGGTGAGCGCTTGCCCGCGTAAGGCAAACGCAGATTGCCTGCCGATCACGCGCAGCTCTTTGTACTTAGCCAGCTCGGTAATCAAATCCCCCGCAAACGCTGTCGCCAGCCGCTCGGAGCGCGCATCACCGTCCATGCTGGTAAACGCCATCACCGCAATGGCGGGGGTGATGAGCCCGTCGGCGTTGTGGACTGTGGACAGCGCAGGGGCTAGCGCAGGGTCATTGGCAGGTGCTAGAGGCGCAGGCGCACTGCACACCAAGCGGTAACCGCGCCGATGCTCGGTTTGCAGCACCTGGTGCGCGCTGTCGCCAATGGCGCTGCGTATCTCGCCAATACATTGCACCAGCGAGTCATCAGTCACCGCGATGCTGCCCCACACCTGGCTGACCAAGTGCTCTTTGGTCACCAGTGCGCCGTTAGTCGCTACCAAGCACTCCAACACGCGCAGTGTTTGCGCCCGCAGGGCTATCTTGGCACCCGCGCTATCGCGCAGCATTTGGGCAGAGGGGTCAAAAACGGTGGTGCCGAGTTGGATCATGGGCACATTGTAGGTAAATGGCTGTTTACAGGACTATTTGTATGGAGAAATAGTTCTTTAGCCCAATAAAAAATTGCGGTAGCAGCTATCAAATTAATAGTTATAGTAGCCAAAAATCTAGCCTAGCGTCATTCCAGACGGGTGCATCGCCGTGCGTTTTGGGGCAGAATTTCAGTCAAATTTCGTAAATTATTAAGCCCGCATTCGTTACGCAGCCCGCGCATCCGGGCACCATCCGCAACACAGTGCTTGCAAGTTTACCCAATGGGCTTTTTCAGAGAGGATTGGCTATGACGTTTTTACTTCGCCCCACCATGCAAGCGATGCGCAGCTTGCTTTTGCTTTCTGGCCTGGCTTTAGGTAGCACGGCTTACGCCCAGGCACAGCCATGGCCTGAGCGACCCGTTCGCATCGTCACACTTTATGGCGCGGGCTCTGCAACTGACGTCATTTTGCGCAAGCTCCTACCGGAATTGTCAAAGGCGCTCGGACAACCCGTTTTTGTGGAAAACCGCACTGGTGCCAGCGGGCGACTGGCCGCCTATGAAGCAGCCCATTCGGCCCCTGATGGTTACACTTTCTTCCAAGGAGAACCGTCCACCATGGTTCTACTGCCCTTGACCGATGCCAAACTTAATTACGATCCGGTGAAAGAGTTTGTGCCCGTCTTGCGAACAAGCTTGGGCTACTCACTGGTTGCCGTCCCAGCCAACTCTTCCATTCAAAAGCTGGCAGATTTTAAAACGTTAGGTCGCCCACCCACCTTCGGGCTGCCTGGCCTTGGGGGGTTTGGGCATGTTGCGGCGGCGGCGCTGGGTGCGGCTATCGGGACAGAGTTCACCCTGGTGCCGTATTCACAAGGGCTGATGGCGCAGGTTCTTGATGTTGCTAAAGGCACTATCGACACGACATTGACCTATTCTTCAATCGCTGGTGGCCTTATCGACGCAGGAAAGATTCGAATATTGGCCACAACTGGCGCAACGCGCAACCCACTCTTGCCCGAGATCCCCACGGTTTTGGAGATCACAGGGAAAGATGCCGGCATTGCCGTTTGGACAGGGCTTTTTGCGCCCACGAATACGCCTGTACACATCATCGATCGCATGCGCATCGAGACGCACAAAATTGTGGCCAGCGACAGCTACAAAGCTTGGCAAAAATCTGTGGGTAGTACGCCGTCAGAGCTGCTCTACGGTGCTGCTTTCGAGCGGTATCTGGCCGACCAGCGCCTGTACTTCAAAAAGATCGTAGATACCTACGGTTTGAAGTCCGAGTAACCTCACGCCAGGAGTTCACATGAGGGACGCCGTTGCCAGCCAAACCAGCATGACCACATCCCTCATACGCGCGTTGCACACGCGCCATGATCCGCTGCCGTTGCTGCATGACCCATGGGGCGATCGGCTGGTTCCCGCATCGGGTGTCGAGTTCATTCACCAAAAAGCCTTGCTTAGCTTGTCGGCCCAGGCGCTAGCCAGACCCGCGACTCTGTCCATGTCTCCCGGTGATTCATGGTTGCACAGCAGGCCCTTTTATACCGGGGTGATTACCCGTTCCAGATTCGCGGAAGACGCATTGCTCGCTGCTGTAAAGCGGGGTGTGAGGCAATACGTGCTGCTGGGTGCGGGCTTTGACAGCTTTAGCTTGCGTAGACCCGATGGCGTGCGCGATCTGGTGGTGTATGAAATTGACCACCCTGCGACCCAGGCTGTCAAGCGCCAGCGAATGGCGGTGTGCCAAGTGACACCGCGGGCGCCCGTCCACTATATCGCGGCTAATTTGTCCAAGGAAGGCGTGGCGGCAGCGCTGTTGCGCTCTGATTTTCGATTCAATGAGCCGGTGTTTTTCTCGTGGCTGGGGGTGACTATGTACCTGAGTCGAACAGACAATTTGGGACTACTGGGTGCTATCGGCCAGCTTGCAGCGCCAGGCAGCGAAGTGGTTTTCAACTACTTCGACCAGGAGGCATTTTTTGACAATACGGGCAGCGGGCCTTTCAGTGAGATGCAACGTTCAGTGACGGCGATAGGCGAGCCGCTGTTGTCTGGTTTTGACCCAGCACACCTGGCCAAAGACCTTCACGGCATAGGGCTATCGCTGCAAGAAGACCTAGACGATGCGCAAACGCTTCAACGCTACGATCGTCTGGGTGCCAACGGTTTGCAGCCCCTTGGCTGGAGTCATGTGGCACGTGCTAGCGTACCTGTGCGCAATTAAACAGTAGTGGGCTTCATCCCGTGCGCAAGCAAGGCCTTGACAAAGCGGTTGCGCACATCGGGAATAGAGGACCATCGGCGGCCAAAGTAATTTTCGTCAAATCCGTTGGTAGTGGCGCACAACGCTTTGAAATGCTCTGCGGCATCCATGTGCTGACCCGTTTCCTCCAGCGCCACAATGATGGCCATGCGTGCCTGGGTGTTGCCTGGGCTGGCAGTTAAACTCTCTTGCAGCTCATTGATGGCGGCGCTGCGCTCTCCCAAAGCCAGAAGTGTGCGGCCATAAGAGTACAAAAGATGGCTTTGACGAATTGGAGTCAGTGCAATCAAAGACTCAGCCAGAATTCTGGATGCAGTGAACTGCCCTACAAAAAACAAAACGTTTGATTTGAACTGCATGGCCGACTGATCGCTGGGGCCAAGGGCTAGCGCTTGCGTAGACGCAAGCAGCGCCTCTGGGTGTTTGCCAAGGTCAGTCAACAGCTGGCTCGCCACATAATGCGCACCTGCCTGCGTTGGGTCTAGCTCAATTGCCTTGTAGACCTCTGCTAAAGCCTGCTCTGCATTTGCTGAAGCCCATTGACCAGTATGGCAAAAAACAATGTCCCACGAGTGCGAATGTGCCAGCGCCCGCCAGGCCCTGGCGTATTGCGGAAAAGCTTGCACTGCCAGTGCGGCCAGTCTCTGCGCCTCGCGCGTGCCCTCGACTGTGGTGATTAGCATCGTGGCAAGAACACGTGAACATAAGTCATACGCGTTCAACGAAGCTGGCATCTGCGCAAAGGATTTTCGATAACTGAAACTGCCCAGCGCTGCATTCAGATTTCCTGCTATGCGCCAGAACAGTGTCGCCATCTCCAATTCAATATCCGAAAATTTCACCTGCTTGCGTTCTGACCAGACGATTTCGTCTGATACCCCGTCGATCATTTCCAAGGACCAGACGATCGTAGCCTCACTGAACTGCACCTGTCCAGATACCAGGTAGCGAGCGTTCAACCGTTCACACACTTGGCTGCTACTTAACTGCTGCCCACGCAGCGAAAATGACGAGAATCTGCCGATTACCCGCAAGCTTTTTAGTCTTGAAAGCTCGGTAATCAGGTCGCCAGCAAACGACATCGCTAGCCGCTCCGAGCGCGCATCACCGTCGATACTGGTAAAGCCCATGACGGCGATTGCCGGGGTGATTTGCCCACCTGCATCAGGTGTTGTGGGCAATACCGCCGCTGGCATCGAGTCCGCGGCATTCAGACCGGGGTCATCCCGGTGCGTGACCATCAAACGATAGCCACGCCGCGCCTCGGTTTGCAACACAGCATGATTTGGGTCATTAATGGCGTGACGAATGTCGCGGATGCACTGCACCAGTGAATCGTCGGTCACCGCTACATCAGCCCATACAGACTTGAACAACTGCTCTTTGCTGACGATAGCGCCATTGGCATTGATCAGACATTCCAGCACACGCGCACTTTGAGCTCGCAAGGCGATCTTGGCACCCGTGCTGTCACTCAGCATTTGGGCAGAGGGGTCAAAAACGGTGGTGCCGAGTTGGATCATGGGGACATTGTAGATAAATGCCAGTTCAGCGGGTAATTTACATGACAAATAGGTCTTTAGCCCAATAGAATGTTGCGGGAGCAGCTATAAATTATATAGCTAATGAAGGTCACACAAACTTACTCTGCGCAGGCCGAATGCGCCGGGTTGGCTGTAGCAAAGACCAATGAGTAAGCTACATTTAGCCAATCTTTAGGCAAAGCTTCGTGACGCTCAGGCAGGCAGCAGGCACGATGGAGGCTATGCTGTTTCCATCTGGCGCAGCGTTTGCAAGCACAGGAGATTGACCATGACTTTTCTACTTGGCCCGATGATGCAAGCCGCAGGCCGCTGGCTTTGCTTGTCTTGCTTGGCTTTGGGCGCGGTGGTGTTCGCGCAAACACCTAGCTGGCCTGAGCGGCCCATACGCATCGTCGTGCCTGCCGGGGCTGGTTCGGCAGGTGACAACACCATACGTAAAATTTCTATTGAGCTGGCCAAAGCTTTAGGGCAAGCTGTGGTCGTCGACAACCGCCCCGGGGCGGGCGGGCGCCTTGCCGCTGGCGAAGCGGCCCGGGCCGCGGGTGATGGTTACACATTCCTCTACGCAGACTCAGGGGTGATGCTTCTGCTACCGCTGACCGGCGGCAAAACAACGTACGACCCTGAAAAAGACTTTCTTCCGGTGGTACGGGTAAATTATGTGTATCCCTACATCGCAGTCCCTGCCGCTTCGTCCATATTCAAGTTGGCTGACTTTAAAAATTTGGGGCGCACCCCTACGATGGGCGTTACAGGGCTGGGCGGGCTGTCGCACGCGGCCAGCCTGTCGCTGGGGCGGGCGCATGGCGTTGATTTTTCTTTGGTACCGTATTCCCAAGGCGGTATGGCTGTCATCCTGGATGTGGCCAAAGGGACAACCGATGCGTCGATGTCCTACGCGTCGGAGGCAAAAGGCCTGATCGGGTCGGGCAAGGTACGATTTATTGCGACCCTGGCACCCACCCGCAACCCCATGTTTCCAGACGTGCCGTCGGTGGACGAATTCGCTTCACCGGGCGGTGGTTTAGCCACCTGGACAGCACTGTTTGCGCCTGCCGGGACGCCCCAGCCTATGGTGGAGCGCATGCGCACCGAAATCAATAAAGTTCTTTTGGGTGATGTCTTTCAGGCGTTTTACGGCGCACTGGGCGTGCCGATAGAGGTGTTGGACGGGCCGGGTTTCACCAAGTTTTACAGCGAACAACGCCTGCATCTCAAAAAAATTGTAGATACCTACGGCTTGAAATCGGAGTGATAAAAAAGTGGCTATTGGATTTCTGTTGCCATGCCATGCGCTTGAAATGCTGTGACGTACCGCGAAAGCACCTCAGGTATGGCATCCCACCGGCGACCATCAAAGCACTTGCTAAATCCGTTGCTGTGCGCCAGGAGCAGCTGGTAATGCTTCGCCGCATTCACATGTTGACCATTCTCTTCCAGCGCAACAATTAAACTGGCACGTGCCGTATTTAAACCCGGAGTAGCTACAAGCACTTCTTGCAGAATATGGATGGCCTCTTGGTGCTCGCCTAATGCAAGTAGTGTTCTGCCGTGGACACCGAGATAATTTGGAAGTCGAAATGGGCTGAAGCCAATTAAAGACGC
This sequence comes from uncultured beta proteobacterium, assembly GCA_963775085.1. Taxonomy (GTDB): domain Bacteria; phylum Pseudomonadota; class Gammaproteobacteria; order Burkholderiales; family Burkholderiaceae_C; genus JAAFIP01. The sequence continues at coordinate 11,754 of CAVZHO010000014.1, forward strand.
TGACAGTTTTTTTGCCTCTGCAAATTGGCCTGTGCTAAACAAAATCACTGCATGGATGTTGAGCAATATCGGGTCACTTGGCGCTAACTCCATGGCACGGTGAGACGAAAGTAGCGCCTCAGTGTGCTGCCCATTAAATAACAACAAATTCGCCAATACGCCATAGGCCGTTGCTTGAGACGAATCCAGTTCAATGCCTTTATGCGCCTCCTTCAAGGCTTGGGGAATATGCTCTTCGGTCCACTCGCCTGTAAAGTAGTGCATGATGTCGAGTAAATGCACTATGGCCGCTGATCGCCACGCGCGTGCATAGGTTGGGTACAGACGCAAAGCTTGTGCGGCAAGTTGATGTGCCTCTTGCATGCCTTTGATCGTGTAGCTCATACCCAGTGCTGACACACGCGCGCACAGGTCGTAGGCATTGAGTGATTCGGGTGCACTGGCCATCGCTTTTCGCCACGTGAACACACTGACGTTGGCATAAATCGTACCGGCAATGCGGCCATTTAAAGCAGCTGTTTCTGTGTACAAATCAATAAACTTTATTTGCTTGCGCTCTGCCCACACAATCTCGTCGGTAC
>CAVZHO010000015.1:0-22583 GCA_963775085.1 uncultured beta proteobacterium
AGCGCTGGTGCCCACATCCGCGCGATGCAGCTGTGCGCCCGCATGACCCGCGCCGGCAAAGACGTGCGTGAATACCACCTGGACGCCGAGCTGCTGCATGAATTCCGCCTGCACGGCTCGCAATACCCCGCCTACGGCAGCATCGTCGCCGCCGGAGCCAACGCCTGCGTGTTGCACTACCGCGCCGACACCGCGCCCATCCACAGCGGCGAGCTGGTGCTGATCGACGCAGGCTGCGAGCTGGACGGCTATGCCAGCGACATCACCCGCACCTTCCCCGCCAACGGCAAGTTCACCGGGCCGCAAAAAGAACTGTATGAACTGGTGCTGGCCAGCCAAGAGGCCGCCATCGCCGTCACTAAACCCGGCATGCGCTTCATCGACCCCCACGAAGCCGCCGTCAAAGTGCTGGCCCAGGGCATGCTGGACGCAGGCCTGCTGGACAAGAACAAAGTAGGCAGCCTGCAAGACGTGATCGACCAGCGCGCCTACTTCCAGTTCTACATGCACCGCACCGGCCACTGGCTAGGCATGGACGTGCACGACTGCGGCGGCTACAACGAGCTGAGCGAGCTGGACAAAATCACCGAACGCAAAGACCCGCTCAGCAACGAGACCATCAAAAACCGCCCCAGCCGCATCCTGCGCGAAGGCATGGTACTAACTATTGAACCCGGCATCTACGTGCGCCCCGCCCCCGGCGTGCCGGAGAAGTTTCACAACATTGGGATTCGGATTGAGGATGATGCGGTGGTCAACAGTACAGGGTGCGAGTTGATTTCTCGGGGGGTGCCGGTGGATTGGAAAAATATTGAAGCTATCATGTCGGCAGGCTAATTCAAACGAAGCATATTTAATCAATGTTAATGTAAGACTCACTATGCAAACTAAAAAAATTGGCGACCTAAATCTCGGAAAAATAGATGCTAAAAATGAAGTTTTAAGAAGTGAAGAGCGCGATGTCTTTGAATTGAGTTTTTTAGTGCCGCCTAACTTTCCAATAAAAGCTTTCGAGACTTACAAAAAATCAATAGTCGAAGGCCCGAAAGGTACTGGAAAAACAGCACTTCTGAGATACTTAGAGACTAAAGAAAAAAAGGCAAACAACCACACAAGCTTTATTTTATTTAAAAGTGAGTTCACTGAAGCCGACAAAAGTGGAATCGGTGCAGATTCTTCAGTGACGGTTGCAAATATTGTTCCTGGCAATGCGGGTGTGACCGACGCGTCTATGCACTGGCGGCTATATCTTCATGCACTTATTGCGCAACGCTTAGCGATTGTTGACGGTGTTTTTCAACAGACGGTTGATTTGCAAAATTATCTCAATCTGTTTAAAGGTGGCTCAAATCGAACATTTGAGTTTAAAAAAGGTACGGCCTCGATAGATCTATCAGTTAATCCTAAGGCCACACTACAAGTCGATTTTGGTTTAGCAGAAAATGATCGTCGCCCGTTATCAGAATTGGTCGGTAGAGCAGATTCGTTGTACAAAAAGCTTTGGCCTCTGAATAAAAAAAGTTTATGTATTTTTATCGATGAACTCGAACTGACCGCTTTAGATGGAGCCCGACGCCTGCGAGATGCAGCACTAGTACGGGATTTAATTCTGGCTTGCGAGATCTTCATAAGAGCTAATGCTGAACGCCAATACCCTGTTCATTTATTTGTCGCAATTCGCTCGGATGTGGTTTCATTGGCATCCTCTACGGGTACTGAAATAAATAAAATTGTTCAGGATCATGGCGCTCGCATCTCTTGGTCGCAATCCATTCAGCAAGACGATATGCATTCCTTACTTCAACTGGTCTCTAGACGGTTGCAAGTTGCGACTGACCAGCACCCTAGCAAAGATAAGTACTGGGAAACATGGAATCGATTTTTCCCGTCCATTGTCGATGGAAAAAATGCAACCAGTTATTTGTTACATCAAACTTGGTACAAGCCTAGAGACTTGATTCGATTGTTAGTAACATGTGCTGAATCCAACCCAAACGAGATCTCCTTTTCGGAGCGGGCGTTATTGGCAATGCGCAAAGAGTACTCTCGCAAGTGCTGGGACGAGTTGGCGGAGGAGCTTAGCTTGAAGTACGACCAAAGCGGCATTTCCGGCATCAAGCAACTTTTAACTGGAGCACAGGTAACTTTTTCAGTCAATGATCTTGCAAGCCGTTTGCGTGAAAAGCGCGCCATTTACCCTCAGATTGATAGCTTAGTACAACGCGGCTTTACTGCTACTGCAATCGCTCATGATTTGTATCGTGTTGGTGCCATAGGAAATATTACAACCTCGGGCGAATACTTAAGATGGAGTTTTCGTGGTGACGATGAGCCACTTCTTGAAGAGACTTTTCGATTACACGACGCTTTGCGGCCAGTCTTTTCAGCAAACTTCTCTAAAGCGCGTTAGTAATTTTAAAGTTCACCCCCCAGTTAATTCGGCTTCAGAAATAACTAGGGTAACTTAAATTTTGGTGGTGCGTCGCCCATTGGCCCGGCTTAACAATGACTGAATTGACTTAGTGATTGAACTGGCGTACGTGGATGTTGATGTTGCGCCGCAGGCAAGGTACTTCATGGTCAATATACCCTCAGATCACGCGGCGCTCTGTTCGCTATCTTGGTCTTTCGCCTGCTCCAGCAAATCCGCCCGCTCCCGCTCCAGTTCCCTTCGCAGTTCGTCCTCGGTCGGCAGCACCAGCCTATAGCGGCTGGCAAACAGCTGCTCGTTGTCGTTCAGTACCGAATAGCGCACGACGGACTGGTCTTTGTGCTCGCACACCAAAATGCCAACCGTCGGGTTGTCGTCTTTGCCTCGGCGCAGGTCGTCGTACATGCGCACATACATGTTCATTTGGCAGATGTCTTGGTGGCTGAGCTGACCTTCGGTTAGAGTTGCTTACGCTATTTCTGCCAGCAACTCAGGATGCCGATCCAGCACCCTAAGCAACTTCACCAACGCCAACGGTGGTTTGGTCTTCCCATTCTCATACCGAGAAAACGCATTCACCCCACCGCCAAAGATCTGCGCGGCTTGGTGGTGGTCTAGGTCGAGTTTTTTGTGTGCTGTCATGATGAACGTGGAGTCCACGATGGCGGCGTTGACTTGTTGGTTGAACTCGCCCATAAGGGTGTTGACGCGGCGAGACACTTTGGCATCCAGCACGGCCTCGTTGCATACAGGACAAAAGTCGCCGTTGACGGCGGGCAAGGTGGTGGATTCGCCTTTGTAGGTGTAGGGCGTGCGCGGGTGCCCGGCACCAGTTCAGCCTCGCCGTAGGCGGGGCATTTCATTGAGATCTTGGGCGTGGTGGTCATTCACACCTGCGCTAAGTCAAATATCAACTGCTTGTGATGTTTGATCGACAGCAAATAAATACTGTCCGCTACCAAAGCATAAAGCACGGTGTAGTCGGTCATCACGTATTCGCGCAATTCACCATCTTCAGACACGTTGGCTAACTGCGTGGCGACGGATTGTGTTTTTTGCAGTGCTTGCAAGGTCTGTGCTTGCCGATCAAAGAAGCGGCGGCCGTAGCGCGGGTGATTTTCGAGATTGCGGATGACGGTGTCCACCAATTCGACCATGAGGCGGTCAAACCCAACGGGGAATTGGTGGTCAGTCCAGTACCTTTCGATGTCGGTGAGGTTGGCTTCTAAGTTTGGGGTAAAGCGCACGTTAATGTGCGCGGCGGTGGACGCAGCAGATTTGGCCATAGCGCTGCGTTATCGAGCAGGCGCTTTGACTGATGGGGCACTTTGTTTGGCTGCCGCAGCACGGCGCTTCTGTATGGCGAGGATGCTGGCGCGGGCATCGCTGCTGCGACCTGCAGCTACGTCTGCCAAGCCTTTTTCGGCCTCATTGAGCCACATCATGTGAATGGCCGAGTTTTCTAGGCGGTGGTAATGGTCTAGCTTTTGCGCGTCTATCAGCGCGGCGGCTGGGCGGCCGTCTTTGGTAATGATGGTCTCGGTGCCGTGCATAGCGTCGTCTACCAGAGCGGACAGGTTTGCACGGGCCTGGGTGAAGGGGACGATGTCGGATACGGCGATGGCCATGTTGGTGTCCTAGTGGGGGTCAATCTCAGCGTAAAGTGTACATCAATCTGTACATTAACAGAATTGAGTGATTTGCTTGCAACTTGATCAGGCCAACGCCTCCAACCCATGCTTCTGCACCACCAACAGCAGTTTCAGCGCCATGCCGCTGGGTTGTTTGCTGCCAGACTCCCACTTTTGCACGGCGGATTCGCTGGTGTTGAGGTACTTGGCAAATACGGGCTGGCTGACATGCGCGCTCTGGCGAATGCGCTTGATTTGGGTGGGCTTCAGGCTGGCAGGTACTGCCATGCACGACGCATCAAATTTGCACATGGTGATGGCATCTATGGTGCCCACTTTTTGTAGTGCGGCTGCGGAGGTGTGGATGGCCTCAAAGGTGTCACTTTTGTATTTGGTTTTAGCAGTCATAGCATATCTCCAGAAGGTCGCTCTTGGCTATCAATTGGTTGAGCTGCGATTTGGCCAGTCCTGCATGAATACGCGGGTCTTGCGGCTAGCGCCAAATGAGAAACTATATTTAGACGAAATAACGTAGAATTAAACCATGGACGCTATCCTCTGTACCCACAGCATTGGCATCTCCGACTTGCGAGAGGCTCCGGCGCGTATGTTTGAGCAGGCGGGGGACGAGGCGGTGGTGGTGCTTAACCACAACCGGCCTGCGGGCTATATTGTGTCCACGCAGTTGATGGCGCGCATTTTGGAGCAGTTGGCCGACCGCGCCATTGCCAACAAAGCCGCTACGCGCCTGGCTACCGTCAAAGCTGCCCGAAAAATCACGCTGGATGAGCTTTGAACTGGCCATCCACCCCGAGGCCGAACGCGAATGGGGCAAGCTGGACGAGGCGGTGAAGCGCCGCTTTAAGCTCAAACTGCAAAAAGAGCGGCTGGTGCAGCCCCGCGTGGCCAAAGACGCGCTGCACGGCCTGCCCGACACCTACAAAATCAAAATCACCACGCCGCAGTACCGGCTGGCCTACCATGTGGACGATGCAGCGCGGCTGGTGACCATACTGGCGGTGAGTACGCGTGAAGATGTGTATGCGTTGCTCAGCGGCAGGAAAATAGCCTTGTAGTCCATGTCAGTAGGACATTTGCAGCTACATATTTTATAGCTTACTAATCCGCTGCACCTCTACCCAATGCACCGCCTCCACCGGCGTGATGGACAGCCGGTTACCGCGCTGCAAGATGCGCAGCTCGGCCAGCTCGGGCGTGCTGCGCAGAGTGGCCAAGGGGATCAGGGGCAGCTTTTGCACCAGTTGCACGTCCACATGCAGCCAGCGCGGGGCATCGGGCTTGGATTTGGGGTCGAAATATTTGCTCTTGGGGTCAAACTGCGTAGCATCGGGGTAGGCCAGGCGGCTGATGCGCACGATGCCGGCGATGCCGGGCTCGGGGCAGGACGAGTGGTAGAAGAAGGCCAAGTCGCCCACCTGCATGTCGTCCCGCATAAAGTTGCGGGCTTGGTAGTTGCGCACGCCGACCCATGGCACGGTCTGCTGCGGGCTGGCGGCCAGGTCGTCGATGGAGCAGTCGGAGGGCTCGGATTTCATCAGCCAGTAGCGCATGGGGCCTCCTTGGCGGGGTATGTTGGGTTGGAAGTATAAATACCTGCCAACCTTTCTGTTTTGTCAGGCATATTGGCAAGTAGTCCCTGTCAACAGGACGTAAGCAGCTCCTATTTTTATAGTGATTTTACAATCCCACGTATGCACCCTCCTACCTCCTGCCAGCTTCTCAGCATCAATATCGGCCAAGCCCAGCCGCTGCTTGCACAGGGCCGCAGGTTTTTGTCGGGCATTGGCAAACGCGCTGTGCCCGGCAGCGTGGAAGTGGGCAAGCTGGGCCTGGCTAGCGACGAGCAGGTAGAGCAAAGCATCCACGGCGGGCCGGACAAGGCGGTGTATGCCTACCCGGCTGAGCACTATGCCTACTGGCAGGTGCAGCGGCAGGCGCACGGGGTGAGCCTGTTTGACGAGGCCTTGCCAGCGGGTTTTGTGGGCGAGAACCTGACGATCAGCGGCCTCTTGGAAGACGCGGTGTGGATCGGCGACCAGCTGGTGTTTGCCGATTGCGTGCTGCGCATGACCGCGCCGCGTGAGCCCTGCTTCAAGTTTGACGCGGTGATGGGCTTTGCCCAAGCCGGGCGGCAGATGGTGCTGACGCAGCGCTGCGGTTTTTACCTGAGCGTGCAGCAGCCGGGCACCCTTACCGCTGGTGAGGCGTTCACGCTGGTCGCCGGGCAACGCGCGATGACGATGGCGCAGGCCATCAGCGGCAAACGGGCCAAGCACCTGCGCTAGGGGCTGCGCCGCCTGCGCCGGGGCTCAGTAGGTGCCCGGGTAGCTGCCGCCGTCGATCAGCAGGTTTTGCCCGTTGATGTAGCCGCCGTGCACGCTGCAGATAAAGGCGCAGTAGGCACCAAACTCCTCGGGCACGCCCAGGCGTTTGCCCGGTAGCTGGGCGATGCGGGCGGCGCGGATGTCGTCGGCGCTTTTGCCGGTGGCCTTGGCGGCGGCGGCAAAGTTACCGACCAGGCGGTCGGTGTCAAAAATGCCGGGCAGCAGGTTGTTGATGGTCACGCCCTTGGCCGCAATGCTGGAGCGTGCCACGCCCGCCACAAAGCCGGTCAAACCGCTGCGCGCGCCGTTAGACAGCCCCAGAATGTCGATGGGCGACTTCACGGCGCTGGAGGTGATGTTGACGATGCGGCCAAAGCCGCGCGCGGCCATGCCGTCCACCGTGGCTTTGATCAGCTCAATCGGGGTAAGCATGTTGGCATCGATCGCGGCCAGCCAGGCGGCGCGGTCCCAGGTACGAAAATCACCCGTCGGTGGGCCACCGGCATTGGTGACGACGATGTCGAAGTCTTTGCGCTTTGCAAAGATCTGCGCGCGACCCGCCTCGGTGGTGATGTCTGCCGCAATGGTCACAATCTCTGGGGTTTTTGTGCCGCCAGCCTTTGCAGAGTCTGCGCATGCAGCTCTTAATTTTGCAGCAGAGGCCTCCAGCACCTCGGCGCCCCGCGAGACCATGACGACGTTGACACCGTCCAGTGCCAGCGCGCGTGCGCAGCCCCAGCCCAGCCCTTTACTTGCGCCGCCAACCAAGGCCCAACGGCCTGCAATTCCTAGATCCATCAATGCTCTCCAAAATAAGTAGGTGTGTTTTCGAGCTTACCACCGCACCAGCGCCCTGGCGCATGGCCTTTTACCTAGGGAGTAGTTAAACACGGCTTGCAAAACTCTTTAAAAACACGAATAATGGTTTACAAAAGAATAAGTGATTCATACAAGAGACAATGCTAACTATTTTTCTACCTATGTCCTGTTTGCTTGCCTCATTGCAGTGTCAGCCCTACCGTGCAGCCCATGGCCATGACTGAGTCGGCCCCCCAACCCGCGCCCCCCAAGCCCACGACCGGACCAGAGGCGCGAAGTCGCTACACCGTCCCCGCCTTGGCGCGTGGCCTGCAATTACTCGGTTACTTTACGCGGGATCAGCGCGAGCTGTCGGGCGCGCACTTGGCCCACGCTACCGGCTGGCCCCGTGCATCGGTTTTTCGGATGCTGCAAACTTTGGAGCAGGCCGGCTTTATCGAGCGCTGTGGCGAAGGGCCGATCTACCGGCTGGGTATCGGCTCGTTGCGCCTGGGGTTTGAGTATTTGGCCGGGCAGGAGCTGGCCGAACATGGGCAAGCCATCCTGGAGGCGCTGCGTGACAGTTCGGGGTACTCGGCGCATTTGGCCATCCGCGACGGACGCGAGGCCGTGTTTCTGGCCAAAGCGGCCATCAGCAGCACGCAATTTCACTCCATCCAGGTGGGCGCCCGCCTGCCAGTGCATTCCACCGCGCTGGGCAGCGTGCTGCTGGGCGGGATGAGTCTGGCCGATATCACACTGCTGTATGCGGGCCAGGCACTCACCCGCTACACCGCCAGCACCCCAGCGACGCTGGAGGCACTCAAGGCGCAGGTCGATGCCGACGCGCAGCGCGGCTATGGCATTTGCCAAGGCTGCTTTGAGGCCGGGGTATCGTCCATCGCTGCGCCGGTGTACGACCGACAGAAAAAAGTCTGCGCAGCCATCAACATCACCATACTGGCCCCCCGTATGGCGCCCACCACGGTACCGGCGCTGATCGACCAGGTGCGCCATGCCGCCAGCGCCCTCACCCGGCGCATCAGCCACTTGCCAGCGCCACGCTGAGCCCATTGCTGACTTCAAACCTGCGCGTTTACGGTTAAATCATCGCCTTCAACGGGAATTTCCAGGTACTTTTCTTTGCGAGAAAAGTTGCATTCAAGGGTAGCCCATGCAATAATTTAAGCATGATTAAAAGTGATGGCCCCGGAAGCAGTTTTAGCCCGTTAAACCCCAACGACCGCGTGATTGCCAAACGCAACCCTGGCGGCAATGGCTTTGGCGAGAGTGCGTTTGCACCCAGTACCTTTGGTAACAGTACGTTTGGCCACAGTGACTTTGCCAACAGCACCCATGGCAACAGCACGGGTTTTGGCCCCAGCGGCATTGTGCCCAGCGCCACTCCGGGCATGCCCCAGTCGGTGATGGGTCTGATCCAGGCCATGCACACCAATAACAGCATTGACACCATCAAGCTCACGCTGGGTGTGGCGCAGTGGCAGATTCTGTCGGGCTATCTGCAAGGTTTCACCATGGAAGACAACCAGGTACTGATCGAGCAGGGCTCCAAAGACACCACCGTGTATTTGGTGGAGTCGGGCACCTTGGGGGTGATCCATCTGAATGAAAGGGGCGAGGTACAGCAAACCGCTGTGGGCGCAGGCTCCTGCGTGGGTGAGGGCTCTTTCTTCTCGCGCATTCCGCGGGTGGCGACGGTGCAGGCCTCCAGCCGTTGCAAACTGTGGTCCATCAACCCGATGCGTTTTACCGAGCTGTCCAACCGCCATGCCGCTGTGGCGCTGCCCTTGGTGATGGCCATGGGCTCCGTGATGGCTCGCCGTTTGAGCAATCGGGCCAAGCGCGGCGCTGTGACCTGAACTGGCCCCTGCGGCATGGCTGGGTAACCATTTCACCCATAAAAACAAGCGGTAGTCCCTGTCGACAGGACGTTTTCAGCTATAAATTACATAGCGCATACGGTCTGTTCGCGTATCGATCAAGGGCGTGCCAGCGCTGCCGCAGGCACCCACTCTAGCGCTAAGACTCAGGCCAGGTGCTTGCCCACAATCCCGGCAATCTCAAACATCGTCACCTGCGCCTTGCCAAACACGGGGAGCAGCTTGGCATCGGCGTTGATGCTGCGCTTGTCTTTGGCATCTTGCAGGTTGTGGGCCTTGATGTAGTCCCACAGTTTTTTCACCACCTGCGAGCGCGCAACCGGTTCGGCCCCAATCACGGCCGCCAGGGCGGCGCTGGGCGTGGAGCCGGTGGCAGGTGCGGCGCGCGGTTTGCGCGGTGCTAACGTCTTGGCAGGGGCCTTCTTGGCGGCTACTTTGCTGGCGGGTTTGGCACCTGCCTTGGCAGACTTGGCCGCCGCTTTGGCGGCTGCCGTGCCGGTTTTAGCCGTTGCTTTTTTGGCCACGGGTGCGCCCGCCGCCGTTTTGCGCGGTGGGAACTTGCTGGTGCGCGGCTCAAACTCAAAGCCGACTTTGTTCTCTTCCTTGTTCCAGGACAAAAAGGCCTTGAAACTGCGGCGGGTGCGCATACTGACAAACTTGTCCAGCAAATCGGTCTTGCCGGTCGCTAGCAGTTTGGTCATTTGCTCACGCTCCACGGGTTGCTGCAAGATGACCTGGCCGCTCTTGAAGTCGCAACTGGGTGTGGGTTGCGCGTCAGTGGGTACTGACTTCTCGCACACATAGCTCTTGCCAAACTCCACCACTGGGCTGCCGCATTTGGGGCAGGCACCGAGCGACACCTTGCCCGACAGATCGACAATCTCGCCCGACTCGGCGGCCTTGGCATCTTCGCCAAAGTCAAACTCCAGCTTCCAGTTCTTCTCTTCCTCGTTGTATTTGAGGGCGATCTCGGCGACAAAGGGCCAGCCCGCTTTGGAGCGGAAACCCTCCAATGGGCCGATCTTTTTGTTCAGGATGAACTGCTCTACCTCGGCGGGCTCGAAAGTGCGGCCCGCAGGGGTTTTGCCAAAGCTGAAACCGCAGCCCTCGGCAGCGCCTGCTTTCCCGGTACAGGTGTAGCGGCGGTAGTTTTCTTTGACGATCCCGCCGCAGTTGGGGCAAGGCGTGGTGAGGGTGGCGTAGTCGCCGGGGACGGTGTCGCGGTCGTATTCCTTGGCTTTTTTGACGATTTTTTCCGTCATGGCGTTGATCTCGGCCATGAAGGTTTCGCGGCTCATTTGGCCCTTTTCCATCAGCGCCAGCTTGTGCTCCCACTCGCCGGTCAGCTCGGGCGTGGACAATTCTTCTACGCCCAGTCCGCGCAAGAGCGTCATGAGCTGGAAGGCCTTGGCGGTAGGGATCAGCTCGCGGCCTTCGCGCAGAATGTATTTCTCGTTGATCAAACCTTCGATGGTGGCGGCGCGGGTGGCGGGTGTGCCCAGGCCTTTTTCCTGCATGGCTTCGCGCAGCTCGTCGTCTTCCACCAGCTTGCCTGCGCCTTCCATCGCGCCCAGCAGCGTGGCTTCGGAGTAGCGGGCGGGCGGGCGGGTTTTGAGAGCCTTGCTTTCGATGCTTTCGTTTTTCACCAATTCGCCGGGCTTCACGGCCACCAGTTGCTGGCCTTTTTCGCCCTCTTTCGCGTCGGTGACTTCGTCGGCGGCTTCCTTGCCGTAAATCGCCAACCAACCCGGCTTGACCAGCACCTTGCCTTCGGTTTTGAAAGCGTGATTGCTATATGCCCCCACGCTCTGCGCTGACGCGTCGCCGCTGCCCCCCGAGGGGGCCGTGCCTTGCTTGGGGCTGCCCGGCGCTGCGGCGACAGTAGTAATGCGCGTCGTCACCTGGTATTCTGCGCTGGGGTAAAACACCGCCATGAAGCGGCGCACCACCAAGGTGTACAGCTTGTGCTCTGCTTCCGATAGCCCGCTGGGCGCTTGCAGCGTGGGGATAATGGCGAAGTGGTCGCTCACCTTGGTGTTGTCGAAGATGCGCTTGCTGGGCTTGATGTAGCCGTTTTTGATCGCCAGCGCCGCATGCGGCTCCAGGTGCTTATGGCCGCTGTCGGCCAGCATCTCGAAGGTCTTTTTCACCACTGGCAGGTAGTCTTCCGGCAGCGCGCGCGAGTCGGTACGCGGGTAGGTCAGGGCCTTGTGGCGCTCGTACAGGGACTGGGCAATTTGCAGGGTGGTCTTGGCAGAAAAGCCAAACTTGCCGTTGGCCTCGCGTTGCAGGCTGGTCAAGTCGAACAGCAGGGGCGAGGCTTGGGTGGTGGGCTTGCTCTCTTCGGTCACCGTGGCGTGCTTGCCTTTGACGGCATCGACAATCGCCTGCGCATCGCGCTCATGCCACAGGCGGTCGGCCTTGGCCTCAGCATCCTCGCCCTTCTTCCACTTCGGGTCAAACCACTTGGCCGGGTAATCGCCTGCCTCGCTCAAGAAGCTGGCGTGGATCTCCCAGTAGTCGCGAAAGACGTGTTTGCGGATCTGCTCTTCGCGCTCCACCATCACGGCAAGCGTAGGCGTTTGCACGCGGCCCACGGTGGTGAGGAAGAAGCCGCCATCGCGTGAGTTAAACGCCGTCATGGCGCGGGTGCCGTTGATGCCGACCAGCCAGTCGGCCTCTGAGCGGCTGCGCGCGGCGTCGGCCAGCGGCAGCATCTGCTTGTCTGTGCGCAGGGTGTCAAAGCCGTCGCGGATGGCCTGCGGGGTCATGCTTTGCAGCCACAGGCGGGTAATCGGCTTGCCCAGCGGTACATACTTGCCGCCCTTGTTGCCACCGGCGTACTGCTCGATCAGGCGGAAGATCAGCTCGCCCTCACGCCCCGCGTCGCAGGCATTGACGATATTGCCCACGTCTTTGCGCTTGGCCAGCTTGACCACCGCATTCAGGCGCGTCTTGGTTTTGTCCACCGGCTTCAAGTCAAAGTACGGCGGGATGACCGGCAGATTGGCAAAGCTCCACTTGCCGCGCTTCACGTCAAACTCTTCCGGGGCCTGGATCTCGACCAGGTGGCCCACAGCCGAGCTGACGATGTGCGTGTCGCTCTCAAAATACTCGTCGTGTTTTTCGAACTTACCCACATTGGGGGTCAAGGCACGCACGATGTCTTGCGCCACGGAGGGCTTTTCGGCAATGATTAAAGTTTTCATATCCACATTCTCGCTCTAATTACATAGCACCCACTACAATGCAGGTCTCGCGCACGCACATGCGCGCACACGCAGGCGCACGCGCACACGCGCGCACGCCCATGATTCACCATACCAAATTTTTCGGGCCATGCCAAAAACCTCGCCAAAAGCTGAAAAAATCAGCCACAACAACAAGACCTCCAAAACACTCAGCAAGAGCGACAAGGATGCCACAGAGAAGGCGCTGCACAAAGTGCTGGCCAAGGCCCAGAAGCTGGCCAAACGCAAGGCCCGGCTCGATGCCCTGGTGCCGCCCGGGGACTTCATCAAAACCCGCAAATCCGGCGTGCACGGCAAAGGCATGTTTGCCATTGCCCCTATCGCTGAGGGCCAGCACCTGATCGAATACATCGGCGAACGCATTGAGTGGAAGGAGGCCCTGCGCCGCCACCCGCATGACCCCAAGCAGCCTAACCACACGTTCTACTTCTCGCTGGAAGATGGCCGCTGCATCGATGCCAAGGTCGGCGGCAACGACAGCCGATGGATCAACCACAGCTGCAAGCCCAATTGCGAAGCCGACGAAACCCACGGCCGGGTGTTCATCAAAGCCCTGCGCAATATTGAAAAAGGCGAAGAGCTGTTTTATAGCTACGGCCTGGTGATCGACGAAAAATACACCAAAAAACTCAAGGCCGAGTACGCCTGTTGGTGCGGCGCGCCCAAGTGCCGTGGCACCATGCTGGCACCCAAAAAGAAGGACTGATGTTGCAGCACGGCTTGTTCGGCAGTGCTGAAACCATCTGGCAAGCCGCCATGGCGCTGCAAGAGAGTGCTCTGGCGGGGTTTAGCGTCGAGATACTGCCCGAGATTGACTCCACCAACACCGAGCTGATGCGCCGCGCCCGCGCGGGCCGCAGCGAGCCAACCCTGCTGGTGGCGCAGCTGCAAACCGCCGGCAAGGGCCGCCTGGGCAGACCGTGGCACAGTAGCGCTGCGCAGACCCCGGCTGCACCATCTGCGGCTGCGCCATCTGCGGCTGCCAGCGCTTCTCTTACCTTTTCCATCGGCCTTGCGCTGGAGCCCCAAGCCTGGGATGGTCTGTCCTTGGCCGTAGGGGTGAGTGTGGCCGAAAGCCTGCACCCGGAGATCCAGCTCAAATGGCCCAACGACCTGTGGTGGCAAGGCCGCAAGCTGGCGGGCATCTTGATAGAAACCGTCAGTATCGGCGCGCAGCGCTACGCGGTGGTCGGCATAGGCATCAACATTGCGCCCCGGCCCGCTGCCGGTCTGTCAACGCCTCCTGCCTGGCTACAGGAATTGGAGTCCAGCATCAGTGATGCACAAGCCCTGCAGCGCATCGCCGCACCCTTGCTGCGCGATCTGCTGCTGTTTGAGCGCCTGGGCTTTGCGCCCTTTGCAGCGCGCTTTGCCGTCCGTGACGCGTTGCGTGGGCGTCATGTCGCTGTAATCGAGCCGCCGAAAGCCCCAGCTAGCCCCCATGGCGACCTGCACGGCACGGCGCAGGGGGTCGATGGCCAAGGCGCACTGCTGCTGCAAACGGCAGCGGGCGTGCAACGTATCCACAGCAGCGAGGTCAGCATTCGCCCCCTGCTGGGGGGTGGTTGAATCTGCCGGCACCAAGGGCTACTAAAATATTCCAACCATGCTGCGCCTGACTCTGGTTCTTTTACTGCTTGCCAACGGCCTGTATTTCGCCTGGTCGCATCGCTACCTGGCCATGCTGGGCTGGGCTCCTGCACAGCAGAGCGAGCCGGCGCGCATGCTAGCGCAGATCAAGCCCGAGGCCGTGCGCCTGCTGGGCAGCGCCGAGGCACGCCGCTCCGAGGCGGCTGCCACCGCGACCCCGCCGGCTGCTGCCCCGGAGCCAACGCCTGCGGCGGCTGTCACCCTCAAGTTGGTGGAATGTTTGCAAAGCGCGGTGCTGGACGATGCCATCGCCACCAGGGTACGCAGCGCGGCGAGCGGCCTGCCCGGTGGCAGCTGGATGCTTGAACCCGTCGCTGTGCCTGCCCGCTGGATCATCTATATGGGCAAGTATCCCAATGCGGATGCACTGACCAAGAAAAAAACCGAACTGCGCGAACTCGACGTGCGCTATGAGGTTTTGCAAAATACCAGCCTGGAGCCCGGCATTTCCCTGGGGGGCCACGAAACCCAGGCCTTGGCCAACCAGGCCCTGGTCAGCCTGAACAAACGCGGCGTGCGCACCGCCAAAGTGGTACAGGAAAAGGCCGCCAGCCAAAAGCAACTACTGCGCCTGCCTGCGGTGGACGATGCGCTGCGCGCCCGACTCGACCCGGTGAAGGCGGCTTTGGGTAACGCCAGTCTGCGGACCTGCAGCTCTTGAATTGCCCGAACAGTGTTTGCTATACTTAATATAGCTGCATACGTCCATTTGACAAGGACTACGTCGCTATTTGGCAATAAAAATCAATGCGCGGCACGGATTTTTGCTACCAGTGCCGTCGTGGAGTAACCGTCAACAAAACTCAGTGCCATGGCCCGGCCTCCGTAGCTATGCACCAGCTGCGCCTCTTTCAGGCGCTGCATATCATAGTCACCCCCTTTAACCAGCAGGTCGGGACGCAATTGGTCAATGATTTCGTAGGGCGTGTCTTCGTCAAACCAGGTCACCAGCGACACTGACTCCAATGCTGCGATCATGGCCGCCCGGTCCTGCTCATTGTTGAGCGGACGGTCTGCGCCTTTACCCAGGCGGCGCGCCGATGCGTCTGAATTCAATGCCACGACCAGCGAGCCGCCCAGCGCACGTGCTGCCGCCAGATAGCTGGCATGTCCTCGATGCAGTACATCAAACACGCCGTTGGTAAATACCACCGGCTTGGCCAACTGGGCAATGCGTTCAGGAGCCTGCCTGCGCGGGCTCAACTTCTGGAGAAATCCTGGAGTGTGCTGGGGGGTAGTCACGGTTTACAACGCTTGGGTTGGATGGCCCGGCAATGGCCGGGAGCTGGCAAATGACAACGGCAAGCCTGCTTCAGGAGCGTACTTTGGACCTGAGCCCGCCAGGCGCGATCAATCCTTCGGTCTTGGCCGCCAGTTCTCCTGCCAACTCCTTTCGATACCGGTTGAGCTCCTGCACGGTGTCAAAACTGCGCTCCATCAGCAGGCTCATGTTATGCAGAATACGCTCTACCACTTTGTTTTCCCACACCGCATCGAACTTGATTTGTGTGTCCAGCCATTGCTCCAGCCACTCGGGGTTGGGCAGGCGGCTTTGGATGGTGTCACGGGGAAACAGCGCTTTGTTGACATGTAAATTCGTGGGGTGCAAAGCCTGCGCGGTTCGCCGTGCGCTGGCCATCAACACGCCTACTTTGGTAAACGCCGCCTTGGCATCGTTGCCAAAATGACCAATGGCTCGCTTCATGTAACGCAGGTAAGCGCCCCCGTGGCGCGCCTCGTCCTGGCTGAGGGTGGTGTAGATATGCTTGATGACCGGCTCGGTATGCCACTCGCTGGCGCGGCGATACCAGTGGTTCAGGCGGATCTCGCCGCAAAAATGCAGCATCAACGTCTCTAGCGCAGGCGCGGGTTCAAACTCAAAGCGGACCTCATGCAACTCTGCTTCGGTGGGCGAGAAATCGGGACGGAAGCGGCGCAGGTACTCCATCAGCACGAGGGAGTGTTTTTGCTCTTCAAAAAACCAGATCGATATGAAGGCGGAAAAGTCGGAGTCGTCGCGGTTATCACGCAAAAACATCTCCGTCGCCGGCAAGGCGGCCCATTCGGTGATGGCGTTCATCTTGATGGTTTGCGCCTGCTCATCGGTCAATTTAACCGCATCAAAACTGGCCCAGGGGATATCTTTATCCATATCCCAGCGGACGGACTCCAGTTGCTTGAAAAGTTCAGGGTAGAGCATGTCGCACCTTAGGCAATTACCACACTTAGGATTTACACATCGTCGTCGATTCTACGCAAAGCCAGCCTGCGTCCGACGTCAACCACTTTAATCCTTGTTTATGACATATCAAAAATATTTGGGCCGCATTGATTTCCTCAAAACTTCCTCAAATTTAACCATGTATTACGCAAGGTTACTCTCGTCGCTTGCAAAAAAATACTAATCAGTCATAATAAGACCGTTAAGTCAATTCTACTGCGTCATCGCTTGTCACCCAATTTTTTTTTTGCTGCAAGGCCTTTCTGACTTTACTTTACAAGTTCAGCATGCAATCTCAAAGTGCGCTTTCTCCTCCATCCCTCCCCTTTTCGCTTTGAGGCGTTTTGCAGCAGTTTTTATTAACCAGCACCTATGCCCCATCCTCTCAAAGTAGCGGTCATTGGCTCGGGCATTTCGGGCTTGGCGGCGGCCCATAGCCTGGTCGGTCACGCAGAAGTGACGTTGTATGAAGCCGCTGACTATTTTGGTGGCCACACCCATACCGTGGACGTGACCCTGCCCACGGCACTTGGAGTCGCTACGCATGGGGTTGACACCGGATTTTTGGTCTACAACGAACGAACCTACCCCCTTCTGATCGCCCTGTTTGCGCAGTTGGGCGTGCAGACGGTCCCGTCTGACATGTCGTTCTCAGTGCAGGCACCCGGTGCAAAGGCCGGCGAGACGCTGGAATGGGGTGGCAGCAACCTCGCCTCGGTATTTGCACAGCGCAGCAACCTGTGGAATCCGCGTTTTTTAGGCATGTTGTGGGATCTGCTGCGTTTCAACAAGTTGTGCACCGGCATTGCCAACCGAGGCAGCGAGTTGCAAATGGCCCAACCCCTGCAAGCCTTCCTTGCAGAGCACCGCTTCAGCGAAGCGTTTTGCCATTGGTATTTGCTGCCCATGCTCGGCTGCATCTGGAGCTGCCCTACCGATCAGATGCTGCGGTTTCCCGTCGCCACCATGATTCGCTTTTGCCATAACCATGGCCTGATGCAAGTGCGTCATCGTCCGCAGTGGTACACGGTCTATGGGGGAGCGCGTCACTACGTGGACAAAATCCTGGCCTCCATTGCAGACAAACGGCGTAGCACACCAGTGAAAATGATTGAGCGTGACGCAGCCGGCGTGCGCGTCATTAGCGCCTGGCGTGCCGAGCGTTTTGACAAGGTCGTCGTCGCTACCCATGCGCCCCAGGCACTGGGCCTGCTGCGCGATGCCAGTCCCGCAGAGCGCGAAGTGCTGGGCGCGCTTCGCACCCAGACCAATCGCCTGGTGCTGCACACGGATGCCACTGTGTTGCCCCAGCAGCGCAGCGCCTGGTCGGCCTGGAACTATGTGCGCGGCGATGCACAGCAAGAGGGCAGCCGCGTCTGCCTGCACTACCTGCTGAACAAATTGCAACCCCTTCCTTTTACCCAGCCGGTGATTGCCAGCTTGAACCCCACCCGGGCTATCGCAGGCAGTCACATCCTGGGTGAATATGACTATGCGCATCCTGTCCTTGACCTCCATGCCCTGGCAGCGCAGGCGCGTGTGGCGGAACTGCAAGGCCAACGCAACACCTATTACTGTGGCGCATGGACGGGCTATGGGTTTCATGAGGATGGCCTCAAGTCGGGTTTGGGTGTCGCGCGCCAGCTCCTGCAGGCCATGCATATGCCACTTCAGGAGGCCGCATGAGCCCTGCACCGGCATCCCACCCCGCCGCGCCTTCGCAAGCCTTGATTGGCTTTGGCCAAGTCAGGCACACGCGGCTGCGCCCGGTGCGCCATGCCTTTACCTATCCCACCTATTTTTTCATGCTCCCGCTGCGCACGCTGGCCCGCACACCCAGCGCAGCCCTGGCACGCAACCGCCGCAGTCTGCTGAGTTTTTTTGATTGCGACCATGGCGATGGACGCGGCCCCGAAGCGGGAGGCGCGCTTGCCTGGCTCGACGCTCTATTGCAGTGTGAAGGGATTGACGATGCCGACGGCGAGGTATGGCTGCAATGCTATCCACGTGTTTTGGGTTACGCCTTCAAGCCCGTGAGTTTTTGGTATTGCCACAGCCACAGCGGCAGCCTGCGTGCGATTGTGGTGGAAGTCAACAACACCTTTGGTGAACGCCATGTCTATCTGCTGGACCACCCCAGCTACGGCGGCGAACACACAGCGGCCAAAGTGTTCCATGTGTCGCCCTTTTGCGCCGTGCAAGGGCAGTACCGCTTCCGCTTTATGACCACGCCCAGCAGGGATAAATCCGTCGCCCGTATTGACTATGACGATAACGCTGGGGCGTTGATCCAGACCGCGTTAAGCGGCGCACTGGAGCCCTATACCCCGCAGTCCCGGCGCAAGGCCCTGTGGCGCTATGGCGCGATGAGTCTGGCAGTGATTGCACGCATCCATTGGCAGGCCGTTCGGCTGTGGGCCATGCGCGTGCCGTACTTTAAAAAACCCAAACCACCGTCAATTATGGTGACCCGATGAATAACAATGCATTCGGCCTGGCGGCTGCCAGCACTCCGCCCGTTATAGTCAGCCCCTGCGTATCCAATGCCCTGCCGCAGGGACTGCCCGCTGCGGCGCGTACCTGCCTCAAGTTACTGCACCAACTCCAGCATGGCACCTTGATAGTGCAATGCCCCGATGGCAATGTGCTGCGCTTTGGCAAAGCCGAAGATACCCATCCATTAACCGCCAGTTTGCATATCGCTGACTGGCGGGTGTGCGCCGCAGCGCTTAAATCTGGCGATATTGGTTTTGCTGAAAGCTATATTGCTGGCGATTGGAGCACGCCCAATTTGGCTAATTTGCTGCGCGTATTCATTGCCAACCGCCGCGAAGTGGAAGACATGGTCTACGGCACCTGGGCAGGCCGTCTGGCCTACCGAATCAAGCACCTGCTAAACCGCAATACCAAAACCAATAGCCAGAAAAACATCCATGCCCACTATGATCTGGGCAACCCTTTTTACCAGCTGTGGCTGGATGACACGATGAACTATTCATCGGCATGGTTTGAGCGGGGCCACAGCCAAAGTATGCAGGATGCGCAGGATGCCAAGGTGCGTCGCGCGGTGCGCATGGTGCAGGTTAAACCCAACGACCGGGTACTCGAGATAGGCTGTGGCTGGGGTGCGTTGGCCGAGAAAGCCGTGTTGGAGTGGGGGGTGCAACTGACGGGAGTAACCCTGTCTACTGAGCAACTAGCTTGGGCACAAGCGCGCATGGACCGTATCCAGCATGGTGGACGGGCTGATTTACGATTGCAAGATTACCGGGATATCCAAGATGCACCGTTCGACGCGATTTGTTCTATTGAAATGCTCGAAGCGGTAGGCCAAGCCTACTGGCCCACCTATTTTCAAACCCTCTCACGCCTGCTCAAACCCGGCGGCAAGGCCTGCATCCAGTCGATCGTGATTGACGATGCGCTGTTTGAGCGCTACACCCGTTCGACCGACTTTATCCAGCAGTACATCTTTCCAGGTGGCTGCCTGCCCTGTCCGTCCGAGTTTCGCAGGCAGGCCCAGGCCGCTGGATTGCAGGTCGTTGACGAATTTGCTTTTGGCAAGGACTACGGCGAAACCTGCCGCCGCTGGCGTGCCGACTTTCTGGCGCAGCGCGCACAAGTGTTAGCGCAAGGCTTTGACGAACGCTTTATCCGCATCTGGGAGTTTTATCTGGCGTATTGTGAAGCCGCCTTTGATGAATCCAATATTGACGTGGTGCAGTACACGCTGCATAAAATGTGATGTCACCTATTCGCCACCAATTCGCTATCTATTTAATAGCTGCTTACGTCCTGTTTACATGGACTACCAGCGTATTTTCATCTCAAAATGGCATATTGTTGGCTACCGATGCCGCCAACAACCTCACCGAGTCCCGTCCCCTGGGATCGGCGCGATTGACGATGTGGGGCTTTCAGATTTACGACGCCAAGCTGTGGGCCGCACCTGGGTTTGATCCCAATAACTACCATCTGGGCGACTTTGCGCTCGAACTGGGTTACCTGCGCAGTTTTTCCGGTGACGATATTGCCAAGCGATCCATCAAGGAGATGCTTCGCATCGGGCCTGTCAACGATGCCCAGGCTTCCCAGTGGCTTGCGCAGATGCAGCAGATATTTCCAGTCGTAGGCAAGGGGGATCGCATACTGGGTCGGCACACCCCGGGAACCGGCGCTACGTTCAGTCTGAACGGCAAGCCGATTGGTGCGGTGCGCGACGCTGAGTTTTCTCGCCGTTTTTTTGGCATCTGGTTGCATCCTAAAACAAGCGCACCGGCCATGCGGCACGAGCTGTTGGGCTTGAGCAAGACTACGCCATGAGCGCCGCCTGGAGCATCCGCGATGGCGTGAGTTACGGCTTGCTGGGTCTGCCATTGGCTTTTGTCGCGCTGCCTTTGTATGTGGTGCTACCCAACCACTACGCCCGCGAGTTGGGTGTTCCACTGGCCACCTTGGGTGCGTTGTTGCTGGGTGCACGCTTGTTCGATGCCGTGATAGACCCTTGGCTTGGCCGCTGGTGTGACCGCCTGTTTTCCCATAGCACCACCAGGGTTTTGCGGGTCTGCACCCTGGCTGCCGTGGTGCTGGCCTTGGGCTTCGTCGCTTTATTTTTTCCTCCCGTGCGGGGCACGGCACTGGTGCCGTGGGCTCTGGTGGCGCTGCTCACCACCTATGGCGCCTTCAGCATGATCAGCATCACCTACCAGAGCTGGGGAGCCCGCTTGGGCGGCAATGCGGTGCAGCGCAGCCGTATCGTCGCCTGGCGCGAGGGTTTGGGGTTAGTAGGGGTGTTGCTTGCGTCCGTCTTGCCGGTGGTCAGCGGTTTGGGTGTGAGTACCGGCGTGTTTGTCGCCATGCTCACCTTGGGTATGGTGGCATGGCTGCAGGCCAGGCCGCCTATCGTGGCCCATGCGGTATCCCACCCCCGGAACCTGCATCCTGCTGCCCCATCACTCTGGATGCCCCTCACACGCCCGGGGTTCAAGGCACTTCTTCTGGTGTTTGTATTGAACGGTATTGCCAGCGCCATACCCGCCACCCTGGTGCTGTTTTTTATCCAGGATCTTCTTCAGGCACCCAAGCAGCTGGAAGGTGTGTTCTTGATCGCCTATTTTCTGGCTGCTGCACTCTCCATCCCTGTCTGGCTGCGCTGCGTGGCCCACTGGGGTCTGCGGCGTACCTGGTTGGGAGGCATGTTATTGGCCGTTGCCGTGTTTGTCTGGGCTGCCAACCTCGGCGCATCGGATGTGGTGCCCTTCATCATCGTGTGCGCCCTGTCTGGCATCGCGCTGGGTGCTGACCTGGCTGCTCCGCCCGCCTTGCTGGCAGGCATGATCCAAGCCAATGGCGACCATGGCAGCAATGAGGGTGCGTATTTTGGCTGGTGGAACTTTGCGACCAAGCTCAATCTGGCTTTGGCCGCCGGGCTTGCGCTGCCCTTATTGCAATTATTTGGCTACACCCCTGGTGCACGCTCAGCGGCTGCACTGCAAGCCCTGGTGATTGCCTATTGCGTCATTCCATGCGCTCTTAAATTAATAGCTGCTTATGCCCTATTTTCATGGACTCAATCCAATAAACATCTTGCTCAGTAAAGGAAAAAAATGATGCAACGACGCAGCTATTTAATGGCCCTGGCCAGCGCAGGCGCACTTTGCGCCTGCGCTGGCGCACCGCAAATCAGTGACTACGCAGCGGAGAAACCCCAATTTGATTTAAAAAGCTATTTCAACGGCAAAGTGGACGGCTGGGGTATTTTTACGGATCGCAATGGCAAAGTCGTGCGCAGATTTCTGGTTGCCATGAACTGCACCTGGAATGGCGACGACGGCATTCTGGATGAGGACTTTACCTACAGCGATGGCACCAGACAAAAGCGCATCTGGCGTATGAAAAAACTACCCGATGGCCGCTACCAGGGCCGCGCCGACGATGTGGTCGGACTAGGCGAAGGACGGCAAATGGGCAACGCCTTTCGCTGGGGCTACACGTTGATGC
Source organism: uncultured beta proteobacterium (assembly GCA_963775085.1). Classification (GTDB taxonomy): domain Bacteria; phylum Pseudomonadota; class Gammaproteobacteria; order Burkholderiales; family Burkholderiaceae_C; genus JAAFIP01. Next base: position 22,229 of record CAVZHO010000015.1, read on the forward strand.
TGCCCGTCGACGGCAAAACCTACGAAGTGCAGTTTGACGACTGGATGTACCAGATGGATGACAAGGTAGTCATCAACAAAGCAACCATGCGAAAGTTTGGCTTCACACTGGGCGAGCTGGTCGTCAACTTCCAAAAGCCTTGAGTATGAGCCTGAACCCCTGCATTACCCAGTGGTCGGGCCGGCGCGTCTGGTTGATCGGTGCGTCCACCGGCATTGGGCGCGCCACGGCTGAGCTGCTGCATAGCAAGGGCGCGAAGGTCATCGCCTCGGCACGCAGTAGGGAGGCCTTGCACGCTCTGGCCAGCCAATGCCCGGCCTGGAGGTTTTGCCACTCGATGCCACCGATCCCGCCT
>CAVZHO010000016.1:0-108825 GCA_963775085.1 uncultured beta proteobacterium
CGGTAAAGCTGACGGTGACGGTGGTCGTATTGCTGTTGTTGCCCGGGCTCGGGTCAATCGTGCCGGCAGGGGGGGTGACGCTGGCGACGTTGGCCAGGCTGCCGGTGGCTCCGGGGGCGACGCTGACCTGGAAGCTGACGGTGGCCAGTTGGCCACTGGTCAGGGCGCTGGCGCCGCTGATGGTGTTGCCCACGGCGGCGGCGCTGATGCCGGCGCTGGTGACGATGTTGCTGATGCTGCCCAGGCCCGCTGGCAGGGTGTCCGTCCAGCTGGCTCCGGCGACATCGCTGGGGCCGTTGTTGCCGATGACGATGGTGTAGCTGAAGGTGCCGCCGGCGTTGGGGCTGCTGGTGCTGGCGGTCTTGGTGATGGCCAGGTCGGCCACCGGGTTGACGGTGACGGTGGTCGTATTGCTGTTGTTGCCCGGGCTCGGGTCAATCGTGCCGGCAGGGGGGGTGACGCTGGCGACGTTGGCCAGGCTGCCGGTGGCTCCGGGGGCGACGCTGACCTGGAAGCTGACGGTGGCCAGCTGGCCGCTGGTCAGGGTGCTGGCGCCGCTGATGGTGTTGCCCACGGCGGCGGCGCTGATGCCGGCGCTGGTGACGATGTTGCTGATGCTGCCCAGGCCCGCTGGCAAGGTGTCCGTCCAGCTGGCTCCGGCGACATCGCTGGGGCCGTTGTTGCCGATGACGATGGTGTAGCTGAAGGTGCCGCCGGCGTTGGGGCTGCTGGTGCTGGCGGTCTTGGTGATGGCCAGGTCGGCCACCGGGTTGACGGTGAGGGTGGCGGTGATCAGGCTTGGGTTGGAGCCCAATGAAGTCGACAACGAGCCGGCCGGAATGGTGTTGGCGGCTTGTGGAGAGGTGATTGAGGTCACCACCGCAGAGATAGAGCAACTTGCGCCCGGCGGGATAACTGTACCCGTGGCAACCGATATCTGATTGCCACCGGCACCGGCCAAAGGAAGTGGTCCTAAACAGGTCGTGGCGGAGTTAGGCGTGGCTGCATTGACCAGGCCAGCGGGGTAGGCATCGACAAAGGCGGCGCTAAACGTAGCGGACACCAACGGATTAGTATTCGTAAATGTGATGACGAGTAATGATGTGCCACCAGCGCTGATCGTGCCTGGAGTAAAGGTCTTGGAGACCTGCGGCAAGCTAGGTGTGACGGCATCCAGATCGGCTGCAGTGCATGTGTCAGCGATACAGTCTAACGCCGGGTTGGTATTAGACAAACCAACCGGAACAGAAACGGATGCCGTGTTGGTGATTTGTGTTTGCGCAAAAGTGGTCAGGGGAGCTGATAGACAAAGCAAATAACCAAGCACCAGCAATAACATGCTGCATGCCTTGGTAACGGAAAGTCGAGAGAAGGTTAAAAGGTTAAATACCTTATTTATCACCAGCAAGAGAACTCCAAACACTATTTGTATAGTTGTAATATTGAAACCAGCTTCGTCAAATTGTAATACTTAAGTACGGCAATTTGCCGTCTGGCGTGAATTGTACTACCTTTGTACTTTTAATCAACAACTTTTGTTGCAAAACCACACGAATCAGGGCAATTACCTAGTCATTAGGTACCCATGTGTCTGGCTCTATATCCCCCTACGCATATAAGAACCGCATTCTTCGCGCCTACCCATTGACTTAAAACGCGCTAAAGTCAGCCAACCAAAACGGAACACCCCATGCAATGCTTCACCCTCACCCAAGCTGAGCACATCGCCCACCTCACCCTCAATCGCGCCGAAGCGATGAACACCATGCATCCACAGTTTTGGAGGGAGCTGGATGAGGCACTGACCAGCATTCACCGTGCAGGCACGGCCCGCGTGCTGGTGATCTCCTCGACCGGTAAACACTTCTGTGCGGGCATGGCTTTGGAGACCTTTAGCAGTGCCATCGCCATGGACGACCATAGCCCAGAGGGGCGGGCGATGATTTTTGACACGCTGACCGACATGCAGACCACCTTCAGCAAACTGGAAAACCTGCGCATTCCGGTGATTGCTGCCATCCAGGGCGGCTGCATCGGCGGCGCGGTGGACATGGTGACCGCCTGTTGCCTGCGTTATGCCACTGCCGACGCGTTTTTCTGCATCCAGGAGATCAATATAGGCATGGTGGCCGATGTGGGCACCTTGCAACGTCTGCCCAAACTGATTCCCGAAGCCATCGTCAAAGAATATGCCTACACGGGCCGACGCTTACCAGCGAGCAAGGCCTTGGCCTATGGATTGCTAAATGAGGTGTTTGCCACGCAGGCCGACATGCTGGCCGCTGCGATGCAATGCGCCACCGAGATTGCAGCCAAGCCGCCGGTCGCCATCTGGGGCACCAAGCAAGCCATCCACTACACGCGCGACCACAGCACAGAAGATGCGCTCAAGCAAATGGGCTGGCTACAGGGCGCCATCTGGAGCAACGCCCATGTGCGCGAAGCCATTCAAGCGATGCAGGAAAAACGCAGCGGGCAATTTACACCGCTGGCCAAACTGGTGCCGTTTAAAGATGCCGCCTGAGCGCTGAGCCGTGCACCAAGCTGTGCGCAACAATTCAAGGCTGTCGCTTTGGAATGCACATAACGCTATATAAAACATAGCTTCTAATGTCCAGGGGGAAAGGACTATGGCGGTATTTAATGAAATTATTGCCTTGCAGAGCGCACATTCAAAGGCGCAAGCTGCGGATGGCTGGTGCGCCACGGGTTGATGTCGATCCCGCCCCGTCGGGTATAGCGGGCATACACTGCCAGCTTGGTTGGTTTGCAGCGCGCCATGATGTCTGTATAGATACGCTCTACGCACTGCTCGTGAAACTCATTGTGGTTGCGAAAGCTCACGATGTATTGCAGCAAACCGCCCTGCTCTATTTGCGGTCCGCTGTAGCTGATCTGCACACTACCCCAGTCGGGCTGGCTGGTCACCAGGCAATTGCTTTTTAGTAGCTGGCTGGTCAGCGTCTCTGTCACCGGCTGCTCATCGAAAGCTGCGGTCAGTAGCTGGGGGGCAGGCGTGTAGTGGGTGCAATCAATATCCAGCCGGTCCAGGCTCAGGCCGTCCAGTTCGCGTACAGTTTGCGCGTTAAATTGCTCTACGCTAATGAGTTTGACCCCAACCTTAGATTCCGCCTTGCCCCATGCCACTGCGCCGATGTCTTGCGCTATGCGCGCGCGCACCGACTCGGGACTGTCAAACACCGTGTTGTTAAAACTGTTGAGGTAGAGCTTGAAGCTTTTGCTCTCCACAATACAGGGTGTCTCGCACGGCACGGTAATGTGCGCTACCGCCACCTGCGGTTTACCGCGTGGGTTGAGCCAGCTCAGCTCATAGGCCGTCCACAAATCTGCGCCCATGAAGGGCAGCGTGCCCGCCATACCCAATTCATCCCGCTTTGGCTTACGGGTGATAGGGAAAAGCAGGGACGCATCGTACTGGTCTACGTAAGCGCTGGTTTCCCCCAGGGCAGAGTTTTGCAATCCATTAGCTACTATTTTCATAGCTTCTTACGTCCAGGTGACAGGGACATCACGGTGTTTTCTTTGGTAATTTTGGTAATTTAGACAAACTGACGCTCACGCAGCCACTTGGTAGCGATCCATTTCTCTCCTGCAATCACAGGAGCACCGCCATGCAGTGATTTACTGCTAGGATGTGGACGGTCATAGCTGAAAAACACCGCATTGCCACGTTTGGGCGCTACTTCCAGTTGCACATCGGGAAAGGTAGTGCCGCCCCCCTTCTCTGGCTCGCTCAGATACATGATGATAGTGGCTACCCGTTGCCCACCCCGCTTGAGGATAGTAGGCGTGCCAGGCTCCACCGGATCAAAATAATCGTAATGCGGCTTGTACTCGGTGCCCGGACGGTAGTGCAAAACTTGTAAACCTTCGCCATTTTCAATCGGCCAGTTGGCCAAGGCAGCCAGGCGCTTTTCCAGCGTCGCGACGACCTCATTTTCATCCCGGCGAAAGAACATGCCGTTGCTGGTGCGGTCTGCATTGAGCTCTTCGCCGCCGGTTTTAGTCTCCACGGTGAGTGAACGGTTCAGACGCGGCTTGGCCGCTGCAATCAGCGCATCGCACTCGTCATCCGACAGCACATTGCCAAACACCACGATATGTGGCTTGGCCAGACTGCTGAGTACGCTCACGCAGCGGTCGCCTACGTCGATGTACAGGGGCGAGTCGTCCACCGAAGGGCGCGGCACTGTAACGGCTGGGGGCAGCACGGGGGCAGTTGTTTGGTTTGCCAAATGGTTTTGCAACGTAGTCTCCAGCGCTGCAATCGCCACATCTTCTTTCCAGCCCGAGTCCATCATGGACTTGAGCACCACATCGGCCGCAAATCCCTGCTGCGCCTGGGCAATGATCCACTCCCGCAGGGCGGGGGTAATAGGCTGACTCATTCTTTTCTCCGAAATACCAAACGGTCTGGCTCTGAAGCGGCGGCGCTATAGGCGTAACCCTCGGCATGGAACGATTTTAGTTTTTTCACTGTAGTTATGCGTTTTTCTATCGCAAAGCGGGCCATCAATCCACGTGCACGCTTGGCAAAGAAGCTGACGATTTTATAGCCCCCCGGTTTGAATTCTTCAAACACACACTCCACCACCCGCGCCTTGAGCACCTTGCGGTCTACCGACTTGAAATACTCCTTGCTGGCCAGGTTCACGACGATGGGGGTTTTGTCAGCCACCAGGTGGGTGTTGACGTAGTTGGCGATGTGCGCACCCCAAAACCTGTATAAATTGCTGCCCTGCGCATTCGGCAAGGCCGTGCCCATCTCTAAGCGGTAAGGTTGCATATAGTCCAGCGGCCGCAACACGCCATATAGGCCGCTGAGCATGCCCACATGGCGCTGCGCCCAATCCAGATCGTCTTTGCCCAAGGTTTTCGCGTCCAGCCCCTCGTAGACATCACCATTGAAGGCCAAAATAGCCTGCTTGGAGTTTTTGCCCGTGAACTTGGGCTGCCAGGCTTGGTAGCGCGCCACGTTCAGAGCTGCCAGCGGATCACTCAAATCCATCAAGCTAGCGATTTGCTGGGGCGACTGGGCTTTAAGGATACTGATCAGCTCAGCGGATTGTTTGACAAACTGCGGTTGCGAGTACGGTACGGCGGTGGGTACCAGGGTGTCATAGTCCAGCGACTTGGCTGGAGAAAGTAAAAACAGCATCGATATTTTTAATGGAGGTCCCCAGCCAAGGAAACCAGGGTGTCGTCCGCAATGGCCACATGTGCCGGATAGTTGGTATGGTCACAGCCGAGCTTGGCGCTGGCGCCGGCTTTGAGCGCGCCAGCCATTGCGGGTGTGAACTCAAAACGCACAAAATGCACGGCCGAGGTCTTCTCATCGTTCTCGCGATCCAGATCTTCGTCAGCGATGGCGTAGACACGGGGATAGCCTTCAACTTCGACAAACATATGGTCTTCCACGCCAATCAAACGGCGCAGCTCGCGGTGGCGCTCATTTACATCAGGGTATTCAATCAGCATGGTGGCCTTCCAGTTAGTACCGTCCGGTACCAAAGGCGCGTAGGCATCGATCTCCTGTTCAATGCCCTCTTCTTCAAACACCTTTTCGATGCGCAGCATCTCCTGAATTTGGTAGCGGATGGTGGTCTCGCTCTCAAACTGCAAATGGATATGCTCGCCCAGGTACACACTGCGCAACTTGCGGTGCGCCAGCACTTGGTCTTTGTGGGCCTTGCGGTACTTGTGGTACTGCTCCAGACTCATCAGGTTATCTTTGGTGATTTTTCCGGTTAACTGCATGTTTACGTTCTCCATTTCGGGGGGCTTGTCGGGTTGAAGGGAGGTAACGCAAAAAACGCTGAAGGGGTGAAAAAAAACGCAAAAAATAAATCCCAAAACAGGAAATAATCTAAGCACCCTTATTCAACGAAATGAAAATCTTCATTCTGTTTTTTAGCGTTTTTTGCGTTCTTCTTTTTGCGTTTTTTGCGATACCTAAGACCCAAACGATTTACTAAAGTCTATTTCAACCCATAAGCCGTGCGCACCAAGGTCAGCGGATGCGCCAAGGTGGGTTCACCCAGGCTATTTACCTCAAAACCTTGCTTGATGTGGTGTCCACCCAATGGGCAATCCGAGCTGATGTAGTCAGGCACGCCGGCCGCAGTGGCCACCGTTCCGTCAGCCGCCTTGCCCGAGCCAGGATGTTCAGCCATCCGTTTAAACAGGGGTTTACCAATTTTCATGGCCTGCTGGTGGGTGGCTTTTTTCACGCCGAAGGTGCCTGCGTGGCCACTGCAACGCTCGTTGGTTTGCACATAGGTGCCGGGCACCATTTTGAGCATTTCTTCGGTTTTTTTGCCGATATTCTGCACCCGGCCGTGACAAGGCATCTGGTAGCTGATGTTGCCCAGACTCACAGGAAATTCAGTTTTGATCAAGCCATCGCGTTTGCGTGCCATCAGGTATTCAAACGGATCCCACATGGCTTCTTTGACCAACTGCACATCCTGCTCGCCGGGGTACATAAGGGGGATTTCTTGTTTGAACATCAGCGTGCAGCTAGGCACCGCGCTGAGGATGGCGTAGCCGTCTTTGGCATACTTGGCCAGCACCGGTATGTTGGCCTCTTTGCTGGCGTTCACCGACTTTAAATCGCCAAGCTCCAGCTTGGGCATGCCGCAGCATTTTTCTTTGCTCACCAACTCGTAGGGTATGTCGTTGTGGTCCAGAATTTTCAGCAAATCATGGCCAATGCCGGGCTCGTTGTAGTTGATGTAGCAGGTGCTGTACACCACCACTTTGCCGGGGGTTTTGTCACCATTTTTAATCACCATCGCTTTGGCCTTGGGGGCGGACGAGCGGAACTTGCGGGTGGCGAGTGCGGGTAGCCAGGCGTTTTTGTCTACGCCCAATACGCTTTCCATCACTGCCCGGGCGGGCTTGGTGTTGTTGACCGCGTTGGCCACTTGCACCACGATGGGGATGCCAGCAAACTGGCCATGCACATCGGTGCTGGCCAAAAACTTTTCGCCAAGTTTGACTTCGCCTTTTTCAAACTTGATGGCCTTGGCCCGCAGCATGGTGTGCGGGAAGTCCACATTCCATTCATGCGGCGGCACGTAGGGGCATTTGGTCAGGTAGCACAGGTCGCACAGATAGCACTGATCGACCACGCTCCAATAGTCTTTTTTGTCCACGCCGTGGACTTCCATGGTGTCGTTGTTGTCCACCAGGTCAAACAGCGTGGGAAACGAGCCGCACAGGCTCACACAGCGGCGGCAACCGTGGCAGATGTCGAAGATGCGCTCCAACTCTTTGAAGGTAGCCTCTTCGTTGTAATAGTCGGGCGATTTCCAGTCAATCGGATGACGGGTGGGCGCCTCCAGCGAGCCTTCTCGTGCCATAAAAAATCTCCAGAATGTTTTGTATTGGGCGCTGTACCAGCGCCCAACACAAACAACTCAAGCTTGATTAATCGACCAGCTCGTTCAAAGCCTTGGTATAGCGGTTGGCGTGTGAACGCTCCGCCTTGGCCAGGGTTTCAAACCAGTCAGCCACTTCGTCATGGCCTTCGGCGCGGGCGGTTTTGGCCATGCCGGGGTACATGTCGGTGTACTCGTGGGTCTCGCCAGCCACTGCGGCGGTCAGGTTTTGACGGCTGGAGCCAATGGGCAAGCCAGTTGCTGGGTCGCCGCACTGCTCTAGCCACTCCAGGTGACCGTGCGCATGGCCGGTTTCGCCTTCAGCGGTGGAGCGAAACAGGGCTGCCACGTCGTTTTGGCCTTCAATGTCGGCCTTGTTTGCGAAATACAAGTAGCGGCGGTTGGCCTGAGACTCGCCTGCGAAGGCGGCTTTCAGGTTGTCTTCCGTCTTGGAGCCTTTTAATGCTGCCATGATGGTTTCTCCTAGGGTTAATAAACAATACAGGTGATCACCTTGAGAATTCAAGGAGCCCCGAGCATAGCCGCAACAGCATGCGTTGCCCAATTGTTCGCGTCAATACCCATGATTGCCTATGGCTATGAGTAAGCCAATGTCGATTGATTTTTTCTGATGCCCTCTCGGCATGCACGTAAAATACCCATTACTGACCGAAAGCACACCATGTCACGCACCTTATATGACAAAATTTGGGACGAACACGTCGTCCATACCGAAGACGATGGCACGTCCATCCTCTACATTGACCGCCACTTGGTGCACGAAGTCACCAGCCCCCAGGCCTTTGAGGGGCTGCGCGTCGCGGGCCGCAAGGTCTGGCGCATCAGCTCCATCGTGGCCACCGCCGACCACAACACGCCCACCACCGGCTGGGAGTTGGGCTACGACGGCATTACCGACCTGGTGAGTAAAGAGCAAATCACTACGCTGGACAGCAACATCAAAGAGTTTGGCGCTGCGGCGTACTTTCCTTTCCTGTCAAAACGCCAGGGCATCGTGCACGTCATTGGGCCCGAGAACGGCGCTACCCTGCCTGGCATGACAGTGGTGTGCGGCGACTCGCATACCAGCACCCACGGCGCGTTTGGTGCGTTGGCGCATGGCATAGGCACCAGCGAGGTCGAGCATGTCATGGCTACGCAAACCCTGCTGGCCAAAAAAGCTAAAAATCTATTGGTAAAAGTAGAAGGCGCGCTGCAAAAAGGTGTCACCGCCAAAGACGTGGTGCTGGCCATCATCGGCAAAATTGGCACTGCGGGCGGCACGGGCTACACCATCGAATTTGGCGGCAGCACCATCCGCGCGCTGAGCATGGAAGGCCGCATGACGGTGTGCAACATGGCGATCGAGGCTGGCGCACGCGCAGGCTTGGTAGCCGTGGACGAGAAAACCATTGAGTATGTAAAAGGCCGCCTGTTCAGCCCCACGGGTGTGGAGTGGGACCAGGCTGCGGCGTACTGGAAAACCTTGCAAAGCGACCCCGGCGCCAAGTTTGATGCCGTAGTCGAGCTGGATGCCACCCAACTCATCCCCCAAGTCACCTGGGGCACCAGCCCTGAGATGGTGCTGTCGATTGACGACCGCGTGCCCGACCCCGACAAAGAAAAAGATGCCAACAAGCGCGGCGCGATTGAGCGCGCCCTGCTCTACATGGGCCTGACACCGAACAAGGCTTTAAACGATTTGTTTGTAGACAAAGTGTTTATTGGCTCTTGTACCAATAGCCGTATCGAAGACATGCGCGAGGCCGCGGCCATCGTCAAAAAAATCGGCTTGAAAGTCGCTAAAAACATCAAGATCGCCATGGTGGTGCCAGGCTCCGGCTTGGTCAAAGAACAAGCCGAACGTGAAGGCCTGCATGAAATTTTCAAGGCCGCAGGTTTTGAATGGCGCGAGCCCGGATGCAGCATGTGCCTGGCCATGAACGCCGACCGCCTGGAGCCCGGCGAGCGCTGCGCATCTACGTCAAACCGCAATTTTGAAGGTAGGCAAGGCGCCGGAGGCCGCACCCACCTTGTGTCGCCTGCGATGGCCGCTGCAGCAGCGGTGCATGGGCACTTTGTCGATGTGCGCAAATACGCTTAAATTACCATGCAAAAATTCACCATCCACAAAGGCCTGGTCTGCCCCTTAGACCGTGAGAACGTCGATACCGACGCGATCATTCCCAAGCAGTTTTTAAAGTCGATCCACAAGACCGGCTTTGGCGTCAACCTGTTTGACGAGTGGCGCTATCTGGACGCAGGCTTTCCCGGCCAAGACCCGAAATCGCGCAAAATCAACCCCGACTTCGTGCTCAACCAACCCCGCTATGCAGGTGCCAGCGTGCTGATCGCCCGCAAAAACTTTGGCTGCGGCTCCAGCCGCGAGCACGCCCCTTGGGCGCTAGACCAGTACGGCTTTCGCGCCGTGATTGCCCCCAGCTACGCCGACATCTTCTTTAACAACTGCTTTAAAAATGGCTTGCTGCCCATCGTGCTCAGCGAGGCGCAGGTAGCCAAGCTGATCGACGAAGTCAACGCCTTCCCCGGCTACCAGCTCACCATCGATCTGGAGCAGCAAGTGGTCATCAAAGGCGACGGCGAAACCCTGTCGTTTGAAGTGCAGGCGTTTCGTAAATACTGTTTGCTCAATGGCTTTGACGATATCGGGTTAACACTGAGGCATTCCGATAAGATCAAAGCGTTTGAATCTGAGCGGCTTGCCACCAAGCCATGGCTCGGAAAATCCCTCCCCCTCTAACCCAAGGTTGTATATGTCTATTCAAAAAATCCTGGGCTGCTCCATCGCATTCTTTGCCTTGGCACTGCCAGTGGCGCACGCGGGATTGCTAGAAGATTTACTCAAAAACCCGAATATCCAGGGCTTGGCCGCCCGTCCGGATCTCAATACCCTCATCGCCGCCTGCCGCGATGCCGCTTACCGCCAAGCCAACACAGCGCAGTGCCATAACGTTGAAAATGCGGCCGTGCTGAGTAAACTACCCAATGAAATGCGTGCGGTGATGAATAACCCGCAAAGCGCTACCTCTTTGCGTGAAATTTGCGCTGCGGTACAAAATGTTCCCCAATCCAACAGTTACCTGTGCGCTGAGCTTCGCAAAGCTGAAACCGCTGTTGGCATTCTGGCTACTGTGGCCCCAGTAGCCCCTGTAGCTCCACCGGCCCCCGGCTTCAACAGCGGCGATAGCTTGCGTTGAGTATTTTATTTTGACGGCGCGTCCTTGCGCCCTCTAACTTTGTCCATCCATGAAAATCGCAATCCTCCCCGGTGACGGCATCGGCACCGAAATCGTCGCCGAAGCTGTCAAGGTTTTGAACGTCCTTGGCCTGAAATTTGAAACCGAAACCGCCCTCGTCGGCGGAGCTGCCTACGAGGCGCATGGCCACCCCTTGCCCGAAAGCACACTCAAGCTGGCCATGCAAGCCGATGCCGTGCTGTTTGGTGCCGTAGGCGACTGGAAATACGACAAGCTGGATCGTCCACTGCGCCCCGAGCAGGCTATTCTGGGTCTGCGCAAAAACATGGGCCTGTTTGCCAACTTTCGCCCGGCCATTTGCTATGAGCAGTTGGTCGATGCCTCCAGCCTCAAGCCTGAATTGGTCTCGGGCCTGGACATTTTGATCATCCGCGAGCTGACGGGCGATATTTACTTTGGCCAGCCACGGGGCCGCCGCACCGCCACAGACGGGCACTTCCCTGGAGCAGAAGAAGCCTTTGACACCATGCGCTACAGCCGCCCCGAAATCGAGCGCATTGCCCATGTCGCCTTCCAGGCCGCCATGAAGCGCAGCAGGCGTGTCACGAGCGTAGACAAGGCCAATGTGCTGGAAACCTTCCAGTTCTGGAAAGACGTAGTCACCGAGGTCGGCAAGCAATACCCCGAGGTCGCGCTAGACCATATGTACGTGGACAACGCCGCCATGCAACTGGTCAAAGCACCCAAACGCTTTGACGTGGTCGTCACTGGCAACATGTTTGGCGATATTTTAAGTGATGCTGCTGCCATGCTGACCGGCTCGATTGGCATGTTGCCCTCAGCCAGCCTCAACAGCAAAAGCCAGGGCCTGTACGAGCCCAGCCACGGCAGCGCGCCGGACATTGCCGGCAAAGGCATTGCCAACCCTTTGGCCACCATCCTGAGCGCCGCCATGATGCTGCGCTTTAGCCTGAACCAGGCCGCTGCAGCCGACCGCATTGAAGCGGCGGTCACCAAGGTGCTGTCGCAAGGCTTGCGCACGACAGACATCTACTCTGAGGGCACCACCAAGGTCAGCACCAAGCAGATGGGTGATGCGGTGGTCAAGGCGCTGGCCTGATTTGCTATTTATTCAATAGCTACTTATGACCTATTGACATGGACTACGGGCATATTTAGCATGAAAATGGGTTGCAAATTCAGCACGGATGAATTACGCTACAATTTAGCCTGTATGAACGCTCGAATCGCATGCCCTGCATCCACCCAAGCCCAGAGGTTTGGCGTGACCGCGTTCATTTATTCCACTAAAACGACAACCATTAAAGGCTGATACAGCCCGGTTCGTCGCGCCCACCCCCGGAGCCTGACGAGCCGGGGAATCAGCTATACCTGATTAAATTTGAAAGGCGCTTGAAAATGAAAATTGGTAATCTTGTTGGCTTGGTTGGCTGGCGCGGCATGGTCGGCTCAGTGCTGATCGACCGCATGATCGCTGAGGGTGACTTTAGTTTGATCGAGCCGGTATTTTTCTCGACCTCCAATGCGGGCGGCAAAGCCCCTGCACAGGCCAAGAACGAGACTCTGCTCAAAGACGCTTTCGATATCAATGCGCTAAAGAAGTGCGACATCATCATCACCGCCCAGGGCGGCGACTACACCACTGAGGTGTACCCCAAGCTGCGCGCAGCGGGCTGGGCAGGCCACTGGATTGACGCGGCATCGACGCTGCGTATGAATGATGATGCGGTCATCATCCTCGACCCCGTCAACTTAAACGTGATCAAAAACGCACTTACCAAAGGCGGCAGCAACTGGATTGGGGGCAACTGCACCGTCAGCTGCATGCTGATGGGCGTAGGCGCACTGTACAAAGCGGGTTTGGTGGAGTGGATGAGCACCATGACCTACCAAGCCGCATCCGGTGGTGGCGCGCAGCATATGCGTGAACTGCTCACGCAATACGGCGCGCTCAACGTCGAGGTGAAATCTTTGCTGGACGACCCCAAGTCGTCCATCCTGGAAATTGACCGCCGCGTAGCAGCCAAGCAACGCAGCCTGAGCGGGGACGAGGTAGCCAACTTTGGTGTGCCGCTGGGCGGAAGCATCATCCCGTGGATTGACAAGGATTTGGGGTTAGACAAGCAGCCGTACGAAGACGGCTGGGGCATGAGCAAGGAAGAATGGAAAGGCGGTGCCGAGACCAATAAGATTTTGGGCCAAGGCGCGGGCTTTGGTGCACCAGCCACCCCGGTAGACGGTTTTTGCGTGCGGGTAGGCGCTATGCGCTGCCACAGCCAGGCCCTAACCTTCAAGCTCAAGAAAAATGTACCTCTAGCCGACATCGAGGCCATGATTGCCGCCGACAACCCTTGGGCCAAAGTGGTACCCAATACCCGCGAGGCTACGCTCAAAGACCTGACACCCGTGGCGGTTACAGGCACCATGAACATCCCAGTGGGGCGACTCCGTAAAATGGCGATGGGGCCAGAGTACTTGGGTGCGTTTACCATCGGCGACCAATTGCTCTGGGGGGCTGCGGAACCCCTGCGTCGTATGCTGCGGATTTTGTTGTCACGCCAGGATTAAAAAGTCAGTATCAACTAACTTTTTAATGTTTTTCTGATTTCAGAAGGCAATGTCCTGTGCCCCGCGTTGTCGTAAGACAACATTGTGTAAAGCTATAAGGCCAGAAAGTAGGCGTATCAAAACTTAAATGTTGTCTTAGCTTGTCAAGCTAACGTGTTGATGTTAACGTTGTTTTTAGTAAATTCGTGTTGAGGATTTTGTGCGAAAAACCATAAAGATTGCGCTTGCCGGACCATCGTCTGCGCAAGTCTCGGGGACAGCCCTTTTCTCTGGCCGCATGTCCACTTGGCGTACGCCCGTGGCGGCTGCGGCGTTGCTGTTGTCGATGGGTTTGGCCAGTCTGGATGCATATGCATTGGCGCTGGGCCGGGTCAACGTTCAATCCGCACTGGGTGAGCCCCTGCGTGCCGAGATTGATGTGCCCGATATCAATGCGGATGAAGCAGCCAGTCTGAAGGCTGCGGTTGCCGGGCCGGATGCATTCAAAGCCGCTGGACTGGAATACAGCGCGGCCTTGAACAATGTGCAGATCAGTCTGCAAAAGCGCCCCGATGGCCGTTCGTATCTGCGCCTGAGCAGTGATCGCCCCATAACAGAACCATTTGTCGATCTGATTTTGGAAGCCAGTTGGGCCTCGGGTCGTATGGTGCGTGACTACACCATGCTGTTTGACCCTCCCAACATTCGCGCACAAACTCCTGTCAGCCCGGTTACCGCGCCCAGTGTTGCGTCTGCCGCGCCCAGAGCCACAGTCACGGCGCGTCCAGTACCCAGTACCGCTGCACCGGTTTACATCACCGAAGCGCCCGCGCAACCTGCTCAACGCGGCTCCGCGCCCCCACAGCGCACCATACGAACCCCAAAAGCGGAGCGGGTAGAGGCACCCATTCCGATCCTTGGAGAAATCGTTGTCAAAAAAGGCAATACAGCCGCCCAACTGGCAGGGCGATACAAGCCTGCTGGAGTGTCGCTGGACCAGATGCTGGTAGCCATGCTCAACACCAACCCCGACGCATTTGTCAATGGCAACGTCAACCGGCTCAAGGCAGGCGTGGTGCTGGACATACCCAGTGCGGTAGCAAACGCCGGCAGCAATTCGCGCTCTGATGCCCGCCAGATGATTGTGGCGCAGAGCAAGGACTTCAACGAGTTTCGCCGTCGCCTGGCGCAAGGCGCGCCCAGTACCGCAGCCCCTACCGCCAGCCGCAAGGCCTCGGGCAGCGTACAAGCCAAGGTTGAAGAACGCAAAACCAACGCCACAGCGCCCGATAAACTTACCCTGTCCAAGGGAGCTGCATCGGCTGCCAAGGGGGTCAAAGAAGAGTCCATCGCCAAAGACAAGCAGGCCAAAGATGCTGCTGTCAGAACCGCAGAGCTAGCCAAGAATCTTCAAGATCTGACGAAATTAGGCACCACTACCACGGCCACGGCCAAGCCTGCTACAGCGGCTGCCAGTGCCGCCGCCGGTGTTGCCTTGGCTACAGGATCCGCATTGGGCATGCCAGCCCCAGCCAGTTCCAGCGCGGCTACTAAAGCGGCTGTAACTACTGCAAGTCCTGCCTTGGCCAGTGCCAGTTCTGCGGCCACTGCAGTAACCACCCAACCTGCCGCCAGCGCCAACGTTGTTGCGCCCAAATCCCCCGCCAGTGCTGGGGCAGTTGCGTCCTCAGTGTCTGGCGCCGCGACAAAGAGCAGTACCGTCACCGCCGCTACGGTAGCGCCCGTACCCCAAGCGCCTGCCAGCATTGCCAAGGCCCCCTCGGCGGCACCCACCCTACCCGTCGCTGAACCTAGTTTGGTAGACAATCTGCTGAGCAATCCCGTTACCCTGCCCGCCGCAGGCGGCTTACTGGCCCTACTGACCGGTTTTGGAGCCTACCGCTGGCGTCAGCGCAAAAAAGCCGACCAAAAGGACAGCTCTTTCCTGGAGAGCCGTCTGCAACCCGATTCGTTCTTTGGGGCTTCCGGTGGACAACGCATCGACACCAACAATACGGCCGCTGGTAGCAGCGTCGCCACGGGCTCATCGTCCATGGTGTACTCGCCCAGCCAGCTAGACGCTGCGGGTGATGTCGACCCGGTAGCCGAGGCTGACGTGTACTTGGCATATGGCCGGGATTTGCAAGCCGAAGAAATCCTCAAGGAAGCTCTGCGCATGCAACCCACCCGCGTGGCGGTTCACGCCAAGCTGCTGGAAATTTACGCCAAACGCCGCGACACCAAGGCCTTTGAAAATGTGGCCAAGGAGGCCTACAAGATCACTAACGGGCAAGGCCCTGAATGGGATACCGCACGCACCTTGGGCCGCGAGATTGACCCCTCCAACCACTTGTACCAAGGCGTTAGTGATGCGTCCCGTGCGGCATCCCGTTCGGCCAAGGCAGGCACTTCTGCGGCCGTTGGTGCTGCTGCCGTCGCAGCAGCAGCCGTGAGTACAGTATCCATGGCTACCAGGCCTGCTTCGGCCGCTGCGGCTGCGGCTGTGGTTGAACCCGATGTGGATTTTGATCTGGATCTGGATTTTTCTACGGATGATCAGTCGCATGGTTCCAGCACCACGGCAACTGCTCCTGATCCATATCTGGCGACCATGCCTGCTGGCCGTGCCACCCCAGCAACTGCGGCTCACCATCCTCATTTCAATCCCACACCCACCGTCGACGAACACCACACCACGGCAATGGAGCTGCGCTCGGAGATAGATGACCCATTTGATATGGCTTTTGATGCTCCGGCCTTGCCAGTCATCACTTCATCGCGCGATGCGGTCAAGCTCTCGGGCCAGGATATGGATTCGTTTGCCAACAGTTTGAGTTTCAGCGCCAAACCTCCTGTCAAAACTCCAACCATCTCCACGACCCCTATGGAGATGAACACCAACGCAGCCGCATCGGCCAATGCGCTGGAATTCGATTTTGGCGATTTATCACTCGACCTGAAAACACCCAGTGCCTCCGCCATGTCAGCTTCTGTTGCCGTAGATGCTGGCATCACGGGCGACCCGCTAGAGACCAAACTGGCGCTGGCGCAAGAGTTCCGTGAAATTGGCGACGATGATGGTGCGCGCTCACTGGCGCAGGAAGTTGCTACTGAAGCCACAGGTGCCCTCAAAGCCCGCGCCCAGCGTATGGTGGCGGACTTAAGCTAGTGCCTCGCGTCGCCCTGGGATTGAGCTATGTCGGCCAGGGCTACTTGGGCTGGCAAAGTCAACCCGGTGGCAACACCATCCAGGACAAACTCGAAACCGCACTAGCGGCTTTTTGTGGTTTGCCCAAAGGCGGCCGCGTGGTGACCAACTGCGCAGGCCGCACTGACGCAGGCGTGCATGGCCTGATGCAGGTGGTGCATTTGGATACCCCCCTGCAGCGCGATCTGTCATCCTGGGTCCGCGGTACCAACAGCTATTTGCCCGCCGATATTGCGGTGCAATGGGCGCGCGCGGTGCCCGATGAATTTCATAGCCGGGGTAGCGCGATTGCGCGACGCTATGCCTACGTGCTGCTCGAATCCATCGTCCGCCCCAGCGTGGAAGCAGGCCGGGTAGGTTGGGTTCACCGCCCCTTATTGCTATCAAATATGCAGCTTGCTACGCAGGTTCTGCTGGGTGAAAACGACTTTTCCTCCTTCAGAGCATCGCAGTGCCAGGCTTTGAGCCCCGTCAAAACCATGCGCCGCATCGAGATCAGCCAGCGCGGTGCCTACTGGCATTTTGAGTTCGAGGCCAGCGCCTTTTTGCACCACATGATTCGCAATATCATGGGCTGCCTGATCACCATTGGCCAAGGCAAGCAGCCACCCAAGTGGATGGGCCAGGTGCTGGCTGCGCGTACGCGCGAGGCCGCAGCGCCTACTTTTTCGCCCGACGGCCTGTACTTTTTGGGCCCCGTGTACGAGGCCAAATGGGGCTTGCCAGAGCGCACAGCGGCGTATGATTGGTTGCCATGACATTTCGCAGAACCAGAATCAAGATTTGTGGCCTGACGCGCGAGCAGGACGTCGACGCTGCCGTCCAGGCGGGAGCCGATGCCGTGGGTTTTGTGCTCTACCCGGCCAGCCCACGCTATGTGTCGCCCCAGCGGGCGGCTGAGCTCGCCCGCCGTTTGCCTCCTTTTGTCACACCGGTGCTGCTGTTTGTCAATGAAACCACTCCTAATATAATAGCTGCTTACGTCCACAATACAGGGACTCTCTGCCAATTTCATGGCGATGAGTCGCCCCAAGACTGCCAAAAGCCAGGGCTGCCCTTTATGCGGGCCGCGCGTATTCCCCTGAGTGGCACGGAGAGTTTTGACTTGGTAAAATTCAGCCAAGATTACGCCGCTGCCCAAGCCATCCTGGTCGATGCCCATGTGGATGGTTACGGCGGTGGCGGAAAAACATTTAACTGGAACGCAATCAATTGGTCACATCCGCAACTAAACGCCAGCTCTCGCCTCGTTTTGTCTGGTGGATTGACGCCTGCAAACGTGACCGATGGCATTATGCAGGTACGGCCCTGGGCCGTTGATGTGAGCTCGGGGGTAGAGCTCGATGCTGCGGGATTGAGCGGTCAAACGCTCAAGGGCATCAAAGACCCCGAAAAAATAGTCCAGTTCGTTGCAGCGGTACGCCGCGCAGATGATCTTATCGCCAACCTTTAACTTGCAGGTTTCAGTCATCATTGCTGATGCTTGAACTTCGCTCCATCCTCTATGAATTACGTACAACCCGATGCCAGCGGACACTTTGGAAAATACGGCGGTAGCTTCGTCTCTGAGACGCTCACGCACGCCATCAATGAGCTGCGAGAGGCCTACGCGCATTACCAGAAAGACCCCGAATTCATCCGTGAATTCAAGTACGAGCTGGCGCACTTCGTGGGTCGCCCCTCGCCAATTTACCACGCAGCCCGCATGAGCCGCGAGATGGGGGGCGCACAGATTTACCTCAAACGCGAAGACCTGAACCACACCGGAGCGCACAAAATCAACAACACCATCGGCCAGGCGCTGCTGGCCAAGCGCATGGGCAAACCGCGCGTGATTGCCGAGACCGGCGCGGGCCAGCACGGCGTAGCCACGGCCACCATCTGCGCCCGTTACGGCCTGGAATGCGTGGTGTACATGGGCAGCGTTGACGTAGCCCGCCAAAGCCCCAACGTCTACCGCATGAAGCTGCTGGGCGCAACGGTCGTACCCGTGGAGTCCGGCAGCAAAACCCTGAAAGATGCGCTGAACGAAGCCATGCGCGACTGGGTGGCCAATGTAGACAACACCTTCTACATCATCGGCACCGTGGCGGGCCCCCATCCCTACCCGATGATGGTGCGTGATTTTCAAAGCGTGATTGGCGAAGAATGTTTGACGCAAATGCCCACGCATCTGGGCGATGCCAAGCAACCCGATGCGGTCGTGGCCTGCGTGGGCGGTGGCAGCAATGCGATGGGCATTTTCTACCCCTACATCGCGCATGAAAAAACCCGTTTGATCGGCGTAGAAGCCGCTGGGGAAGGCTTGGACAGCGGCAAGCACAGCGCGTCCATCACGCGCGGCAGCCCCGGCGTGCTGCACGGCAACCGCACCTACTTGCTGCAAGACGAGAACGGTCAGATTACGGAAACGCACTCCATCAGCGCGGGACTGGACTACCCCGGTGTAGGCCCAGAACATGCCTGGTTGCACGACATTGGCCGCGCCGAATATGTGGGCATCACCGACAAAGAGGCCTTGGACGCATTCCACTATCTCTGCCGCACCGAGGGCATCATCCCCGCGCTCGAGTCCAGCCACGCCGTGGCCTACGCCATGAAAATGGCCCCAACCATGCGCAGCGACCAAAGCATCTTGGTTAATCTGTCGGGCCGGGGTGACAAAGACATTGGCACCGTGGCCGATTTAAGCAATGCCGATTTTTATTGCCGCCCGTCCTGCAAAGGCCAAACCGTTAAAGGCCGTGAGAACGTTGTGGAGTTCACGAGCGTCGCCGGGCCGCCCCAAGGCGCGAGGGCACCCACGGGGGGCAGCGCAGCACACAAAGTGGCAAGCGTGGGGGCAAGTGCATCATGAGCCGTATCCAAACCACCCTCGCTGCATTGAAGACCAAGGGCCGCACCGCCTTGATTCCGTATGTGACAGCAGGCTTTCCCTACGCCAACATCACGCCGGACCTGATGCATGCCATGGTGGGTGCGGGGGCCGACATCATCGAACTGGGTGTACCGTTCAGCGATCCCATGGCGGACGGCCCGGTGATCCAAAAAGCCGGAGAGAAAGCCTTGGGGCTGGGTATAGGCATGGGCCAGGTTTTGGCCATGGTCACCAGCTTTCGCAGCAAAGACAATAGCACCCCGGTGGTGTTGATGGGTTACGCCAACCCCGTCGAGCGCTATGACCAACAGCATGGTGACGATGCTTTTGTGCTGGATGCCGCCACTGCTGGGGTGGATGGCGTGCTGATCGTGGACTACCCGCCCGAAGAATGCAAAGAATTCGCCACCAAGCTGCGCGCCAGCGGTTTGGACCTGATCTTTTTGCTCGCCCCTACCTCGACGCCAGAGCGCATGGCCCTGGTGGGCCAACTGGCTAGCGGCTATGTGTACTACGTGTCGCTCAAAGGTGTCACGGGCTCGGGCGCGCTGGACACGGATGCAGTGGCGCAGGCCATTCCGCGCATCCGCCAGCATGTGAGCATACCCGTGGGCGTGGGATTTGGCATCCGTGATGCTGCCACCGCCAAAGCCGTGGGCGCGTCCTGCGATGCGGTGGTGATTGGCAGCAAACTCATCCAGTTGATTGAAGACCAACCCCATGAAAAAGTGTGCGCGGTAGCCGTGAACTTTTTGCGGGATATCCGCGCGGCGTTAGACTCCTGAGATTGAAAGGAAACGCCTATGTCCTGGTTAGAAAAACTCCTGCCTTCCAAAATGGGCCCCACGGGCTCCACAGAACGCCGCCAGGTGCCCGAGGGCCTGTGGATCAAATGCCCCAGCTGCGACACGGTGCTGTACAAAACCGATTTGGAGCAAAACCTCAATGTCTGCCCCAAGTGCAGCCACCACCACCGCATCGGTGCGCGTGCCCGGTTGAACGGTTTGCTGGATGCCGAAGGTCGCTATGAAATCGGTCAGGAAGTCATCCCCGTTGATGCGCTCAAATTCAAAGACAGCCGCAAATATACCGAGCGCCTGAAAGAAGCGCTGGAGAACACGGGCGAGACCGATGCCCTGATCGTCATGGGCGGCGCCATTCAAAGCATAGAAGTGGTAGTGGCCTGCTTTGAATTTGACTTCATGGGCGGCAGCATGGGCTCGGTGGTAGGCGAGCGATTTGTACGTGGCGTACAGGCCGCCATCGACCAAAAAGTACCCTTCATCTGCTTTACCGCTACGGGCGGTGCGCGCATGCAAGAAGGCTTGTTGTCCCTGATGCAAATGGCCAAAACCAATGCGTCACTTACCCGTCTGGCCAAAAAAGGTCTGCCCTACATAAGTGTGTTGACCGACCCGACCATGGGCGGCGTGAGTGCTGGCTTTGCATTTGTAGGCGATATCGTGATTGCCGAGCCCAAGGCCTTGATCGGTTTTGCCGGGCCGCGCGTGATTGAGAGCACCGTGCGCGAGAAGCTACCCGAGGGTTTTCAGCGGGCCGAGTTCTTGCTGCAAAAAGGCGCTGTGGACTTTATCTGCGACCGGCGTGAGCTGCGGCAAAAACTGTCCACCAGCTTGGCGATGCTATTGCGTCAGCCAGCCGATGCGGTCGCCTGAAGTCTGCTACCACTAGCCATCCTGGGTTCGCCGCGAACAGTGACACTCTCCTCCTTGCCACTCTTCCCCCTAGGGACCGTCTTGTTTCCACAAGGCGCACTGCCGTTGCGCATATTTGAGGTACGCTACCTGGACATGGTGAACAAGTGCCTGCAAACGGGGGCCCCTTTCGGTGTCGTCGCATTAACACAAGGCGCTGAAGTACAAATCCCGCAAAGCTCCGAAGCCTTTGCCCGGATAGGCACTCTGGCCACGATCACCCAGCATGCGGCTCCCCAAGCGGGGCTCAAACTGGTGCAATGCGTCGGCCAGCAACGCTTTCGTATCCTGCGCCAGGAGCGGCTCAGGCACGGCCTGTGGGTTGCCGATATAGAACATATCGACGCCGACCAGGCGGTAGCACTCCCCACCGAGCTACAGCCCTGTGCCAGCGTCCTGCGTAAGGTCATCGCCCAACTGCCGCCTCAAGCGCTGGCCGAGCCACTGGCTGCAGCAGACAGCCGCTGGAACGATTGTGCCTGGGTCGCCAACCGCTGGTGTGAGCTGCTGCCCATGCCAACCGAACTCAAGCAACGCATGCTGGAGCTTGACAACCCGGTCATACGGCTAGAACTGGTAGGCGATTTACTGGAAAAATTCCAGCTACTATAGACAACTCCCTGGCATAGATCCATCCACAATACGCTACTTATTTAATAGCTGTAAATGTCCTATTGACGGGGACTACACATCAAATTTACCGTGAAAAAACTATTTGATTTCGTTTTAGCCTTGTTGGTACTTCTGCTACTGGCGGTTCCGCTCCTGCTCGTCGCCGTAGCTATCAAGCTAACCTCACCCGGCCCCGTTCTGTACTGGTCTGACCGCGTGGGCAAAGACAACCGCATTTTCAGCATGCCCAAATTTCGCAGCATGCGTGTAGATACCCCCGCCGTGGCCACCCATTTACTCACCAAGCCCGAGCAATACCTCACCTCCATCGGCCCTTTTCTGCGCAAAACCAGTCTGGACGAAGTGCCCCAGCTGTGGAGCATCCTGACGGGCGACATGAGCTTTGTCGGTCCACGCCCTGCCCTGTTCAACCAAAGCGACCTCATAGCGCTGCGCACCGAGCGCGGTGTGCACACCCTGGTGCCCGGGCTCACAGGCTGGGCACAAATCAATGGCCGGGATGAATTATCCATCGCAGACAAGGTAGACTTCGATGCTGCATATTTGTGCAGCCACTCTTTTGTTTTAGATCTTACTATTCTCTGGAAAACATTCATGCAAGTCTGTAACCGCGATGGCATTTCCCATTAACCACTGCCATCAATAGAAACGCTTTCACCCGCTACACGACAAGCCTGCTCCCCTGCTTATGACAACCTCACACATCACCGACACCATGCTTGCGTTGCCTCGCCCGGCCAAACGCCTGTTGGCGATGTGCGTAGACGTGTGCCTGTGCGTGTTAACGGTGTGGATAGTGTTGTGCCTGCGGCATGAGACCTGGGTCACCATTCAAGGGTACCAATGGCTTGCCGTGATCGTATCGCCGCTCTTGGCCATTCCCCTGTTTATCGCATTTGGTCTCTACCGAGCCATTTTTAGATTCGCAGGGCGCGAAGCCCTGGTAGCCGTTGCCAGGGCCGTTGGCATCTACGCACTGATGTACAGCGCCATTTTTACTACGACAAGTTTCCAGGATGTCCCCCGAACAATAGGCCTGCTCCAGCCAGCCTTGCTACTTCTTAGCGTGGGTGCGGTGCGTTTGGCGGCGCGTTATCTTCTGGGCGAACCTTATGTGGTGAAACTGCGCTCACTGAGCGCCGCCAATGTATTGATCTATGGTGCCGGTGATTCGGGCTTGGCATTGGCGGCGGCATTATCCAAAAGCAATGAAATGCGAGTCGTCGGATTTTTGGACGACAACCCCAGCTTGCATCGTGGCCTATTGATGGGAATAGACGTCTATAACCCCCATGATTTGGTCAAAATTGTAGAGCGTCTTCAGGTTCGTGACATCCTGTTAGCAATGCCTGCCATCACACGCCAAAGGCGCAATGAAATTCTCAAAATCATTAGCCAGGCACGGGTAGCAGTCAGAACCCTACCTACGCTCTCTGACCTGGCGACGGGTCATATACAAGCCAGCGATTTGCGCGAGCTGGACATTGAAGATTTGTTGGGCAGAGATGCCGTCGCTCCTGATCCTACGTTGTTATCCAAAAATATCAAAGACAAAGTGGTGCTTGTCACTGGAGCCGGCGGTTCTATCGGCAGCGAATTATGCCGGCAGATTTTGCTCATAAAACCTTCAAGGTTAATTTTACTGGAGCTCAATGAGTTTGCCCTCTATACCATTAACGAAGAGCTCATTGCGTTGGGAAAAACAACCCAAAACACAAAGCCCGAACTCATCCCACTGCTAGCGTCGGTACAGGATAAACAACGCTTATTGGAAATAGTGAGGACTTGGCAACCCCATACGATCTACCATGCGGCCGCTTATAAACATGTCCCCTTAGTAGAGTCCAATCCAATTGCCGGTATCCACAACAATGTTTTTGGAACGCTGAACGTAGCACAAGTGGCCATCGAGTGTGGAGTAGATGAAATGGTGCTTATCAGTACAGACAAGGCTGTACGGCCCACCAATGTCATGGGAGCTACCAAACGACTTGCAGAAATGATTTTGCAAGCACTTGCCCAAGAGGTCGCGAGTCAAAAACAAAATACCCAATTTTGTATGGTACGTTTTGGCAATGTACTGGGGTCTTCTGGTTCGGTGGTACCCAAATTTCGCGCTCAAATCCAGCAGGGTGGTCCCGTTACTGTCACGCATCCTGATGTAACCCGTTACTTCATGACTATCTCTGAAGCCGCTCAATTGGTCATTCAAGCCGCAGCCATGCCCAATGTGAAGACGGGCAGTGCGGAAGTGTTTGTTTTGGATATGGGGCAACCTGTACGGATTTTAGATTTAGCACGATCAATGATTGAGCTATCCGGCTTTACTGTGCGAGACAGTAAGAATCCCAATGGAGATATGGAAATTAGTATCACGGGTTTGCGCCCCGGGGAGAAGCTCTATGAAGAACTGTTGATTGGCGGTAGCCCTCAAGTAACCACCCATCCTAAAATCATGCGTGCCGAGGAAATTTTTACACCGTGGAGCCACCTTAAAGAACAGTTGAGTAGTCTATCCACGTTAAATTCAAAAAGTAGCTTTGATTCAGTTGCCACGTTATTGAATAGTTTAGTGAATCAATACATCCCGGCAACGCACACCTCCAACGCAACCGTATCCGCTTGATTCTTTCACACCTATCTATAAAAAAGCATCTATGCAACTCCTTGATCGTAATTTGGCTGTATATTTTCGACGAATTCCGGATATCCCCATCTATGTGGGTTATTTTTTTAAGTGCCTTTGGCTTTTCAAAAATCCATTTCAATTTCTTCGCGCATATATTACAAGACAATCCGTGCCCGGAGGCGTTATACATTTGAGAAGTGGCACGCGTATCCACCTCACGGATCATCCGCACGATCCCATTACGGTTTTCGTTATCTTTATTCGACAAGACTATGGAAAAATCCCTCAAGGTGCTACCGTTGTAGATATTGGAGCTAACAATGGCGTGTTCGTGCTATACGCTATTGAACAAGGTGCAAAAAAAATCTACGCTTTTGAACCCAATTCTTCAGCATATAGTTGCCTGCAGAAGAATATTTCAACCAATCAACTGCAAAACATAGTAACTGCCTCCCAATTAGCAGTCACTTCCAATGCCGGACAACAAGTCAAGTTTCCTAAAGCAGCTAGCGTCTACAACGCCATTTTGTCCGAAGACTCCAATGATGCCTTTGAGATAGTGCACACCACTAGCTTGCCAGTGATTTGCCAACCTATCGATCATATCGATGTAATTAAAATTGATTGCGAAGGCGCTGAGTATGATATTTTATTTAACTCTACCGAAAAAGAATTTTATAAGATACATGAAATCAAACTTGAATACCACAAGGGTCAACTAGACGATTTGCAGACGCACCTCAAACGTTTTGGATTTTCCGTAAGTCTTCTTAAACCAGACTCACCCACCTACGGAAACATGTGGTTGACACGCACTGCGAATGGATCGTGAGCCAGTCGCGATAACGAACACGAATACTATGCCAGCACCATCCAATCAGGATATATTGGAGCAACTACGTCTGCGCTCCAACCTGGTGGCCTCCAAAGACGGAAGCCAAGGCTTAGATGTACTATCAAGCCTTCACCAGTACATTAAGGCGTATGACCTCACTCGCACGCGCATCCCCAGTGGTGCACAAGTGCTCGATTGGGGTGGCGGTAGCGGCCACTTCTCTTACTTTCTGAATAAGGCTGGCTATACAACCCATATTTATGCGTTTGCTGAACCTCAATTTATTCAGCAAGAGATTGCTGATGGCGAGATTACGTACCGAAAAGCCAATGCGACCGAACCGATTCATATTGACTATCCCGATGAACGATTTGATGCCGTGTGCTCCATCGGAGTTTTGGAGCATGTGCGGGAAATTGGCGGTAACGAACGCGGCTCACTACAGGAGATCAGTCGTTTGCTCAAACCCGGCGGCGTATTTTTATGCTACCACTTCCCCAACAAAGGCAGCTGGATCGAAATGTTGGCAAGACGCTTTGGCTCCTACCACCATCAATACACCTATGACCGAGCGATGATCCATGCGATTTTTAAAGACGTTCTGCAAATCGAAGTCTGCAAGCGTTACGCCTTGTTGCCACGAAACAGTTTAAGACGTTTGCCAAAATCCATTTCCGACAATACCTATTTCGCACGCTGCTTTGATTTTCTTGATACCGTACTTTGCAGCCTGATGCCCTGGATCAATCAAAATTGGGTGATCGTCGCCACCAAACTGCAAACCTCTCCAACACACCGTTGAAGCAGGAGTTTGCATGATGAACGAACCAAACCAATCTGTACCTCACCAGGCAAGCATCAGCATCAGCATCTGCATTCCTGCGTACGGCCGACCTGATGAATTCTCTCTTCTGCTGGCAAGCCTGCGTCTTTTGACAACGCCTGCGCATGAAATTCTCATTTGCGAAGACGGTTCACCACAGCGTCAACAGGTTTTTGAATTAGCGCAACAATTTGCCAACGACATGCGCGATGTCCCCACTATCGTGCGTTACGTCAACAATGAAAAAAACCTGGGCTACGATGGGAATTTACGGCAACTCATTAGCCTTGCTACTGGAGATTATGTTTTCTTCATTGGCAATGACGACTACGTTTTGCCACAGGCAATGAAAACCGCGGGCAAGTTTTTACAACAACATAAAGTGTTGGCCGCTTCCCGCAGTTTTGCCCGCTTTTCCACTAACCCATTGCAACCAGTAGGCTATTCACGGGTATACCCAACGGATCAAGTCATCACCAAAGACAACGCAAACGCTGGAATGGTGCAGCGCATTGGCGGATTCTTTGGCGGTTTGATTTTTGATAGACGATGGGCCGAAGCTATGGCTACTAATGAGTACGACGGCACCCTCTACTATCAAATGTATTTGCTACTGAACGCCTACGCCAGTGGCACTATCGGCTATATGTGCGAGCCCACCGTGGCAGCGCGTGCAGATAACGCGCCGTTATTTGGCAACGCTCAATCCGAACAGGGTCACTTCACTCCCGGTCGATACAGCGCAGAAGCACGCGGAAAAATGTGGGAATCGATTCTTCGCATTGCCCAAGATACCGAACGCAAAACTGGAGTTCCTATCGCTGAAGCGATCCGACACGAGCTCAGTGGGCGCATGTCGTTCCATGTTTTTGAGATGTTCGCAGGGCGGGATAAAGATGAGCTATGGAGATTGAGGTCGGAATTAAAACGCTTGAAGCTTTTTGGGCATTGGCTTCCAAAGTGTCTTTATTTGGTTAACTACGTTTTAGGGAATTATTCTATTTATTTTTACTCGTTAGCACGTAAAGTAATACAGCGTTAGTTTTTGGTTAGCCAGTTATATCCTCTTTCCAAAATGGTTTTTTTATAGAAACGACTCAATTTCAACTCCGCAATAAAAAACGAGCGTGCGTTTTTTGCCAATAAGATAGCTACGAATGCCATCCCCACCGCTAGAGTACCAGGTATGCAACTGATCGCTTTTAACTTCAATTTTTGAAAAAATTTCACATCAAAACTATTCAAAAGTAATTTGTATTCATCCGCTGAATAAATTCCTTTTGCGCGTTGCCAAAAAATTATTTTAGTATCTAGCCAAGGCTTTTGAAGCGTGACATTGAGCTTCGAACCTTCAGACACTCCTCTCAACTTCCAAATCAATACTGGCCAATTAATCATCCAAATTTTGAACGAGTTAGATGACCAAGTTGCATTTCCATATCGAATTGCAATCAATGGATTAGCTAACAAAAGTGAACTGGATGGCATATTTTTATCAAACAAAGGGCCAATATGCGGGAACATATATCCTGAACAATGTGCAAAATCACAACGTAACCATAGCTCGCGTTTTAAAACACAAGAGCCAATAAATGACAGCGCCTTCGCAGTAAGCTCGAATACCAAATCCTGCTGTTCAGGGTGGATCACATGATCCTGAGTCAGGTTGGCACGCCGACTTAATATTAGTGACTTCATCTCAACATCTCTGACCTCGGCGTCAACAAAGATAAATGAATGTTGGCCTCTGCAAGCCTCCAAAATCTTCTCGACAGAAGATGGTAGTGGCCAGTCATCATCTGAAAATAACCAGCAATAATTACCTTTGGCGTGACGCACGCACAGATCATAGTCAGCGTCAATACCACCATTTTTCTCTTGCCGAACAGATATCAACCAAGGGTATTTTTTTGCAAGATCCTGCATTAGACGTGGGGTATCGTCCGTGGAGGCACCATCCAGAACAACCACTTCCACCTCAGCCGTTATTTGTTCAGCGAATATTTCCAACGTTTCTTGCAGATATTGCGCACGATTTCTTGTTGCAATGCAAATTGAAAGTAACGGCTGAGCACGCGCCAAATCATTACTCACAAAATTAGCTTTTCTCAAAAATAGGGAGTGGAAACACCAGTTTCTCTCTGCAATACGAATATTTTTCAAGAAAAAATTCTTTAAAGTGCCATGGCAGGACAATTAAATAATCGGCCTCAAGTATCACCTCAGAATCAGGTCGAATTGGAATCAAACTCCCTGGTGTATAAGCTCCAAACTTGTCCGGATTTACTTCTGCAATAGCAAATATATCGTCCTCTGAAAAGCCGCAATACTGAAGCAGGACATTGCCTTTCGTGGAAGCGCCTAAACCGGCAACTTTTTTCCCGTCTCTCTTTGCTGTTTGCACAAAGTGTTTAAGTTGCTCGCACACAGCATTCACTCGAATGGCGAAGTTTTCATACGTTTCAAGCTGATCGAGATACGCCTCCTGTGCCAATAACCTCTCTGCGCCTTCAAAAGTGTTGTGGGTCGAGGTTTTCAAAGCTGCCGTGACTGAAAAACTACCGCCATTGATGTCGTTAAATTCAACATCAACAGTCTTCAGACCACAACGCTCCAACAACCAATGAATTTGCGTATATGCGTAATACTCCAAATGCTCATGGCATGCAGTATCAAATGAGTTTCTCTCAAGCATCAAAGGCATATAGCTTTGCTCGAATACCCAGACACCTTTGTCGTCCAAAATTTGAGCAACTTCTCGTGCAAAATTCATTGGCCGTTCCAGATCGTAGAACATCGAAAACGATGTCACAACGCGTGCTTTTTTTCCTGGAAACACTGCGGAAAATTTATCCGCAGAAAAAAAATCGCTAATTACATGCGCATCCCTGGGGTAGTACTGTTTGAACTTTAAAGCCGTAGGATCCATCCCCACGCGCTCGCAAAGCCCATCGGGATACGCTGCCAAACTAGTACCATCATTGCTACCAATATCCAGGACGATGGGATAGCCTGTCATATCAACCATGCTGACAATACGCGCAATTTTGGCGGTCAAGTGCTTTACCATGCTGGCATTCAAGCCAGAACGATAGCCATAGTTGTCACCATACATCTCATCCAAATCGTAGCTGTGCGCCATCTGCAACAGCCCACACACATCCTGCCCGCCAATGCACTTTACGAGTTGAATGGGGCCGCTCGTAATTACCGCATCTTTGTGTTTTGGGAAAATACCCGTCAACACTTGCTCACCTAAATCAAGAACTTTATGCAGTTGGTTATTGCCACAAATTCTGCAACCAGAAGTTTTTTTATACGACGACATTATTCACCTATAAGTTATTTATTGCTTACTGTACTGCTGTACATCAAAATCCACCATATCTTGAATCATCTGCGTAAAGCCAATTTCAGGTTGCCAGTGCAGCATCGCTTGAGCTTTTCGGATATCCGCTTTTAGCTGCACTTTTTCCTCGCGGCGCAGCGCATCAGGTTGGCTGATTACATAGTCACGATAGTCAAGTCCCAGATGCGAAAAAGCAATATTGCAAACATCCCTGACAGAATGCAAGTCACCTGAACCGAAGACATAATCATCGGCAACTTTGGCTTGCAACGTTGCCCACAGACCACGAACCGCGTCCGTTGCATGCATCCAATCCCGCTGACTATCCAAATTACCCAAGGTTACCGATTTCATTTTTTTTAAAAATATTTGTGCCGCCGCATTGGTGATCTTACGAGTCACATAGTGATCACCACGATAAATGCTCTCATGGTTATACAATATCGCGCTGCATGCAAAGAGTTGATGTGCATCGCGGTAATGATTTACCCATTGCATTCCAAAATATTTGGCAATTCCGTACGGATTGATTGCCGAAACCGCAGTTCTCTCGGATTGGGGAGTTACATCAGTGCCCGCAAATATTTCACTACTGCTAGCAAAGCTGAGTCTGCAAGCCTGATTGAATCTTCTAATAGCCTCCAGAAAATATAAAACCGACAGCCCATTGATATGCGCCGACGCAGCAGGGTCATCAGCCAATTGTGCGCTTGATGAGCGTGCAGCCAAGTGGTAGATTTCATCGGCCTGAAGATTATTCACTAGCGCATTAATCCCATTAGGTTGATCAAGCGCCAGTTCATGCATCGAAATTTTTTTCTGGTAAGCAAAGCTTTCACTGCTTGCGGTAATACTTCGGGTAGTTCCATGCACTTGGTATCCCTTGGCTAATAACCAATCCGCAAGCCACCGACCATCTTGCCCCATCACACCCGTAATCAAAGCAACTGGCATCACAAACGCTGTCGAATTGAGTGGTAATAACTACGCAATTTAGCGTAATAGCGCACTGGCAAAATATGCTTGAGTAAAGTTTTAAAGCCTTGTCCGTTCTGCTTAACCATCGCATGCTGAGAAGCAAAGTAAAACCCATCGAAGACGTTGGGTGCTACTTGCAATAGCGCGAGCCACTCAGTATGTGCCTTATCGACATAAAACCTGTTCAAGCCATCAAATATGGCAAACACGTATCCCGCATCGAGCAACAGGTTTTCCCAAAGATGCCATTGCGGCGCCTGCGTATCTGGATGAACTGCCTCTACCAGAATCAGCTTGGGACGGTGACGTTTAAAATCCAAACCTAAGAGCACATCACGCTCATGCCCTTCAACATCAATTTTTAAAAAATCTATTCGTTTATTCGCTGCGTATTGGTCCAAGATGTGACTCAAAGTATCCACTGGCACTCTGGACTTTCTCACAGTCGCCCCCGTGCGCTCGGCACGCTGTACTACATCACTGCTTAATGCTGAATAGCCCGTACCCGTTACCTCAAAAAACTCCAATTCACCTTTGCTTGAACTTGCTGCCAGTTTCAAATTCGTGTCACGTGGCCTGTGCTTAGCGAGCAATTGCTGGTAGTAATCAGACGGGTCTAAATTCAAACCCGACCATCCACGCTCATAAAACAAACGCGTCACAGAATCAAAATGAGGGTGACAGGCACCGACATCGACATAAAACCCATTGGAGGTATTTTTGAATACCCGGTTAAGCAGCACATCTTCAAAATTCTGGGCAAAACTCTGGTACATCACATCATCTTCCTGTTATACGTTACAAAATTTCGACTTCATAGCCGCGTTATCTATACCGATGTTGCTGTCAAAGTAGAAGGAAATGAAATTTCCAAATTTTCAACACTATGCAGTAAGTAACTTTGTCCTAAAACCCCTTAGCATGACGAAGAACATACTTCGTGTACTTGGTGATACAACGACACATGAAAAAAACACAACCATCCAAGCAACGATTGACAGAAGGCCACCGATCCAATCAAAATTTAACCTGATATGGAACCCATTAGTGTGAACAATAAATCCAAATAACATTACTACACCCAGAGGTCGCCCAACGTCCTTAAAAAGCCAACTGATAGCATACCCCTTGAAACAAATACGGTGAGTTATCCAAGCACCAGAAAAAACATGTATTACGAATAGTGCAACCTGCGCCAACGCGCCGCCAACAGCACCGTAATGAATGGACAACAGCACAGTAACTGGTAATGACAGTCCGATCAGTAGTCCGTACATCGTCAAATACGATCTGCTGATACCCATAGCCATGGTCAAGGCATGAGGCAAAAACATCAGCGCATGCAAGGAAGTAGCTATGACCAATATTGTGGCGATAGGACTGATTTGATCTACCGCGGCTTGATCACCGATCCACAAGTTGAGCAACTTTGGGAAAAGTAAC
This sequence comes from uncultured beta proteobacterium, assembly GCA_963775085.1. Lineage (GTDB taxonomy): Bacteria > Pseudomonadota > Gammaproteobacteria > Burkholderiales > Burkholderiaceae_C > JAAFIP01. Next base: position 31,681 of record CAVZHO010000016.1, read on the forward strand.
ATGAGATAGAGTGCAAATGGAAACACACAGGCTGCCAGCGATGCTGAAAAAAGTTGGTATTTCGACAAAAGAATCTCTAATTGATCACTCTTAATCAATTTACTTGCTAGTGGGAAAAAGACATTGTAAAAGGATCCTGAAATCATATGTACAGACGCTGCTAACGTACTAGCTAACATGTAATAGCCGTACTGTTCCAGATCCAGAGTCTTGCTTAATACTACTTTATCCACCTGTGACAATACCAAGCCAGCAATAGATACCAATCCCGCTCCCGCTGCATACCGCCATAAACCGCGCAGAGGCCTCCAATCCCTATTGCGTGCACTCAGCTTAGGCGCATTGCGCCAGACTGCTGCGCGAATAGAAGCCAGATGGAGCAAAGCAATCACTACTTGCCACGCAAAAAATATCGCCAGGTCTGCATTATGAAACCGCAGTAAGACATAACTACCTATGGCGCCAGCAATGATTTGAATTATCCCTATGGCGCTAGCAAGATGCATTTTCTGTGCCCCGAACAATGCGCTCTGGTAAACATTGATCGGCAATCGCAAGGCGACACAGGTACCGATTCCATACAGGGCATAAGTGATATCTGCACCTGGAATGTTCTTAGCGGTAAACCATGACTTGGCGAACCATGCACCCAGTATCCACATACCCAAGACCAGCGCAACAGAAATAGTCGCATAAATCAACTCAACACAACGCAATAACTGTGCATTGTCTTCACTTAATCGCCCGATGCCATGCCGTGCTATCTCTCTGTTCAGCGTGGTAGCCATTCCCATATCAAACACTTGCATGCACATCAACAGGGTCGTATAAAACCCTATAAGACCGTATGCCTCAGCTCCCAAATACTTTAGATACACCGGCGCCATGATCAGCATAGCCAATGCAGTGGCGATGCTGTTCAAAACACCCAGAATAAGCTGAACTCTAGGCTTCATTTTCTAGCGCACACTGGGCCACTGGATCTATGTAAATTATGGTTATGCATCTACGGCTGCCAGCCGCATATCATGCTGCATCATCTCTTGCACTAGCTCATTAAAACTGGTTTGAGGTTGCCAACCCAATTTTTCTTTGGCTTTGGTTGGATCACCCAGTAAGGTTTCTACCTCGGCAGGTCGGAAGTAGCGCGGATCAATTTTGACTACGCTTCTGCCCTTGGGGTCTAAGCCCACCTCATGCAGTCCGTTACCTTGCCATTGGATTGGCAAGGCAATCGCTGCGGCGGCGGCATTGATGAAATCACGCACAGAGTATTGAACGCCGGTTGCCACGACGAAGTCTTCCGGCTTGTCCTGTTGTAGCATCAGCCACATCACTTCCACATAATCACGCGCATGCCCCCAATCGCGCCTGGCATCCAGGTTACCCAGGTACAAGCAATCTTGCTTACCCAACTTGATGCGGGCCAGCGCGCGTGTGATTTTGCGGGTTACAAAATTCTCGCCGCGCACGGGTGATTCGTGGTTGAACAAAATGCCATTACATGCATACATGCCATAGGCCTCGCGGTAATTCACTGTGATCCAGTAGCCGTAAAGTTTGGCCACAGCATAGGGACTGCGGGGGTAAAACGGTGTGGTTTCTTTTTGAGGTGTTTCCTGTACCAAGCCATACAGTTCGGAGGTACTGGCCTGATAAAACCGTGTCTTTTTTTCCATGCCAAGAATACGGATAGCTTCTAGCAACCTCAAGGCTCCCAACGCATCCGAATTGGCGGTGTACTCGGGCTCTTCAAAACTCACTGCCACATGCGATTGCGCTGCCAGGTTGTATATTTCATCAGGCTGGGTTTGCTGAATGATGCGCATCAAGCTGGATGAATCCGTCATGTCACCATGGTGGAGAAAAAATCTGACACCATCCTCATGCGGGTCTTGGTACAGGTGGTCAATCCGTTGCGTGTTAAAGGATGATGCACGGCGCTTGATGCCGTGCACGATGTAGCCTTTATCCAGCAATAGTTGGACGAGGTACGAGCCATCTTGTCCCGTCACCCCAGTTATCAGCGCGACTTTAGCTTGCGTCATATTTCATTTTCTTCCGTAAGTGTCTTGAAGACGCACGATGTCGTCTTCACCCAAGTAGGCTCCTGACTGGACCTCAATAATTTCCAAGTCTGTGCTGTTGGGGTTATGCAATCTATGAACTTCCCCCAGTGGAATGTAGGTCGATTGATTTTCAGACAACACCATCACCTTGTCGCCGCAGGTCACCTCGGCGGTTCCCTTGACCACAATCCAGTGCTCGGCACGGTGCTGGTGCTTTTGCAGGCTCAGGCTGGCACCGGGTTTGACCAAGATGCGTTTGACCTTGAATCGCTCGCCTTCGTCCAGGCTGTCGTACCAGCCCCAGGGACGGTGGACTTTGCGGTGCAGATTCTGCTCCGGGCGCTTGCTGGCTTCCAGCCGACTGACGATTTTTTTGACTTGCTGGCTATGGGCTTTGTCGGTTACCAGCACGGCGTCTGCCGTTTCAACAATCACCAAGTCTTGCACACCTACCGCGCTGACCAAGCGGCTGCTGGCATGGACGTAGGTGTTTGTGGCAGCTTCCATCATCACGTCGCCATGGCAGACATTACCCTGTGCATCAGCCTGGCCTGCTTGCCAGACAGCATCCCACGCGCCCAAATCGCTCCATCCAGCCAACAGCGGCACCATGTGGATGGCAAAGGCGGAGCCGGGGCATTTTTCCAGCACCGCGTAATCGACAGACTCGGAGGGCACTAGCGCAAAAGCCTGGGCATCGGGCCGCACAAAGCTGAATGCGCGGCCACTCATCTGCAAATCATCCCGGCTCTTGCCGTCCCAGGCGGTATGGCAAGCCTGCAAAATATCCGGACGAAATTGGCCGAGCGCTTGGAGCCAAGTGCTGGCCTTGAGCACAAACATGCCACTGTTCCAGGCAAAGTCGCCTGATGCTACATAGCTTTGCGCCAGAGCTAACTCGGGTTTTTCTACAAATTGGATAACCCGCTGTCCCTCGGCCTGGCCAGACCTATCCGTACTCTTGCTAAATTGGATATAGCCATAGCCCGTCTCCGGGCGATCCGGCGGAATGCCTAAGATTACCACCCCACCTGAGTTAGCCATGGCAATCGCGTTGCGCACGCATTGCACATAGGCAGCTTCATCACCGATGTTTTGATCTGCGGGACTGGCTACCAAAATAGGGTCTGCACCATCCGCCACCGCCTCCAGAGCGGCTAGCGTCAGCGCGGCTGCGGTGTTGCGGGCAGCGGGCTCCAGCACAAAGCTGGCTTGCAAGCTCCCCAGTTCGCGCAATTGCTCCTGCGCTAAAAAGCGGTGTTCTTCATTGGTGACGATCAGGCTGCGTGCAATCGCAATGTCTTCGTTGGCCAGCGCATGCAGTCGCAAGGCGGCCAGTTGGAACAAACTCTCCTTGCCCGTCAAGGCCAAAAACTGCTTGGGAAAACCAGCGCGCGATAGCGGCCACAGGCGCGAACCCGAGCCACCACACAAAATAACAGGTAGTACTTGCATCATGACAAATGTTCCATCACTGGTTGAGCAATAAGCGTCTGCTGATCCAACTGCGCCGCTTTGAGCTGGGCGATCTCGATGGACAAGCGCTCATACTCCATCACCTTCACACGCAAAAACTCTGCCGTCAACTCCGCCCTAGCAGCCACCCCGGCAGGGGTGAGGGTATAGGCATAGGCCAGCTTGTTTTTACTGTTTTTAAAATTCTGCGCCTTGAGCAAGCCTTTGGCCAGCAATGCGCGAAGACAATAATTGGCCTTGCCCAAGCTCACCCCCAGCACCAGGGCCAGCTCGCGCTGGCTCAGCGTGGGGTGCTGCTGCAATACCTCCAGCGTGCGAATATCGTGCTGCAAATCTGTTGTGTTCATGGTGTGAACGAATGATACCATAGGCCACATTGGAGTGTTAACAGCATGCTGCGTGTTTTATGTTTTGGCCGTTTTTTTGATGACATCCCCGGTGGCATGCAAACGCATGTGGACCACCTGTTTCGCGCTATGCAGGGCCACGTCGACTATGTTCACCTGGTACCCAGCCGCGACAACAAAGGGTTTGAAGGGCAGTTACACGGCTACCCACTGATACGCACACCTAGCTGGAATGTGGACGGCTCACTGGCATTGTCGCCCGGGCTGATCGCCAAGGCGCGGCAGTTGCACCGTGACAAACCATTTGACCTGGTGCATCTGCACATGCCGGACCCTATGTCGCATTTGGCCTCCTGGGCGGTGCCCGCCCACGTGCCGCGCGTGATGACTTGGCATGCCGACATCATCCGCCAAAAGGCCTTGCTACTGGCCTATCGGCCCTTCCAGTCCGCCGCGCTGCGTAATGCGCGCGCCATCATTGCCGCCACACCTGCGCACATCAACAGCTCTAGCGAGCTGATCGCACCGCACTTAAGCCACAAATTGCATGTGGTGCCCTTTGGTTTTGACTTGGCGCACTATGCCCAGCCGCAAGCCAACACAGCGCTGCTGCGAAGCCAGTACCCCGGCAAAATCATCTTTGCCCTGGGCCGCCATGTGCATTACAAAGGCTTTGACGTGCTGATCCAGGCCATGGCGCAGTTGCCACCAGACACGCAGCTCGTCATCGGTGGCGAAGGGCCGCTCAGCAGCGAGTGGAAGGCGTTGGCAGCACGTTCACCCGCCGCAACGCGCATTCACTTTACCGGCATGATCTCTGAGGCCGATTTGCCTAGCTACTTCCAGGCCTGCGATGTGTTTTGCCTGCCTGCCGTCAACCAGGCCGAGGCCTTTGGCATCGTGCAGGTGGAAGCCATGGCCTGCGCCAAACCGGTGGTGAGCACCAGGCTGAATAACGGGGTGGACTTTGTCAACCAGGATGGCGTGTCGGGCTACACAGTTACGCCTGGTAGTGTGGACGAGCTGGCGCAGGCCTTGCAGCGCCTGTTGGCGGACGAGGCCCTGCGTACCCGGCTGGGCCAGCAGGCCTTGCAGCGGGCGCAGTCCGAGTTTTCGCTATCCGCCCTGCGCAGCAAGATGCTGGCCGTGTACCAGCAGGCCGTAGGCCAGCGCACATGAAGCTGCTGGTCACCGGTGCCAATGGCTTCGTGGGCAGCGCGGCAGCACGTCATTTAGCTGGCCGTGGCTACCAGGTGCTGGGGCAGGTGCGTAAACTTACGCACCCCAGCGTACTATCAAAAGATGAGCTACTTACGTCCACAGTACAAGGACTACAGGCCGATTTAACCGATATTTCTGGATTTACAGAGGCCTTGCAGGGCTGCACCGCCGTACTGCACTGCGCCGCCCGTGTGCACCAGGTGCATGAGACCGCTAGCAACCCGCTGGCCGCCTACATGCAAGTCAACCGCGATGCCACGCTGGCACTGGCGCGCGCAGCCGCCAGTACGGGCGTACAGCGATTTGTGTTTTTAAGTTCCATCAAAGTGCATGGCGAGTTTTCACGCCCAGGTCAGCCCTTCAAGCCCGATGACGCACTGCAACCCACCGACCCCTATGGCCGCAGCAAATACGAGGCCGAGCAAGGTCTGCGAGAGATCGCCGCACACACCGGCATGCAAGTGGTCATCGTGCGCCCGCCCTTGGTGTACGGCCCCGGTGTGAAAGCCAACTTCTTGAGCATGATGCGCTGGCTACAGCGCGGCGTGCCTCTGCCCTTGGGCGCTATCGACAACCAGCGCAGCCTGGTCGGTTTGGGTAATTTGGTCGATTTGCTGGAGCAATGCATTACCCACCCGCAAGCGGCTAACCAGATCTTTTTAGCCAGCGACGGGCACGATGTGTCCACCACCGAGCTGCTGCAAGCGATGGCTGCGGCCTTAAAGGTAAAGCCGCGTTTATTGCCAGTACCCCAGGCTTGGCTGGAGGGCACCCTCGGCCTGCTAGCGCGTGGCGGCCTGGCGCAGCGCCTGTGCGGCAATTTGGTGGTGGATATCAGCCACACGCACGCCACGCTGGGCTGGACTCCGCCCTACACACTACAGCAAGGCTTACAGGCCACGGCAGCGCATTTTTTAGCCCAGCGCTAACGCTAGCATCCGCCATCATCCAGAAGCTAGGCGCTAGCCACTTAAAATAGCGCTTATGAACACCACGACCACCACCGATCCTAAAGCCGCCCCAGCAGCCGCCGCCACCGAACCCCAAGACGAAAACAAGCTCATCGCCGAGCGCCGCGCCAAGCTGCAAACCATCCGCGCAGTGCAGGCCAATGGCGGCGCCGTGGCCTTCCCCAACGACTTCAAACCCAGCGACGCGGCCAGCGCCTTGCACACCCAATACGGCGGCATCGACATGCCCGGCAGCGACGACGCGGCGCAGCCCGCCTGCGTGGCCGGCCGCATGGTGCTCAAACGGGTGATGGGCAAGGCCAGTTTTGCCACCCTGCAAGACGGCTCGGCGGGCCTGGCGGGTGTCAGCCGTATCCAGCTGTATGTGAGCAAAGATGCGATTGGCGAGGAAGCCTATGAAATCTTCAAACATTGGGACTTGGGCGACATCCTGGGTGCCGAGGGCAAGCTGTTCAAAACCAAAACCGGCGAACTCACCCTCAAGGTCAGCGCCATCCGCCTGCTCACCAAGAGCCTGCGCCCGCTGCCCGACAAGTTCCATGGCATTGCCGACCTGGAGGTGAAATACCGCCAGCGCTATGTTGATTTGATCACCGACGAAGTGGCGCGCGAGCGCTTTCGCGCCCGCAGCAAGGCCGTTACCTCGATTCGCAACTTCATGGTGGACAACGGCTTTCTAGAGGTGGAAACGCCCATGCTGCACCCTATCCCTGGCGGTGCCAACGCCAAACCGTTCAGCACGCACCACAACGCGCTCGACCAGCAAATGTTTTTGCGCATCGCGCCCGAGCTGTATTTGAAGCGCTTGATCGTCGGCGGTTTTGACCGCGTGTTTGAGATCAACCGCAGCTACCGCAACGAAGGCATCAGTGTGCGGCACAACCCCGAGTTCACGATGATGGAGTTCTACGCCGCCTACTGGAACTACCAGGATTTGATGCAGTACACCGAGACTTTGATTCGTGACGTGGCCCTCAAGGCGACCGGCAGTTTGCACTTAAGCTACAACGGCAAAGCGGTTGACCTGTCGCAACCGTTCGAGCGTCTGTCCATCCGCGAGGCCATCGTCAAACACACCGAGGCCGGACAGAATGTAGACAGCAAAGACTGGCTCATCAACGCCCTGCGCAAGCTGGGCATCAAGGAAGAGCTGACCAAGCTGCAAGCACGCAGCCTGGCATCGCTGCAAGTCATGTACTTTGAAGAAACTGTGGAGGACAAGCTGTGGCAGCCCACCTTTATCTGCGAGCACCCGACCGAAATTTCTCCGTTGGCCCGCGCCAACGACAAAAACCCCGAGATTACCGAGCGCTTTGAGCTGTACATCACCGGGCGCGAGTTTGGCAACGGCTTTAGCGAGCTCAACGATGCCGAAGAACAAGCCGCCCGCTTCCAAGCCCAGGTCGCCGCCAAAGACGATGGCGACGACGAGGCCATGTACTACGACCACGACTTTGTGCGCGCCCTCGAATACGGCATGCCCCCCACCGGCGGCTGCGGCATCGGCATCGACCGCCTGATGATGCTGCTGACCGACAGCCCCAGCATCCGCGACGTGATCTTGTTCCCTGCGCTCAAGCACCAGGCTTGATATACTTTTAATAGCTGCTTACGCTCATTTTATAAGGCCAAAACCACTATGACACTGCATATCGACATCGCCAGCGACATCGTCTGCCCCTGGTGCTACATTGGCAAACGCCACCTGGAGCAGGCGCTGGAAATGTACGCCGACGAGTACCCCAACGCGCCCGCGCCCACCCTCACCTGGATGCCCTTCCAGCTCAACCCCGACCTGCCCTGCGATGGCATGTCGCGCGAAGAATACGTACAGCGCAAGTTTGGCCGCCCCGCCAGCGAGGTCTACGCGCGCGTGCGCACCGCAGGCGAGGCGGTAGACATTCCCTTCGCCTTCGACAGCATCGTGCGCCAGCCCAACACCATCAAAGCGCATGCCCTGGTAGACCTGGCTGCGCAGTTTGACTTGCAGCCCCAGGTGAAAGAAGCGCTGATGCACGCCTACTTTTGCGATGGTGCCGATTTAACCGACGATGCCGAGCTTGGCTCCATTGCCACCCGCTGCGGCGTACCGGTAGAAGCCGTGATCGAGCGCCTGCAAGACAAAGCCGCGCTGGCGCGCATCGCCGAGCAAGATGCCAAGCTGCGCGAACTGGGCATCACCGGCGTGCCGTTTTTCATCATCAACCAGAAAATTGCCGTCTCTGGCGCGCAACCTGCCGAGCAGTTGCTGGCGGCCATGGTTCAGGCATTAAATTAGCCAATAGTCCTTGTCAACAGGGCGTAAGTAGCTATTTTTTATATAGCAAACAGCGCTAGCTTCAGGGCAGCAAACCCATGGCGTGCATGTACTGCGGCTGCACCATCAGCTCGTCCCAGGGCGTGGGCGGGGTGTGCGGTAGCAGTTGCAGGCGACGGTGTTCGCTCATCTCGCTGGGGATGAACTGGCCTGTACGCTGGGCCTTGTCCATGCCGTCCAGCAGCTCATCCACTGCCCTGCCTTTGTCGTCTCCCACGCTCTGATTGCACAGCAGCACCATGTCGCAGCCTGCTCTCAAAGCGGTGATGGCCGCCTGGGTGTAGCTCACGCGCTGGCCGTCGATCAGGCGGGCACCCTCCATGCTCAGGTCGTCGCTGAAGATGGCACCGGTAAAGCCCTGCTTGGCCCGCAAAATATCGTTCAGCCACTTGCTGGAAAAACCCGCCGGGCGGCTGTCTACCTTGGGGTAAATCACATGCGCGGGCATCACGCTGTCCAGCGCGCTGCTCAGCCATTCATAGGGCGCGGCATCATCCGCCATAATGGCCTTAAAGCTGCGTTTATCCACCGGAATCTCGGTATGCGAGTCGGCCCGCACAAAGCCGTGGCCGGGGTAGTGCTTGCCGCAGTTCTTCATGCCCGCTTGCAGCAGCCCATGCATCAGGCCCTTGGCCAGCACGCTGGCAATGCGCGGGTCACGCGAGAAGCTGCGGTCGCCAATCACACCGCTCTCGCCGTAGTCCAAATCGAGCACGGGCGTAAAGCTCATGTCCACCCCGCAGGCACGCAGCTCAGAGGCCAGCACATAGCCCACTGCGGTGGCGGCATTACTGGCGCGCAGGGCACCCGCGCCCTCGGATTCCCCCTTTTACTCTGCTTGCCGCCCTGCATCCACATCTCGCCCAACGCGCGCATCGGCGGCAAGTGCGTAAACCCATCCGTCTTAAAGCGCTGCACCCTGCCACCCTCGTGGTCTACCAAAATCAGCAAGTCACCTCGCACCGCCTTGATGTCGGCGCACAGGTTCGTAAGCTGCGTGCGGTTTTGCCAATTGCGGGCGAACAAGATCACGCCGCCCGTCAGCGGGTGGGCTAAGCGTTGTTTGTCTACCTTGGTGAGCTCAAGGCCTGCTACGTCGAGGATGATGGGGGCGTGTTGGGTCATGGGTTTACCTTACTATGGTTTTCATAGCTGCTTACGCTATATTTTGTTAGGCTAGAGGCTTATTTCATCTACAAATACTGCCTTCTTGAGCAGATCTGACCTTGCGGCTTAGATGGTGTGTAGTTTACGGGGTTTGAAGATGACTTTTCCAGCTGGGTGGGCAAGCGGTCGGTGAAGAGCTTGTGCTGCAAAAATCCTACGCAAACACGCGAATACCTAGGTAGCGACCATGAGACCGTGAGCGCGCCTTGCTACAGATTTTTCATCCCAAGCCCGTTCACCACCCGCCAGGCTGGCCGTAGGGTGCGCAGTGGTTTGAACAAAATTTTAACCTCTGTTTTTCAGGCCAAATTAGTCGCTAGCCCAATTGAATAGAGCGTTATTTTCCGCACCGTCGCATGAACAACAGATGACCCATCCATCTGCGCACAACGATGCCCGTCAAGCAGTAGGTGAACGTGGTTGTGATGAAAATTTTGTAGCAAGGCGCGGTGTTAGGGGATGATGGCTACAAAAACTGTCCGCGTGTTTGCGGAGAAATTTTGCAGCACAACTTCTTCACCTGCTGCGAGCCAACCAAGCTAGATGCGCAATCTTCAAAGCCTGAAAAACGACTACAGCTTTTCAACGACGCAAAAACTAGCCGCGTAGTCCGTCTCATCCGTCACCGTGATATGCGCCGTCAGCCCCTGCGCATCAAACCACTCTCTCAAAGCACCATGCAGCACGATCACGGGTTTTCCGCTGGGCTCTTTGGCTATCTCACAGTGCCGCCAGGTCATGGGCATACGCATGCCCAGGCCTATGGCTTTGCTGAAGGCTTCTTTGGCGCTGAAGCGGGTGGCCAGGTAGCGCAGGCCGCGCTCGGGCCAGCGCTGGCTGCGCATCTTCCACGTGGCCAGCTCGCCCTCGCTCAGTATCTTTTGTGCAAAACGCTCGCCGTGCCGCTCCACGCTGGCGCGGATGCGGCGGATGTCGCACACGTCGGTGCCGATGCCGTAGATCACGTTGCAAACGCCTTGTCGATGCATGCCTGGTAGGCCTGCACCGCGCTCGTGTAGCCCAGCTCCAATGCGTCGGCGATCAGCGCGTGGCCGATGGAGACTTCGGCTACGCCAGGGACGGCCTGGAGGAAGGCGGTGAGGTTGTCACGGTTTAAATCGTGCCCGGCGTTGAGCCCCAAGCCCGCCGCCTGCGCGGCCTGCGCCGTGGCGGTGAACTGTGCCAGCACCTGCGCCTGGCGCGGCGTGCCCCAGCTGCTGGCCCAGGTCTCGGTGTACAGCTCGACCCGGTCTGCCCCTACATCCTTGGCGGCTTGCATCTGCTGGGGAAACGGGTCCATGAACAGGCTGACGCGCACGCCCAAGGCGTGGCATTCGGCGATCAGGGGTTTGAGCTGGGCGGCATCTTGTGGAAAGACCCAGCCGTGGTCGCTGGTGGACTGCTCGGCGCTGTCGGGCACGAAGGTGGCCTGCTGCGGGTGCATGCCCGCGCTGGCCAGGGCGCGGATAAAGTCCATCAGGTTGTGCAGCGGGTTGCCTTCGATGTTGTACTCGCGCCCCGGCCACAGGCGCATCAGCTCGGCGATGTCAAACACGTCTTGCTTGCGGATATGCCGCTCATCTGGGCGCGGGTGCACGGTGATGCCCGCGGCACCGGCTTTCAGGCAGATTTCGGCTGCGCGGGTGACACTGGGGATCTGTAGATGCCGCGTATTGCGCAGCAGGGCCACCTTGTTCACGTTGACTGACAAACAGGTTTTAACGGTCATTTTGGTTGCCAAATATGGCTATAGTCCTTGTCAACAGGACATAAGCAGCTATCAAATATGTAGTATCCAATCAGCGGTCTACAGCGCCTGCACATCCATCACCATCTGGCGGGTACGCAGGGTTTTGCCGCCGCAGTGGTAGTGTAGCAAGCTGCGCAACTGGTTTTTGAGTGCGTTTTTTTCTGCGGCAACCAAAGTGCTACACACCGCGCGGGTGGCATGCAGCGGGGCGGCATCGTCCAGCGCGGCTTGCAGCGCCAGCCAGTGGCGCGCTGGCAGGCTGGCGCGCTCTGGTGGGCTGCTGTGGTGATTGTTTTGACCGTTAAATTGTCCATTGAATTGTCCATAGTCGCGGTCTTTGGCATCGGCCTCGTGCGTAGCGCGCAGGCCCGCCTCGGGCAGCAGGGTGTAGGCGGCCTCGGGGTGCAGTGGCTGCAGCGTCAGGCTGGCCGCATCCAGCGAGGGCAGCAGGCCAATCTCGCGCAGCACAATCAGCTCAAAGGCGCGCAGGGCGCTGTCTACCTGCGCCGGGTCGCGCAGCAGCTGGGTCACCTGGGCGTAGGCATCAAACAGCGTCTCATGCGGGTCGTCGCGCGCCAGCAGTTTGAGGATGAGCTCGTTGACGTAGTAGCCCGACAGCAGCGCGTCGCCACTGGGCATGGTGAGGCCACCCATCCACTCCGCCCCCTTGAGCGTGCCCACCTCGGCATCGCCGCTGAAGGCGATGTGCAAGGGTTGCAGCGGCAGCAAGATGGGGCGAAACTGCGAGCTGGGGCGCTTGGCTCCTTTGGCTACCAGCGCGATGCGGCCGTGGTGCCGGGTGAACACCTCCAGGATCAGGCTGGACTCGCTCCAGTCGTATCTGTGGAGCACGAAGGCGGGTTCATGCGCTACTTTTTTCATAGCTATTTATGTCCTAGCTGACAAGGACTATGGCATATTTTTTCGTTAAATCGGTGCATCAGGCAGTCAATGCACTATTCATAACCATACGACTTCACATGCGCCGCGTTGTCCGCCCAGCCGCCGCGCACCTTCACCCACAACTGCAAAAACACCTTGGCATCCATCAGCCGCTCCAGCTCGATACGCGCCTCCATGCCGATGCGTTTGAGGCGCTCGCCGTTCTCGCCGATCACCATGGCTTTGTGGCCATCGCGCTCCACCACAATCGTGGCGGCGATTTTGACCAGGCGGTTCGATGTTTTACCCGGCTCCTCAGAAAACTGGTCTATTACCACCGTGCTGGTGTACGGCAGTTCGTCGCCCGTCAGGCGGAACAATTTTTCGCGCACCATCTCGGCGGCTAAAAACTTCTCGCTGCGGTCGGTCAGCTCGTCAGCGCCATACATCCAGGGCTGCTCGGGCAGGTATTTTTCGCACACCGCTAACAATCGCTCGATATCGCGCGCGTTTTTGGCCGACATGGGGATGATCTCGGCGTAGTTGAACTGCTCTTGCATGGCCTGCAACCAGGGCGCAATCTCGGCGCGGCGGTGGTAGGTGTCAAACTTGTTGGCGATCAAGATCACCTTGGAGTTTTGCCCCAGGAGCTTGAGTACCCGCGCATCCGCTGGTGTAAAACTGCCCGCCTCGACCACCAGCAACACCAGGTCCACGCCGCTGACCGTGCCGCTGACGGTTTTGTTCAGTGACTTGTTTAAAGCATTGCTGTGGATGGTCTGAAAACCTGGCGTATCGGCAAACACGCACTGGGTGTTGCCCTCGGTGCGGATGCCCAAGATGCGGTGGCGGGTAGTTTGCGCCTTGCGTGAGGTGATGCTGATTTTTTGACCCACCAGGGCGTTGAGCAGGGTGGACTTGCCGACGTTGGGCTTGCCCACAATGGCGATCAGACCGCAGCGCTGGGCGGCTGATGCGCCGGGGTTGGTGGCCTCTACAGACTGCGCCGTATCTGCTGCGCTAGCGACTTTGGTTTTCTTGAAAAAATCGTCGATGGCTGAGGTATCTGCCACCACAACAGCCTTGGGGGTTGCAATCTTTTTCGCGGCTGAAGCCTTCTTGGGTACGGGCACTGCTTTGGTATCAGTCACCAAGGTTTTCGGTTTGCTTGTGGAGGCCATGGCGTGGAGAGTAGTGGGTAAACAGGTAAAAGATAAGACTAACTCGGGTACAGGACACGTTTGCTAGGCCATGCTTGGCCAAGGTCTGCAGCGCGCCAACCAGCCGAGTTAAAGGGGCCGCCTACATTAAGCGGCATTACGCCGATTTACGCAAACTCAGCAGCAGCGCCGTAGCCGCCGCCTGCTCTGCCGCGCGGCGCGAATTGCCCAGGCCGCGCTCAGTGCGGCCCAGCTCGGTGATCACGCATTCGACTTCAAAGGTTTGTTTATGCGCTGCGCCAGTAGTGCCCACGACGGTGTAGGCGGGTAGGTTCATTTTGCGGCCTTGCAGCCATTCTTGCAGCTCGGTTTTAGGGTCTTTGGCGGCGGCCTGCATTTGCGGATTGATCTGCACTTTTTCGTACAGGCGGCGCACCAGGGCGGCGGCGGGCTCAAAGCCTGCGTCGATATACACGGCCCCAATCAAGGCCTCCAGGGCATCGGCCAAAATGGAGGGGCGCTTCATGCCGCCTGAGCGCAACTCGCCTTCGCCCAGTCGGATCAAGCCCGGCAAACCCAACTCTAACGCCAGTTGGTGCAAGGTATCTTGCTTGACCAGGTTAGCACGTACCCGCGACAGCTCGCCCTCGGGGAGCGACTCCAGTGCTTGGTAGAGCAGACCAGAGACCGCCAGGTTGAGCACCGAATCGCCCAAAAACTCCAGCCGTTCGTTATGGTCAGCGCTGAAACTGCGGTGCGTAAGTGCCTGCGCCAACAGCTTGGGGTTGCTGAAGGGGTGCTGAATGCGCTGCTGTAGCGCTGCGTGGGGGCTGTCCAAGCGAATATTTATGGTTGAGGTGGCAATAGACAATGCTGCACTTTATTTGGCAGTTGTGGCCGCATACTTGAGTAACAAATAGGCCGGCCCCCCGATATGAATTTCTTTGTTGTAGGCGAAATTGACCACTACCTTGTCGCCTTGCTTGGTCACGTCCAGGTCCTTGCCAGCAATGGACTTGAAGTCATCGATCGCTTGGGATTTATCAAAGATACGCCGCACATCCGCAGGTGTAGCCCCTTCATTCGCCGCTTTATTCGCTGCTCTTTTAATCGCCTGAAACTCGATCACGGTGGGCACCGCCTGCGCACCAATGACGCCCGCAAAGGCCAGCACAGCAGCAATGATAAGCAGTCCAAAAAATGAGATGCCGCGTTGCTTTGATTTCAGAGTTTTAAATTTCATATGATGTCTACCTTGACTATTGAAATGCGCCAATACGCTTGAGATTACCAAAATTCATCCAGACAAAAAAGGCCTTGCCGACGATATTTTGCTCTGGCACAAAACCCCAATAGCGCGAATCCAGCGAATTATCGCGGTTATCGCCCATCATAAAGTAGTGGCCTTCTGGCACTTTGCACACTACGCCTTCGGCACTGTAGCGGCAATTTTCCTTGAAGGCAAAAGAATCCGTGCCAGGCACAAAGGCGGGACGATCATCGTCATTGAGCAGGCGGTGCTTGACTTCACCCTTGTCGTTGCCCACGATCTCTTCAAACTGTTTGCTGTAACGCAAACTGTCTTCGTCAAAAAAATCAACCAATGCGTCTTTAGTCAAGGGCTTGCCGTTGACAGTAAGCTTTTTATTTAAATAGCTCACCTCATCGCCCGGTACGCCTATCACCCGCTTGATGTAGTCAAAACTGGGCTTGGGCGGGTAACGAAACACCATGACGTCGCCACGCTGGGGGTTGTTGATTTCGATGATTTTTTTATTGATGACAGGCAGACGTACGCCATAGGTGAATTTGTTGACCAAGATCAAGTCACCTACCCACAGGGTAGGGATCATCGAACCTGAGGGGATTTTGAAGGGCTCAAACAAAAATGAGCGCAACAAAAACACGATGATGATTACTGGGAACAGCCCGGCGGTCCAATCCAGCCACCAGGGCTGGTTCAGCAGCTTACCCTGCGCCTCGTGCATTTCCTTGACATGAATGTCGGTTTTGGCAATCCCCATCTTGGCCAGCTCGGCCTCTCGCGCCGTAGCTTGTTCGGCCAGCAGGGTTGCGGCTTTTTCACGCTGGGGCAGAAAGTAAAAGGTCTCGGCCAACCAATACAGGCCTGTCACGACGGTCGCAAAAAACAGCAGCAAGGCAAAATTGCCCTCCACATGACCAAAATACCACGCACCAGCGTAGCCTACAAACAGTGCCAATACCGCGCTGGTGAGCGCGGGCATAAAGTTCAACATCAATCTTCCACCTTAATCTTCAACCTGGAGGATGGCCAAAAACGCTTCCTGAGGCACCTCGACTGAGCCGATCTGTTTCATGCGTTTTTTGCCTGCTTTTTGTTTTTCCAAGAGTTTTTTCTTGCGCGTAATATCGCCGCCGTAGCATTTGGCCAGCACGTTTTTGCGCAAAGCTTTGATTGTCTCACGCGCGATGATGTTCGCGCCAATGGCCGCCTGAATGGCTACGTCATACATCTGGCGACTGATAATCTCGCGCATTTTGGCCACGACCGCGCGGCCCCGGTAGATCGACTGGCTGCGGTGCACGATGATGGACAGGGCATCCACTTTCTCGCCGTTGAGCAAGATATCGACCTTGACTACATCCGAGGCGCGGTATTCCTTGAACTCGTAGTCCATGCTGGCGTAACCGCGCGAGACTGATTTGAGCTTGTCAAAAAAGTCCAGCACGATCTCGCCCAGCGGCATCTCGTACGTGAGCACCACCTGGCGGCCCTTGTAGGCCATGTTCATCTGCACGCCGCGCTTTTGGTTGGCCAGAGTCATCACTGCGCCCACATATTCCTGCGGCATATACAAGTGCACGGTCACGATGGGTTCGCGGATCTCGGCAATCTGGCTGACCTCGGGCATCTTGGACGGGTTTTCTACCCGCAACAGCGTGGGCTCCTTGCCGCCCGTCAGCACCTCATACACCACGCTGGGGGCGGTGGTGATCAAGTCCTGGTCAAACTCGCGCTCTAGCCGCTCTTGCACAATTTCCATGTGCAGCAGGCCCAAAAAGCCGCAGCGAAAGCCAAAACCCAGCGCCTGGCTCACCTCGGGCTCAAAGCGCAGCGAGCTGTCGTTGAGTTGTAGTTTGGTCAGCGAGTCGCGTAGCGCGTCGTATTGGTTGGCCTCAGTCGGGTACAGGCCTGCAAACACCTGGGGCTGGATTTCTTTAAAGCCGGGCAGCGGCTCGGTGGCTGTAGCGGCCGCGCCGCCGGTGCCCAGCACCACACGCGTGACGGTATCGCCCACCTTGGCGGCGTTGAGTTCTTTGATGCCACCAATGATGTAGCCCACCTCGCCCGCCTCCAGCGACTGGCGCGGCTGGTTGGCCGGGGTAAACACGCCCACGCTGTCGGCGTTGTACTGTAGGCCATTGGCCATCAGCTTGATGCGGTCACCCTTGGCAAGGCGGCCGTCCACCACGCGCACCAGCATCACTACGCCCACATAGGTGTCAAACCAGCTGTCGACAATCATGGCGCGCAACGGGCCATTGGGGTTACCCCGGGGCGCAGGAAATTTGGCGACAATGGTTTCCAAAATGTCTTCGACGCCCATGCCGGTTTTGGCCGAGCAGGGAATGGCATCGGACGCGTCGATGCCAATTACGTCTTCAATTTCTTGCTTCGCAGCTTCGGGGTCGGCGCTGGCTAAATCCATTTTGTTCAGCACCGCCGTCACCTCGACACCCAAGTCCAGCGCGGTATAGCAGTTGGCCACGGTTTGCGCTTCTACACCCTGCGATGCATCAACGACGAGCAATGCGCCTTCGCAAGCCGACAGGCTGCGCGAGACTTCATAGCTGAAGTCCACATGACCCGGTGTGTCGATCAAATTGAGGTTGTAAATCTGGCCATTGCGCGCTTTGTATTGCAGCGCAGCGGTCTGCGCCTTGATAGTTATCCCACGCTCCTTCTCGATGTCCATCGAGTCGAGTACCTGCGCACTCATGTCGCGGTCTTCCAGGCCACCGCAGCGGGAAATGATGCGGTCAGCCAGCGTGGATTTGCCGTGGTCGATGTGCGCAATGATCGAAAAATTTCGGATGTGGTTCATCAACAAAGTTCTTAAACAAGTTCAATAAGTGCTTGATCTACAAGGGCTTGCAAGGCCATGATCCACTCGCACAAGAAAAAGGGGCGCGTCCTGAAAAGCGACGCGCCCCGAAACCAACAATCTTTGGCAACTGCGATAGTTGGACTTTCATTGTAGGCAAAAAGCGCGTCATACACACGATAAAAAATATCAAAATTTAGAAGTTGCCACTTAACAACAGGATTTTATGCACAGCTTATTCACAATTTTTGTTAGCAAACTAGGCCAAATCTTGTGGGCGAGCTGTGGATCAACGGTGGACAGTATGTGCATGTCTCATATCGTGGATTTTAAGGCCTCCTATATGTACGAAATCTTCTGTGCCGGGGGTCTAATTCTACCAAATCTAGATACCCATCCATTAATAGTGTGTGCACACTAACATTTTTAAACCGTTTCCGAAGCCAAGAAAATACAAAGTAAGCAGTTGTATTTTAGGTAATGCCCTTATGCCAGATACGAGATTTAAGGACAAGAAGCAGGCCAATGCATGTGGGCGGGCTTTGGCACCCCATCAAAGGCCAGCACTGTGCGGAGACTCATTACCTGACGCGCCATGGAACATGTACTTGCGGCAGCGCGAAAATAAGCGCAGCATGTAGCCATGCCAAGGAGTATGACCATGCACACCTTACTACGCCATGTGATGTCCTCCCTGATGGGTCTGCAGGTTTGGACTGCGATCCTTCTCGTGGGAGCAAGCCAATTGACACACGCGCAAACGGTCAGCACGCAGGAAACCATTGACGCGCTGGCACGCGCCAATCAGGCTGTACTAGGAGTCAATGTAGTTGCTGCAGCCGATGCCCGCTCCGCCCAAACCCTGGGTCGTCAACGCATAGGCTCGGGCGTGGTCATCGGTGCAGACGGCTTGGTGCTCACCATTGGCTACTTGATGCTGGAGGCCGACACCATTGAACTCATTACCCAAGACAAAAAATCTATTCCTGCGCGCGCGGTGGCTTATGATTTGGCTACGGGTTTTGGCTTGATCCGCCCTTTGGTGCCGCTGCCAGGTATCCAGCCCGTGGTATTGGGCAGTGCACTGCAAAGCAAAACCGGAGACGCATTGATGGTGGCCATGGGTGCCCAGCGCATCACGGACACCGATGCCGACGTGAGCATGACGCAGTTGATGAGCAAACGCCCCTTTACCGGTTATTGGGAGTATCACATTGACACCGCCCTGTTTACCAGCCCACCCATGCCCAACCACTCGGGTGCACCCCTGTTCAACCAGCGCGGTGAGCTGCTGGGCATCGGCAGCTTGTTTGTAGCCGATGTGATGGGTGTACGCCAGGCGCTGAGCACACGCCGAGCGGGCAATATGTTTGTACCCATTGATTTGCTCAAGCCCATCATGACGGAGCTGATGCAAACGGGCAGCAGCAAAACCTCCAGGCGCCCCTGGATAGGCCTGACCTGCAGCGACCAGGATGGGCGAATACAAGTGGTGCGCGCTGCCGACGAAGGCCCGGCACAGGCGGCTGGCCTCAAGCCTGGCGATATCGTGCTGGCGATCGATGATGCCAAGGTGTCCACGCTGGAGGTTTTTTACAAAAAACTGTGGGATCGCGCGCAACCAGAGTCCGAAGTCAAACTCACCGTGCTGCAGGGTGCGGATCAAAAAACCATGGTGCTCAAACCAGTGGATCGGATGAGCACCTTGCGCAGACCAGCGGGAATTTGATGGTTCGCGTTGATTTCGAGTAGGCGCGCCAGCACCCTCTACCTCAACACTCCAAGACGGAATAACTGTAAATTCAATAGCGTCCACGGTATGTGCGACAATATGGCTGTTGACTACACCAGACTAGCCCAACACCAGCAACTTCGCTGGGGCCCATTGCACAAGCTGCCCCGCCTCCTACGGCTAGAGCAGATTTGACCAGCGACAGGCCATTTGTGAACCAGACCGTTTTTAACTGGCTTGCTTAAGATCCCACATCTTTGCAAGTGATACGGTCACCATGCGCTAACTAGCGCTTACCCATGAACTTTGACGAACTTGGCCTCGCACCGGCCCTATTTAAAGCAGTGCAAGAAAAAGGCTACCTCACGCCTACACCGATCCAGCAGCAGGCCATTCCGGCCGTGCTGGCCGGGTCTGACCTCCTGGCCGGTGCCCAAACCGGCACCGGCAAAACCGCCGCCTTTGTGCTGCCTATCCTGCACAAGCTGGCCATGAGCCGCAGTGCCACCAACAAGTTTGGCGGCATTGGCATCCGCGCGCTGGTGCTCACCCCCACGCGCGAGCTGGCAGCGCAGGTGGAAGAATCCGTGCGCGACTACGGCAAACATTTGCAACTCAGCTCCACCGTCGTCTTTGGCGGTGTGGGCATTAACCCGCAGATCAACAAGCTCAAGCGCGGTGTCGACATCTTGGTGGCCACCCCGGGCCGCCTGCTCGACCTGGCTGGCCAAGGCATGTTGGATTTGTCGCACGTACAAATCTTTGTGCTGGACGAAGCCGACCGTATGCTGGACATGGGCTTTATCCATGACATCCGCAAAGTGCTGCAAATGGTGCCTGCGCAAAAGCAGTCCCTGCTGTTCTCGGCTACGTTCAGCGACGAGATTCGCCAGTTGGCCCAAGGCTTGCTCAACAATCCCAAGTCGATCCAGGTCACCCCCAGCAACACCACGGTGCAGCGCATCAGCCAGAGCTGGCATTTGGTGGGCCGCGCTAAAAAGAAGGCGCTGCTGGCACACATCATCCAGGAACACAACTGGAGCCAGGTGCTGGTGTTTACGCGCACGAAGTTTGGTGCCAACCATGTGGCCGAGTTTCTGGAAAAGAACGGCATCAGCGCCATGGCGCTGCACGGCAACAAGAGCCAAGGTGCCCGCACGCAAGCGCTGGCTGGCTTCAAAAGCGGCGACATCCGTGCCCTGGTAGCTACTGATATTGCAGCACGTGGGATTGACATCGAAGACCTGCCGCATGTGGTGAACTACGAAATCCCTAACGTCAGCGAAGACTATGTGCACCGCATCGGCCGCACCGGCCGCGCGGGCAAAGAAGGCCAGGCCGTGAACCTGGTGAGCCTGGACGAAGAGGGCTTCCTGGCGGCGATCGAGGCGTTTACCCGCCAGGATATTCCGCGCAAAGACTATGCCGACTTTCTGCCTGATGCCGACGAGCGCGCCGAGCCGATTGCCATGGGCCGCCAAACCCTGTGGGGCGGCGCAGGCAAGCCGCCGAGCCGCGATGTGATGGCGCAAGCCGCCAAGAACGCGCGCCGCGAGATGACCGACCGCGTGCGCGAGAAGCGCAGCAGCGATGGTGGTGGCGGCAATGGCAGAGGCCCCGCTGGCGGTGGTCGTGGCCCGGCCGGTGGTGGTCGCGGTCGCAATGTGGGCGGACCAGGCCAAGGCAATGGCGGCGTGGAGCGCAACCACAACGGTGGCGGCAACTTCAACGGGCAGGGCCCACGCGGCCCATCACACGCGCCCCGTGGCCCACGCGCAACCTACCCGCAACAAAATGGATTCAACCAGGGCGCTGCGCAGGAGCGTTATGCCCAAGCTGTGCCCCAGGGCGGCGGCGAGGAAGGCGACTTTGCCGACCCACGCGAGCGCCAACACCTGCAACGTGATGGCCTGCACCTACAGTCCCGCGCCCTGAGTGAAGGCCGCCGTAATGGTGGCGGCAACCGCAGCCAAGGCGCTGGCATGGGCGCTGGTGCACAGCCCGACCCGCTGCGCACCAGCATCGACGTGATGGGCAACCGTGGTCGCAGTGGCGGCGGCGGTGCACGTTCTGGTGGCGGTGGTTATGGTGGCGGTAATGGCGGTGGTCGAGGACGCACAAGTGGCGGTGGAGGCGGTCAACGCTCCGGCGGTGGCAATCGGGGTGGCTACTAAGCCCTGACAGCGCGGCGTAGGCTACCATAGCGGCAAAGGAAGCCGCTATGCCATCCAAACCGTCCAGTTCACCGCCCACAGTCCCCACATCGACAAAACCTGCCCATGTATCTCTAGGCCTGCCAGCACCCAAGCCGTACACGCAACTACCCAGCAATGTCACCACGCTGGTAGCCGCTACGGCCAATGTGCTGAATCTGGCCAACCCTGGCCGCATTTTCTATGACAACCAGGAGGTCTATAGCCAGCGCGAGTTTGAGCGCAAGATCGACTGGCTGGGCGGGCGCATTGCGGCGCTCAATGCCGACATCTTGACGGTGCAAGAGGTGTGGGACGACGCAGCACTCAAAGCCGCCGTCCACCACAGCGGCTTGCGCTACAGCAGCGTGCTCGTGCCAGGTGCGGAAAATAACGAGACAAATAACGGCGCGGTCAACACGCCGCGCGTGGGCATCGTCACCCGGCTGGACGTAGACAACATCCAGTCCTTTAGCCAGTTCCCCGACAACATGCGCATCCAGGTGCCCGAGCTGGGCGAGATCGCCAAGTTTGAACGCCCGCCCCTTTTGGCCAGTCTGCGCATGAAGCACGGCCAGCGCGTGCATGTGCTGACCGCGCACCTCAAAAGCAAACGCCCCAAGTTTTTGCAAGATGCACAAGGCAACCCCACCGAAGACCGAGACGACGACAAAGTCACCGCACGCGCCATCCTGCGCAGCCTGATGATCCGCGCCGCCGAGGCCGCCGCCATGCGCTGCATCGTGGTAGACCTGTTGCACCGCACGCGCGAGCCCTTGATTGTGATGGGCGATTTCAACGACAGCCCGCACAGCGTCACCACCCAAATGATTGCCGCCACAGGCGAAGTAGCCTACGACAAAGGCGCCCGCGACACCGCGCTGTTTAACGCCTACGAGGTGCAAGGCGACATGGCCTTGAAACGCGACGTGGCCTACAGCCACATCCACCAAGGCTACCCCGAGGTGCTGGACCAGATTTTCGTCAGTGAAGAATTTTTGTACACCAGCCGCAACAGCATAGGTGATGTGCGCCGCGTGGACTACTTTAACGACCACCTGCAAGAAGGCAAAGACCGGGTGCGCTCCGACCACGGGTTTGTGCGGGCGGTGTTCAGGGTGCGGTTGCCTGAACTTGGTTGAAGCGTCACTAGCTGCGTTTTTTGTAGCTGCTTAGGCTTTGAATACCTTGTCCGCAGCCCGTGATACTGTACGCACGGTTGGGTGGTAATCATCCGCCCTCATACTGGAGTACCAGAAATCGGTCGGCTAATTACCACCCAACCGTGTTCAACCAAAGTAGCGCACTACCGGTAGTTTCCTGTTAGTTTGTGTCGGCGACCACGGGTGGCGCGCTACCTTTTGTGCAGGCGATATGGCGTATGCCGAACGACCGATTTCTGGTACTCCAGTATGAGGGCGTTTGGCATACGCCATGTCGCCCACGAAGTACATGCGTACGCATCAAAACGCTTGCAAGCCACTTCGCATGAAACAGATGCCAAACGCACCACCAACTCAAGCTGATTTCAAGTTGTGGTTCTTCAGCGGCAAGTCCCGAATCCGCTTCCCCGTCGCCGCAAAAATCGCATTCAACACCGCAGGCGCGGCGACGGCAATCGTGGGCTCACCCACGCCACCCCAGAAGCCGCCCGAGGGCATGACGATGCTCTCGACAGCGGGCATGTCGGCCATGCGGATGGTGTTGTAGGTGCTAAAGTTTTCTTGCTCCATCTTGCCACCCTTGACCGTGCACTCCTGGTAGAACGCGGCGGACAGGCCGTAGGCAAATGAGCCTTCTATTTGCGCCTCGATCTGCTGCGGGTTCACCGCGTGGCCACTGTCCGTAGCCGCAACGATGCGGTGCACCTTGACCTCGCCGCCTTTGCTCACTGACACCTCGGCACACGCTGCCACATAGCTGCCGAAACCATGGGTTTGCGCCAGGCCCCTGAACACACCGGGGGCGGCAGGCTTGCCCCAGCCTGCCTTGTCAGCCACGGCGTTGAGCACGGCCAAGGCCTTGGGCATCTTGGTGAGCAGTTTGCGGCGTACCTCCAACGGGTCTTGCTTGGTCTCGTGGGCAATTTCGTCGATGAAGCATTCCACGTAAATGGCGTTTTGGTTCAAGTTAACCCCGCGCCAAAAGCCTACGGGTACGTTCGGGTTGCGAATGGCGTGCTCGATCAAAAGGTTTGGAATGGTGTAGGTGAACTGCGCCTCGGGGCTGGGCGGGTTCAGGCCCTGGAAGGCCACCGGGTCTTTGTAGTTGACGATGTTCAGCGGTGCTACCTGCGACAAGATCGACTGCCCGGCAATGCGCATGTGCAGCGCGGTGATGTTGCCTTGCGCATCCAACCCTGCGGTCATTTTGCACTGCGAGGTGGGGTGAAACTTGCCGTGCAGCATGTCTTCTTCACGCGAGTAGATCAGCTTGATCGGCACGCCGGGCATCTCTTTGGCAATCGCCACAGCCTGGCGTACATAGTCGGTCATGCCGCGTCGGCCAAAGCCACCGCCGAGGTGAATTTTGTACACATCGCACTGCGCCTGCGTCAGGCCTGCGGCCTCGGCGGTGGCTGACAATGCCGCCTCGCCGTTTTGCGTGGGTGCCCACACCTCGCAGCGCTGCGGGGTGTAGCGCGCGGTGGCGTTCATGGTCTCCATGCAGGCGTGGTTTTGATGCGGGTAGCTGTAGATGGCTTCGATCTTTTTGGCAGCGCCTGCCAGCGCGGTTTTGATGTCGCCATTCTGGTTACCCATCGCGGCCTCGGGTGCGTCCAGTGCGGCGCGCATCACCTTGGCAAACTCGGCGCTGGACTGTTTTTCGTGCTCGCCCATATCCCATTCAATCGGCAGGGCGTTCAGCGCCGCTTGCGCGCGCCACCAGGTGTCGGCCACTACGGCGACTGCCGTGTCGCCCACTTTCACCACTTTTTTCACGCCGGGTTTGCTGGCAATGGCTGCCGCATCAAACGATTTGACCTTACCGCCAAACACCGGGCAGTCTTTGATGGCGGCGTTGAGCATGCCCGGCAGCTTCAAATCCATGCCGTAGATCTGCGCGCCGGTGGTTTTGTCCACGGTGTCAAGGCGCGCCATGCGCTTGCCTGCCAACTTCCAGTCTTTGGGGTCTTTCAGCGTCACTTTGTCAAGCGCAGGTGGCGTGAGCTTACCTGCGGCTTCGGCGACGCTGCCGTAGGTGAGCGTGCGGCCGGTAGGCGTGTGGGTGATGACGCTGCTCGCAGCCCGGCATTCTGCGGCGGGCACCTTCCATTCCTCGGCAGCGGCTTGCACCAGCATCATGCGTGCGGCGGCACCGCCCTTGCGCACATACTCGTTGCTCTGGCGTATGCCTTGGCTGCCGCCGGTTCCAAAGTTGCCCCACACGCGGTTGCGTGCCAGGTTTTGCCCTGGCGTGGGGTATTCAGCGCTCACCTTGGCCCAGTTAGCATCGAGCTCTTCGGCCACCAGTTGCGACAGGCCGGTGAGCGTGCCCTGCCCCATCTCGGAGCGGGCGATGCGAATGACGATGTTATCGTCGGGTTTCACCACCACCCAGGCGTTGACTTCGCTGGGTCTGGCGGCCGTGCCTTGGGCATGGGCATCGCTGGCAAACGGGATGTGGAAGGCAAAGGTCAGTCCGCCCGCCGCGATGGCGGAAGTGCCGATGAAGTTGCGGCGCGATACGCCCTTGGTTTGGGCGTGGGGTTGGCCGCTTGGAGCATCGGCTTGAAGTGGCTGCACCTGCGCGCAGGAGAGAAGGTCGATATGCTGGTTCATGTCCTGCTCCTTAGGTCGTGGTGCCATCGGCATGTTGGATATTCAGCGCAGCCGATTTGGTGTCGCCCCCATTGGCCACCACTTTGATGGCGGCGCGTATGCGGTTGTAGGTGCCGCAGCGGCAGATGTTGGTAATGGCAGCGTCAATATCCGCGTCGGTGGGTTTGGGTTTTTCTTTAAGCAAGGCCACGGTCGCCATGATCATGCCGCTTTGGCAGAAGCCGCACTGCGGCACGTCCAGCGCCGCCCAGGCTTTTTGCACCGGGTGCGAGCCATTGGGCGACAGACCTTCAATCGTCATGATTTTCTCGTTCGCGCCCACGGTAGACGCAGGCCGCACGCAAGAGCGGGTAGGCACGCCGTCGATATGCACGGTGCAGGCCCCGCAGGCCGCAATGCCGCAGCCGTATTTGGAGCCCGTCAGGCCCAGCTGTTCGCGCAGCACCCACAGCAGGGGTGTATCGGCTTCGGCCTCGAAGGTGCGCACGGCACCGTTGACGTTCAGTTGGGGCATGGAGGTCTCCTCTTGAGCGGATGATCAATTAAAAGCGCCATGCTACGTCAAATTTGCAGTTTTGACCACGGGTGCTGACACGGGTGCTGATACGGGTGCTGACCGTGGCAGCGCCTTGCCGGTGCAAACAGAGGTCGGCTCAAAAATCATCCATCAAAATCACTACTATATTGATAGCTGCTTATGTCCATGTGACAAGGACTCTGACCATAAATCATCATTTTTTTGGTGATTTAACCCCTTCTGGTCGATTCGTTCGTTTCAATCTTCATCACTTTCAAACAGGAGTCACGTGATGAAGAAAGCATTTGTAATGGGCGTTTTGGCTGCCGCTGCCACTTGGGGCAGTAGCGCATGGGCAATCGGGCGACTGGCTGACGTGACGGTCACCGACCGCAGCACCGGGGCCACGCTGCCGGTGCATTACCACCGGGGGGAATACTGGGTGGCGGGCACGCCGGGGGCTAAATATGCAATAGATGTGCGCAATGCCACCGGCAGGCGCGTGCTGGCCGTTACCTCGGTGGACGGGGTGAATGTGGTCACTGGCGATACCGCCAGCGTCCAGCAATCGGGTTATGTGTTTGCTGCCTGGCAGCGCTACGGCATTACCGGCTGGCGCAAAAGCAATAACGATGTCGCGGCGTTTGAGTTTACGGCCTCGCCCAACAGCTACGCCGAGCGCACGGGCCGTCCGCGCGATGTGGGGGTGATTGGGGTGGCGCTGTTTTTGGAGCGTCTGCCTGTGCCAGAGCAAATGGTGCCAGTGCCTGTAGTGCCCTACCATTCGCGCGCCGAGTCTGACGGGTCTTCGGCGCCCGCAGCGGCCGCCGCGCCGTCAACACCCGCCGCACCTGCCAGTCGTAGCCGTGAAATGGCTGACAGCATGGACAAACGTGCCATGCCCCAGGCCGCGCCCAAGCTGGGCACGGGTCATGGCGAGCGCGAAAGCTCTTATGTGAGCCACACCGCGTTTGAGCGCGAGCGCAACACACCCAACGAGGTCATCCGCATCCGCTACGACAGCCGTGACAATCTTGTAGCCATGGGCGTGCTACCGCAATACCGCGCACCTCAACCGCTGCCCAACCCCTTCCCGGACAGCCCCATTGGCTACGTACCTGACCCACCACAATACAGGTGAAATGGCCCCCACGCTTGTCACTGCGTGTACTTCGCTGCCCCCCGAGGGGGTGCTCGCTTGCTTGGGGCGGCCCGGCGCGGCGCGAAATGCAACCCCTACGCTTGTCACTGCAAGTGGTGCACAATGGTGTGCATGCAAGATGCTGATGTGAGTACTGACTCTAGCGACGAGGCTTTGATGCTGCTCTACGCACAGGGCCAGGTGATGGCATTCAATACCTTGTATGCACGGCATGAATTGGGCGTGTGGCGCTATATTTGCCGCAGCGTGCAAAACCAGGGCACAGCGGATGAGCTGATGCAGGATGTGTGGTTTGCCGTGGCGCGTGCAGCCGCCAGCTATGAGCCCGAGCGCAACGGAGCCAAGTTTAAAACCTGGCTGTTTACCATGGCGCACCACCGCATCGTTGACCACTGGCGCACGCTCAAACCCCACGCCAGCCTGGATGCAGAGGGCGATGAGGCCGATCAACTGCGCGCGCAGTTGATCGCCGACTCAGGCTTTGGCCCCTTGCGCCAGATCGAATCGCGCGAGCAGGCGCGCGCCTTGATTGCGGCGGTGGAGGCCCTGCCCCATGACCAGCGCGAGGCATTTTTACTGCAGGCCGAGGGGGAGTTGAGTGTGGAGGAGATTGCGGTGACGATGCAAGTGAGCTTTGAGACGGCCAAGAGCCGCCTGCGCTATGCACGCAACAAACTCAAAACCCTGTTGGCGCAATTTGCGGTGGTGGGCGCATGACGCAATCTCAAAACCCGGTAACCCAAAGCGATGCCCTGCTTGCGCGCTACCATGCCGCCCAAGCTGCGCTGGATGCGCACTGTGCAACCGCAGCCGACAGCGCGGCTGTACCCAACGCACCATCTGCATCCACCCGTGCCCGCATCTTGGCGCATGCCGCGCAACGGGCCCACACCCCCGCTATCGCCAGCGCTCCACCACATACTACTAAAAACGTAGCTATAAATGTCCACACCACGGGGACTATGGGCAGATTTGATAGTAAAAACAGCGCTGCAAACGATGGCCAATGGAAAATTCGCGCGCTGGCATCTGTTGCCGTGCTGGGATTGACCGGTTTGCTCTTCTTGCAATGGGATCGCGGCACGCCGCAGGAAAAAGAAGTCGCTTTCAGCATGGAGCGCCCTGCTCCTGCGGCCTACCCTGCGCCTGCTCCACCTACACCAAGCGCCGAAACCACCGCTGCGCCAAACCAGGATGCAAGTGTGCCAGCCACCCCCACGCCTGTCGCACCGCCCCCGCCTGTCGCCCCCGCCGCACCCCCAGCGCACAGCGCCGCTCCCAAGCCAAAGCCGACCGAACCACCGCGCAGCAATGCCCAGGCACCCGTGCGCCCGCCCATTGCAGAGGCTGTCGCTACAGCAGCCGTACAAGCGCCTAAGCCTACCCCTGCTCCCGTCGTCATCGCAGAGGTTGCACCGCGTGCAGAAGCCGCGCCTGCGTCGACAGCCACACCTGCCCCTCTTCCGGTTGTACCGGTGGTTCCCGATGCACCAACACCCGCCATGGCGGCAGCAGCGCCGGCTACAGTGCCAATAGCGACAGGCCAAGCCGCACGCGCACGCGCGCCCCTGTCTTTACCCGACTCCCTGTCTGCGGACAAAGCCTTAGGTGCCGCCCCAGCCGCAGCGCAAGCCGACGCCAGTGCGGCCTCCGCGCGCTTGATGTCGCCCAACCTCGCCTTGTTTGCGGCCATCCGTGAGGGGGACGCAGCCTCGCTACAGATCGCCCTGGCACGCGGTGCCGACAAAAATGCCAAGCGCAACGGCACGCCCGCCATTACGCTGTGCGTGCAGTCGAATCAAATTCCACTGGTGCGCCTCTTGGTTGCTGCAGGCGCCGATGTAAGCGCCATCGATGCGCAAGGGTTGACGCCCTTGGCGCATGCCCAAGCCAAAGGCTTGGACGAAATGGTAAAACTGCTGTTGGAGTCGGGCGCAAAGTAGTTGCACCGTAGTCGCATGTGTCCAATAACCCTGTATTGACTGGGGCTGAACTGCGCCAATCCGCCAGTGCGTTGCTGGTTTTCGCCAAAATTGTGCGCGCACCCTACACTTTTGAACTAATTGTGCGGGTGTTCATCCAAAAGCTTCAACCAACTCTGGAGACACCTATGAAACAATGGATTTGTCGAACATCTTTGGTGGCAGGTGCCACCGTCATTCTTTCGGCCTGCACCGGCATGACCGGCAGCAGTGGCGGCTCCGCCCCCGCTAGTGCCGGCGCTGGGCCGATGTCATTTTTTGTTACCAGCGTAGGTGCTGGCAACGGCGCAGATCTAGGTGGCTTGGCCGGGGCTGACCGCCACTGCCAAAGCCTGGCAGCTACTGCCAACGCAGGCGGCCGAACCTGGCGCGCTTACTTAAGCTCGCAGGCCAAGGACGGTGCACCCAATGTCAACGCTCGCGATCGCATTGGCCGTGGGCCATGGCATAACGCCAAGGGCGTGCAAGTAGCGCGGGACGTAGACCATCTGCACAGTGGCAGCAACGGCATCACCAAAGAAAACGCCATCTCTGAAAAAGGGCAAGCGATCTCTGGCCGTGGCGACACCCCCAATCGGCACGACATCCTGACAGGCACCCGTGCCGATGGCACCGCCTTTGCAGGCGGCGACCCCGACATGACCTGCGGCAACTGGACACGCAGCGGTGCAGAAGGCGTGGCCGTGGTGGGCCACCATGACCGCTCGGGGCCCACCAGCGATCCGTGGGCCACCTCATGGAATTCATCGCACCAGTCACGTGGTGGCTGCAGCCAAACGGCGCTGCGGGGCACGGGCGGGGACGGCTTGTTGTATTGCTTTGCTGCGCAATGATGAACCCCTAGCTGCGGCCTGCTGCGCGGCCGTTTTTTAATATCTAACTGGCTTGCAACCCAGTAGAATATGGCGTAAGTAGCTAGTTTATTTATAGCTAGCAGCACCTGTTTTCGGGTGCATAGAAACTTATGCGGGGTTATTTTTGAGCGACGTCGCCATTAAAAACGAAGACATCGGCTTCATCCAGGTAGGCCAAAGCGCCCAGGTCAAGCTGGCCGCCTACCCCTTTCAAAAGTATGGTCTGCTCACCGGCAAGGTAGTGCATGTGAGTGCTGATGCGACCGAGGGCAACGGCCAAGGCGGTGGCAACGGCAACGCAGGCGGCGGCAGCCCTAGCAGCGCCGCCAACCCCGCCAGCCAGGTCGCCACCTACAAAGCCCGCATCGCGCTGAGCGAACAGCACCTGATCAGCCCCACCGGGCAAAAGCTGCAAGCCGGTGCCGGCATGCAAGTAGCCGTAGAAATTCACCAAGGGCGTAGAACGGTGCTGGAGTACCTGCTGTCCCCCGTGGCCAAAACTGTGCAGGAAGCGGGGCGGGAGAAATGATGCACTTCAAAAACAATAGCTGCTTACGTCCTGTTGACAAGGACTACGGCCATAAAACACTGTCTAAATCGTCTTACTACACACTTCACTGCTTTCCAGTTGCGCTAGTGCTTGACTACCCGGTAAACCCGTGGTTCAAAGGCCCAGCGCGTGGCCAATTGCATGCTACAGCTGGCAAATGCAGCAGCCGCATCGACGGACAAACACTGGACGGTGCCCAAGGGGCCAAAGCGGGGGATCGGTTGACGACGGTGAGAGATGCGGTCGCGCTCTGCAACTGTGTTAAGTCAGCGGACAGATCTTCTAGTCGCTCCTTATTTCGTAGCTGCTTACGCTCTATTTCATTGAGCCACAGGCCGATAAGGTATGTAAATACAACTCTACAAGGAGCTTCAAAATGGGCGCGTTGATCATCCTTCTCATTCTTGGCATCTGGTGCGCATTGTTTTACAACGCTGGCTTTTATGCGAGCTTTGCCATTCAACGCAAATGGGTGCGACAGTTGATAGGCGCGGTTTCCGTAATCGGGATTACAACGCTGGTGCTTTGGGATGAGGTTAAAGGGGCGCGAGAGTTCGACAGATTATGTCTGTCAGCGCGGACCTTTCAAATCTCGCCGCAAGATGAGGGGAGAAAGTTTGAGGTGCAGTTTATGCGATCAAAGAAGACACCCTTACAAGGATATTGGCGACCAGTCGAAGAGCATTTAGACACGTACACCGAAGTGGCAAGCGGAAAAGTAATTGCAACGGGGAAAGGCTACACCGCAAAAGGCGGATGGCTGGTCAGGGCATTGGGAAGAAACCCCTTAAATGGAAGCGATGGCGCTTTGATAGGCCGCTCCTTTTGTTACCCGTCAAAGCACGAAGATCAAGTCCGTCGCTTGAGAGCAATGATCAATATCGACGTTTAACTTAAAGAACTCAGACTATGACTACCAACACTATCCACAACGCGTTCGTTAATGCACTCCTAGCTGATGCAAGCTACGTTGATGGCCTTTTTGCTGGCCAAAACCTGGCGAATGACCCTGAACTCCAAACTCGCCTCACCCCCGACCTAGCCAAATACCTGTCCGACAATTTCGAGATAGTCACGCAAAAGCTCACCAGTGATTTAACAGACAGCGGGTTTGATGCCACCGTGTGGCGAGAAAAGAGCACTGGGCAAATCTACGTCTCCATGCGAGGCACAGAGTTCAGCGGGTATGCAGACTTAGCCTCTGACATTGACTTAACATTCAGCGGCTTGGCACGCGACCAAGTTGTCAGCATGGTCAACTGGTGGCTTAAAAGCACAGCACCAACCAATGCACTCGCGGCGCAAATAAAGGTAGTCACACCATTTGACTTCGCTTTGCTGTTAGCGGGGCACTCGGTAGGCAGTTTCGCCGCAGCAGCTCCAGTGCTCGGTGATAACACGATACCTGGTGCGAACTCTGTCAACGTCAACGGCCACAGCCTGGGTGGCCATTTGGCCACAGCATTCAGCCGTATCTTTGGCAGCAGCCTGGTCAGTCACACCTACACCTTCAACAGTGCTACTTTCAATCCTTTGAGTCCAGAGAAGTTTGAACAAATAGCCGCTGCATTGGGCACAGGCACGTCTGCGTTTCCAACTGCGGCGCAAGACACCAATTTTTTCGCCCAAAATGGAGCCGATGTCACTACCCAGAACATTACTGGGGGTCAAATTGGTTTTCGGATCAAACTTTTCAACGAAGAAAGCCCCGTCATTGACTTGGCATCCCTGCCCAATCATTACATGTACAAGCTCACCGATGCCCTGGCATTGGGCAATGCACTAGTCAAACTAGACACCACCCTCACCATCGACAAGCTTACTACCTTCCTTGAAGCGGGGTCCGATAAAACGATTGAATCCATTGAAAAGTTGTTCGATGGACTGCGCAAAGCCTTGGCAGGCCCCAATGTGCAGGCGCTGCCATTCAGCGATGCAGGTGATAGCCCCGAGCCACGGGTAACCTACCACGCCACGCTAGCCGCGTTGCAAATTAACCCCATCTTCACCCAATTAGCTGGCAAGCTAAAAATCGAGCTTGCCAGCAACACCCTAGGCGCCACCGCACGCACCGATTTCGGCGCTTTCATTGCGCTGCAAGATCTGTCTCCCCTCTACATTTCCGGCACCGACGAAGCAGCGCAGGCGCTGCTCAAGTCGATCTGGAAAATCAGCCGTGCCGAAGACTACACCGCATGGGAGGCCGACCAAGAGCCCGCCATCCCAACCACGTTCTCTGACAGCTGGATAGCGGACCGTGCAGCGCTGCTGCAAGCGATCAGCACCCGAAATACACAAGACAACACCACTGGCTTAGTCTTCGACCGGGCCGCGCCTAGCGACCGCGCCAACGTATTCCAGTGGTATGGCGCCAACCCGTTGCCCGGTGAAATACAGCCCAGGTTGGCCACCCTGTACCACCAGCGCCAGGGTGGTAGCGTGTCGAAAGAGCAGTTTTTCAGCTTCGGCAACGATTTAGATAACACCATCACGGGTACCGATGAAATAAATTTTGGTGACCATCTCTACGGCGGCGGTGGCATCGACACCATCAGCGCAGGCCAAGGCGACGACTACGTCGAAGGCAGTGCAGGCAACGACATCATCGACGGCGGCGCAGGCAACGACCGCCTGATAGGCGGCACCGGCACCGACAAGCTGACCGGCGGCGATGACAGCGACATCCTGATAGGCGGCGAGGGCACCGACACCCTGAGCGCAGGCACAGGCAACGACGTGCTGTATGGCGGCACTGGCGACGACACCCTGGACGGCGGCGACGGCAACGACTTCTTGAGTGGCGGCGCAGGCATAGACACCCTAAGCGGCGGCGAGAACAACGACTACCTGGTTGACCAAGGCGGTAGCGACAAAACCACCCTCAAGGGCGACGGCGGCAACGACATTCTGGAGGTCAAGGGCGGCAGCGGCATCACCCTGCTCAGTGGCGGTGCGGGCAACGACCTGATCACCGGCGGGGACGACTTGGACATCATCAAGGGCGGCGAAGGGGCCGACGTGATAGAAGCCGGTGGCGGTGCCGACCTGATCACCGGCGGCGCAGGGGCCGACTACATGAGGGGCGGCGCAGGTGACGACCAGTACCTCTACGACAGCGCCAGCTTTGGCACCGATTTGATCGAGGACAGCACCGGCACCCTGGTGGGCAAAACCGGCGGCGCTTATGACGTGAACCGCATGGCCTATGTGGGTGGTGGGTATGAGTACCCCAAGTACACCATGGGGACGATGACGCTGCTGGGGATTAACTTGAAGTGGGATGGGAAGAATACGACGCGGGATTACTATCGAACTAGGAGCTGCTCCCGCAATATTCTAAAGGGCTGCAAGGCTAAAAGGCATGCGAATTCTTTTACAACGGGTTGCAGATCAATGTCTCACCAACTCGATGCGTTCAATGCGTTGCGCAGCACTTGCTGAACGTTACGAGTACCACTAAAACTGAAATTGGAGAGAACACCATGCCCTTTGAGATAAAACCTATTGACCGAGCAGCTTTTGATGAGATTTGGACTGCGCAGATCAGAGGGCTGCTGAACATTGAATTCATCCGGCATACCGATAACTGGACTGATGATTTCACTTTGAGTCGTAGAACATGGGTTATTGACGAACAAAAGCGTGCGGCATTAGTTTGGGTACGCCGTGCAGACCGTATGGACGGCACCAGAAGCTATGTATTTACGATGGATGGCGAGTTTGTACTTTTTGGCGAAATAGGTTATCGAGTTTACGAATTCGTCGCAATTTCAGAGGGATTTAAGCAGCGGATGGACGAAGTGAAGGCCATGATTGCTGAGGCTTTGTGTTTGGGCGGGGAAGATGTAGATGGAGATCCGGGCCCCAGCAATATGAACATCATTACCAATGTCCAATTTGTAGCAGCATAAATCGATAGAACAAGATCATGGCATACACATACCAACAAGCCTTAGCAGAATTATCAAATCGCACGACATTGGAGGGGTTGATCGACCTTGTGCGCAACACCTCGGCCACCGTGGAGGGCGCGGCCTCAAACGCCACGTCTTTGCTGTATGCAGGCGATGTGGATGGCAAACCATCTTTCAAGCTGGCCCAAGCATTGGTTAACAACACACAGGGTGAAGTGGGAGCTGGACGTTTTGTTAGGGTAGATGAGAGTAGTGTAGGGAAGCTGTTGTTTGATGATTCTGGTGCTTTTAATAAGCAATTAAAACTAGTAGTTGAATCAGAAATAGGTAAAACATTTACGGGTTTTGAAAATTTACCAGAAGATGCAAAAAAAGCTTTACGCGATCCTGTAATCAGCCAAGTCGTCTATGGCAAAGACGCAGCAGGCAACCGCCTCCCAGTTGACCCAGCCAAGCCGTCGATGTGGGACATTGCCTCTAAAAACTGGGTAGAGCAAGCCACAGGTAATTTCAAGGTTATCGCCGCCAAGGTGTCGAACCTGAGCATCTTGATGCAAACCGAGCTGGCTGCCTTGCTAGGCAAAGCGGGCAATCCCACGGTAGACGGCATAGAGCTCAATCAACTCAAAAGCCCCAACATCGAAGCAGGCAAAAACAAAATACTGGCCAACTCTCTAATCCAAACCTTCTTCAGTGATTTGTCGTTGACCAATTTAGACAAATACAAGTCCATGTCGCCAGATGCACTGGCCGCTGAAATGGCTAAAAAAGTCAAAACTGAGGCATTTACCGCAATGCTCAAAGACCTGCCGCCCGAGCAGCTCGACTACAAAGCACGGGTACTCGACGGCAAAACCTCACTGATGGAGGCCGGCAAAGTACTGGCTGAAGGTGGTCTGCCCAAAGGGCTTAACAAAGTACTTCTGGTCGGTATGCTTTTTGGCGTGGTGGTGACAGGCGCTCAGGCAGGACAAGAATTTAGCCAAGGTAATAACAAAAAAGGTTTAGACATCCTCAAACTATTTGGCGCAGAGTTTGGCGGTGGATTAGTTGGCGGTGAGATAGGCGCAGCCATAGCGACGGTAGGCTTCGGCCTGCTGGCCACAGTGGGCATTACGGTGGGGGCACCAGCCACGGCAGGGACCATCCTGGGCTTTGCATTACTGGGGGGTATTTTTGGTGCTGACGCAGGTAAAGATCTGTACAAGCTAATGGACGACAGCGACGGCAACGGCAAGCGCGACATCGTTGACCGCCTGACTAACCTGTTGATCGGCGTTGATGGCTACGTCACCACCCCCTTACCCGCCGACCTGGACGGCGCGAAATACACCATCAATGCCAGCCTGACCCGAGAGGCCATGCTGGCCAACGCCGCCACCGACGACAACACCGGCATGGCCTGGCGCTATGCCCTGCGCGAGCTCAACCCCTTCGTCATCACCGATGTCAGCTACGAGCGGCACAACACCGACGGCAGCCTGGATTTGTATGACGAAGTCAAACACCCCAACGGCCTGACCGAGCAATTCCTCAAAGACCGCGCCTCCATGCTCACCTGGAAGCTGGCCTTTGACAAAATAGGTGCCAAAGATGATGACGACTACATAGACCCGAGCGACCCGTTCTACGTAGCCCGCTCCAAGCCCTACAACCAAAAATGGGACAGCTATTCAGTCAAAGGCGACTGGGACTTTGTCGACCTGGGCAAAACCATCCCCGGAGGAGAAAACCTCAAACTCAGCATCGATGGCCTGGGCTTCTTGGAAGGTACGCACCAAGTAGTATTTGGCAGCAAAACCGCAGACACCATCAGGGGCAGCGCCATAGAAGACTGGCTCTACGGCATGGACGGCAACGACACCATCACCGCAGGCAAAGGCGACGACTACGTCGAAGGCAGTGCAGGCAACGACATCATCGACGGCGGCGCAGGCAACGACCGCCTGATAGGCGGCACCGGCACCGACAAGCTGACCGGCGGCGATGACAGCGACATCCTGATAGGCGGCGAGGGCACCGACACCCTGACCGCAGGCACAGGCAACGACGTGCTGTACGGCGGCACCGGCGACGACACGCTGGACGGTGGCGACGGCAACGACTTCCTTAACGGCGGCGCGGGCATAGACACCCTAAGCGGCGGCGAGAACAACGACTACCTGGTTGACCAAGGCGGTAGCGACAAAACCACCCTCAAGGGCGACGGCGGCAACGACATTCTGGAGGTCAAGGGCGGCAGCGGCATCAGCCTGCTGGCTGGCGGTGCGGGCAACGACATTCTTAAAGGCGGCAGTGGCAGCAACAGCCTGGACGGTGATGCTGGCAATGACGTGATTACTGGCGGGGACGATTACGACATCATCAACGGCGGCGAAGGGGCCGACGTGATTGAGGCCGGAGGCGGGGGCGACCGGATTGACGGCGGCGCTGGGGCCGACTACCTCAAGGGTGGGGCGGGCAGCGACGACTACATCTACGACAGCGCCAGCTTTGGCACCGATTTGATCGAGGACAGCACGGGTACGCTGGCAGGCAAGACGGGCGGCGCGTATGACGACAAGAGCCTGGCCTATGTGGGCGGCGGCTATGAGTACCGCAAGTACAGCATGGGCAGCATGACGCTGCTGGGCATCAATGCGCAGGGGGATGCGAAGAATACGACGTGCAAGCACTATCGAACTAGGAGCTGCTCCCGCAATATTTTAAAGGGCTGCAGGCCTAAAATGCAC
The DNA here is from genome assembly GCA_963775085.1 of uncultured beta proteobacterium. Classification (GTDB taxonomy): domain Bacteria; phylum Pseudomonadota; class Gammaproteobacteria; order Burkholderiales; family Burkholderiaceae_C; genus JAAFIP01. The sequence continues at coordinate 68,546 of CAVZHO010000016.1, forward strand.
ACAGAAAACACCGTCAATGGCTATCCGACACATTGACCGCACATTAATTGAAATTGGAGAAAACACCATGGCTTTTATGAACGAAATTATCCCTGAGTCTGCAAAAGCAGCATTCAAGTTTCCAGTTAAAACATTGAGTGATGGCTCCAAGCCCACACTTTGGAAGTGGACTATTGATAGAGAGAGAGACATCTTCTTGATAAATACAAGCAAAGAAGGTGGGGCATATGAGGGCACAAACGAGACTAGAAATTTCATACTACAGCTACAAAGCCGACAGGTCACGTTTACTGGTGAATGCAAGTACATCAGTAAGTCAAATACTCAGATGGAAGTTGAATGGATTGTTCGTAACATTAGACCGATTGATAGCAACACTGCCAATAGTCGTGAAGTGGAAAAAATAATAATTGAGGCACTAACTGAAATGGGTTGGCTTTATAGCACTACAAACGTTTCTAGCACATCAATAATATTCGCTCGGCAATCGGTTTAAGGACTTAACAATGACAACTCCTTCCACCATTGTTTCGTTCCTTGAGTCTCGCGCAGCCAATGCGCCACTAAACACTGCGCAGTATGCTGATCTGGTCAGCAACCTTCGGTCTCAATTGAATCAGCTGTCTGTAAGTGTTAATGGCGCTGCGGCTGATTCTGTTACTGTTTTGTACAGCGGACGCATGACCGATGGCATAACGCATACAGGTGCTGCTGCGCAAGCGCTCGCTGATGCCAATCCAGTCGGCAAAGTGCTGACGATTAATCAAACGCAGATATATGGTTTGCTAAACGATGACCGATTTTCTGAAGCCTTGAAAAAGGCTCTTGGTAATGATCCGATCGCATTTCAATCCCTAATCGAAGGAGAGACGGGCCCTGATGGTAAGCGTATTCCCAACAGTCTATGGGACGATGCGTCTAAACGGTTTGCACTCAATGCGACGGGTGATGTTCGAGTCATAGCCCCCGTAGGTGATCCATTTCGCGTCTTTGCGCAAACCGAACTACCAGCGCTGCTAGACAATACCAATGTGCGAAGCATCGATGGCATACCGCGTGAGCAATTAGTCGCTATGCGCAACAGCCAGGGCTTGGCAGGAGTGCAAAAGTTTGTTTTTGATCATGCACTCTTTCAAAGTCACCTTAGCGGGATGGCCACGGGTAGCACGACGAATTATTTGAGCGTTGTACCTGATCAGTATGAAACACTATTGAAAGACCCTGCCAAATTTAAACTGGTTGACAGTGCCTTGGGTGCAATGGATATCAGCCGGTACACTGACTTTAAAACTAACATGAGCGCCGCTATGGGTGTCGCCCACCAGCTCGGTGCCAGCGGCGTGGGCAAGGCATTGAACAAACTGGGGTTAGTCGGCGGCGTTCTTGGCTTCATGTTGGCATCTAACTCCGCTGCTGCCGCTGAGCGTGCAGGCAATAGTGCGCAGGCCAAAGAAATCATGAAACTGTGGGCTGTCGAAATGGTGGGCTCTGAAGTTGGTTCGGTTATCGGTGCCACGGTTGGTGCTGTCGCGGTCGGAATAGCTGCCGCAGCAGGTGTGGTCGTGTCGGCACCTTTAGCCGGAGCCGTTGTTGTGGGCGCAGCCATTGTCGGTGGTTTTTTTGGCGGCGATGCCGCTACTGATTTTTATAGATTGCTCTCAGACAGCGACAACAACGGCCAACGCGACATCATCGACCGCTTAGGCAACCTATTTATAGGCGTAGACGGCTACATCACCACCCCCCTACCCGCCGACCTCAACGGCGAGAAATACGCCATCAATACCAACTTGACGGTTGAACAGCTAGTAGCACTTGCCACTGGCGACAGCCTGGACGCTATCGCCTGGCGCTACGCCATCCGCGAGCTCAACAGCTTCGTCATCCCCGATGTCAGTTATGACAATCACAACACCGACGGCAGCCTAGACCTCTACGACGAGGTAGCCAAACCCAACGGCCTGACCGAGCAGTATTTAAAAGACCGCGCCCAGATGCTGGTCTGGAAAATGCAGTTCGACAAAAAAGGCGCTAAAGACGACAACGACCTGTTCGCGCCCTCAGGCTCCAAGCCCTACAACGAAGAGTGGGACTCCAACACCGTGCAGGGCAACTGGGACTACGTAGACCATAGCAAGCCGCTACCCGGCGGCGCAGGCGCGGGCGTGCTTACCCTGGCGATTGACGGCGTGGGCCTCAGCCAGTTTGACCATCAGATCATCTTTGGCTCCAAAAACAACGACACCTTCACCGGGGACGGTGATGACGACCGCATCTACGGACGCGATGGCAACGACACCATCACCGCAGGCAAAGGCGACGACTATGTCGAAGGCAATGCAGGCAACGACATCATCGACGGCGGCGCAGGCAATGACCGCCTGATAGGCGGCACTGGCACCGACACCCTGACGGGCGGCGATGACAGCGACATCCTGATAGGCGGCGAGGGCACCGACACCCTGAGCGCAGGCACAGGCAACGACGTGCTGTATGGCGGCGCAGGCGACGACACGCTGGACGCGGGCGACGGCAACGACTTCTTGAGTGGCGGCGCAGGCATAGACACCCTCAGCGGCGGCGAGAACAACGACTACCTGTTTGACCAAGGCGGTAGCGACAAAAGCACCCTCAAGGGCGACGGCGGCAACGACATTCTGGAGGTCAAGGGCGGCAGCGGCATCACCCTGCTCAGCGGCGGTGCGGGTAACGACATCCTGACCGGCGGCAGCGGCAGCAACAGCCTGGACGGCGATGCCGGCAACGACGTGATTGCTGGCGGGGATGATTACGACATCATCAACGGCGGTGAAGGGGCCGACGTGATCGAGGCCGGTGGCGGGGGCGACCGGATTGACGGCGGCGCGGGGGCCGACTACCTCAAGGGTGGGGCGGGCAGCGACGACTACATCTACGACAGCGCCAGCTTTGGCACCGATTTGATCGAGGACAGCACGGGCACCCTGGCAGGCAAGACGGGCGGCGCGTATGACGACAAGAGCCTGGCCTATGTGGGCGGCGGCTTTGAGTACCGCCAGTACAGCATGGGCAGCATGACGCTGCTGGGTATCAATGCGCAGGGGGATGGGAAGAATACGATTTATGTGAAGAACTGGCAGGCGGGGCAGTTGGGAATTAATTTGACGGGGGAGGAGGCAGCACGCCGTAGGCGATATGCTAGGCGCAGTAGAAACCCGTCATGCCAGGCGCACCTTGCCGGCGTACCTTCTAGAACATGCCTGCAGGCGCGGAGCGTGCGTCGCTCAATTGGTAAGGTAAAATAACATTACCAAACTGTTGCCCGAAAGGATTTCTCCATGCCCGCCCTGACCGTTACCGCCAAAGGTCAAATCACCTTGCGCCGTGAGCTGTTGCAATACCTCGGTATTGCGCCGGGTCAACAGGTGGAGGTGGACCGGCTGGCCAATGGGGTGTTGGCCTTGCACGCCAAACCCAGCCAGGGTTTGAAGGCTTTTGTAGGCTGTTTGCCGCCGCCCAACAAAGCCTTGAGCGTGGAGGATATGAACAGAGTCATTGCCACCGGCTGGGCTGGGCGCAAATGAAAGTCACGTTGGACACCAATGTGCTGGTGCGGCTGGCCACGCAAGACGAGCCCACCCAGGCCGCACTGGCACTGAATGTCTTGCAAAAGGCTGATCTAATCGCTGTGCCGACCCCAGCGCTGTGTGAAATGGTCTGGGTGTTGCTGCGTGGCTATCGCTATACCCCGGCGCAAGTGGCGCACGCGCTGCGGGCATTGATGCAAGTGAGCCAAGTGGTGTGCCACACGCCTGCCGTGCTGGCCGGGCTGGCGCTGCTGGAGAGCGGTGGCGACTTTGCCGATGGTGTCATCGCCTTTGAGGGCGATTTGCTGGGGGGAAGCGAATTTTTGTCTTTCGATCAGCAGGCGGTCCGGTTGCTCAAGACGCAAAAACGCAAGGCACGCTTGCTGGCATCAGCATAAAATAATGTGTGAAATCAGCCTGCAGCCCAACGAAATATAGCGTAAGCAGCTACTTTTTCCATAGCAAATTGTAGCCACTAGCCACGTACAAACACGGTCACTAGCGGCGCAGCGCCGACCTGGCGGCTCCAGTGGCCGTGCACCTTGGCATCAAAGCTGGCACCTGGCGGCAATGTGTCGATAGAATAAAAATGCTCGCCGGGTGCAAACACGCGGGAGCTGCCGTCTTGCAGGCCAATCTCCATGTAGCCACTGAGGATGAACACCCACTGCGGCGTGACCGAGCAATGGAACTGGCTGCGAAAACCGACCGGGCTGTGGCGCAGTTGCAGGCCCCCTGAGGGCATCAGGGTGGACAGCATGGCTTGAGGTGTGCCGTCGTTTAATGCTAGCGGCTCCTCACGGAATTTGGCGCGGCCGTCGGTGTCGGTGAAGAGAATGGTTTTGGTAAAGGTGGTCATGGTAGATAGGTTTCAAAGCGGGGAATTTTTGAACGCTGAGGGCGCGAAGGTTTCGCAAAGAGCGCAAAAGGAAGACAAAAAAGAGAAGAAAAATAAAAAGAAGATTCAAAAACCGAATCAATTTTGCTCTACAGCTTCAGCGCTGGATCAAAAGCGATCAACACTTTCAATGACTGGCTCTTGTCACCCGCCAGCTTAAACGCCTCAACGGCGGAGTCAAAGGGCAGGATGCGGGTGATGACGGGTTGGCCGTTGATGAGGCCTTGGTTGAGGAAGGCCACCGCGTTGGCAAACTCGGGGTGAAAGCGGAAGGTGCCGCGCAGGTCGATTTCTTTGGCGACGATCTGGTTCATGGGCAAGTTCATGTCGCCACCCAGGCCGACGACGACCAGCACGCCTTGCGGGGCAATCACGTCCAGCGCGCTGCGCAGGGCGCGCTCGTTGCCCGAGCATTCAAACACACTGTGGAACTGGCCTTTGTCCAGCATGTATTTGTCCAGCGCGCGCGGGTTAGTGGCAATGTTGATGGTCTCGTCCGCGCCCATGCTGCGGGCGCAGTCCAGCGGCATGTCGGCTACGTCTACCGCCACAATGCGCGCGGCACCGGCGCGGCGCAAACCACCGATGAGCAGCGAGCCAATCGGCCCACAACCGGTGACCAGCACCTGTTTGCCAAACACGCCGCCTGCGCGGTTGATGGCATGCAGCCCCACTGATAAAGGCTCGGCCAACGCCGCTTCCGACAGGCTCAGATGATCTTCCACCGCATGGGCCTGGTGCTGCTCGATCACCAGGCTGTCTCTAAACCCTCCCTGGATATGCGGGAAGGGCATGGCGCTGCCGTAGAAGCGCATCGACAGGCAATGCTGCTGCTGCCCCAGTTGGCAATAGCGGCAACTGCCACAGGGGCGTGATGGAGAAATGGCAATGCGTTGGCCTACGGCGTGCGTCTTAACCTCAACGCCCACTTCTTCCACCACACCAGAAATCTCATGCCCCAGCGCCATCGGCTGCTTGATGCGCACCACGCCAAAACCACCGTGTTGGTAGTAATGCAGGTCGGAGCCGCAGATACCGCCAAACGCTACGCGCACGCGCAGTTGGCGCCCGCCCAACTGCGCAGGGTAATCGGCAGCATCCGGCTGCAGGTATTCCAGGCGCAAATCCAATGCGCCATGGCACATCAGACTGCGGATGCGGCGCTGGGATGGATCGAGTGTGCTGTCAGTCATTGCAAATTACAAGGTAGCGGTCACGCCACCGTCCACATACAAAATATGGCCGTTGACAAATTTAGAGGCATCGCTGGCCAAGAATACCGCCGCTCCGGCCAGGTCTTCCACGTCTCCCCAGCGGCGGCTAGGCGTGCGGCTGATCAGCCAAGAGCTAAAAGTCTCATCCGCCACCAGCTTGGCATTGAGTTCGGTTTTAAAGTAACCGGGTCCGAGGCCATTGACGTTGATGCCATGCGGCCCCAGGTCGATGGCCATGCCTTTAGTGAGCATTTTCACCGCGCCCTTGCTGGCGGTGTAGGGCGCAATGCCGGGGCGGCCCAGCTCGCTTTGCACCGAGCAGATGTTGATGATGCGGCCTCGTTTACGCGGAATCATCTTGCGCGCCACGGCCTGGCCCACATGGTAGACACTGTCCAGGTTGGTGCGCATCAGCGCGTGCCAGTCGGCTAGGGCAAAATCGGCAAACGGTGCGCGGCGCTGGATGCCGGCGTTATTGATCAGGATGTCGATGGGGCCCACGGTGGCCTCCACCGCATCTACGGCTTTCACCACCTGAGCTGACTCGGTCACGTCAAATACCTGGGTGTGCACCTTCAGGCCTTCGCTGCGCAGCGTGGCTGCGGCAGCCTCGCAGGTGCTGGTGCTGCGGCCATTGAGTATTACCGTGGCACCGGCCTGCCCCAGGCCACGCGCTAATGCCAAACCAATGCCAGCCGATGACCCGGTCACCAATGCGATGCGTCCGTCCAGACGGAATGTAGTTTCTATGCCCATACTGTTTGCAAAATATTAGAAGAACGTTTCGACAAGCTCAACGCGAACGAGATGAAGAGTGAGGATAGACTGCATAAATGGTTAAGTCAGCGCATCCAACGCAAGCCTCAGTTCAATCTAGCGCCGTTGCCCATGTCAAACACATGCGCCTTGGCAGGCTCGACTGCCAGATGCACGGTTTGGTCGGGCTGCACATCCGTGCGGCCATGGATCACCACCACCATCTGGGTATTGCCTACTTGCAACAGCAGCTCGGTTTCTGCGCCTGTGGGCTCTACCACCACCACGGTGGCGGCAATACCTTGGCCGGTGGTTGACAACGCAATATCGGTGGGGCGAATGCCGTAATGCACGGTCTGCCCATCGGTGCCCTTGGGCACACCAGAGAGCGGCCAACGTCGATCTTGCGCTTCGACCCAAGCCTGCCCAGCGTCGATGCGCAGCTTGCCCTCCAGCGTATTCATGGCGGGCGAACCAATAAACTGCGCCACAAACAAATTCTTCGGATGGTCAAACAATTCGAGCGGCGTGCCGATTTGCTCGACGATTCCATCGTGCATCACCACAATGCGATCGGCCATGGTCATGGCCTCGATCTGATCATGCGTCACATACACGGTGGTGGTTTTCAGGCGCTGGTGCAGCGCCTTGATCTCGGCGCGCATCGCCACGCGCAGCTTGGCATCCAGGTTGGACAGCGGCTCGTCAAACAAGAACACTTTGGGGTCGCGCACAATCGCGCGGCCCATGGCCACGCGCTGGCGCTGGCCGCCTGAGAGCTCGCGCGGGAATCGCTCCAGCAGCACATCCAGGTTCAAAATCTTGGCGGCCTTCATCACCCGCTCATCCGTCAACTGCTGATCGGCTTTGCGCAGCTTCAAACTAAAGGCCAGGTTCTCGCGCACCGTCATGTGCGGGTACAGCGCATAGCTCTGGAACACCATGGCAATGTCACGGTCTTTGGACTCGACCTCGTTGACGACCCGGTCGTCAATGGCGATCTCGCCATCGGTAATCTCTTCCAGCCCGGCCAACATGCGCAGCAGCGTCGATTTGCCGCAGCCCGATGGCCCCACCAGAACCACAAACTCACCGTCGGCAATTTCAAAACTGATGCCGTGGATGATTTTGGTTTTACCAAACGATTTTTGAATATTGCGAAACGATAGGGATGCCATTCTTTTCGTCCTCAGCTTTTCACAGCTCCAGCCGTCAAGCCGGTGACCATGTAGCGTTTAAATGTGTAGTAGATGGCAGCGGGTGGCAGGGCATAAATCAAGCCAGTGGTCATGAGCAGCTCCCACGGCGAATCGTCGGCCGATAAAAAGTTACCCAAGGCAACCGACAGCGTGACGCTTTTGTCGTTAGAGAGCAGCAAAAAAGCATACAGATATTCGTTCCACGCCAGTAGCAGCGAATAAGTGCCTACAGCCACCAGCGAAGGTACCATCAACGGCAAATACACCAGCCGAAACAGTTGCAGCGGTGTGGCACCGTCCATGCGCGCGGCCTCGTCCAATTCGAGTGGCAGTTTGTCTGAGGCTTGCTTGAGCACCCAAATGCAGTACGGCGATGCAATCGTCACCATGGCCAAGATCAAGGCCCATTGGGTGTTGATGATGCCGTAGGAGCCCATGGTTTTGTACATCGGTACCGCCAGGAATGCAGCGGGGATAAAGTAGGTAAACAGCGCCATGTTCATCACCGTGCGGCCACCGGGCACCCGCAGACGGCTGATGGCAAAGGCAGCGGTGGTGGCGATGAAGAGCGTGAGGGCACCCACCGCAAACGCGATGATGAAAGAGTTCCCCATCTGCACCCAAAAGTGGTCCAGGTAAAAATGCTTTTGCCCAAACACAAAAGCAAAGTTAGACAGCGTGGGCTCTTTGGGCCACAGCCGCCCCGAGGTAGCCGAGTCTTTGCTGGATATGGCAAACAAAAACATGTGATAGATCGGCACCATCGTCCACACCAGCACGGGTATGCCAATCAACAACAGGCGCGCTTCGGCACCTACCTTGCGCCACGACCATTTTTTTGAGCTGATCATTTGGACAACCGCTTCATCATGAAGAACACCAAAGGCAGCACCAGGGGCATGGCCACCACGATCGACACCATGGACAAGTCCACCTGGTCCAGGCGCAGGTAGCGTATGCCCAGCGTGGCCAGCACATGCGTCAGGTCGGCCGGGCCACCACCTGTGAGCAGGTACACGCTGTTGAAGTCGCCCAATGTCCAGATCATCGACAGGATGGTGGAGGTAAGGTACATGGTCTTCATCGAAGGCCAGGTGATGAACTTGAATTTTTGCCAGCGTGTGGCACCGTCAACCGAAGCGGCCTCGTACTGCTCCGCTGGAATGGCCAAGCGCGCTGCCACCAGGATCAAGGTCCAAAACGGCAGCGACTTCCAGATGTGCATCAGCATCGACAGGCTCAGTGCCAGTGTGGGATCGTTAAGCCAGTTGGGGCCGTCCATGCCGGTTAATTTAAAAATCAGCGTATTGATGACGCCCCACTCGGGGTTGAGCATAAAACGCACCGAGAGAATGGTGGGAATCGAGGGTACGGCCCAAGGCAGGATAAACAAGGCTGCCAGCCACTTGATCCACCAGCGGGTTTGCACAAAAAATCCGCTTAAAAACAAGGCCAGCCCCATTTTGACATTGATCGCCACCACCAAAAACACGATGGTATTGATGACGGTGCGAAAGAAGATTGGGTCCTCAAACAGCTTGACATAGCTTTGTGGATGGCGCGCCAACCACAAGCCGTAGCCCACGGGGTACAGCACAAAAACCAGAAAAATCAGGAGATAGGGAACCACAAACACCCGGCCCCAGAACTGGTAGGAGTTCTGGGCGGGTTTGGGCTGCACCAATGGCAGGGTAGTCATGGGTGCAGCACCACTAAACGTTAGCTTTGGTTACTTGGCAACAGTTTTAATGCGCTCGATCATTTCATCGACCGCTTTATCTGTCGTCCATTTTTCACTCACGACACGGTTCATGGCCTTGGCCCAGACGTTTTCGTTGTTCAGCACCGTGAACTTGTAGTTCTTGGTGAATTCAAAGTTAACGGTGCCTGCGGCGTACTGGTCACGTACCGAACGGCGGTGCGGATCGCCATCCCAGAAACTGCTGGTCTGCGCGACTTTGGTGACGGGGAACCAGCGTCCGAGCGAGCCTTCCACATACGGCGTGAGGTTTTCCTCTTGCAACAAGAAGCTCACAAACTCTTTGGCACGGGCTTTGTTTTTGGCATCTTTGAAGACCACACCCGTTTTAACCGCTGATCGGTAGTTCATCTTGCTGCCGTCAGGTTTGCTGGGGAAGCCTGCCGTCATGATGTTCTTCTCATAATTGGCCTTGGCAGTCGCGCGCTGCTCTGGCGTGAGCGTCTGGTTGTTCGCATCGTCCAGCCATTTGGCCGCAATCGAGATGGTGGCGTTGTGCGTCATCAAGGTCGTCTTGTTGTGGAAGGCGACGTTGTTGTCCGGGTCTTTCCAGCTGGTGGATGACGGAGGTGTGCAACCGCGTGTGTACAGACTGGTGTAGTCATTCATGGCGGCGATCAAACCGGTGCGCACTTTGGGATCATCTACCAGCACGGCTCCGGTGTCGCTCACCATCTTCACATTGTGCGCGTCGGCAAAGGTGAGGAAGGAGAAGAAGGAATCGGTAGAGTCCACGCCCATCGGATTACCAATACCAAAGGTACGGTTGCCAGATTTGGCTCGGTGTGCCGTTTGGGCTTTGTCGCACCAGAAAGACCAGTACTCTTTCCAGGTCTTGGGGATGTCAGCTTCGCTGATGCCAGCCTCGGTCAACATATCGCGCCAGTACTCGATATGCATGGTCTGCTGTTTGAGCGGGAAGGCGTAGTAGGCGCGGTTTTTTGTTTTGTCGTTATACAGGCTGGTGGTTTCCACCGTTTGCGGTGCAAAACGCGCACGCATCGGGTTGATCACACTGCTGATGTCTTCCAACTTGTCGTCATACGCCCATTTGGCAGTGACCTGAAAGTCAAAAGAATCGCCATAAGCCACATCGGGTGGTGTGCCAGAGTCCAGCGCGGCCACGGTTTTGGGGATCATGTCCTGGATCGGGTACTGCGAGAGTTCGATCTTGACGTTCTTGTTTTTTTCTTCGTATTTTTTAATCGCTTCAAACAAGGCCTTGTCTTCCTGCGGATAAAAGCCCTTGACCCACCAGACGGTGAGTTTTTCTTGCGCCATGGCCTGACCTGAGGCGATCAGGCCTGCCGCAAATAATGCAGCAGAGAGTACAGATTTCAGTTTCATACTACCAACTCCTTCACGTTAAAAAAATGTTCCCCAGCAATAAAATTTACTGCGCCCCGATGTTGCTGCACTCTGGCACGGGTGTGCGTAGGGGTTTGCCCGAAAAATGCAGTGCCAGGTTGTCAAAAGCCAGGTCAGCCATCGCATTGCGCGTCTGGGTCGTGGCACTGCCGATGTGCGGCGTGAGCACCACCCTAGGGTTATTACGCAGGGCCTGCGGCACACTGGGTTCGACCTCAAATACATCCAACCCAGCACCGGCAATCACACCACGCTCCAGCGCGTCGATCAGCGCGGCCTCATCGACCACCGAGCCGCGAGCCACGTTGATCAAATAGCCTTGCGGCCCCAGCGCCCTGAGCACATCGGCATTGATCATCTTGCGCGTGGCGGCGCCACCGGGGGTGATGACGACCAAAAAATCCACCTGCGCAGCCAGCGCGTCTACGCTGCCCACAAATGTGAACTGCTTCAATTCTGCTTTGGCAGTGCGCGCGGTGTAGCTGATGGGCATATCAAAGGCCTGTGCACGCCGTGCTATGGTTTGGCCAATGCGCCCCATGCCGACAATCCCCAGGCGCGCGCCCGACATTTTGCGGCCGAGCGGCAGTGGGCCCTGTAACCAGGCCTCGCTGCGCACATACTGGTCGGCTTGCACGATATTGCGCGACACCGCCAGCATGAGTGCCAGCGCCAGGTCGGCTACTTCGTCGTTGAGCACATTGGGCGTATGGGTGACCTTCGCGCCATGGGCGATGGCGGCGGGCACGTCCACGCCGTCATAACCCACGCCAAAAATCGAGATCATGCGCAGGGCAGGCAACTGCGCAATCAAGCTCGCAGGCACTTTGGATTCACCGCCACCGATGATGGCTGCAATGCTGCCTTGGATGGCGGCAAATGCCGTCGGGTCACTCTCGTGCACCCGGTCATGTACCGTGAAGGCCTGGTGCAGTTTGTCGGTCAAATATGGCGACAGTTTGGCGACTTGCAGAATATGCGGCTTGGTCATGGTTGCAAATAAATTGGAAGGGTTAAAAAGCTCTCAAGCAGCCCGCAGCATGGAAGCAGGTTGGTTCAATTTAGGCAGGCGGCGGCGCGAGCCGAGCACCTGTTCGATGTCTTCATGCGCACCGTCAATCAACACCACAATGGCACGCTCTGCCCGCGCCGGGTTGCGTGCAATGACAGCATCCAGTACCTCGCGGTGCAACGGCAAGGAGTTGCGCGTACCGTCTTTGCGGCTGGTGGAGATTTCAAAACTGGTACGCAGCAGGGCACTGAGCGCTTTACTCATTTGCACCAGCATGCGGTTGCGGCAGGCCTTGAGCAAGCCTTGGTGAAAGCGCAAATCAAAGGTCACGTAGTCGCCGCCCTCTTCCACCGCGCGCCGCATGCCCGCATAGGCGGCTTCGATCTCGGCAATGTCTTGCACTGTGGCGCGCTCAGCCGCCAGGCGCACGGCGGCGGGCTCCACCACGCGGCGCAGGTCTTGCAGGTCGCGCAAAAACTCGGGTGTAAGCCCCGCTTTGGCGTGCCAGGTAATCACATCGGGGTCAAACCAGTTCCAGGCGTCAGACGCCAGCACGCGCGTGCCCACCTTGGGCCCGGTGCTGACCAATCCCTTGGCTATCAAAGACTTGACCGCCTCACGCACCACCGTGCGGCTCACGCCCAGCTCGGTGCACAGCACGGGCTCGGGCGGTAGACTGGCACCCACGGCATACTGGCCTGAGACGATGGCTTCGCCCAGCAGGTCAACGGTATTGCCGTGTACGTTTTTGATCATGGTTTGTACGGATGGGTAAGCGCCCAATGGTATGACGATAATACCTTATACAAGCTAGGATTTACCCGCATGATTGAGTCCGTTAGCTACCATGGCGACATGACATCATCACTCCCAGACAAGGACAACCATATGACCACCAAGAAAAAACCCGAAGACCTGCGCAGCCAACAATGGTTTGGCCGCCAGGACCGCGACGGCTTTGCCTACCGCAGCTGGGTCAAGGGCAAGGGCGTGCCGCATGACCAGTTTGATGGCCGCCCGGTGATTGGCATTTGCAACACCTTCAGCGAGCTCACGCCCTGCAACAGCCACTTTCGCACGCTGGCCGAGCAGGTGAAGATTGGCGTGTACGAGGCGGGTGGTTTTCCGCTGGAATTCCCCGTGATGAGCCTGGGCGAAACACTGCTGCGTCCCACCGCCATGCTGTACCGCAACCTGGCCAGCATGGACGTAGAAGAGAGCATTCGCGGCAACCCGATAGACGGCGTGGTGCTGCTGATGGGCTGCGACAAAACCACGCCCTCCCTGGTGATGGGCGCGGCCAGCGTCGATTTGCCCACCATCGGCGTGAGTGGCGGCCCGATGCTGAGCGGCAAATGGCGCGGCCAGGAGCTGGGCAGCGGCACGGGCGTGTGGAGCATGAGCGAGCAGGTGCGCGCAGGCACCCTCAAGCTGGCGGACTTTTTTGAAGCCGAGAGTTGCATGCACCGCAGCCACGGCCACTGCATGACCATGGGCACCGCCAGCACCATGGCCAGTATGGTTGAAGCCCTGGGCATTGGCCTGCCGGGTAACGCGGCCTACCCCGCCGTGGATGGCAGGCGCAATGTGCTGGCCCGCATGGCTGGGCGACGCATTGTAGACATGGTGCATGAAGACCTGGTGCTGTCCAAAATTTTGCAGCGCGAAGCCTTTGAAAATGCCATCAAGACCTTGGCTGCCATTGGCGGCTCGACCAATGCCGTGATCCACCTGCTGGCGATTGCCGGCCGCGTGGGCATTGATCTGAAACTGGAAGACTTTGACCGTCTAGCCTCTGAGCTACCCTGCTTGGTGAACCTGCAGCCCAGCGGCAAATACCTGATGGAAGATTTTTGCTACGCCGGGGGTCTGCCGGTGGTGATGAAAGAGATTGCCCACCTGCTGCACACCAGCCACATCACCGCCAGCGGCAAAACCATAGGCGAGAACATAGCGGACGCGCAAAACTACAACACGGACGTGATCAAGCCGTTCAAGGAGCCGTTCAAGCCCAACGCCGGCATTGCCGTGCTGCGCGGCAACCTGGCCCCGCGCGGCGCGGTAATCAAGCCCAGCGCGGCCACGCCCGAGCTGATGGTGCACAAGGGCCGCGCAGTGGTGTTTGAAGATATTGAAGACTTCCACAAGCGCATTGACGATGAAAGCCTGGACATTGACGAGCACTGCGTGATGGTGCTGAAAAACTGCGGCCCCAAGGGCTACCCCGGCATGGCCGAGGTGGGCAATATGCCGCTGCCGCCCAAGGTGTTGCGCAAGGGCATTACCGACATGGTGCGCATCAGCGATGCGCGTATGAGTGGCACCGCCTACGGCACCACTGTGCTGCACACCGCACCCGAGGCGGCTGCGGGCGGGCCGCTGGCGATTGTGCAAAACGGTGACATCGTCGAGCTCAACGTACCCAAGCGCCTGCTGCATCTGCATATCAGCGACGAGGAAATGGCGCGCCGCCTGAAAGCGTGGGTAGCACCTAAACCACCCATGGATTCTGGCTACTGGAAGTTGTACATCGACAATGTGAACCAGGCAGACGAAGGCGTGGACTTGCAGTTTCTACGCGGCAAACGCGGCAGCAAGGTACCGCGCGATAACCATTAAATAATTGACTCCACAGTGCCACCACGCTATGGATAAGCAATACGATATCGTCGCCATGGGCGAGGCGATGGTGGAGTTCAACCAGACTATGCCGGGCCAGTCGCACTACCTGCAGGGCTTTGGTGGAGATACCAGCAATGCCATCATCGCGGCGGCGCGTGCGGGTGCGCGGTGCAGCTATGTGACTGCCGTGGGGAACGATAGTTTTGGCCATGATTTGCTACGTTTATGGCGTGAAAGCAATATAAATATAGCGCAAGCAGCTATTGATACAGTAGCGCCTACGGGCATCTACTTTGTCACCCATGGCGCAACAGGGCATGAGTTTAGCTACCGCCGCACGGGCTCGGCAGCGGCGTTGATGACGCTCAACGCGGTGCAACGCCAGGCCATTACCTCCACCAAAATACTGCATCTCTCAGGCATCTCGCTCGCCATTTCGCCCCATGCGCAAGCGCAATGCATGGAAGCGATTGACCTTGCCAAAGCAGCAGGGGCGCAGATCAGTTTTGACTCCAACCTGCGGCTCAAGCTGTGGAGCCTGGAAGACGCACGCGCAGCCATGCTGCCCGTGATTGCGCGGGCGGATATCTTCTTGCCCAGCCTTGACGACGTGGTAGCCCTGAGCGACTTGAGCGAGCCGCAAGCCATTGTGGACTGGTGTCACCAACTGGGAGCCAAAGCGGTATTCCTCAAACTGGGCGCGGGCGGAGTGCTGGTAAGCCACCACGGCCAGCGCACGCATCTGCCTGCCCACGCGGTGCAGGCCGTTGATGCCACGGGCGCGGGCGACTGCTTTGCGGGCAACCTGCTGGCCCGCCTGTGCGCGGGTGACAGCATGTTGCAAGCCGCCCGTTACGCCAATGCCGCTGCCGCGCTGGCGGTACAGGGCTTTGGTGCCGTAGCGCCACTACCCAAGCTGACGGAAGTGCAGGCGCTGATGACAAGCGCGCCATAATAGGCCCATGGTCAAACTCAAAGACAGCCCCTTTATCGCCGTGGACTGGGGCACCTCCTCCTTTCGCGCTGCCTTGCTTGCACCAGACGGCGAAATTCTGGACGAGCTGGCCGAACCGCGCGGCATATTGAGCTTCAAGAAGGGCGAATTTGCTAGCTATTTGATAGCTACTTGCGCACGTTTCACTAAAGCGGGTGCCCAGTTTTATCTGTTATCTGGCATGGTGGGCAGCAAAGACGGCCTGGCCGAGGTGCCCTACTGCCCCTGCCCAGCCAGTGCGGGCCATTTAGCGCTGATGGTGGGCTGGGCCGTCAAAGACCGCGTGGCCATCGTGCCCGGCGTGCGCAGCGAGTTTTTTGATGTGATGCGCGGCGAGGAAACCCAGGTGTTTGGTGCCGCCGCCGTGCTGGGCATCCAAGACGCGCTGATGGTGCTGCCTGGCACGCACAGCAAATGGGTGGATCTGGAGGCTGGTGCCATCACAGGGTTTAGAACCTTTATGACGGGGGAGTTTTACAGCCTGCTGTCCCAGCACTCCATTCTGGCTAAAAATCTGCCCCCACCCGATGCACCACCCGCCGCACTGGACAAAGAGGCGTTTTTGCAAGGCATTGAATTTGCGGCGGATTGCGAAAGCCTGATGAACAGCGCCTTCAGTGTGCGCGTGAAATCATTGTTTAACCAACTCAACCCACAGCAGGCTGCGAGTTATTTGTCGGGCTTGGTGATTGGCGATGAGCTGATATCCATGCAAATGGGGCCGGGCGCGCAGGTGGTGGTGGTGGGTACGCAAGCGCTGACCGAGCGCTATTTGCTCGCACTGGAGCATTTGCAAGTAGAGGCGCGGGGTCTGGGCACTCAGGCTGCTTGGTCGGGCTTGCACAGCATCTATACCCAGTTGGCTATCCATAGCGCCTGACCTCTCCCAATATGCTACATATTTAATAGCTATTAACGTCCTATCGACAAGGACTACATCACTATTTAGTCGTCAAAATGAGCGCTGCTGTTGCCGTAAGCGCCTGTGTGTAGCATTCCATCGGCACCCGCACAATACCTGCGCCAATTTGCCCAACCCCCGCATCACGGTGCGCTATGCCCGTGGTCACGACCGGGCGGATGCCGGTGTCTACGACCTTGCGCACATCGATGCCACAGGGCGCACCGGCAAAGTCCAAAGCGGGCAGGCTGAGCGAAGGGTTTTTCGTGACAGTGATCTCATACATTTCGCGGCTGTAGCGCACCGCGTCTTCCACGCTGCCACCCGCCAGCAGGGTAAGCGCGGGCGACGCTGCAAACGAGCAGCCACCAAAGCCAGCCGTCTCGGTGATGGCGCTGTCGCCAATGTCGGGGCAGGCATCCGCCTGTTTGAAACCGGGGAAGAACAGGCCCTGCGGCAAATCGGATGCTGCCGTAAACCATTGCTTGCCCATGCCGCTGATGCGCAGGCCGGTCTGTGTGCCGTTGCGCGCCGTGGCCGTGACCACCGTGCTGTAGGGCACGCCGTGGGCGGCATCCATGGTGGCTTTGCAGGCGGCCATGGAATAGTTGAGATAGAACTGCGAGGTCTTGGCCACGAAGTCCAGGGTTTGGTGTACATGGTCCTGGATGAGCTTGGCCTGCGCGGCCAGTGGCACGGCCAGTGCCATGAAGAACAAAGCGGTAGAGGCGGCGTTTCGGCTGTGTACCTCGTCGCCCATGAGCAGGGCTTGCGAGCCGATGGCTTTGAGGTCAATGCCGCCGGTTCTATCGAAGTTATGCCGCACTGCGGCTTTGAGGGTGGGTGCCAGCACCGCCTCAAACCACTTGAGGCGCGCCAGCACGTCGGGCCCGTTCGCTCCAAAGCGCAGGCAGCGGCCAATGCCTTCGTTGATGTTCGTGTAGGCCACGTTGCCATGGGTTGCATCGCGCACCTGGATGAGCGGCATGGACGCGCTGATGATGCCGGTCATGGGGCCCACCGCAAAGAAGTCGTGGCACTGGGCAAAGGTGATCTCGCCGCGCGCCAGCATTTTCTCGGCCTGCCCAGGCGTAGTGGCCCAGCCCTCGTACAGCACCGCGCCGATCATCGCGCCGTGCATGGGGCCGCACATGTCTTGCCAAGCTACGGGCGGGCCTGCGTGCAGCAGCAGGCGCGCGCCTTTCATCTCGGGCCACACACCGTCGGCGCGCAGGGCAATGTCTTCCCACATCGGGCGGGCGTGGATGATGCGCTGGGTAGCGGTATGGTTAGCCGCCTCAATGCGCGGGTCACCCATCAATTGGGCTAGCTGCCAGGCCAAGGAAGGATCGGCATTGCCCGGAGGTTGCCACTGCACATGCGTGAGCGTACCACCGTGGGCGGTGACGCTGTGGTTAAAACCGTCCAGGCCGATGTTGAGCACGGCGGGTGCGTGGGTAAGCAGGGTATTGCTGTGCAGGGGGTTGTTCTGTGTCATAGCGGGAGGTCCTGGGTTGAATCGGATGGGGTCGTCGTCAGCGCCAGCAGCAGCCCGGCCAGCATGTCAGCGCCTGAGGTTGCGCCCAGGCGCAGCAGTTGCGTGGTAGCAGCCTCTATCGTGGGTGGATGCTTACTCTGGAGTGCGGCCAGCAGTTGGTGCAACACGCTGTAGCTGGCACCCTGCATTAAATCGTCCAGCAAGGCCGCGCTGATGACATTGGTGGACACGGCGGCGGCTGCGCGGATGCGGCTGCGCAAACCTGGCATGGCACTGCACCACTGCGTGCGCGGGGCAAGGTGCAGGGCAAACATGATGCCGCCCACGCAATCATCCCCACTGGGGGTGAGGCCATGGCCCAAGCCCAGCACACGCAGGGCTGCTGCTTCAAACGCCGCTAGATCGTTAGCTAGAAGTGCAGTGCGGATGGCATCAAACCGGCCTTGCGCATGGTTGAGCGGGAAGGGCAAGGCCTGGCCCGTGAGCCAGATCAGCAGGCCTTTGCATTGGGTGCGCGACAACTGGGCCAGGCAGATAGTCGCACCCGTCTGCAAACGCACCGGGTTGCAATGCAGCTCCGGCGGTTGCCAAGGACGATGGCCGTTGCGCGGGTGATCGGTGACGGCATCATCACCCAGCCAGACAATATCGCCGCCCCTGTAGGCGTAGGCGGTGGACTCAAAGCCTGTGACTTTTAGGGTCTGTAGCATGCTATGGAGCGCGGTTATTTACAGCGCGGACAGGTTTGCGTTCGCCCGCGTAGGTCTTGGCTGTGCCCGCCCCGGCACTTGGCGTGGACGGCTCCCGTACAAAACAAGGCGCGCGATGAATAGACATCAACACAGGGAGAAACATCACAAAGCCCCACCCGGCTTGCCACCCATAGTGATGTGCGTACCCGCCCGCCCCATCAACGCCTCAAAAGTTTTCTCCAGCGACGTGATGATCACCACACCATCCTGCTTAGCCTCAGGCGACTCTTGTAAATACGTAATGGCAGCCTGAATCTTGGGCCCCATGCTGCCTGCGGGAAACTGCCCCTGCGCAGCGTACTGCTTGGCCTGCGCCAGGCTCATGTGGCTGAGCCAGCGCTGCGTGGGCTTGTTAAAGTCCAGCGCCACCTGCTCTACGCCCGTGAGCATGACCAACGCATCGGCCTGCAAATGCGCGGCCAGCATGGCGCTGGTAAGGTCTTTGTCGATCACCGCTGCCACGCCCTTCAGGTGGCCATTGGGCTGCACCACCACGGGCACACCACCACCACCGCAGGCGATGGGCAGCACGCCCGCTTGCAACAGGGCATCAATGGTGGGCAGGTCTAAAATTTTCAGTGGCTTGGGGCTGGCCACCATGCGCCGCCAGCCGCGCCCCGCGTCCTCCGCAAACAGCCAGCCCGTGGTTTTGGCCAGTTTTTCAGCGTCTTGCTGGGTGAAAAACTTGCCTACGGGTTTGGTGGGGTTTTGAAAAGCCGGGTCGTTCGCGTCGACCTCTACCTCGGTAATTACACAAGATACCACCACATTCATGCCGTGGTCGTGCAGCACGTTGGCAAAGCTTTGTTGCAGCATATAGCCCATGCCGCCTTGCGAATGCGCCACACACACGTCCATCGGCATGGGCGGCAGCTCGTCGGCTGTGCGGGCCATGCGGTACAAGATGTTGCCCACCACCGGGCCGTTGCCATGGGTCAGCACCAGTTGCCATCCGGCTTTGATGATTTGCACAAAATGGCCGCAGACTTGCTGCATCAAAGCCAGTTGCTCATCCGCTGTGCCCTTGATGGTGGGTGGGTAGGCGGCGTTGCCCCCCAGGGCTACCACCACACGCTTAGGCTTGGTATTCAGCTTGGACTGGGCGTAAGCAGCTACGTTAGTCATAGCAACCATTCTGCCGCCAACCAGGCGGCGTTAGCACTGTTGCCTGCCAGCGCCATGCCAGCGGCTTGTAATTTAGCTTCTTGCTTGGCTAACACCTGTGGGTCTAGCTCGGTGCCGCAAACAAAACCCACCACCGCCAAGTGGCGATTTGCGTTGGCTGCAATACTCTTGGCTTTAACAATCGCAGCAGCCAGCTCACCCGCTGGGTCGGCATGCGCGCCCCAACCAATCACCACGTCCAGCAAAATCACCCGCACCACTGGGTCTGTGGCCTCATTCAGCAGGCGCTCGATGCGTGCGGTCTGGTCGATCATGGGGTGTGGCCTGCCCACCGTGAAGGCATCGTCACCCAAGTCGAGCGCCGTGTGTTCGCGGCTGGCTTGCTTGGGGTTGCCTAAAGTGAAGGCTTTGTTCACCGCCACGTTAGACCACACCTGCACACCGCGCGCCGCCCAGATGCTTTGCGCCTCTGCACAGTAGGTGCCGCCAGAATACAAGGCGCGCAGATAGCGTTGGCTGGCGGCAAATGTGGGCTTGCGTGGCATGGGGTACACCGCCATTGTGGTTTTGGCGGCCTTCGATGCGCCCTGCGTTATAGCTACACACTGCGCCGCGCAGTCCACCAGGGTGTGCACCATGCGGATGTCCCTGACGGGCGATGCCATGCTGCTGCCCAAAAACAGCACCACCGCAGGCTTGCCAGCCGCTTGCAGCGCGGCCATGACCTTGGCCGCCACCTCGGGTGCGGGTGGCTTGCAGATGATGGCGATTAACTTAGTAGCAGCGTCTTGGCCCAGCAGCGCTATGCCCTGTAGCAATGTTGCACCACCCACTTGCGCCGCCACATCCCGCCCACCTGTGCCAATAGCGTGGCTGATGCCACCCCCCATGCGGTGGATCTGTGTGCTGACTTCTTGCAGGCCGGTGCCCGATGCCGCCACGATGCCAATGGAGCCCCGGCGCACGTTGTTGGCAAAACCCAATGGCACGCCACCAATGATGGCGGTGCCGCAGTCCGGCCCCATCACCAGCACACCGCGCAGCATGGCCTCGTGCTTGATGGCCACCTCTTGCTCCAAGAGCACGTTGTCGCTGAACATAAAGACATTGCGCCCCTGCTTGACGGCCTTCAAAGCCTCGGCAGCGGCATACATCCCAGGCACCGAGATTTGCACGATGTTGGCACGACCCATCTGCGCCAAGCCCATGCCCAGGTTGCGCGACACTACGGCCTGACTGCCAGCGCTACCGGCCACTGCGCCCTGCCCTGCCAGTTGGGCTTTAGATTCATCTATCGCCGCTTGAGCAGCAGCGTGTGTGCGTGCCTGCACCACTACCATGATGTCGCTGGGTCCCGCACTTGCCACCTCGGTGCCGAGCAAGCCAGCCTCCTGCAAAATCTCTTTGTTGGCGGGGTTACCCATTTGCAAGGTGGCATTCACCACACCGGGCAGCGCCAGCAGGCGCTGGGCCACACGCATCAGGGCGACCGAGTCTTTGTACAGATTGGGATGGATGAATGCGATGGTATGCAATGCTGCGGTCATGGCTATGGGGTTTCTTGATTGACGTGCGCTCGATGCGGTGTGATTTTGCTATCATACTTTTATGCACAACATACCGCTCCCCACGCTATCCCCCTTGACTGACCCCGCCAGCGCGCAGCAAGAACTCAACCCCGCACCCCGCCTGCTCATGGGCCCCGGCCCCATCAACGCCGACCCGCGCGTGCTCAAGGCCATGTCCACCCAGCTACTGGGCCAGTACGACCCGCAGTTCAGGCAGATGATGCGCGAGACCATGGCCCTGTACCGCAGCTTCTTCGAGACGCAAAACGACTGGACTTTGGTGCTAGATGGCACCGCCCGCTCGGCCATCGAGATGGTGATGATGTCCGCCGTAGAGCCGGGCGACAAAGTGCTGGTATGCAGCTTTGGCCGCTTTGGCCAATTGCTTAACGAAATTGCCCAACGCTGCGGCGCGAATGTGAAGGTGATTGAAGTGCCTTGGGGCACGGTGTTTGACCTGGCGCAGATCGAGGCGGCCATCAAAGCCTTCTCGCCCAAACTGGTCGCCACCTGCCAGGGCGACACCTCCACCACCATGCTGCAACCCCTGGCCGAGCTGGGCGCGCTGTGCCACCGCTACGGCGCGCTCTTGCAGGTAGATGCCACGGCCTCTTGCGGCGGCACGCCCCTGCCGGTAGATGCCTGGGCCATTGACTGCGTCACCGCCGGTTTGCAAAAATGCCTGGCCGGCCCCTCGGGCGCTGCGCCCATCACGCTGTCAAACAGCATGGCGCAAACCATTTACCGCCGCCGCCATATCGAGGAAGGCCTGCGCCCCGCCAGCTATGTGCCCGGTGCGGGCAGCCGCATTGCATCCAACTACATGGACATGGCGATGATCATCGACTACTGGAGCGATGCGGCGCTGAACCACCACACCGAAGCCACCACCATGCTGTATGGCGCACGCGAGTGCGCCCGCATCTTTGTGCAGGAGGGTTTGCCCCAGGCGTATGCCCGCCACGCCAGCGCCTCGCGCGCCGTAGTCCAAGGTTTGGAGGGCATGAATCTGAAGGTCTATGGCGATCAAACCAACAAGATGCCCAACGTCACGGGCGTGCACATCCCCGAAGGCATCAACGGCGACAAGGTGCGGGCTGCATTGCTCAACGACTTCAACATCGAGATTGGCACCAGCTTCGGCCCCCTGCACGGCAAGGTCTGGCGCATTGGCGCCATGGGCTACAACGCCCGCCAAGACTGCGTGATGAACACCCTGGCCGCGCTGGAGATTGTGTTGGCAGCAGAAGGTCACAAGTTCACACGCGGTGCGGGCGTGGATGCGGCATATCAGTCGTATAAATCCTAGTCACATCCATTCTCTACATCCAGCACCCCAACCTCAAGCACCGAAAGGCTCACCATGCAACTCCTGCACACCATGCTGCGCGTAGGCAATCTACAGCGTTCCATCGACTTCTACACCCAAGCCATGGGCATGACGCTGCTACGCACCACCGACCGCCCCGAGCAAAAATACTCGCTGGCCTTTGTCGGTTACGGCAGCAACCCCGAGCATGCCGAGATCGAGCTGACCTACAACTACGGTGTAGACAGCTACGAGCTAGGCACCGCCTACGGCCACATCGCCCTGGGAATGCCCGACATCTACGCCACCTGCGCCGCCATCAAAGCCAAGGGCGGCAACATCACCCGTGAACCCGGCCCAGTCAAAGGCGGCAACACCGTGATCGCTTTCGTGACTGACCCGGACGGCTACAAAATTGAGCTGATAGAACGCAAAGTTTAATTACCAAATGCTACTAATATGATAGCTACTTACGTCCTACCGATAGGGACTACGGGCATATTTTGTGTGTATATAGGGTTTTTTAGGCATTTTCAGCCATGTCAATCGATTTGAAGCAGTTCGCTATGCTTTTGAACGATCCAACTGCCTAGCACTGGATTCACGGGCAATCAAACTGGGGGCAGGCATGTCAATTTTCGGTTTTTTACCTGCAAGCAACTCCAGCATGGCAAGCGCTGCCAAGCGGCCCAACTCTTGCGACGGATGATGCACAGTACTCAGCGGCGGGGTCGCATAACTTGACATAGGCAAATCGTCAAAGCCTACCAAGGAAATATCCTCAGGAACCCGTTTGCCGTTGCGGTACAAACCCAACGCAGCACCCATGGCCATCTGGTCGTTAGCGGCAAATATAGCCGTAAAAGTCTGGCTACCTTTCAGCAACTTATTAATGGCAGCCAGACCGCTACCCTCGTGGTACTCACCGCTGACAATCAGCGCAGGATTAGGGGTAATACCAGCCGACTTCAAGGCAGAAAGATAGCCCCGCATGCGCTCTTCAGAGTCGGGGTGCTCAGCGGCTCCAGCAATAAACGCAATCTCAGTATGCCCGAGCGCAATCAAATGCTGGGTCGCCAGTCTGCCGCCTTCAAAGTTATCAAAATTGAGCGCGAACAGCCCCGGAGCCTTGAGAGTCCGCCCGGTCACCACTACAGGTAGTGACTTAGCGCAGGTTTTCAAGGCCTGGTCACTCAGCCGCCCCGTCAATATAATCATGCCATCCACCCTGCGCGAGCGCAGCACCTCAATACAGCGCGCCTCTTTGTCTGCGTCCCAGTGCCCACTGACAAACAGCGGGCTATACCCAGCAGGGTCTAGCACCTCCTCAATACCGCGTAGCGCTGCACCGTAAAACGGACTGTCAATCGCCTGCGTGATCACACCCACACTGAAGCTACGGCCGCCCGCCAGACTGCGGGCCACCGGGTTAGGCACAAAGCCCAGCTCTGCAATAGCGGCAGTCACGGCCTGTTTCTTATCATCGCTGACTACGGCAGTGCCATTGAGGATGCGTGATACGGTGCTGGGGGATACACCAGCAAGCTGGGCCACCATTTCGAGAGTGACGGGTTCGTGCGACTTCTCTAACATGAATTTTTTTTTCGGAGGCGTGGTCATGGTGTATTCAGATGCAGATCGACTGCTTATTTCAATATTAGTGTAAGCGCTAATGCAAACGGACTGTGATCAGTTATCGGCTTTAGCGCGCCAATCGCAAAAATTTGGCATAAAAAAAGCCCCACTTGCAAGCAAGTGGGGCGCATTAGTAAAGTGTTAAGGTCTATTGGAAAACAATTGGACCAATGTTCAAGCCGTTGGCATAGTCAGGTGCTGTGCCAGTAATGTACTGAACGTTCGCTCCCAGGACTTGGAAGTGCACCTCGTTCACACCCGCAGCCCAGATACTGTCTGTTGTGCTAAGGGCACCGCACGGAGTTTTGACAGTCAGGCTAGATTTGGCAACGACGTAACTTGTCGCATTGATTGAGTTGGCTGCGACGATGCCTTGAAGTTCAGGTGTGCAACCAGCTGCAGCTGCACCTTTGAGGATAAGCGTGACATTTGGATTTTTAGAGAACAACTCAGAATTACCCCAAACAGAAACATTGACACTGGTAAAAGCCGAGACAATCGCAGTGCCATTGGCGGGTGCTTTCACATAACCTCCAAAGCCCCAAGGCTTGGCGGCTGAGCTAATGCCATAGCCAAAGTAAAAACTACGGACAGTGTCCGTCGGTGCAGCAACACCATTCCACCAGTCTTGCGTTGCGACTGAACCGTCTATGTAGCGACCCGCAGTGCCACCTTGGGCAGAGGCCCAAGCGGGTTCTGTAGCTCCGGTGTAGTTATTGGCAAACACACCATTGACAAGGTTGGAAGTTCCCGCCACGACGGGAGCACCCACTGCAGGAAATTTGATCTCGTCGACAAATATCTCTTTGTTTGCAGTGACAACGCTACGTCCGTTGGGGAACAAGACAACCGTTGAATAGGTACCGGCCGCTGGCAGAACAAATGTCAGTGTTTCCCATTCATTGGCTTTGGTCGTGACAACGTCCATTTCTGTGATCGCACCGCCTGCTCCGCCTTCAAACTTGAGCAGCATGTTCGCGCCTACGGCTGGAGACAAGACGCGCATCGTAACCGTCTTGTTTGCAGCGGTCAGTACTACAGGCCCTGGTCCACCATTAATAACTGTGCCAAAATATTCCTTGTCAGTAGGAGTTTTTACAAACTTGGCTACTTTGTTTGCTGCATCTTTCGGATCGGCGGCCACAGCCACAGTCCCATCGACGTTTTCAAAAATACCAAATGTGATGGCACCAGAGAAATCTATGCAAGCAGCTGCAGTGCAGGTACCCGTGTTACCCGATACAGGCGCAGGTGCTGGCGCGCTCACTGCTGGAAACTTTATCTCATCAACGTAAATCTCTTTGTTTGCGGTAACTAAACTGCGGCCATTAGGGAACAAGACAACCGTTGAATAGGTACCGGCAGCTGGCAGAACAAATGTCAATGTTTCCCATTCATTGGCTTTGGTCGTGACAACGTCCATTTCTGTGACCGCACCGTTTGCGCCACCTTCAAACTTGAGCAGCATATTCGTGCCTAAGGCTGGAGACAAGACGCGCATCGTAACCGTCTTGTTTGCAGCAGTCAGTACTACAGACCCAAGTCCGCCATTAATCACTGTACCAAAATATTCTTTGTCAGTAGTCGTTTTGACAAACTTGGCCACTTTGTTCGCTGCATCTTTCGGATCTGCGGCCACGGCCACAGTTCCATCGACGTTTTCAAAAATACCAAATGTGATGGCACCAGAAAAATCTATGCAAGTAGCTGCAGTGCAGGCACCCGTGTTACCCGATATGGCCACAGGGACGGCAGTCGAATAGGCATGCAGAGCAGACTGAGCGACTGCACCTCCATTGCCCGCTGCGTCGGTATATACAGACGCTGCGACATCAACATTAATGGTGCCGCTCGAATTTGCAGGAGGAGTAACTACCAACGTGTAGTGCGTAGCATCAACTTTAGTGAGCTGCCCGGCTGTTCCACCCGCAACAGTAATGTCTGCGAGTGTAAAGCTGGTACCGACATCTTCACTAAAGGTAAAAGTAAAGGTAACAGGACCAGTTGCTGTGGCAACACCCGCATTGCTGGTAATAGAAACTGTAGGCGCCGTTGTATCGCCGGGCACCACAACTACAGGAGGCGTGTTATTCGTGGGAGGCTCTGCCGCTCCACCACCGCAGGCGCTGATAACGACG
Organism: uncultured beta proteobacterium; assembly: GCA_963775085.1. Lineage (GTDB taxonomy): Bacteria > Pseudomonadota > Gammaproteobacteria > Burkholderiales > Burkholderiaceae_C > JAAFIP01. The sequence goes on from CAVZHO010000016.1 coordinate 94,860, forward strand.
CAGGCAGCCAACGCACTTGCGGAGAGATTGAAGTACTTCAAAGCTTGGTTCATGACAGGAACTCCTGATATGGTTAAAAAATCTAGGTTGAAAGCGCTTTATGAAAGCGCTTTCAATGAATGGTACCGATAGGCTAAAAAATACATACTGGGATTTTCCCCTAGTGAATATGGGCTGGTTAGTGTTCCATATCACGGGGCAGTCCAGTTGGGGGTTAGTAAGACTACCTTTGATATATCCGAACGTGGTCCACTTCCATTTGTTGCGTGGTGAAGCTTGCAGGCACTGGGCCGCCCAAATCGCCGCCGATCGCCAGGTTCAATATCAGGTACTGGGGGTTATCGAAAGGCCACTGGGCATAGCTGCCGTTTTTAGGATTCTTGTACACAAAGTATGGCATGTCGTCGATACCAATGGCGATTTGGTCTGCTGTCCATGTGAGTTGATAGTTATGAAAATTGGTGCAGCTATCGGTCACGGCCACCTTGCCACCCAGCCCTGTCCCCAGTGTGCCGTTAGAAAAGTTGTACGCTTGGGTGTGAATCGTGCCAAGCACCTCTGTTTTGTTTTGACCAAACTGTTCCATGAGGTCAATTTCACCGTCTAGTGGCCATGCGCCTTTGGTGCCCAAAGTCCATATGGCAGGCCATGTGCCTGCACCGCAGGGCAACTTTGCGCGCACTTCGAAAAAACCATAGGTCCAGCTTGCTAGTCCACGCGTGATCAGGCGAGCCGATGTGTAAGATTGATTGCCGTAATCTGCCGCTGTACTAAGCCGCTCTTTACGGGCCGCAATGATCAATTTGCCATTTTCAACCCGGGCATTTTCCAGGCGATCACGGGCATAGTATTGCAGCTCGTTATTGAACCAACCCACTTTGTTGCGTGACGTGTCGTAGTCCCATTTAGCCGGGTTGGGCAAACCAACACCATCAAATTCATCAAACCATACGAGTTTCCAGCTCAGTGGTGTTAGGGGTGCTGGTGTCAGGGGTGCTGGTGTTAGGGGTGTTGGTGTCGGAGGTGTTTGGGGCGTAGCTACAGTTGGGGTGCTGGTTGACGCAGTTACACCCTCCGCAACGGGAGCAACTGCGCTAGCACCGCCTCCGCAGGCACTTATATTGGCTAAAAAGCATACGCTGCCAAGGCAGGTGAAACTGCGTTTGAGATAATTAAAAAATGGCAATTTGGTAGGCACCTTAACGTGTTCTAGCGAGAGTTCCGGGAGCGACGGTCAAGGTCTTTCCATCACTGAACTTCACATCCAGCGGTGTCTTGCCAGCGTTATAGGCCAGGTGGGTCTTGCTACCATCAGGCTTCTTAAACACGCTGAACAATGTGGTATTTGCAGTCACACCAAAGTCTGGCACGCCCATCTCTTGCAGGCTCAGTAGCCAATGTAGCGTGTGCGAACGGGTGTCACCCAGCTCCACAGAGCCCCAGCGATCCCATTGGGCCAGACCCTGCACCGGATCAGCCAGACCTAGGTATTTGGCAAAAATATCTTGCCAAATGTCGGCTGGTGGGCCGTAGTTGGGCCGCTTGCCGTGGGCGGCATAGGTTGCCATCTCTGGCTTGAGTGCATCCAAATTGCGCTTGATGTATTTAGGGTCGCGCGCAAGGTAGGTAGACGCGCTGGTCATGGGCAGTAAATTGATGCCCTTGATCTGACGCGGCTCGTCGGTCCACCAGGTGTTGTGTACCAGTGCGCCTCCAAACACCTGGCTAACCTCTACGTTTTTGTATTCCGGCGGCAGCGTTAAGCCATGGATGTCGAACCAGTAGTGGTTGATGGCTTCAATCTCGGTGGTCAAGAGATACACCCCCAGATCGCGCAACGCTTTGTCACCATGGATCTCGCCCCAAAGAATCAGGCCGGCCCAAGCGTTAATGGCCTCCGACGACGACTCCTGGTTGTTGCCATAGGCGCCCAGACCAATCCCCGAGGCCCAAGAATGCCCTTCATACACATCAAAGGTGCGCAGAAATGGAAAATCTGAGCGGCCCCGCTCGGTGGTGGCAATGTCGGCCACCATCAGGTCTACCATGCCGCCCCATTTGTTTTTAGCGGCCCAAGCCGGGTCGCGCAAGGCGATTTCTGCCACCACGCGAATCCAGTAGCCGTAGGTGAAATGGTGGTCGTTGATCTGCTCTACGGTAAAGAACTCTTCCGGGTAGCTGGCCAGCGCCCCGAGTGACTTGTTGTAGTGAAAATAGCTTTTAGAGCTTTCGCCAGCCAACCATTCCTCTGCACGGGTTTTAATCATCGCCAGCAGTTGGTCGCGCCCCTCGATATCGCCTTGCTGCTCAGCTACGTCCATTAACTTCAAATTGCGTTGTAAACCCTTGCCCTGCCAGTAGGCACCTTTGCCTTCTTGCAGCATCATGCGCCGGGCCGTGCGCTTCTCGGCTTTGAGCAAATCAGCAAGCTCGGCTTTGCGTGGAGACTCGCCCACACCCGGCCAAAAGGGTACGAAGCCCGTATAGCTATTGGTCGTTTTGAACTGCCCGCTGGCCAGCAGATGAATTTTGCCGCGTATGCTGTCAAACGCGGGGCCGAGCTTGCCTTCGACGGATGCGTTTTTAAACCAATGGTGCGGGTACAAGCCCAGCAAGGGGCCGTTATCTTCGCCTTCCATCGCACGGGTGATCGCTTTGAACGTGGTTTCCACTTGGCTAGCTTGCGCGTCAAAGCGCCAGTCGGCGCGGGTGTCTTGAATAAATGCATAGGCATGGCGAGCGAACAGGGCCAAAGTAGCCGGTGTGCCATCAGGCAAGGCTGCCGCCGACAGATAGCCTTTACCCGCTGGCAGTCGGGCAATCCATTCCGTAGCAGCAGCCTGCTCCCACTTCACCCCGCTAGGGCCGAAAAAAGCATAGGTTTTCCCTTTGATTTTCAGTGCCAGCACGCGGGCATCCGCCCCACTATCAAAGCGCTCAGACACTGCGGGCAAACGCACACGCGCATCCCCCCGAGAAAATTGAAAGTAGGCATAGGGGCTACCGTGGGCAACCGTCACCAGCATATCGTCGGCACCGCGCGCCATGGATACATCAATCGCCCAATCGCTGGCCTTGGCCAGCTTGGCGGGTCCTGGCTCAAAGGCTGCGGGCGAGACCATTACCGGGTCGGTGTGCGGGTAATGGATTTCCACATCGCGCCGCTCTGTGGGTTTGACCTCCTTGCTGGGTAGCGCCATCTCAAAACCCAGCGGTGTTGCCTTGACGGTTAAGGGCTGCACAAATAGCACTTCGGGCTTGGGATTAAAGATCAGCGCCGAATACCACTGGTTGGTTTGGGCCGCCGTTTTCTGCATGGCTTCGGTGCGCTGCGCCGCAGCAGGCATAACAGGGTCACTGCCTTTAGGATTTAAAAAATAAGTACCCGCACCTTGCTTTACGGGCTGCGCGCTGGTCTGGGTCGCAGCGCTTAAGGCTAGGACTGTAGCCAAGCCCAAACACGGAAGTAATTTCATTTTGGAACCCTTTGCAAATGCATGGTGCACTAAAGCATGAATTATATTGAAAGCGCTTTCAAAAAACACCATGCTACTTACCCTAAAGCAAACTCTAGAAACACCCGAAACACAAGGGTAATTACTAAGGGAAAACACGGGTAATCTGGGCGAATAAATGCCCAATAATAGAACTAGTTGAAAGCGCTTTCATATCTATCTGGAAATCATGCACTATGGGCATCGCATCTTTACGTCATCCGCTCACCCAACCCAACTCAGTTTGCGCATATATTGCACCTGCCAATGGCATGCGCCGCCTAAGCGTCGCGGTCGCTGCGCTTGCGCTGTGCACTGCCAGCCAAGCGCTCGAATTTGGGCCCGACGGCATGTTTAGCCTGACTGGCTTTGCCAAAGCTGAAGTGCAACGGGGCACTAACCAGTGCCCGGACTGCCAGTGGGCCACGGGCGAAGACAAGCAACGCCTCTGGGCTGATGCATTGCGCCCCGGTGCCGACTACAAGACACGCGAAAACACCGTTACCTTGTTCCAGCCCTACTTTGGAGCCAAATACAACCTCGGTAAAGGCTTCAAGGTATCGGGCTTACTCAGCCAACGCTGGCGCGATGGCAAAGTTGATATTCCGGGCTATTGGTACGATAAAAATATCGCTCTGAATCACGAAGATTACGGCCGCTTAGCCTATGGCAGCATGACCACCCGCGCATGGAGCGTGGCGGACTACCCCTATGGCACCAATGTAGGTGTGGCGGATGTTTGGGGATCCAGCGGCGCAGGGTATGGTTTGCTCAAAAACGCGGTGCGCTATACCTCACGCATCCTGGACGTTGCGCAAGGCGACCTAGTACTAGAGGCGACCTATGACCGAGGCAACACAAAATTCACCAAGAACAAACCTCGTTTTTGGGAGCTGTGGGCGCAGTACACCAAAGGCGATTTCGTCATGGATGCCATGTACCAGGACGCACGCAATGGCAACCCGCAGGCTTGGAGCCACGGGCCTTTTTCTGCTTTGGCCCAAGACCCGGCTAGCGACAAACTGCTGGGCGGCTCCGGTCAAAGCATTGCTATGGCGATGGCACGCTACCAAGTTAATTCCAGCGTTGAAGTCTCAGGCGGCATCCGGCGTAACCGCTGGAGTGGTGCTTACCCGGTCATTATCGGCTCGGTCACTACTGCCATCGGCCCTCAGTCCTTGTGGAACAACATGTTCAACGTGGACTGGAATACCAATACACCTTACCCGGCCACATCTACTGACCTGATGCTAGGTGCCCGCTACCGCACTGGCAAATGGACGGCTTCCACCGGGATGACCTACCTGGGTAAAGCATCAACCGACAATCCGAGTGAACGTGGCCAAAGCAACACGGCGCTCGTCAATACGCTGGGGCTCAATTACGATGTGGGAAGCGGTTTGCAGGTGTATGGCTTGGCAGGCATGGTGCACTACGGCAGGCGAGGGCTGTCTCCCCTATCCGTACCCGGCAATTCGGCATTTACCAATGTGGACTCCCGCGTAAACAACCGTGGCAACTGGGTGGGCGTCGGCGCGGTCTATGTGTTCTAAGCCCTTCATCGCTCTATTTTTCAACCATGACAACCGCAGGATTTACCATGTTCCGTTTTCTTACATCCTTGCTGCGCCCGGTGTTGGCGCTTTTGACTGCTGCCCTGCTCGCTTCCTGCGGGGGCGGCAATGGCACCGTGGTAGTGCCGTTTCCCACACGGGACAGCCTGCGCCCTTTGAGTGCTGAATTTACCAACCGCAAAGCCGTAAATTACTCGCCTTACCGCACAGCCAGAGACAATGCAGGACTGGCGGCAGAAGTAATACCTGAGGCCAACATCAAGCAAGACTTGGATTTATTGGGGGCTGCAGGTTTTGGTTTGATTCGCCTGTTTGACAGCTCTGACAAAGTGGCAGGTCAGACCCTGGCCGTTATTCGCAAGCACAACCTGAACATCAAAGTGCAACTGGGCATTTACTTGCAGGTGGGTAACGACGCTTTCACACAGGGTGAAATAACGCGGGGCATAGCTTTGGCACAGCAGTACAGCGACATCATATTGGCAGTGAGCGTGGGCAATGAAACGCAGATTTACTGGACCTCCAATCCCATCAAGCCCGATGTGATGGCCAGCGCTTTGGACACTGTGCGCAAAAGCATTACCCAGCCGATTACCACCGACGACAACTGGGCCTACTTTGCAGGCAATGGTGCTGACGCACGGGTGCTGGGCCTGATTGATTTCGCATCCATCCACACCTACCCCGAAATTGACACCCAGTTCGAGTTATGGGACTGGCGACTTAAAGACGTGCCCGCAGCCGCGCGCGCTGCTACCATGATGGACGGCGCGATAGCTGCGGCCAAGACGCAATATGCCTTAGCGCGTAACTATCTGGATACCCATAACTTGTCGGCCTTGCCTATTACTATTGGCGAGACGGGCTGGAACGCCGTAGACAACTCTGGTTTGCTCAAGTTTCGCGCCAGTCCCGTCAACCAAAAAATGTACTACGACAGGCTGCGCGCCTGGGCCGCTGAAGGCAAAGCAGGCGCAGGGCCCAAAGCCATTTTTTACTTTGAAGCCTTTGACGAACCTTGGAAACAAAGCGATAACGGTTGGGGGCTATTTAACGTCAACCGCCAAGCGCGCTACGTTATCCAAGGCCTCAATCCGCCTAGCGCCTCCTGGGTGTATGAACCGGGAAACTATACCGATGCAAACGCGGTGTCCTACGTGCCGCCCGTGATTGGCGCAGCCGTTACCGAATCAAAATACACCCTGTATTCGGAGGCTCCATTGGCTGCATCTGAAAAGCGTGAAACTTGGTTTGGCAGCGTACGTATGGATGCCTTTGGCCCCGGAACCCGTTATCCTGAAGTAAGCACTACCGCCGCCCCAGGGGACGGCGCGAGCAGCATCGCCGTGCAGCCCAATCCCGAAAATTATGGCTGGGGGCTGTTGATTCAGTCCAACCCTAGCGGTCAGTCTATCAACCTGTCTAACTTTGCTAATGGCAACATTAACTTCAGAGTGAACACCAGCTACGCTGGGAAAATCGAGGTCGGCCTGATTACCGAAAGCGCTGAATTCGGCACACAAGAAGCCTTTATTCAAATTGCCAATGGCCAGTATGGCTATTGCAATACAGCGGCATGGTGCCAGGTGTCTGTGCCGGTGCAAGCCTTTGTGACGGCCAATCCCAAGATTGATCTGCGCATGGTGTTGTCACGTTTTGTGATTGCTGATCGCTTCGCCTTTACCAAGAATACGCAAACCTCTGGGCTGCCTGGCATTGCGCTGGACGGCATTTACTGGTCAAAGTAATCTGAGGTGGGGTGCATAGCCACAAAGTGCAATGATCCGGTGCTTTCTCACTGCGCTTGGCAGTAACTACCGACTTACCGAACAGGCACTCGTTGCGCCGGCGGCTGGCGGCACACCGCTTGCATCGCTTTGGGTCGATGGCCAGCGCCAGTTCCAGACGATGCTGGGTTTTGGTGCGGCATTCACCGAAGCGGCGGCTGTCACTTGGCAAAAATTGAGCCCGGATAAACAGCAGCAGGTTCTGCGAGATTACTTTGAACGACCAGCCGGACATGGCTACCGACTATGCCGCGTGCATATGAACAGTTGCGATTTTTCCATGGGTAACTATGCTCATGTGGAACAAGCTGGCGATACCGCGCTGGAGAGTTTTAACATTGCGCGCGACCAGCAGGCACTGCTGCCTTTCATTAAAGCAGCGCGTGCCGTGGCTGGTGAAGAAATTCGGCTTTTGGTGTCACCCTGGAGCCCACCTGCCTGGATGAAGACGAATGACCAAATGAACCACGGTGGCAGTTTGCGCCCAGAATACGCCCAATCCTGGGCGCGTTGCTACGTTAAATTTATCCAGGCCTATGCGGCTGAAGGGGTGCCGGTGTGGGGCGTGTCGGTACAAAACGAACCCGCTGCAACGCAGCGTTGGGACTCCTGCATTTACACCGCAGAAGAAGAGCGTGATTTTGTACGTGACCATCTTGGCCCGGAATTGGTAAAAGCTGGCCTGGGCTATGTGCGCATCGTCATTTGGGACCACAACCGCGACCTGATGGTGGAGCGTGCCAGTGTGGTCTATAGCGACCCAGAAGCTGCAAAGTATGTGTGGGGAACAGGCTTTCACTGGTATGGTGAAAACCATTTTGACCACGTGCAACTGGTGCACGATGCGTGGCCCGACAAGCAACTGCTATTTACAGAAGGCTGCCAAGAAGGGGGTCCCCATCTTGGCGAATGGGACCCGGGGGAACGCTACGCGCGCTCAATGATCAACGATATCAACCGCTGGACTGTGGGCTGGATCGACTGGAATTTGGTGCTGGACGAGTATGGCGGCCCTAACCATGTAGGCAACTTGTGCAGCGCGCCGATCATTCTGGACACCGCCAATGACGCTCTATTGCACCAGAGCTCTTACTACTACATAGGGCATTTTGCGCGCTACGTGCAGCCTGGGGCGCGGCGCGTGCTGTGCGCCGCATCGCGGCAAGATTTAGAAACCACTGCGTTTGTCAACCCAGACGGATCCATCGCTATCGTGGCCATGAACCGCACTGAGCAGGCCATCGCCTTCACACTCAGCGCCACAGGGCAAAGCGTGGCGACAGAATTACCACCGCGCTCTATTGCAACCTATTTGGTCACCCAGTAAATTGGTTTTCGCTTAGGGGTTGCGAATCAAAACACCCTGGGCATTAAAGGCCAGCGCACTTGCCACATCGGGTACCAAAGACACCGACTGCCCCGCCTCGACCGCATGGTGATCTGCACCCACCTTGGCGCACAGCAGGTCGGGTACACCATCCACACGCAGATGGATGATGGACGAATCGCCAAGATGCTCTGCAAGTTCCACCTTGGCAGTCGTGCCAATGCCTGTGCCTGTTGGGGCGATATGCAAGTGCTCTGGCCGCAAACCAACGCGCTCGCAAACCGCTGGCTCCTGGCCTGCAAGCGCGTTCCATAAAGCCTGGTGTTGGGGTGATGCCCCAACAGTGGGCGGGCGCGAAATAAGATTGATGCGCGGTGCGCCGATAAAACTGGCGACAAACTCGTTAGCTGGCTGACTGTACAGCTCCATCGGGTTACCCAGCTGTTCGACCATGCCATCGTTAAACACAGCGATTCGGGTGCCCAAAGTCATGGCTTCCACCTGATCATGCGTGACGTAAATCATGGTAGTGCCGAGTTCTTTATGCAGTCTTGCCAGCTCGATGCGCATATTCACCCGCAAAGCGGCATCCAAGTTCGACAAAGGCTCGTCAAACAAGAATACTTTGGGTTTTCTGACAATTGCGCGTCCAATGGCTACGCGCTGGCGTTGGCCACCCGAGAGCTCTTTAGGGTAACGCCCCAGCAGTTCTGAAATTTTGAGAATCTCTGCTGCACGATGCACTTGTTCGCTGCGCTGCACAGGCGACATGCCAGCCATTTTTAGCGCAAAGCCCATGTTGTCTTCTACTGTCATGTGGGGGTACAAGGCGTAACTTTGAAACACCATGGCCGCGCCTCTATCGGCCGGGTGGATGTCGTTAGCACGCACTCCATCAATCAACAAGTCACCACCAGTCACGCTTTCCAGCCCTGCAATCATGCGCAGCATGGTCGATTTGCCACAACCCGATGGCCCGACAAAGACCATGAATTCACCATCAACAATCTCCAGATCAACACCCTTAATGATGTCCGCTGAACCGTAGCTTTTGTGTATGCCGCGCAATACAACTTGGCCCATCTTAAGCTCCTTTGGTGAGCAATTCACGCGCTGACTGCACTGCATTGGTTTGAGAGATAGCATGCACCTCGCGCGCATCGTTTTGAGACTCCAGGAAACTGCGGTACCACAAGGCACTATCTTTGGGTGTGCGCTTTTGCGTCTTGAAATCCACATGCACGATGCCAAAGCGTTTTTCGTAACCAGAAGCCCACTCAAAATTGTCCAGCAAACTCCACACCATATACCCGGCCATGTTGACCCCTTGGCGCATAGCTTGCGCTACCGCGTCGATGTGGCGAACCAGGTAATCTGTGCGCTGCGTGTCGTGCACTTGGCCGCCCACCAAACTATCCTTAAATGCGCCGCCGTTTTCCGTCACATACAGCGGTGGCACTGGATAGTCTCGGTGCAAACGCAGCAGCAACTCCGTCAGCCCCTCGGGATAGATCTCCCAACCCATATCGGTAAGTTCCAGGCCGCTTTGACTGGCATCCCACGGGCCCTTGGCGCTGACCACCGAGCGAGAGTAGTAGTTCAGGCCCAGATAATCCATAGGGGTCGCAATGGCTTGCATGTCGCCAGGCGATATCTGCGGTGCATCGGCACCAAGGTAGGCCATCACATCCTGCGGATAGGACCCCTTGAACAAAGGATCCATATACCAACGCAGCAAACGACCATCTTCCAGATGCGTCTTGGCCAGATCTTCCGCAGAGGGGGTGGCCGGGTGCATGGGCGCGAGATTGAGCACAATGCCCAGCTTGGCTTTGCAACCCTGCGCACGCATGGCCTGTAGGGCCAGGCCGTGGCTGAGCAGGAGGTGATGCGAGACCTGCATGGCGATGGATCTGTTTTTGACACCGGGCGCAAAAATGCCCGTCTCATGGCCCAGCACTGACATCACCCAGGGCTCGTTATGGGTAGTAATGGCGGCCACCCGGTCGCCTAAGCGCGCCGCGATGCCCACCGCGTACTCCACAAACAGCCCGACCGTATCGCGGTGATGCCATCCGCCCTGGGCTTGCAGCGCATCGGGCAAGTCCCAGTGGTTCAGCGTCAGGTGGGGCTGGATGCCCCGACTAATCAGTCCATCGACCAGTCGTTCATAAAAGGCCAGACCCGCTTCATTCCATGCGCCATCCCCAGTTGGGCGTACCCGTGGCCATGAAATTGAAAAGCGGTAGGCATCCACACCCAATCCAGCAATTAAATCAAGGTCTTCATTGAGGCGGTGGTAGTGGTCGCATGCGATATCACCGTGGCTGTTGTCTGCAATCGCACCGGGGACGCGGCAAAAGCTATCCCAGATGGAGGGTCCTTTACCGCCCTCAGATGCGGCACCCTCAATTTGAAACGCACTGGTAGCGACGCCCCATACAAAGTCTGGGGGAAAGGCATTCGCCATCGCAGTAGATTTGAAAGAAGTCATATTTTTTAAAGTAATTACTTAACCGCACCAGAGGTTAAGCCAGAGATCAGCTGACGCGATGAAATGATAAATAGCACCATTAGTGGGATGGTGGCAATAGCCGAGCCCGTCATCAATGCGCCCCACTCGGTGTTGACGGGGCTTTGCAGGCTACGCAGTGCCAGCGGCAAGGTGTACATATCTGGTGAGCGCATGACGACCAAGGGACCAATAAAATTGTTCCACGAAGCGATGAAGGTGATCAGACCCAAGGTGCCCAGCGCGGGCTTGAGTAAGGGGAGCACGATGCGACAAAAGATGCCCACCTCACCGCAACCATCCATCCGTGCTGCCTCGATCAAATCTTTGGGGATGGAGGTAGTGATGAACTGGCGCATTAAGAAAATACCGAAGGCACTGGCTGCACCGGGTATGTACAGCGCACGGGGTTGGTCTATCCAGCCTAGCAAATCCATGATCATGAAGGTGGGTATCATGTTCATGAAGGAGGGCAAAAGCATGGTGCCCATCACCAGACCAAACAATGCGTTTTTGTATTTGAAGTCAAACTGCGCAAAGGCGTAACCGCCCATGGAGCAAAACAGTAGCGTCAACACCGTTGAGGCGATGGCCACATACAGGCTCCATCCCAAGTTGCGCCAGAACGGCATGCGGTCTGTGAGAATTTTTAAGTTAGATAGAAAATCGTCACCAAAAAACAAAGGCGGTGGCAGGCTAAAAATTTCTGTACGCGAGTGGCTGGCAAACACGAACATGAAATAAAAGGGCAACAGCATGACGAGTGCGCCTACACCCACCACAGCATAGGCCACCCACAGCGTGAAACGATCGGTGGATGATGTCATGGCTTGAGCTCCGAGGCTTGCGCTGAGGCTTGCACAGACGATTTGCGAGGAGCGAAGGCTTTATTTGTCAACCAAGTCAGCAGGGCAACCACAATGAACAGCAGCCATGACATGGCACTGGCGGCACCAAAATCGTTAAAGTCAAAAGCGGTGCGGTACAAATAAATGGCCGTGGTCATCCCCGCTTGGTCGGTACCGCCACGGCCTCCGGTCAAAATGAAGGGCTCTTCAAATAGCTGCAGGCCACCGATCACGCTGAGCGTCACGCCAAAGAAAATCATCGGTTTAAGGCTGGGCAGCGTGATATGAAAAAACTGTTGAAACCGCCCTGCACCGTCCATCGTGGCCGCCTCGTAGATGTCGCCCGGGATGGTTTGCAAGGCAGCCAAGTACAGCACCACGTTAAACCCTACATAGCGCCAAAAAACGATCATCGAAATAGCGGGCTTGATATTGCCAGGCTCGTTCAACCAGTCCACTGGGCTTTGCGGAAACATCCAACCGATGCCTGGAAGCTGGGCTAGCGCTTGCAGGGCCGCATTGATCAAGCCAAAGTCGGTCGAAAACAATGCACTAAACAAAATTGAGATGGCTACTGTAGAGGTGATGTAGGGCATAAAGTAAACCCCCACCACCCCGTCACGCAGGCGCTTGAATGTCACATGAATAAAACATGCTAAGGGAATCGCTACTAGGTGCTGCGGCACACCAGATGTCAAAGCCAGCCAAGCCGTGTTACCCAGCGACTTCCAAAACCACTCATCTTTTAAAGCAAAGACGTAATTGTCGAAACCCACAAAGCTCATATCACCCAAGCCGCTGGTGGGCTCCCACGACTGGAAGGCCAGATACAACGAGAATAGCAAGGGGAATACACCAAACACGGCGAACAGAATTAAGAATGGGCTCAGGAATACGTAAGGCACCCACTTGTCAGACAAGCGAAATGTAGAGAATGGTTTCATGGTTTTTGCGCCCAGACTTTGGTCTCTAGCGGTGCGCGCGCTGCTCTAGCAGGCGATGCGCATCTGCCAGAGCGACAGCTATGTCTTTGCCCCTGTCGAGCACTTTGTCCAGCTCGGTGTTAATCACCTCTTCTGCAAAGGCATCCTGCTTGTGTACGCTCACGGCAACGATGCTGCCCACCGCAGTGCGCCAGTCCACGCGCGCCGCTTGGCCACCTAGAAAATCAATCGGTTGTTCAAAAAATCCGTCCTTGTAGGTTTCTAGTAACGCGGGAAACGCATCCTGCGATTTAAACGCACTCAGTTGCACCTCAGGGCTTAAGGTCATCATTTGAATAAACTCCCAAGCCAGCGCCTTATTGGCAGCGGGGGCGCTACGCGGAATGGCAAAAAATGTGCCTCCGTACGCGGCATAAGCGCCTTCAGGCAACTGGGCGGCCCGCCATAAACCCTTGGTGGACGGCGCCAGCCAGTTGTTCAGATGCCCCGCCAGCCACGCACCCGTCATTTGCGTGGCAATCGTGCCCCGCTTAAAGCCCTCAGCCCATTCGTTGGACCATGCGCCCACTTTGGCATCGAGTTTTTGTCGTCGCACTTTGCGCGCCAATTCAAACGCCCGCACAAAGCGTGGTGAGGTCACCAGCACTTTGGACTGGCTGTCGAAATACAGGCCCTCACCGGGTTGGATACCGGCGCGGATCACAATGTCTTTCATATCGCGCGCATGCGCCATCAGGTAGGCACCTGTAGCCAGCTTGATCTTGGCACCCGTAGCAACGTAACTGTCCCAGGATTGCGTCAGCTCGGCAGGGTTCACACCCGCTTTGCTCAGGATATCGGCACGGTAGAGCAATGTGCCTGGGCCCACGTCTGCGGGCGCCGCTACGACGGCACCCTTGCGATTGGTGGCCTGCTGAAACGCATAAGGCACGTAGCGACTCTGAAACTGCTTGATGTTGTAGGGCGCGCGTGCCAAATCATCCAAACCACCACCCTGAGCAAACCTGCCCACGTAGCCCACCTCCAGTGCCATCACATCTGGCAAGTAGAAGGTGGTGGACAATGCCGTTGTCATCGCCGTGTGGTGGTCATTGAATTGGCGGCTCACCACCTTGATATCGACATTGGGATGCGACTTTTTCCACAGCGGGATGGCCGAACGCACAATGTCGTCCACGGCCGGGAAGGCCGCTATCACCAGCGTTTGCTGCGCCTGCGCGCCGCCCATCCACAGCGCCAGCAGGCACAGGCCCGCGAAGTTCTGGATGGTTTTCATAGGGCGTTGACGTTGCAGCATAGTGATTTGAAAGCGCTTTCATTAAATTATAAAGGGGTGCAAGTACCTGTCAACCAAGGGAATTCCCGCAAAACGTCCTCTTTAAACCTGACAAAGCAGGTCCGTGATCGCCTTTGCGACTGACCCGGATGGTTACAAGATTGAAATAATTGAACGCAAGGTTTAATTTCTATTTGCTATATT
>CAVZHO010000017.1:0-6692 GCA_963775085.1 uncultured beta proteobacterium
TGATTTGATTGCTGGGAGTTTGGCTGGCTTGGTACGGGACTAGCCCTGTTCATCACGGGATTCGGTAACGTCGGCACGGGACTAGACTTCCGATCACGGGATCCGGCGAGCGGCGCACTCAGCTCCGCGGCTGTCCTCCGGGGCGGCCTAGCAGGCTGCTGAAATACTGCCCACAGAAACAGGTTTCGAGACCTGCGTGAGTGCAATATTCCGGTGTAAATTTCGTAATTTGCAAATGAGGCTCTTTTGAGCCTCATTTGCAGTGGTTTGGGTGCTGTTTTTCATCGCTTTTCCTCTACTGCGCCGTTTGCGGGCGGATTTGCCCCAAGGTGCGCATGCGGGTGAGGTTGTAGGCCGCCATCGTCAGTACAAAGAGTTGATCTACCCGCTTCAAACCGCGCACCATCACTTGGCGTATCGGGCCAATGTGCTTGGCCCAACCAAAGCCTTGCTCAATGAGCTTGCGCTTTTGCTGCGAAATGACGTAACCGTCGCTGTGTGCAATATGCTGTGGCACCGCTGAGCTGCGCTGGCTGGTGTTCTGCGCCACATGGGGCAACACCTTCATCGCCGTCAATGCCTCAATGAACTCGGCTGCGTCGTAGCCTTTGTCTGCTCCCAGTGTGATCTGGGCCTGGGGGTGGGCCGCTTGCTTGGCAGCGTTGATCATCACCTTGGCCGCTTCGCGTTCAGCGTGGCCGTCTGCAATGGTGACCATCGCATTGGCAATCAGGCCATGGCGGTTGTCGCTCAGGGTGTGGCCCATATAGCGCAGCTCGCTGGCCGTGTTGCCTTTGCGGTACAGCCGTGCATCGGCATCAGTGCTGGATGCGTGGGTGTCGTTGCTGCGGCTCTTGCCTTTGAAGTTTGTCTCTTCGTCGTCGCTGCCGTCTTTGGCGCTGAAGCTTTTGTGCCCCGCCCAGGCTTGGATCAAGGTGCCGTCTACGCTGAAGTGCTCGCCCGAGAGCCAGTCGTTTTTCTGGGCCATGGCCAGGACTTGCTTGAACAGCTCGATGATGGCATCGTGCTCTATCAAGCGCTCGCGGTTCTTGGTAAAAACGGTGGGCACCCAGACAGTGTCGTCCATGGACAGGCCAATGAACCAGCGAAACAGCAAGTTGTATTGGGTTTGCTCCATGAGCATGCGCTCTGAGCGGATGCTGTAGAAGATTTGCAGCAGCATGGCGCGTAGCAGCTTTTCTGGCGCAATGGCGGGACGACCGCCTTTGATGTCGTCAGCGTACATGCTAGACAACAGTGGCTCCAAGTTCTTGAGGGCCTGATTGACCATCTTGCGCACCGCACGCAGCGGGTGCTTGTCGGGTACAAAGTCCTCCAGGTGACGCATAGTGAATAGGCTCTCGGTGAAGGTGTCGGCTGCGCGCATAGTCTGTGGGGTTTGCGATGGCAAGATTGCTTCATCTATAACGGTTGAGCAGGCGTTAGGGTGGACTTTGAGGTGAGGTATTTCAGCAACCTGCTAGGGCCGCCACCTCCCCCTTTATGCCGCTGCGCTAAGTGCACCGCTCGCCGGATCTTGCAAAGATGGTCGAGGTGCAACCTGTGCGCTCCAACGCCGCCCGATGTGGTGGGAGTTTGACCGTTGCGGCTCAACCTTAGTCGCTGCCCTGGCGCTTGGGGTGAGTGGCGTAGCGGCATAAAGGGGAAGTAGGCGGCCATAAGCCGCCACGGAGGACAGCCGCGTAGCCAATCACCCCAAGCGCCGGGGCGTACAAACCATCTGGGCGTACAAAGTGCCAACGAAAAATATAAACGATCAGATAAAATTTCGCAATTTCCATCAAATTATCGCAAAATATAATAGCTCTTTTATATTTAACAAATTTCATGTAATATTCGACATTATTTATTCGATCGTTACTATTTTGAACAGCCTTCAATTCGGTCAACTCGTCCGCCAAGCCCGCAAAAAAGCCGCACTCACTCAAGCTGAGGCCGCCGCATTGTGCGCTGTCAGTGTGCCATTTCTAAGCCATTTGGAGAGCGGGAAACCGACCATCCAGTTGGAGAAGGCTTTGCATGTAGCCGCGCAACTGGGATTGCGCTTTACACTGGAAGCCGCCCGCAAATGAACCTGTATTGCGACGAAAAATTGGTGGGCTCCATGCGGCCTTACTTTGCCAAGTGGCGATTGGAGTTTTCTCGCAGCCCGGCAGTGCCGCTGTCGCCACATTTTCAGTGCAGCAAAGGCGTGGTGCTGGAGAGTGAAGCGGTCAACAACTTCTTCATCAATTACCTGCCCGAAGAACCCTACGCCCAGCATGTGGCCGCGCGCATCAAGCCCTACCCGCGTAGCATGGAAGACTGGTTTGCTGCGTTGGGCCAGGAGTTGACTGGTACGTATGCCTTGACACCGTTTGGTACCACCCTTTCGCCAACCCAGTACATAGCGTTGCCGGATGACAGGCTGGCCGAGGGCATGCACAGCTCGCGCCAACGGGCTGACGCAATGGCGTTTATGCTTGACCACGAGAGCGTTTTGCCCCGCCTTTCCCTTGCTGGTGCACAAGACAAGTTTGCCTTGTGGTTTGACCCGCGTGCCAAAGCAATGGGTAAACGTTTCAAAATTCCCAATGGCCGCGCCGCATCGACCCACATCTTCAAACCCGAAAGCACCGACGCACGCTACCCGATGTTGCCCGCCAACGAATACGCCTGTGCGCAGCTAGCGCGTGCGGTGGGCTTGTCGGTCGCCAACACCTTGGTGCTGACCTTCGGCGGTGTGCGCACCTTGGTGTCCGAGCGCTTTGACCGCCAGCGGCGCGGGCAGCAGGTGCGCCGTATCCACCAAATCGACATGTGCCAGCTGCTCAACCTGCCGCGTGAACGCAAATATGGCAGCCATAACGCTGGCATCGACACCGAAGATTTTTTCAAAGCCTGCGACCACCTGGCCGTGCCCGCCTTGGCGCGCCGCGCTCACCTGCGGGCCTGGCTGTTTAACTTTCTCATTGGCAACCAGGATGCCCATGCCAAAAACTATTCGTTTTTGCACCAAGGCGGCTGGCAGGTCGCGCCGCTGTACGACCTGCTGTGCGTGGTGCCCTACCTGCCCGAGCAAACCCTGTCCATGGGCCTGCTGGGTGAATACCGCCCCGGTTGGTTTGAAACTGCGCATTGGTTAGAGCTGGCGCGTTTGGCTGGGGTTACGCCAGCCTACTTGGCTACTGAGGTGACCGATCTGGTGCAGCGCGTGCAAGCAGCTACCCATCCCCTGGCCAAGCTGCTGCGGGCGCAGCTACACGACGACGAGCTGGGGTTTTTGTCCGAGCGCGTCAACCCCATTGTGGCAACACGCGAGCAGTACCTGCGGGACGCAGTGGCCAGCCTGCACGGGTAGCTTAGCTTGTGCATAGGGAGCAAGCAAGCTAACCCGTCGAGTCCCGATTGCGTTGTTCATGGATCAGTAGTTATGCTAATCACCCCATGCGCTCAACAGGTTTAGTATTCGGGCATCTAAACAGGAGAATCCTATGAACCGTAGAGACCTTATCGCCACCGGCACCGCAGCCTTGGGCGGTGCCATGGCTGCTGGCTGTGCCAGCGTGACAGCCAACACTGCTGCGCCCACCCCGTTTGCCGTTGCGGGGGTTACCATTCCTGTGGCAGGCACTACCGAGGTCTTCCCGGTGCGCCGCATTTACTGCATAGGCCGCAACTACGCCGCCCACGCCCGCGAGATGGGCAGCGACCCGACGCGCGAGCCACCGTTTTTCTTCCAAAAACCCACCGATGCCATTCAGTACATCGCCCCGGGCAAAACGGTAGACCATCCGTACCCCACGCTGACCAAAAACTACCACTACGAAATTGAACTGGTAGCCGCCCTCAAATCCGGTGGTAAAAACATCACGATGGAAAACGCGTTAAGCCATGTGTACGGTTACGCCGTAGGCCTGGACATGACCCGCCGCGATTTGCAACGCGCTTTAGGCGACGAGAAAAAGCCCTGGGAAATCGGCAAAAGCTTCGACATGAGCGCCCCCATTGGCCCGATCCACCGCGTCAGCCAGATCGGCCATATTGGCCAGGCCGGCATCAGCCTGAGCGTCAACGGTGTTGGCAAACAAAAATCCAATTTAACCCACATGATCTGGAGCGTAGCCGAGCAGATCGTGCGCCTGAGCCAAGCTTTTGAACTCAAAGCCGGCGACATCATTTACTCAGGCACCCCCGAGAACGTCGGCCCTGTGGTGCGTGGCGACGTGATGCTGGGGCATATTGATGGGCTGCCCGATATCTCGGTGAAGGTGGTTTAGCGCACCAAACGCGTCTAAAGAAAAAATGGCACCATGGGTGCCATTTTTTATTCAATAGCGATGTGCGGCATCATTCATATTGCCCCGCAATACCGCCTCGGTCTTCACCAGTGGCTGCTTTGGAAATCGCCAGTTCCAGCCGGGCTGCCAATTGCGCATCCAGTTTTAACAGCGTAGCGTGATCGGCCGCCGCTCGCGCAAAATCACCTAACTGGGTAAACAACACCCCCCGGTACATATAGGCTTGCGCCAGATTGGGTTTTAACTCAATCGCCCGGTTGTAGTGTCGCATTGCACGGTCAAAGTTATGGGTGCCCTGCATGCGCAGGCTGTAGGCAAGGTTGTTGTGCGCCTCAGCCAGCGTGTCCTCAAGTTGCAGGGCTTTTTCAAAATTGCGCTGCGCCCCGCCATAGTCACGCCGTAGCAGCATGCCGACGCCTTCGTTGTACGTGTTCACTGCCACTTCACGCGGGGTTCCCTTGGGCACTGGCAGAGGGTCACTTTCGACACCAATGGCAGTCCACGCTGCGCCAGCCAGCAGTATCGCGATGAATGTCTGATGGAGAAAACGCAGCATTGGTAGTCTCTGCGAAAATTATTGGTGCTATGTGCGAGCTAACGTGCGAGATAGCGACCTGCATAAGTCACCTCGGGCCGAGCACTGTCGGCGTTGCTGGCAAGTTCAACGATCTTGGCATAAAACTGCCGCGCCTTGGCGGTCTCGCCGCTACGTTCGGCTGCCAGTGCGGCACCCGCCGTGGCACGAAAACGGTTGGGCTCCTTTACCAGTACCGCCTCAAACTCGCGCAGCGCATCGACTGGTTTGGCGCTATCCAGCAACGCTTGCGCCAGCAATTCGCGGGCGGGCAGAATCGGGCCTGGGGTTACCACATGCTTTTCACTGGCATCTTCACGCGTAGCCGCCTGTTGCAGCAGTTGGATGCCGTTGTCGGTTTGTCCGGCAGCAATGGCTGCCAGTCCGCGCACCACCATGGCCTGCGTGTCGATTTGTCCGGCCCAGTAGCCCGACTTCAGCGCCGTTGCCGCATCGCGAAGTTGCTCCAGTCGCGTGGCCTCGACCAGCGCTTTTTCTCTGTTCTTGCTGTTGGCTGCACCGACTCCCCGCGCGAAGGCATTGACGGCCTCGGCCTGCGGATATTTGTCCCATGGATAGGCAGCAGTAGCAGGCGATAGTTCCAGCGCTGCGGCATCCGCCCAAGCGCCACGCTCCAGAGCCAGGCGCGCAGGGATTGCCGCGTAGGCATAGGCTGCTGCAAAGTGATCACTCTTTTTGGCGATGGCGAATGCGTCCTGCATCGCCTTGCGCGCTGCCAGCTCCTGGCTCAGCTGCATGTGGGCGTAGACCATGTAGTCGTAGGCGTGCAGCGAATTGAAGCCCTGAGCGGTGTCAGATCGGGCAGAAAGGGCGTTGGCTTCAACGGAGTCCTTCCACGCTCCCACGCGGGTAAAGATATGTGAGGGCATGTGCTGGGCGTGCGCCGCGCCGGGTGCAATCTTGGCATAACGGCGCGCCGCATCCAAACCCTTTTGCGCCAGTGGTGGGTAGTCGTAGCTGTGTATCAGGTAATGCGCCGCGCCGGGATGCTCGGGTTGCGCCTTGAAGATAGGCTCCAGGATAGTCGCGGCCTTGAGCTGGTTGGTGTATTGCTTGTCAGCAGGGTCAAAATTGGCCGACAGCACCAGCGCATACAGGGTAGATGCCTCTTGATCGTCGGGATAGCGCTTTGCAATCTGCTCCATTGCCACCTCGAAGGCTTTGGCCCGCGTTCGGTGATTGAGCTTGTCATGGTCTTTGAAAAACAGCTCTAAAGCATCTACATAGTCACGCTCTCGCTGTGACTTGAGCCCCGTGGCGCGAGCGGCCTGCAGCCCCGTCAAACCATCGGCAAGCGTTTTGGGCGACACATTGCCGGGCCAGACAAAGGGGTTGTCCAGGCTACCCAGCACGCGGGCCCAGTGCGCCATGCCGCAGGTCGGGTCTGCTTCGATAACGTGCTTGAGTGGATCATCCAGATAAGACCACGCAAAGGAGTGGTAGTAGGCCATGGCCAGATTGAATTCGCGCTGCGCCTGTGCATTGCATTCAACCTTGAATTGCACTTTACCCAACTGTCCAGCGCCGTCCGCAACATCGTGCGATGCGACTGGAGTGACCGAAAAAATGCCAACCGCAGTGGCGGCCAGCAGTACCGAACGGCGTACTTTGAGGGTGTTCATCGTAACCTCCTGGGTGGCGAGGCTGACAGCTAATGTGTGTTAGCCCGGTAGTCGGTATAGGCCGATGACTTCTGGTACACAAGATAAGTTGCAATCAATTACAAACCTCAAATGCTATCCAGCTGTGCACGTATGGAGCCTGTGTGCAATTTAGGAGTTTGATGTAAATCCACC
>CAVZHO010000018.1:0-19190 GCA_963775085.1 uncultured beta proteobacterium
CCCAGACGACGGGTAGCTTATCCAGCGCGTTTTTGGCACGCCACCAGGTGTCGGCCACCACGGCGACGGTGCTGGCATTCACGCGCACCACTTTCTTCACGCCGCGCAAGTTTTTAATAGCGTTTTCGTCAAAGCTGACCAGCTTGCCACCAAACACGGGGCAGTCCTTGATGGCGGCGCACAGCATACCGGGCAGCGCAATATCGGCACCGTACATCAGGCTGCCGTTGAGTTTCTCGTTGGTGTCGATGCGCGCCATCGGCTTGCCTGCGATTGTCCAGTCCTTGGGGTTTTTGAGGGTGATGGCTTTCAAATCGGGCGGGGTGAGCCTGGCGGCTGCGGCAGCGACTTGGCCGTAGGTAACAGAGCGGTTGCTAGCTGCGTGGCTAATCACGCCCTGGCTGGTTTTCAGCTCGCCCACGGGCACGTTGAGTTGGTTAGCCGCAGCCTGCACCAGCATCAGGCGTGCGGCGGCGCCGCCCCGGCGCACATAGTCTTGCGAGATGCGAATGCCCCGGCTGCCGCCGGTGGACATCTCGCCCCAGGCGCGCTTGCGGGCGACGCTTTGGCCGGGGGTGGGCATCTCGGTCGTTACTTTTTTCCAGTCGCATTCGAGCTCTTCGGCCACCAGCTGGGCCAGGCCGGTGCGGGTGCCTTGGCCCATCTCGGAGCGGGCAATGCGGATGACACAGGTGTTGTCGGGCTTGACCACCACCCAGACGTTGACTTCAGCGTCTGCAGCAGGGGTTTGCGCAGCGGCTTCTTGCATGAAGGCAGGCAGGCCCAGGGCCAAGCCGCCTGCGGCCACAGCACCCGAGCCAATGATGAAAGAGCGGCGCGATACGGGGGGGAGGGTGTTCACGGTAGTGTTCATGGTGTTTATCTCCGTATCAGGCGGTGTGGTGGTGGTCGCAGGCGGCGGCAACCGGGGTGCCGTTGGCGGCACTTGGCGCGGCGGGCAGGGCAGCGGCCAGTACTTCAAAGGCTTTTGCGCCGGAGTGTTCTGCCGCGTACAGGCCGGTAAATTCGCCGGTGTAGCCATTGGCAGCAGCCTGCTTTTTGTTGCCCGCAGCCAGGTGGATAGCGGCGCGGATGCGCTGATAGGTGCCACAGCGGCAGATGTTGGTCATTGCCTCGTCAATGTCTTTGTCAGTAGGTTTCGGGTTATTTTTGAGCAAGGAAGCCGCCGCCATGATCTGACCCGACTGGCAGTAGCCGCACTGGGGCACATCGACGGCAGCCCAGGCTTTCTGGATCGGGTGGCTGCTGTCCTTGGACAGGCCTTCAATGGTGACGATCTGCACGCCTGCCATGGCCGAGGCGGGAATGGAGCACGAGCGCGCTGGCGCGCCGTTGACGTGCACCGTGCAGGCTCCGCACTGCGCAATGCCGCAGCCGTACTTGGTGCCCGTCATGCCCAGCACTTCGCGCAGCGCCCACAGCAGGGGCATCTCGGGTTCTACGTCCAGCGAGTGGTTTTTACCGTTCACGTTCAGGGTAATCATGGGTTGCTTCCTTGGCTTGTAAAAATGGGTTGATCAGGTGCTAAATAAGCGACAATCGTTTATACCGCAAAACGCACTCCTGTCGCTATCGTTTCTACCCTATGACATCCTCTATAAACTCACCCAATACCTCCAAAAAAGTCGCGCATATGACCGTGCAACCCATCGGCCTGGGCTGTATGAACCTGGACCATGGCTATGGCCCCAGCGTGAGCGCAGAGCAGGGCGAGCGCGTCCTGCTGGGCGCGCTGGACGCCGGCTACAACCTGTTTGACACCGCCACCCTCTACGGATTTGGCAAGAACGAGGAGCGATTGGGCCAGGTGCTGGCCAGGCACCGCAGCAAACTGGTGCTCACCAGCAAATGCGGCATGGGCGGCGTGGTGGTGGATGGCGTGATGAAACGTGTGATTGACGGTCGCCCAGCGACGCTGATCAAAGAGTGTGAGAACAGCCTGCGCCGCCTGAAAACCGAGGTGATTGATCTGTACTACATGCACCGCTGGGACAAAAAAGTTCCCATCGAAGACAGCGTAGGCACGTTGGGCGACCTGGTACGGCAAGGCAAAATCCAGGCCGTGGGCCTGAGCGAGGTGTCGGCTGCCACACTGCGCAAAGCCCATGCGGTACACCCCATTGCCGCCGTGCAAACCGAGTACTCGCTGTGGACGCGCGATGCCGAGGTGGCGGTGCTGGATACCTGCCAAGCGCTGGGCATCGCCTTCGTGGCGTTCAGCCCGGTAGCGCGCGGCTACCTGTGCGGCCTGACGGACCTAAGTGGTTTGGATGCCAAAGACATCCGCCGTGGCATGCCGCGCTTTCACAGCGCCAACTACCCGGCCAATCTGCGCCTGATGGAAGGCTACAAAGCGATTGCCAAAGCCAACGACTGTACGCCCGCGCAATTGGCACTGGCCTGGCTGTTGCACCGTGCACCGCACATCATCCCCATCCCCGGCACCACCAACGAGGCGCATATGCGCGAGAACATGCAGGCGCGCGAAGTGCGTTTGTCTGCCGCCACCATGGCGCAACTGGACGCGCTGATCAACCAGCGCACCGTAGTAGGCGCTCGGTACGAGGCGCAATCGCAGTCGGAGGTGGATACCGAACAGTTTCTTGGATAACCACCTGTTTTCAGGTATAAATATGCCCGTAGTCCATGTAAACAGGACGTATGTAGCTATTAAATAAATAGCAAATGTGTTCTGATCCGATCAACCCATTGATGCAGCTTTACCTGCCACACACCATGCAACGCCGCCAACCCATCACCGCCAGCTTGGGCGTAGGCGGAGCGAAGGGTGGGTGCATGGCCTGTAGCAGAGGATGGCAGCGCTTGCTAGACTCCAGCCCATGATTACTTTTTTTGCCGAGGCGCAGGCCCTGCACGCCCCCGCCTACGAGTTTTTTCGCGGCGAGCGGGTGCCGTGCTTTGAAAACCCGCAGCGCGCCGCCTTGGTGCGCCAGCAGCTGGTAGCGCGCGGCCACAGCCTGCGCGCGTCCATGGTGGACAGCACCGGTGTGCTGGCCCAGGTGCATAGCCCGAGGTACCTGGCATTTTTAGAAGGTGCCTGGGCGCAGTGGCTGGCGCTGGACTCAGCCAATGCACAGACGCAGCCGTTTCCGTCGGTCTGGCCGGTGCGCACCCTGCGCAGCGACGTGGAGCCGCACAACTTCACCGCCCGGCTGGGCCTGTACAGCATGGACAACGGCACGCCCCTGGTAGCGGGCACCTGGCAGGCTGCCAAGGCCGGTGCGGATGCCGCCGCCAGCGCCGCAGCCCTGCTGGGCAGCGCAGAGCGCGCCGTTTTTTGCGCGACCCGCCCACCCGGCCACCACGCTGGCGCCGACTTCATGGGCGGCTACTGCTTTTTAAACAATGCTGCTGTAGCCGCGCAGGCGCTGCGCAATGCAGGCTGCACGCGGGTAGCGGTGCTGGACGTGGACTACCACCACGGTAACGGCACGCAAAGCATTTTTTATGAACGTGGCGACGTGCAGTTCATCAGCATCCATGGCGACCCGCGCACCGAATATCCCTTCTACCTGGGCCACGCCGACGAGACCGGGGCTGGGGCCGGCGCGGGCTTTAATCTGAACTTGCCGTTACCTGCTGGCAGCACAGCAGCCGCATGGTTTGCGGCGCTGGAGATCGCCTGCCAACGCGTGGCGCACTTTCAGCCGCAGGCGCTGGTGGTGTCGCTGGGGCTGGACACGTTTGCCGGCGATCCTATCGCTACATTTGCCCTGCAAAGCGATGACTTTTTGCGCCTGGGCCAGCGCCTGGCGCGCATCGGCCTGCCCACCGTGTTCGTGTTGGAAGGCGGTTACGCCAGCGCCGAGCTGGGCGTGAACGCGGTCAACGTGATTGACGGGTTCGAGCAGGGCTAGCGGGCGCAGGCGTAAGCACAATGATGGACAAGGTAGAAGTGGTTGTCATTGGCGCGGGTGTGGTGGGGCTGGCCGTTGCGCGGGCGTTGGCGTTGGCCGGGCGCGAGGTGCTGGTCCTAGAAAAAGAGCGCGCCATAGGCCAGGGGGTCAGCTCGCGCAATAGTGAGGTGATCCACGCCGGGCTGTCGTATCCGAGCGGCTCGCTCAAGGCGCGCCTGTGTGTGCGTGGCAAACAGATGCTGTACGCCTACTGCCAAGAGCGCGGGGTAGGCTTTGCCAACTGCGGCAAATTGATTGTCGCCACCGAAGCGGCGCAGCACGCCGCGCTGCAAGACATCCAGCGCATGGCCGCGGCCAACGGCGTACCCACGCAGTGGCTCAGTGCGCAGGAGGCCATGGCAATGGAGCCTGCCTTGCACTGCACCGCAGCCTTGCATTCGCCCAGCACGGGCATTGTGGACAGCCACGCGCTGATGCTGGCGCTGCAAGCAGACCTGGAAAATGCCGGGGGAATGGTGGTTTTGGGCACGCAGGTGCTGTCAGCCCAACTTTGCATGCCAAATACCAATGGAGTCCACGTCGTACGGTCATTGTCAGCTACTGAAAATATAGCATTTGAATTGCAAACCCATACCCTTGTCAACGCGGCCAGCCTGCACGCGTGCGCGCTGGCGCGGCGTTTTGAAGGGCTTGGTGCGCAGCACATACCGCGCGAGTATTTCGCTAAAGGCAACTACTACAGCCTCGGCGGCAAAGCCCCGTTTAGCCAACTGATCTACCCCGCCACCCATGGCGCGTGGCTGGGCGTGCACCTCACGCTGGACCTGGGCGGCCAGGCCAAGTTTGGCCCCGATCTGGAATGGCTGGACGCGCACGATGCCGATGCGCTGGACTACGCCGTCAACCCCGCCCGGGCAGAGAGCTTTTACGCCGCCGTGCGCCGCTACTGGCCCGCACTGCCCGACGGCGCTTTGCAACCCAGCTACAGCGGTGTGCGCCCCAAAATCCATGGCCCATCCGACAAAGCACCCGATTTCCGTATTGACGGCCCGGCGCTGCACGGTGTGGCTGGTTTGGTCAATCTGTTTGGTATCGAATCCCCCGGCCTGACCAGCAGCCTGGCGATAGGCGAGTACGTGCGTGACCTGCTGTGAGTGAGCTGCAATGATCCGTTGCAAGGATAATTTGCTACGTAAATCACACCTATTTACGCAGCGGTCTCTTGACGAAAAACCCGCAGAACACATACTTATCTAGCATGCAAAAAATAACAATCATGCCCATAACCTATACAACTACAGGAGTGCAGAGTGCGCGTTACTGCGCGCCACGCACTGCTGCGAGTCGGTCTGCCTGGCACGGCACCAGCACGCCGGGGCGCACCCAACCCGCCATCGCCTGCGTGGCGGCCCAATTTGGCAACAAAATCACGCTGGAGCAGGTGGCCAGCCTTTGCCGCCTGAGCACCTCGCAGTTTTGCCGCGTTTTCAAGCACGAGCAGGGCATCAGCTTTGGGCAGTACCTGCTGCACTACCGGCTGGAGCGCGCCTGTGAACGCCTGGGCAGCCCGGATGTGCTGGCCAAAGAGGTGGCCTACTCCGTGGGCTTTAACGACCTGTCGTACTTCACCTGGGCCTTCAAGCGCCAGATGGGCGTGTGCCCCAGCCATTACATCGACACACGGCAAGCGCAAGATCGTCCTAACGCATAGCAAGATCGTCCTAACGGGCAGCCCAGGGCGAGTACTAGACTCGCGTTCCCTTCACTACTTCAAGGAGAACGCTATGCATCGCCGTATGGTTTCTACAGGTTTGGTGTTGTCTGCCGCATCGCTGGGGCTGGCCCCTTTGCACGCTTGGGCCGATGACGATGATGAGGGTAAATTAAGCGTTACGGTCGCGTTTGGTGCCGGGCTCAACACCGCACAACCGGGCAACGCAGCCAACCACCATGTCCTGCCGCACCAGATCAAAGTGCGCAAGGGTGGCGTGGTCAACTTCGTAGTGGCGGGCTTTCACCAGCTGATTGTCTATAAGCCAGGGGTTACGCAGGCGGCAGTGGCTGCCTTCCTTGCGTCATTGGGAACACCGCCGTTTTTCATTGATTTTGACCCAGCCAATGTCCTGTACCGCGGCATTGCCCCTGCTGGTGGCCCACCCCCCGGCACAGCCGCCACCGCCAACCCCTCCAACGCAGGCAACCGCGTCGAGTCGGTATCGTTCGCCGAGGCGGGTGACTACCTGGTGGTCTGCAACGTGCGCTCGCACTTTGTAGACGGCATGTGGGCGACGGTGAGGGTGCGCTGAGCGCGGCTGAACAGGCTGTCGTCGGCATGCCTGTCCGAGTTGGCTGCCAGCCCCAACGTCCTTGTCAGCTACTGCCTTGCTAGGTGCGCCAGGGCAGAGCCAGCGCCTCACCATCCGGCAGAAAGGTGCCCACAGGGGTGCCGCCAAACACGCCCAGAAGTTCCAGTGGCATGGGTCCTACGTTGAAAATCTGGTGCGGCTTGCCGCTGGGTAGCACCACGGTGCTGTTGGCGCTGAAGCGGTGCACCTGCCCATCAATATGCACCTCGCCCCAGCCTGATTCGCACAGCACCACCTCATCGCAATCGTGGTGATGCGGCGGCGTGCTGGCTCCGCTGGCCAGCGACTGGCGCCATAGTGAAATTTGCGTAAGACCTTCCTGCTGGCCGGCCCAGGTGGCATGGGATACGCCGGGAATGGGCGCAGCGGTAGGGATGGGTTGGGTAAAAACGTACATGATGTGTCCTTTGAAAAAAAGAGAGGGTAAGTAAACAAAGTTTCCTTGGCGCGTCGGAGCACACAGTATTGCGCCAGCGCTGGCCAAAGTGAAGACACGCCAATGGCGACTCCATTAAGGACACCATGTCCTTAATGGAGTCGCCATGCAAAGCCTGCAGCCACTTCTGGCCTTCTCGGAAACGGCCAAACACGGTGGCTTTGCCGCCGCCGCCCGTGCCTTGGGCACCGACCCGTCCACGTTGGCCAAATCGGTGTCGCGCCTGGAGGCGCGTTTGGGTTTGCGCCTGTTTCACCGCACCACGCGCCAGGTGCGCCTGACTACCGATGGCGAGCAACTGTTTGCCCGCTGTCAGCGCGTGCTGGCCGAACTGGACGATCTGCAAAGTGAGGCTGCCGGTACGCGCGCCACCGCCAGTGGCACACTGCGCATCAACATGCCCTTTATGTATGGCCGCATCGTCATTCTGCCCCTGCTGGCCACGCTGGTGCAGCAGCACCCCGGGTTGGCGCTGGACGTGCGGCTGTCAGACGCGTTTGCCGATCTGATCCGTGATGGCCTGGACGTAGCCATACGCATCGGTGCGCTGGACGACTCCAGCCTGGTGGCGCGGCGCTTTTCCAGCCAGCAGCTGATTTTGGTGGGCTCGCCCCAGTACCTGGCGCAGCATGGCACGCCCCGCAACCTGGAGGATCTGGCCAAGCACCATCACATACTTTTTCGCATGCCCAGCAGTGGGCGCGATAGGCCCCAGCAGTTTATGGTGCGCGGCAAGCTGGTCAGCCTGCAGCCCGAAAGCAGTGTGCGCCTTGACGATGGCGAAGCCATCGCGCAGGCCGCCGCGCTGGGACTGGGCCTGACCCAACTGCCCAACTACATGGCCACCGACGCACTGGCCACTGGCCGCCTGCAAGAAGTGCTAGCCCAGCTACGCCCACCCGCTATGCCCATCCACGCCGTTATGCCCGGCAACCGTTTGATCCCCGCCCGGGTGCGTGTGCTGCTGGACGCCTTGCAGACGCTACCTGCCAGCGCTTAGCGACCTAGGGGCGTCGCCGCCCAAATTAACGGCGATGATAGAGGCCTATGCCTACCCACCACCCGACCCCCGACAAAGACGCCATCGCCCTGCTGCCCCCCTTCGATAGGCTGGGGCTAGACCGCATCGCCCTCATCACCACCGGCGCGCAGGCCAAAGAGGCGTTTGCCAGGCTCGCGGACGCCCCCGCCTGGGGCTTTGACACCGAGTCCAAACCCACCTTCAAAGTGGGCGAGGTATCCGACGGCCCGCACATTGTGCAGCTGTCCACCCCGCAGCAGGCCTGGGTGTTCCAGCTGCACGACCCGCACTGCCGTGCCGTGGTGGCCGAACTGATGGAGCGGCCAGGCATCGTCAAGGCGGGCTTTGGCCTGGGCGACGACCGCAAACGCATCATCAGCAAACTGGGCGTCGAGCCCGCCGGGGTGCTGGAGCTGAACACTATCTTCAGAGAGCGCGGCTACCGCAAAGACATGGGTGTGAAGGGCGCCGTCGCCGTGCTGTTTAACCAGCGCTTCATCAAGTCCAAAAAAGCCGCGACCAGCAACTGGGCCAACCTGCGGCTGACCGAAGCGCAACTGGTCTATGCCGCTAACGATGCGTATGCGGCGATTCGGGTGTTGGATGCGTTGGGGCTGTGAGGCGCACTCAAAACCCCGAGCCCGGCTCCTGCAAAAACGCCAGCTCTTGCGCGGTAGACGCGCGGCCCAGGATGGCGTTGCGGTGCGGGTAGCGGCCAAAGCGTTGCAAGATGGACAGGTGCAGCCGCTCAAAGCGCAGGTTGTCCTCCAGCCCCGGCTGGTCAAACAGGCGCAGTGCCTCCTGGTGCACCGCCAGCGACTCGCTGTGCATATAGGGCATGTAGGCAAAGCGGCGCTGGGCCACGGGCAGCGGCGCATCCTCCCCACGCAGCACCAGCTCTTGCGCCAGGCACAGCGCCAGCGCGTCCTGCGCAAAAGCGCGCGGTGTGTCGCGCCACACGTTGCGCGAGAACTGGTCTAGCACCAGCACCTCGGCCAAGCGCCCCGCAGGCGTAGCCCGCCAGCCAAACAGCTCGCAGCGCGCCGCCTGCTCCAGCACTTCGCCAAAGCGCTGCGTAATCAACGCATCCAGCGCCGCGTCTTTGGCAAAGTGCTGCTTTTCGGTCAGCTCGTTAAACCAGAAGTGGAGGATGGTGTCGGGTTGCATAATTAAGCCTCTAGGCCAATAGAATGGTGCGTAAGCAGCTATAAAAAGCGTAGTAAATTAGAGGCTTTAAGCGCCCGCCTTTCGACGCGTCGCTGCTGCACGGCTGGGTGTCTTTACCTGCTTATCTTCAACTCCAGGAACTTTCAACCCAAACGCCTCGGCCATGCGATGGGCCTGGGTTGCCGAGTCTTTGAGCGCCTTTTCAAGCGCCTTAGGGGTAGGCCTCAGCCTGCTGTGGCTTGGCTTTGCAGTTTGAGCCATGGTGTGGGTTCCAGTATGTTGAGAATGCCGTTGGCACATGAAGCAATCATTATTGCCTGCATTAAGGATGAATTGTCGTACACCGTCCAGTCATCTGCAAGTGGCGTGTACAGTGTCAAAAAGTTGGTGATGCTGCGCGCGTAGCGGCGGCGCACGGTGTCTGCGGGCACATCATGCCCACCCATCGCCACCCGCAGCTTGACCCGGCGCACCGCCAGCGACGGGCTGGCCAGCGAAAAATAATAAATTGCCACCTGATAACCCTGCGCCTTGAGCCGCCGCAAAAATGGTGCAAAGCTGCGGCTAGACAACGTGGACTCAAACGCAAAATCTTGTTGTGCTGCTGCCAACTCTTTCAACCGCGTCAACATAATGCGCCCCGCCATCATCGCCACCGCCTCTGCATTGCGCCCCGACAAGCCGCGCGCAATGTAGTCCGCGTTCACAAAGGTTTGGATGCCCAGCGCGGCCAGGATGGCATCGGCATGCGTGGACTTGCCAGCGCCGTTAGGGCCAGCGAAGATGATGACGCGGGGCGGTACAGTTTTGAATTGGCTTACAGTCACGTTGCCAGTTTCTTGAAGACTTCGTCCGCGCTTTTAAACCGAGCACTTTTAGTTTGAATGATCTTCTCTGCTTCGGCCATAGCTACTAGCGTTGTAGCATTGGGCACTTTTATTCGGTACGAAACTTTTCCCAGTCCAGCATTCATTTCGCGAACCGCCTGCAACAGCTCCGCACCAATATCGCGCTTCGCATCGCGGGCTAAAAGTTCTTTTTCGGTTAGTGGCATTGGAGTAGCTTTTCTAAAGGTGTATAGGCAGGGTCAGGACTTCAGAAGGACGCATGAAGGTAAGTGTAGCGTGCCCAGGCTTGGCGGCAAGCTCAGGCACGTTTTGTACGCTTGGGTGGCGAATGACGTGCTTCAAAGTGAGTTCATAGCATTTTTGGAAGAAAATAACCCCGTAGTCCTTGTCCACAGGACGTAAATAGCTACAAAATAAATAGCGGAATACCCGCCTGTTTGGCATCCAGCAACTCGATGGACACTAACGAGCCGTCATCCGCATAGCTTAAATTGGCATGCCAGTCTGGGGATACGACGCGCGCCACGGGCTTGTCAGACAGACGGATGTGCAACACGTCATCTGTGCCAACGTAGGTGCATTGCACGGCCGGGTTTTGCCGCCCCAGGGTGTGACTGGCCTGTTGGATATCGATACCCACCGCCACGCCGTTGGCATCGCTATCCACGACGATGCCGTTTGCTACTTCGTCAGAGTCCACCGACTCGCGGTCAGCCAGATGCAGATACAGCGCATCGGTCGCTTTGTCATAGGATATTTTCATGCCGAGCCTGGGGTTGCGTAGCGGATGGAATGATCAACCGGTCTTCTTAAATTTCACCTGCACCGAATAGCCCAGATTAGCCGCTACATTGACCAACGCATCAATGGTGAATTTATGGTTGCGGTTTTTGATCAGGTCATTCATGCGCGGCTGGGTGATGCCCGCCAGCTTGGCCGCCTCGGCCTGGGTGATGCCCAGTTTGTCAATGACTTTGCGGATATGGATCACCATATCGCCGCGCAACAGCAAGTTTTGCGCCTCGGCCTCTGGAAAGCCCAGGTCACGAAAGATGTTGTCGCTGCCCACCACGCTGCGTAATTTTTCTGTCATGACTTCTTCCTTTTCAAAAGAGTTGTGTATTGGCTTTTGGCAAAGTCCAAATCAGGCTTTGCTGTTTTAGGTGTCTTTTTAATAAACGCATGAAGCACATAAACAAAGTCCGAGAATTTGGCCACATAAATCACCCGGTACTGGTT
Organism: uncultured beta proteobacterium; assembly: GCA_963775085.1. Taxonomy (GTDB): domain Bacteria; phylum Pseudomonadota; class Gammaproteobacteria; order Burkholderiales; family Burkholderiaceae_C; genus JAAFIP01. Next base: position 10,977 of record CAVZHO010000018.1, read on the forward strand.
GCCTTCACGCACCCTGATTTCATAGACACCAGCGCCTACCGTAGGCATAGGCTTGAAGTCTTTGGGCATCAACCCTGCCTGCACCAACTGAAGCTCTTGCCCTACCAATAAGCGAGCACCCTGCGGGAAATTTCGGACCGCGTTGAGTGATGTTCCAAGCCATTCGATGCGTTTCATTTTATATCAAATTTGATAAGTTTGGTTTTTTTAAGCAACCTCATTCACAGGCATGTTGGAAGTGAAGTGCGCATATTGACTCGTAAATGTACTGTATATTTATACATATATCAAGCGGTTTCAACCTACGCTTGGGCATGGCGGGCAGTTAGCGGCATGATCCGTTAAGTGCACGGTGATTTGAGGCAGTCCAACGGATGTTTTACCAGTCAAATATGCCCGTAGTCCCTGTCCCCTGGGCGTAAGCAGCTAGCAAATTAGTAGCATCTATCAGCCCGCCACACCCACCGCCTGCCGCTTCACCTCATCCAGCGTCAGGCCCTGCGGGGTTTTCCATTCTGTCCAGCCGTTGGCGTTGCGGCCCGTCAGAACGTCGGCGGCGCTGCTGGGGCTGGGGAAGAGGTGGTCGCGGGTAAAGACCAACATGCCGTCAGCAGCGGCCAGCACGCCCTCAGCAATCAAGACATTGCGTAGCCGCTGGCCAGAGGTACCGTTGAAGGAGGCAACAGTCTCCGCGCGGCCCTTTGAGCCTTTAAGCACCACAAACCCCTCGGTCGTGTATTCGCCCACACCATTCGCACCAGAGGCCTTGCAATAAAACAGCTCTTTCTCACCCTTGCCACTGGCCGCATGGGTCAACGGCTCAAAAATCGGCTGGCCCAGCGTGGCCAGCAGGGTGGCGGCGGTCTCGTGGATCTCGTGGCAGTCGGCCTCTAGCGGCGCGGGCGTGTGGGGCCGCGCGCCCGCGTTGCTGTTCTCCAGGCTGTAGCGCCCGGCCTGCGTGGCCTGGCCAATGGCAAACCATTCCAAAAACAGCGCATGCGTTTGCGTCATGCTGTTGGTGAGCGACACCACCACCAGCGCCCGGTTCCAAAAGTCTTTGCCACGGTCCGTGTCTTGGTTGTGCTGCACCAGCCGCTTGCCCACGTTGCCAGACTGGCCGATATACACGCGCGGCAGGCCAGAGTCAGACAGCTCGCCGATCAAAAAATACACGCCCACCTGCAAGGCCTCGGGCATCTTCAAAAACTCGCCCAGTTGGCTGCGCGGCACCTCCACCACCCGAACAATCCGCGTAGTGATCTCAGCCACGCGCATCCCGCGCGGGTCGCCTGCGGGGAGGTAGATTGGGGGAAGTCACGTTAAATGAGTCGCATATTATTTGTTCCGACTGCAAGAGAAAAAATTATCACAAAATGCGCACATAATTCTGAAACTGCTCAGGCGATGTGAGCTTAAAGTTCTGCATAGACTATTAACGATCTGCTTAATCCTTATGACTCTTCATATACAAGACCCGACTGATGTCGGTAGTGAGTATCTAATTGATACGTTGCTTGATGCGTGTGATGGCGCCACGCGTGGGGCAGGCGCATTTGCATTCCTATCAGCTGGCGGGGTGCGAATGTTTTTAAAAGACGAAGGCTTCGTAAACTTTGCACAAGCTGGTGCATTTGATCTGGTTGTTGGCATAGATGCAATCACAGACACCTCGGCCATTGCTGAGCTTGATGCTGCAAAAACGGTAACACCGACTCTTGGCACCAGTGTCCATATTCCCAAGCATCCAAGTAGAATTTTTCATCCAAAAATTGCATGGTTTGAAAAAAAGAACAGTGGCGTACTAATTACTGGCTCAGGCAACCTTACGGCCGGTGGACTGCGTTGGAACATAGAAGCATTTAGTGTGACCACGCTTAGTAAAGCAGAAGTGAATGCACTTTCCGGTCAATGGAATTCATTTAAAGCAAGGAGTGCAGACTGCTTGTTCCCAACAAGTGATCCACGGGTTGTTGCACGTTTAGAACAAAACGCGGAGCGTGGACGGGCGGATCGGCTGCGGCAACCTCAAATACCTGAACCATTAGTTCCAAATGAACCGGTGGTGATTACGCTTCCTGAGGCGCAGGCAGAGGAGGCCGCCAACGTGGATGCTCTTCCACAAGTGATAGCTACCTCAGATGTTCTGTTAGCTGAAATTCCAAAGTCGGGCACAAGATGGAAGCAGGCGAACTTCAATGAAGATACGTTCATTAATTTTTTCGGAGCATCAACAACAATTCCACGAGTCGCGACATTTTTTCATGTTCGACCTGACGGCACCATAGGCCAGCAAGAGCGGCGTCCGGCAGTCGTTGTCGCAAGTCATAACTACCGTTTTGAACTCGAAGCGGCATCGGGACTGCCTTACCCGGCGACCGGGAGACCCATTGGTGTGTTTGTTCGGATCGCAACCCGCACTTTTACGTACATGTTGGTTATGCCCGGTGATATTTTTCATATTGAATTAACACAATTACTGCAAAATTCAGTGCCCGCGCCAGGACGTGAAATGCGTAGGTTTGTGTTTCCAGCCCAGCAAGTGAAAAACGTTTGGCCGAGTTCTCCTTTGTGGAACTCGTTAACGATTTAACTCTTTTGGCCGCTGCAAATGAACATCACTTCGGCATCGGGTGGAATTTCGTAGTTAAGCCGCGTGTGATTCAACTTGCTATGTGAAACACCGTCAACTGCGCGCACTTCAACATTGACATAGAACTGTGCTGCAAGGATCGCGATATCAGGAACCGACATTAGCCTTGGACGAGCGTTGGTGTCGCCATCAAACGGAGAATACGACAAGACAAGACTCGCATCTTGAGCTGAGACCTGCTTAAACATTTCCAAAAACGCCCCATGAACTTGAGTTTTAATGCAAAACGGAGACTGATGCCTATCAACGCGATAAAGTCCACGGCTTAATTCGCCTTGTATTGCGCCTGGATTTTTAGCAATCGCTGGATTGTCGCGCAAAGCTAAGGTCTCGAGCACGTGATAAAAACGACTGTAGTGATCTCTGGTGTAGGGGGGGTCAGCGTACACAACGCTAAACTTCCCTTTCAGTAGCTCTAGTGCGTCTGAATAGTCCGCCCTAATCGCCAAGTTCTCTCCAATAGCAGGCTTAATTCCTGCATAACGGTTTAGCCAGCGAAAATATGTACCACTAGGGCTTACCGCGCGGTCACGTGCAATTTTTGTGATTAGATGACGCTTGGGTGTACCGTCCTTGTTTCGTGGTCGAATTGGCTGTGCAAATTGCTTTCCGACAGTGTTGACGATGTCACTGGCTGTACTTAGTAGCGCGGCGAATAGCACATCGCGTCGATTTGACTCGAAGCTACTAATTACGTGTGCGAGGAAGTCAAGTTCTGCAGCTTGTGCGTAAGAAAAGTATGCGCCGCCAAAGTAGCGCAATGCTGTTACTTTAGCTGAGCCATGTAATCCAAGTTTCCGGAGTCTCCGGAGTGTTTCTTTAATGGGTTTTGAGACCGGGGTAGACATCTGGACTGATGCGCCAAGCTCTTGTGCAAGCAGGCTTCCATGATCCAAAAGATCGCATATTGGATCTACATCACCGATCAATGCTGCCGTCAGGGCGGCAACTTCATGTTTGGTTATGGGCTCGATTGCTTTAGAAAGGCGATGGCTGTAGTCTTGCTCTTGTTCTAGGCGAGCCTTAAAAGCATCGACAATCCCTATGTCGGGAAAAGTAGATCCTATTAAAGCGCTGCAGATAACCCTTGAGTACTCTTGGATGTCACTAGCAAAGACGCGACGTTGACTTGACAAAGCCATTGAAACTGTTCCTGATCCTGCAAATAGATCTAAGACCGGTCCTCCGCTAGGATCAACTTCATCGATTGCAGTGGCAATTTGTCCAACAATCCGAAGCTTACTGCCGAGATAGTGGATCGGTCTGAAATCGGGTTCTTTTTGTTTAAATTTATCGTTCTTGGCATCCGTTTTGCTGGAAATTAGCTCAAAATCGAGATCAGACTGAAGTGTTTGCATGTGGTGATTAAGCAATAGAAACTAGATAATTTAGTAAACGATAAGGATTAAAAGTGTACGACTCTGGACTGGCTGGCGATCTTGGCGTGCGCGAGATGCGTACAAAGCAAAGAAAGTTTAAGAAAATTCTTCAACCTGTTAGCGACTTGAGCTACGGCGCACCTGATCAAGGCAATCTACTGATTCACGGCGATAACTTAGCTGCGCTCGATCTTATCGCTACTACACACGCGGGGAAGATTCGATGTGCTTATTTAGATCCTCCATACCGAAACGGCGAACGGTATACCCATTATGTTGACGATCAGTGTCACGAAGAGTGGCTTCAGCAAATTACTGAGCGAATTTCTCGTGTTGCTGATTTTTTGAGCGAAGACGGTAGTTTATGGGTATCAATTGACGATACGGAAGTTCACTACTTGAAGTGCGCAATCGATAGTATTTTTGGTCGAGAAAATTTTGTTACTACAGTTATTTGGCAGCAACGGACGACCCGTGAAAATAGGCGTGTGTTCTCAAACAATCATGAATACGTGCTTGTTTACGCAAAAAATTACAAGAAATTTTGTGATGCTCGCCATGAACTGCCGCTTACAGCAGAAGTTCAGAATCGATATAAAAATCCAGACTCTGACCTCAGAGGGCCTTGGCAATCAGTGTCCGCAAATGTTCAAGCTGGCCACGCTGTAAGTAGCCAGTTTTACGATGTGATAGCTCCGAATGGGCGTAAGCATGCTCCACCTAATGGCAGGTGCTGGGCTTTTAACGAGTTGCGAATGAAGCGGGAGATAGCAGAGGGAAATATTTGGTTTGGAAAAAGTGGTGACGGTGTCCCCAGGCTGAAAAAATTCCTCGCAGAAAATAAAAAAGGGTTGACTCCTGAAACTTTGTGGACGGCTAAAGAAGTTGGGACAAACGATCACGCAAAAAAGCATCTGCATTGCATGTTTCCAGGACAGCCTTTGTTCGACACGCCAAAGCCCGAGGCGTTGATTGCGCAAATACTTGCAATTTCTACCCGCCCTGGTGATTTGGTTTTAGACCCTTACCTCGGTTCAGGGACTACTGCTGCGGTAGCTATGAAAACGGGCAGGCGTTTTGTCGGTATTGAAGCTGGTGATCATGCCGCAACAATAACTGTTGAACGACTACGGCAGGTTGTAGATGGAGAGGCAGGCGCCATATCCAAGGATTACAACTGGAAAGGTGGGAGTGGGTTCGAATTTCAACGAGTTATGCGGAGCGAAAAATAATAACTAATTTTGATGCGCTTTACAAAACTGGCCAAAATTAGTGAATCTAACTGGACGGTAGAAAAACATTTGGCGATCTACTTCGCCCAAGTATCTTTCAAACCCGTAATCTTGTTAAACACCGCTTTCTCCGCCGCATGGTCTTTGCGATCCGCCACAAAGTATCTATGCCGTTCAAACCGCAATAGTGTCTTCATGCCGTCCTCTTATAAATCTTCACCAACACCGAATGCGCATCAAACTCAAACACCGCAGGCGGGTTGCCGTTGTCGGCTAGCAGGGCTTGGGCGCGTTGTACGCCGTAGCCAAAGCGGTTGACGAAGCCTAGGGATTTGAGGGCTTCGGCGATGACGGGGTTGCGGTAGCTGTTGCGGGTGGGGAAGTTTTGTGCGGTGGCCTCGCCATACAGGCCGCCGGGGCTTTGGATTTCGATATGGTCGGCAAAGGCGTAGAAGCGGATGGGGGAGTTGCTGTTGTAGTTGCGGTGCATCACGGCGTTCATCAGCAGCTCGCGGATGGCGGCTTCGGGGTAGTTGGGTACTTGCTTTTCTTGCCGGGGGGCTAAGCTTGACCATGGAGGCTTTGATTAGCAGGCGCAGGCGGCCTTCCAGCTCTTTAACAATGGTGTGCAGGTCGCCCGAGACTTCGGCCTGGTCGTTGGGGATTTCGGTGAGCGATGTGCCGGGCAGCTCTAAATATTGCACGTAGGCACCGGGCAAATAAAAGCGTGGGTTTTTGCCCACCAATAAGATGCCTGCGTGTGTGGCGCAGCGCATGTTGGGGTCGTACAGGCGCAGCGAGGCCAGTTGCAGCTCGATGCTGCGGTGGTTGGCGGCGATGGTGTCGGCATCTACCGCTTCGCGGCGGTAGGCGTCGAACTGGCCGAGGGCTAAGTCTTCCATTTTGGACTCGGTGCAGGGCTGGGCATCAAACGCCGTGTGCTCACCTACTGCTGAGGCTGGCTCAGGGAGTGATGTTTGTTGAAAGTCAGTATTCAACATGGTCAGGCAATTGCTTCTAAATTTGCCAGCCATTGCGCGAACCGGGGGCATTCTTGCCGCATCTTCGGCAGCCCAATTTCTAAGGCTGCTAGATTGCCAAGAAAAGGCTTTTGGTAGCCCGCTATCAGGCCTTCTACGCGTTTGGAAGGGGCCGTTACAGGCGAGTCGTTGATTTCTTCGGGGCTGGCAAACTGGTCTTTGATCTTTTGAAAAGCGTCGGCCAGCTCGGCGCGGCCTACCCCTGCTGCGAATGCTACGCAGTCACTAAAGAGCAGCGCCTCAAACTCGTGCATGACGACGTAGGGGATAAAACGCGAAAACTGCACCGAGACATTGAGTGCCACGGCAATATCTTGGGCAACCGCATTTTCCACTACTTGCGCTTTGAGTGTGTGCGGTAACTGATTTGCGTTTGCTCGCCCTGGCCATGCCTTTTGTCCGGTGGCGGGCAGGGCATAGTAGTCAACCATGGTGGTCGAAAAACAGCCCGCGTCAGCCAATAGATGGCGGGTGATGTCGTCTTTCACGGCGGCCCAAGCCTTGATGCCGCCGCGACGCTCACGCAGCCGGGCATTGCCCAGCAGCCTGGCCGACACCGAGGTGAAACCCTTTGCCAGAAGATGGGGGCGCAGCAATTCGTTGACAAACGTCTCTTCGGTTTGTCCCTCCACATGTACGAGCAGGCGCGTCATTTTTAATTTTTATGTGGGATTATTTATTCAGCAACGGGCCGACCGCCCAGTTCATTCTTTTCCCAAAGCTGGCCCAGGCTATAGTCTTGCAACCAACCACGCAATGGCTCTGCATCCAACCGTTTGAGTGTGGTAGCGCTGTCAACACGGGTGGCAACCAATACGTCTTCGGGGTCAAAATGGTCCAGTAGTAGAGGTGATTGGGTTGACGCAATGATTTGCGTCTCGACGGAGGTCTGCCGAATCATCGAAGCCAATAGGGTGATAGCTGATGGATGGAGCCCCAGTTCGGGCTCGTCAACCAAAATAACCGATGGTCGCAGCTCCAAAGGCTGTAGAAACAGGGTGGCCAGCGCAATAAACCGCAATGTGCCATCAGAAAATGCAGCCGCACCAAAATATTTGTCTGACGCTTTGTGCTTCCAGGCCAATTTAATAATATCTGGATTCAGATTGTCGGGGCGAAGCAAAAAATCGTCAAAAAATGGAGCGACCCGCTGCACAGTTTTGCGAATCAAGCTGTACGCACCGGCGTACTTTTCGGTTTGTTGAAGGCGGTACAGAAACGAGGCCAGGTTCGAGCCGTCAGGGCGCAGGTAATCGCTGTCATCTACTCGCGCAGTTTTGCGAAGTGGTGAGCTTGGGCTAGTATCGTGAACATGGTACAAGCGCCATCTGTCGAGGCGTGCGCGTATCCAACTGGCAGTTTGTTTAAGTGAAGGGTTGCTGATGCCCGCTTCTTTTCCTGCGTCCATGCTTGGTAATACATCGACATACGCAGTTGGATACCGCCCCTTGTCCCAGAAGCTGACGGATTCTTGCAGGGCAAATAGGTTGTCGTCGTTGTCAGCTTTGAGGGTGAGTGAATAACCATTTACATCGTCGGCAAAAGATAACGCGATTTTGATTTCTTGCGTTTGCTTGGCTCCAAAATACAGTAGCTCGTCAGCCCCGCCAGCCGTCCTGACGTATTCGTACAAGCGGCCTTCTTTTATGGCCTGAAGAAATGCAAAAACACCAATAAAGTTGGATTTCCCCGAGCCATTGGGGCCGATGATGAGGTTGATGGGCCGCAGACTTACCTTGCCCGTTGCGGCAATGCTTTTGAAGCCCTCGACGGAAATCCAATTTAATTCTTGCTGAGTCATTTTTGTTGCAGAAGAAAGAGCCTATTTTGCCCAAGTATCTTTCAACCCGACAACTCTATTAAACACTGGTTTAGTCGATACATGGTCTTTGCGATCCGCCACAAAGTACCCA
>CAVZHO010000019.1:0-128910 GCA_963775085.1 uncultured beta proteobacterium
GCCGTTCAAACTGAAACTTGTCGTCGGGTTGGGCCGTAATCGCACCGCCTGCGCCTAGCGATGGCTCTACGTAGGCGGTGATGACTCTCAAACTGTCCGGGTTCAGCGCTGCTAAAAAGTCTTTGCCGCCTGCGTCGGGGTGTTCGTCTTTGAACAGGCGGTCGTACAGGCGCACTTCGGCTTGCACGCCATCGGCTACGGCTACCCAGGTGACTACGCCTTTGACTTTGACTGCGTCGCTGCCGGGGGTGCCGCTTTTGGTGTCTTTTAAGACTCTAGCCCTTATAAATAGGGCGTGAGCAGCTCCTGACTTGATAGCGTCTGGGGTGGCATCTGGGGCGTAGTCTGCGCCTTCTACCTCTATCACGTAGCCGTATTTCAGGCGCACTTTGTTGCCTGGGAACAATCTAAAGAAGCCTTTGCTGGGCACTTCTTCGTAGTCGCTGCGCTCTATCCACACTTCTTTGCCGATGTTGAAGGTGCGCTTGCCTAGCTCTGGCAGGTGGGGGTGGACGGGGGCGGTGCAGGGCTCTAGGTGGTCGGCGCTGCCGAAGGCCTCTTCCCAGTTGGTGATGACGAGTTTGAGGGGGTCTAGCACGGCCATGGCGCGTTTGGCTGTGGGGTCTAGGGTGTCGCGCAGCGCGCCTTCCAGGGTGCTGTAGTCGATCCAGCTGTCGGCTTTGCTTACGCCGATGCGGTCGGTGAACAGGTGGATGGCCTCGGCGGTGTAGCCGCGCCTGCGCAGGCCGACTATGGTGGGCATGCGGGGGTCGTCCCAGCCGGCTACTTTGCCTTCGTTTACCAGCTGGGCGAGTTTACGTTTGCTGGTGACGACGTAGGTGAGGTTGAGGCGGGCAAATTCATGCTGGTGCGGCGGGGGGAATGACAGCAGCGCGGGCAGCGTAGCGGGTGTGGTGCCAGCGTCTGCGCGGGGGAGGGCGCTGGTTTGCGGGTGGCTCAGTTTCTCTAGTAGCCAGTCGTACCACGGGCGCTGGTCTTCAAACTCCAGGGTGCAAATGCTGTGGGTGATGTTTTCCAGCGCGTCTTCGATGGGGTGGGCGTAGGCGTACATCGGGTAGATGCACCAGGTGTCGCCAGTGTTGTGGTGCGTGTGCGCGGCGAATGCGGTAGATGGCGGGGTCGCGCAGGTTGATGTTGGGGCTGGCCATGTCGATCTTGGCTCGCAGCACCATGCTGCCGTCGGGGTGCTTGCCGTCCTTCATTTCTCTAAAGCGGGCCAGGTTCTCGGCAGGGGTGCGGCTGCGAAACGGGCTGTCCACACCGGGTTTGTTGAAGTCGCCTCGGTTGGCTTTCATGTCTTCGGCGGACTGCTCGTCCACATAGGCCAGGCCTGCTTCGATCAAAAATTCTGCCGCGCGGTACATGAAGCCAAAATAGTCGCTGGCCTGGTAGGGCGCTGCGTCTTTGGAGCCGTTCCAGTCAAAGCCCAGCCATTTGACGGTGTCGATGATGGCGTTGACGTACTCGGTGTCTTCTTTTTCGGGGTTGGTGTCGTCAAAGCGCAGGTGGCACACGCCGCCGTAGTCCTTGGCCAGGCCAAAGTTCAGGCAAATGCTTTTGGCGTGGCCAATGTGTAGGTAGCCGTTGGGCTCGGGCGGAAAGCGGGTGCGGATTTTGGCGGGGTCTGGCGCGCTAGCGGCGTGGTGCGCTGCGTCGCCGGGGCTGCCTGCCCATTTACGCGCTTCATAGGTGCCGTTGGCTAAATCATGTTCGATGATTTGGCGCAGGAAGTTGCTGGGCTTGGTGGCTTCGGGGGCGGCGGGAGAGTGGGGGGCTGGTGTGGTCATACACCAGCGATTTTAGGCGGTTAGCCTAGCGGCTCCCGTCGATCAGTACAAAACAAATGCGCGCCGTTTTATCGGAGCGATTGGCCCAGGCGTGGTTGGTGCCGCGCTGCACCAGCACGTCGCCGGTTTTCATCAGGGTTTCGCCATCGTCCATCACGGCCCAGATCTCGCCTTCCAGGATGATGGCGTAGTCGACCGTCTCGGTGCGGTGCATGCCGGGGTGCGCGCCCTCGCGGGTGTCGTGCGCGGCGTCGGCAAAGATGCCGTTGTTAAAGGTGGCGGCGATCTGCTTTTGGCGCAGCACCGGGTCTGCGGCCTCGGGCGGGTAGTCGATGATGCGCAGCACGGTGCCGTTTTTGGGCGGCAAGATGCCTTTGTGCTCGCTCACCGTGTCGGGCGCGTGGATGGCGGCGGGCGACACCAAGGTGCGCCAGATGTTGACGGCCCGGTAGTTGGGGCGTACGTCTACGGTGCGGATGGCGGTGGCGGGCGCGTCTTCTACGATGCGGGATCGTCCCTGGGCATCGTCTTCGGTGATGATGCGGCGGATGGGGGGCAGGGTAGGTAGGGTCATGGGGCTTTGTCTCCGGTAAAAGTTGAAAAGATGATAACCGCCACGACAGGCCTGCGGGCTGTGAGTTGCCCTCATATTGGCGGTCTCTCAGGTTGCTCCATGCCGGGGGGTGGGTCACGTATGATGATGGCAGTAAGAATCCCAAAGACATGCCCCCCCACGCCCACAGCGCCATTGACCAAGACTGGCTTGCAAAGGCACGCGCCCTCACGCCGCTTTTGAATGCTGCGGGACCAGGCATTGATGCCACTAAAACGCTGCCCGCCGAGGTGCTGAACGCGCTGCACGCCGCCAAGATGTTTCGCATGCTGTTGCCGCGCAGCTTGGGCGGGGCCGAGCTGGATATGCCCACGTTTTTTCAGGTGGTGCTGGCCATAGCCGAAGGTGATGCCAGCGTGGGCTGGACGGTGGCGCAAAGCAATGGCTGTGCGATGGCGGCGGCCTATATGGACGCGCAAGCTGCGAGCGAAGTGTTTGCCGATCCGCGCGCCGTGCTGGCCTGGGGCTTCCCCGCCGGGCCGTGCCGGGCTACCGCCGTAGACGGCGGCTGGCGCGTGACGGGTACGTGGGGCTTTGGCAGCGGCAGCAGGCACTCTACCTGGGTAGGCGGCCATTGCCAAATATTAGACGCTAACGGCGTAGCGCAAACCAAGCCCGAGGGCGGCCCCGTAGAGCGCACGGTGCTGATACCGCGCTCGGATGTCACCATCACCGACAGCGCCTGGAACGTGATAGGCCTGCGCGGCACGGGCAGCGACACCTACGCGGTGACGGACATGTTCGTCCCCGCCAAGCACTGCGTAGTGCCACGCGGCGTAGGCCGCGACCAGCAGTTGCCCGAAGATACCGCCCTGCCCGATGAAGCCGAGCGCCGCGAGGCCGGGCCCCTCTACCGCTTCTCGCCCACGCTGGTGTACCAAGCGGGATTTTCTGCTGTGGCGCTGGGCATAGCACGGGCCATGCTCAATTCCTTCATCGAGCTGGCCAGCAAAAAATCGCCTGGCGGTGGCGCGCTGCTGCTGCGCGACAACGCCGTCATTCAAGAGCATGTGGCGGTGTCAACAGCGCGGCTGGATGCCATGGAGGCCTGGCTGATCAGCAGTTTAAAAACGACCTGGGACAGCACTGTGGCCACCGGCGTGCACGCCTTTCCGCACCGCATCACCATGCGCCTGGCCTCTACGTATGCGGTGCGCGAGGCGGCGAGGGTGGTGGAAGACGTGTACACCGACGCTGGTGCCACCGCGATATTTGAGGTACACCCCTTCGAGCGCCGCCTACGCGACATGCACGCCGTGTCGCAGCAAGTGCAATCGAACCCGCAGCATTTTCAGACCGTGGGGCAGTATTACCTGGGGCTTAAGCCTAGTACACGGTTTATCTAGTGGGCGTGCTTGCGTAGGTTTTTAGGTAACGCAATTTTTTCTTCTCTTGTTTGGCGTTTTCTGTATTCATTTTTTGCGTTTTTTGCGATACATCCCCAGCCTGATCAGTCCGGCTTGATATTCCCGTCACGCACAATCTTGCCCCACTTCACCGTCTCGGTTTTGATGTAGTCGGCAAACTGCTGCGGCGTGCCGCCCACGGGCTCGAAGGCCATGGCGGCCAGGCGCTCGCGGACGTCAGGGGTTTTTAGCATGCTGTTAATGGCATCGTTCACCTTCTGAATAATCGCAGGCGGTGTGCCCGCAGGAGCCAGCAGGCCGATCCAGGTGTCATCCACCACGCCCGGAAAGCCCGACTCGGCAAAGGTCGGCACATCGGGAAGGGCGGCGACGCGCTTGTCGCTGGAGATGGCCAGGGGCTTGAGTTTGCCGGTTTTGACAAAGGGCAGCGGTGTGGACAGCGCGCCCGAGCCTACCGTAACTTCGCCACCCACCACCGCCGTGATGGCGGGCCCTGCACCCCGGTAGTGAACGGGCACCATGTCCAGCTTGGCGGCCTGGTTAAACAGGTTTTCTGCCGTCAGGTGCGGCGTGGTGCCGCTGCCGGGGCTGGCGAAGGACAGCTTGTTGGTTTTGGCATGCGCCAGCAGCTCGGCCAGGGTGTTGACGGGCAGGCTGGGGTTGGTAAAGATCAAATTGGGCTGGCGGGCGATGACGGCCACGGGGATAAAGTCGCGGTCGGGGTCGTAGCCGCCCTTGGGCGAGAGCGTCACGTTGACGGCAAAGGCCGAGGTGGTGACCAGGAAGGTGTAGCCGTCTGGCGCGGCCTTGGACACCAGGGCCGCGCCCAGGTTGCCGCCCGCGCCGCCTTTGTTGTCCACAATCACCGGCTGGCCCAAAATGTCGGTGAGCTTGAGCGCGGTGATGCGGCCAATCAAATCGGCAGGCCCAGCGGGTGCGAAGGCAATGACCAGTTTGATGGGTTTGTTGGGGTAGGCCTGCGCAGCGGCGGGCGCGGCGGCAATAAGGCTAAAACCAAAAACCAGGCAGAGGCGGGACCATAGATTCACAGTGTTCTCCTGAAATTTCAGCGCAGAGCGCGTGGGTGGTGTACGCATTGATCGTAGCCCAACGGCGGCTCGCCCACCCTGTGTCAAACCCGCACGGGTTTACGCTTGGTTGCAATCTTCACACAGCAGATGCCATCCAAAGCCGCTCGGGTCACGTTGTATGTTCACCTAACCTAAGGAGTTCTGTATGTCTAAAGTCTCTGCCCCTGCCACTCAAACCGCCTCCAAAACCGCCACCAGAACCGTAACCAAAACAGCTATCAAAATAGTAGCTGCTTGCGCCCTGGTAGCAGGGACTATGGCCAGTTTTAATGCTGCAGCTTCGGATGTGCGCTGGACGGTGACGATTGGCTCGCCTTTTCCTGCCGCCTACCCCGTAGTAGTGCAGCCTGCGACTGCCTACTACCCGCCCGTGGTGGTGCAGCAACCCCAAGTGGTGGTGTACCAGCCGCCCGTGGTCTATACGCAGCCGCAGGTGGTGTACACACAGCCCCAGGTGGTCTACACCCAACCGCGTGTCGTCTATGCCCAGCCGCAAGTGGTGTACACCCAGCCGCGTGTCATCCATGCGCCACGCCCTGTGGTGGTGGTGCAACCTACCCATGGACGCGGTCACGACCGTGGCCATGACCGTGACGATGATCGTCGTGGACGCCGCATGGTGGGCTATACGCAAGTGGTGTACCGCTAACAAAGGGCGGGGGTTGGTACGCAACCCCTGTTCACTGTACAAAAAAGCCTGCCGCGTGCAGGCTTTTTGTGTGGGCGCTTGATGCTGTGTGGTGCCTAGACCAACGCGGCTTGCTGCGCCTGCGCGGCGCGCACTTCTACGCGCACCTGCTCGGTCAGCTCAGCTTTCAGCGCGCTGAACTCGGGCGTGGTTTTGATGGAATAATGCCGTGGGTGGGCCAGTGGCACCACACGGTCGAGCTTGATGCGGCCGGGCCGCGCGCTCATCACCACCACGCGGGTGCCCATGAAAACGGCTTCGTCGATGTCGTGGGTGACGAATAAAACCGTTTTGCGCTCAGCTTCCCAGATGCCTAGCAGCAGCTCTTGCATCAGCTCGCGGGTTTGGTGGTCTAGCGCGCCAAAGGGCTCGTCCATCAGCAAGATGCGCGGGTTGTTGGCCAGGGCGCGCGCTATGGCGGTGCGCTGCTGCATGCCACCCGAGAGCTGTTTGGGGAAGTGGTTTTCAAAACCCTTGAGGCCGACTTTTTGGATAAAGCTTTGTGCAATCTCCAGTTGCTCGGGCCGCGCCATGCCGCGCTCGCGCAGGCCAAAGCAGACGTTGTCCAGCACGTTGAGCCAGGGGAAGAGTGTGTAGCTTTGGAACACCATGCCCCGGTCTGCGCCAGCGCCGGTGATGTTTTTGCCCTCCAGCAGCACGGTGCCGGAGGTCTGCTGGTCTAGCCCCGCCACGATGCGCAACAGGGTACTTTTGCCGCAGCCCGAGGGGCCCAGGATGGTGATGAAGTCGTTCTCTGCCACATCCAAATCGGTGGCTTGCAGCGCCACAGTGGGCGCGCCACCCGAGGTGGAGGCAAAGCTGCGGCTGACGCCGCGTACGGTCAATATTCCCACGTAAGGTCCTTCTTTGGATGGATCATGCGTTGCGGGAGGTAACGCAAAAAGCGCAAAAAATACGCAAAAAGCGCAAAAAAATAAAATTGATATCCATATTGTTCATGTAATTTTTTGCGATTTTGAATTTTATTTTTTTTAGTGTTTTTTGCGTTACCTGTACTTCTGAATCTCAACTCAGCGCCCCAGCTGCGCCCAGGCAAACTGGCGGCGGTTGAACCACTTAAACGCCATGTCGCTGGCCAGGCCAATCAGGCCAATGATGATGATGCCGAAGATGATCTGGTCGGTGGCCATCAGCGCCTGGCTGTCGGTGATCATGTGGCCGATGCCCGACGATGCGCCGATCAGCTCGGCAACGATCACGTACGTCCAGGCCCAGCCCAGCACCATACGCAAAATCTCGGCAATCTCGGGCGCTGCACCGGGGATGAGCACGCGTTTGACCAGACTGGCATCCGAGCTGCCCAGCGTGTAGGCGGCCTCGACCAAATCGCGCCGGGTATTGCCCACCACCACCGCAATCATCAGCACCAGCTGGAAAAAGCTGCCGATGATAATGACCGAGAGTTTTTGCGCCTCGCCAATGCCCACCCACAGGATCAGCAGGGGGATGAAGGCGCTGGCGGGCAGGTAACGGGCAAAGGAGACGAAGGGCTCAAAAAATGCTTCGATGGGTTTGTAGGTGCCCATCGCCACGCCCAGCGGAATGGCGACCACCGCAGCAATTACAAACCCGCCCACCACGCGCCACACCGTCATGCCAATGTCTTTCATAAAGCCCATTTGCGTAATCAGCGTGTAGCCCGACTGCACCATGGTGATGGGGTCGGCTAAAAAGGTTTTGCTGACAAAACCGCCCAGCGTGGCGAACGCCCACGCCGCTACAAAGACGATAAAAAACGAAACCCCAAGCCAGATGCGGGTGGCGGGTGCAACAGGTGTGAGTGGTTTCATGAATAGAGGTTCGAAGTACAGGTAACGCCAAAATTGCAGCGGACTTTTTTTTGCGTTTTTTGCGTTATTTTTGCGTTTTTCGCGTTACCTAAAGCAGGCAATAACGTTACTTCAAAAAGCGCGTGTCGGCCAGCTTGGATAAGTCAGGAATGGCTTTGATGATGCCCGCCTCCAGCAGCAAGTCGGCGGCTTCTTTGCTGAATGCGGCGTGTTCACCGGCAAAAAACTTGGCATTGGCATCGCGGTCTTGCCAGCGCAGGTAGGCCTGGCTTTTTTCAAACGCCTCGCCGCTTTGTTTGATGTCGGCGCCCATGATCTCAAAGCTCTTTTTTGGTTCGGCCTTGATCATGGCGACGGCATCAAAGTACGCATCGGCCAGGGCCTTGGCGGCCTTGGGGTTCTCAGACAAAAACTTGGGCGTGCAGCCAAAGGTGTCCATCACCATCGGGTAGTCCAGCGTGGTGGCGATGATCTTGCCGGCCTCTGGCTTGGCGCGCACTGCGGACAAATAGGGCTCATAGGTCATGGCGGCATCGATGCCTGCGGTGCCTGCGATGATGGCGTTGGCGGCAGCCTGGGGTTCCAGGTTAACGACGGTCACGTCTTTCACGCTCATGCCGTTTTTCTTCAGCATCCACGCAAGGGCAAAGTACGGTGCGGTGCCGGGGGCGCTGGAGGCGACGGTTTTGCCTTTCAGGTCGGTAATCTTGGCAATGCCGGGTTTGACCACCATCCCGTCTGCGCCGTAGCTTTTGTCGAGCTGGAAAATTTGCGTGGTGGGCACGCCGTTGGCGTTCCACGCAACCCAGGTCTCTACCGTGGTGGCAGCACACTGGATGTCGCCCGAGGCGATGGCCAGGTGGCGGTCTTTTTGCGGGATTTTTTTAAGCGATACGTCCAGGCCGTGCTTTTTAAACAGGCCCGCTTCTTTGGCCAGGGTCAGCGGTGCAAAGCCCGTCCAGCCGGAGAGGCCGACGGCGACTTTGGTTTCTTGGGCGATTGCCCCTGCGGCCATACAGGCGGTGGCGGCTACGATGCACAGAGGCTTGAAGAGGCGGGTGACTTTCATGGAAAACTCCTGGGGTTAAACAAGGGAACGGAAGAATACTAGACGGGAACCCATAGCGTGGGTAAGCGGGGTAACCCGTGGAGGATGTTCGCTAGTGAGCCATCACGCACCATCGCGCTGGCTATTTCAATGTCGGGCGCCACATAGCGGTCTTGCACCATTGCGGGTACGCGGGCGCGCAGCAGGGCATGCACGGCCTCCAGTGGGGCCGAGCTTTGCAAGGGCCGCAAAAAATCGATGCCCTGCGCAGCGGCCAGCAGCTCAATGCCCAAAATATGCGCGGTGTTGGCCACCATCGGCTGCAGCCGGCGTGCCGCAAAGGTGGCCATGGAGACATGGTCTTCCTGGTTGGCGCTGGTGGGCAGGCTGTCGACGCTGGCGGGGTGGGCTAATGATTTGTTTTCTGAGGCCAATGAGGCGGCAGTCACATGCGCAATCATGAAGCCGCTGTTGAGCCCCGCGTCCTGGGTAAGGAAGGGTGGCAGGCGCGAGACGCTGGCGTCAATCAGCATGGCAATGCGCCGCTCGGCGATGGCGCCTACTTCGGCAATGGCCAGCGCCATGCCGTCGGCGGCCAGCGCTACCGGCTCGGCATGAAAGTTGCCGCCCGAGACCATCGCACCATCGTCGGCAAAGACCAACGGGTTGTCGGTCACGGCATTGGCCTCGCGCAGCAGCACCAGGCTGGCGTGGCGCAGCTGGTCCAGGCAGGCACCCACTACCTGGGGCTGGCAGCGCAGACAGTAGGGGTCTTGCACCCGGTCGTCGCCCCGGATATGAGATTGGCGAATGGCGCTGCCTGACAGCAGGGCGCGGTAGTACTGCGCCACGTCGATCTGGCCGGGCTGGCCGCGCAGGGCGTGGATGCGCGGGTCAAACGGGCCGTCGCTGCCTCGGGCTGCGTCAACCGTGAGTGCGCCGATGACGAGTGCGGCTTCGAGTACGGGCTCAAAAATCAGAAAGGCATGCAGGGCCAGAGCGGTAGAGGTTTGCGTGCCATTGATGAGGGCCAGGCCTTCTTTGGCTTGCAGTGTGAGGGGGGCGATGCCTGCTTTTTGCAATGCGTCTGCCGCACCTACACGCTGGCCGTCCACCAGCATTTCGCCTTCGCCGATCAAGGCCAGCGTCATGTGTGCCAGCGGCGCCAGATCGCCCGAGGCACCGACCGAGCCTTGTGAGGGCACATAGGGCACCAGGCCTGCGTTGTAGACGGCCAGCAGGGTGTCGATCACTACCTCGCGCACACCCGAGTAGCCACGCGCCAGGCTGGCGGCCTTGGTAGCCAGCATCAGGCGTACCACCTCGGGTGCCAGCGGTGCACCCACGCCCACGCTGTGCGAGCGGATTAAATTGAGCTGCAAGGTGGCGAGTTGGGCCTTGCTGATGCGTTGGTTGGCCAGCTTGCCAAAGCCGGTGTTCACGCCATACACCGGGGCATCGCCATCGGCGGCCTGATGCACCACGCGGGCGCTGGCGCGAATGGGCTCGCGCGCGGCCTGCGCAAGTTCCAGCGACACACCGTCGGCGTGGATGGCTTGCAGCTGCTCTAGCGTGAGCTGGCCGGGTTGCAGCAGCATGCTCAGGCTTTCAGCATAGGCAGGTTCAGGCCATGCTCGCGGGCGCATTCAATCGCTAGGTGGTAGCCTGCATCGGCATGGCGCATGACACCGGTGGCAGGGTCGTTCCACAGGACGCGGTCAATGCGCTGGGCAGCCTCATCGGTGCCGTCACACACAATCACCACGCCCGCATGTTGCGAATAACCCATGCCCACGCCACCGCCGTGGTGCAGCGACACCCAGGTGGCGCCACCCGCGGTATTGAGCAGGGCGTTGAGCAGTGGCCAGTCGGACACGGCATCCGAGCCGTCTTGCATGGCCTCGGTTTCGCGGTTGGGCGAGGCGACCGAGCCGCTGTCTAAATGGTCGCGGCCAATGACGATGGGGGCTTTGAGTTCGCCGTTTTTCACCATCTCGTTAAAGGCTAATCCTGCGATATGCCGCTCGCCCAGGCCGATCCAGCAGATGCGCGCAGGCAGGCCCTGGTAGGCGATGCGCTCGCCCGCCATGTCCAGCCAGCGGTGCAGGGCCTTTTTGTGCGGGAACAACTCCTTGAGCTTGGCATCGGTTTTGCGGATGTCTTCTGGGTCACCACTCAGCGCAACCCAGCGGAAGGGCCCGGTGCCGCTGCAAAACAAGGGGCGAATGTAGGCTGGCACAAAACCGGGGAAGTCGAAGGCGTTTTTTACACCCGCGTCAAATGCCACCTGGCGGATGTTGTTGCCGTAGTCCACCGTGGGGATGCCCATGGCCTGGAAGTCGAGCATGGCTTGCACTTGGGTTGCGCAGCCTTGGGATGCTGCGGCGCGCAATGCGGCGTGCTGGCTGTGGTCGGCTTGTGCGGCCTGCCATTTAGCGACGCTCCAGCCAGGAGGCAGGTAGCCGTTGACCAGATCGTGCGCGGAGGTTTGGTCGGTTACCAAATCGGGCTTAAAGCCGCTTGCTTTAGCGTGGCGCACCAGTTCGGGCAGCAGCTCGGCGGCGTTGCCGCACAGCCCGACCGAGATGGCTTTTTTCTCTGCGGTGTAGCGCTTGATGCGTGCCAGCGCGTCGTCTAAATCCTTGGCCTGCTCGTCCAAGTATTTGGTTTTTAGGCGGAAGTCGATGCGGCTTTGCTGGCACTCAATGTGCAGCGAACTGGCACCCGCAAAGCTGGCCGCCAGCGGCTGCGCACCACCCATGCCGCCCAGGCCCGCCGTCAATATCCAGCGGCCTGCCCAGTCGCCGCCATAGTGCTGGCGGCCGGCTTCCATAAAGGTCTCATAGGTGCCCTGCACAATGCCTTGGGTGCCAATGTAAATCCACGAGCCAGCGGTCATCTGGCCGTACATCATCAGGCCCTTGCGGTCCAGCTCGGAAAAGTGCTCCCAGGTCGCCCATTTGGGCACCAGGTTGGAGTTGGCGATCAGCACACGCGGGGCATTGGCGTGGGTGCGAAACACGCCGACGGGCTTGCCGGACTGGATCAGCAGCGTCTCGTCACTTTCCAGTTTTTGAAGCTGAAGCAAGATTTCTTCAAAGCAATCCCAGTTGCGTGCCGCCTTGCCGATGCCGCCATACACCACCAGCGCCATCGGGTTCTCGGCCACGGCAGGGTCGAGGTTGTTTTGCAGCATGCGGTAGGCGGCCTCGGTCTGCCAGCTTTTGCAGTGCAAGGTGGTGCCCGTAGGCGAGCGCACTTCGCGCGGCTGGGCGGCGACAGCGGCGGGGGTGAAGGGTTGATTCAGATTACTCATGGTGAAACCCCGTAAGTTAAAAATTGATTTTCATAATGTAGTTGTACATACAAGTAAGGTCAAGTAAGATAAACCCTAGTTTTAATTTTGACTGTCATGCCCAAAAACGTGCCTGCTGTGCCAATTCACAGTGCCGCCACCCAGCACCTGCCGCGTGCCCAGTACCAAAAAGTCAAAGACTATCTGGTGCAGGAGATGGAGCGGGGCCGCTACGTGCCTGGCGCGTTGATGCCGTCTGAGGCGGCGCTGGTGGCGCATTTTGGTGTGAGCCGTATGACGGTGAACCGCGCTTTGCGCGAACTCAATGACGCGGGAATGGTCAACCGGGTGCAAGGCGTGGGCACCTTTGCCGCGCCGATGAACCGACTGTCGTCGAGTTTAACGATACGCGACCTGCATGAAGAAATAGAGTCGCGTGGCCACCACCACCACGCCGTGGTGCACCTGCAGCGGGCCGAGACGGTGGCAGGTAGCCTGGCGCCGCGCATTGGCCTGCCAGAGGGCGCACCCGTGTTCCATACCCTGATCGTGCATTTTGATAACGGCGTGGCACTGCAATGCGAAGACCGCTATGTCAACCCGGCGCGCGCACCGGAGTATTTGGCGGTGGATTTCACCCACATCACACCCACCCAGTATTTGCTGCAGGTGGCGCCGCTGTGGCAGGCCCAATATTCCATAGATGCCGCTGCGCCGACCAAAAAAGAAGCAAAACTGTTAGGTATTGCCGCTACCGAGCCCTGCCTGATCGTGCATCGCCGCACGGTGAGCCGTAACACCCCCATAACCTTCGCGCGCCTGGTGCATCCAGGCGGGCGCTACAGCTTGCAGGGGCAGTTCAAGCCATGACCGTCACGGTTATTCACACGCTGGATGTGCCGCCCCAGCCCTGGCGCAATGGCGGTGGGAGCACGCGCGAGCTGTTGGCCTGGCCGACGGCGCAGGACTGGCAGGTGCGCATCAGCCTGGCCGACATTGTGCAAGACGGCGCGTTCTCGGCATTCCCCGATGTGCAGCGCTGGTTTGGCGTGGTGCAGGGCGCGGGGGTGGAGCTGCGATTTGCGGGCAAGCAAGTGACGCAGACGTTGGCCAGTGAGGCCTTGCACTTCGATGGTGCAACTGCGCCGTTTTGCCGTTTGCTGGATGGTGCGACGCAAGATATGAATTTGATGTTGCGCGGAAACGATGCTACGCGTGGCTGGTTGCAACAGGTGGTGCATGACGTGGCATGGCAGTCTGCCATGCCGCTGCGCGCCTTATTCACCACCGCAGCGGGTGTGTGGTGTGACGACTTCCACGAACGGCGGCTACAGGCGTATGATTTTCTCTGGACAGCCAATTCAACGGGATCGAACTGGTGGTTTGTTGGCGATGAGCCAGTTTCAACGCCACTGCTGCCAATGGCGGGGGCATGGTGGCTGGGTGCGCAGGTGCATAAGGAGGCTTTATGACACTGGCTTTATGGCAACACGCCAGCGTGGCGACGCTGTGCAAGGCGGCGGTAAAACCATTGCAGGGCGACGGCGATGCAGCGGATTGGGGGTTCATCGCAAATGCTGCGGTGCTGACCCAGGATGATCGTATCGTATGGGTAGGCGAACGCGCTGCGCTGCCCGCCGATCTGCGTGCCCAAGTCTCCGTCGAGCACGACATGCAAGGCGCGCTGATCACACCCGGCCTGATTGACTGCCACACCCACTTGGTCTACGGCGGCCATCGCGCGCACGAGTTTGAGCTGCGCTTGCAAGGTGCCAGTTACGAAGACCTCGCCCGCGCTGGCGGTGGCATCCGTTCTACGGTAGAGGCCACGCGAGGGTGCAGCGCCGCACAATTGCTGGCCAGCGCCACCGAGCGTGCGCGGGCGCTGACGCGTGAGGGCGTGTGCACGGTCGAAATCAAATCAGGCTACGGCCTGAGCCTGGAGCACGAAGCGCGTTGCTTGAGGGTGGCGCGCACATTGGGCGAGATACTGCCACTGACCGTGCATACCACCTGTCTTTCGGCCCATGCGCTGCCACCTGAATACGCGGGGCGGGCGGACGACTATATTGATGCGGTGTGCGCCTGGTTGCCCCACTTGCATGCCGAGGGTTTGATGGACGCAGTCGATGTGTTTTGCGACACCATCGGCTTTACCCGTGCGCAAACACAGCGGGTGTTTGCGGCGGCGCGCGCACTGGGCTTGCCTGTGAAGTTGCATGCCGAGCAACTGAGCGACCAGGACGGTGCCGCTTTGGCCGCCAGTTTCAATGCGCTGTCATGTGACCATTTGGAGCACCTCAGCAGCCAAGGCATCGCAGCCATGGCGCATGCGGGCACGGTAGCGGTGCTGCTGCCCGGGGCGTATTATTTTTTGCGCGAAACCAAGCTGCCACCCGTGCAGGCGCTGGTGGATGCGGGCGTGCCCATAGCCATTGCCACCGACCACAACCCCGGCTCGTCCCCCACCCTGTCGCCCCTGCTCATGCTCAACATGGCGTGCACGCTGTTTCGCATGACGCCATTGCAGGCGCTGCGCGGCATGACGGTGCATGCAGCGCAAGCGCTTGGCCTGAAGGATCGTGGCCAGTTGGCCGCAGGGCAACGTGCAGATTTTGCCGTGTGGCAGGTGGCACACCCTCGAGAGTTAGCCTATTGGTTTGGCCGCAATCCGTGCAGCGCGCGGGTGGTGGCAGGAAAGGAAATTCGCCTATGAAGCCCGTATTCAATTTGCATCAAGGCACCAGCCCCTTGCTGGTGAGCGTGCCGCATGCGGGCACGCACATCCCCAGCGATATGCGCGACTTGTTCACACCCCAGGCGCTGGAGGTGCACGACACCGACTGGCATTTAGACCTGCTGTACGACTACGTGAAAACACAAAATGCCAGCTTGATGGTGCCCCAGCATTCGCGATATGTGATTGACCTGAACCGCCCGCCCGACGGCGCGGCCATGTACCCCGATGCGAACAACACGGGGCTGTGCCCGGTGACGGATTTTTATGGTGAGAGCATTTACCAAGCTGGCAGCGCACCTGACGCGATACAGATTGCGCAGCGCATTACGCAGTATTGGAAGCCCTACCATGATGCCTTAGCCAGTGAGTTGGCGCGCATCAGGGCGCTGCATGGCTACGCCGTGCTGTTTGACGGGCACAGCATCAAGTCGCAAGTGCCTTGGCTGTTTGAGGGTAAGTTGCCCGACCTGAATATCGGCACGGCGAATGGCGCAAGCTGCGCCGCCAATTTGCGCGAGGCCGTGGCGCAGTTGCTGGCGGGGCAGAGCGAATTTACCTCGGTGATGGATGGCCGCTTTAAGGGTGGCTACATCACGCGCCAGTACGGGCGGCCTGCGCAAGGCATCCACGCGGTACAGTTGGAGATGTGCTGGAGCACCTATATGCAAGAGTCGCCACCCTATGTGCTGGATGCGCAGCGCCAGGCGCGCATCCATCCGGTGCTAAAGGGCTTAACCAGCTTGCTGGCCAGTGTGGTGCCGCATGGCTGATGCATTGCAACGGTTTTGGACACCGCTGGCCTGGATCGCAGGGGCCTGGCAGCGCAATGTGTTGCTGACGGTGGATGCCATGGGGCGTTGGTCGGACATTGCTGCGGGTAGCGCAGCGCCAGCGCAGAGCGCCACGCTGTTGCATGGACCCGTGCTGCCCGGCCTGGTCAACGCCCACAGCCACGCCTTTCAGCGCGCTTTTGCGGGCCTGGCCGAGCGACGGCAAAATGCAGAAGATAATTTTTGGTCCTGGCGCGAGCGCATGTATGGTGTGGCCCAGCGGGTCACGCCCGCGCATCTGCAAGCCGTTGCCGCGCAGCTCTATGCCGAGCTGCTGGAGGGTGGCTACACCCAGGTCTGCGAGTTCCATTACCTGCACCATGCCCCTCACGGGCAGTCCTATAGCGACCGCTATGCCATGACCTGGGCCTTAACCCAAGCGGCCAGCCAAGCCGGGCTGGGCTTGACGGTGCTGCCCACCCTGTATGAGCGCGCGGGTTTTGCCATGCCTGCTTTGCGGGATGATCAACAACGCTTTGCTGCCGATGCGGCCTGGGTGGCAGGGCTCGTGAAAGCCGTGGCTGGCGCAGGCGCGCCGTTGGTCAACGCAGGCGCAGCCATCCATTCTCTGCGCGCCGCCACGCCAGCATCCATTCACCAACTTAAAAAACGCTTGGCGGATGCCGATGGCCCTCTGCACATCCACGTCGCCGAGCAAATGGCCGAGGTGAACGATTGCCTAGCCAGTACGGGCCTGCGCCCCGTGCAGTGGCTGTGCGAGCAAGGTGTATTGGATGCGCGCTGGCATCTCGTGCATGCCACGCACTCGACTGCGCAGGAGATTGAAGTTGTCGCAGGCACTGGCGCGCAGATAGTGATGTGCCCCAGCACCGAAGCCAACTTGGGCGATGGCCTGACCGACATGGCGCGTTGGTTGAATGCCCCGGTAGGCATGGCTATCGGCTCAGACAGCCATATCTGCCGCAATTGGCGCGAGGAACTGCGTTGGCTCGAATATGGCCAGCGCCTGCAGGTGCTGCAGCGCAATGTCTGCGCCGCGCCGTCGCTGGGCATGCAGTCGTCGGCGCAACGCCTGTTTGATGCGGCACTGGCTGGCGGTGGCCACGCGGCGGGTTTGGGCAAACAGGGCCTGGTAGTCGGTGCGCGGGCCGATATGCTGGTGCTGGATGCGCAATGCCCCGGTCTGCTGGGCGTGCCGCTGGACTACACGCTGGACGCACTGGTGTTTGCCGCAGACACTGCGGCGATAGACGCGGTGTATGTGGGGGGCAGGCAGCTAGTGCACGGCGGCAGGCATGTAGCAAGGCAGGTGATTGCTGAACGATTTGTGGACACCATGCACGCACTGTGGGCAACGCCTGGTGCCTGAACAACCATCATTTTGAGCAGATCGAAGTGGGCGCACTGGCGGATGGCCCGATAACAATCGCGCTGAGCCTGCTGGCGATACGGATGGCGACATCTGTGTGGGCTGAATAGCAGCGAGTAGGGTGCTGTGCGGGTTAGGAGCCAAGCGCTTTGCAACGAAACGCGGTTTAGCCACCGCCAAATGTATTTTTCGGACCTAATATTTACACAGCAGACACGCAGCCCCTTGCGCGCTTGCCTACAATGCAGGGTATGAAAAAAGTGACTTGGATTGCAGCAGCTGTGCTGCTCGCCCTTGCGGGCGGCGGCGCATGGTGGTGGACGCAGCGTGCCAAAGCCGGTGACGTAACGTACCGCACGGCCAAAATAGAGCGCGGTAACCTGCAGGCGACGGTGTCGGCCAGTGGCGCGGTGAACCCCGTCACCCAGGTGTCGGTGGGCACGCAGGTCAGCGGGCAGATCAAAGAGCTGTATGTTGACTTCAACGCCGAGGTCAAGGCCGGGCAGCTAATTGCCTTGATCGACCCCGAAACGTTTGAATACCGTGTGCGCTCGGCGCAGGCCGATGTGGACTCGGCGCGTGCGGCGGTGCTCACAGCCCAGGCCAATATTGCCGCCAGCAATGCGGCGGTGTCGCGCGCCAAGGTGGAGCAGATCGAGGCCCAGCGCGATCTGGAGCGCCAGCAGATGCTGGTGGAGCGGCAGTTTGTGGCGCAAAACGTGGCCGACAAGGCGCGGGCCCTGGTGTCATCCAGCATCGAATCCGTCAAAGCCGCACAGGCGCAACTGGGCGTGACGCAGGCGCAGATCAAAAGTGCGCAGGCCAACGTGTCGCAACGCGAATCTGCCCTGGCGCAGGCGCGCATCGACCTGTCGCGCACCAAAATTACCTCACCCGTCAATGGCATTGTGATCAAGCGGGCGATTGAAAAAGGCCAGACCGTGGCCGCCAGTTTGCAAGCGCCCGAGTTGTTTGTGATTGCGCAAAACCTCTCCGACATGCAAGTGGATGCCAGCATTGACGAGAGCGATGTCGGGCGCATTCGCAACGGGCAAAAGGCCAGCTTTACGGTTGATGCCTACCCTGGCCAGACTTTTGAGGGCGAGGTCAAGCAGGTGCGCAAGGCTGCGCAAAACGTGGCTAACGTGGTGACCTATGTGGCTGTGGTGCGCTTTACCAATGTGGGCGACCGCCTGCTGCCCGGCATGACGGCCAATGTGCGACTGATCACCGACCTGCGCGAGAATGTGCTGAAGATTCCCAACGCCGCGCTGCGAGTGAAGATCGCGGGGGTGGAGCCTGCGGCGCAGGGCGCATCGGGCCCGGCGCGCGGGGCATCGGGTGCCGCCAATGGCAATGGGGTGAGCAGTGCGCCAGGAGCTACCACGTTGGCAGGTTTTAGTTGGTTGAGCGAGGCGATAGCGCAGCCTGCGGGCGGTGGCGGTTTTGCCGCACAGCGCGAGCGCTTGGTAACCGAGCTGGGGTTGAGTGCAGATCAGCAGGCCAAGCTCAATGCCATCCAGGCCGAATTGCGACCGCAGTTTATGGCTATGCGCGACTTGGCCGATGGTGAGCGAGCCGCAGCGCGCGAGAAGGTGACCGCCGAGATGCGGCAAAAAATCAGCGCCACGCTCACGCCTGAGCAGCGCGCGAAGTATCAAGCGTTCACCGCCAACGCCGCCAGCGCGCGCGCAACGGGCGCTGGCGGCGCAGCAGGGGCCCTAGCGGGTAGCCCAGCACCCATTACGCCAGCGCCTGCTGCCGCAGGTGGAGAGGCGAAAGGCGTATCAAATGCAACTCCCACGGCGCCGCCCAGCGCTTCAGCGCCAGCGGCAGCAAGCGAGGCACCGGCTGCCGGGCAGGGTGGCGGCCCCTTGGTCGAGTTTCGCAACCGATTGCTCGCTGATCTGCAACTGAGTGCCGATCAAATCGCTAAAGTAGATGCGATCATGGCCGCCATGCGGCCCCAATACGCCACGCTGCGGGACTTGGCCCCCGAAGAGCGCACCAAGGCGCGCGACCGCATGACGGCCGACATGCGTGCCAAGATTGGCGATATCTTGACCCCTGAGCAAAAAGCCAAATACGCAGTCATCCAGGCCGAGTCGGCCAGCCGCACAGCCACCCGTGGCCGCATTTACCTGCTGGGTGCCGATGGTAAGCCCGTGGCCTACAACGTGCGCCTGGGCATTACAGACGGCACCAGCACCGAGATGATGGTGGCGCCCAATTCGCCCAATGCGGATGTGCTGAAAGAGGGCGCGCTGGTGGTGGTTGGTACGTCCACACCGGGTACTGCTGCGGGCAGCGCAGCTGGTGGCGCTGCCCGGCCTAGCGGCCCGCGCATGCCGTTCTAGCAAAGCGCCCAGTACCATGGCACTGATCGAAGTCCGCGACGTGACCAAAATCTATACCATGGGTGAGCAGACCGTGTATGCGTTACGCAACGTGTCTTTGGATGTGCACAAGGGCGAGTTTGTCGCCATCATGGGGGCGTCTGGTTCGGGTAAATCCACGCTGATGAATATCATCGGCTGCCTCGACTTGCCTACCTCAGGCCGTTACTGGCTGGCGGGTGAAGAGGTAGAAAACCTGCCGGCCGACCAGCTGGCATCTATTCGTAACCGGCGCATCGGTTTTGTGTTTCAGCAGTTTAATTTGCTGCCGCGCACCAGTGCGCTGGAGAACGTGTCTTTGCCCATGGTCTATGCGGGTGTCAAGGTGGCGCTGCAACGTGAGCGGGCGCAGGCAGCGCTGGCGCGGGTGGGTTTGAGTGAGCGGGGCGAGCACACGCCGTCTGAGTTGTCTGGTGGACAGCAGCAGCGCGTGGCGATTGCCCGTGCGTTGGTCAACCAGCCGCAGATTATTCTGGCCGATGAACCGACGGGCGCGCTCGACTCCAAAACCAGCGAAGACATCATGCGCCTGCTGACGGACCTGAACGCGCAGGGCATGACGGTGATCATCGTCACGCACGAGAACGACATTGCCGCCTGGGCACGCCGCAAACTGGTGTTTCGTGATGGGCAAATTGTGGAAGATGTGCTCCAACCCGGGCACGTGGAAGTAGCCGCATGACGTTTGATCTGACCACACCCGTACGTATTGCCGTGCGTGCGCTAGCTGCCAACACGATGCGCTCTATCCTGACCATGCTGGGCATCATCATCGGTGTAGCGGCCGTGGTGACCATGATTGCCGTG
This sequence comes from uncultured beta proteobacterium, assembly GCA_963775085.1. Classification (GTDB taxonomy): domain Bacteria; phylum Pseudomonadota; class Gammaproteobacteria; order Burkholderiales; family Burkholderiaceae_C; genus JAAFIP01. The sequence continues at coordinate 19,825 of CAVZHO010000019.1, forward strand.
GGCCAAGGTGCCACCAACCGCGTGCAAGACCAAATGAAAGGCCTGGGCTCCAACATCATGCTGGTGGTGCCCGGTGGCGTGACGACGGGCGGTGTGCGCCTGGGCGCCCAAACGGGTCAGGCATTGACGGAAGAAGATGCGCAGGCTATTGCCAAGGATATTCCCGAGGTGCAGGTGGCCGCGCCCAGCATGCGCACGGGCGCGCAAGTGGTGGCGGGCAACAGCAACTGGAGTACCTCGGTTTTTGGCACCACCAACGATTATCTGGAAGCGCGTGAATGGCCGCTGAGCAGTGGGCGCGGCTTTGAGGCAGCCGAGATGCAGGGCTCGGCCAAAGTCGCCATCATTGGGCAGACTACGGCGCAGCAACTGTTTGGCGATGCCGACCCGATGGACCAGGTAATTCGGGTTAAAAAAATCCCCGTCACCATTGTTGGCGTGCTGGAGAAAAAAGGCCAAAATATGATGGGGCAAGACCAGGATGACATCCTCATCGTACCCATCAGCACCTACCGTAACCGCATCCAGGGCGGCACGGGTGGCAAGCTCAAACGCATTGGCTCCATCAGCGTCAAAATCAAAGAAGGCCAAAGCATGAAGGCGGCCGAAGAAAGCATCAAAGACCTGCTGCGCCAACGCCTGAAGGTGCAGCCCGGTGCAGACGAACCCTTCAGCGTGCGCAACCTGACCGAGATTTTGCAGGCGCAGGAGGCCAGCAGCCGCATCATGACGATGCTGCTGGCCGCTGTAGCGGGCATCAGCCTGATCATTGGCGGCATTGGCATCATGAACATCATGCTGGTCAGCGTCACCGAGCGCACCCGCGAGATTGGCCTGCGTATGGCGGTGGGGGCGCGCGGCAGAGACATCCTGGCGCAGTTTTTGATTGAGGCGGTGACATTGAGTCTGATCGGCGGTGCCATCGGCGTGCTGATCGGTGCCATCGCCACTTGGGCAGTCGGCCAGTTTGCGGGCTGGGAAGTCAGCATGACGGTCGCCTCCATCGTGCTGGCCACGGTGTTTTCTGCGGTGGTGGGCGTGTTCTTTGGGTTTTATCCTGCGCGGCGGGCATCCAAACTCTTGCCGATTCAGGCTTTGCGCTACGAATAAACTTAAAATAATGCGCTAGTCCCTGTATGCTGGACATAAGTAGCTATAAAATACGTAGCGTTTGCATTCCTTTCTGGAGAATTCTTTGGACATCATGTTGCTAGTCAAAGCCGCGATCATGGGCATCGTGGAAGGTTTGACCGAATTTTTGCCTATTTCATCCACCGGGCATTTGATCCTGGCGGGCAGCTTGCTGGGCTTTGACGATGAGCGTGCCAAGGTGTTTGACATCGCTATTCAAACCGGGGCGATTTTTGCGGTCATCATTGTCTATTGGCAAAAAATCCGCGCCACCTTGCGGGAGTTACCTACCCAGAAGAAGGCGCAGCAGTTTGCGCTGAATGTGTTGATCGCTTTTATACCCGCTGTCATTCTTGGGTTATTGTTTGGCAAGGCCATCAAGGCGCACCTGTTTACACCCGTGGTGGTGGCGACCACCTTCATCATCGGCGGCTTCATTATCTTGTGGGCCGAGCGCCTGCAAAAACGCTCCTCCTCCAGTGTGCGCATTCACAGCGTGGACGACATGACGCCGATGGATGCCGTCAAGGTAGGCCTGGTGCAGTGCCTGGCGATGATCCCCGGCACCAGCCGCAGCGGGGCCACCATCATTGGCGGCATGTTGCTGGGCCTGTCGCGCCGGGCCGCCACTGACTTTTCGTTTTACCTGGCTATTCCTACATTGATTGGCGCAGGTGCCTATAGTCTCTTCAAAGAACGCGCCTTGCTCAGCCTTGCCGACCTGCCGATGTTTCTGGTGGGCCTGGTCATGTCCTTCATCAGCGCCTGGCTGTGCGTGCGCTGGCTGCTGCGCTACATTGCCACGCACGACTTTGTGCCCTTTGCCTATTACCGCATTGTCTTTGGCGCGCTGGTGCTGCTGACTGCCTGGACGGGCTGGGTGAAGTGGGCTGCGTGATTTGATGGACTGGGAGTAATTGGATGGTTTATGTTTAAAGTTTTTAATTGAATTTATCGCAAAATATAATAGCTCTTTTATATTTAACAAATTTCATGTAATATTCGACATTATTTATTCGATCGTTACTATTTTGAACAGCCTTCAATTCGGTCAACTCGTCCGCCAAGCCCGCAAAAAAGCCGCACTCACCCAGGCTGAGGCCGCCGCATTATGCGCTGTCAGCGTGCCATTTTTAAGCCATTTAGAGAGCGGGAAACCGACCATCCAGTTGGGGAAGGCTTTGCATGTAGCCGCGCAACTGGGATTGCGCTTTACACTGGAAGCCGCCCACAAATGAACCTGTATTGCGACGAAAAATTGGTGGGCTCCATGCGGCCTTACTTTGCCAAGTGGCGATTGGAGTTTTCTCGCAACCCGGCAGTGCCGCTGTCGCCACATTTTCAGTGCAGCAAAGGCGTGGTGCTGGAGAGTGAAGCGGTCAACAGCTTCTTTATCAATTACCTGCCCGAAGAACCCTACGCCCAGCATGTGGCCGCGCGCATCAAGCCCTACCCGCGCAGCATGGAAGACTGGTTTGCTGCGTTGGGCCAGGAGTTGACTGGTACGTATGCCTTGACACCGTTTGGTACCACCCTTTCGCCAACCCAGTACATAGCGTTGCCGGATGACAGGCTGGCCGAGGGCATGCACAGCTCGCGCCAACGGGCTGACGCAATGGCGTTTATGCTTGACCACGAGAGCGTTTTGCCCCGCCTTTCCCTTGCTGGTGCACAAGACAAGTTTGCCTTGTGGTTTGACCCGCGTGCCAAAGAAATGGGTAAACGTTTCAAAATTCCCAATGGCCGCGCCGCATCGACCCACATCTTCAAACCCGAAAGCACCGACGCACGCTACCCGATGTTGCCCGCCAACGAATACGCCTGTGCGCAGCTAGCGCGTGCGGTGGGCTTGTCGGTCGCCAACACCTTGGTGCTGACCTTCGGCGGTGTGCGCACCTTGGTGTCCGAGCGCTTTGACCGCCAGCGGCGCGGGCAGCAGGTGCGCCGTATCCACCAAATCGACATGTGCCAACTGCTCAACCTGCCGCGTGAAAGCAAATACGGCAGCCATAACGCTGGCATCGACACCAAAGATTTTTTCAAAGCCTGCGACCACTTGGCCGTGCCCGCCTTGGCGCGCCGCGCTCACCTGCGGGCCTGGCTGTTTAACTTTCTCATTGGCAACCAGGATGCGCATGCCAAGAACTATTCGTTTTTGCACCAAGGCGGCTGGCAGGTCGCGCCGCTGTACGACCTGCTGTGCGTGGTGCCCTACCTGCCCGAGCAAACCCTGTCCATGGGCCTGCTGGGTGAATACCGCCCCGGTTGGTTTGAAACTGCGCATTGGTTAGAGCTGGCGCGTTTGGCTGGGGTTACGCCAGCCTATTTGGCTACTGAGGTGGCCGATCTGGTGCAGCGCGTGCAAGCAGCTACCCATCCCCTGGCCAAGCTGCTGCGGGCGCAGCTACACGACGACGAGCTGGGGTTTTTGTCCGAGCGCGTCAACCCCATTGTGGCAACACGCGAGCAGTACCTGCGGGACGCAGTGGCCAGCCTGCACGGGTAGCTTAGCTTGTGCATAGGGAGCAAGCAAGCTAACCCGTCGAGTCCCGATTGCGTTGTTCATGGATCAGTAGTTATGCTAATCACCCCATGCGCTCAACAGGTTTAGTATTCGGGCATCTAAACAGGAGAATCCTATGAACCGTAGAGACCTTATCGCCACCAGCACCGCAGCCTTGGGCGGTGCCATGGCTGCTGGCTGTGCCAGCGTGACAGCCAACACTGCTGCGCCCACCCCGTTTGCCGTTGCGGGGGTTACCATTCCTGTGGCAGGCACTACCGAGGTCTTCCCGGTGCGCCGCATTTACTGCATAGGCCGCAACTACGCCGCCCACGCCCGCGAGATGGGCAGCGACCCGACGCGCGAGCCGCCGTTTTTCTTCCAAAAACCCACCGATGCCATTCAGTTCATCGCGCCCGGTAAAACGGTGGACCATCCGTATCCGTCGCTTACCAAAAACTACCACTACGAAATTGAATTGGTAGCTGCCCTCAAGTCTGGCGGTAAAAACATCACCATGCAAGATGCGCTAAGCCATGTGTACGGTTATGCCGTGGGCCTGGACATGACGCGCCGCGACCTGCAACGCGCCCTGGGCGACGAAAAAAAGCCCTGGGAAATTGGCAAAAGCTTTGACATGAGCGCACCCGTCGGCCCGATCCATCGCGTCAGCCAGATTGGCCACATCGGTCAAGCAGGCATCACCCTCAGCGTGAACGGTGTCGGCAAACAAAAATCTAACCTCACCCACATGATCTGGAGCGTGGCCGAGCAGATCGTGCGCCTGAGCCAGGCCTTTGAACTCAAAGCCGGTGACATCATTTACTCAGGCACCCCCGAGAACGTGGGCCCCGTGGTACGTGGTGATGTGATGCTGGGGCATATTGACGGGTTGCCTGATATCTCGGTGAAAGTGGTTTAATTTTTAGGCGCTGACAGCTTGCGCCAAACTTCCGCCAGCGCCAGCGTGTCCAGCTTGCAGTAGTCCAGCATTTGTTGCCGTAGCACCTTGGTGCGGGCAACCGGTGTGGCAGGGTTGACTGCCTCCATATAGGCCGATTGCGCATCCGAGCCGTTTTGCACACCCTCCAGTGCTGCATATGACAAATGCGGTAGCAACGCTGGCAGCACAGCTTTCAGGCTCCAGCTGCCTTGCTGTGTGGGGTGGTAATAGTGCTTGCGCACAATGGGCTCCAAGTCCACCAGGCGCTTTTTGATGGCCAGCAAGTCCTTGGCGAGTTTGCGTCGACTTGCCACATGCTCTGCCAAAGCGCTGATGCATCGCCCTTCAAAACCCGCGTTATAGGCAAATACAGTACCCTCGGTGCCGCAGGCCTTCACCAACGCCTTTGCCAGTGCTAGCCTTGGATCCTCGCCCGAGGCATCTAAAAACGCCTCATGTTTTAAGCCGCCACGCGGCCCGACAAAGTGCACAGAAAACTGAAACGGTATCTGCTCAAACGCCCGCGTACCTGCCCAGCGCGGCACAGCGTCCCCTATCGTTTCAAAGTCCAAAAAATAGCAAGATGCAGAGTGCTCTGCCAACGCCAGAGCTGCGCCTTTCGTATCTGTCCAGGTGCGGCCACTTAGCGTAGCTTTTTTCACGCGAAGCTGCTGCGGGTTCAGCAGCGCATCTGGCACATCGCGCATCTCCTTCATCTTGGGTTGCGCCAGGTGTTCGCGCAGGGCTTTGGTCTGCACGCGGGGCAGCCACTGTACTGGGTGCGCGACTACTGGCTCAGTAGACTCGCAGTACGCTAAAAACCCGCAAGGGTAGGGGCTGCTGCACTGCGCGCCGGTGCTCACTTTGGGCGGCTTACTGCGTTTGAGGACGGCTTGGGCATCTTTTATCCATTGCGGTAGACATAGCACCAACGCTTGAATTTTTTGCGTGACATCCACAGTCGTGAGCAAGCCGTTGTAGTCATCGTCTCCCTGATACACCCAGGTATTGTCCACATGGGCAATGGCAATACTGTCCAGGTCCAGGCCCGCCTGCGTAGCAGCAAAGTACTGAATAGCCGCATCTTCCAGGTACACATCCTTCATGCTGGCAGCAGACTTCACCTCGACAATTGCCCAGCGGGGCGGCAAGTTTTTTGGCCCCTTGACTGGCAACAACACATCTACAAAAGCCCGCGAACCTGCCGCCTCAAAGCCTGCTTCAAAAAGAGGGGCGCGATGCTTTAGTACGTTGCCGCTATCCGCAATCGCTTCCCGCGTTTGCACCATCACCGCCTGCACGCCGTCGGTCATCACATCAAAGGTCTGGCCAATTTCATTCGGGTCAAACAACTGCTGCGCGATAGCACCCAGCCGATTTCCGGCCGCATAGCTAGCCTGCGTGCTGCTGGAGTCCGCTAGCAACTCTGGTTCGTTAACTTGCAGCCAGAGGCGCTTGGGGCATTGGCGGTGGGCTAGGAGGCGGGATTTTGAGAGCGGCGTCATATGTTAACTAAAGTACTTTTCTCTATGGCAGTTTGAGCATAGAGTTTCGGAGTTTCCACAGTGTCTAGACCATTATTGGCAAGTTGCGTCTTACGATGGACTTCCAAGTATGGTTGGCTATTTTTCTTTTTATGAAAAAGCGCTTCTTTACGGCAAGAGGCACAAATCCCATACGCATCACTTAAAACCTGCGCAACAACATCAGGATTTCTAGCTTGGAACTCATTGAATCCCCGTTGTCGACTGATCAAGTCGTTAGGGTCAACGGCAACCTGCGCGAGATCGCCGCAACCCTGGTCGGTACCGCGCAACTGGAATGGTGGCTGCGCGGGTTTGGGGCGAAGGTGACCGATATACGGCGTGCGTGAGGTGGTGCCAAGGTTTTTTCTGTAACCCGCTTGCAAATGGCTACCGCCTGGGCATGATCAAATCTGACAATACAAGACGCCACTTTTCGGTCGGTGACTTGTTATTTTTTTGATGTAGCTTTAGAAAATCTTTCTGTCGCTCATTGGGTTCTTGAATTAATCGCGTGTTATCAGATGGCGAAATGAAATGCAACTTTTTCAGTAACGCCTCGTGTTCATCCGATTTGACGAGCATGTCACCTTTATCGTTAAAGCTAATAAAACCACGGTCAAACAATTTATCTAAATTCGGGGTCAACAAAAGGCCATTATTTTTATCCAATCTATGAGTCCCGGTTTTGCAATCTTTCCAGGCAAGAATGTGAGAAGCCATGAGTATTTCGGTATTGTCCAACCCGGTCACATCACACTTACCTTTGGCACGTTTGATCACCTTGTCACGGAACTTTCCTTGCCCAACACGGCTTAATACGAGCGCCTCCTTGACAGTATCTAAAAGTTTTGTTTCTTTCAAAATTTCTTGAATCGCTTCCCAATCATCCCCATAGCTTCCACTGAAAACATCCGGGTTCAGGGAGAATTTTTCTGAATCACTGCTCCCGTTTGATTTTGTCTCCCAATACGCATCTGGCCAACATCCAGTTCTTTTATCTGGCAGTCCAACTTTTTTGATTAGAGCCTTTTGAGCGTCTTGCAAGGCCTTCTTTACAGCGTACATTTACCTTCTTCGTCACTGGTACCCGATGAAGCTTTGGAATCCGACCCGCCAATGCGTGCAGTCTAAGCGTTGGGCGTGATATACCGCTAATCACACCAATGACAAATGCGGCATCCTTGCCGTGTTGTTTGCAACGAAAACGAGCTGCTTCGTTAACGACATTAGTTCGCCACAAATCAAATCCGGCATCGTGAACTATTCTCGCCAAATCGCAAAAATCATCTTTTTCTTCTTGAGACCAGGAATCTCCAATCGCAGGCTTTTTGAAATTGCCTTCGAAACGTTTGAGTAGTGTTCTGTTGTTCACAATTCAGCATCCAGTATATTTATGGTCAAAGATCGAGCTCAAAGATTCATTTTTTTATAGTTAAGGTGATCCGACTGTGTGGGGATCGGCCTCTACTCGGGGCACACTCCTAACATTTCTGCGACTAAGTCGTACCGATTCATTGTATGTATCGACCAATCGAACCAACAGATCATGAATATTTATGTCGTCTGAAGTATCCGTCTCCAATCTTTCAAAAAACTCGGCAACAGATGGTTCCACTTCGTGGGTGGTTTCTGCGAGTATGTCTTTCAGTGCGTCCTTCGGGAAAGTCGAAAGCTGGTGTTCCGTTCTCGAAACCGCCATATCGACTGCGATATCCTTCTTGGCTGCCTTATCTTTGCCGAACGCCCTGAAAACTTTTTCCAAAATACCCGCGCTGGCCGTATTTTGAAGCGTTGTCATTTTGGTTTGAGGCTTGTGCAAAACGGGGGTAAATACCGTTACGTTTGAAATGGAGTCACCAAGAACGCGCTTCTTCCATTGCTTGAAGGTCTCACCCTCAACTGGGCTTGGTATGTTTTCACGGGCAGGCTCGCCATCGAAATCAACGAGGAGTGAGTAAGCTTTCAAAATTCGATATTGATAGATAGATTTATCTGACATAGTTGATCTAATAAAGAGTAGATAGCTCGGGGCAATTTGCACCGGATTGATATGTTACATGAAGAGTAATCATGATTTTTTCATTTTTATGAAAATTAACAAACGCAGAATTAATTCATACAAAACCCATAGCGTTGCCACCGCCTTCTTTCAGCGCACACTCAGCTGCAAGCGCCGCTATCAGGCAGCCCGTGTTCTCGATGGGGAGAAAGCGATGTTGCCGCGCTACTGCGGCAAAGTCACCGGGGGTCAGTTTGCGCAGGGCATCCATTTGCGCACGGGTGTGGGGTGCGGGTTCAGCAAGGCCCAGCGCTGCGCATTGGCGCAGCAAGAGCTTCCATGCCTGATCGGGCTTTAGATAGTCAAACCGTACTTTCAGATCAAACCGGCGCAGCGCCGCCTGGTCGAGGCCATCCATCAGGTTGGTGGATGCGATAAAAACACCTGAGAAAGACTCCATTTGCGTCAGCATTTCATTGACTTGGCTGACTTCCCAGCTGGCCTGCGCCGTGCGCCGGTCTTGCAAAAAACTGTCTACTTCGTCAATGAGCAGTAGGCTACCTTCGCGCTCTGCCGCTGCAAACGCGCGGGCGATATTTTTCTCGCTTTCTCCTACCCATTTCGACGTGAGGTCAGATGCCCGCTTAACCATGAGTGGTGCGCCCAGTTCGTTGGCAAGCCAACGGCCATAGGCGGTTTTGCCAGTGCCGGGTGGGCCATACAGGCACAAGCGTCCAGACTTGGCATGCAGCAGGCCAGCGGTTACCACGGCTAAATCGGTATCAGCGTGGATAAAGCTAGGGTCGTAAATTTCAGGCAAACGGTTGGGGTCGTTGCGCCGAATAGGCTTGTGCCCTTGCGCCTCTAAGGTGTTGTTGATGAGCAATTCAATGGCATTGGTGACCCCCATGTGGCCCGGCTGTGCCAGCTCGACCAGTATGGTTTGCATCACATCAGCCGCCTTGGTGACTACGGCGGGTGCCAGCAGCTCTGACTCGGCAATTCTCGCCACTGCGCTGGCACCCAGCAAGCCATTGCAGGCGACTTCAATAATGCGTTCCCGTTGCTTTTTGGGCGGAATCGGCAGTTCAAACACCATATCGAATCGGCGGATAAAGGCGGTATCCATGCCCCGCACCCCGTTGGAAAGCCAGATGGTAGGCACCGCGTTGCCCTCCAGCGTCCGGTTTATCCAGGCTTTGCGGGTTTGCGCCGTGCTTTTGCGGCCAAACACACTGTCCCCATCATCAAACACGTCCTCGGCTTCGTCAAATACGATCATGCACTTGCGGCTTGAGAAAAAGCTTTGTGCCACGCGGTATGCACGTAACCGTCGCTCACCTTGGACAGAGTCGCCGTCTTGGTCTTCACTGGCTACTTCAAAGAGTTCACTGCCCAGTTCGGCGGCCAGTGCTTTGGCCAATTGGCTTTTGCCGGTGCCTGGGCTGCCATGCAGATAGATATTTACGCCTTTGCGACCAGTCTGCATGGCGTTTTTCAGGTACGGCCCTAACAGCGATAGCGATGGCGCAATATGGGCGAAGTCAGACAGCGTGAGGGTTGCTGGCGTGCCTATGGCTATGGAATCGCGCAACAGGGCAATCGGGTCGGCATTGGCCTCAAGTAGTCTTTCCGCGAATCCGTCGGACAGTAAATCACACTTACCGGTAATCGTATCGGCGTTACCGGGATGCACAGTCAATAGGCCAGAGCGACGCAATGGGCTGGCAGCATGCAGCGCAGACTGAACTTCGCCGGGCGGGATATCCAACACTGCGGCAATGATGCGTGCCAGAACTGTGTTGGATATATTTTTGAATAGTTCACATGCCTCGGCAAGCTCTGTCGTGGCGTGCCTGAGTACAAAAAATTCCAAAACTCGACAGTCAGTGTCCGTCAGACCGACCAATTTTTGCAACTGATGCACGTTCTCAATGAGGTTGACGGGAAGCGTCACGGTATGTTTTTTATGCTCGGCAGCGGCATGAAGTTTTTGAAGCCGTTTGCGGATGCCCTCTATCTCGGACTTTTCTTGAGGCTGATTGTCGATGTCGCCCAGCCCCGCCAGCTTTGCAATCGAGCTGTGACCGTAGCCATGCGCGTCGATAAGCGCTTTGTACCTGCCCAACGGAACGAGTATGCGTAGTGCCCACAGTGTCACAATTGCAGGCACGTCGTTGACGGTAGAGGTTGCTGCGCGCTTCATTTGGTGTTGGTTAAATCTTGACATGGTGAGTACTGTATACATAGAGATCAAATTTTCACCTCTGATGCGACAATATGTGTCGTGTTCAGAGTGGGTTGAAATTAGAGCCCGGCGTATCGTGCGGTCGATAGCACAAAGTGGATGTTGGCGCTATACTTGACCAATCTTAGCTAACCGGAAAGGCGCGCAAGTATGACGGCTCAAATTGTCAATATGCTGGACGCAAAAACCTCGCTGTCCAAACTCATCCATGCACTGGAAAACGGTGCAGCAAGTGGTTTCATCATCGCTCGCAATGGCACACCCGCCGCCAGGCTGATGCCGCTGGAGAAAGCGATGCCTGACCGCAGTAAGCGCATCGGCGTTGCCAAAGGGCGATTCAAGGTGCCTGCCGATTTTGATAAACACAATGCACAAGTGCAAAATCTGTTTGAAGGCAACTGATGCGCATTTTGCTAGACACCCATATTGCGCTGTGGGCCGTTACTGCGCACGCGTCGCTCTCGCTCCAGGCCAAAAAAATAATTCTTGAAGCGGACGAAGTGTTTGTCAGTGTTGCATCGACCTGGGAGATAGCTATCAAGCACGCTATCGGCAAAGGCGACATGCCCGTATCGGCGGCGCAGGCACTACAGGCATTTACCGATGCGGGCTATGCGATGCTGGACATAAACCCACAGCACACGCTCAAAGTGGAGACGCTACCGCCCATTCACAAAGACCCGTTTGATCGCATGCTCGTGGCGCAGGCGTTGTGTGAACCACTGATCTTGGTAACACGCGACCCGCTGGTAGCGCAGTATGGAGCGGGTATTTTGCAGGTGGCTTAACCGGTTTACACGACTGCCGGTGATGCGATGATTCGCTTCTTCACATCCGATATCTGGTCGCCAAACCCCAGCAGCCACCGATCCAACTGCACGGTATCCACCACCGTAGCGCTGATCTTTAGTTGATGTTTTACTTGCGTCACCACCTGATCAGCGGAGAGTGGGCATTCAACAAGGTAAACACCTGAAGCTTTGTCGATGAGGAAACTTATCCGCACGCGCTTGCCATCCCCAAAGCCAAAGCGTCCGTCATCGTCAAATTGCTTTAGATCAAAGTCTTTGGGCCTATCGAACGTGCGCTCTAATGCCTGTGCTTGGACAATGCGGTGCAGCGCAAGGCTGCGTTCATTGTCAAAGCCGGCAAATCGGCAAACGAGATAGAGCCTGGGGCCTTGCTGAGCCAAGCCCAATGGCATCACCTCGGTTTTGGTGCGCTTGCCCGCCGCGTTGACATAGTCCACCCGCAGCCAACGGTTGCTGTACAGGGCGTTGCTGACTTCATCAAAAACCCCGGCGACAATCTTGGGTGGCAGTAAGGGCTGCGTGTCGCTGACCACGCGTACTTTGGACAACCACTCGCGCTCCTTTTTGGCGTTGGAAAGTGGTGCCATGTTGTTGCGTGCCTGGGTAAAAAATCCAGCCATGGATTTCATCAGGCTTGCGGGTAGCAGGTTACGCATATGCTGTTCGGCTAAGGTCAGCAAAAGGGACTCTTGCTCGCTCATTCCAGGCAGTGATAGGCCCTTGGTGCGCTCCTTCCAGCGGTAACCATAGGGTTTGTTGCGGTCATCGCGTTCAATGTCGAAATGCTGGGTGAGCATCTCCAATTGGCGCTGGATGGTGCGCAGGTCACGCGCCAATCCAGCTTCGTTAAGCTGGACTTGCAGCTCTGGTGCAGTTATTTTGCTGCTGCGCGGAATACGCCGCAGCAGCTCCAAGACGATGTGAACGGTTTCTAGCGTTTCTGGGCGTTTGGACATGATTGGACTGGGCTTTGAGTGCGTGCGGTGCGCGCAATACCTGGATCAACTAAACGCAGCAATAGCTGCCTCTATCGCCGCCGCGGTGGCCACCGGCTTCTCCATCGGAAACAGGTGTGTGCCGTCCAGCATCATCATGCGGCCGGGCGTGTCGCCCTTGGCGCCGGTGACTTTCTCGGTCATGACGGTGCCTACGCGTTTCATCTCTACCGACTGTCTGCCACCGATGAAGGCGGCGGGGCATTTGAGAGGGTGGCGTTTGAGCAGGGCATCCAGGTTGTGGGGCAGGGTGTTGTAGATGTGGGTTTCTACCTCTCGGTTAAAGCTCAGCACGCGCTTGCCGCCCTCGGTGTGGGTGCCGTGGGTGATGTAGTTGTGCAGGGTTGGCTCGTCCCATTGGGCGAAGAGGCGTTTGCTTTTAAAGTGGGCGTAGGCGGCCTCTGCACTGTCCCACTGGTGTTTGCGGCCCTGGCTGACGGCACCGGGGGACACGCGGCCAATCATTTGCGTCGATTTGATGGCGCCCAGGGTGGTGGCGCGCCAGCCGCCCAGCAGGGGCGAGTCCAGCAGCACCACACCCTTGGCCAGCACGGGGTGGCGCGCTGCGCACATCAGGCTTAAAAAGCCGCCCAAAGAATGGCCCACCAGGTAAGCGGGTGCGCCGTGTTTGTCCACCTCGCGCTGGGTAAAGTCGGCCAACTGCTGGACCAGATGCTTCCAGTTGTCGGTGACGGGATACTGCGGGTCGTGGCCAAACTTTTCTACGGCTCTGACGGTGAACCCGCGCTTTTTCAGTGATGCGAACAGCACGCCGTAGGTACTGGCGGGAAAGCTGTTGCCATGGGAGAAGATAAGCAGCATCAGATCAGCTTCTCGCTGGGGGTATGGATCTTTTTCAGTACTACGCTGCGCACATTGGTAGATTTAATGGGCGTATTGGTATGGCTGTCGTTCCACACCGGGTCTTCGATACTGTCAAACATTTCGCGCAGCTTGTTGCCCCAGGAACCGCGCAGCATTTGCAGGTAGGGGTTACTTTCCTCAATGCAGACGATTTTGTCGGTTTGCAGCGCGCCCGCCTCGTACACCACCAGGTCCAGCGGCAGGCCGACGGACAGGTTGGATTTGAGCGTGGAATCCATCGAAACGAGGGCGCATTTGGCCGCTTCGTCCAGCGGGGTGTCGGGCGTGATGACGCGATCCAGCACAGGCTTGCCATACTTGGACTCACCAATTTGAAAGTACGGAGTCTCGGGCGTGGCCTCGATGAAGTTGCCTGCGGAATACACCTGGAACAGGCGCATGGGCTCGTTGCCGATTTGCCCGCCAAAGATCAGTGCCGCGTTAAATTCCACCCCAGCTCTTTTGAGCGACTCTGCATCGCGCGTGTACACATGGCGTACAGCCGAGCCCAGTACGCGGGCGGCATCGAACATGCTTTTGGCGTTCCAGATGGTCAATGGCTCGCCGTCTTCGTCTTTGAGCTGCTCGACCTGCAGTATCTCGCGCACCGACTGGCTGATGCTCAGGTTGCCTGCGGACAGCAGGGTCATGAATCGGTCGCCGGGCTTCTCGTAGACGATCATTTTGCGGAAGGTGCTGATCTGGTCCAGGCCCGAGTTGGTGCGCGAGTCGGACAGAAAGACCAGGCCCGCTTTGAGTTTGATGCCGACGCAGTAAGTCATGGTGTGTCTTTCAGAACAGGGTCAGGATTTGGGGATGAGTTTTTTGAGCTGGTACAGCACGTCCAGCGCCTCACGGGGGCTGAGGGTGTCGGGTTGGATATCTCTCAGGGCTGATTCTATTGCGCCACCTGCGTGGCTGTCTTCTGCGCGCTCCGGTGGCGCGGCAAACAGGTCTACCTGTGCCTGCGCGCTGCTTTGCTGTGTCTCCAGCGCGGCCAGGGCGTGGCGGGCGTGGTTGACCACCGCTGCGGGCACACCGGCCAGCTTGGCCACCTGGATGCCGTAGCTGCGGCTGGCCGGGCCGCTCTGAATTTCGTGCAAAAACACAATGTCGTGCCCGCTCTCGGCCGCACTCACATGCACATTGACCGCGCCGTGGTGCTGGGCGGGGAACTCGGTGAGTTCAAAGTAATGCGTGGCAAACAGCGTAAAGGCCTGTGATTTATGCAGGAACGCGGCAATACCCGATGCCAGCGCCAGGCCGTCAAAGGTCGATGTCCCGCGCCCAATCTCGTCCATCAGCACCAGGGAGTGCGGCGTGGCGGCGTGCAAAATCTGCGCGGCCTCGGTCATCTCCAGCATGAAGGTGGACTGCGCGTTGGCCAGGTCGTCTGCCGCGCCGATGCGAGTGTGGATCGCGTCTATCGGCCCCAGGCGGCAGGCGGCGGCGGGTACGTAGGAGCCGACGGAGGCCAGCAGGGTGATGATGGCCACCTGGCGCATGTAGGTGGACTTGCCGCCCATGTTGGGGCCGGTGATGACCTGCATGCGGGTTTTGGTGTTGAAGCTGGTGTCGTTGGCGATGAAGCTGCCCGACGAGGTTTCGGCCAGGCGCGCCTCCACCACCGGGTGGCGGCCTGCGGTGATGTCGATGCAGGGTTCTTTGACAAACTGCGGCGCGCACCATTGGAGCGTGAGCGAGCGCTCGGCCAGGGCGCACAGGGCGTCCAGCGTGGCGATGGCGCTGGCGCATTGGCTGAGGGCGGGTACGAAAGCTTGCAGTTGATCCAGCAGCTGCTCATACAAATACTTCTCGCGTGCCAGCGCCCGGTCTTGCGCGCTCAGGGCCTTGTCTTCAAAGGTTTTCAGCTCGGGGGTGATAAAGCGCTCGGCGTTTTTCAGGGTCTGGCGGCGGCGGTAGTCATCCGGCACTTTGTCCAGCTGGCCTTGCGTCACTTCGATGTAAAAGCCGTGCACCTTGTTGAACTGCACGCGCAGGTTGGCAATGCCCGTTCTGGCTTTCTCCCGCGTTTCCAGGTCCAGCAAAAACGCGTCGCAGGTATCGCCGATATTGCGCAGCTCGTCCAGGTCGGCATCAAAACCGTTGGCGATCACGCCGCCGTCACGGATGAGGGCGGCGGGCTCGGGCAGCAGGGCGCATTGCAATAGTGCTGCACAACCCGTTGGAGGTTGCAGGGCATTGAAAATATCTGCCAATTCAGCCTGTAGTCCTTGTCCTGTGGACGTAATAAGCTCACATTTTTGTAGCGTTTGTTGCAGCGCCACCAGCTCCCGGGGGCGCACCTGGCGCAGTGCAATGCGGGCGGTAATGCGCTCTACATCGCTCACCCCCTTGAGCCTTTCGCGCAGCTTGGCGGCGTGGCCACCGCTCTCGCCAGACCGTAGCGCAGTGATGGCCTGCAAGCGCTGCTGCGCCACCATGCGCGCGCGCAGCGGCGATTGCAACCAGCTTTTGAGTGCCCGGCTGCCCATGCCAGTTTGGCAGGTGTCCAACAGTGAGAAGAGCGTGGGCGCATCTTCCCCGCGCAGGGTGAGCGTGAGCTCGAGGTTGCGCCGGGTGGTCAGTGGCAGGTCGATCAACTCGTCATCACGCTGCACTTTGAGTGAGCGCACATGCGGCAGCGCCTTGCCCTGCGTGTGCTCGGCGTAGGCCAGCAGGGCGGAAGCAGCGGCGTGGGCGTGCACGGCAACATCCGCGCTAAAGGCCTGCAGGCTGGCTACCTGTAGCTGCGCACATAGCTTGGTGGCACCCAGGCCGCTGTCAAACTGGAAAGCCGGGCGAATGGTGAGCGACAGGCTGGAGGCAAAGCGCAGCGCCTTGATCTGCTGCTCAAACGCGGGCGTCACATCGCCGCTGTAAATCAGCTCGCTGGGCGCAATGCGCGCCACCCAGGCGGCCAGCTCGTCGTGGCTACACTCTGCCAACTGAATCTGCGCCTGCGTCACCGCCAGCCAGGCCAGGCCCAGCTGGTTGCGCGCTGCCTGGTGCACGGCCAGCAGCACCGACTCGGTTTTGTCGCTCAGCAGCTCGGTGTCGGTCAGCGTGCCAGGGGTCACGACGCGCACCACCTTGCGCTCCACCGGGCCTTTGCTGGCACCCACTTCGCCCACCTGCTCGCAAATCGCCACCGACTCGCCCAGCTTGATCAGCCGCGCCAGATAGGTTTCCACCGAATGGAACGGCACCCCCGCCATCAGCACCGGGCTGCCAGCGGATTGCCCGCGGTGCGTCAACGTGATGTTCAAGAGGCGTGCGGCTTTCTCGGCATCGGCATAAAACAGCTCATAAAAATCGCCCATGCGGTAGAGCAGCAGCGTGTCGGGGTAGTCCGCCTTCAGCCCCAGGTACTGGGCCATCATGGGCGTGTGGTTCGCGTTTTCAGACAAGGAAAGGGTTCCGTTTAAAGTAATGTTCAGGCCAGTTCAGACGATTATCGTGGATGACGGGTTGCCATAGTCTTGCAAAACCTGCACCATAATCAAAACCATGCAAAACCATCGCCCAGTCCAACTGCAAGTCAATGGCCAAGAACGCTCTGTACAAGCGCAGGACAACACGCCTCTGCTCTACGTGCTGCGCAACGACCTGGGCCTCAAAGGCACGCGTTTTGGCTGCGGAGCCAACCAGTGCGGCAGTTGCCATGTGCTGCTGGACGGTGCCTCAGTGCCCGCCTGCGACACGCCGCTGTGGGCGGCAGAGGGTAAGGCGGTGGTGACGGTGGAGGGGCTGGGGCCACTGCATGCCACGGCGGGCTCGCTGCACCCGCTGCAGCAGGCGTTTATCGACGAGCAGGCGGCGCAGTGTGGCTATTGCCTCTCGGGCATTCTCATCAGCGCTGCGGCCTTGCTGGCCGAGCAGCCGGAGCCGACCGAGAGTCAAGTCAAAGCGGCTCTGGACAAGCACCTGTGCCGCTGTGGTACGCATCACCGCATCGTGCGGGCGGTGCTGCGGGCCGCGGATGTGATGAGGGCACCAGCATGAGTACGGTGTTACCCGGTAGTCTGCAAACCAACCGCCGCCTGTCGCAGTGGTTGTCCATCCATGCCAATGGCACGGTCAGCGTGCGCAGCGGCAAGGTGGAGCTGGGGCAGGGCATCACCACCGCGCTGGCGCAGATCGTGGCGCAGGAGCTAGATGTGGCCATCACCCGCATCCGTATGCTGCCAGCCAACACGGTCGATAGTCCGAATGAAGGCATGACCTCGGGCAGCCTGTCGGTGCAAGATTCTGGTGGCGCGCTGCGCCAGGTGTGCGCGCAGGCGCGGCAGATTTACCTGCAAGCGGCCAGCAGGCGGCTGCATGTGCCGCCAGCGCAACTGGAGGTGGCGGATGGCAGCATCCAAGTGCTTGGCCAGCCCAATGCACAGGCCACCAGCTATTGGGCGCTGGCCGACGATGCGCTGCTGCAAGTGGAGGCAGGCCATCTGGTTGCTCATAAAAACATAGCTGAAAATGTCCTATTGACAAGGACTACGCAGCGATTGGATATCCAAGATAAGCTCACCGGCCAACCCCGCTTCATCCAGGACATGCATGTGCCCGGTATGTTGCATGGCCGCGTGCTGCACCCGCCGTCGCCCACGGCGCAGCTCAAAGACATGGATCTCAGCGTCGTGCAGGCGCTGCCCGGCGTAGTCGCCGTCGTGCGGGACGGCAGCTTTATTGGCGTGGTCGCGGATGATGGGTACCTGGCCACTCTGGCGTTAAACAAACTGGCGGCTCTGGCGCAATGGCACGAGACAGCTGCCTTGCCCGATATGCACGATCTGAGCGCCTATCTACGCACCCAGCCCGTCGAAACCAGTGTTATCGCCGAGCAACAAAGTGCACGGGGTACGGATGTACAGCCGGCAGCTCACCAACCGCGCGGGCAGGGTCTGCCCAAGCCCGCGCACGCCTTTCAAGCCCGCTACTCCCGCCCCTTCCTGGCCCACGCCTCCATCGGCCCCTCCTGCGCTGTGGCACGCTACCAACCCACATCGCTGGAGGTATGGACGCACAGCCAGGGCATCTACAACCTGCGAGCCGACTTGGCTTTGGTGTTCGACCTGCCCGCAGCCAGCATCACCGTACAGCATGTGGAGGGCGCAGGCTGCTACGGCCACAACGGCGCGGACGATGTGGCCTGCGATGCCGCGCTGTTGGCCCGCGCGGTGCCGGGCCGCGCCGTGCAGGTGCAGTGGACGCGCGAGTCTGAGCTGGGCAGTGCACCCTTCGGCCCGGCCATGCTGGTCGAGCTGAGCGCGCAGGTGGATGCGGAGGGCCGCATTGCCGACTGGCAGCACAGCGTCTGGTCCAACGGCCACGGCATGCGTCCCGGCCGTAGTAGCACGCCGGTGCTGCTGGCAGGCACGCGGCTGGCCAAGCCCTTCCCAAAGCAAATCGCCGTCAACCCGCCGCTGGCCGCAGGCGGCGGCTCCGAGCGCAATGCTGCGCCGCTGTACCACTTCGCCCAGTGGCGCGCAGTCAACCACCGCGTGCTCACCATGCCTATCCGCACTTCTGCCTTGCGCTCACTCGGAGCGCACTGCAATGTATTTGCCAGTGAATCGATGATGGACGAGATAGCGAGCGCGCTGGGCGCAGATCCGTTGGAGTTCCGGCTGCGCCATCTCGCCGACCCACGCGCCCGCGCCGTGCTGCAAGCCGCTGCCGACATGGCGCACTGGGCAACGCGCAAAGACCAACACACCGAAGGGCTGGGTATGGGCATTGCCTGCACCCGCTACAAAAACACCGGAGCCTACTGCGCCGTGGTGGCCCGCGTAGACGCAGGCAAAGACCTGCGCGTCACCAAGCTGTGGATTGCCGTCGACGTAGGCCGGGTCATCAGCGCGGATGGTGTGATCAACCAGATCGAAGGCGGTGCCATTCAAACCGTGAGCTGGGTGCTGAAAGAAGCCGTGCAGTTTGACAGCATGCGCATCCAAAGCACCGCATGGGAGAGCTACCCGATATTGCGATTCTCCGAGGTGCCGCAGGTAGAAGTGCAGATCATCCACCGCCCAGACCAGCCGTCCCTCGGCGCAGGCGAGGCCACGCACGGGCCGGTGGCGGCGGCGATTGCCAACGCGCTGTTTGATGCGCTGGGCGTGCGGGTGCGGGATATGCCGTTGACGACTGAGGCGATTACGAAGGCGGCGATGGCGGCTTAGCGAGCGTTGCGAAATGCCGACCCCGTACAAAACAATGCAATCGCAAGACAAACCACCCTCAGGCCGAAGAAATGTCGGCTGTCCTCAATTGGCGAGCCATTAAATGGTCAAACCGCCGCAGGCCGCGTCAACGTCTGGCGCAGCCCGGCCTTCTCCCCCGCGCTGGCGAACTTGCTGTACTTGCTGAGCAAGGGCACCATCTGCCCGTAAATTTTCGGGTTACCCGCCATGCATTCGTTTTGCTCTAAAAAGTCGGCCTCGCCCGAGAAGTTGCCCACCAAACCACCGGCCTCTTGAATCAGCAGTGAGCCTGCTGCTACGTCCCAAGGCTGCAAGCCCGCTTCAAAAAACGCATCGCTAAAACCGGCGGCTACGTAGGCCAGGTCCAGCGCGGCCGCACCTGGGCGGCGCACGGCGGCGGTGCGTTGCATGATGTCGGCCAGCATAGCCAGGTACTTGGGCAGGTCGTCGCCCGGGCGGTACGGGAAGCCCGTGGAGACCAGGCAGTCCTTCAGGTGCGTGCGTTTGCCCACGCGCATGCGCCGCTCGTTCATGTAGGCACCGCGCCCCTTGGTGGCGGTAAACATGTCGTTGCGGGTGGGGTCGTACACCACGGCTTGCTCTACCTTGCCTTTGACGGCCAGCGCAATGCTGACGCAGTAGATCGGAAAGCCGTGGATGAAGTTGGTGGTGCCGTCCAGCGGGTCGATGATCCAGACGAATTCGGAGTCTTGCGCGCCGTGCTCGCGGCCCGATTCTTCGGCCCAGATGGCGTGGCCTGGGTAGGCGGTCAGCAGGGTTTCGATGATGACGGCCTCGGCCGCTTGATCGACTTCGGTGACGAAGTCATTGATCTGTTTTTGCGCGATGCGCACCGATTCAATGTCCAACGCAGCGCGGTTGATGATGGCGCCAGCGGCGCGTGCGGCGCTCACGGCCACGTTAAGCATGGGGTGCAGGTTGTTGGACATATGAATTGTGTGGGAGATGAGCGTGGGCCGTCTGCGCGATGGCAGTAGGCAAGGGGTGGATTTTCCCACGAAAAGTGTGGGGCTCGGTCAAAGTGTTGGGTTGCGACCTGAGGGGGCGACCTAATTGCTACGTAATTGATAGCTGTTTACGTCCTGTAGATGTGGACTTTGGCGTAATTTAATCGATAAATGCGGGCGACAGGCAGCAGGCAGCGGCCAGCCTGTAAATTCCAGCCGTGGGCGCAAGTCCCATGAGTTTGTGCAAAACACTGAGCCAAACGTAAAAATCGTCTCAAGAATACATTCAACGTCAAAATTCGCAGTTTCGCCACAAAAACCATAGCAGAGCTAAAAATATTTCATCAATTAAATCAATAAGTTAAGCAATAGACCTACCCATTCGCTTACAATTACTAAGGGTTAACACTGATCATTTAGACTGATTTTAAATGTGTAACGCAAGTGATTGATATTGCATAAGTTTATCTGGGCATATACACTCGCTCACTATTAAGAACTTGCTTTGGAGCTTATATGCAGGCTGTATCGGAAGGATCGGGTTTGAATCAGTTGATAAAAATTGTCGCTAAATGTGTGGGCCTGCTCTGCTTGGGCGTAGCACTGGGCAGCGTTGCCTGTTCCAGCGCAGCGGCTGCGCAAACGCAGCGCAGTGCCAAAACAGTCGTGGTCAAAAAGACCGCTGCTAAAGCCGGTAAAAAACAAGCCATCGTTGCCAAAAACAGCCGCAGTGCCAAAGCGCAGGCCAGTGCCAGCAAGCGTAGCGTGATGCGTACCTCAGCCAAGCCCGCCGCCCGCGCCGCCAAAATGCAGCGTGTCATGGTCAAGGGCAAAAACGGCAAACGTGTATTTGTCATGCGCCCTGTAGCGCGCCACATCATGCGGGTCATCGTTCCGGCACGCCCGTCTTATGGCGAGTTGGCTGGCCTGCATGGCGGGCGTGACGAG
Source organism: uncultured beta proteobacterium (assembly GCA_963775085.1). Lineage (GTDB taxonomy): Bacteria > Pseudomonadota > Gammaproteobacteria > Burkholderiales > Burkholderiaceae_C > JAAFIP01. The sequence goes on from CAVZHO010000019.1 coordinate 40,962, forward strand.
CTTGACCTGCGCTCCAGCGTGGCCTTGATCGTAGACCAGGACACCCACGAGGTGCTGTTCAGCAAAAACGGCTCTGCCGTCCTGCCGATTGCCTCCCTCACCAAGCTGATGACCGGCGTAGTCGCCAGCGAAGCCAACCTGGACATGGGCGAGCTCATCACCATCACCGATGACGACATCAGCACCGAAAAGCGCAGCCCCTCGCGCCTGCGCGTAGGTAACCAGATCACGCGGGGCGATTTGATGCACATTGCCCTGATGAGCAGCGAAAACCGCGCCGCCCACGCCATCGGCCGCAGCCACCCCGGCGGCCTGCAAAAGTTTGTGCAACTGATGAACGCCAAGGCCGCGTCACTGGGCATGAAAGACACCCGTTATGTGGAGCCCACCGGCCTGTCCAGCAGCAACCAAAGCAGCGCCCATGATCTGGCTATTTTGGTGGGCTACGCTGGCAACAACAGCCAGCTACGCGAGCTGTCTACCTCGCCCAGCCAGCAAGTGGCGGTTGGCGAGCGGGTGTTGAACTACAACAATACCAACCGTTTGATCCGCAACCCCGGGTGGGATATTGGTCTGCAAAAAACCGGCTACATCTCCGAGGCCGGGCAGTGCCTGGTGATGCAAGCGCGCATCGCAGGACGCAAACTCAACATGGTTTTTTTGGATTCCGCAGGCAAACTCAGCCGCCTGGGCGATGCCGAGCGTGTGCGCCGCTGGGTTGAGGCCAACCATCCCGGCGGTACGGTCAGCGCGATCAGCAAAGTCGCGCACGGCTAAGGCAGGGTCACTGCAGGCGCCATGGACGGCATAGCTAGCGCCGCAGGATCATCCACACCAAAGCCACGACCAGTGCCGCACACGCACTGGCCAGCCCAAGCACGGTGCGGGTCAATCGCTGATTGTCAATTTGTAGCTGACGCGCCTTGGAGCGGATCTGGTTCATCTGCGTGAGTTTGTCTTTCAGGCTGCGCCGCTCGCTGCGCACATCTTCCAGCAGCACAAACAGACTCTCGACTTGCACTTGCTGCACCTCCACCGGTATTGGGGAAGGTGGTGGGGCTGGGGGAAGCTCAAGATTTACCGTTTCTATTTTGGCCACTCGCAGCATTTCGTCAAAACTGCCCGGGGCCGTGCTGCCGTAGAGTACCTCCTGGCTGGCAGGCTGGGTAAAGCGGGAGTCATCCAGCAGTTGGTCCAAGGCAGAAATCTGCTCGGCACGGTCGGTGTCTGTGAAAGCCTCCCCAGGGTATACGCAGGCGGATCAAGCCCAGCGCCGCCAGTTCGACCAACAGGTCGGCAATATCGCCAAATCCCTTGAGCGTCTGTACATACAGCTGGACGGTATGCGTGCCGTCGATGGCCAGCAGCAGCACCCGCAGCCTGCGCGGCAACTCGCGTGGGTTGCGGCGCACCAGCTCGTTGCCGCGCTCGGTGCGTATGACGAGGTCGTCAAGTCGACTGTACAGCGCTGGTTTGGTGATCATGGACACGCAGATTCTACAATTCAGGCCAACTCGGCAATCAGCTCAATTTCCACACAGGCACCGCGCGGGATTTGCGCTACGCCAAAGGCGCTGCGGGCATGCGCGCCCACGCTCGCGCCAAACACCTGGCCCAGCAGCTCGGAGCAGCCATTGGTGACCAGATGCTGCTCGGTAAAGTCGCTGGTGGAGTTGACCAGGCTCATCACCTTGACAATGCGTTTGACGCTGTTGAGGTCTTTGCCATTGGCCACGCAGGCGGCGTGCAGCGCGGCCATGAGCTGGATGGCACAGTTGCGGGCGGCCAGCTTGCCTTCGTCGGTGCTGACGTTTTTGCCCAGTTGGCCGACCCACACATCGTCCCCCTTGCGGGCAATGTTGCCCGAGACAAACACCAGATTACCCGTCTGTACAAAGGGCACATAGGCGGCGGCGGGGGCCGAGACGGCGGGGAGTTCAATATTTAAAGATTTAAGGGTGGCATAAACGCTCATAGTGGGGCTCCTTGAGTTGAAAATAGGTGATCTGAAGTACGAATGGTATAGAAGTTGAAAACATGGGGCGCTTTACTGCTGGGTTGGGTGCTGGGCTGCGCAGTGCAGTTGCAGCAGGCGGCGCTGCTCCCCGCCTGGAATTACGGGCTATTTTGCCTTCCTGTCCTAGGTTTTTTGGCCAGGCGCAAGCTGACACTGACCACCACCCTGGCGCTGCTGCTGGCGGCTGCCGCCCTGGGGTTTGGCGCAACGGGCCTGCGCGCAGTGGCCTTCCAGGCCAGTGCATTAAACCCCGCGCTGGAGGGTGTCGACCTGCAGGTGGTGGGCGTGGTGGCTGCCATGCCCCAGCGCAGCGAGGCGGGGCTGCGCTTTCGGCTGGAGCTGGAGTCTGCCAGCGCCGGCCCGCAACCGGTGGTCCTGCCTGCGCACATCTACCTGAGCTGGTACAGCGGCCTGCAGCGCAGCGAAGACGCGGCCAGCGTGCCCTTTGCCGAGCTGCAACAGGACGCCGGCGACTTGCGCGCGGGTGAGCGCTGGGCTTTTACCGTGCGCCTGAAAGCGCCGCATGGCAATGCCAACCCGCATGGTTTTGACTACGAGCTGTGGTTATGGGAGCAGGGTTTGCAGGCTACGGGTTATGTGCGCGCTACGCCGCGCGATGCGGCCAGAGGCACAGCACCGCGCAAGCTGGGCGCTACGCTGCAACATCCGGTCGAGCGTGCACGCCAGCAGGTGCGTGATGCGATCTTCAACCGGGTGACTGAACCCCGCCTGGCCGGGGTCATTGCTGCACTGGTGGTAGGCGACCAGGCCGCTATTGAGCGGGCCGATTGGGATGTGTACCGCGCCACCGGCGTGGCGCACCTGATGAGCATCTCGGGCTTGCACGTCACCATGTTTGCCTGGGGCGCCGCACTGTGCGTGGGCTGGTTGTGGCGGCGCTCAGGCCGTGCCATGCTGCTGCTACCCGCACAGCATGCGGCGCTGGTCGGTGGCGTGCTGCTGGCGGCCTGCTATGCGCTGTTCAGTGGCTGGGGTGTGCCCTCGCAGCGCACGGTCTGGATGCTGGCGACGGTGGCGCTCCTGCGCCTGTCGGGCAAAGCCTGGCCCTGGCCGCTGGTGTGGCTGCTCGCCATGGCCGTGGTGGTAGCGGTTGACCCCTGGGCGCTGCTGCAGGCAGGTTTTTGGCTCAGCTTTGTCGCCGTGGGGGTGCTGTTTGCCAGTGATAGCGGTGTGCGCGGCAGTGCAAACACGCTGTCTGTAGTCCAGCCTGTGCGCCATCTGCTGCGCGAGCAGTGGATCATCACGCTGGCGCTCACACCATTGACTTTGTTGTTGTTCCAGCAGGTCTCTGTAGTAGGTTTGATCGCCAACGCCATTGCCATTCCCTGGGTCACCCTGGTGGTCACCCCGCTGGCGATGTTAGGCGTGCTGTACAGCCCGGCGTGGAACGTTGCCGCCCAGGGTGTGCAGCTGCTGGGCCTCTTGCTGCAATGGTTTTCGAGTTGGCCGTTTGCTACATTTTCAATAGCTGCTTACGGCCTATCCATAGGGACTATCGCTATATTTGGCGGTATTTTATTGGCGATGCCGTTACCCATGCCGCTGCGCAGCATGGGCGCGGCGCTGTTGCTGCCCGCGCTCTTGTGGCAGCCGCTCCGGCCTGCCACGGGCCAGTTTGAGCTGCTGGCCGCCGACATCGGGCAGGGCAATGCCGTACTGGTGCGAACTGCCAGCCATAGCCTGCTGTACGACACGGGTCCGCGCTTCTCGCGTGAGAGCGATGCGGGCCAGCGTACCCTGGTGCCGCTGCTGCGCGCTCTGGGTGAAAAGCTGGACACCGTGGTGCTCAGCCACCGCGACAGCGACCACACGGGCGGTGCAGCAGCCATTCTTGCCATGCAGCCGCAGGCCACACGTGCTCAGCAGTCTGGAGGACGGCCACGAGCTGCTGGACCTGCGCCCCAGCCCCCAACGCTGCGTTGCAGGGCAAACCTGGCGGTGGGACGGTGTAGACTTTGCCGTGCTGCACCCTCAGGCGGTCGACTTCGACGTGCAAAGCAGGTCCAACGCCATGAGCTGCGTACTGCGCATCAGCAACGGCCAGCACACCGCGTTATTGGTTGGCGACATCGAGGCCGCGCAAGAGGCCAGGCTGGTCGCCAGCGCCGCCCCAATACAGGCCGACGTGCTGCTGGTGCCCCACCACGGCAGCAAAACCTCGTCCACCGACGTATTTTTAAATGCGGTGCAACCACGCATCGCCATTGGCCAGTCGGGCTACCGCAACCGTTTTAACCATCCGGCCCCTGAGGTCGCCCAGCGCTATACCGAGCGCCAAATCCAGCTCATCACCAGCCCGCGCTGCGGCGCAGCCACCTGGCGCAGCGCGCAGCCGCGAAGCGGTGGTGTGCCAACGGCAGGAGCGCAGACGGTATTGGCAGCATCAGATGCCATAAAAATCGCCAACGTGGGCGGCGAGCTCCTCGAACAGGGCGGGATCAACACGGGTGAAATTGAAGCACGACTTGCCCTGCATGCGCTTGCGCAGCAGTGGTCTGACCGCGCCGAGTAGCTCAGGAAACACGTAGACGGGCATCAGGTGAAATGAAACGTAGGTCTTGTTGGTCTAGACCGCCCCGAAGAACAGCGGCTTCTTGTTTGGCATGATGTGCTTGGTGTCCAGCGACAACACGCCCGGAGCCTCCCGCACGACCGTGAAGCCCGCTGCATAGCGCATCAGCAGTCGGCGCAGCGCGACAAAGACGCTCTGTAGATCATGCTGCGCTTTCATGTTTGGGCTAACGTGGAAGTGAGGGGCTGCGCGCTTTTGCGCAGTCCCTCTCGACTGCCGGGTTGGGCTTTTTGTGTCTAAGGCTGCACCAGATCCGAGTGGTCATTTTCGATCAACCATTCATGGAATTCCAAATTAGTGTTCGCGGATGCCCAGCGAACCTTTTCGAAGTTTCGTCGAACACCGTCAAGTTGCGCCTTCGCCGCACGGATGTATTCATGAACTTCTGACGCGTCAAAAATGTTTGGCACGTCATAGCTCCAAGAGCTTAGCAAACCGGTCACTTCGCCGGCTCTATCTTGAGCGTGCCGAATCCCTTCCAGAGTCATTTGCTTTTTCTCGTCGAAGTAGTCCCGTTCCATTTTTCCGTTGCTCATAGATTTCTCCATTTTTCATTTAAAGGAGCGCCCAACGAAGAAGTCACCGGCGCTGCGCGGCATTCTCGCGCAGCGGCCGTGTGGACTGCCGGGTTATGCCTTGTGCGTTTTGACATAGGCTTTATAGAAGGGGTTTGCTTTCAATGGCTCTAGCGCCCATTTGTACCGCTTTCCTTTGCCTGGCCCCAAGACTTCAGTTGTTGCAACTCGCTCGTATGAATGGTCGAAGTTCTTGCATTCGTGAATCTTGTTTCTGAGGGGTAATGATCCGAAGCGTTTGAAAAATACGCCGAGGAGGTGAGCCTCAAATTCCTTGTGTGCTTGATCGTTGTTTCGCACGCGGGGAAAACAGATTGCAACTTCAAGCGGAAACTCCCCAGTAAGTTCGCAGATCGTAGCAAGCCACTTCCGGTGCGAAGTTACTCGCTGTTTGAATCGGCCCTCACCTATGTAGAGCGTCGGTGAGTACTTGTTCGGATAGCGTATGGCGAATGAGTCCGCAGCACGAATGACATAGACGCAGCGCGGTAGCAACTTCAAGTTGACCTTGGTGGCAACGAGTTTCTTCTCGATAACCGACCAAGTGTCCGATGGATGAAGCTCAATCCAATGCCAATCTATAGAGACATTTGCGGCCAATTGGCACCTGCTTTCTGAAAGGCATAACGAATAGCGTTTATCTGTCGCGAGACCAAGCTGAAAGAAATCAAGAGCGCCTCCTGCGACAGATAAACCATGTTGGACTGAACCACGCGAGGTGGTTGCGGGTAAGGGGGATGAAATCTTCAACCCGCTAGATGAAGCAAATTATGACGCACATTGCGCTGCTTTGGGCGACCAAAGTACATTTGCTGGCGATCACTGACGACAGGCCAAGACAATGCACAAACCCCATGCGACGCAATACGCTGGTGCCAGCGCGCAGCGCACGCACCGCGCCCTGCGCCACAGCTTTGCCACGCATTTGCTGCAAGCGGGCACGGATATTCGCACGGTGCAGGAGTTGCTGGGGCACAGCGATGTGAGCACGACGATGATCTACACCCATGTGCTGAAGATGGCAGCGGGCGGCACGGCCAGCCCGCTGGATGGGTTGCAAGTGCAGATGGTGTAGATTTCAAGGCGATATATTTGCTATATATTTAGGAGCTTCTTACGTCCTGTTGACAAGGACTACGGGCATATATGGCAGGTAAAATCTTGGCAAAAGCAGTTTTCAACCCGTTGCGCACCGTGCGGCCCGTCCAGCGGGTGGTGAACGGGCTTGGGATGAAAAATCTGGAGCAAGGCGCGCTCACGGTCTCAGGATCGCTACTTGGGTATTCGCGTGATTGCGGAGGATTTTTCAGCACAAGGTCTTCACCGACCGCTTGCCCGCCAAGCTAGTTTCGTAGTCTCCGGGCAGGGCGCAAAAGTGGGGTCAGAGCAAATTTTCGTATTTGGATATGAGTCGCCGGGTAAGACCGTGTCCTGAAATTTGATCTGACCCCATTTTGCTTGACCCCATTTTGCTCAATGGGAGCTGCTGGGGCACAGCGATGTGAGTACGACGATGATTTATACCCATGTGCTGAAAGTGGCAGCGGGCGGCACGGCCAGCCCGCTGGATGCGTTGCAGGCGCTGGTGGTGTAGGATTTCAAGGGAAGTAATTTGCTATATATTTAATAGCTGCATACGTCATATTCATAGGGACTACGGGCATTTATGGCAGGTAAAATCAAGGCAAAAGCGTTTTGAAGCCAACGTGCGCGCCGTGCGGCCGGTTGGGCGGGTGGTGAACGGGCTTGGGATGGAAAATCTGGAGCAAGGCGCGCTCACGGTCTCAGGATCGCTACTTGGGTATTCGCGTGATTGCGGAGGATTTTTCAGCACAAGGTCTTCACCGACCGCTGGCTCACCCACTTTGTTTCGTAGTCTCCGGATACAGCGCAAAAGTGGGGTCAGAGCGCAAAAGTGGGGTCAGAGCAAATTTTCGTATTGGAAGCAGAGTCGCCGGGAAGAGCGTGTCCTGAAATTTGATCTGACCCCATTTTTGCTTTGATCTGACCCCATTTTTGCTTGCTATCCAAATCGGCAGCGCAAAATTCGGCATAGATGTTGCTTGCCAGCTGATTACCTGGTTATGATGGAAATAGGAGGCCTTCATGTCAACAACACCGATTGCATTCGATGAAATGTATGTTGCACCGAGCACGGCACGCAGGCACTACGAGGCCTATGCCAGCTGGCTGGGAAATCAAACGCTGCCCGCCATGCGCAGCAGCCGTGAAGAAGCCGAGCTGATTTTTCGCCGGGTGGGCATCACCTTTGCCGTCTATGGTGACAAGGACGAAGACAATGCGGGCACCGAGCGCCTGATCCCGTTTGACCTGATCCCCCGCATCATCCCTGCGCAGGAATGGGCCATTCTGGAGCGCGGCCTGGTGCAGCGGGTGACGGCGCTGAACCGATTTATCCATGATGTGTACCATGGCCAGGAGATCATGAGGGCTGGCATCATCCCAGCCGATCAGATACTGCGTAACGCCCAGTTTCGCCCCGAAATGGCAGGCATCCAGGTCGCCGGCGATATCTACAGCCATATTGCGGGTATCGACCTGGTGCGGGCGGCGGACGCGCAGGGCAACGGGCAGTACTACGTGCTGGAAGATAACCTGCGCGTGCCCAGCGGCGTGAGCTATATGCTGGAAAACCGCAAGATGATGATGCGCCTGTTCCCCAAGCTGTTTGCATTCAACAAAGTAGCCCCCGTCGCGCATTATGCGGACCTGTTGCTGGACACCTTGCGTACCGTCTCGCCTGCCACCACCGCAACACCAAATGTGGTGCTCCTGACACCCGGGGTGCATAACAGCGCCTATTTTGAGCACGCCTTTCTGGCCCAGCAAATGGGCATCGAGCTGGTGCAGGGCACTGACCTGTGGGTCAAAGACCGCTTTGTGTATATGCGCACCACACGCGGCCCACAGCGGGTAGATGTAATTTACCGCCGCCTGGACGACGACTTTTTAGACCCCGCGGTACACCGCCCCGGCAGCGCCCTGGGCTGTCCAGGCTTGCTCGATGCCTACAAGGCGGGTCAGGTGACGATCTGCAACGCCCCGGGTACCGGCGTGGCCGACGACAAATCCATCTATCCGTATGTGCCGCAGATGATTGAGTTCTATCTGGGCGAAAAGCCCATATTGAACAACGTGCCCACCTACCAGTGCCGCAAGCAGGACGACTTGCAATACACCCTGGACCACCTGAAAGAGCTGGTGGTCAAAGAGGTGCATGGCGCAGGTGGCTACGGCATGCTGGTGGGGCCTGCGTCAACGGCCCAGGAGATTGCCGACTTTCGGTTGGCGCTGCTGGCCAATCCGAGCAACTACATTGCCCAGCCCACGCTGTCCCTGAGCACCTGCCCCACCTACGTGGAGAGCGGTATTGCGCCCCGCCACATCGACCTGCGGCCCTTTGTGCTCAGTGGCAAGACGGTGCAGATCGTGCCAGGGGGCTTGACGCGGGTGGCACTCAAGGAGGGTTCCCTGGTGGTCAATTCGTCGCAGGGTGGTGGAACCAAGGATACTTGGGTATTGGAAAACTGAACATGCTAAGCCGCACCGCAGACCATTTATTCTGGATGTCCCGCTACACCGAGCGGGCAGAGAACACCGCGCGCATGCTGGACGTGAACTACCAGACCTCGTTGTTGCCGCAATCTGCCGCCATGGCCCAGGCCGGGTGGGAGGGCGTGCTGTCGATCAGCGAATTAACGCCATTGTTTAACTCCTTGCACGACAGCGTGAACGCCAAGGAAGTCATGGCATTCATGGTGAAAGACGAGATGAACCCGTCGTCCATCATCAGTTGCATCCAGTCGGCCCGCGAGAACGCGCGGGCGGTACGCGGCACGCTGACCACCGAGCTGTGGGAGACGCATAACCAAACCTGGCTGGAAGTCAAACGCATGCTCAAGGAGGGCGAGTTTGAGGCCGATCCGGCCAAGTTTCTTGAATGGGTGAAGTTTCGCAGCCACCTCAGCCGGGGCGTGACGATAGGCACCATGCTGGTGGACGAGGCCTTGCACTTCATGCGTCTGGGCACCTTTTTAGAGCGCGCCGACAACACGGCCCGTTTGGTGGATGTGAAGTTTCAAGCCCAGGAGTTTGACTATTTCGGTGCGGCCAGTGAGAAAGACCAGGAATACGATTTTTACTACTGGAGCGCGATTTTGCGCAGCGTGAGTGGCTTTGAAATTTACCGCAAGGTCTACCGCGATGTGATCAAGCCCGAGCGGGTAGCCGAGCTGCTCATTTTGCGCGCGGACATGCCGCGCTCCCTGCACGCCAGCATGAATGCCGTGGTCGACAACTTGGGCTTGGTCAGCAGCGATGCCAGCTCTGAGACGCAGCGCGCGGCGGGCAAGCTGCGCGCCGAGCTGAAATACGGACATATCGACGACATCGTGGCCGCAGGCCTGCATGGCTATTTGACGCAGTTTTTAGACCGCGTCAACGTCCTGGGCAAGCGCATCAGCCAGGATTTTTTATTGCCTTCCAAGAGCTGAAATTTGCCAGTGATCGGCACCGCCTGAACTCTCCCGCCAGCACCCAGTGCCGCATTGGCTTGCCCCACTCAGCGTGCAGAGCGAAAAGCCGCCTCTTTCACCTGTGCCCCCAGCTCAATCACCGACATGGCGTAGTAGCTGCTCCAGTTGTAGCGGGTAATGGCATAGAAGTTGTCCGTGCCTGCCACGTACTGTGGGGCATCCCCGCCGTTGAGCAGCTCGACCAGGGCTAGCGGGCCGTTGTGCCCCATCGCCTCGATGGGCAGCACCGCGCCCAGTGCGGTAAAGCGCTCTACCGTAAAGGTGGGCAAGATGTCCGGTGCCAGCAGGGTGTCTTTGTCCAGGCGCGTGGCATCAAAACTCACTGGGTGGTGGGTGGCCAGGCCTGGCTGCCAGTTAAAGGCCCTGAAGTAGTTGGCCACCGAGCCGATCGCATCGGCAGCACTGTTGTACATGTCAATCTTGCCGTCGCCATCAAAATCGACCGCGTATTTGATCCAGCTGCTGGGCATGAACTGGCCCAGGCCCATGGCACCGGCGTAGCTGCCGCGCAGGCTCAAGGGGTCGATATTGGAGCGGTTGGTCAGCGACAGCAGTTGCTCCAGTTCGTCTTTGAAGAACTGGCTGCGGTCACGTTTTTCGGTCTTGGGGAAATCAAAAGCCAGCGTGGACAGCGCGTCGATCACGCGAAAGGTGCCCATGTCGCGGCCATAGATGGTCTCTACCCCAATGATGCCGACAATGATCTCGGCGGGCACACCAAACTCGGCCTCGGCGCGCGCCAGGGTGTTGGCATGTTCGCGCCAAAAACGCACACCCGCTGCGATGCGCTGGGGCTCGACAAAGCGGCTGCGGTAGACGCGCCAGTTCTTCACAAAGGTGGTGGCGGGTGGCTCCAGCAGGCGTTTGACGCTGGGAATAAAGTGCGCTTGCCCGATGGCCTGGCGCACCCACTCGCGGTCCAGGTTGCGCCGCTCGGCGACGTCATCGGCAAAGCGCATGGCCTCTTCGTGGTTGGCATAGGGCTGGCCCATGCTTTGCGCCGGAGTGGTCGCCGCAGCAGACGGTTTTTTGACGGGTTTTTTGGCGTGAGTCGTTGTCGACAGGACATAAGCAGCTATTAAAAATATAGCGGCGTTTCGGCAGATGGAACGAAATGTTAACAAGGTAGGGCGTTTCACGGAAGTGGGGCAGGCAATGCCGGGAGTTGTTGAAACTGTCTGCGCAGTGTAGCTACATTGGCGCTGCGGCGGGCGGCGGGTGCGTACCGCAGTGCTTCCAGTTGCACCAGCCAGTCTTGCAGGGACTGCGTGGCCTCGCCCCAGCGCGCCTGCGCCAGACCGGCCAGCGCGCGCGGTGGCGTGCCTTCGTGGCTGGGCAGGCCAGCTTTCTCCAGGCGTTTGCGCGCCGCATGCAGGAGCCGTAGCCACGGATCGTGCTGGCTGCGGCTGTACAGCGTCCAGGCGGCACCGATCAGACTCACCCCGACGATGATGCCAATCAGCAGGTAGCTCAAGTCTGCCCAGCTGGGCGAGCTAAAGCCAACGTTTCTCAGCAGATCCAGTTGCTTGCTCTGGCTGTAGTTCAGCACCCATTGGTTCCAGGCGTTGTTGGTGGCCTCCCAGGCTGCGCGTAGCTGCGCGGCCAGCGTGGGGCTGAAGACGGTGCCAAAAGCCGCGGCCACCGCGCCCTGCGGGGCGGTGAGCCGCTGAAACTGCCCTATGCGCCCGGGCGACACAGCCCCGGTGGGGTCTACCCGTAGCCAGCCTTGGCCCGCTTGCCATACCTCGGCCCAGGCATGGGCATCACTTTGCCGCAGGTTCCAAAAACCATCCACGTTGTTCAAGTCGCCGCCCTGGTAGCCCGTGACGATGCGGGCCGGCACGTCGAGCGCGCGCATCAGGATGACAAAGCTGGACGCTATATGCTCGCAAAAGCCTTCTTTTTTATCAAACCAGAACTCGTCGGCGGTGTGTTGGCCGTACACCCCGGGCTCCAGCGTATAGGTATAGCCACCGGTGCGCAGGCGGGTAAGCACCTCGGGTACCAAGATGGCCGCATCGGCCTGCGCAAAGCGTGGATCGCGGCGCAGGTCAGCGGCCAGCTGCAAGGTGCGCGGGTTAAAGCCTGCGGGCAGGGCCACAAAGTCTTGCAGGGCCAGCACCTTGGTCAGTGGCCCATGGCGAAACCGCGGGCTGCTTTGCGCGCTGTAGCGCACGATGTCCGTCACAGGCCGGTTGCCAAGCCATTGCAGATCGTTGGTCATGGTGACCTCGTAGCCCGGCACCTTGGGTGGCTCGGTGGCGGCATCCAGCACAAAAATCCAGGGGCGGTTGCTTTGCTCCAGCGTGACCTGGTATTGGATCGGCGTGCCCGTGGTTTGCAGATTGGCCGGTGCGCTGTAGCGGCCCGAGAACTGCGCGTTGCTGGGTTTCCATTCTTTGCCATCAAAGCGGGACAGCACCGGGCCGCGCCAGTACATCTCGGACTGCAGGGGCGTTGCACCTTCAAACTTGACGCGCAGGGCGATGGTGTCGTTCAGCGCCAACGAGGCTATGGTGCCCACCTGCATGCTGTTCGACAGGCCGCTGCGCCCTGCCAAACCATCGCTGGGAATGCCCCACAGTGGAGCCAGGCGCGGGAACAGCACAAACAGCACCGCCATGATGGGCGCTCCCAACAGCACCAATTTGCCCGCTACTTTGGCAGAGTCCAGCAGCGGCGGCTTGCCCACCTGCATATGCGCGTTGACCAGGGCCGTCAGCAGCCCCATCAACGCCAGCAGCATGGCTGCAGCGGTCAGCAGGGACTGCGAGAAAAAGAAGTTGCTCAGCATCGTGAAAAAGCCGAGGAAGAAGATCACAAAGGCATCGCGCCGGGCGCGCAGCTCCAGCGTTTTAAGGCACAGCAACACGACGATCAGGGTGACACCCGCGTCGCGCCCCAGCAGGGTCTTGTGGGTGACCAGCGTGGCACCGATGGTGACCGCCAGCAGCCCCATGCGCCACCACACCGAGGGCAGCGGTTGGCTATTGCACGCCAGAGAGCCCCGCCACAGCAGCACGCCAACCACCAGTACGCTGCACCACCAGGGCAGGTGGTTGACCTGCGGCAAGATGACCCAGACAATCACGCAGAGCAAAAACAGCGCATCGCGGGCGTCGCGGGGGAGGTGACGGAGTTTGTCTAACATAAGGCCAGCGCCTCCAGGCATTGCCGCTTGTGCCCTTCACCGGTCGCTGGCTTGATCTCGCGGCCCGGCAGGCGCAGACCGTAGGTGGTGCCCAGCTTGTCGGCGGCCAGCACCCAGGCGCACAGGCGGCTGAGCTTGTGCTCGGCGTCTGCATGGCCGCAGGTGCTGTAGTCCAAATACAGCTCGTAGCGCTGGGCCTGCTGGGTGTCGCGGCTGACCAGCTCGTCGCTGCCGCGTGCCATGGCCTGGGCCACTTTTTTCCACACTACCAGCTTCATCGGGTCACCACGCCGGTAGCCGCGCACGCCGTCAAACTCGCCCGTGTTTTGCGCCTGCGTGGCCACGCCGCCGCCGGCGCGCGGCTCGCCAGGGGGCAGAGGCGGGGCATGCGCCTCGGGCGCGGGGTAGACCAGCACCTGCGCCTTGGGCCGCCACACCGTCCAGACGCGAAAGGTGCCCAACGGAAAGCGCGTCTCAGCAGTCAAATCGGGCAGGCGGTGCAGGCCGCGCTTATCCGGCGTAAACCCCACCTGCACCACCGCGCTGCCCTGCGCGGGCACATCCGTCCACGACCAATGTTTGGCTTCCAGCAAGCTCAACCCAATGCTGGGGCGTGCGGCTTTGCGTTCATGGCTTAATTGGATATCAAATACGGCACTAGTCCCTGCGTACTGGTCATTAGGTGCTATTAAATGCATAGTCAACCCGCGCAGGTTGCCATGGCACACATGCATGCCAACCACCGCTGCTCCAGCCAGCATAAAGGTCAGCAGATAACCCAAATTGAGTTGGTAATTGATCGAGGCCACCAGCAGCACCAACAGCGTCAGCAGCAGCATCCAGCCCGCCCGCGTGGGCAGGATGTAGACATTGCGCTGGCCCAGGGTCATGGTGTCGGTCAGCGGCAACCTGCTTTGCCACCACTGGCGAAAGCGTTTGCGGATGCTGCCGATGATCATGTTGCGCAGCTTTAGATAAACGGATTGACGATGCGCAGCCCGTCTATCGTCTGACCGTGCTGCATGTCTTCGGTCAGCAGGCGTTTGCAGCCCGCGCTTTGCGCCGCAGCAATGATGAGTGCGTCGTAAAAGCTGAACTTCAAACGTTGGTGGATACGCAACGCTTGTGCATAAAGCGCGGCACTGGGCATGACCCGCATGAGGGGGATGAGCATCCGCTCCAGCAAGATTAGAGCGTCGTCGTCGGTGACCGTCGTGGCAAATTTGCGTTGGACGGTGTGGAGCGTTTCCTGCACCACTTGATAACTGATCAAAGCGGATTGAACAGATAACGCGTTATTCACAATTTGTTGAGCGATCAATTTCTTTTCAGTAGAAGCAACATCCAGTGAATAGATCACCACATTGGTGTCTAAGAAATCAACGCTCATTCATTTCTTCCCGCGTGAACTTGCGCCCACCGCTGTTGGCGTAGCTGCTGATTTTTTCCACAATCTCCATCGCCCGCTCGGCCAATTGTCTACGCTGACCATAGCTCTCCAGCCAGTTACGAAATTCGGCATTGAGGGTGGTGTGCTCATCCGCCGCCCGTTTACGGGCCGCTTCAATTAAGGGCTCAGGGGCGCTTAAGGTAATGTTTTTCATGGGGTTCTCCATAGGCACTGCGATAGTGCGCACTGCGATAGTGTTTATTTTATCGGAAATTGCCCCAGACTGCCAGGACGGGATGACCCGCCGAGCGGCTTACGGCAACGGCACCGCCTGCACCATGGCCCGCACCTGCTCTACAGCGCCTCGCCCCGCATCGGCGACCGGGATCATGCGGTGGGCGATGGTTTGAGGGAGGATGGCCTGCACGTCGTCGGGGGCAACGTAATTGCGCCCGGCCAGCAACGCCTGCGCCTTGGCCGCACGCACCAGGGCGATGCCTGCGCGGGGGCTGAGGCCCTGCAAGAACCAGCGGCCCGAGCGGGTGGCGGCGATCAGGTCTTGCACGTAGTTGAGCAGCGGATCGGCGGCGTGCACGGCCAGCACGGCGGCTTGCAGGGTTTTCAGGTCGGACGGGCTCAGCACGGCGGGCAGGGCGTCGACAATCTCGCGCCGGTCGTTGCCCGCTAGCAGGGTGCGCTCGGCGGCGCGGTCGGGGTAGCCCAACGAGATGCGCATGAGAAAACGGTCCAGCTGCGATTCGGGCAGCGCGTAGGTGCCCAGCTGGTCATGCGGGTTTTGCGTGGCGATGACGAAAAACGGCTGGGGCAGGGCGCGGGTTTCACCTTCGACCGTCACTTGCTTTTCTTCCATGGCTTCCAGCAGGGCCGATTGCGTTTTGGGGCTGGCGCGGTTGATCTCGTCGGCCAGCAGCACCTGGGCAAACATCGGGCCGGGGTGGAACACAAACGCCTCCTTGCCGCGCTCGTAGATCGACACGCCGGACAGGTCGCTGGGCATCAGGTCGGCGGTGAACTGCACGCGCGAGAACTGCAAACCAAAGCTGCGCGACAGGGCATGCGCCAGTGTGGTTTTGCCCACGCCAGGTACGTCCTCGATCAGCAAATGCCCACCCGCCAGCAGGCAGGCCACGCAGTCCTGCACCTGCGCGGGTTTACCTACAATGGCGGTATTGAGCTGCTTTAAAAGCGTTTGGAGTAAGTGATTTAATTGCGCTGTTTCCATCCGCTAACGATACCTTAAAAAATCTGCATTTATGACTACAGGCTATTTCACCCACCCAGATTGTCGCCAGCACGAGATGGGCCCCGGCCACCCCGAGTGCCCCGAGCGGCTCGATGCCATCAACGACCGCCTGCTGGCCACCGGCCTGTCGGGCCTGCTAGACCAACGCGAAGCCCCGCTGGCCGAGCTGGACGACATCGCACTGGCGCATGATGACGACCTGATCACCAATCTGAACGATTTGAACAACCGCCTGCAAGCCTCGGCCGGCACCCGCTACGCGCAGATTGACCCCGACACCTCACTGAACCGCCACACCTGGCACGCCGTACGCCGCGCCGCAGGCGCCGCTATTGCCGCCACCGATGCGGTGATGGCCGGTGAGCTGGCCAACGCCTTTTGCGCTGTGCGCCCGCCCGGCCACCACGCCACCCACAGCCGCGCCATGGGCTTTTGCGTGTTTAACACCATCGCCATTGCCGCCAAACACGCGCTGGAGCGCCACGGTCTGGAGCGCGTCGCCATTGTGGACTTTGACGTGCACCACGGCAACGGCACCGAAGATATCTTGAGTGGCGACCCGCGCACCCTGATGGTCGGCATCTTCCAGCACCCCTTCTACCCCGGCAGCGGTGCCAACAGCCCGGCCGATAACATGGTCAACCTCCCCGTGCCTGCTTATACCAAGGGCGACGTGATCCGCGAGCTGATCAAAACCCACTGGCTGCCCCGGCTGGAAGCATTCAAACCGCAGATGATTTTTATCAGCGCAGGCTTTGACGCGCACCGCGAGGACGATCTGGGTCAGCTGGGACTGGTCGAAGCCGACTACACCTGGATCACCCAGCAGATCTGCGCCGTGGCCAACCAACACGCCAAGGGCCGCATTGTCAGCAGCCTGGAGGGCGGCTACAACCTGAGCGCACTGGGGCGCAGTGTAGAGGCGCATCTGCGGGTGTTGGTGCAAGAATAGGCGCTATTTATTTAGTAGCTGCTTACGTCCTGCTGTATAGGACTACCGGCCTAAAAGGCATAAAATTATGAAGACCAACCCCGACAACGGCTAGTGGCCTACGACAAAATCGTTTTTCCCGGTACGGTCTACTCCGCGTAGCAGCCAAATGGGCCGCTGGGCAAAATTGACGGCCACACCGGTTTTGCCGTCCACCGGCTTGAGTGCGCGGTCAAACAGCGAAGTGGCGGGCATGTAGCGCAAGGCGATGCCCGTTCTGCGTTTGGCCGAGGTGTTGGCCGCTGCACCGTGGATCATGTAAATGTCGTGCAGGGACATCTGCCCGGGTTGCAGCTCAATGTTGACGGCGCTGGCTTCGTCAAACGTGCCTGCCACCATGCGCTGCTGCAAAGTGAGGTCTTGGCGGTCTTCGTGCAAATGCGCGTACAGTTTTTTCGGTTGATGGGACTGGGGGATGACGCGCAAACAGCCGTTTTCCACCACCGATTCTTCCAGCGCCACCCACGCCGTGCAGGTGGCCAGTGGACGAATCGGCCAGTAGTGGCCGTCCTGGTGCCAGGGGGTTTCATAGCCATCGCCTGCGGGTTTGCAAAACACATGGGCACCCCACAGGATCACATCGTCGCCAATCAGGTCGCTGACCAGCTCCACAATGTCCGGGTCTTTGGCCAGCTGCAAAAAATCGGCCACCCCGCGCACGCCCTCGCCATTGTCCTGGTTGCCTGCACGTTCGATATGGGCCGACACCAGCTTTTCGGGCCGCACGTTGGGGTTGCGGCGGATCAGCTCGTTCAGGGCGGCCAGCATCGCCGCAGTGTGGGAGGTTGAGAGTTGAAACTGCGGCACGACCCAGCCCTGGGTCTGGTAGTGCAGGCGTTCAGCGTGGGAGAGGTGCGCCATTGAATTTGCTTCCTGAAAGTGTCAATGTATCAGTTTCTCAACATGCATGGCAGGGATGTGTTTGAGTCCTCCTGTGCAAAAGTGGGGCTCCATGGTGGCCCGAACGTACGGGTGGCATCAGTTCTTGACATAATTGCCAGCCTCTTGAAGTTCCGCGCTCAGCCCTCAAATCCAATCCATGACCGAACCCCTGCACATCGTCTGCCCACATTGCCACACCACCAACCGCGTTCGCGCCGACCAGTTGGGCAGTGCGCCCACCTGCGGTCAGTGCAAGCAGGCACTGTTTAACGCCCACTCCGTGGCGCTGGACGAGGCGGCGTTTGACAAGCATGTGGCGCGCAGCCACATCCCCTTGTTGGTGGATTTTTGGGCGCCGTGGTGTGGCCCCTGCCGTACTATGGCCCCGGCTTTTGAGCAAGCGGCCGCGCAACTGGAGCCGCAGATGCGGCTGGTCAAGGTGGATACCGAAGCCGTGCCGAATCTGGGCGCGCGTTTCAACATCCGCAGCATCCCTACGCTGGCGCTGTTTGCCGGCGGGCGCGAGGTGGCGCGCCAGGCCGGTGCCATGGGGGCGGCTGACATCGTGCGCTGGGCCAGGGCACACCAGCCGGGCTAGCGTGCTGCGGCATTAGTGCCGTTCATCCCGCGCCATGCTTGATCAGGCTCACCCGCTTGGCATGCATTTCCTCCACCCCAATCTCTGCAATGAACTGCACCTTGGCATCGGCCTGGAGGTGGGCAAACGGCATGCCCACCACGCTGTCATGGTTAAAGTAATACTCGTCGCCCTCGGGCGTGCGGATGAAACCACAACCCGCCGCTGGGTCCAGGCGCACCACCTCGCCATGCAGAGGCACCGGAGGCAACTTTTTCTGCCTGCCAGACGGGGTAGCACGAGGCGGTGGCTGAGCCATGGTCTTGATCGGCATTCTTGTCATGTGCCAGTGGAGTGGTGGAGGTAGCAAGCATCCTTGCATCAGCTGGCCGGTACGTTGATATAGATCAATAGGGGTGCATAAATAATGGAGAGGGGTGGATTTCAAGCATTCAAGAGCTGGCTCCTGAGTTCCTGCAACTGGGCATGCAGGCTGCGCACCTCGGAGCGCAGTGCGCCAATTTCGTGCATCAGGTCACGTTCTATCTGCCGCTCCTCGGTCTCGACAAACATGGCCGCCAACGAGGCGGTGACCAGTGACAGCACCGCCAGGCCCAGTAGCACTACCAGCACGGCAAACGCCCTGGATGCATGGGTACTGGGAACAATGTCGCCATAGCCTACCGTGGCTGCGGTGGTAAAGGCCAGCCAGAGTCCGTCTGTCAGCGTGAGCGCACGTGGCTCCAGCAGCCAAAAGCCCACCCCGCCCAAGCCCAGAATCACCAGGCAGAGCAACAGCGAGTAAATCAAGCCGCGCCGGGTAATCAGCCGTTTGCGTTTCTGCCATTTGATCATGCCCCAACTGTATACGGGATACCTGCAGTCAGCGCTTGACCTGCATCAAAAAGGCAGGGGTTGCGCGTCCACGCGTGCAACCGTTTTCAGGGCAAGTCGTGATTGCTTGACCAATATCAAAATTCAATGGGGGCTGCAAAGCCAAAATAAACACACATGAACCAGCCTGGTTTTCCAAGGAGTCGCACGATGAAACACCTACGTTATTTCAGTCCTTTGCTGTTATTGGCCTTGGGCGCTTGCGCGCAGCATGGCGGCATGATGGGGCCAGGCCCGGGTGCTGGCGCTGGCCCGGGCATGGGCATGACTCAGGCGCAGCACATGGAACACATGAAAGCCATGCAGGACCAGATGGCGCGTATTCGCTCCACCGCCGATCCGGCTGCACGCCAGAGCATGATGGAAAATCACATGAAGATGATGGACGACCACATGGCGCGCATGCAAGGCATGCCGTGTGGCAGGATGTGAGCGCGTCAGTACCGTAAACGCGTTAACGCAACCCCAGGTTTAAAACCGGATGCCTGCCGGATTGGCCGGTGCTGGCTCGGACGGCGCTGCCGGGGTGGGGGCTGGCGCAGGTGCCGCTGCCACCGGCGCGGGAGCGGGCGCACGCGCCACCATCGGGGCGGGTGCCGGGTTGCGATAAGCGGCGGGCAGCTTGGAGCTGGCCGGGTAACCGGCAGCGTCCAGATACTGCGCCCAGTCCTGCTCGGAATAGCCTTTGAGGATCTGGCCGCCAATGGTGGTGGCCGGCAGGGACGACTCACCCGTCAAGCGGCGCAGGGCTTCGATGTCTTCGTTGCTGTCAATGGTTTTTTCGGTAAAGGGAATGCCACGCGCGGTGAGCATCGAACGGCCTGCGTTGCAAGGCGCGCAGTCTTTGCCGGTGAAGATCGTGACCGGGAACTTGCCGACGACCGTGCGCAGCTCCAGCGGCAAAGCGGGGTTGCTGGCAGCGCTGCCCGCAGCCTTGCCAGCGCCTGCCGTTACTTTGGCCTTGGCCGCGGCGGGAGGCGGCTGGTCGGAGAAGGTGACCTTGCCATCCGGCCCGACGATGCGGTACAGCTGCTGGGCCTGAGTTTGCAGGCTAAAACCGGCCATAGTCCCTATCAGCAGGACATAAGTAGCTATCAATTTAGTAGTATTCACCGGAAAACTCCTCAAGCTTGAAAAAGGTGGTTACGCCCGCTTCAGGCCATGCCTTGGTGGCGCAGCAGCGCATCAATCTGCGGCTCGCGCCCTCTAAACGCCTTAAAGCTGTCCATGGCTGACCGGCTGCCGCCGACTTCCAGAATCTCCTGGCGGTAGCGCTTGCCAGCCGCCATATTAGCCGATGGCTGGGGGCTTTCTTCAAAAGCGGCGTATGCATCGGCCGACAGCAGCTCGGCCCATTTGTAACTGTAGTAGCCCGCCGCATAGCCACCCGAGAAGATATGGCTGAAGGTGTGGGGCGTGCGCGCGTAGGCGGGCGGCTGGAGTACCGACACTTCATCGCGCACGGTTTGCAGCACTTGCAAGGCATCGCCGCCACCCTGGTGCAAGAGCATGTCAAACAGCGAGAACTCGATCTGGCGCAGGGTCTGCAGGCCGCTCTGGAAGTTTTTGGCGGCCAGCATTTTGTCAAACAGCGCGCGCGGCAGCGGCAGGCCGGTGTCTACGTGCGCGGTCATGTGCTTGAGCACGTCCCACTCCCAGCAGAAGTTTTCCATAAATTGGCTGGGCAGCTCGACCGCGTCCCATTCCACACCGCTGATGCCACTGACATCGCGCTCGTTCACCTGGGTCAGCATATGGTGCAGGCCGTGGCCGAACTCGTGGAACAGGGTGGTGACGTCATCGTGCGTCAGCAGGGGCGGTTTGCCGTCCACGCCGTCGGCAAAGTTGCACACCAGGTGGGCGATGGGGGTTTGTAGCGCGAGTGTGTCGGGGCGCAGCCAGCGGGCACGCACGTCGTCCATCCAGGCGCCGCCGCGCTTGCCGGTACGGGCGGGCTGGTCCAGGTAGAACTGGGCGATGGTTTGGCCACCGCGTTGCAGTGCGTAGAACTCCACTTTGCTATTCCACACCGGGGCGGTATCTTTGACGATCGCCACTTCAAACAGCGTCTCGATAATTTTGAACAGCCCCGCCAGCACCTTGGGCGCGGTGAAGTACTGCTTGACCTCTTGCTCACTGAAGCTATAGCGCGCTTCTTTGAGCTTTTCGCCGATGTAGGGCCAGTCCCAGGCTTGCGGGTTTTTCAGGTTCAACTCTTTGGCGGCAAATTCGCGCATATCGGCCAGATCTTGCACAGCGTAGGGGCGGGCACGTTGGCCCAGGTCGCGCAGAAAGGTGATGACCTGCGCGGGCGAGTCGGCCATCTTGGGCACGATGGAGACCTGGGCGTAGTTTTGGTAGCCCAGCAGCACGGCCTCCTCGTTACGCAGGGCAATGGTCTCGCGCAGGATGGCGCTGTTGTCGAATTCGGGGCGGACTTTGCCTTCTACCTCAAACAATTCGGACGCGCGGGTGGTGTTGGCCTTGTACAGCTTTTCGCGCAACGCACTGCTGGTGGCAAACTGCATGATGGGCAGGTAGCAGGGCATTTTCAGGCTCAGCTTGTGCAGGTTCACATCGTCAGGCCTGCCGTCTTTTTCAAACTGCTTTTTAGCGGCCTCACGCGCGGTCTGCACCACGTCGGCCGGCACACCCGCCAGTTCGTCAGCCGTGGCGTAGTAGGCATAGGCCTCGGTGCTGTCCAATGCGTTTTCGCTGAACTTCTGGCTGATCTCGGCCTGGCGTTCCTGAATGACCGCAAAGCGCTCCTTGGCCGCGCCTTGCAGGTCGGCACCGCCCAGCTTGAAGCCGCGCATGGCGTTGCTGTGCGCCTTGGCCTGCTCGGTGTTGAGCGTGGCCACGTCCATGGCTTTGTACTTGGCGTACAGGCGTTCGTCAGAGCCCAGGCGCGTGTAAAACTCGGTGATCCTGGGCAGCGCCTCGTTGTAGGCGGCGCGCAGCTCGGGCGTGTCCATCACGCTGTTTAAATGGCTGACTGCGCCCCAGGCCCGACCGAGCTTTTCGTTCACCACGTCGAGTTCTTTGCTCATCGCCAGCCACTGCGCGGGGAAGTCCTTGGCCGTCACCTTTTCTAGCGCCGCATTGGCCTCAATTAGCAGTGCATCGATAGCCGGAGCCACATGGGTGGGCTGGATGGCGGCGAACTGGGGGAGATCGGTAAAGTCTAAAAGCGGATTGGTCATGGGGCGCTGGGTGGTAGGGATGGTTTGGGATGTAACGCAAAAAGCGCAAAAATTTCGCAAAAAACGCTAAAAAAAAGAAAACGGATTTTGGACTGGCAACACATTAGCTGGAGACGTGGACATCCAATTTCAACGGCTTTTTTTAGCGCTTTTTGCGAAATTTTTGCGCTTTTTGCGATACCTATGGGTTCCTCATAGCAAAAACAGGCTCAACCTTGCGAAGCCTTCTTCACCGACTTCTGCTTCACCTTGGCGCGCTTGACCGTGCCACCGCGCGTCAAGCGCTCGTTGCCCAGCACGCGCAGCATTTTCACCTCGGGGCGTTGGCCGCCACGGCTGCTGTATTTCAAAATTTTCACATCCTTGGGGCCCGACATGCGGTCTTCGTCGACGGTTTTCTCACGGGCCACCTTGGGTCGCCACAGCACCAGCAGCTTGCCAATGTTATTGATCTGCGCCGCGCCCAGTGTGTCGGCCAGTTCGTTGTAGTAGCCCAGGCGGGCCTCCCGGTCGTCGCCCAGTACGCGCACCTTGATCAGGCCGTGGGACTTGAGGGCGTTGTCCACCTCTTTGGTGACGGCGGGTGTCAGCCCATCGCCCCCAATCATGACCACCGGATCAAGGTGGTGCGCCTCGGCGCGGTGGGCTTTACGTTGCTGGATGGTGAGGATAAGTCTAGTCATGGGACAATTATCGTCTTTAATCGGTACATGCACGCTGATTAAAGTGCCCTTAACCAGACCGAGGTAACGCGAAAAACGCAAAAAGAACGCTAAAAACGCTAAAAAATCCAATGCAAATTTCTTCTGGGCAGTTTTGAGATTTTTGTTTTGCGTTTTTTGCGTATTTTTAGCGCTTTTTGCGTTACCTTCTCCCCACCCCGTATGAAGACCAAGACCCAATCCAAAAAAGTCAACAAAGCCTGGCTCAACGACCATGTGAACGACCCTTACGTCAAGCAGGCCAAGATTGACGGCTATCGGGCGCGGGCGGCGTACAAGCTCAAGGAGATTGACGAGACCTTCAAGCTCATCCGGCCGGGCCATGTGGTGGTGGACCTGGGCAGTACTCCCGGTGCCTGGAGCCAGTATGTGCGCCGCCGCCTCTCGCCCACGGGCGCGGCGGTGGGGGCGCTTAACGGCAGCATCATTGCGCTGGACATCTTGCCGATGGAGCCGATTGAGGGCGTGGAGTTCATCCTGGGCGACTTTACCGAGCAGGCGACGCTGGATATTTTGCTACAAAAAGTGAAGCTGCTTACGTCCACAGGGCAAGGACTAGCGGCTGATTTGGCAGGTAAAACTCGTGTGGTCGATGTCGTGGTGAGCGATATCGCCCCCAACCTCTCCGGCATTGCCGACACCGATGCCGCGCGCATCGAGCTGCTGATCGAGCTGGCGGTGGATTTTGCCCAAAACCAGCTCAAGCCTGAGGGCGCGCTGGTGGTCAAGCTGTTCCATGGCGGCGCTTACGAGCCCATCGTCAAGCTGTTTCGACAAACCTTCAAGGTCGTCAAACCGCTCAAGCCCAAGTCCAGCCGCGACAAGTCCTCCGAAACGTTTTTGGTGGGCATGGGGCTGAAGACGCTGACGGTGTGATTCAGTGCAAAAGTGACTGAATCGATCCCCAATAGCCCTCTAAACCACCTTGTTACCCCCAGATACCCTTAAAACAGGTCTTGAAAAGCCTAAAATGGGTCACATCTGAATCAACACAGGGCTACTTGCCCATGGAGCGTTTGTTTTGAACAATAACCAATGGTTTTCTAAAGTCGCCGTCTGGCTCGTTATTGCACTGGTGCTATTTACCGTGTTCAAGCAGTTTGAGACGCGCGGTGCCGGCGGGCCTTCGGGTTACGTGGGCTACTCCGAGTTTTTGGACATGGTGCGCACCAAGCAGATCAAGCAGGTCACCATTGCCGAGGGGCAGGGCGGCACCGAAATCGTCGCGCTCAAGCAAGACGACAGCAAGGTGCGCACCAACGCCACCTACCTGGATCGCGGCCTGGTGGGCGACCTGATCAACAACAACGTCAAGTTTGACGTGAAGGCGCGCGAAGAGGCCTCCTTGCTCACCACCATCCTCATCAGCTGGGGCCCCATGCTGCTCTTGATCGGCGTGTGGGTGTACTTCATGCGCCAGATGCAGGGCGGCGGCAAGGGCGGGGCGTTCAGCTTCGGCAAGTCCAAGGCCCGTCTGCTGGACGAAAACACCAATACCGTGACCTTTGCCGACGTGGCGGGTTGCGACGAGGCCAAGGAAGAAGTCAAGGAAGTGGTGGACTTTTTGAAAGACCCGGCCAAGTTCCAAAAGCTGGGCGGGCGTATTCCGCGCGGCCTGCTGCTGGTCGGGCCTCCCGGCACCGGTAAAACGCTGCTGGCCAAGTCGATTGCGGGCGAAGCCAAGGTGCCGTTTTTCAGCATCAGCGGCTCGGACTTTGTGGAAATGTTTGTCGGCGTGGGCGCGTCCCGCGTGCGCGACATGTTTGACAACGCCAAAAAGAACGCCCCCTGCATCATCTTCATCGACGAGATCGACGCAGTGGGCCGCCAGCGCGGCGCAGGCCTGGGCGGTGGCAATGACGAGCGCGAGCAAACCCTGAACCAGATGCTGGTGGAGATGGACGGCTTTGAAACCAATGTCGGCGTGATCGTCGTCGCCGCCACCAACCGCCCCGACATTTTGGACGCAGCCCTTTTGCGCCCCGGTCGTTTTGACCGCCAGGTGTACGTCACGCTACCCGATATTCGTGGCCGCGAGCAAATCCTGGGTGTGCACATGCGCAAGGTGCCCTTGGGCCAGGATGTCAGCCCCAACACCATCGCCCGTGGCACCCCCGGCATGAGCGGTGCCGACCTGGCCAACCTGTGCAACGAAGCCGCCCTGATGGCCGCGCGCCGCAACGCCCGCGTGGTGGAGATGGTCGACTTTGAAAAAGCCAAGGACAAAATCCTCATGGGCCCCGAGCGTAAAAGCATGGTCATGCCCGAGGAAGAGCGGCGCAACACTGCTTACCACGAAAGCGGCCACGCCCTGATAGGCCGCCTGCTGCCCAAGTGCGACCCGGTGCACAAGGTCACCATCATCCCGCGTGGCCGCGCCCTGGGCGTAACCATGAGCCTGCCCGCGCAAGACCGCTACAGCTACGACAAAGAGTTCATGCTCAACCAGATCGCCATGCTGTTTGGTGGCCGCATTGCCGAAGAAGTCTTCATGAAGCAGATGACCACCGGCGCCAGCAACGACTTTGAGCGCGCCACCCACCTGGCCCGCGACATGGTGATGCGCTACGGCATGACCGACGCGCTGGGCCCGATGGTGTACGCCGAAAACGAAGGCGAAGTCTTCCTGGGCCGCAGCGTCACCAAGACCACCAGCATGAGCGAGCACACCATGCAGATGGTGGACATCGAGGTGCGCAAGATCATCGACACCCAGTACGCCCAGGCACGCAAGCTGATCGAAGACAACAGCGACAAAATGCACGCCATGGCCAAGGCTCTGCTGGAATGGGAAACCATCGACATGAGCCAGTTGGACGACATCATGGCCGGCCGCGCCGCCCAGCGCGCCCAAAGACTGGACACCGCGCGTGCCCCCCGCAGCGGGTGGTGACGGCGGCTCGGGCAGCGCGCCGGTTGCGGTCAACCCTGCGCCAGCGGCGGTGAAAGAGCAGCTAACCGACAGTTAAGAGGGCGTAACCACGATGCCCCGCATAGCCATCTATTCCGGCACCTTTGACCCCATCACCTTGGGCCATGAGGACGTGATCTTGCGCGCTGCGGGGCTGTTTGACACGCTCATCGTCGCGGTGGCCACGGCGCACCACAAGAAAACGCTGTTCAGCCTGCCAGAGCGCATAGAGCTGGCACAAGCAGCGCTTAAAAAAGTAGCCAACGTGAAGGTGCTGGCGTTTGATGGTCTCATCATGGACTTTTGCGCCCAGCAGCAGGCCAGCGTGGTCGTGCGCGGTGTGCGCAACATGGCCGACTTTGACTACGAAGCCCAAATGGCCGCCATGAACCGCAAGCTGCGCCCCAGCGTGGAAACCCTCTTTTTGCTGCCAGCGGCAGATGTGCAGTGCATCAGCAGTACCCTGGTGCGCGAGATCAGCAAGCTCAAGGGCGATGTCAAGGGCATGGTCAGCCCAGCCGTGGCGCAGGCGCTGGAGGCCGCCCACCGCCCCCGGCTGCAAGCCTGATCCACCCCAGAACAGGGGAATAAGCCATGGCACTCTTGATCACCGACGAATGCATCAACTGCGATGTGTGCGAGCCCGAGTGCCCCAACCAGGCCATCTATCTGGGTAAAGAAATCTACGAGATCGACCCGCATAAATGCACCGAGTGTGTCGGCCATTTTGACGAGCCGCAGTGCGTGCAGGTCTGCCCCGTGGCCTGCATCCCCATCAACCCGGCGTTTATCGAGTCGCAAGCCACTTTGTGGCAAAAATACCAGCGTTTACAGGCGCTAGTCCCTGTCGCTAGGGCATAAACAGCTATAAAAAGAAGAGCAACTGCTTTTCCTGAGCGATATCAAACGGACGTTGAAGGCGCGCCACTGTCAGCCTGTGCAGCAGAGGGTGCACCACCCACTGCTGCTGTCCCAGGCGGCTCTTGCCGCACCGGCTTGGGCCGTGGCGGTTTGTTGGTGTGCACCACCAGCATGGCCTTTTCCATCTCACCGCTTAAAAAATGCGGCAGTGCCACCACGCTGCGCAGCACGGTCTCGTCTATCGCCTTGCGTTGCTCGGCCAGTGGCTTCTTTAGCACCCAGTGAATCACCTCGCTTTTCACCCCCGGGTGGCCGATGCCTATGCGCAGCCGCCAGTACTGGTCGGTGCCCAGCTGGGCGTGGATGTCGCGCAGCCCGTTGTGCCCCGCGTGGCTGCCGCCCAGCTTGATTTTGGCCTGGCCGGGCACCACATCCAGCTCGTCATGTGCTACCAAAATCTCTTCGGGTGCAATTTTGAAGTATTTCGCCAGCGCCCCTACGGACTTGCCTGAGAGGTTCATAAATGTCTGCGGTTGCAGCAGCCACACCGCCTGCCCTGCCACGGTGGTGCGCGCCACCAGGCCAAAGTAGCTTTTGTCATAAGCTAACGCGCACTTCAGCTCCCGTGCCAGTGCGTCAACAAACCAAAACCCCGCGTTATGCCGCGTAGCCTCGTATTCCGTACCCGGGTTACCCAGGCCCACAAACAGTTTGATCATGCGGGCGATTATCGCTGGAAGCCTAGTTACGGCCTGGTTGATCCAAGGTCAACCAAGGATAACCAGTGGTTGTCCAATCTGCACAGTCAAATATTTGGAAACCAGGATGGAGTGACGCAAATTGCGTATAAAGTCACATAGCTATGTTCAATCTCTGCGCTTTCTACTAAGAATTAATGATGACAGCCCTGTCTACCTTGCCTACTATGCAAAACATCACTGAACCTACCGGCATCATTTTGGATGCAGAGATGCTGGCACCCAGCGCATTGCGCGTTGTACTGCTGTGCGATGTAGTTGAATCAGTTCGATGGATGGAGCATGATGAAGACTACGCTGTGTCTCGTTGGCAAGCCTTTACGCATCAGGTGCGCAGCACTATCGTGCCAGAACACGGCGGCAGCGTGGTTAAAAGCACCGGTGACGGCATGATGATTGAATTTGCCACCGCCCGGGGTGCAGTTCAGGCAGCGGTAAGCATGCATGCCCTTGCTGCGCAAGGTAATATGCAATTTGATCCCTCAGGCCAAGCTCCTGAACGGCATTTGTTGCTGCGCACAGGCATCCACGAAACTCACGCCCGGCGCGATGCGCACGATATATACGGCCACGGCGTGAATCTAGTGGCCCGCATTACAACCTTGGCCGGTCCGGGCGAAACGATTGTGACTGCTGCCGTACGAGATCACCTCACAGAATCGTTGGATGGAGATATTGAAGACATGGGTGAGTGCTACCTCAAACATGTGAGCGAGCCGCAACGCGTCTTCCGTGTGGGCGCAGGTAGTACGAAAGCAATTTTGATACCTGTGCGGGAATATGCCGAGCAGCTTGAACCGACGATCGCGATCATTCCTTTTGAATCCCGTGCCATGGCAATTGGAGACTTTGCTATTGGCGAATTGATTGCGGATGGAGTGATTTCCGAGTTGGGGAAATCGCCCTATCTTGAAGTTATTTCCAGACTATCAACGACTGCTTTCAAAGGAGCTGGAAAGTCTGCCATTGAAATTGGCCAGATACTCAAGGCTAACTATGTTCTCTCCGGCACTTACCTGCAAATAAATTCGGGCGAAACGGCTAAATTGGTTGTCACCGCGGAACTGTCAGACACCATCCGGGGTGTAGCGGTATGGACAGACCGGTTCCCCACCGACGTAGGTGACCTGCTAAGCATAGAGTCGATGTGCATTGCGCACATTGTTGAGCGTATCAGCGCTTTGATTCTGAATCACGAGGCAAAAAAAACCACGCTGTGCCCACTGCCGACTTTAAGCGCATATTCATTGCAACTGAGTGGGATTTGTTTAACGCACCGTTCAAACACCAAAGACTTTGAAATGGGGCGAGAAGTGCTCACTGAGCTGACGCATCGGCATAGCAGAATGATTGCTGCGCATGCATGGCTTGCAAAGTGGTATGTGTTGAGAGTCATTCGCGGGATGAGTCAAAATTCCACAAGTGATAAGCGCAATGCCCTGGATTCATGCAAGCGTGCGCTAGAAATCAACCCCGAGCATCCGTTGGCGCTAACTGTCTATGGTTATGTGCTTTGTCAAATAGCAGGGGACATCGAAAATGCCCAGATTGCGATGGATCGCGCAATACAGCTGTGCCCAAGCGATATGCATGCATGGTTGTTTCGCAGCGTACTGTCAGCCCACACTGGGGAAAATCAAAGAGGTGTTGTCGATGCACTTCAAGCCGTCAAACTTTCGCCTGCAGATCCCCATCGTTACTTCCTTGACACTGTGGTGGCAAGCGCCTACGCATTCAATGATGAACATGGGCTGGCAATTCTGAACGCCGATAAAGCCTTGAGACTTGACAGCACGCACGCCCCTGCACTACGAGTCAAATTACTGGCAGAAGTAGAGAGTGATCAAATGGACGCTGCGCGGATTACTGGCCAACGCCTGTTGAAGCTCCTTCCATCTTTTAGCATTCAGCAATATCAAACCATGGGTAGCGAAAATAGTCCGGCCCGACAGCGGGTGATCGCCGCAATGAAAATGGTCGGTTTGCCGGAAACGGGTTAGTTGAATCACATTTATATAAAAGGAGATTTCTATGTTGATGTATGGTGTAGCTGGTGGTGCAGCAGGTGGTGCAGCAGGTGGTGCAGCAGGTGGTGCAGCAGGTGGTGCAGCAGGTGGTGCGGCAGGTGGTGCAGCAGGTGGTGCACCGGGTGTCGGCACGTATGTGGCGGCGGAAGCCTTGCGTAGATGCCGTGATGCCATCGTTGACCCCGGCGATGATGCAATTTACCCACAACGACCAGCAAATCCAGAGTTGACGACTTTCAGTGCAAATGCAAAAGAAAATTTAAAACTTCGTCTCGCGCATTGGGACGCATGGGTCGTGCCGTACATCGTGATGCCCGACCTATTGAGACCCCTTGGATTCGATGTCGCAGCGGATAAGTCTTACGCAACCGTGACACTGAATCAACAAGCCGCTTTCACGCTGAACAGGCCAGATGTATCGCAATTCTTGGCTGAACTAAAAGACGTGATTGCAGATGCTGAGCTACGCGAAGATCGAGCGTCTGAAATTTTGATGCAAACCGCGGATACGTGGACTTTCTGGGCCACCCTGCTGCCGTTGGGGCCCGACAAAGCACCTGCTACCTGGCAATTAATGACCATCGCCCAACAACTTTCGGTCTATGTGGAGATGCGTCTAAAACACGAGCTGGCCTGCGCACGTCCAGATACGTACTCAGCACAGGTGCAACCCATGATTCGCACGCCCGGCCACGGCGCATACCCGATGGGTCATATGTGTGAAGCAACTGTCATCGCAACTTTACTTGCCGAGTTGACTAAACCATCAGACGAAACGCAGGCATGGAAGAGTTTAAAGAGACAACTCACCGCACTGGCCCAGCGTATTGGTGACAACCGTATCGTAGCTGGGGTGCATTTTCCCGTTGATCTAAAGGCTGGGGAACACTTGGGTCGGTGGATAGGAAAGTACTTTTGTCTCAGCAGCTCGGCCGGTGAAAATTCGCTGACTGTAGGGAAATTGGTCGAATTCAATCCAAAAGCAGGACTCGCTGTCGAGCGGTCAACTGGCCAGGAAATCCAAGTCAATAAATCACCTAGCGCAGTTTTATCTGAACTTTGGGATTCCGCGCGCAAGGAATGGAGCTGGATTAATCAATAGCTAACAGTACCAGCTGGTGCAACTTTAACGCAATAGCTAAGCGCAATGTAACTTCGTTCGAAAAAATGAACAGCGATACCCCCTCACTACTCTGCGGTTTATCGTCGTCCGCGCGGATGAAAATAGATCCTTACCTGACTGTTGCATTTGCAACCCAATGGGTTAACTACGCAAAAGGAACGGAAACCGAACCGGTGTTTGCCATTGGTTTTACGCTAGCCTGCGTTAATAAAGCTGATCCTGTCGACGTAAAAGGTGTCTTGCTGGAGTTGTTCGCTAAGTCGCCGCGATCGAGACTATCGAAAGCGCATTTGAATCGCTTGACGAAGAGTCAACCTGCTTACCTGACTGCAGACGTAAGCGCGGAACTATTTGTCAAGTTGGCAGAATTACTGCATGTCACTGAAATGCAACTTTGTGCTAACTTGTTGCCAAATCGCGTGGCGCCAAGAATGGTGATGGATCCTTCTCGTCAATCCGAACTGAAAGATGTATTTCGTTCAACCAAAAAGAAAGTCTTGGCAGTGATCGACCATGGTTGTCCGTTTGCGCATAAAGCATTTTTGAACGCAGCCAATGAGACTCGAGTTCTTGCAGTCTGGGATCAAGATGAGGTTCCTGATTTTCCGGTGCAAATGGGCTCCATTCCTAAAGGCTATGGCTACGGTCGTCAAGTGCATCAGAGCGAACTGAACCAGCTCATCTTAGGGGCAACCTTCGACGGGAGAGTTAACGAAGACCACTGCTACAGGCTTGCACAATACCCTGGAATGCGAAGCAGCTATACACACGGTTCCTGCACGTTAGGGTTGGCGGCTTCCAAGTGGTTGTCTCCCAGCTTATCTGGCCACGGACGATCCGAGCCGTGTGATGATGTGATGGACGCAGACGTGATTTTTGTTCAATTGCCTCGCGCTATTCCAATGGCACCCGACCGTGGAAGTATTGAACGCTCTACGTTGGACGGTATTCGCTACGTGCTCGATTGCGCAGCTGATGCAGCGCATGTTGCAGTGGTCGTGGATTATGGTACAGAGATGGGCCCACATGATGGGACTTCTTGGTTTGAGAGGGCACTCGATGCAATGGTCGACGAGGTTCTTGCCACACGAAAAATTACCTTGAAAGTGATTTTTCCGTCCGGCAATTCGCATGAAAAAAAGCGCCACGCTGTGATATTCCCTCGATCTTGCCCCATAGATACGGAGGCCAAAATAGGATGGTGGATACCCAGAAGCAATGATGCACCGTTACCCGCCGAAATCTGGGTCAAAAACGACGATTCAAATTTTGAGTTCAGCATTTCTGCGCCAGGGATCGACCTACCCATAGCAAACTTTATTGCGAATCAAGACGTGGTGCTAAGTTATCCGTCAGGCGTCGCTCCCTTTTGCGTGATTGTTTGTAGGCAATTTCAGGATCAGCGCCAAATATTGATTCAGGTGAGTCCAACAAATGCTATGAACGACAAGCAGGCCACCCCGCCTGCAGGGGTATGGACGATGACCTTTAAACCGCGACAGGCGCAGAGGGTTGGCCCCATATTCCTCTACACATGCTGGGGGGGGCGTAACCCGGGCATGCCGCAAAGAAATTGGCCAGGCAGGTTTTTCGTGGGCAAGGATCATCAAGATTTGGTTGAAATTTCTGGTGATGGAAGCCTGATCGGTTCCGGTTGTGGCGAAAATACACTCATGGCGGGTGGTTATGAAAAATGGAATCCTTTGAGTCGTACTGAGTATTCCAGCGGCGGCAAAGCAAGAGGCGGTAAGCGAAGTAAGAACACCGGCGCGGATTTTCTTGCTGTGACTGAAGAGTCCCCGGTGCTGCCTGGACTACTCTGCTTGGGTACGCGAAGTGCAGGCCTTGTACGCGTGCGGGGCACCAGCTTTGCTGCGCCGCAGTTGGCTAGGAAAACTATTGCAAATTCACCTATCAGTGCGTTTTTGCCTTCTCCCATCAATGCGCTGTCGCCTGGCAACCTTAAACGCCGCAAAGAATATGGCGAACCGCGGATGAAGAGTTGAGATATTTCGCTTGTATCATCGCTGGGACCCGCGCGAGATTGTCCTGTCAGGCTCCAGCATGGCGGCCCCTGAGTGGTACGTGACTTAGTTGGCTAGCGCTTGAACTTTACCCACGCAAACGGGTCAAGTCCAACTTCACCATGCAAGTTCGTTCGCTTATGGTCAAGTTGTGCAAGTCGCATCTTCAAAATACACCAGGGCCGTTAAACTTTCGCTGGGCTGAAAGTTGCGCCCATACAGCTCGCGGGCTGCGGCCAGCCCTTGCGGCAAGCTCACACCTGCGGCCACCATGGCGGTGGTGTCGCGATAGTCTTTGGCCTCTGCGCGCTGGAGGATGACTTTGGTTTTGGTGGCCATGAGGTCGTCTAGGAGTCTGGGCGGCAGAAGGAAATGAAAATTCTCAATTAATTTTCGACCCTCCAGAATCGCTCAGGCTGCGTTATATCGACATGGTTAAGGGGTCAAGTACCCCTGAAAATGATGGTTTTCGACCGACTTTTCTTCTGCCGCCCAGACTCCTAGCGAGGCTACTTGCAGCACGCCGTCGGAGGTCGTGTCGGGTTGGCCTACGCGACCGGTGCCAATGCCTCCGAAAAAAGAAACTTTGACGTGGGTATGTGTAGTGTCGCTTTAGGGCACGTCGACGGTGAAGGTGTTGCGTTGGTCTTGTAGCACCGTGGATTGGGCTATGAATGGGAATGCCGTTTGAAGCGCCGCGTGGTCTAGCGCTGGTTCAGAGAAAAAATCAAAATCGACGGACAAGCGATGCCCTGGGCGCAAGGCGATAGCGGTGCCCCGGTACAGAGCAAAGCCTAATGCAGCAGCGGGCCGTAGTTCAGGCCGGAGGCGTTGCTGTGCGGCGGGCAGAATGTCGATGTGTGGCGTGAGGGTGCCCGTCATGCAAACGTCCGGGTGGGCAGAGGTGGGACTTGGTCAACGCTTGCCAGCCCCAATCTATAGTGCCAATAAGACCAGGAGCGTGGGCCAAACTGCCCGGCTTGTGCATGGGTAAGGACATTGCACAGTACTTTGTTGGGTACTTGGTGTGTCAGGGTTTGCACGTCCTCGTAGTCGCCGATGTTCATCACTTGGGCTATCACGCGCTCTGGCATGGCCATAGCATCATCGGGTGTTTTCCACCAGATATATTTGCTGGCAAGGCTTTTCAATGCGTGGGTGTTGATGTTTTCCATGCGAGAAATAACAGCGCGTTGAGAGGGTGTAAATAGGCTTCATTTTACGCCCCGGCAATGAAAAAAAACAACCGCAATAAGGCGATCGCAATCAGGCCTGTTGTCTACCACTTGGCAGGCAACTTCTTCACCAGCGTCATGTGGCGTTTGTCTACGCCGATGTAGCCGCCTTTTTCCAGATCGCGCAAGATTTTGCTGACCATCTCGCGCGAGGTGCCGATGCGCTGGGCCAGGTCGGCGTGGGTGGTGCGGGCGGGGATGGGGCGCGCGCCGCTGGCATCGGCGGGCTCGGCCAGTGCATTGAGGGTAGCGGCCAGGCGGCCATAGGCGTCTAGCAGGGCGAGGTTTCGCACGGTGACGGTGGTGGCGCGGGCGCGGGCGATGATTTTGGTGATGAGTTCAAAGGCCAGATCGGGCGAGCGGGCGATATGCTCGCGCACGCGGTGGGCGGTGACGACGATGCACTGGCAGGGCTCCAGTGCCTCCACGCTGGCCGAGCGCGCGCCGCCGTCGAGCGACATTTCGCCAAAGTAGTCGGGGGCACCTGTGGTGGCGTAGGTGACCTCGCGGGCCTGCGCGTCGGCACCAAAGATGCGTACGCTGCCCTGTTGCAGCACATACAGGGTGTCGCCCATGTCGCCTTCGCTGACGATGATGGCCCCCTTGCGGTAGCTGCGCGGCGTGCCTTCGCTGGCCAGCGCCCGCATAGGCTCGCTCAGGCCTGCGCCGGGGGGGAGTGGGGTGGATTTGCCAGTTGCGGGTTTTGACGATGCCATGGACTGGCATTGTGGCATGAACCGGCGAGGCCAATCACCCGGGGATGGCAATCGCAGCCATTAAAGGTGGCAGCACAGTCAGGCGTTTGAGGATGTCACGGATGCCGTTGCTTTGGGTTTTGGAGCAGATGTTGCGCACATGGCTGCGCACGGTGGATTCGCCAATGTGCAGTTGCTGGGCCATCTCGGGCGCGGTCAGGCCGTCACTCATCAGGCCGAGTATTTTTTCTTCGGAGGCCGTCAGGCAGTAGGCGCGCGAGAAAAAACTCAAGGTCAGCGCCTCGCACACGCCGGCGCGGGAGAACATGAGGGCCAGGTGCTGCTCGCCCGAGGCATTGCCGCGCAGGGGCACGACCATTACGCTGGTCCTGCCGCCCAGGCTGATCATGCTGCGCTTGCCTGCGGCGGCTTTGGACAGCGCCTCGCTGAACAGGCGCACATCGCGTCCGTGGGCTGCGGTAATGATGTCGGCCACCACCGTGACGCTGTCGCCGCGTGATATGAGGGCATCGGCCGCCAGATTGCGGTGCAGTACACGCCCTTGCAGGTCGATGATGATGACGCCATTGGCCAGCTCGTCCAGTGCGCTGGCTGCCAGGCTGTCGGTGGGGCTGGCTTGGCCGGGAGCGTTGGCGGCCTGGCTGTCGCTAAAGCCGTAGTTTTTGCCGGGCAGGACGGGCTTGAAAAGTTGTCCCAGCTGAGGGTTGGTGGTCATGGCATGCTCTTTCGTTGTTCGGGTGAGATGCCTGTAGCTTAAAAATTTACGATCTTTACAGGTGGGTACTAATCGTGGTGGTTTTGGGTAATAGTTGCCAAAATAGGGGAAGCCCATAAAAAAAGCCCACCGAAGTGGGCTTTTGCGCGGAGTAAGCGGGCTTACTTCTTGGCAGGGGCTTTGGCGGCCGGGGTCTTGGCCGCAGCGGCTTTGGGGTCCGCCTTGGCATCGCCTTTAGGCGCTGCTTTGCCCTTGGCATCAGCTGCCGGGGCGGCACCTGCGGCAGGGGCTTCTTCAGCACCGGCGACGGCTACCACCGAGACGATGACGGGGTTGACCTTGCCTTTGGTGATGACTTTGATGCCCTTGGGCAGTTTGATGTCGTTGACATGCAGGGAGGTGCCCTTCTTTAAACCAGACAAATCGACTTCAATGAACTCGGGCAGATCGGCCGGTAGGCAGACGATGCTCAGCTCGTTGGCTACGTGGTTGAGCACGCAGTTGTCGGTCTTGACGGCTTGGGATTCGGCCTCGCCCTTGAAGTGCAACGGCACCTTCATGGACAGCTTGGTGTTGGCATCTACGCGCTGGAAGTCCAGGTGCAGGACTTGCTGTTTGTAGGGGTGGTACTGCACGTTGCGCAGCAGCACTTTGGATTCGTTGCCCGCCACTTCCATGTCGAGCACGGTAGCGTGGAAGGCTTCCTTCTTCAACGCGTGCCATAGCGCGTTGTGGTCGAGCTCGACCTGGATGGGAGGGGTGGTACCACCGTAGACGATAGCGGGGGTTCTGCCTGTCATGCGTAGACGGCGGCTCGCACCCGTACCATGCTTGGCGCGCTCAAAAGCGACAAATTTCATAACTAACTCCTGAAGAAGCGCACCGCGACCAGTGATGCTTCGGTTTTTTAAATGCTGCCATGTGAACAAGTGCAAAGCACAAATGCAAAAGGACAGCGCGTTGCGGGCTTTAGCGGCTCCCGGCAGGCCGTTTTGGGTACCAGAGTGGCCTTAAAACAAATCGTCCTGCTCTGAAAATAAACTCATGACCGACTCGCCCTTGGCAATGCGCGTGATCGTCTCGGCGATCAGGGGCGCAACGGAGAGCTGGCGGATTTTGTTGCAGGCCTTGGCGGCCTCGGACAGGGGGATGGTGTTGGTAATGACCACTTCGTCCAGCGCGCTACCCTTGGCAATGCGCTCGATGGCTGGGCCGCTGAACACCGCGTGGGTGCAATAGGCGTAGACCTTTTTTGCGCCGCGCGCTTTGAGTACTTCAGCGGCTTTGACCAGGGTGCCTGCGGTGTCGATCATGTCGTCCATGATGACGCAGTTGCGCCCTTCGATCTCGCCAATGACGTGCATTACCTCGGATACATTGGCCTTGGGACGGCGCTTGTCGATGATGGCCAGGTCGCAACCCAGCTGCTTGGCCAGCGCGCGGGCGCGCACCACGCCGCCGACGTCGGGCGAGACCACGATGAGGTCTTCGTATTTTTGTTTGCGCAGGTCGTTGAGCAGCACGGGGGACGCATAGATGTTGTCCACCGGGATATCAAAGAAGCCCTGGATCTGGTCGGCATGCAAATCCATGGTGAGGATGTGCGACACGCCCACGGTTTGCAGCAGGTTGGCCACCACCTTGGCCGAGATGGGCACGCGGCTGGAACGCGGGCGGCGGTCTTGGCGGGCGTAGCCGAAGTAGGGGATGACGGCGCTGATGCGGTCGGCAGATGAGCGCTTGAGCGCGTCGACCATGATCAGCAGTTCCATCAGGTTGTCGTTGGTGGGTGCGCAGGTGGACTGCACCACAAACACATCGCGGGCGCGCACGTTTTGGTTGATTTCAACGGTGACTTCACCGTCGGAAAAACGGCCTACACTGGCCGCCCCCAGCTTGATGTCCAGGTGGGCGGCAATCTCTTGCGCCATCACCGGATTGGCATTGCCGGTAAAAACCATGAAATCGGGGTGCAATGCGCTCATGATGGGTGATGCGTGATGGCGTAAATCGATCTGTCGAAAAAATTTGGCAGGGGAAGAAGGGTTCGAACCTTCGCATGCTGGAATCAAAATCCAGTGCCTTAACCAGCTTGGCGACTCCCCTACACGGGCCAGCTTGCACTGGTCAGAAACCTGACCAACAATCAAACTAGCCGATAAATGTTGCTGTATTTTAGCTGCTTGCCCACCCCACCAAGGGATGTGCTGGCAAACTATGGCACAGCTTTTGCTGCCAACCAGCGGGTAGATGGACGCAAGTGTCGTCGCCGGACACTTGCGCAAATACCGCACTGCCTGAGCCTGTCATCCTTGCTGTCAGCCCTTGGGCGCACAGCGCGTGAAGCGCTTGCGTGACCTGTGGATTGATTAGCTCGGCTACAGGCTGCAAATCATTATGACCAAAGACATAAGGATATGCAGCAAAGCCAGAAATTATAGCATGGGGAGTATCGCGCTTAAGGGCAGGGTGCGCAAAAATTGCCGGTGTAGACAGGCCCAGTGCGGGTTTAACGACGATAAATTGTGTTGCGGATAAGTCGATAGGCGTAATTTGCTCGCCTACGCCTTCCACCCAGGCGTTGCGCCCGCGCAGAAAAAATGGCACGTCGGCACCCAGCTGTATACCCAGTTGCTCCAGTTCTGATAGCTTCTTGCGACCATTCCATAGGCGGTTCAGGCCTAAAAGGCAGGTAGCGGCATCGGAGGAGCCGCCGCCCAGGCCGGCCTGGACGGGAATGCGTTTTTCTAGTCGAATGTGTACGCCCAGCTTCGTGCCCGTGGCCGCTTGCAGAGCGCGGGCGGCGCGCACGCACAGATCGTCTGGGGGCAGGGCCTCGGCTTGCAGGCTGTGGTTTGCAGCTGCTTGACTGCGGGGTGGCGTGTTGGTGCCTTGCGGATGGACATCTTCGCGGCTGATGATGCCGTCTGTACGCAGCTCCAGGTGGATGGTGTCTGCCCAGTCGATCAGTACGAAAGCCGATTGCAGCAGGTGGTAGCCGTCGGCGCGCCGCCCGGTAATGTGCAAAAACAGGTTGAGCTTGGCCGGGGCGCAGAGGTCGTACAGGGCTTGCATGGCTGGGGAATGCCGGTTAGCGCTCTAGCACGATGCGCAGCTGTGCAGGTGGCGCGGGTTCGCTGCGCAAAGCGCTGATGCGGCCATCAGCATGGCGTGACACGTCTGCCTGCCAGCCAGGGGCCGTGGCAGCCTGGCCACGCAGCCAGGAAAATAAGGCGTCCAGGGGGATTGAGGCGCCGGTGGTAAGTTCCAGCATGGCTTGCACGGAGGGGTATTGCTGGGTGTTGCTACCGTTTTGAAGCTCGGCCAGGCCGGGACTCCAGCGCAGCACGGCGGCGGTACTGCCCAAGGGGGTAAACAAGCTGAGTTGGCCTGCAACGGGGTTGCCCATTAGCTCGAAACCGCCTGCAAAGGACTGTACCGGCTCGCTGGCTACCTGTAGGCTGATGCGACCTGTGTAGAATGCATTTTCAGGACTATTTAAGCTGGTAGTCCTTGTCGGTAGGGCGCAAGCAGCTACTAAAAATATAGCAAATGCAACGCTTGTCCAGTGCCGAAAGCAGGACCAGTGGATGGCATTCACAGCTTCACACGCAGGCGCTTGAGGGTTTGCAGCAGGGTCTCGTTCTCGCTGTTGAGCAGTAAGCCTTCTTTCCATATTGCCATGGCTTTGTCTCGCTGGCCCGCTACCCAGTAGACCTCACCCAGATGGGCGGCAATTTCGGGATCGGGCTTGGTTTTGTAAGCGCCTTCGAGAATCTTGGCGGCCTCGGCCTGGTTGCCCATACGAAATTCCACCCAACCCAGACTGTCGGTGATAAACGGATCGCCCACGGCAAACTCCAGTGCCTTTTGGATCAAGACCTTGGCTTCAGGCAGGCGCACGTTGCGCTCGGCCAGGGAATAGCCCAGCGCGTTATAGGCTTGCGCATGGTCGGGTTTGAGGGCAATGAGCTGGCGCAAGAGCTTTTCCATCTCGGGGAAGCGGTCCAGCTTTTCGGCCATCATGGCCTGGTCGTACAGCAGCTCGGTGTCTTTGGGACTGAGAGTGGCTGCAGAGGCCAGCAGGTCGTAGGCAGCTTGGTATTGCTGGTTTTCGCGCAGTAAATGCACCTCGCTCATCAGCTTCATGCGCCTGTCTTCTTCGCTGCGCTCCGGTAAGGTGCGGATGAGCTGGCGGGCCTCAGTCATCTTGCCCTGCTTGGCCAGCAGCGACGCGCGGCGGCTTTGGGCGCTGACCAGGGCCTGGGAGTTGTCGATTTTGGCAATCCAGCTCTCGGCGAGCGGAAAATCTTTGCGCTTTTCAGCCACTTGCGAGAGCAGCAGGTAGGCTTGGGTGAGGCCGCGTTGGCGCTCTTCGCCGGCGTTTTGTTGCTGGGCGAGTTCTACATAGCGTTTGAGTGAGGTATCCGCAGGTGCGAGTTGGTTGTCTTGCAGTTGCAGGCTTCCTTGCACCAGCCAGGCCTCAGGGTAGTCGGGCTTTTCGCGGGTGACGATCTGCACTTGGGTCGCAGCCTCCGGGTTGCGTTGGGCTTCAAGCAGGGCGCGGGCGTAACCCATACGGATATCCAGCGAGGGTTTGTCGCTTTCCAGGTAGCGCTTGACCAAGCTTTCCGCCTGCGGCTGTTTGGGGTTCATGATCTCCAGCGCCAGCATGGCCGGGCCTTGGGCGCTGGGGCTGGCGGTTTGGGCTTTTTGGGCAGCTTCGAGCGCCCCCGCCGCATTGTCAGCCACCAAGCGCATGCGGCCTACCGTCGTCCAGGCGGGCGTAGCGGTTGCTGGATTCGTCAGGTACTCGGCCAAGGCTTTTTCTACCGTACTGGCAGCCAGGGGCTTGTCGCTCACGCGGCTGTAGTTGCGCGGGATGAGCGAGAGTACCGCAGCGCGCTCGGCTGCAGGGGTGGAGGCCAGCTCAGACCGCAGTGGCTCTGCGCTCTCGGGGATGCGGTTGAGGGCGACCAGTACCTGCAGTAACTGGCGGTTGGCCAGGCGTGAGCTGGGCTGGGCCTGCTTCCAGGCACGGGCGGCGATGAGAGCATCTTCACCCGAGCGCGCCTCGATGGCGATGTCTACCGCGCGGGCATACAGCTTGGGGTCATTGGTTTTGCGCGCAGCATCCAGCATCAGCGCGTAGCCTGTACTGGGTTGGCCACTGCGTGTATTGAGTTCGCCCAGCAGCAATTGGTAGAACAGGTCGGCATCCATATTGGAAGCCAGTGGCTGGGTGGCAGTGCCATTGGCGGGAGCAGAGGCGGCTGGTTTGGCGGGCTGCGCAGCTACGCTCAGGCAGTACGCGGCTGCACTCAGGGCAAACCCGAAGGAGGCCAAGCGCAGGGATCTGTGCGTGGCGGGGGGCTGAGTGGCAGGGAGTGGCATTGGGGAGGGCAGCGTCATGACAGCATGATAATCCATGCATGCCAGAATTGCCCGAAGTTGAAGTCACCCGCCTGAGTTTTGCCAGCCGTATCGAGGGCGCGCAGATCCGTAATGTGCAAATGGGCAAAGCCCTGCGTTGGCCGCTGGGCATAGACCCTGACGAACTGCAGGGCAGGGCGGTAGTGGCCGTGCGCAGGCGCGGCAAGTACCTGTTGATCGACATGGCCGCGCCTACGGGCCAGGCGCAGGGGATATTACTGGTGCATCTGGGCATGTCGGGGTCGCTGGGTTTTACATCTGTAGCCGCTGAACCGGGCAAGCATGACCATTTCAGCATGGCCACCACGCGCGGTGTGCTGCGCCTGAACGATCCCCGCCGCTTTGGTGCGGTGGTCTATGCCAGCTCTGAAAGCGATAGCGTTGCGCTTAAACTTCTAGGCGGCCTGGGTGTGGAACCGTTGTCGGATGAGTTTGAAGCGAAGGCTTTTCACCGTGCCTTGCAACAGCGTACAACAGCCATCAAGCAGGTGTTACTGGCGGGCGATATCGTGGTGGGGGTGGGCAATATCTACTGCTCGGAGGCGCTGTTTATGGCGGGTATACGGCCCACAGTACGCGCCTGCAACATCAGCGCGCCACGCGCTGCCAAACTGCACCGGGCCATCCGCGAGGTGCTGCAAGCGGCAGTGGACAAGGGGGGCAGTACCCTTCGCGACTTTACCAACGCCGAGGGTAAATCCGGATATTTCCAACTCCAGGCCATGGTCTATGGTCGTGCAGGCGAGGTCTGTCGGGTTTGCGCCAGCCCCATCAAGCTGATGCGCCAAGGCCAACGCAGTACGTTTTTTTGCGCGCTTTGCCAAAAATTCTGATGCCCAAGGGTGTACGCCAGCATGGGGCAGTGTTATATTGACCAGTTATGCAGACATCTACGCAGGGGGCAGTTACCCCGTCCTTTAACGAACAATTTGACTCACACGGAACCTGGCGGCGTGAGTTTGCCCTGCGCCTGAAACTCCTGTCTGAATGGATGCGTGACCACGAGCTGCTGGACTCGGCGGTGGAAGAGCGCTTGCAGCGCCTGGAGAACCAGATGCGCTCGGACAAGGTGATGATCGCCTTTGTGGCCGAGTTCTCGCGCGGCAAGTCAGAACTGATCAACGCGATCTTTTTTGCCTCTTACGGACGGCGCATCATGCCCGCCAGCGCCGGGCGCACCACCATGTGCCCAACCGAGCTGGGTTGGGATGCCGATGTGCCGCCTTGCCTGCGACTGCTACCCATTGAAAGCCGCCTGCAACCCCAGGCCCTGATGGAGTGGCGTGCCGCCCCCGAAAAATGGACGCGCATCGACCTGGATGTGAACGATGCCAGCCAACTGGCGCAAGCCTTTGAAAAAGTGGCCGAAGTGCGCAAGGCCAGCAAAGAAGAGGCGCGGGCTCTGGGCCTGTGGCACGACGATACACCCGACGACAACCCCATACCCGATGCGAAGGGTATGGTGGAGGTGCCGCGCTGGCGGCATGCCTTGATCAACATCGCCCACCCGCTAC
Source organism: uncultured beta proteobacterium (assembly GCA_963775085.1). Classification (GTDB taxonomy): domain Bacteria; phylum Pseudomonadota; class Gammaproteobacteria; order Burkholderiales; family Burkholderiaceae_C; genus JAAFIP01. The sequence continues at coordinate 83,094 of CAVZHO010000019.1, forward strand.
TCAAGCAGGGATTGGTGATTTTGGATACGCCCGGTTTGAACGCGATTGGCGCAGAGCCTGAACTGACGGTGAGCCTGATACCCCAGGCGCATGCGGTCGTGTTTATTCTGGCGGCGGACACCGGCGTGACCAAGTCTGACATGGCAATATGGCGCGAGCACCTGGTGTCGGAGAACACCGACCAATCAACCCGCTTGGTGGTGCTCAATAAAATCGACACCATGTGGGACGCTTTGTCCACGCCTGCACAAATCCAGGCTAACGTAGAGCGTCAACGTGCCAGTACGGCAGACATTTTGTCCTTGCCTAAAAGCCAGGTGATCCCGGTGTCGGCGCAAAAAGGCCTGGTGGCCAAGGTCAATGGCGACAAAGCGCTGTTGCAAGCCAGCCAGCTACCCATGCTGGAGCATGCATTGAGCGAAGGCATGATGGGCCAACGCCGCAGCATCTTGCGCGGTGCCATGTCCAGCGGCATTGCCGATTTACGTACCGAGACGGGCCGCGTCATCAATATCCGACGCCGCGACCTGGCCGAACAAATGGTCGAATTACGCGGTCTGCGTGGCAAAAACACGACAGTGATCAAGCAGATGCGTGCGCGCATTGAAAGTGAGCAAAGCGAATTTGATGCCAGCGGTGCGCGCATCCATGCGGTGCGCTCTATCCACCTTAAATTGGTGCGTGACGTGTTTGTGGCGTTGGGCAGTGCAAATCTTAAAGCTGAACTGCAGCAACTCAATGATGCGCTGCACAAGCCGGGCATCAAGCTGGGTGTGCGCAAGGCCTATAGCGAAACCTTTGACCGTTTGCGCAGCGTCCTGTCCAAGGCCAAAAAGGTCAACATTGAAATCCACAGCATGCTGAGCACCAGTTTCAAGCAACTGAACGCGGAGTATGGCTTCTCATTGCAAACCCCACGTACGCCAGATCTGTCGCGCTACGAGCAAGACCTGGAACTGGTCGAGCGCAGCCATTTGCAGTACTTAGGCATGAGCAACGTGCTGCGTTTGACGCAACCTGAATTTACCGACCGTTTGGTGCGGGCTCTGGCCACCCGATTGCGGGTGGTATTTGAATCGGCCTTGGCCGATGTAGAGCTTTGGAACAAAACCGCTGCCGCGCAGTTGGATGCCCAATTGCGTGAGCGACGCAAAACTTTTGCCCGCCGGATTGAAGCGATAGACCGTATTCAGGATGCTGCCAATACGCTGGATGAACGGATCGCCGAAATCACCAGCCAGGAACAGCACCTGACTGCCTTGGATAGCAAGCTGTTGGAGCTGACATCGCATTTGGTAGACAGCCCGGAAAACTCTACCGACAAAATGGCTGCCCTGGCTAATGTGACTATGAAGCCGCGAGTAGCAGTGCCTGTGGCCTCTGCCCCGGCATCAATCCACGCCGTGGCACCTGTAGCGCCCGTGGCGTCAGTGAAAACACCGATTAAGCCCACTCTGCGTGAAGATGCGCAGCTCATGCCGCGTCCTGAACCCCAGGCGCGTGCGCGTGCCAATTAAGCAGTTAGCCAGCGCCGTAGTGGCCTGGCAGGCACAGCATGGCAGACAGGGCCTGCCATGGCAGGGCACCCGTAACCCCTATCACGTGTGGCTGTCTGAAATCATGCTGCAACAAACCCAGGTGGTGACGGTGCAGCAGTACTACCCGCGTTTTCTTCAGCGTTTCCCGGATGTGGCCAGTTTGGCTGCTGCACCGCTGGACGATGTGCTGGCATTGTGGAGCGGTTTGGGCTACTACAGCCGAGCGCGCAATCTGCATCGCTGCGCGCAAAAAGTGGTGCACGGTTTTCAGGGGCAGTTTCCGCCCAACGCCGACCTGTTGCAAACCCTGCCAGGCATTGGCCGTTCAACGGCGGCAGCAATTGCCGCATTTTGTTATGGCGAGCGCGTGGCGATATTGGATGCCAATGTCAAACGGGTATTGACGCGGGTGCTCGGATTTGACCTAGACCTGGCGCAGGCAGCGAACGAGCGTGCGTTGTGGGAGCTGGCGACCGATGCCCTGCCCACAGTCTCGCAAGCTAAAAAATTGGGTACGAGTCTTGACGCATTGATGCCGCGCCATACCCAGGCCATGATGGATTTGGGTGCCACACTCTGTACCACGCGCAGGCCGGACTGTGAACGCTGCCCGTTGGCAAGCTATTGCCTGGCGCATGCGCAAGGACAGCCCGAGAGTTATCCGGTCAAAACCCGCAAACTCAAGCGCAGCAGCGAGGCTTGGTGGCTGCTGCGCGCCCAGCGCGTGGACAGTAGCGTGTACCTGGTGCAACGGCCTACGCCGGGAGTATGGGCGGGGCTGTACAGCTTGCCGATGCACGCCAGTCGAGAGGAGTTGATGGCCACGCTCGAACCTGCGCAGCGCAGACGTTGCATAGAACATAAAGCTTTTTTGCATGTACTCACGCACAAAGACATGCATCTGCATGTGGTTGAACTGGTGTGGAAAGAGGCTGTATGGCCAGAAGGTGCTGGGCAGTGGTTGTCTCTTTCAGCCTTGCCTGGTGTGGGCCTGCCAGCGCCTATACGCAAGTTGCTTGCCTAGGTACAGACTTACGCAAGGTGACTTTTAACTGATGCTGGATGCAAGCGTATGGCCATCCAGCTCACGGTGACGTTTGAGCGTGCTCCAGTCTTTTGCAAAATGGCGCGACAACTCTTCTACCAAATACACCGACCGGTGCTTGCCACCAGTGCAGCCTATGGCCACAGTGACGTAGCTGCGGTGGTCTTGCGTCATGCGGGGCAGCCATTGGGTTAAAAAATCTTGAATATGCTGCTGCATTTGCAGCACATCGGGGTATTGCCTTAAAAAATCAGCTACCGGCGCATCTTTGCCTGTGAGCGGGCGCAGGACATTCTCGTAAAAGGGGTTAGGCAACATGCGCACATCAAACACAAAATCAGCATCCATCGGGTTGCCACGTTTGAACCCGAAAGACTCAAACACCAGGGTGAGCTGTTTGGTAGGGGCAGACAGCAAGGCTTTCATATAGCTCTGTAGCTGGCTGGAGCGAATCAAACTGGTATCGACCACATGTGACTGCTGGCGCAGGTCTGCAAGCAAGTCGCGCTCCAGCTCAATGGCATCGGTCAGAGCGTGCTGGTGGTCAATCACATCGTTGTTGGACAATGGGTGCTTGCGCCGCGTCTCGGAAAAGCGGTGTACCAGGGTCTCGGTGGTGGCATCAAGAAAAATGGTTTTGATATGCACGCCCATTTCACGCAGTTTGGCAAACTGAGCGGGCAAAAGCGGCAGGGAGGCAGCGCTGCGCACGTCCATGGCAATGCCAATTTTGCTCACTAAATTGGTGTGCTCGACCTCTATAAATGCACTCAATAGTTCCGGTGGCAGGTTATCTACGCAGTAGTAGTGTGCGTCTTCCAGCGCGTGCAGGGCGACGGACTTGCCTGAGCCTGACATGCCAGTGATCAACACGACTTCAATGGGGGATGTGCTGTCCATACCCAGTATCTTACTGCCCCAGCATTTCTTTGGCATGCGCCATGGTGGTTCCGGAGAGCTTTTCGCCACCCAGCATGCGGGCAATCTCGCCCACGCGCTGTTCGCCTGCAATGGCCTGCACATCGCTGAGGGTCTGCTTGGCCTTGAGCTGCTTGGAGACCAGTAAATGCTGGTCAGCACAGGCCGCCACCTGGGGTAGATGGGTAACGGCCATCACCTGGCGGTCCTTGCCCAGTTGCTTCATCAGCCTGCCTACCGTTTCAGCCACCGCGCCGCCCACGCCTGCATCCACCTCGTCAAAAATCAAAGTCTGCGCCTTACCCAACTGGCTGGTGGTGACCGCAATCGCCAGGGCGATGCGCGACAGCTCGCCGCCCGAGGCCACTTTGCCCACCGGGCGCGGCGTGCTGCCAGTATGGCCAGCCACTAAAAATTCGATGTGCTCCGCACCATAGGTGCCGGGCTCGGCAAGAGGTGTAAGCGCCACTTCAAACCTGCCGCCCTGCATGCCCAGGCCTTGCATCGCTTGGGTGATGGCGCTGGCCAGTTGCGGCGCGGCCGTGCGGCGTGCCAGGCTGAGTACTTTGCAGGCGCTGAGCAGCTGCGCATGGGCGGTGCGTTCAGCGGCTTCCAGGCCGGCGATATCGCTGGCAGCTTCCAGCTGGATCAGCTCGCTCTTCCAGGAAGAGAGCAGGGTGGGTAACTCGCTGGGCGTGCGCTTGTAGCGGCGTGCCAGTGACATCCACAGGGTCATGCGCTCGTCCAGTTGGGCCAGGCGCTGCGGATCGGGCTCGGTCTTGCGGGTGTAGGCATGCAGGCTGTGGGCTACATCTTCAATTTGTGCCAAACTTTGGGCTAAAAGTTCCGCCAGTCCCTTAAAGGAGGACGTAAGCTGCTCATTATTTTGTAGCAACTGTTGCGCCTTGGCGAGTTGACTGGCAACGCCCTTGTCCTCACCCTCCAGCACCTCAATGCTCAGGTGTGCGGCCTCCAGCAGGCCCTGCGCATTGGCCAGGGTGCTGTGCTCGGCGTTCAGATCGTCCCACTCGTTGGCGGCAGGCGAGAGCTTGGTCAGCTCGCCAATCTGCCAGGCCAGGCGCTCGCGCTCGCTCTCCAGGCTGGTTTGCGCGGCGCGTGCTTCTTGTAAGGTTTTCAGCTTGAGTTTCCAGGCGGTGTATTTCTCCAGCACGTCTTTGCTATTGATCTTGCCAAACGCGTCCAGCAGGCTGCGCACCTCGTCGGCCCGTGTGAGCGCGGCCCAGGCATGCTGGCCGTGGATGTCTACCAGGTGGTCAGCAATTTCGCGCAGTTGTGCTGCCGTGGCGGCGCTGCCATTGATCCATGCGCGGCTTTTGCCCTGTGCGTCTACCGTACGGCGAATCAGGAGCGCGTCCGACTCCGCCGTAAAGCCCGCATCCTGCAGCCAGTCGGCCAGCCAGGCAGGTGAGTCAAATTCGGCGCTGATCTCGGCTCGGGCGGCACCTTCGCGCACCACATTCACATCGGCGCGCGCGCCCAGCGCCATTTGCAGCGCGTCAATCAAAATGGATTTGCCCGCTCCAGTCTCGCCGGTAAGCACTGTAAAGCCGGCGAGTAAATCAAGTTCCAATTCGTGCACGATGACAAAGTCGCGCAAATTCATTCGCCGCAATGCCATTTATGCGCCTCCTTCGTTCCAATGCAGTTTATGCCGCAGGGTGTCAAAGTAACTCCAGCCCAGCGGATGCAAAAAGCGTACCTGGTGCTCCGAGCGGCGTACCAGGATGCGGTCACCCGGCATCAACGAGGCCAGTGATTGCATGTCAAAGTTGGCGCTGGCATCGCGCCCTGCTACCACTTCAATAGCTATCTGTGCGCTTTGTTGAAGGACGATCGGCCTATTGGAAAGGTTATGGGGGGCGATGGGTACCATCACCCAACCGGCAATCGAGGGGTGCAAAATCGGCCCACCCGCTGACATGGCATAGGCTGTACTGCCCGTGGGCGAGGCGATGATCAAGCCATCTGCGCGCTGGTTGGCGACAAAGCGTCCATCCACCTCGACCCGCAGCTCCACCATGCCTGCGGTGGCACTGCGGTTGACCACCACATCGTTCATGGCCAGTGCGTCAAACACGCAGCGACCATCGCGCATCACCTGGCCGTGCATCAAGCTGCGGCTGTCTTCGGTAAACTCGCCTTGGAGCATCGGGGCGAGGGCGCTTTGGTAGCTCTCCAACGCAATATCGGTAATGAAACCCAGGCGACCCTGGTTGATGCCGATCAGCGGTATGTTGTAGCGGGCGATTTTGCGCCCGATGCCCAGCATGGAGCCATCGCCACCCACCACCAGTCCCAAGTCGCAGTGCGCGCCGATGCCCTCCAGATCCAGGCTAGGATATTCGGTAATGCCGGTGTTGGTGGCGGTGTCTTTTTCGACTGACACCTCCAAACCCGTTTTTTCCAGAAAACGGGCAATTTCCAGCAAAGTGGCGCGCGCGCCCGTGGCAGCACTGGCGTGGTATTTGCCAATCAGGGCTACATGGCGGAAATGTACAGGCATGGGTAAATTACAGCATTAAACCACCCGGTGCCCCAATGCCACCGATATTTCTCGTGCAGTGGCCTCCAGTTTGGGTAGCCAGCTTTCGTCCAATCTGTCGGCGGGGGCAGAGATTGACAGACCCGCGACCAGCTTGGCGGTGTCGTCATAGATGCCCACCGCCATGCAGCGAACACCCAATTCCAGCTCTTCGTTGTCGCGTGCCACACCGTACTGGCGTGCTTTGGATAGTTCGCGCTCCAGGATGGGTAGCTGGGTAATGCTGTTTTTGGTGTGACCCGCAAGGCCAGTGCGGGTGGCATAGGCACGCAGGCGGGCGGTATCGTCAGCGGCTAAAAAAAGCTTGCCAGTCGAGGTGAGATGCAGCGGCGCCCGCCCCCCAATGGCGCGCACTACCTGCATACCACTGCGCTCGCTGAAGGCGCGCTCGACATACACTATTTCATCGCCTTGGCGCATCGACAGGTTAACGGGCTGCTGGGTGAGTTTGTGTAGCTCGCGCATAGGGGCCAACGCCGCGTCGCGCACATCCAGGCGACCCTTGACCAGGTTGCCCAGTTCCAGCAGGCGCATGCCCAGGCGGTAGCTACCCGCTTCTGGGCGGTCTACATAGCGACCTAGGGTAAGGTCGTTCAGGATGCGATGGGCGGTGCTGGGGTGCAGGCCGGTTTTTGCGCTGATTTCTTTCAGGCTGATGGCTTCTGCGCGTGAGGCTAACACGTCGATCAGGCTGAACATGCGCTCCATGACCTGGATGGCAGGGGTGCTGTGCTGAGGCAGGGGTTTTTTCATGATGCAGGATTTTGGGGGTGCACCAGTATTTTATCTTGTGAAATTAAGCGAAAACTGCAATATCCAGTCCTAAAGTAACGCATCAGGCATGGATGGGCATTTGTAGCGCGCAACAAAAGTAGAATGCGAGCATCTTATGCCGTACCCCCAATGCCATGCTTGATGAGCGCGCCAGGTTGTTGTTAAAAGCGCTGGTGGAGCGCTATATCGCCGATGGGCAGCCCATTGGATCGCGCACGCTCTCGCGCGCCTCGGGCCTGGACCTGTCGCCCGCCACCATCCGCAACGTGATGAGCGATCTGGAGGAGTTGGGCCTGATCGCATCGCCCCACACCTCTGCAGGGCGCATACCCACCGCGCGCGGTTACCGGCTGTTTGTCGACACCATGCTGACCGTGAACCGGCAAGACATTCCCACTGCCGTGTCGTCGTCTACTCTGGCCGCCGAGCAGCCGCAAAAAGTAATTACCAACGCCGCGCAACTGTTGTCCAACCTGTCGCAGTTTGTCGGGGTAGTGATGGCGCCGCGGCGCAGCTCGGTGTTCAGGCATATTGAATTTATGCGCCTGTCAGAAAAACGGATTCTGGTCATCATTGTCGCCCCTGATGGGGATGTGCAAAACCGCGTGATCTTCACCGAGCGAGACTACACCCAAAGCGAGCTGATCGAGGCCTCCAACTTCATTACCCAACACTATGCCGGACTGACCATTGAGCAGGTGCGCGAAAAACTGAAGAATGAAATAGAGCAATTACGCAGCGAGATCGCTACGCTGATGCAGGCGGCCGTGCAGGTCAGCAGCGAGGCTATGAGTCAGGCGGATGGCGAAGTGGTGATCTCGGGCGAGCGCAATCTGCTGTCAGTGAGCGATTTCTCCACCGACATGGGGCAACTGCGCCGCGCGTTCAACCTGTTTGAGCAAAAGGCCCAGCTCATGCGCCTGCTGGATGTCTCCAGCCAGGCCGAGGGCGTGCGCATCTTCATTGGTGGCGAAAGCCAGGTGGTGCCGTTTGAAGAACTCTCCATCGTCAGTGCGCCCTATGAAGTAGACGGCCAGATCGTAGGCACGCTGGGTGTGATTGGCCCAACCCGCATGGCCTATAACCGCATGATCCAGATCGTGGACATCACTTCCAAGCTGGTGAGCAATGCATTGAGCCATCACAAGTGAAAAATTCTGAAAACACCATGCTATAATTCAAGGCTGCGCGGCTGTAGCTCAGTTGGATAGAGTACTTGGCTACGAACCAAGGGGTCGTGGGTTCAATTCCTGCCAGCCGCACCATAAATGACGAGGGTTAGTAGCTTAACGGCTACTAACCCTTTTGTCTTTTCCCTTTTGTCTTTTAGGGTCGTCTTTGCAATTTTGCGGTTTCTCCTGAGGTTCATGTACCGCACTTGACACGTTCCTCACCGCTCGCGCAGGCCTTGCGTCAGTGTCTTGGTAATGGGTTTTGTTAAATAATCCAAAACACTACGCTTGCCGGTTTTAATTTCTACCGTGGCAGTCAGTCCTGGTCGCACCTCGATCTGTTGCGCTTGTGTGCCTTTGAATTCACGCTCGGTCAGTTTGATCTGTATGCGATAAAAAATGAGTTCACCCTGTTTGGTGTCTTCACTGAGCGTATCCGGGCTGATGTAGCTTACCTCGCCGCGCAGGTTGCCAAAAATTGAATAATCATAAGCATCCAATTTCACGGTTGCTGGCAAGCCGAGCTTGATAAACGCTACCTCCGCTGGCTTGAGCTTGGCTTCCACTACCAAATCCCCATTGGTGGGCAGAATTTGAAGCAACTCCTCGCTGGGCCGCAGCACGCCTCCCTCAGTGTTGAGTTTGATATTTTTCACAATCCCATTGGCAGGAGCCAGCAACTCCGTATGGTCCAGCAGCTGCGCCCGGTCAGAGAGGGCTTCTTCCTGTGTTTTCAATTCCTCTTGTGCCTTGGTCATCTCGGTTTGCGCATCCTGGAAATATTTGTTGCGCTTGTTGGTGATTTGCGATTGGATATCGCTGACCTGTCGCTGCAAACGCAGCACATCTGATTTGCTGACGTCTCCGGCTTCCAACAATGGCTGATGCATCGCCAGCTCTTGTCTGGCCAGATCCAGGCTCTGCGACAGTGCTCCGACTTCATCATTCAATGCGCGTTGCCGTTGGGTGAATAACGCGGTTTGATTTTGGACATAGTCGCGGTACTTCAGCAGGGCCGGGGGGAATTGAAGGACTTGGCCATACACCTCGGCAGACAAGCGTGCCAGCGTAATGCGCAATGCGGCTACTTTGGCCTGGCTATCGTTGACTGCCGCCTGTGCCCGGGAACGCTCTAAAACACCCAGCACCTGGCCCTTGGTCACTGCGTCACCTTCTTTGACGAGGAGTTTTTTCAGCACACCGCCTTCGGTGGCTTGCACCGTTTGGGTTCTGGCTCTGGCAATCACCTGGCCTGGGGCCCGGGTGATTTGGTCAATCTCAGCCCACTGCGCCCACATCAGTAAAACCATAAACCCGACCAGGGCGGTCCAGAGTGTCCAGCGTGCTTTCGTTGGGGGTTTTGATAGTTCGTCTGGCAACTCGTACGAGGAAGGGCGATTCATTGTGCGCGTCCCCTTTCAACCAATTGCAGTAATACCTGATCCCTGGGACCATCCAGCACCACACTATGCTTTGCCATGACAATCACCCGATCCGCCAAGGGCAGGAGGGTAGGTTTGTGGGTCACAATCACCACCGTGTGCTCGGCTAGCATACGCTTTTGCAGCATGCTGATGCACAACTGTTCGGTCTCGCCGTCCATGCTTGCCGTGGGTTCATCCAGCAACCAGACCACCGGCTTGGTCAGTACCAGCCTTGTGAGCGCTACCAATTGCCGTTGGCCACCTGATAAACCTTTACCGCCTTCGCTAATGGGTAAATCCAAACCCATGGGATGCTCGCGGATCAAACTCAGCAGGCCCGTTTCACGCGCTGCATTGAGAATGCTATCGTCGCCAGGGTCTGGCAAACCAATCAACAGGTTGTCTCTCAAAGTGCCATGGAACAGCCGATGCTCTTGTTGCAAATAGCCTACTTGCTCAGACAGGCGTTGCCGGGCGATGTGCGACAACTCCAGGTCGTCAAGCAGGATGCGGCCCTCCCTTGGTTGGTACAAGCCGCTGAGCAGCCGCAACAGTGTGGATTTGCCAGAGCCTACGGAGCCCAAAATGGCAATTTTTTCGCCAGATTTGATGTGGAGTTCTGGAATGTTGAGGGCATTCTGACCATTGCTTTGGCGCGGCTGGTTATTTTGGTAGGCATAGCGCACGTGCTCTAAACGGTAGTTCCCTTTGATGCGCTCAGGTAGTAGCGGACGTTCAATGCCTGCATTGTCGCTTTCCAGGGTGTAGATGCGTTCAAGCCCTTCCAGCGCAGCTTTGGCGTGGGCATATTGCGCCATCAGTCCAGGCAACATGCCCGCAGGCGACAGGGCGCGGCCACTCAAAATAGAGCACGCAATCAGGCCGCCCATGGTCACATTGCCCTCCATCACCTGCCAGGCACCCACAGCAATCAGACCCGCATAGCTGATCTGCTGAAATGCCGCTGTTAAAAACCCGCCGAGTTCACTTAAGTGGCGTATTTTGAGATCGTAGGCAATGGATTGGTGGTTGATGTCGATCCATCGCGACAGAAAGCGCCAACCGCCCAAGCCGCTTTTGATGGTTTCAGCCCCCTCTACGGCCTCAACCAGCAGACCCGTTTTTTCGTTGGCGGCGCGCGCCCCCTGTTTGGCTGCCGCGTTGATCCCTCTGCGCAGTGACAATCCGGTCAACAGGGACACTACCAGGAACACCAGGGGAACAACCCCCAGGTAGGGCGAGCCTAGCATCACCATGACCGCGATAAAAAACAACGCAAAAGGAATGTCAACCAGCAAATACGCAGTACTGGCAGTCAGGAATGCGCGTATGCCTTCGTAGGCACGCAGTTGGCCTGCCAGTGAACCGACACTTTGCGGCATTTGATCCAGACGGATGTTCAAAAGCCTCTGGAACACGTCGCGTGAAACCGTGCTGTCCAGGTTCACAACGGCATGTTCCATGACGCGCGATCGGGTGTACTTCATCGCAAACTCGAACACGATGGAGAGCATCACCCCTATACTGAGTATCGTCAGCGTATGGTATCCCTGTGACGGAATCACCCGGTCATACACCTGCATGCTGAAAAAAGAGGTGGCCAGTGCCACCAGATTGATCAGCAGCGTAGCCACCGCGCCTTCCAGCAAAGTGGTTTTGTGCTGCATGAACGCCGCCCGGATCATGGCCCATGCGCGTTGTGGTGCGCGCCGTGCGGCAGGCAAAGCCATACGCCAGCAGAGCATGCCTGTAGGGGTACTGTCACTGTCTCTCAATGGAATGCTTTTTTTCCCGGTCGGGCTGTCGACCTGCCATTGTCCATCGGCATCGCGCGATACCACCACCAGCCAGCCATGTTCTTTATGGTGCATGAGAACCGGTAACCGTGCCTCATCAGGCCGAACCACCGTTTGAGGCAGTAACCAACCCAGGTGCTGACACAGGCGCGCGACTTGGGTGCTGGGCATCTGTTGGATATCCAGATTGAACAATGCCTGGTGTAGCTGCAGACGATCTATGCTGCGACCTGCCAGAGCCGCAATGCGCTGGACTCCCCAGCCAAGGTTCAGGGCTTCAGGGGTCATGGCCGACTGGCAGATTGCCAAGGTAACTCGCCTAGATAGAGTCTGAGTCGAAAGTGGGTAGCTTGCTTCTGCGATAGCAGGTCAGTGAGCGCCTGATCGGCAGCGTTTTGCTCTCTCAGCGTGTTTAACAGCTCCAGCCAACTGCGTCGACCGGCCACAAAGAGACGGGTATATGAGTCGAACAATGCATCGTTGCTGCTTTGTACCAGCTGGGCATAGTCAATTCGCGTACGGGTGGCTTGGTAGTCACGCCACTCGTTGTCATAGCTTTCTTTAATCTGGCGCCGCAGCGTTTCCCGGTCACTGTCCAAACTTTGGAGTTTGGCTTGCGCCGCTTCTATCTGAGAGCGAAGGGCCAAGCCGGCACCCGTGGTGTATTGCAAGCCGAGATACAGCGTGGTATCGGCCGTCTTGCCACCCAAAATACCATTGCCGGTGTATTGTCTATCCAGGCGAGCATAGACGTTGGGCCATTGCTCAGCCTGCTTTAGCTGGATATCTTCCCTTGCAGTGCTGGTATCAGCCTCGTAACGCAGCAGGCTGGGTGAGCGGATCACGGCCATTTCCAGTTGCTGCTCCATGTCGGTTGGCAAGGAGGGCAGGACATCCTGCAGATCAGCCTGCGTAAGGTTCGGTGGCGGCAGCAACGAAAGTGCATCGCTGCCAACCCATTGAACTAACTTCTGACGTGCCGCTTCAGCGGCTGTTTTTGCGGTCAAATGCTCCGATTGCGCCTGTGCAAGACGGGCACGCAGTAGCTGCATATCAATGGCCGGTGAAATCTGTTGCTCTACACGCCGGGTCATCATGCCATTGAGGCGATCCAATTGGCTCAACAGCTTATGGATGGCCTGCTGGCGACCCAGCGCCGTGAGCAGATTTTGCCAAGCTTCGATGGTGCGCAGCGCAACAGTGACGCGGGTTTCATGGAGCGCATATTCCGCAGATTGTTGCCTGAATTGGGCATTTTTCACGCCAGATTCAATGCGACCACCGGTCCAGAGATTTTGCTGCAATCGCAGGATCGTGCTGCCCGCACCAATGCTTTGGTTGCTCTGATTTGCACTGCGTTCGGTTTGAACCGACAGACTGGGATAGTACTGCCACTTGGCACCTTCCAGGCCTGCACGGCTACCACCCAATTCGGCCCATTTGGCTTGCACACTGGGATGGTGGGTAACAGCCCGCTCGACCAACAGCGATAGATTGGCCTGTAACGTGTCTTTGGCAGGAATGTTTTGCGCGTTTCCAATGTTTGATAGGCCGATACTCAAAACCAAGGCGCTCAGCACCATGCACCCACGCCATCGGAGCGCCTGACGTTTCACTGGTAGCCACCCCACGCCAGCCATCAATCAAGCCGAATTGGCATTGACAATGGCCTGCAACGCCAGGATGGTGTTTACCGCCGAGCCCGCATCGGCCGATTCGACGATGGCCTGCAAGATCGCGTTGGTCTCGGTGGCGGTATTGGCCAGCGAGGTGTTCACCCCCAGCAGCCCCAGGTCAGCCATGCTGAGGCTGCCCGCTGGAATGGCGCTCCCCGTGGGCAGCTTGGCCAGGTTCATGACCCTGTCCACCACAGCGCCCAGAGCGTTGACCTCGCTCACCGTATCCACGCTGGTGCTGGTCAAGCCAGCTACCGCCTCATCCAGCAAAGCCAGCGCCGCCGAGGCCAGGTCCGTGCCGGTGGCAATCCCGCCCGAGGCCAGGCCAATGCTGGCCCCGATCGCCACAAAATCATTGGCCGTAGGGTTGACCCCTGGGGTGGCATCGCTGGTAGCCCCATTGGCCTCAGCCAGAATCTTGTTGTAGGCATCCACCGTCGCCTGCACCCGAAATGGGCTGTCCAGATTGGGGGAACTCAGGGCATCGATGGCGCTGTTGATGACCGCCAGGTTGCCCGCATCCACCCCGGTGACCCCCAGACCGACATAATCCGCCAGCACCGGCGCGGGACTGGCACTGCTGGAAGCAGCATAGTTCTGAATAGCCGTCAGGCCCTGTGCGGCCGCAGTGGCCGCGCCGGTGACGACCGTCTGCAATTCCTGTACCGTATCGACCAGCAAGCCGCTGTCGGCGGTGGCGGCGATGGCGTTTTGCAGGGCTAACAGGTTATTGACGGTGACCCCCGCAATGCCCAGTGTGGCCAGTTGCACCGCCGTCGGCGCAATCCCCCCGGCCGCACCCGTCATCACCGCGTTGGCTGCAGCAGCGATATCGTTGATCTCGGTGACGCTGTCGACGGAAATGGTGGTCAGCCTTGCGATGGCATCATCGAGCAAAGACAGGTTCACGGGATTGGTAGCGGCCGCTCCAATGCTGGCTCCAATCAAGGCGAATTGCGCTGCCGTGGGGTTGACCGTGGGGGTAGCATCCGCCGCGTTGCCATTGGCCTCGGCCAGGATCACGGCGTAGGCATCCACCACGGCCTGCAGCTCAGCCTTGGTATCCACCCCAGCAGCGGCATTGGCATCGACCGCGCTGTTGATGGCGGCCAGGTTGGCGGCGGTTACCCCGGTAATGCCTGCGGCGGTGTACTGCGCCAGAATGGGGGTGGCCTGGGTCTTGTCCTCGGCAAAGTTGACAATGGTGGCCACTGCCGTGACCAAAGCGTTTAACTCGGCAAAGGTGTCGACACTGGCCTGTCCGCCCGCCGAGGCCAGCGCATTGTTGATGGCGGCCAGGTTGGTGGCGGTGACCGCTCCCGCGCCGCTGGTGGGCAGGCCCAGCAGGGCGTAGTCGGCCACCGTCAGGGTGGCAGGGGTGCCAGCGGCGCTGTTCATGACCTTGTCAACCACGGCGGCAATGGCATTGATCTCGGCCACCGTGTCCACAGCCGTGGTGGTCAGGTTGCCCACGATCTCGTTGAGAAGACGCAGCGCGGCCGCGTTGCTGGCAGCCAGGCCCACACTGGCTCCCAGGGCTGCGTACTGCGCCGCCGTGGGATTGACCCCGGGGGTGGCATCGAGGGCCACGCCATTGGCCTCCGCCAAGATCACGGCGTAGGCATCGACCACCGCCTGCAGCTCGGCCTTGGTATCCACCCCACCGGCGGCATTGGCATCGACCGCGCTGTTGATGGCGGCCAGGTTGGCAGCGTTCACCCCGGTAATGCCTGCGGCGGTGTACTGCGCCAGGGTCGGCACCGCCTGGGTCTTGTCCTCGGCAAAGTTGACGATGGTGGCCACCGCCGTGACCAAGGCGTTTAACTCGGCAAAGGTGTCGACACTGGCCTGGCCGCCCGCCGAGGCCAGCGTATTGTTGATGGCGGCCAGATTGGCGGCGGTCACCGCCCCCGAGCCACTGGTGGTCAGGCCCAGCAGGGCGTAGTCGGCCACCGTCAGCGGGGCCGGTGTGCCAGCGGCGCTGTTCATCACCTTGTCGACCACCGCTGCAATGGCATTGATCTCGGCCACCGTGTCCACAGCCGTGCTGGTCAGATTAGCCAGCACATCGTTGAGCAGGCCCAGCGCGGTGGTATTGGTGGCTGCCAGGCCGACGCTGGCGCCGATGGCGGCGTAGTCGCTGGCCAAAGGGTTGCTGCCGGGGCTGGTATCGGCCGCGCTGCCATTGGCTTCGGCCAGGATCTTGGTATAGGCATCGACCACGGTTTGCAGCTTGGCCTTGCTGTCCACATTGGTGGCGGCCAGGGCATCGACCGCATTGTTGATGGCTGCCAGGTTGGTATCGGTCACGCCTCTGATGCCGATGTCGGTGTAGTCGGTGACGCTGGGGGCGGGCTTGGTGCCGTCCGCCGCATAGGCGCTGACTTTGGCTATGGCCGTGTTGGTGGCGGCTTCTGCGCCGCCACCGGAACCACCACCACCACCACCGCTACCGGCCAATGCAAGCGCACCGCCCAGGCCGACCAGGGCCCACATCGTGGTGTCCATACCCTCACTGGCCAGACTGGCTTGGGCCACAGGTGCGCTGGCACCGGTGCCGGGCACCCCCGTCGTTGGGGTGGCTGAACTGGCCGCACTGGTCGCGCTGGCGGGCGCGGTGACGCTGGTCAGGTCATAGACGGCTTGGCCGCCTTCGGCCAGGTTGCCAGCAATCGGGGCGGGAGGATAGTCAAAGTAGCCCTCAATAATCAGATCAGGCGCATCGGGGTTGCCCTTGCCGATGGCGATGTGCAGGCTTTTACCCACCCGTTTGGCGGCAATCTTGCTGGGGCCGGTGTTCTCCAGCATGTCGCTCAGCAGATAGGTGACATCGGGCTGAGCCTGGATCACCACGGCATCGCGGCCCAAGCCCTCGGTGACTTGCTTGCGCGAGAGCGTGCGCCCGCCTTTGATGATTCTGATGGTATGGGTTGCCATGTAGAGTCCCTAAAAAGGTTTTTAAAAATACTTAAGCTTAGAGTGAAACAGAAATTGGCTTTGCCAGCCAACCATCCAATTTCAAACGGTTAGTTTAAATCTAAACGCCGATTAAAAATTCAATCTCAATTACCGGAAAAATTGATCTGCAAACTCTACATCTTCTTCTGTCAGGCCACCCACAGAAGCCTGGAGCTTGAATCCACTCGTACCGCACTGTGATTAAATCCCGTTGCGCAGTAAACAGCTGTTGCTCCGCATTAAGCCCATCAACATTTATCCTGGTGCCCAATCGTACACTGAACTTAGAAGTGGCTCGAAACTTTTGGAATCATGCCTGTCGTATTGCGCAACGTCTTTAAAATGGAGATTGCCCCAATTGTCCTTACACCACAGCCCGACAATTCTGCGACCTGTTGATCCTGGTTAGGGGCAACCACAGATTCAATCGTGGTGGCTTTTTTCACCGCATTCGCGAAGTTTGACTTCTGGGCGAGTATGGTTATACTGACATTTTAATTACTCAGTATAACTTGCCCATGTTCTACACGCCCATCTCTACCGCAGCCCAAACCGCCTACGCATCACTGAGCAGTGCCAGCCGGTTGGAGGATGTGCGAACCGTCGCTGAGTTGCCGGGGAGTTTTTCCAAAAAAATAGTCAAGGGACGCGACTATTGGTATTACCAGACCCCGGATCTTACGGGCAAGCAAATGCAGATCTTCCTGGGGTCGGCATCTGATGAACTCACCGCGCTCATAGCGCAGCATCGCCTGGGGGAAGGTAAAACTGTGCACCTGCGCCAACTCACGCGCCAGGCGATAGCGGCGGGTTGCCTGTCCATTGTCCCTGCGCATGCCAAAATTATTCAGCGCATGGCGGATGCGGGTTTCTTTCGGGCCGGAGGAATCCTCGTGGGCACCCATGTGTATATGGCCTACCAGAACTACCTGGGCGTTCGTTGGCAATCGTCGGCGCAGACCGTGGACTTGGACTTTGCGCACGCGGGGCGTAACGTCTCCGTTGCCATTCCATCCGGTGTCACCATGGATATGGGTAGCGAAATCGAAGCCCTCAAGATGGGGTTCGTACCGGTCAAGAGTCTGACCACCTACGTTAAATCGGATGAGCAGGATTTGCAAATCGATTTTGTGACCTGCCTGCACCGAGGGGGTAGCACCCCCGTGCTGATCAAGGCGCTGAACGCCACCATGCAGCCTTTGAAATTCATGGAGTTTTCCATGGAGGCCCCGATTCAGATCACGCTGCTGGCACAGCGCGGCTCCATCACGGTCAACGCGCCGCCACCGGAAAAGTACGCTTTGCATAAGTTGCTGGTGTATGGCGAAAGGCCGCAAAACATGCGGGTGAAGGCCACTAAAGACCTGGCCCAGGCGGCATCGCTGATCGACTATCTTGCCAACAATGATTCTGAACTGCTACGCGAGACATGGGAGAAGCTGATTGGCCAAGGGCCTGGCTGGCGAAGCCGGGCGATGGAGGGCCTCAAGGCGTTAAAGGAGCAGTACCCTGCTGTGAATACTTCTGCGTTGATCGCCAAGCGTACTGGGCGATGGAGGCAACTGCGCGCGACTACAGATGGCTAGCAATGGCTTGTCGGGCTCGGTTAGTCGGTTGGTAACCAAATAAGTAGCCATTTGGCCCCGTAGTCCTTGTGAATAGGACGCAAGCAGCTATGCAATCAGGAGCATGTCGCTGTCCGCTGCACCCGGGCGCTGTATTCAAGCATTCACCGCAGGTGGGGTTGCACTGGGCAGATGGTCTATCGGTTTCATGCCGCCATTTTCCAGTCCATATCGTTCACAGCACTACTTTCACTACCATTTATGCCTGTAGTCCACGTGCCCAGGTCGTAAATAGCTATTGAATTTGTAGCGTTTAGCTGCTGACTCATGCACGGCATCGTCGCCTGCGCACGCGCCAGGTCAGAGCCGCCGCCATAATCACCATGCGACAGGCTGTTAAGAATCCCCAAGTAGGGCACCACATCACCCACCGCCCCAATGGCATCACTGGCCGCGCCAAATTGCCCATCTAGGGCGGCTTGGTCTAGCGCTGATACCGGGTTGCTGTACGTCACCCCACCACCGGGCAAATAGGTGGTCGTGCCGTAAAAGCCCTGGTAGCCCAGGCTGCTGGCATAGGCCCCACCAAACTGGCTGATGACATTAGCCCCGCTCAAAATGATGCCCCCCGTACTGCCCTGCTGGAAGGCCGATCGCAGGCCCCACACACTACTGGCCAGGCCCAGGCCAGTACTCAGGCCATTGATGACGGGCACCTGCCCGCCGGTGAGGGTGTTGGCCAGCCCAGTGAAGCTGGTGGCAATGGGCAGCCCATTGCCCGCCGCCGGGCCATGCAGGGCGTTGAGCAAGCTGTTGGCCCCCAGCAAGATGCCCGCCAGATCCAGATTGGCCAGGGCAGATACGTTGTTGGGCTGCTGAGTGGTGCTGGCCGGCGCGCCCGTGGCGGGGTTGGCCGGGGTGGTGAGGGTGACGCTGGCGGGTACCTCGCCAGTCACCGGGGTGTCTATCGTGCTGCCGTCGATGGGGTTGACCTGGAGGATGCTGGTGCCGGTGGTCTGCCCGGCTGCGTTGTTGGTCACCACCAGGTACTGGCCGGGGATGGGCTGGCCAAAGGCGGGGCTGTCGATGTCGGTCTCAAGCACCGGGCTGGTGCTGGTGCTGCCTGTGACTTGGCCTGCGGCGTTGCGGTCGGTGGTGGTGTTGATGCGCGGGTCAGCGGGGTTGGGGGTGTCTACCGTGCGGCTGGTGCCGTTGGTGGCGGTGGTGAGGATGGATTGGGTGCCGTTGGGGTAGTTTGTCGTAGCGATGCTGCTGCCGTCGTCGAAGATTTGGCGATTGGTTGTGGATTGCAGCGCGTTGCTGCTGTCGTAAACCTGCACCCGGGTACCGAAGGTTTGTTGATCGATTACGGTTCTGTTACCCGGCGTATCTGGTGCCGTGTATTCCTGCATTACGATTTGCGATTCAGTTGCAACGATTGAACTGGTCACCTGATTTAACGCGTTGCGCTGCGTCGTGGTGTTAGTGCCGTTGATGGACTGCTCAAACGTCGTCGTGTTACGGTCAAAATCAGTGCTCACTGTGCGGTTACCGACACCTGCAACAGATTCGGTTTTGATAGTAGCAATGCGGCCTTGCTGGTCAATGGCAAGCCTGTCTCCATTATCAAAGTCCACATACACAATATTCCCCTGCCTGTAGGTTTCCGCACGGGTCAAGTCACGCCCTGCAAGCTGCTCGCGTACTGCGTCAACAACACTGCTTGGCACGCTCGACGAGAGACCGCCACCTAAGCTCGCTTGGGTGCTGCCGCCCATTGCAAGTTCAGCCAGATTGCTAGCTACAGCGGTTTCGCTTGGGTCAAAAATATTAGCTGGGTCAAGGCTTGCCAGTCCTTTCAAACCAGTAGGTGTGAGGCTGTCTTGCGGATCGCGCTGGAAACGGGCTGGGTCACTTAAGCGATTTTGCCGATACAGGCGGTCAGCATTGAGAAGCTGAAGCTCTTGCGGTGTGGGAGACAGCATGTATGGGATGCCGGCAGTATTTGACAGCGCGGATTCTTTGCTCCATTCACCCGTGGTTGCGTTGAAGCTCCATCCTCGTATTACGTCGGGGTTACGTAGGGCGCTACGTCCATCGTATTGCGCAAATTGATATCCGTTATTTAGAGTGGAGGTGATCGCATTCCAGACTCCCCCAGCAACCACTGCAGAACTCGGTGCCCATACCATGGCCAGTGCATAACCATAGGGGCCACTAACGGCAATATCCCAATAGGCTTGCGCAAAAAGTTGCTGTGATGCATTACCAGAATCCAACATACCACCAATGACAGGCTCTAGCGTCCAGGCGGTTTTGGGTAAACCCTCATTCGCGAACGCTACAGCGTGATAGGTACGAATAGTATCGACAGATAGCGTCAAGCCTTTGTCACCGATATTGCGATTAAACAGATCTCTACGTACATCCAAATCCGCTTGCATCAATTTGACACCAAATACATTCCACTGTTGCTCAGTAAATTCAGCAGCTCGGTTGTCTGGCACTGCAGCAGCAGCATGGTTGTTTGCCAGTTGCCCAAAGGGGCCATCGTTACGCACGACTTCTAATGCGCGCGCAGCATATTTATCACCCAGCGCAGCAAGGTAGCTCCAGTAACGCTCGCGTTGGCCAGCGGCGGCGTAGTTGTTCAATACAGCGATATTGGTTGCGGTAAGTTGCGGCATAGTATTGTCTTTAGGGTTTGGTTTGAATAAAGGAGATGAGTAACGCGTTGATGCGCTGCTGTAGATCGCGCCAGTCTTTGTTGTACTCGCGGGGATAGTGAATCGTTACGAGTGCATTAAGTTCAGACAGCAAATAGGTTTGTGAACAACCGGGTCGTCGCCCACTGAGTGTTTGCTTATCGAGGTCAGGAATCTCATCAGAAGTGCAGACCATAATGGTTTTGATACTGGCATCTGCGTTTCGCTCGACCAAAATTTCATCCCTTAAGCTAGCGTCAACTGTTGGACAGGTTGTGGCATCAATGGTATGCCGTTCAAGATCAAACCGTTGCGTAAGCGCCTTAGTACGTATGCAGGGGCGACTCAAGGTATCAAACCGACCACCCAATACTCGCTGCAATCGCTCATGTCGTTCATTGACTACGACAGCGTAATTTGATTTGATCGAAAAACTAAGCTGTTTGAGCAACGCAGTAGGATACACAAACGATTCATTGTTCTCCTTGCTACGTGGTTGCAAGGAGATCGCTTCCGCCGTGAAGTACAAATCCGCTTCAACGGGTTTGCGTGCTAAGCCCCCGACGATGTCGTAGTCAATGTAGCCCTTAGGTATTTTGAGCGTAACGATGTCTTCAGGGCTATTGCGGTAGTAATTGAGCGTGTGTTCGCCTGCAAGCCTGTCTTCTATTTGGGCATTAGTGCAGCCACTGGCTAGGAGTAAGAAAAGACAGGTGCTGGGCCATCGCAGTTTTAAAAACAGCTTGCGCAGTAGTTGAATCAAATTTTTCATGCTGCGATTCTCCAATCAGTATCGTTTGCAGCTCTTGCTTGAGAGTAATTTAAGTCTGTAGCCCAATAAAATATAGCGTAAGCAGCTATGGAATCAATAGTGTTCAGCAGCTCACCAGAGCCACCGCCCTGGAAGGCCGTATGCAGCCCGTACACGCTGCCCAGGCCACTGATGACGCTGTTGGCCCCTTGCAGGTTGGGCGGTTGCCCGCCCAGGGTGTAGACCAGGTTAAAGCCGTGGGACAAGGGCACCGGCTGGCCACCCCGGATGGCTCCCAGGAAGGCGTTGAGGGCGTTGAGGTCTTCGAGAGGCTGTAGATTCGCTTTTTCTTTGCCATTTAACCCCGTAGTCCACGTCCCTTGGACGTAAGCAGCTATAAAATTAGTAGTTCCTAGCGGCTGATCAAAGCGCTTGCCGATGCCGATGCCCAGCGGGTCGGGCTGTCTCGCGGCGGGGTCGCTGCTCAGCGGTGCAATCATCTGAATAGTCATAAGCTGCCTTTCACGTAGTTTTCACCTACGTTGGTATACCCTAGCTTGGTAGCAAACTGCCCTAGCAGGGCTAGCTCGGCAGCGCTGTCTGCACTGTTGATGCCAAAGTTGATCTCGGCCACCTTGCGGTTGGCGCACCACTGTTCAAAGGCTTTGATCAGGCGCACGCCCCAGCCGCCCATGCGCTTTTCGGGCAGCACGTCGTAGTGCATGATGCTGGCGGTGAGTTGTTCGCTAAAAATGTGCTTTTCCAGCACGGCCAGTAGGCCACCGGCTAGGGTGCCTTGGCTATCGCAGGCGACTAAAAACACATATTTTTGCTGGCCTTGGCTGTGGCTGTTAGCTAGCACTTGCGTGAGCGATGCGGCGACTTTGTCGGGCTGGTAGTCAAACGTTTTAAACCGCGTGAGCTGGTGCATGCGGCTGCCCAGCGCTACCATGGCGGGTATGTCTTGGGCGGTGGCAAAGCGGATGGGCATGGGGTAGGGCGTTGGTTGAGGGGGTTTAGCCCAGCGTGGCGTTTGTTTTCTTGCCCAGCTCTACGACGGCATCGACCAGCAAGCCCTTGGGCTGCTGGTGGGTGATGAACAGCATGGAGACTTTGCCGCGCAGGGCGTTGATGGTTTGGGCGAAGTGCTCGGCGGTTTCGGCATCCAGGGCGCTGGTGGCTTCATCAAAGATGAGGATTTGCGGGCGCTTTAGCAGGGCGCGGGCGATGGCCAGGCGCTGTTTTTGCCCGCCCGACAGGCCCGCACCGCGCTCGCCGATTTCGGTTTGGTAGCCGTTGGGCAGGGCTTCTATGGCGGTGTTGATTTCTGCCATCTTGCAGGCCTGCACCACTTGCTCAAAGGTGGCCAGTGGGTTGGCCATGACCAGGTTGTCATAGATGCTGCCGCTGAAGAGGTTGGTTTCCTGCGGCACTACGCCAAAGTAGGCGCGCAGCTCGTTGGCGGCCAGGTGGCGGATATCGGTGCCGTCAATGCGGATGTGGCCTGCGGTGGGCACGTAAAAGCCTTGCAGCAGTTTGGCCAGAGTGGATTTGCCGCTGCCCGAGGGGCCGACCAGCATGGTGGTGGTGCCGGGTTGCAGGGTGATGTTCAGGCCCTCATAGAGAAAGGGGCGGTCGGGTGCGTAGCGAAAGCCCAGGTCGATGATTTCTACCAGGCCCTGGCGTTGGGTCTCTCGGCTGGGGGCGCTGGCGTAGGGTTCGGGCGGTGCGTTCATGATGTCGGCCAGCCGCTTGACGGAGATGTTGGCTTGCTGAAACTGCTGCCACAGGCCCACCAGGCGCATCATGGGCTGGCTGAGCTTGCCAGAGAACATTTGAAAGGCGACCAACATGCCGATGGTGAAGGGCTCGGCGTTGTCGGTGGCGGTGCCGGTGAGCGAGCCTTTCATGACGATCCAGGCCCCGCCACACAGGACCAGCATGGTCATAAGCTGCTCCAGCATGCCAGCTACTACGTTGTAGGTGTTGCCTATTTGCTTGGTATGGAACCCAGCCTCCAGGTAGGTGGCCAGGTAGCCTCGGTAGCGGCGCGTTAACTGGGGTTCCATTTGCAGGCTTTTGAATTTTTATGGTTTTTGCATTGCTTTATAGAATTACCTACGGGCAAATGCCGGCAAATAGGAGAATGTGAAACATTGTATCTATCCATTAGGGCGAAAATGTCATGGTTAACCGCATCGTTTGCCAAAAATGACCGCAAATGGCGGTGCCGGACTTATACAACCATAGATGCTACTTATCCACAGCGTACGCACAGCGAATGCACAGCGTTGTGCATTGCCGGCACCAGCCTGAGGCACTACCATGCAGGCATAGGAAAAAAATACAACCATGTCAGCCGTTCTCTCTTCAGTCGACCACGACGATTACCACCCCCCTTCCAGCTTTGACAGCAGTTACCAGGGCGACGCGCAGATTGCGCAGTTGCGCATTCCGCCGCACAGCATCGAGGCCGAGTCCAGCGTGCTGGGCGGCCTGCTGCTGGACAACACCGCCTGGGACCGGTTGGGCGACCTGCTGGGCGAGGGCGGGGATTTTTACCGCTACGAGCACCGGGTGATATTTGCGGCGATTAAAAAGCTGGTGGATGCCTCCAAGCCCGCCGACATCATCACCGTGTACGAGAGCCTGCAAAACACCGGCAAGGCCGACGAGATTGGCGGGCTCGTGTACCTGAACGCGCTGGCGCAGTACGTGCCGAGTGCGGCCAACATCCGCCGCTACGCCGAGATTGTGCGCGAGCGCTCGATCCTGCGCAAGCTGGTGAGTGCCAGCGACGAAATTTCCAGCAGCGCCTTCAACACCCAAGGCAAAGAAGTTGCCAAGATTCTGGACGAGGCCGAGCAGAAAATCTTTGGCATTGGCGAAGAAGGCTCGCGCATGAAGCAGGGCTTTCAGGGCATGGACAGCCTGGTGGTGCAACTGCTGGACCGCGTGCAGGAGATGAGCGAGAACCCCAACGACATCACCGGCGTGCCGACGGGTTTTTACGATTTGGACCGCATGACCTCGGGCATGCAGGCGGGGGATTTGATCATTTTGGCCGCTCGCCCGAGTATGGGTAAAGCCCAGCCCTTGGATGCCCGGGTGCGCACCCGCACAGGGTGGACTACCATGGGCGGCTTGGCGGTAGGTGACGCGCTGGCATCAATAGATGGCAAACCGTCCATCGTCACTGCGGTCTTTCCGCAAGGCAAAAAAGAGGTGTTTAGCATCAGCTTTTCGGACGGGCGTAGTACCGAGTGCTGTGCCGAGCATCTTTGGCAAGTGCAGTACCGCGACTGGGACGCGCCCAGAGTTGTCAACACCGCCAAACTATCAGAAATGTTGCAACGCAAACGGTATGTGAATCGACTATGGATCGAGCCGAGCACGGGTGATTTTGGCCACCAGGAGGATTTACCCATCGATGCATGGGTGCTGGGTAGCCTGCTGGGCGATGGCAATTTAACCGGAACGGGCACGGTGCGCTTTAGTACCGCTGCGCCGCAGATTTTAGAGTTGATGGAGCAAAGGGTAGAGCAGGGCATGGCCCTGCGCCACGCCGGACGTTACGACTGGCGCATCGTGCGCGAAGGCGGCGCACACGCCAAAGGCGTGGTGGGCGTGCAGTCCAACCCGCTGCGTGTGGCCTTGCAGGCGCTGGGTTTGTCCGGTCTGGGCAGTGAACATAAATTTATCCCCACCGTATATTTAGAGGCGCAAAAATCCGTGCGGCTAGACCTGCTGCGCGGCCTGCTGGACACCGATGGCTGGGTAGAAAAGTGGGGCAGTGTGCGCTTTTCTACGGCCAGCAAACAACTGGCGCAAGACATGCAGGCACTAGTACGCTCGTTGGGCGGCTGGTGCAGCATAAACCAAAAACAGCCACACTTTACTAACGTGGGAGGCATGCGCATGGCCGGGCTGCCCGCCTATGTGTGCAACATCAGCCACCCCGAGCCTCAGTCTTTATTCCTGCTGTCTGAAAAGCAGGCGCGCGCACCCGCCCAGTGGCAGCGCAAAAAACGCCTCACTGTGTCCAGCATCACACCCACCCGCAGCGCGCCCTGTCAGTGCATCTCGGTCAGCCACCCCAGCAAGCTCTACATTACCGACCAAGATGTGGTCACCCATAACACCGCACTCGCCGTCAACATCGCCGAGCATGTGGCCCTGCACGAGCAGCTACCCGTGGCCATCTTCTCGATGGAGATGGGTGCGAGCCAGTTGGCGGTGCGTATCGTTGGCTCGATTGGCCGCATTGACCAAAACCATTTGCGCACTGGCAAGCTCACCGATGACGAGTGGCCGCGCCTGACGGAGGCGATTGAAAAGCTGCGCAACATCAGCCTGCATATTGACGAAACGCCCGGTCTCACCACCAGCGAACTGCGCGGTAACGCCCGCCGCCTGGCGCGCCAGATGGGCGGCAAGCTGGGCCTGATTGTGGTGGACTATTTGCAGCTGATGAGTGTGTCGAGCGCGATGAGCGAAGAAAACCGCGCCACGGCGGTGGGCGAAATCTCGCGCGGCCTCAAGGCCCTGGCCAAGGAGCTGCAATGCCCGGTGATCGCGCTGTCCCAGCTGAGCCGGGGCGTCGAGAGCCGCACCGACAAACGCCCCATGATGAGCGACCTGCGCGAGTCCGGCGCCATCGAGCAAGACGCCGACGTGATCATGTTCATCTACCGCGACGACTACTACAACAAAGACAGCAAAGAGCCCGGCGTGACCGAGCTGATCATCAGCAAACAGCGTAACGGGCCGACGGGCACCTGCAAGCTGACGTTTATCAAGGAGCTGACGCGCTTTGAGAGCCTGGCGGCCGGGTATAGCAACGATTTTTAGGCGATTTAGGGCTGTAGCCCAATAAAATATAGCGTAAGCAGCTATGAAATCAGCAGCACTCCCGTGGCTTAACGCAGTGAAAGTAGTGCCTAAAGTTTAGCAAGCACTTCAGCCACTACATCATTGGCGGCGCGGCCTGCCTTAGTGGTCTGGCGGGCTTCCCAGTCCATGCTGCGCATCTGGTCTGGTTGTTTCTGGTGATTTTTGAGAGCATGTCCGCAAGTTTTCGGTGCGTGCGTTTGACTTAGGCGCCATATTGAACCATAATATTGTTGAAATTTTCAACAACTTTGAGCGAATATGTCCACCGTCAACTTTAGCGTGCCTGAAGACATCAAGCTAGCTTTCAACGCGACGTTTGAAGGCCAAAACAAAAGTGCCGTCATTGCCGATTTGATGCGCGAGGCGGTGGAGCGTGCCCAGCGCCAGCAAAGCAGCAAAGACGCTTACCTGCGCATTTTGCAGCGCAGGCAACACGCGCCCACCGTCACTGCGCAGCAGCTACGCGCCGCCCGTGAGGCAGGCCGCGTGTGATTGCGGTGGTCGATGCCAGTGTGGCCGTCAAATGGTTTTTGCACACCAAGCCAGACGAAGCGCATGCTGACCTGGCCTTGCGCATCCTGGAGCAATCGGTGCTGGGTTTGCTCCCCTTGGTGCAACCACCGCACTTTACCGCCGAGGTGGCCGCCGTATTGGCGCGCCTTAAGCCGGACGATGCCCAAGCCGATTTGCTTGACTTGCTCAACATCGGGCATCAGATTTTGGCCGCCCCTGAGGTCTACGCCACCGCGCTAGCATTGGCCATACGCTACCAACACCATGTGTTTGATACGCTGTACCACGCCGTAGCCTTGCATACCCCCGGCGCAACCTTAATTACCGCTGATCAGCGTTACTACGAAAAAGTCCGGGCAGAAGGACGAGTAACCTTGCTGGCTGACTTACGGCTGGATTGACTACCGTCGGTAGCCCTGGAGCGGGTGATGGGAATCGAACCCACGTTATTTGCTTGGGAAGCAAGAGTCCTACCATTGAACGACACCCGCGCTGCCGGTTGATTATAGGAGCGATGGGCTCAGGGTTTGAGGTGGTTCCAGCGATCCGTTTGGCGGCGCATGAGGTGCACGACGCCGGCAGGCACGTAGCCTACGCTTTGGGCCAGGTCGTCTTTGCTGACTTTGAGGTTGCGCATGCGTGTTCTCGCAGGCCAGCAGCTTGATGCCCGCCTTGCTAGCTTCGGCAAGGCGCGAGTTGACCACCGAGTCGAGCTTGAACATGTGGATGCCCGGGCCGAAAGCGACGATTTCGATGTCCACGTTGGCGGCGCCCAGCTCTTCCTGCACGTTTTTGGCGTTGTTGAAGGTCAGGTTCCACTTGGCCGGGTCGTTGTCGCTCATCTGGATCACCAGTTTATGCGGTTTTTGGCTGTCAGCCCCCGTTGGCTGAGCGTGAGCAGCTATTAAAAAAATAGCGGATAGAACACCGATGGACAGATGGCGGCGTAGCATGTGGGGTGGCCAGTCAAAGAATTTTGGAGAGGATGGGTTTTATGCGTTGACGGTATCACAATACCCCGTGGCACCTCTGGTGGGTAGCCCTTATTCTTCCCTTGTTCTTCTTTAGGCAGCCCATCCATGAATTTCAAAATGCGAGAAAACTCAGTCTTTGCCATCTTGTTGCGCTCCCCATGGTGGGTCAGCGCTGGGGTGGCGGTGGTTTTGGCAACCGCTGCCGCTGCGTTGATGCCCCCACAGTACGCAACCTTTGGCGCGCTGAGTGCCACGCCTTTTGTGGTGATTACGGGCATGGTGCTCTGGCGCAACCGCCATGCGCCTGATCCTGCGCGTGTGCAAGCAGCGCTTACCCAGGCGGCGAAGCTGCCGTGGCCCAGCTTTGCCGCTGCGCTAGAAAAAGCCTTCACCGCCCAGGGCTACGCCGTGACCCCGCTATCGGGCGCGCAGGGCGGCAGTGGCGCAGATTTCAGCTTGGTCAAAAACGCGCAAACCACGCTGGTCAGCGCCAAACGCTACAAAGCCGCCACCCACGGCACCGAGCCGCTGCGCGAATTGGCCGCCGCGAAACACCAACTCGCCGCGCAGCATGCCGTCTACGTCAGCCTGGGCCCGGTGACCGACCAGGCTGCCAGCCTGGCCCAAGAGCAGGGCATCGACCTGGTGTTTGGTGACCGTTTGGGCGCGCTGCTGCTCTAGCGGGCGCGGCGGGCGGCGTGGCCAGATAGGCAGTCAGCCATCAATTTTGAGTAGGCATTTCGGGCTGTAGGCCAATGAAATACGGCGTAAGCAGCTATTCAAACCATAGTGATTTACATCCCGCAGATGTATATCTGTTTATTTATCCAGTAGTATTTTGAGTTCCCACTACAATGGCCCCCTATGGCAGATAAATTACCCACACCATCCAGCAACGGCTACAGCGAAGGCTCGATCCGCGTGCTCAAGGGCCTGGAGCCGGTCAAGCAGCGGCCGGGCATGTACACCCGCACCGACAACCCGCTCCACGTCATCCAGGAGGTGCTGGACAACTCTGCCGACGAGGCGCTGGCGGGCTACGGCAAGAAGATCAAGGTCACCCTGCATCTAGACGGCTCGGTGACGGTGGACGACGACGGGCGCGGTATTCCGTTTGGCATGCACCCCGAAGAAAAAGCCCCGGTGATCGAGCTGGTGTTTACCCGCCTGCATGCGGGCGGCAAGTTTGACAAAGGCAAGGGCGGGGCCTACAGCTTCTCGGGCGGCCTGCACGGCGTGGGTGTGAGCGTGACCAACGCACTGGGCAAGCGGCTGGAGGCTACGTCTTACCGTGAGGGCACCGTGGCAAAACTGGTGTTTGAAGCCGGTGACGTGGTGGAAAAACTGCACCTGCGCAAACAGGCCGAGGGCGACCGCAAGCAGGGCACCAGCGTGCGCGTCTGGCCCGATGGCAAGTATTTTGAGTCGTCCGTCATTCCCATTGCCGAGCTGACCCACCTGCTGCGCAGCAAGGCGGTGCTGATGCCCGGCGTGAGCGTGACTTTGGTCAACGAGAAAACCAAAGACACGCAAAGCTGGCAGTACAAGGGTGGCCTGCGCGACTATCTGGAGCAGTCGCTGGCGGGCGATGCCGTCATCCCGCTGTGGGAGGGCGAGGGCTATGCCGACGCCAAAGACGACAACTTTGCCGAAGGCGAGGGCGCAGGCTGGTGCGTGGCCTTCACCGAAGACGGCCAGCCGGTGCGCGAGAGCTACGTTAACCTGATCCCCACCACCAACGGCGGCACGCACGACAGCGGCCTGCGCGACGGCCTGTTTACGGCGGTGAAAAGCTTTATCGAGCTGCATTCGCTGTTACCGAAGGGCGTGAAGCTGCTGCCCGAAGACGTGTTTGCCCGCGCCTCGTATGTGCTCAGCGCCAAGGTGCTGGATCCGCAGTTCCAGGGGCAGATCAAGGAGCGGCTGAACTCCCGCGACGCGGTGCGCCTGGTGTCCAGCTACGTGCGCCCGGCCATGGAGCTGTGGCTCAACCAGCATGTGGACTACGGCAAAAAACTGGCCGACCTGGCCATCAAGGCCGCACAAACCCGCCAGCGCGCCGGTCAAAAGGTAGAAAAGCGCAAGGGCTCGGGCGTGGCCGTGCTGCCCGGCAAGCTGACCGACTGCGAAAGCCGCGACCTGGCGCACAACGAGGTGTTTTTGGTCGAGGGCGACAGCGCGGGCGGCAGCGCCAAGATGGGCCGCGACAAAGAGTCACAAGCCATTTTGCCCCTGCGCGGCAAGATTTTGAACACCTGGGAGGTCGAACGCGACCGCCTGTTTGCCAACACCGAGATCCACGACATCAGCGTGGCCATTGGCGTAGACCCGCACGGCAAAGACGACTCGCCCGATTTGAGCGGCCTGCGCTACGGCAAGATTTGCATTTTGAGCGATGCCGACGTCGACGGCTCGCACATCCAGGTGCTGCTGCTCACCTTATTTTTCAAACACTTTCCCAAGCTCATCGAGTCCGGCAACATCTACGTTGCCCGCCCACCTTTGTTTCGCATCGACGCGCCCGCACGCGGCAAAAAGCCCGCCAGCAAGCAGTACGCGCTGGACCAGGGCGAGCTCAACGCCATCCTGGACAAGCTGCGCAAAGACGGCGTGGCCGAGAACAAGTGGGCGATCAGCCGCTTCAAAGGCCTGGGCGAGATGAATGCCGAGCAGCTCTGGGAAACCACCCTCAACCCCGACACCCGCCGCCTGCTGCCGGTGCAGTACGGCGAGCTGGATGCCGCGTTCACGGCGATACGCTTTACCCAGCTCATGGGCAAAGGCGAAGCCGCCGCCCGGCGCGAACTGATGGAGCTGCACGGGGATGCGGTGGAGGTGGATGTATGAAGCGCTTGCCTGCACTTGAGTTTTTAGGTAACGCTAAAAACGCAAAAATTTCGCTAAAAACGCTAAAAAAAGAAAAAATATTCAATGTGTTTTTTTGCGCTTTTTGCGTTCTTTTAGCGTTTTTTGCGTTACCTAGAGCATTACCTTAGGTGTGAACGCTATGACCGCCCGCGTCCGCCTGCGCCCCACCATGCAAAGTGACCTCACCTACGTGCTGTCGCTGGAGCAGGACGAGGAGAATTTACCGTTTATTACCCCGTGGGATCGCACGCAACACGAGGCGGCGATACGCTTTCCGGACTTTCGCCATTTCATCATTGAGGGCGGGGAGGGGCTGGATGCGGTCGGTTTTTTGATTTTGATCGGTTGCCGCAGCCAGCACCAGTCGCTGGAACTCAAGCGCATGGTGGTGCAGGCCAAGGGGCAGGGCTATGGACGTGCGGCACTGCGGGTGGCCAAACGGGTCGCATTTGACGACCTGCATGCCCACCGTTTCTGGCTGGATGTGAAGCTGCGCAATGGTCGAGCCCAGGCGTTCTACGATAGCGAGGGTTTTGTGGTCGAGGGCACGCTGCGGGACGCGGTGCGCATCCGCCTGGAGGACGGCAAAGCGGGCTTTGACTCACTGGTGGTATGGTCTATGCTGCAAACCGAGTTTTCCGCGCGCCGCGCGCAGGGCCTGGAGCTGGTGGCATGAGCGATGTAAGCGCCGATTGCCTACCGGCTTACGGGGCACGTTCATCTGCGCTTGTTCCTACTAAATAAGCCTGGAAGTCAATAAAATCATGCATAAGAAGCTATTGAATTTGAAGCATCTATGGCGCTGCGCCGTACTGCTACTGTGCGCAGGGCTGTTTGCTGCGGCGCCTGCGCATGCCGATATCTGGGGCTATGTGGACGACAAGGGCGTGGCGCACTTTGCCTCGGAGAAAATTGACGAGCGTTACGAGCTGTACTTTAAAAACTGGCAAAGCTTTGATACGCAAGAGGGTGTGCCCAGCGCCCCCGGCGCGGTGGTGGTGCCCACCGAGACGCAGCCACTCATCGCCCAGCCCAACCTGCCGCCCAAGCTGCAAACGTTTTTTGACCTCTCGCCCAACTTCAAAGCCGTCAAGCACCACATGCGTGAGGCTTCTAACTTGCACAAGATCGACTTTGAACTGCTGCAAGCCTTGATCGCTACCGAGTCGGGTTTTGATACTGCTGCCGTCTCGCCCAAGGGCGCGGTCGGTTTGATGCAGCTTATGCCGCCCACGGCGCAGCGCTACGGTGTGAAGGGCGATGCCAAATCGCCGATAGAAAAAAAGCTGACTGACCCCAAAACCAATATCGCCGCAGGCACGCGCTATCTCAGCCACCTCATGGTCATGTACCAAGGCAAGCTCGAACTGGTTTTGGCTGCGTATAACGCGGGCGAGGGCGCAGTCGCACGCTATGGCAACCAGATACCGCCCTACAAAGAGACTCAAAACTACGTCAAAACCATCCTGCAGATGTATGCCACCCTCAAGCCGCCGGTGCTGATGGCCAAGCGCTTGGTGGATGTGAAAACCATCCAGATCGCCAAGCCGCCTGCGCGCGTGCACATGGTCATCGGTGGTGCGGCGCGGCGCGGCAATATGGTGACGCCGGCTGAGGCCACGCTGCCGGCACCAGAAACACCCCTGCCAGACAAAAGCACCCTCGTGCTACAGGCCTTGCCTGGTGCGCCGTCCAGCGGCGTGCAATAACCCGGTTTCTCCGATTTGACTTTGACGACTGATCCATGAACGAACAAGCCCCGACCGACTTTTCCGGTGAAACCGACGACAGCCTCAATCTTGCCACCTATGCCCAACGCGCCTACCTGGAGTACGCCTTAAGCGTCGTCAAGGGCCGCGCGCTGCCCGACGTCTGCGACGGCCAAAAGCCGGTACAGCGGCGTATTTTGTACAGCATGGGCCGCATGGGTCTGTCCTTTGGCGGGGCCAACGGCAACGCCGGCGCCAAGCCCGTCAAATCGGCCCGCGTGGTGGGCGATGTACTGGGCAAATACCACCCCCACGGCGACAGCGCCGCCTACGATGCCATGGTGCGCATGGCGCAAGACTTCAGCCAGCGCTACCCGCTGATCGACGGGCAGGGCAACTTTGGCAGCCGGGACGGCGACGGCGCCGCCGCCATGCGCTACACCGAGGCTCGCCTGGCCCGCATCACCAGCCTGCTGCTGGACGAGCTGGACATGGGCACGGTGGACTTCATCCCCAACTACGATGGCAGCGAACTGGAACCCAAGCAGTTGCCAGCGCGCCTGCCGTTTAACCTGCTCAACGGTGCGTCTGGCATTGCCGTCGGCCTGGCCACCGAGATTCCCGGCCACAATCTGCGCGAGGTGGCCGATGCCTGCGTGGCCCTCATCAAATCGCCCAAGCTAACCGATGACGAACTGTTCGCCCTCATCCCCGGGCCGGACTACGCCAACGGCGGGCAGATCATCAGCAGCGCCGCCGAGATTGCCGATGCTTACCGTACCGGCCGAGGCTCGCTCAAGGTGCGGGCGCGCTGGAAGATTGAAGAGCTGGCACGCGGCCAGTGGCAGCTGGTGGTGACCGAGCTGCCGCCGGGCACCAGCACGCAAAAGGTGCTGGAGGAGATCGAAGAAATCACCAACCCCAAGGTCAAGACCGGTAAAAAGGCTCTCAGCCTGGACCAAACCCAGCTCAAGGCCAGCATGCTGGCCCTCCTGGATGCCACGCGCGACGAGAGCAACCGCGAAGCCGCCGTACGCCTGGTGTTCGAGCCCAAGACCAGCAAGACCCTGCAAAGCGAGTTGATCACCGCGCTGTTGGCGCACACCAGCCTGGAGACAACCTCGTCCATCAACCTCACCGCCATCGGCATTGACGGCCGGCCGACGCTGAAAAGCCTGCGCCAGATGCTGATGGAGTGGATCGAGTTTCGCGCCCTCACCATCGAGCGGCGCTCGCGCCACCGGCTGGGCAAGGTGCTGGAGCGCATCCACATTCTGGAGGGCCGCCAGCTCGTTTTGCTCAATATCGACGAAGTGATCGCCATCATCAGGCGTAGCGACGAGCCCAAGGCCGCGCTGATGGCGCGCTTCAAGCTCAGCACCATCCAGGCCGAAGACATTCTGGACATCCGCCTGCGCCAACTGGCGCGTCTGGAAGCCATCAAGATCGAGACCGAGCTGGGTGAGCTGCGTGACGAGCAGGCCAAGCTGGAAGAGATTTTGGGCAACCCCAGCGCGCTGCGCCGCCTGATGGTGAGAGAAATAGAGGCAGACGCCAAACAGTACGGCGACGTTGCCAAAGACCCGCGCCGCACCCTGATCCAGGCCGAGAAAAAGACCGTGGCCGAGCTTAAAGTCGTCGACGAAGCCGTCACCGTGGTCGTCAGCGCCAAGGGCTGGGTACGCGCCCGCACGGGCCATGGGCACGACCCGGCCAGCTTTGCCTTCAAGTCGGGTGACACGCTGTACGGTACCTTTGAATGCCGCACGGTCGATACGCTGCTGGTGTTTGGCTCGTTCAAAGACAAGGTGGGCCGCGTCTACTCGGTGCCGGTGGCTTTGCTGCCCGGTGCACGCGGCGACGGCCAACCGGTGACGACGCTGATCGAGCTGGAACCCGGCACCACCATCGTGCACTACTTTGCCGGGCCCGCCAACGCCCAACTCCTGCTCTCGGCCAGCGGTGGCTACGGCTTTTTAGCCAGTGTTGAGCACATGACCTCACGCCCCAAGGCTGGCAAGGCCTTCTTTACCTGCACCGAAGGCGAAATCCTCTGCAAACCCTCGCCTTTAGAGGTAAATATGCCCGTAGTCCTCGCTGATGGGACGCAAGCAGCTCCTAAAATTATAGCGGCTACCCACGTCGCCTGCGCCTCCACGGGTGGCCGCATCCTCACCTTTGAGATCAGTGAACTGAAGTTGCAAGCCAACGGCGGGCGCGGCCTGATCTTGATTGATCTGGAGGACAAAGACAGCCTGGCAGGCGCAGCCGCCTACAGCCGCAGCATCAAAATTACCGGCATCGGACGGGGCGGCAAAGAGCGCGAAGAGGTGCTGGAAATCCGCAGCCTGAACAATGCCCGCGCAGCCCGCGCCCGCAAAGGCAAGGCGGCGGATGTGGGCTTTAAGCCGACGGGTGTCGTGCGAGTGGAGTAGGGCGCTAACGAGTAATAACTTGCAAAGGGTCAGGGCTCCCGTTTCCCACAGTGACTCGATGCAGTTTTAGGGAAAGCAAGATTCATTGCAGAATATGGGTAACCCTGATACCGCCGGGCCATGGGTCCAGCGATTTCCCAACCGACCGGTGCCTCGCGCGGGCTGCTACTACCATTACTGGCTACGGCACCTTGACAGTTGCCACACAGGTCGCGGCGTTGCCGGCCGCGTCCCTGGCCTCGTAGGTGATGGTGTAGGTGCGGCCTGCCTTGCTGAAGCGTTCGCTGCGCAACTGGCCGGTGAGGTCGGCACTTCCAACGCTCCAACCCTGGATGTCCAGCGGCACGTCAGAGCGACCCAAGCCGCTGTCGGCTTCACTGCTGGTGACGGAGCGCAGTTTGAAAGTGACCCCAGGCTTGTCGTCATTGGCAGTGACATTCGTGGTGATGTTGATCAACCTGTGCTTGGTGTCCAGCAGCGTTTTGGGCAGCGCGGTAACCGTGCAGCTGGGGGGTCGGTTGTCCACCACTTGCACTTCAAAGGCGCCCCGGTCCACCGTGCCACCGCTGGGGCTGATGCGCGGGAATCCGGTACCGCGTTGGTCAGTGGTCAGGCCGGCGTCAATGGCTAACTGAGTAACGCCCAGGTCTATAGCGGGGCTGCCTGCCTGTGGGGCCATCGTGTGCGTCGGACCGCCGTTGTCTTGCAGCGGGCCGAGTTGGGCCAGCGTGTTGGCCAGGCTGGTGGCAGCGGTGAAGACGCAACTGGCGTCGTCACTCAAGTTGCCGCCGCGGTCGATGAATGCACTGCAGCTGCCGTTCATATTTTTTTCGAAGATGCTGTTGCCCAGCACGACGCCAAAATTGCCCGCGATAGCACGACTCAGGTTGCTTGAGAAAGTGCTGTTCGTCACAGCGAGCTGGCCTGGACTGTCACCGAAGTTGCTGAAGAAAATCGCCCCTCCCGCCGATGCCGCCGAATTTGCGTAAAAAGTGCTGTTGGTGATTGTGCCGCGTGCTCCCGTGCTCCCATTGAAGTCAATGGCGCCAGCAGAGCCAGGGCCAAAAAGGCTGATGGCCGAATTGCCAGCGAAAGTACTGCCGCTAACCGTCATCGCCCCCGAGCTATTTCGGATCGCACCGGTAGAGCCGGAATTGTTCTCGAATGTGCTGCTAGCGATCGCTATGCTTCCAGAAGAAAAGCTGAAGATGGCGCCAGCCGTCGGGTCGCCATTGAGCGATTGGCCCGCGTTGCCGGTGAAGCGGCTGTTGGTCACCGCCAGCGACGCGTTGCCGGTGCCCAAGGCGATGACACCAGCGGCAAATGGACCTGCGGTCGAGTTGCCTGAAAACACGCAGTTGGCAATGTTCAAAGCGGCGCCACCCACTGGAGTCGTTGCGCTCGGCGCCAGCACGGTCACTGCCCCCGCCGTGAATGAGGAGGTCGACCGCCCGTTGGCGATGGTGAGCGAATTCAAATTGAGTGTCGTCGCTGAGTTGAGCTGCAATACCTGAACGGCGCCACCGCCGCTGAGCGTGACGGCGCGCCCGGTACCGTCGATCGTCAGCGTGTCGGCGATGACCGGCAGGACCGAGCCGACGGTGATGGTGCCGCTGATCCCGAAGTTGATGGTGTCGGGGACGCCCACGCTGGTGTTCGCGTCCAAAATGGCCTGACGCAGCGAGCCTGGGCCGCTATCGTTGGAATTGTTAACAGTGAAGGTGGCCGCCTGGGCGGCCCCAAGGCCGAACCAAAGCGCCAGTGCGGCGCCGATCAAAGTGAGTTTTTTCATATTGCCATATCTCCAAAAAAGGTGGAAAAGCCGGTGAATCGCAAAGCGCAATCGCCTTCGCCTTCAAACGGAGCAAGTACGCCACGCAACTGTGAGCGATTGAACATTGCGAAACCTATACTTGACCAGGCTTGAAAATTATGCGCCCTTCAATTTCACTGTGTTTGATGATAAGTGTCAAGAGGGGGCATCCACGGCCGACGAGCCCGAAGCAATTGTGTCAAAAGTCAAGGCGTTTTGACGTCCGTAGAGCACATCACCTCGCGCCCCAAGGCAGGCATGGCCTTCTTTAGCTGCTCTGACCCCTCTGGTGCTCATGGACTAAGCCACGGTCAGCCGCCACAGCGACGTCACCTCGGCCGCCCGCGCCACATGCAGCGGGTCACTGGCATCCTGCACTTTAGCGTGCTGCGGCTTGGTTTGCAGCCTTGCCACCACCTTCAGGCCCGCAGCGTCAAAGGCGGCCAGCAGCTCGGCGCGGGTGCGCAGGCCCAGGTGCTCGGCAATATCAGACAGTACCAGCCAGCCTTCGCCTCCCTTGGCCAGGTGCGCGGGCAAGCCGTTTAAAAACCCCAGCAGCATCTGGCTGCCTTCGTCGTACACCGCACGTTCAATCGGCGAGCCGGGCCGGGCGGGCAGCCAGGGTGGGTTGCAGACGATCAGGTGCGCCTTGCCGGGGGGGAACAGATCAGCCTGCACCACTTGCACTTGCGCCGCTACACCCAGGCGTGCCACGTTGTCTGCGGCGCAGGCCAGGGCGCGCGGGTCCTGGTCGGTGGCGACGATGAGTTGCAGGCCGCGCCGCGCCAGCATGGCGGCCAGCACGCCGGTGCCGGTGCCAATGTCCCAGGCGATCAAGCTTGCTTTGGACGCGGCAGAAACGGGCAGGGGTGCTTTGGCCACCAGGCCTACATACTCGCCCCGCACCGGGGAAAACACGCCGTAGTGCGGGTGGATGCGGTCATACAAAGTGTGTTCAGGCGGGTTGCCCAGCGCAGGCACTTCGACACCTTTTTTGCGCCATTCGTGGCTGCTGGTCATGCCCAGCAGTTCGCGCAGGCTGGTCACGTGGGTGACCTGGCCTTTGCTTTCTTTGATGATTTTTTGCTCAAACTTGCTCAGTTTGGCCGGTGGGCCGGGTTCGTCAAAGGTTTCTATAAAAGGTTGCTCTGCCGGGCCGGTCGAGGGCTTGGCCACCAAGCCTGCGGCCTGTTGGTTGGCCAGCAGCCGCGCCTGGGCCGCTGCCGTAGTGGCCGGGTCCAGCGGGCCCCACACCTCGATGCAGGCGGCTTGCACCTCGGGCGCGCGGCGCAGGGTGATTTGGTAGGCCCCGTCCAGGGGCACCAGCACCATGCCCAGCACGCGGGCACGTTGCGACTGGTTCAAGCGGTGGTGGTGAAAAGCCTCGGCGGCGCGGCTTTGCGCAGTGCTGGCAGCTACTGGGCTGATGGCGGCAGGATTTGCTTGGGCCTCGGTTGCGGCGGACGACGTTGGTGAAGGAACAGCGCTGGTAGCTTTGGCCGCTTGCTTCGTGGCCAATCTTGCTGATTGCTTGTTCGCCTTGAACTGCTGGCGCTCGGGCAGCCGGTCGGTGCGCCGGGCCAACGCCTGCACCAGCATGCGGGCGTTTTGAAAATCACCCTGCCACAGCAGACCCACGCCCTCGCAGGCCAGGCGGTAGGCGGTGTCGGCGTTCATCGTATCGTCGGCCAGCACCACACGCTTGGGCGCAGGCGCGCCCCGCTCAGAATGCCATAGGGCGCTGTGCGGCTGGTCACCCTCGGTCCAGGTGATGCAGGGCGGGGGGGTGGGTGCGGGGAGGGTGGGGTGGGTAGAGGCAGACATAGGCGTAGACACGGGGGAGGGCGAGAAAAACGTAAACTGGGTGCAGGACCTGTTTTAACAGATTGCCCCCCATTGCGCGACTAAAACCCAGGTTAGTCGCAATCTGATAAAAAGCTTTCTACAATCGCAAGGTTCACCATCAACAACCAACGAGGACGCCACCATGGAACATACCCTACCCCCCTTGCCCTTCGCCATTGACGCGCTGGCCCCCCACTACAGCAAAGAAACGCTGGAATACCACCACGGCAAACACCACAACGCCTATGTCGTCAACCTCAACAACCTGCAAAAGGGTACCGAGTTTGAAGGCATGGCGCTGGAGCAGATCATCAAAAAATCCAGCGGCGGCATCTACAACAACAGCGCCCAGATCTGGAACCACACCTTCTTCTGGAACTGCATGAAGCCCCAGGGTGGCGGCGAGCCCACCGGCGCGTTGGCCACGGCGATCAACGCCAAATGGGGCAGCTACGCCGCCTTCAAGGAAGCCTTCGTCAAGAGCGCGGTAGGCAACTTCGGCTCCGGCTGGACTTGGCTGGTCAAAAAGGCCGACGGCAGCGTCGACATCGTCAACATGGGCGCCGCCGGCACCCCGCTGACCACCGCCGACAAAGCGCTGCTGACCGTCGACGTGTGGGAACACGCCTACTACATCGACTACCGCAACCTGCGCCAGAAGTTTGTCGAGACCTTCCTCAATAACATGGTGAACTGGGATTTTGCGGCGAAGAATTTTGCGTAAATTCTGCTACGCCTAGATGAAAAAAGCCGACGCATGCGTCGGCTTTTTTTCTTCAATCCAGTCCAGCCAAAACGCAGGCATCGTCGCGTCGACCGTCGCCATCCTTGATTGCAGCGGTCGCTTTCGCTTGACTTTGCACACAGTTGCCTGGATGTTCGTGTAATAACGCAAGGACGCAAGGAGCAAACCATGGTAGTGCAGGTAGTCAGGCTAGGCAGCCCACGGGGCGAGGATGAAGGCACCCGTATTGGTACGGTGCGCCGCCCACCGCGCGGTGTGCCCAAGGCCGAGTTTGCCTCGCGCAACTGGTATGACGTATGGTTCCCCAACCTGGCACCCAGCCCAGAGACCATGAAGCTGGGCCAGGCCGCCACCACAGCACCCGAATGGGCGGCGTTTAAAAAGAAGTACCGCGCCGAAATGGCCGCGCCCGACAGCGCCCATGCCATTGCCCTGCTGGCCGCGCTGTCGCAGCAGTCCAACTTCTCGGTGGGCTGTTATTGCGAGGTGGAGGAGCATTGCCACCGCTCGCTGCTGCGCGAGCTGCTGGCCGACCAGGGTGCCCGTTTCAAATAGTTGCCGACGCGATGTCTACCATGCGCAGGGTTACTACCCCGGCCCCGAGTCCTATGCACCCAAGCGGCATAAAATTCGTTTTTGACCCACAGGAGAGCCACCATGGCAACCGTTCGTCAAAGCTTGCGCCGGCGTGATGCCGCGCTGGGCTTGGCAGCGGGCATGGTGTGGCTGGCCCACGGCCCCGCCGCATGGGCACAAGACCCGCCACCCCTGGTGCCCGAGCGCCGCTGGATGGACAGCGCGGAGTTGATGCTGCGCCTGGCCCAGTCGTGGGGTGACCAACCCTATGGGGCCGTATTGGTAGCCAACGGGGCCCTCATTGGCCTGGGCCCCAGCCGGGTCGTGCAGCAAAGCGACCCCACCGCCCACGCCGAGCGTGAGGCCATCCGCGATGCCCAGCGGCGTCTTGGCCGCACCCGCCTGGATGGCAGCGTGCTGTACGCAACGTCGCGCCGCTGCCGCCTATGCGAGGCGGCCGCTGCCCAGGCCCACGTGGCCCGCATGTTTGTAGGGCAGGCCATGGAAGATGCCGGAGCGCCCAAGCCCTAAAATACGCAGCTTAGGCCACCCGGCCCAGCCCAATGACCACTGCGATGACCGATCCCTCTCCCATCCACGTACCATTTAGCGAATTCCGCTCCGACCTGCCCACCGGGCGCCTGCGCGTGATCGTCAACCCCGAGCGGGCGCAAAAATACGTCAAGCACCGGCTGTTTGTGGTGGGCATTGCGCTGCCGCTGCTGGGCCTGGGCGCGGCGCTGGCGCTGTCGGGCTACCTGTGGGCGGGCCTGCCGATGGTGCTGCTGGGGTTTTTATTGCCCCGCGTGGTCAAGGCCCACGCCCCCAGAATCTTGCTGCACCTGGCGCAGCAGGATGCCAAAACCTACCAGGAAGCCATCGACTTTGAAATTCTGGAAGTGCGCTTGGCCTGAGTAATACGATGGGGCAGAGCGTCTGACCCAAACAAAAAGCCCTGAATTCGTAAAAATTCAGGGCTTGTGTTGTTGGCGGAGAGGGCGGGATTCGAACCCGCGGAAAGTTTTACCCTTCGTACGCTTTCCAGGCGTATGACTTAAACCGCTCATCCACCTCTCCTATGCTGCGTATTGTAGCGCAGACCGCAGCGCGGTTCGCTGCGGGTACACCGGTCAAGACACTATTCGCTCAGTTTTTGATAGCTGCTTACGTCCAGGGGGAAGGGACTACAGGGGTAAATCAAGGTAAATCATGCCGACTTGGGCGGGTCGTGCTCAGCGCTGGAAGCGGCAAGCGCCTCGCGTTCGGTGACGGCGGGATGTACGTAGACGCGGTGGCCGTCCTTGGCTTGTACCTCGACATAGGCGCTGGCATGGCCCGCCTTGGCGACCACGTCCAGCTGGGCGATCAGCTCGGCCAGGTGCACGCTGGTGGCTGTGGCTGGGTCCGCACCCACCTTGCAGTCAAAGTCCCAAAAGTCCACGCCCTTGGGCAGGCTTACTTTGCGGCAACGCTTGATGTAGTTGCGGATGTCGTGCTTGACGGCTTCGAGCACGCGGTCGGGGTTTTTGCCCTCGACGATGAGGGGATAGGTTTTTTTCATAAGATAACGTTTGTTGCTATATATTTAATAGCTGTAAATGACCGTCTGACAAGGACTACTGCTTGGTTTTATGGATAAACGGTGCATTCAGGGCTGTGCGCCCGCCGTACCGGCGCTGTAGGCATGTTTACGCAGATCATCGAGGCTGACATACTCCAGGGCTTTTTCGTGGGTGGACTCCAGCACCACGGGCGGGGCCACACCCGCCGCCAGCGCCTGCGCCCAGCGGCTGGCGCACAGGCACCATCGGTTGCCAGGCTGCAGGCCCGCAAAGCGGTACTCGGGGCGCGGGGTCATCAGGTCGTTGCCGCGCTCCATCGAGAACACCAAAAACGCCTGCGTGGCCCGAATGCACACCAGGTGCGAGCCCGCATCGGTCTCATCGGTGTTGCAGCAGCCATCCCGAAAGTAGCCGGTCAGCGGATCGTAGGAGCAGGGCACCAGGGGGGTGCCTAAGACGTTATTGGGCATGGCGTGGCAATCGGTTTCTGAGGGGTTTCGACTAGCTCAACGTGAACACTGTGGAGTGTCAGCTTTTGGCCTGCTGGGCCTGCACCATTTTCATGGCCGAACCGATCAGGGTACTGACCTGCGTCATGTCGCTGGGCACAATCAGGGTGGTGGCGGCCTCGGCGGCGACCTTGCTGTAGGCTTCGATGGCGCGCTCGGCCACCTTGAGCTGCACCGCCTGCTCACCACCGGGCTGGCGGATGGCGGCGGCGATACGCTCGATAGCACCGGCGGTGGCATCGGCTACCGCGGTGATGGACGCGGCCTGGCCTTGCGCATTGTTGATCACCGCCTGCTTTTCGCCCTCAGAGCGGGCAATAAAGGCCTCGCGCTCGCCGGTGGCGATGTTGATCTGCTCCTGGCGGCGGCCCTCCGAGGCCGCAATCAGCGCGCGCTTGCCGCGCTCGGCGGTAATCTGCGCCTGCATGGCGTGCAAAATTTCTTTCGGCGGGGTCAGGTCTTTGATTTCGTAGCGCAGCACCTTCACGCCCCAGTTCAGCGCCGCCTCGTCAATGGCAGCCACCACCTGGGCGTTGATGATGTCACGCTCTTCAAAGGTTTTGTCCAGCTCCAGCTTGCCGATCACGCTGCGCAGCGAGGTTTGCGCCAGTTGGCTGATGGCGACGATGTAATTGCTGGAGCCGTAGCTTGCGCGCTGCGCGTCCGTCACCTGAAAATACAAAATGCCATCTACCTGCAGTTGCGTGTTGTCGCGTGTGATGCAGACCTGGCTGGCGATATCCAATGGGATTTCTTTCAGGCTGTGTTTGTAGGCGACTTTGTCGATAAACGGCACCACAATGCTCAGGCCAGGCGTGAGCGTGCCATGGTATTTGCCCAGGCGCTCCAGCACCCAGGCGTTTTGCTGGGGCACCACCTTGACGGCTTGCGTAATAAACACCACGGCCAGGACCAATAAAACCATTGCAACTTCCATATTTTTCTCCGTTATTGAAATACCATTAAACCACTCGTACCCCGCCAGCCTCGCTGGTCACGCGGGCTCAACGACCAGTTTGCTGCCGTTCACTTCCTTCACACGGTAGCTACCCGCTGTGTGCGCCACGCCCGGTGCGGCCACCACCGCCCATTGCGCTCCCCGGTACTTCACGACGGCACTGCCGTCCGCGTTCCAGGCGTTCACCTGCACGGTAGCGCCGATGTCCTGGTTGACATCGCTATTGGCCTGCGCTTTGGCGGCACCCGGTTGTTTGACCTTGTAAAAATGCCAGGCCAGCGTGGCACCGCCGCCCACCAAAGCGGCCGCAATGGTTTGTGCACTGGTGCCCATGCCGAGGTAGCTTGCCAGTGCGCCAGCAGCCAGCCCCAGCGAGATCATCAGTAAATAAAAAGTACCCGTCATCAGCTCGGCAATCACCAC
This sequence comes from uncultured beta proteobacterium, assembly GCA_963775085.1. Classification (GTDB taxonomy): domain Bacteria; phylum Pseudomonadota; class Gammaproteobacteria; order Burkholderiales; family Burkholderiaceae_C; genus JAAFIP01. The sequence continues at coordinate 125,802 of CAVZHO010000019.1, forward strand.
CAAGCCGGTCAAAGTCCACCAAATTGTCGATTGCTCCATCCGCATCCTCCGTTTGTCAGTGATGCACCACATTTTGGGGCAAAACCCTGGTGTTACAAGCCCTTGGGCGCAGAATATCCTTACACTTCGCACATCAGTCGCTCAGGGCGCATCCTGTCGAAGCCCTCTCACCTTTCCACGCCGCCCTTCGACAGGCTCAGGGCGTACGGTCACCGCAAGCACTACTGGCATGAAATTTCGTTTCCCCATCATCATCATCGACGAAGACTTCCGCTCGGAGAACACCTCGGGCCTGGGCATCCGCGCGCTGGCCGAGGCGATTGAAAAAGAAGGCTTTGAGGTACTGGGCGTGACCAGCTATGGCGACCTGTCCCAGTTTGCCCAGCAGCAAAGCCGCGCCAGCGCGTTTATCCTGTCGCTGGACGACGATGAATTTACGCCCGGTGAAGAGCTTGACCCAGCGGTTTTAAATTTGCGCGCCTTCATCAACGAAGTGCGCCGCAAAAACGCCGATGTGCCGCTGTATGTGTATGGCGAGACCAAAACCTCGCGCCACCTGCCCAACGATATTTTGCGCGAGCTGCATGGCTTCATCCACATGTTTGAAGACACGCCAGAATTTGTCGCGCGCCACATCCTGCGCGAGGCCAAAAGCTATCTGGAGGGCGTGCAACCGCCGTTCTTCAAGGCACTGCTGGACTACGCCGAGGACGGCTCCTACTCGTGGCACTGCCCGGGGCACTCGGGCGGTGTGGCCTTTCTCAAGTCGCCGATTGGCCAGATGTTCCACCAGTTTTTTGGCGAAAACATGCTGCGCGCCGACGTGTGCAACGCGGTGGAGGAACTGGGCCAACTGCTCGACCACGACGGTGCCATCGGCGAGAGCGAGAAAAACGCCGCCCGCATCTTCAATGCCGACCATTGCTACTTTGTCACCAATGGCACCAGCACCAGCAACAAAATGGTGTGGCACCACACCGTCGCCCCCGGTGACGTGGTGGTGGTCGATCGCAACTGCCACAAGTCCATCCTGCACGCCATCATCATGACGGGCTCGATTCCCGTGTTTTTGAAGCCCACGCGCAACCACTTCGGCATCATCGGCCCGATCCCCAAAAGCGAGTTTGAACCCGCTGCTATTAAAGCCAAGATCAAAGCCAACCCCTTGCTCAAGCATATCGACTCCGACACCGTCAAGCCGCGCGTGATGACCATCACCCAAAGCACCTACGATGGCGTGCTGTACAACACCGAGACCATCAAAGACCTGCTGGACGACTATGTCGATGCCCTGCATTTTGACGAGGCCTGGTTGCCGCACGCGGCCTTCCACAGCTTCTACAGCTCCTTCCATGCCATGGGCAAAAAGCGGGCGCGCCCGAAAGAGGCGCTGACCTTTGCAACCCAGTCCACCCACAAGCTGCTGGCCGGGATCAGCCAGGCCAGCCATGTACTGGTGCAGGACGCGCAAAACCGCAAACTGGACCGACATCTGTTCAACGAAGCCTATTTGATGCACACCAGCACATCACCGCAATACGCCATCATTGCCAGCTGCGACGTAGCTGCCGCCATGATGGAGCCGCCCGGCGGCACCGCGCTGGTGGAAGAGTCCATCATGGAGGCGCTGGATTTTCGTCGCGCCATGCGCAAGGTCGACGCCGAGTACGGCGCAGATTGGTGGTTCAAGGTCTGGGGGCCCGACAAATTATCCGACGACGGCATGACCACTTCGGACGAATGGCGCTTGCACGGCGAGGCCAAGCAGCACACCAATGGCAAAAAGGGCAAACCCAACTGGCACGGCTTTGGCAACGTGGCCGACGGCTTTAACATGCTGGACCCGATCAAGTCCACCATCGTCACGCCGGGCCTCAATTTGGACGGCAAGTTCAACAAGACCGGCATCCCGGCCAGCATCGTCAGCAAGTTTTTGGCCGAGCACGGCGTGATTGTGGAGAAGACCGGGCTGTACAGCTTTTTCATCATGTTCACTATCGGCATCACCAAGGGCCGTTGGAACACGCTGCTCACCGCCTTGCAGCAGTTTAAAGACGACTACGACCGTAACCAGCCCATGTGGCGCATCCTGCCCGAGTTCTGCAAGGGCCAGCCCCTCTACGAGCGCATGGGCCTGCAAGACCTGTGTCAGCACATCCACGGCCTGTACGCCAAATACGACATCGCCCGCCTGACCACCGACGTGTACCAAAGCGACCTGCACCCGGCCATGACCCCATCGGATGCCTACGCCCACATCGCGCACCGCAAGACCGAGCGCGTGGAAATCGACAAGCTGGAGGGCCGCATTACCGTGGGCCTGGTGACGCCCTACCCACCGGGTATTCCGCTGCTGATCCCCGGCGAAGTGTTCAACAAAAAGATCGTCGACTACCTCAAGTTTGCCCGCGCCTTTAACCGCGAGTGCCCCGGTTTTGAGACCGATATCCACGGCCTGGTGGAATTGGCGGATAAGGATGGCGTGAAGCGCTACTATGCCGACTGCGTGAAGAATTGACAGAAAATGTGCTACATATTTAATAGCTTGTTACGTCCAGAGGGCGCGGACTTTCAGCCTATTTGGCAATAAAAAAGCGGCTGAAGAGCCGCTTTTTTAAGTTTGCCGTGGATTGCAGCGTTATGAGGCCGCCACTGGCTCGGCAATGCCACCCACCACCTTGCTAAATCCGCCATCCACATAGGTGATCTCGGCGCTCACGCCTGCGGCCAGGTCGCTCATCAAAAATGCGGCCACGTTACCTACATCCTCAATCGTCACATTGCGCCGGATCGGCGAGGCTTCAGCCGCCACGCTTAAAATTTTGCCAAATCCCTTGATGCCGCTGGCTGCCAGTGTCTTGATGGGGCCGGCGCTGATGCCGTTGACGCGCATGCCCTTGGGGCCCAGACTCTCGGCCAGGTAGCGCACCGAAGCCTCCAGCGAGGCTTTGGCCAGGCCCATGGTGTTGTAGTTCGACACTACCCGGTCCGCGCCCAGGTAGGTGAGGGTCAGCAGGGCAGATCTATCGTTCAGGTAGGGCAGGGCCGCCTTGGCCATGCCGGGGAAACTGTAGGCGCTGATGTCGTGGGCTATTTTGAAGCCCTCACG
>CAVZHO010000020.1:0-154397 GCA_963775085.1 uncultured beta proteobacterium
GGCTGGAGCATTCAAAATCAGCCCGACCAGATTGCGGTGATCAACCCCACCCGCGATGCCGGGCTGACCATCCATATGGTGCCGCCCAACTCGGGCAAAACGCATGATGAAGTGATCCGCAACCTGATCAAGCCCGACTCCGGCCGCGTCGAGCCGCGCCAGATCAACGGCCTGCCTGCCACGCATTTTGTGGGCACCCAACCTGGCAAAAACGGCCAACGCAACAGTATTGAGTTGACCATCGTCACCGGCCCCAACAACACCATGTACATCCTGGTCTACGAGGCCAAGGACGTGGCCACCTTGCAGCGCAACATGGCACCGATGCGCGAGACAGAAAACGGTTTTCGCGCCATGAACCAGAACGATGCCGCCGCTGCCCGCCCCTGGCTGCTACGCACCACCACCATGCCGCGCGGTGGCTTTGCCGAAATGGCCCGCGCTACACCCATCGCCAACCCCGAGCAGCAGCTCAAGCTGATTAACGGTGTCTATGCCAGTGGCACCATCCCACCGGGCGCAGCGGTAAAGGTCGTGGTGCAGTAAGGGCTTAGCCCAGCACGGGCGTATCCGGTAGCTCGTTGCGCCGCGTGGTGCCCGCTGCCACGGGGTAATGCGCCACCAAGAGGGCGGACACTTCCTCCAGCGCCTGCGTCAGGCCGTCTTCATACTGCTGGTGTTTAAACGCCTGCGACATGGTCTGCGCAATGGCCTGCCACTGCGCGGGGCTGACCTTTTCGTTCAGGCCGCGGTCGGCCACGATCTCGATGGCGTGCTCGGCCAGCATTAAATAGATCAACACGCCGTTGTTATGCGCGGTGTCCCACACCCGCAGCTTGCTGAACATCATCACCGCGCGTTCGCGGGCAGTGGCATTGTGCCAGATATAGCTGCTGGGCAACGATGCCTCGACGCAGATGCGCACCTCGCCACTGTGGCGCTGCTCGCTGGCGGTGACGCGGCGCATCAGGCGCTCGACCAAATCGGTGGGAATGGCGCGGCGCGTGTCGCCCTCGTCCAGCCAGCGGTGGTGCAATAGGCGTTTGAGTTGTTGAAGCATGCTGCGTCCTTACCAATCACCGGAGGCACCGCCGCCGCCAAAGTCGCCGCCGCCGCCCGAGCTGAAGCCACCACCGCCGCCGCTGCCCCCGCCACCATAACCACCGCCACCCCAGCCGCCGCCATACCCACCACCATAGCCGCCCCGGCCGGGTCGCCCCATGCCGCCCAAGCCCGAGAGCAGGGTGAACAACAGCGCCACAAAAAATGCCAGCCCTGCAACGATGGCGCTGGTGGTGATAAAAAATGCCGCCGCACCCACGGCCCCACCGGTGAGGAAGGAGCCGAGCTTTTTGCCAAACATGCTTTTGGCAATGGCGCCGCCAATCGGCACCGCGAAAAACAGGAAGATGGCAAAGTCCATCCAGTTAAAACCTTGCGCGCCCATGCCACCACCATTCTCACGCTGGACGACTTCGGGCAGCTTTTCGCCACTGACCAAGGCAATGATTTGATCGACCCCGGCGTTCAGGCCACCCGCATAGTCGCCCGCACGAAAGCGCGGCGAGATGGCATCGTCAATGATCTGCTTGGCCGCCAGGTCGGGGATGGCCCCCTCCAGCGTCTTGGCCACCTCGATGCGCAGCTTGCGGTCGTCCTTGGCCACAATCAGCAGCAGGCCATCGCCCACGCCCTTGCGGCCAATCTTCCAGGTGTTGGCCACGCGGTTGGCATAGCTGGCGATGTCCTCGGGCTGGGTGGTGGGCACCATCAGCACGACGATTTGCGAGCCCTTGGCACGCTCAAAAGCGCCCAGTTTGTCTTCAATGGACGCGCGCCCCGCGCCCAGCGTGCCGGTGGTGTCGATCACATGCGCGGTCAGCGCCGGGATGGGTTGCAGGTTTTGCGCCTGCGCCCAAAGCGTCAACAACGTCAGCATCACCAACAGGCAGCCCTGCATCCACGCACGCGCAGATACCGATCGCTTTCGCCAGTTGAGTGCTAGTAATTTCATAGCTTCTTACGTCCTGTTGGCGTGGACTACAGGCCTAAATGAAGGTTATTTCTTGTTGAAATCGACGGTCGGCGGTGCGCTGATGGCGGCTTCGTTGGCGACGGTAAAGCTGGGCTTGGTGGCGTAGCTGAACATCATGGCCGTGAGGTTGGTGGGGAAGCTGCGCGTCAGCACGTTGTAGTCGGCAATAGTTTTGATGTAGCGGTCACGCGCCACGGTGATACGGTTTTCGGTACCCTCCAGCTGCACGCGCAGATCGCGAAAGCCCTGGTTGGCTTTCAGGTTAGGGTAATTCTCAGTCACAGCCATCAGGCGGCTGAGCGCGCTGGAGAGTTCGCCCTGCGCGGCCTGGAATTTCTTGAATGCTTCGGGGTTGTTCAGCGTCTCGGGGGTCACCGTCATCGAGGTGGCCTTGGCCCGCGCCTCGACCACCTTGGTCAGCGTGTCCTGCTCAAAGCTGGCTTCGCCCTTGACGGTGTTGACGATGTTGGGGATCAAATCGGAGCGGCGTTGGTACTGGTTGAGCACCTCGCTCCAGGCGGCTTTGGACTGCTCGTCCAGACGCTGAAAGTCGTTATAGCCGCAGCCGGTGAGCAGCAGGGCGGTGAAAGCGGCGGCGATCAAGGCAAAAAAGCGTTTCATACACACTCCTAAAAAAATAGAGACAGAAAACGGGTTGTCAACCGATAGTAGTATAGATGGATGCCGCTTACCCCCTTTCAAGCCCTGGCCGCCGCATAGCGGCCTACTCCGGCGCTGGTTTGTTTTGCGGATGTCTTTTGTACTGGCAACGCACGCTGCTGCGGCGCAGTGCCCACGCCACCCGAGCCCCGGCCCGCTTCGCGGGAAGCCTGTGCAGTGCTCGCTTTTGGGGGAAATAACGAGCCTCGCGCAAGCGCTCAGACATCTAAATTTCTGATCCCCAAAAGCTCCGCGCTTCCAGCCCGGGGCTCTTATCGGGTGGCGTAGGCACTGCACCGCAGCAGCGCGCTTTCACAGGATTGAGAGCATTTTTTCGCGCGAGCTTGGTTGGTTCTGACGTGTAGCAGCATGAAATTGATACCAAATTAGCCTCTAGCCCATGAAAATAGAGCGTAATCAGCTATTGAAAATATAGCGTCAATTTTTCACTGAGTATGTCAATTCAATGCCGTACTTGCCCTCTGGTCGCTGAATCACAACTTAAAACTACGATAAGCTCAGCAAACTTCATGCGGCTTTTGTGATTGTTTTTAATTAAGCGACAATTTTGCCACTTCTTAACTTTCTTAAATCCACCATGGCCGATAAACCTATTCAGATCGTTTACGTGCTCACAAATCCGGCTATGCCCGGACTTGTGAAGATCGGCAAAACCACTCAACTCGAAGTAGAGGAGCGAATGAAGCAGCTTTACAGCACAGGAGTCCCTGTTCCATTCGACTGCGCATTTGCCTGTAAGGTCAAAGACGCTACTACTGTTGAAAAAGCACTGCACCTCGCCTTCGGCATGACCAGAATCAACCCCAATAGGGAGTTTTTCAAACTCGAGCCAGAGCGAGTTGTCGCCGTATTGCAGTTGTTAAAGGTGGATGACATCACTCAACAATTTGAACAAACCATTGAATCGGATATTCCATCTGTAGATAAACAGTCTGCACTGGCATTTAAGCGAAGCATGCGACCGCCGATGAACTTCCATGAGCTTGGAATTCCAAATGGAAGTATTCTGATTTCCAAAGACGAGGCACATCAATGCATCGTTGTCGGCGAAAAGAAGGTTGACTTCAACGGTAATGTTACTTCTCTCACCGCAGCCACTCGCAAGATGCTTGGACTTGCAGACGACTATCCGCTTCAGCCGTCACCTCATTGGACGTTCAATGGAAAGACCGTCAAGGAAATTTACGAGGGATTTCACAGTGGCCAAGCAGAAAGCTAACCCAGCACTTTACCGGTACTGTCTGAAAAGCTGTCGAGGCCGATAGCTCATCTAACGTAGAGGTTGTATGACACCACATCATTGTCCGATATGCAAGGGGTCACTTGCCTCCTGGGTAGTGCGCCGCGAATTCAAATGTCATCATTGTTCTTGGGCGATCTCTGCAAACGTAGGCGTAGCTTTTCGCAAAGCATTGGCTGTCGGCGCATGCGCTGAGCTAATTGTCCTGTTATGTCTATGGTTGTGGCTGGGTAATCTGATGGCTGTTCTGGCTGTTTGGCTCTATGCAGGTTTTTTTGTCGGAGCCGTGGTAGGCGGTTTCACATATTGGTGCACGTTAGTTCTTACTCCTCTGAGACCCCAGCGTCCTTTACCAGGTGCTCTCACTGGAAGGTCTGCGGTGCTTGACCAGGTAGACACCAACACAACGTAGTGCGCGACACTTTATCCAATTCACAACGTATTTTTTCGCGCCAGAGCGTGCGCTATGGGTATGCGCCCCAATAAGAGCTGCGGGCTGGAAGCGCGCAGCTTTTGGGGATCAGAAATTTAGATGTTTGAGCCGAAGGCGAGTTTCTAAATTTCCCCCAAAAGCGAGCACTGCACAGGCTCCCCGCGAAGCGGGCCGCAGCTCGGGGCGCATGCCCATAGCGCACGCTCTGGCGCGAAGCCGCGCGGTCTGCGACAGGCGAAGCTACAAAAGCAGAGAAGCTACCAACCCAGCCCCACATGCAACGGCAAATACACCGTCATGCCACCGATGATGCAGCCCAGTGTGCTTTTGCGCCAGAAGAACACAGCAGCACCGGCAGCGGCACCGTACAGGCGGGCATCTTTCAGCGTAGCGATCAGTGCACCCTGCGACATGACGATCTCGGGGATGATGACGGCGGCCAGGGCGGCGATGGGAGCGTATTGCAGGCCGCGCTCGGCCCAGTGGGGGAGCTTCCAGTCGCGCTCGGAGATAAAGAAAAACGAACGGGCGATGACAGTGACGCAGGCCAGGCCCGCGATGGTCAGCAGCGTCCAGCCGTCGGTTGCGTCGGGGGTCATACCTGGCTTTCGTTGCTGGCATCTGGGCTGGCGGGGCGCAGTTTTTCCAGCGACAGGCAGGCCACCACCGCCACTGCGATGGCCACCAGAATATTCAGCTTGAGCGGCAGCGCAAACGCCACCACCGCCGCCGCACCCGCCATGCCCGCCGAGACCATGCGCAGGCGCGAGCTGGCCAGCGAGCAGGCGATGCCCAGCAGCGCCAAAATGCCCGCAAAGCCCAAGCCCCAGTGCTGCGGAATAAAGTTAGCCAACACGATGCCGACCACGCTGGCACCGACCCAACTGCACCAATTGACGAAGCAATTGCCAGCCAGGTAGGCATCTTGATCTGATAAGGCCCCCACGCTTGTCACTGCGTGTACTGCGCTGCCCCCCAGAGGGGTGCTCGCTGGCTTGGGGCGGCCCGGCGCGGCGCTCGGGGAGGCTGGCTCCTCACGCGGCGCAGGCTTGGGGAAGCGCTTGGTGAACTGCACATAGCTCAAATCCGCCGTGAAGTAGCCGCTCATTAATCTACGCCACAGCGGCTGGTGCATCACATAGGGGCGCAGGTGGATGCTGAAGACCACAAAGCGCAGGTTGACGCAAAAGCCGGTGGCCAGCACGATCCAGATCGGCGCCCCGGCGATGATGAGGGGCATGGCGGCCAGCTGCGAGCTGCCAGCAAAGACGAACAGCGCCATGGCGAGCGATTCCACCAGGCTCAGGCCGGATTTCATCATGGCCACGCCGGTCATCAGGCCCCAGGCGGCGATGCCGGGCGCGATGGGCAGCATGTCGCGTGCGCCTTGGGCAAACTCGGGGTGCCGCCAGATTGGTTTATTCAAAACGTTGCCCCACCAGGAGCGGAAAACCGCGCAGAAAATCGGCCGCTGGTAAACGCTTACCGCCTGCCCGCTGTAGCTCGGTGAGTAGCAGCGCGCCCTCGCCGCATTGCACGCTGATCCCCTCGCTATTTACCTGCAATATATGGCCATAGTCCTTGTCGTGTGGACGTAAGCAGCTATCAATACTAGAGCGCGTTACTTTTATGGTTTCGCCCAAAATCTGCGCCGTGCAGCCTGGTGAAGGGGTCAACGCGCGCACTTTACGTTCTATTCCCACTGCGCTGTGGCTCCAGTCGATGCGGGCCTCGGCCTTGTCGATTTTGTGGGCGTAGCTGATGCCTAAAGCGGCGGCTTGTGCGGTATCGCTCACACCTGGGGGCAGGCGCGGCTGGGGCCTGCGGGTCAGGCTGCCGCGCTCCAGCTGCTGCAAGGCCTGCACAATACAGCGCCCGCCCAGTGCGGCCAGTTTGTCGTGCAGCGTGGGTGTGGTGTCGGTAGATTGTATCGCCAGTTTTTCCACCAGCAGCATGTCGCCGGTGTCCAGCCCCGCGTCCATTTGCATGATGGTGATGCCGGTGTGCGTATCGCCCGCCTCGATGGCGCGGTGGATCGGTGCCGCGCCGCGCCAACGCGGCAGCAGGGAGGCGTGGATGTTTAAACAACCCCAGCTACGTACCCCCACGCTTGCCACTGCGTGTGCTGCGCTGCCCCCCAAGGGGGCCTTCGCGCCTAGGGGCGGCCCGTCGCCACTCATCACATCCAGCACCCACTGCGGCAGGATCAGCCCATAGGCGGCCACCACCATCACGTCGGCCTGGGCGGCTTCTATCGCAGCGCGCGCAGCCGCCGCGTCTTCGGGGTATTTGCCATCCAGGCGCAGGCTGCGCGGCTGGGCCACCGCAATGCCGTGTTGAAGTGCGCACTGCTTGACGGCCGAGGCGTGCAGTTGCAGGCCGCGCCCGGCCGGGCGGTCGGGCTGGGTGAGCACCAGGGGCACCTGCAGCCCCGCAGCCAGCAGGGCATCCAAGGCAACGCAGGCAAATTCTGGCGTGCCAGCAAATATGATTTTCATGTACGATGCTATAAATTAAATAGCTATAAATGACCTGGCGACAAGGACTACACCGACTTTTTATTGGAAAATCAGCGTCGGAACTACTTGGAGCCGTCGCGCGCCGCTTTTTCCAGCTTGTGTTGGATGCGGGTGCGTTTGAGCGGGCTCAGGTACTCCACAAACACCTTGCCGATCAGGTGGTCCATCTCGTGCTGGACACACACCGCCAACAGGTCCAGCGCCTCAATGTCACGGCTCGCGCCCTGGGCATCCAGCGCGCGCACGGTGACGGCCACACTGCGCTCTACACCGTCGTAAATATCGGGCACCGACAGGCAGCCCTCGTCGGCTTTCTTCCTCTCGGGGCTGGCCCAGACCAGCTGCGGATTGATCAGCACAATCGGCGCGTTGCGCTCTTCGCTCACGTCAATCACCACCAGCCGCTCATGCACATTGACCTGGGTGGCCGCCAAACCGATACCGTTGGCATCGTACATGGTGTGCAGCATATCGTCGATCAGGCTGCGGATGCGCGCGTCGACCGCGTCCACCGGCTTGGCAACCGTATGCAGGCGCGGGTCGGGATAACGCAAAATGGGCAAGAGCTTTGGAGCGGTCATGGATAGGTAGCTTGATAATCGAAGAAACGGGGGTCCCAGCAGGTGGGCAATCATCGGCTGGATCGCCAACTCTGTTGTAAAACTGACGTATTTTCGCTATTTTTCCAGCTGGAAGGCAAATCAAGGGCATAAAATTTGTACTTATCCTTGCCAAATCAACGGGTTAAATCGAGAATTGATTGTAAATTATGAGAATTGAGGCGAGAGGCTTTCATGAAGAAGTGCATTTTTAACGCGTCACTGTCCACGGCATGGCATAGCGTGGCCGTCTTCGGCTTGGGCGTGGGCTTGTTCAGTGCGGCCGCGCCCGCGCTGTCGCAGCAGCGCACCACCCCGGCGCAACGCGCCACCGCGCAGCAGGTGGCCCAGCAGGGCGTGCCCGTGGGCGAACTCAGCGCCAACGCGCCCGACACCTATACGGTCAAATCCGGCGACACGCTGTGGGCGATTTCGGGCCTGTTCCTCAAAAGCCCGTGGCGCTGGCCCGCGCTGTGGGGCATGAACCTGCAAGACATCCGCAACCCGCACCGCATCTATCCGGGCCAACAGTTGTTTTTGGACAAGAGCAACGGCTACGCCACCCTGCGCACGCGGGCCAACACCGGCAATGTTCCGACCGAGACCATCAAGGTGTCGCCACGCACCCGCACCAGCGCACTGGCCGATGCCTCCATCCCCACGCTGCCACCCCATTTGATCGAGCCGTTTCTGGCCGAACCCATCATTGTCGATGAAGCCACGTTTTTGACCGCACCGCGCATTGTGGCCACACAAGAGCACCGGGTGGTGCTCTCACGCGGTGACCGTGCCTACGCCCGCGCGCAGAACCCCGGCGATCTGAGCCTGGCCCAAGGGGTGTCCGATCAATACCGTGTGTTTCGCAATGCCACACCGCTCAAGGACCCCAATACCGGTCTGGTGATTGGCTACGAAGCGCAGTACGTCGGCACCGCCGAGCTGGTGCGCGCCGAAAGTGTGCGCAATGCGAGCGACAAAGAAGGCAAACCGATTCAGGAAATTGTGCCCGCCACGATTGACATCGTCGCCAGCAAGGAAGAAATGCGCGTTGGCGACCGGCTCATCCCCGTGCCCAAGCGTGAATTTGCCACCTACACACCGCGCGCGCCTGAAAAGCGCATTGAGGGCGGACGGATTGTCTCGGTCTACGGCAGCGCCGTCGTCAATGCCTCACAAAACCAGGTGGTCGCCATCAACCGGGGTACGAATGATGGGGTCGAGAACGGCCATGTGCTGGCTATTTTGCAGGACGGCGAGTCATTGAAGGACCGAACCGATCCTGCCCTGCCACAAATCAAACTGCCCGATGAGCGCAACGGCCTGCTGATGGTGTTTCGCACTTTCGACAAACTCTCCTACGCACTGGTGCTGCAAATAACCAACGGCGTGCGCATTGGTGACCGGCTTGCCAACCCGCGCTAAGGCCTAGACCGAGACTAGCCCATGCAGCGCGACGAACTCGCCGCATGGCTGCGCCTGACCTTAACCGATGGCGTAGGCAACCTCAGCGCACGCAAGTTGCTGGCGGCCTTTGGTTTGCCCCACGCCATCTTTGAGCAAAGCCCCACGGCGCTGCAGCACATCGTCAGCCAAGCGCAGGCGCGTGCCCTGAAAACCCAGCCCGAGGGCTGGGAGGCGCTGATCCAGGCCACGCAGGACTGGTTGGCGGGTGTGGAACGTGATGGGGTTGCACGGCGCATTGTCAGTCTGGCCGACCCCCTTTACCCGCGCTCCTTGCTGGCCATCGATGATCCTCCGTTGCTGCTCTACGTCACGGGCGCCATCGATATCTATGCACACATCGCCGCTAAAGAGATCGCCAATGACATTGCCATCGTAGGCAGCCGCAATCCCACCCCGCAGGGCGAGGCCAACGCCCGCAACTTTGCCAAGAGCTTTGCGCTGTCGGGCCTGCATGTGGTCAGCGGCCTGGCTTTGGGAGTGGATGGCGCGGCGCACCTGGGCGCGCTGGACGCGCACCAGGAGTCTGCGGGCAGCGCGGGCAGTACCATCGCCGTGGTAGGCACCGGGCTGGACCGCGTGTACCCCAAAAAACATTACGAGCTGGCCCACCGCATTGCCATGCAGGGCGTGCTGCTCAGTGAGTTTCCTATCGGCACACCACCGATTGCGGCCAACTTTCCCAAGCGCAACCGCATTATTTCGGCCTTGACCCAGGGCACCCTGGTAGTGGAGGCGGCCATCCAATCGGGCTCCTTGATTACGGCCCGCATGGCCCTGGAGCAGGGCAAGGATGTGTTCGCCATTCCGGGTTCGATCCACTCCACGGTGTCCAAAGGCTGCCACCTGCTGATCAAGCAGGGGGCCAAACTGGTGGAGTCGGCGCAGGATGTGCTGGAGGAGTTGCAGCACCCGGTTGCTGCGTATTCAGTAGCGTTTCCGGCAAATAGCAAAGCGCCCGCAGAGCCATTTGACTCTGCAAACACAACCTCAGCCACCGACACCACCACGCCCAACCACGCGCTGCTGGAAGCGTTGGGCCACGACCCGGTCAGCCTGGATGCGTTGATCGCCCGCACCGGCATCGATGCCGCGACCCTGCAAGCCCGATTGTTTGAGTTGGAGCTGTCCAACCAGGTCGCTCGCTTGCCGGGTGGCTTGTTTCAGCGGCAAGCCTTGGCCTGATAAGCAGCCGTTGTGATTACGCTGTGGCCAACAATCGCTCGGGGTTGGCATCCAGCTTGGTCAGTGCCTCGCGGGTCGCGCGCACGGTCAGTGCCTCATCCTCCACCGGCGTGAGCAACCCGGCTTGCAGATACGAGGCCAGGCGGCGCACCTGAAACAGGTAGGTACGGCCATTGGTCGAGGCAAACAAATGCAGTTGCCCGCGCTCGCTGCGCCAGGCATACTGCACGCGCACCCCCTTGCCATTGTGGTCCAGGTTAAACCAGGTGCCGGGGTCCAGCTCCATCGCCCAGGCCCGCATGCCCTCGGTCGGGTCACTGCCGCCGGTGGTGATGATGTCAATGCCAGAGGTGTCGATACCCAGCATCAATTCAATGCTGTCTGCATCCAGAGGCAAATCGCCCACATCGTCCTCGGAGACAAAATCTTCCAGGTTTTCCAGCCGTTTGGACATGGCGGCAATCTGCTGGGCATCAATGGTTTGCGTTTTGGACATGAACGCATCGGCCAGCGTGTCGCTGATGATTTTGATCTGCTCGTCCTGCTTGGGCACATCAAAGCCCAGCAAGGTCATCCCGGCACGCATGCTCTTGAGCAGTTTCGGCAGGTCCTGAATCACCTTGGTGCGTTCGGCGCGGCTGGGTTTGGCGCTGGCTGCCCAGACCAGATCGGCCGCGACTTGCTTCAGGCGCAGTGTATCGGCATGCTGGGCACCCTGTTTGACGGTAGCCACCGCAAGCACTTCGGCCCAGACCTTGAAGAAAAACTCACGGATCTCATCGCGTACAGGCACGTTGTCGATGATTTTTCGCAGCTCAATGATGTACTGGATCGCGGCAGTTTCTTTCTGCTCCACCTGCTGCGCAACCGACACCACGCGCTGGGTGGCGGTGCCTTCGGTCAGGAATTTGTCCAAAAACTTCTGGAACTCTTCATAGACCAGCTGGAAAACGCGGCGGCCCGTTTCGGGGTATTGCTCAATCACCTGCACCACCCGTTTGATCTCGGTCTCCATGGCCACCGTACCCACCGATGCATCAAAGCCCAGTACGCACGAACCCATGCGGTCAATCAAGCGGCGCGCGGGGTGCTGCAAGCTGCCAAAAAACTCCGGCTCCGACAGTGCCAGGCGCAGCACCGGCATTTGCAGGCGCGCAAACCATACCCGCACGACCGGGGGAATGCGGTCTTCGGCCAGAATACTCTGGAACATCAGGGCGACAATTTCGATGGTGGCTTTTTCGGAGGTGGTCGAGGCCGCCTTTTTCAGTGCATCGGATTCATTACGCAGTGCGCCGGCCGCTTGCGCGGGCTGCATGCCCTCGGAAAATCCCGCAAAGGCCATACCATTGGCACCGCCTCCGCCCACCACGCCGCCCTGAGCTGTCGCCCCTACATAACCACTGGCAGCGCCTGCAATTTGGGTGCGCGCATAGGCGCGTGGTGCCATGGCGGCGACCAACTGGGGAGACGGCGCATGGGAACGCGTGTCGTCGAAGCCAACCACCTTATCGGTCAGCATGCGTTTGAGCTGGCCCAGGACACCTTGCGCGCGCATTTTGGCCCGCGCGATTGGCGTGGCCGAAGTCATCATGCGGGTTTCTTCCTGGCTATTGCCCGCGTAGCGAGACGCGTTGGCCTGCCCGCCCCGATCTGGGCTTGCACTACGCCCTGCTCCAGCGCGTACGGTGTTATCCTGCGATCCGCCGCCACCCGATCCACCGCCACCCGATCCACCGCCACCCGATCCACCGCCGCCCGATCCACCGCCGCCCGATCCACCGCCGCCCGATCCACCGCCGCCCGATCCGACCGCCGCCCGATCCGCCGCCGCCCGATCCACCGCCGCCCGATCCACCGCCGCCCGATCCACCGCCGCCCGATCCACCGCCGCCCGATCCACCGCCGCCCGATCCACCGCCGCCCGATCCACCGCCGCCCGATCCACCGCCGCCCGATCCACCGCCGCCTGATCCACCGCCGCCCGATCCACCGCCGCCTGATCCACCGCCGCCCGATCCACCGCCGCCCGATCCACCGCCGCCCGATCCGCCGCCGCCCGATCCGCCACCACCTGATCCACCGCCGCGATTGTCAAATCCGGTGGACTGGCCAAAGGCTCTTGCGGCCTTGGCCTGACGGTCGCTCATACCACTATCAAACGACGTCACCGCGTGCTCAGAGAAATCTGCCCGCGCGGTGGGCAGTCCAGCGCTGGCAGAATTAGCCATTACCGCACTGGGGGTGCGTTTGACCAAAGCGCGCAGGTCAATTTCGGCCATCACACCACTGCCCACCAAGAGCGCATTGGTCGCGTGGTAGACCTCGACCATCCGCTCCGCAAATGCTTTTTGCACATGGTCCTGCACGCTGATCCATGCGTCGCGGGACAGCCCTACAGCCAGCCAGGACTCCACCACCACATTGGCGCAGGTGTCGGGCCGCAACACATCGCCGCGGTCGAGATCACTCACGTTGTCCAGCATGCGCATGCGCAGCACCAAGTCATTGAGTTCCCAAGAAGCCTTGTCCAAAATACGCAGTGACAGGCGTGATGTCAATATTTTATTTTCAACAACATCGTTGCCCATCAGCTCAAAACTCATCGCACTGGTGTTCTGGCGTGAGGACTGCGACGAGGGCTGCATGGCCTTTTTCAATCCGGCTGCCACCTGCGATACCCAAGCTGCCTGGCCTTTCTGGTAGGCCATCCAGGTGTCCCGACGGTCTTGCGATTCACGCGCGTTGGCACTCGTCTCCAGCAGTGCCGAGAGCCTTTCGCCCACTTTCTGGGCGGCCTCTTCCATGGTTTTAATGGTACCGGTTACAAATAGCTCACGCGCCTGCCTGGCCAAAGCAGACCGAGCCAAAGAAGTGTTAGGAGTTGTGGTAGCCACAGCGATTAGATTGTCTTAACAAAACGTAATAAAAACAAGGAAAGTAAGTAAAAGAAACTATAACCGCAAAACCATCCGCATCACCGCCCATTTAAAACTGTTGCTTTTATACGGTTGCACCCGCATTGGGATCGTTCGGGTCTTCGTCCTTTTTGTTGGTCGTTTTGATCAAATCTTCACGCTTGATCCCCAGCCACATGGCAATGGCCGCCGCGACAAATACAGAGGAATAGATACCAAAAAGAATCCCGATGGTAAGAGCCAACGCAAAATAAAACAATGTTGGGCCACCAAAGAGCAACATCGACAAGACCATGATCTGGGTAGAACCATGGGTAATGATGGTACGGCTGATGGTGGAGGTGATGGCGTTGTCGATGATCTGCACCGTGTCCATCTTGCGAAAACGGCGAAAGTTTTCCCGGATGCGGTCAAAAATCACCACGGATTCGTTCACCGAGTAGCCCAGCACGGCCAGCACGGCGGCCAGCACGGACAGCGAAAACTCCCACTGGAAAAAAGCAAAAAAGCCCAGAATGATGATCACATCGTGCAAGTTGGCGATGATGGCCGCTACGGCGTATTTCCACTCGAAGCGAAACGCCAAATACAACATGATGCCCACTACCACCATGGCCAAGGCTTTCAGACCGTCGGTGGCAAGCTCTTCGCCAACTTGCGGGCCCACAAATTCGGTGCGGCGCAGCACGGCACTGCTGTCAGCCTGTTTTAAAGCGGCCAATACTTTGTCGCTTTGCTGTGCCGAACTTACACCTTTCTGGGCGGGCAGGCGAATCATCACATCGCGCGCCGAGCCAAAGTTTTGTACCTGCACATCGGTAAAGCCCTGGCTGGCCACTACCCCGCGTATTTTTTCCAGTTCAGCAGGTTGTGAATACCCTACCTCCATCACCGTGCCACCCGTGAACTCCACTGACAGATGCAGACCACGAGAGAACAGAAAGAACACTGCTGCTAAAAACGTAAGCAGCGAAATCGCGTTGAAGATCAACGCGTGACGCATAAAGGGGATGTCCTTGCGGATTTTGAAAAATTCCATGGTGCTGCTCGATTATTTCTTGTTTTTGGCCGCAGGCTTGCTGGCCGCTTTGGGGGCGGGCGCAGTAGGCGCATCATCTGCGCCCATCGCCAAAGCTCCCGCACCCTCGGTGGCCAAGCCGCCTTCTGCGCGCCACACCGTACCGATCGACACGCTCTTGAGCTTTTTCTTGCTGCCATACATCAGATTGACCAGGCCGCGCGAGAAGAATACGGCCGAGAACATGCTGGTCAAAATCCCCACGCAGTGCACCACCGCAAAGCCGCGCACCGGGCCCGAGCCAAAGGCCAGCAGGGCCACACCAGCGATCAGCGTAGTGATGTTGGAGTCCAAAATCGTTGCCCAGGCGCGGTCGTAGCCCGCGTGGATGGCCGCCTGCGGCGAGGCACCCCCGCGCAACTCTTCGCGCACCCGCTCGTTGATCAGCACGTTCGAATCAATGGCCATACCCAGGGCCAGCGCCATAGCGGCCATGCCGGGCAAAGTCAGCGTGGCTTGCAGCATCGACAGCACCGCGACCAGCATCAACAGGTTCACCGCCAAGGCCACGCTGGAGAACATGCCAAACACCATGTAGTAAATGCACATGAAGGCGCAAATCACCATGAAGCCGTAGGTCACGCTTTTGAAACCCTTGTCGATATTTTCAGCGCCCAAGGTGGGGCCGATAGTGCGCTCTTCGACGATCTCCATCGGCGCGGCCAGCGAGCCGGCGCGCAGCAGCAGGGAGGTGTCGTTGGCTTCCACCGTGGTCATGCGGCCCGATATCTGTACACGGCCGCCACCAATCTCGCTGCGGATCACCGGGGCCGTCACCACTTCGCCTTTGCCTTTTTCAAACAGCAAGATGGCCATGCGCTTGCCCACGTTTTCACGGGTCACGTCTTTAAAAATGCGCGTACCCTTGGCATCCAGCGACAGGTGCACGGCGGCTTCCTGCGTCTGGTTGTCAAAACCGGGTTGCGCATCGGTCAGGTTCTCACCCGTCAGCAGCACCTGCTTTTTGACGATCACGGCTTGCTGGTTGCGGTCAAAGTAACGCTCGGCACCAAAGGGCACGGCGCCTTGGCCGCGCTCGGCTGCCAGCGCCTCGGTGGACTCATCCACCAGGCGCACCTCCAGGGTGGCGGTACGGCCCAAGATGTCTTTGGCCTTGGCGGTGTCTTGCACGCCCGGCAGTTGCACCACGATGCGGTCCAGGCCCTGCTGCTGGATCACGGGCTCGGACACCCCCAGCTCATTGATGCGGTTGTGCAGCGTGGTGATGTTCTGCTTGAGCGCCTGCTCCTGCACCTTGCGCGCCGCCTCGGGCTTGATGGTGGCGGTGAGCTTGTATTCCGTGCCTTCGGGCACATCCACAGTTTGCAGGTCGGCAAACTGGTCCTGGAATATTTTTCTGGCGGCATCGAGCGTGGCGGAATCTTTAAACTTGATCTCAATGGTTTGACCGTTGCGATTAATACCGCTGTGGCGCACATTTTTCTCGCGCAAGGCGCTGCGGATATCACCGCTCAAGGATTCAGCTTTTTTGGTCAACGCCGCTTGCATGTCCACTTGCAGCATAAAGTGCACACCACCGCGCAAGTCCAGGCCCAGATACATGGGGAAGGCGCGCAGGGTCGACAGCCACTTGGGCGAACGGGATACCAGGTTTAAGGCGACGACGTAGGAAGGATTGCTGGCGTCAGGAATCAAGGCCTTTTGAATCGCGTCTTTGGCTTTGAGCTGCTCATCGGTGTCTTTAAAGCGCGCCTTGATGGAGTTGCCGTCAAAGGTGATGATGTCTGGCGAAAGATTGGCGGCTCTGAGGGCTTCTTGCACCCGTTCCTGCGTGGTACTGTCGACTTTGACCGTTGCCTTGCCGCTGGAAACCTGTACCGCCGGCGCTTCGCCAAAAAAATTGGGCAGCGTGTACAGGGCCGAGATGGCCAGCACCGCAGCGATGACCATGTATTTCCACAATGCGTAACGGTTCATACGGCTAGCTTCTCATTTCTATAAACAGCACGGCGAGCACAGGGCCCGCCGCTTAAATGCCGCCGCCCTGCCCGTGCAAGACCGGCAACACCAAAACATCACTTACTTGACGGTGCCTTTGGGCAGCACCTGCACCACGGCACTGCGCTGCATCTGCACTTCGACCCCTTGCGCCAGCTCCACGCTCACATAGCTGTCGCCCAGTTTGGAAACTTTGCCGATGATGCCGCCTGCCGTAACAATTTCGTCGCCCTTGGCCAATGCGTCGATCATGCTGCGATGCTCTTTTTGTTTTTTCATCTGGGGACGGATCATCACAAAGTAGAGCACCACGAACATCAGTACCAGAGGCAGCATGCTCATCAGGCTGGACTCCATGCCTCCAGAGGCGGCGGCTGCGGGTGCGGTTTGGGCGAAAGCGGTCGAAATAAACACAAAAAACTCCAAATAGACGGTAATCGCCCGAACGTGGGCGCAGCCAGTGATTGTATGTTGCCTCCGGCCTGTATATTGCGAGCGGGTGCTAGCATTTTCCCTTGGGCAAGCGGAGTTTTCGGTGCCCCCGCTTCGGGCGGCTGATGGCTTGCCAGCCGCAGCCGCTAAACGCCCATACCAGCGATGAAAAGGTATCCCGCGCGTTGCATTGACTTACAACCCGATACTTGCCCCATAAAACATCCGTAGTCCACGTCTAATCGACATAAGCAGCTCTCTTATTAATAGCAACTACATTTTCAAAAAGAGGCCTGCCGGGTCTGAGGCCAAGGACTCCGCTCAAGCAGCCAGCTTGCTCGCGTGCGGATCACGCATCTGCGCCTGCAAAGCCGCCCATTTCAACCTGGCCGCCGCCAAGTTGCGCTCTTTCACATGACCGTAGCCTTTGATGAGCTCGGGGATACGGGCGATCTCGACGGCTACGCTGGCGTTGTTGCCATTGAGCAAGCGCAACACCTCGTCGATACTGGTTTTGTACTGGCCAATCAAGGCGCGTTCGGTTTTGCGTTCGTGCGAGTAGCCAAATACATCCAGCGCCGTACCGCGCAGGCCTTTGAGCTGGGCCAGCAGTTTGAAGCCGGTGAGCATGCTGGGGCCGTATTTCTTTTTCACCAGCTCGCCTTTGTTATTGCGCTTGGCAAGTAAGGGCGGTGCCAGGTGGTAGTTGAGCGTGTAGTCGCCTTCAAACTGGCTGGCGATTTTGTCCAGGAAGGCGGTGTCGGTGTGCAGGCGGGCTACCTCGTACTCGTCTTTGTAGGCCATCAGCTTGTACAGGTACTTGGCTACGGCTTCGGTCAAGGGCTTGTTGCCCGCAGCGGTTACCCGGTCTACGAAGGTTTTGTAGTCGCTTGCGTAGGCAGCGTTTTGGTACACGGTGAGCAGTTCCACGCGGCGCGCTACCAGCGTGTCCACACTGTCCCGCTTGGCAGGCATCGCAATCACCTGCGCGGGGGTAAGCAGCTTTTCTACCCGCGCCCAGTCGTGGGCAGCTTGGCGGCCCCAGGCAAAGGCAGTTTTATTTTGCTCAATCGCCACGTTGTTCAGCTCCATGGCGCGGGTAATCGATGCCAGCTCTAGTGGCACCCAGCCTTTTTGCCAGGCGTAGCCCAGCACCATGGGGTTGATGAAGATGCTGTCGCCCATCAGCTTGGTGGCAGCCGCATTGGCATTGAAGGCACCCACGCCCGCTGCGCCCACGCACTCGGTGATGG
Organism: uncultured beta proteobacterium; assembly: GCA_963775085.1. GTDB lineage: Bacteria > Pseudomonadota > Gammaproteobacteria > Burkholderiales > Burkholderiaceae_C > JAAFIP01. Next base: position 17,794 of record CAVZHO010000020.1, read on the forward strand.
CAGCCAGGCACTGCTCGGCGGGATTTTGCCAGTTGGCATCTTTCACAAAGGCGGCGGTGGGCGAGCTGTGCGCATTCAGGGCCACATGGGTTTTGCCGGCCCGCATGCGCAACATGGTTTCTTTGCTGACGGTGACGATAGGGTCGCAGCCCAAGACCACATCGGCATCGGCCATACCCACCCGAGTGGTACGGATGTCGTTTTGCGTGTCGGCCACCAGTACATAGGCCCAGGTGGCACCGCCCTTTTGCGCCAGGCCGGCCGAGTCTTGGGTGACGATGCCCTTGCCCTCCATATGCGCGGCCATGCCCAGGAGCTGGCCGATGGTAATCACCCCCGTGCCACCCACGCCCGCCACCACCATGCCGTAGGGCAAGGCGGTGCTGGGTAGCTGGGGCTCGGGCAGCGCGCCCAGTTCGTACGGGCTGGTGTTAGTGCCGGATTGGGCATCCGCCTTGGATTTTTTCTTCAGCTGCCCGCCCTCGACGGTGATAAAACTGGGGCAAAAGCCTTTCACGCAGCTCAGATCTTTGTTGCAGGTGCTTTGGTTGATGGTGCGTTTGCGGCCCAGCTCGGTCTCTAGCGGCTCCACGCTGATGCAGTTGCTTTGCACGCCGCAGTCGCCGCAGCCTTCGCACACCGCCTCGTTGATCACCACGCGCACGGCAGGGTCCGCCATCTTGCCGCGCTTGCGGCGGCGGCGCTTCTCGGTGGCACAGGTTTGGTCGTAGATGATGACGCTGCATCCCTTGATCCCGCGGAACTCGCGCTGGATGCGATCCAGCTCGTCGCGGTGCTGCACGTCCACACCGGCCACCAAGGCCACGCCTTCGTACTTCTCCGGTTCATCCGTCACCACTACTATTTTTGCTGCGCCTTCTGCCCGCATGCTCTGGGCGATCTGCACCACGCTATGCCCCTCGGCACGCTCGCCAATGGGCTGGCCGCCGGTCATGGCGACAGCATCGTTGTACAAGATTTTGTAGGTGATGTTCACGCCAGCCGCCACCGACTGGCGGATGGCCAGGATGCCGCTGTGGAAGTAGGTACCGTCACCGATATTGGCAAACATATGCTGGTCGTTGACAAAGGGCTGCTGCCCTACCCAGGGCACGCCTTCGCCGCCCATCTGCGTAAAACCCACCGTACTGCGGTCCATCCAGATGGCCATGAAGTGGCAGCCAATGCCCGCCATGGCGCGCGAGCCTTCGGGCAATTTGGTGGATGTGTTGTGCGGGCAGCCCGAGCAAAACCAGGGCTGGCGCTCGGCCTTCACATCTACCACCAACATGGCACGTTCTTTGGCATCGAGGATGGTCAGCCGTGCGTCGATGCGCGCCGTGGTGTCGGCATCCACACCGAGTTTTTTCAGCCGCTTGGCAATCGCCTTGGCAATCAGCGCGGGCGACAGGTCGGCATTGGCCCGCAGCAGGGCATGGCCGCTCGGGTTGGGCCACGACCATTCGCCGCCGGACTGGTCGCCCTCTTGCTCGTCAAACTTGCCCAAAATATTGGGCCGCACATCGCTACGCCAGTTGTACAGCTCTTCCTTGAGCTGGTATTCAATGACCTGGCGTTTTTCTTCCACCACCAAAATTTCTTGCAGCCCGCTGGCAAACGCGCGCGTCAGCTGGGCTTCGAGCGGCCAGACTACACCCACCTTGTGCAGACGGATGCCGATGCGCTGGCAGGTGGCATCGTCCAGCCCCAAGTCCAGCAGCGCCTGGCGGGTGTCGTTATAGGCTTTGCCGCTGGCAATCAAGCCAAAGCGGTCGTTTTTGCCCTCAATGGCGTTGTAGTTCAGCCGGTTGGCGCGGATGTAGGCCAGGGCGGCGTACCATTTGTAGTCAAACAGCCTTTGCTCCTGCTCCAGCGCGGCATCGGGCCAGCGAATGTGCACGCCGCCGGGCGGCATGACAAAGTCGGTGGGCAGTTTGATCTGTACGCGGTCGGGGTCAATCATGGCCGTGGCGGAGGATTCCACAATCTCCTGGATCGTCTTCATGCCCGACCACACGCCCGCATAGCGGCTCAGCGCGAAGGCGTGGATACCCAAGTCCAGAATCTCCTGCACACTGGCCGGGAAGAACACCGGCAGGCCACAGGCCTTGAAGATGTGGTCGCTTTGGTGCGCGGCGGTGGAGCTTTTGGCCACATGGTCGTCGCCCGCCACGGCAATCACCCCGCCCCAGGGCGTGGTGCCAGCCATGTTGGCGTGTTTAAACACATCGCTGGTGCGGTCTACGCCGGGGCCCTTGCCATACCAGATGCCAAACACGCCATCAAACTTGTTGCTGCCCGCAGGCGCAAAGCCTAATTGCTGCGTGCCCCACAACGCGGTGGCGGCCAACTCTTCGTTGACACCGGGCTGGAAGACGATGTTTTGCGCCTTGAGGTATTTGGTTGCCGCCCACAGCGCCTGGTCATAGCCGCCCAGCGGCGAGCCGCGATAGCCGCTGACAAAACCCGCAGTGTTCTTCCCCACCTGCTGGTCACGCAGGCGCTGCAACATGGGCAGCTTGACCAAGGCCTGTACGCCACTCATAAAGGCGCGGCCATAGTCCAGGCTGTATTTATCGTCCAGCGTGACGGTTTCCAGCGCTTTACGGATGTGCTCGGGCAGGGGGGCGTTCATAGGGCGTGTCTCCAGTGCAGCTCAAAGTGTAAGCCTGAATGGCCCTCCTGTCTCAACAGGCAGTTTGGACTGATCGCTTGGGAGACAGCCGCTAGCGTGGCAACACACAGGGGGTGCCGCGTGGTGTGCATCTGCATGGATGCGATGTGGGGCAGGTCAGGCGACGAATCACTCGCGCACGCAGCGCGACACCAGGGGCAGCAAGGGGTAGCGCAGCACCGCCTCGCGCCCCGTCACGCCCAGGTTGAAGGTGGCGTTCATGCGCGGATTGCTGTACTCCACCGGGGTGATGCTGGGGCTGACCGGGCTGGCACTGGGCTTGCTGTCTTTGAACAGCACATCGTAGCCGCGTGAGCCGTCCAGCGTGACGCTGTTGTCGACAAACTTGGCGGTAAATTCAATGCCGTATTCGCAGCGGTAAAAGTCCAGTGGTTTGGCTGCTGCCGCCACGGGAGCCGCCGTGGGGAGGCTGGTGCAGGCAGCAAGCAAACCCAGCACCAGACCGCCGGTGATAAGTTGCACGCATCCACCTAAGGCGCGTGAAGGCATACCTTGCAGATGAAAATTCCCAATGCTATTTACTATATTATTTATAGCTAACTTTGTCCATACGACGGGGACTATGGGCATATTTTGCATACAAACTTCCTTTTCACATGATCTGGAACCCGTCAAGGCTTGGGCCACAACACCCACAGCTGGAGCGGCTGCTTCAAGCGCCCGGCGAGCTCGCCTGCCTCCAAGCCCGCGCCCACATAATAGTCTGCCCGCACCGCGCCGACGATGGCGCTGCCGGTGTCTTGCGCTAGCACCAAGCGCTGCAAGTTAGCCGCCCCGCTACTGGCCAGCCAGACCGGCGCACCGTAGGGAATGCTGCCGGGGTCTACGGCTATCGAGCGCCCGGCGGTGAGGGGCACGCCTTGCGCGCCCTTAGGGCCATCGCTGGCACGGCCCTCGGGCAGAGCTTCTTCTTTGAAAAACACCACACGCGGGTTGCTCCAGAGCAGCTCGTTCACGCGCTTGGGGTTGGCGTTGATCCAGGCCTTGATGCCGGGCCAGGAGGCATCTTTGATCAGGCCCTGGTCCAGCAACCAGCGGCCGACCGACTTGTAGGGCTGGTCGTTGGTACCTGCATAGGCGGCGCGCACGGTTTTGATGGCGCCATCCGGTTCGGTGATGCGCAGCTTGCCCGAGCCCTGGATTTGCAGCACCAGCGCGTCCACCGGGTCGGCCAGGTAGGCGATGGCGCGGCCCTGCAAGGCGGCGCGCGCCTCGGGCAGGGTGTCCATTTCCTGGCGGGTGTACCAGGGCTTTCGGGTGGCCCAGTTGAGCGGCGTGGCGTGCAAGGGCGCGCTATAACCGGCGCTCGCCGTACGACGGGCATTAAGGACTGGCTCGTAATAGGCGGTAAGTAAGCCATCGCTTACACCACTTAAGGGCTCTACGCGGTAGGGCTGTAAGCGTTGCCGCATCCAGGCCCGTTGCTCGGCGCTAGTGGCAATGCTCAGGCGGCGCAGATCGGGGCACAGGCTGGCCAGAGCCGTGCTGGGGCGCTCGCAGCTTTGCAGCCAGGCGTTCCAGGCTTCGTGCAGGTTGTCTTGCTCCCAGCCGGGTAAATCGGCCCAACGGGCGGGACTCCAGCGGCTTTTGGTTTGCAGGAGGCTCGGGCCAGGGGCGGGGTCGTCAGTTGCCATGCCCGTTTGTGACACGGGGACGGAGGTAGATGGGGTGCCGGGTTGCGTACTGGGCTGGCGATTTGCTGGCGCTGTGGCCGCAGGAGGCTGTGGCGTAGCGCTGGGCACGGCAGGGCTTTGCATTGGCGACGATGCGCAGCCCCACAGGGTGCCTACAATCAGCCACTGTAACAGGAATCGCATCATGACCCTTCTCGTGCTCGAGGCGCTGGGCGCTCTCGCGTTATTCGTCTTTATCGTCTGGTGGACGATGTTCTCTGGCCGCAAAAAAGGCGAGCCGCCCAATCAGCCACCGGACGACGGAAAAAACTAAAGCCTCCAGCACCACACAGACGCCGAAGGCTTGAATTTTAAGCCACTTATGCCGCTAGTCCTTGATGTGTGGACATAAGCAGCTATAAATAATATAGCTTTTTATTGCTCTTAAAGTGACCTTAAAAGCAATTCAACGCAGAGCGTAGTTATTACGCCTTGGCCTGCGCCAGCAGGGTGCCCGCGTCGCTCACTTCAAACTTGCCAGGGCCTTCGATATTGAGGGCCGCCACTTTGCCGTTTTTCACCAGCATGGAATAGCGGTTCGAGCGCAGGCCCATGCCGCGTGAAGTGAGGTCCAGCGTCAGGCCCGTAGCCTTGGTGAAATCAGCGCTGCCGTCGGCCAGCATGCGCACTTTGCCGTCGATTTTGAGCTCGCGTGCCCAAGCGCCCATGACGAACGCGTCGTTCACACTCACGCACCAGATCTCGTCCACACCCGCAGACTTGAGCTCATTGAACTTCTCGACGTAGCCGGGCACATGTTTGGCCGAGCAGGTGGGGGTGAATGCGCCAGGCAGGGCAAACAGGGCAATGGTCTTGCCTGCGCTGGCCTTGGCCACATCGACGGCATTGGGGCCAATGCTGCAACCGCCGCCTTCGACTTCAGAAAACTCCATCAGGGTATTTGCGGGAAGGGTATCGCCAACTTTGATCATGTTCAGATCTCCAAATTATGAGGGTTAAGGGAAAGGGTAAAGAGGAAAAGGGGCTCAGCACTTTCGGCGCATGCGGCACAAAGATTGGCTCTGCAACATGAATAACGGCCCACCAAGGTGAGCCGTTATTGTGTGCCGATTTTGTCAGCCTTGCAGAGTCAAGTTTAAAAAAACTTAAACGGCGATGGCTTTCTCAACCAAACGGGTCACAACCCAGTTTTTGGTTTTAGAGATCGGGCGGCTTTCGGTGATCTCGATCAGGTCACCCATTTTGTACTCGCCCTTTTCGTCATGGGCGTGGTACTTGCTGGATTTGCCGACAATTTTGCCGTACAGCTCGTGCTTGACGCGACGCTCGACCAAGACCGTTACGGTTTTGGCGCGCTTGTCACTGACCACCTTGCCAATTAAGGTGCGCTTGAGGGATGCTTTGATTTCCGTCATGGTTGCTCCTTATTTAGCGGCTTGCGTTTGCGCAAGAATGGTTTTGGCACGCGCAATGCTGCGCTTGACGACTTTGAGCTGAGACGTGTTGTTCAACTGCTGCGTGGCTTTTTGCATGCGCATACCAAAGTGGGCTTTCTGTAGCTCTTTGATCTCCACTTGCAGGCCAGCAGCGTCTTTTTGGCGTAGTTCAGTAGCTTTCATTTCTTGTTTCTCCTGAATTTATTGACCAAGCAAGCGCGACACAAATGTGGTGCGCAGGGGCAGCTTGGCAGCTGCCAGGGTGAACGCTTCGCGGGCCAGGGTCTCTGACACGCCAACGATCTCGTACAACACCTTACCAGGCTGAATCTCAGCCACGTAGTACTCAGGGTTGCCTTTACCGTTACCCATGCGCACTTCAGCAGGCTTGTGGGAGATCGGCTTGTCCGGGAAGATGCGGATCCAGATACGACCACCGCGCTTCACGTGACGCGAAATCGCGCGACGTGCAGCTTCGATCTGGCGCGCCGTGAGGCGGCCGCGATCAGTGGACTTGAGACCAAAATCACCGAAAGCAACGGTCGCGCCACGGGTGGCGACACCGGTGTTACGGCCTTTTTGCTCTTTGCGGTATTTCCGACGAGCGGGTTGCAGCATATTTATTCTCCTTTTCCGTCGGCAGTTGCCGCAGCGCCCGTGCTGCTTGTGGCTGACGGCGCGACTACTTTGCGTACGCGCTTAACGGTGGTAGTAACGGCTTCAGCAGGCTTGTCGCTGCCGTCCGTCGGGGCGGTGCTCGTACCTGGAGCGCGGCGTGGGCCGCGTGCAGGAGGACGGTCACCGGCGGGACGGTCACCGGAAGGACGACCACCAGGGCCATCACGACGGGGACCGCGTGGGCGGCGTTCTTCTTCGGCGCGCGGCTCTACCACGGCGGGCAGATCGTTGCGACCCAAGGTGTCACCCTTATAGACCCACACCTTCACGCCAATAATGCCGTAGGTGGTGGACGCTTCGGAGGTGCCGTAGTCGATGTCGGCGCGCAGCGTATGGAGTGGCACGCGACCTTCGCGGTACCATTCGCAACGGGCAATTTCAATGCCGTTCAAGCGACCGGACGACATGATCTTGATGCCGAGCGCGCCCAAACGCATGGCGTTTTGCATGGCGCGCTTCATGGCACGGCGGAACATGATGCGTTTTTCCAGCTGCTGGGTGATGCTGTCAGCGATCAGCTTGGCATCGATTTCGGGCTTGCGCACTTCTTCGATATTCACTGCCACGGGCACGCCCAATTTGGCAGCCAGGTCTTTCTTGAGCAGCTCGATGTCCTCGCCTTTTTTGCCGATGACCACGCCCGGACGTGCCGAGAAAATGGTGATACGGGCATTTTTGGCGGGGCGCTCGATCAGCACGCGCGACACCGAAGCGTTTTTCAGCTTGGCTTTGAGGTACTCGCGCACCTTGATGTCTTCGGCCAGCATGCCGGCGAAGTCATTGTTGTTTGCGTACCAGCGGCTAGACCAATTACGGCTCACCGACAGACGGAAACCGGTTGGGTGGATTTTTTGTCCCATAGTATTTCAGTCCTTTCAGTTACCCACAACCACATAAATGTGGCAGGTAGGCTTGCTGATACGGTTGCCGCGGCCTTTGGCGTTGGCGGTAAAACGTTTGAGCGTAGCGCCTTGTTCGACGTAAATGGTTTTCACCTTCAACTCGTCAATATCGGCGCCGTCATTGTGCTCGGCGTTGGCGATAGCAGACTCGACCACCTTCTTCACAATGCCCGCAGCTTTTTTCTGCGTGAACTGGAGGATGTTGAGGGCCTGGTCTACTTTTTTGCCGCGAATCAGGTCAGCTACCAGACGGCCTTTGTCGACCGAAAGGCGCACACCGCGCAGAGATGCTTTTGTTTCCATGTGCGGCTCCTTACTTCTTCACCACTTTTTTATCGGCCGGGTGGCCTTTAAAAGTGCGGGTCAGGGCAAACTCACCCAGTTTATGACCAACCATCTGGTCGGTGATATACACAGGAATGTGCTGCTTGCCGTTGTGTACTGCGATGGTCAGGCCGATAAAATCGGGCAGGATCATCGAGCGACGGGACCAGGTTTTGACTGGCTTTTTGTCTTTAGTGGTAATCGCTTTGTCGACCTTGGCCATCAGGTGGTGGTCAACAAAGGGGCCTTTTTTCAAGGAACGTGTCATGATGGTTCCCCTTTATTTCTTACGACGCGAGACGATCATGACTTGCGTGCGCTTGTTGTTACGACTACGGTAGCCCTTGGTCAGGTTACCCCACGGATCGACTGCATGGCGACCCTCGCCGGTACGGCCTTCGCCGCCGCCGTGTGGGTGGTCTACAGGGTTCATCGCCACACCGCGAACGGTAGGACGAATACCCATCCAGCGCTTGACACCGGCCTTGCCGAAACGGCGCAGGCTGTGCTCTTCGTTGGCAACTTCGCCCAGGGTGGCGCGGCAGTCAATGTGCACTTTGCGCACTTCGCCTGAGCGCATACGCACCTGAGCGTAGGTGCCTTCGCGGGCCAGCAAGGTGGCCGACGTACCAGCGGAGCGCACCATCTGCGCACCTTTGCCCACTTTGAGCTCGATGCAGTGGATGGTCGAACCTACGGGGATGTTGCGGATAGGCAAGCAGTTACCCGCACGGATCGGAGCCTCGGCACCGTTCATCAGCGTAGCACCGGTCTCAACGCCACGCGGGGCGATGATGTAAGCGCGCGCGCCGTCGGCGTAGCAGATCAGGGCAATGTGAGCCGAACGGTTAGGATCGTACTCAATGTGCTCGACCTTCGCTGGAATAGCGTCCTTGTTGCGCACAAAGTCCACCACACGGTAGTGGTGCTTGTGACCGCCGCCTTTATGGCGGGTGGTGATGTGGCCATTGTTGTTGCGACCCGCTTTTTGAATTTGCGGCTCGAGCAACGGCGCGTACGGCTCACCCTTGTACAGGTGATCGCGTGTGACCTTGACCACGGCACGTTGGCCGGGGCTGGTCGGTTTCATTTTAATGACAGCCATGATTACGCAGCCTCCCCAGAGAGGTTCAGTTCTTGACCAGGCATCAAACGCACATAGGCTTTGCGCAGGTTGTCCCGGCGGCCTGTGGATTTGCCAAAACGCTTGGTTTTACCCTTGATATTGACTACAGACACGCCTTTGACCTCGACCTTGAACATCAGCTCTACGGCGGCTTTGATCTCGGGCTTGGTGGCGTCTTGCAGCACTTTGAAGGTGACGGCGTTGCTGGACTCGGCCACCATCGTTGCCTTCTCAGACACGATAGGAGCGACCAGTACCTGCATCAAACGGCCTTCGTCGAATTTCACAACGTTGTTTACTTTAGAAGCGCTCATGCGAACATCTCCTTGAGTTTTTCTACAGCAGCTTTTGTCACCAAAATCTTCTTGAAGTGCACCAGTGACACGGGGTCAGCATAGCGCGGCTCGACCACCAACACGTTAGGGATATTGCGCGAGGCGAGGTACAGATTTTCGTCCACCTCATCGGCAATCACCATCACGGATTGCAGGTTCATGGCCTTCAACTTGGCAGCAAACGCCTTGGTCTTGGGGCTGTCGACTTTCATCGACTCCACGACGCAAATGCGGCCTTCGCGGGCCAACTGCGAGAAGATGCTGGCCATGCCGGCGCGGTACATCTTCTTGTTGATTTTTTGCGTGAAGTTTTCGTCAGGCATGTTCGGGAAAATACGACCGCCTCCGCGCCACAGGGGCGAAGAAGTCATACCTGCACGCGCGCGACCCGTACCCTTTTGTTTAAAAGGCTTCTTGGTCGAGTGGTGAACCTGCTCACGGTCTTTTTGGGCGCGGGTACCTTGGCGTGCGTTAGCCTGGAAGGCCACGACGATCTGGTGAATCAGCGCTTCGTTGTAGTCGCGACCAAATACGGTCTCAGGGGCATCCACTTTGGACGAGGCCTGACCTTGGTCATTGAGAAGTTCGAGTTGCATTATTTAGCACCTTTCACTTCGGTTTTTGCTTTGACTGCAGGGTGCACGGTGACAAAACCGCCCTTGGAGCCAGGAATCGCGCCCTTGATCATCAGCAACTGGCGGGCTTCGTCGATGCGAATCACGTCCAGGTTTTGCGTGGTGACCAGGTCGTCGCCCAGGTGGCCGGACATACGCTTGCCAGGGAACACACGACCGGGATCTTGCGCCATTGAGATCGAGCCGGGCACATTGTGCGAACGGCTGTTACCGTGCGACGCGCGCTGCGACTTGAAGTGGTGACGCTTGATGGTGCCCTGAAAGCCTTTACCAATCGTCGTGCCCTGCACGTCGACCTTTTGGCCTGCAGTGAACACCACGTTAGCGGCAATCACGCCACCGGCCTGGTACAGGGCGGCGGTCTCTTGGGTAACCAAGAATTCCTTGATGATTTCGCCAGCTTCAACGCCTGCTTTCGCAAGGTGGCCGGCCATTGGCTTGGTGACGCGGGACGCACGGCGCGCCCCGAATGTGACCTGTAAGGACACATAGCCATCGTTTTCGACGGTCTTGACTTGGGTCACACGGTTGTTAGACACATCGACCACGGTGACCGGGATTGAATCCCCATCGTCCGTGAACACACGCATCATGCCCACCTTGCGTCCCAGCAGACCCAAACGGGTGCTTTGACTCATTGTTTTCTCCGTAACTCTCACCGTTGTCACTGCAATTGGCGACAAGCGTTTTGATGTGAAAGAATTGATAAATACTCTACGCACAATGCGCAGAGCCTTAGATTATACCCCGGTTTTGGCTGGCGGTATAGCGGTTTGGGTGGCTGATTGGTAACAGATGCAGGCGTTTTTGGTTTTTCGACCGGATGGGGTCAAGCAAATGGGGTCAGATCAAAATTCAGGAAGACCATTTCTCCGAAGCGTGCAACTCCATACGAAATTTTGCGCTGACCCCGTTTGCGCTGTATCCGGCGACTACGTTGCTCACCCGCAGATCGTCGCGCTTTCGCGACAAAGCCTGTCCCATGGCCATGCGCCCCAGGGCCGCGGGGCCAACGGCCCAGCATCTCCAGTACTCGCTTTTGGCGAAAACGTCGAAACTCGCTTCACTCAGACATCGACGTTTTCTGATCCCAAAAGCTCCGTGCTTCGAGCCCGCAGCCCCAATCGGGGCGCATGCCCATGGGACAGGCTTTGTCGCGAATACAAGTTTTGGAGCGAGCAGGTATTTCGGTCAATGTGGGTTACTATTTCCCAGGCATTTTGAACGCTAGGTCAATAGAAAAGAGCGTAAGCAGCTACTCAAAACATAGCAAGTACACCGCTCGAATGAAACCCCAAGAACGCCACAAGCGCGCGGCGCAGGCGCTATGCCTGTGCCACCCAATAAGAGTGCCGGGCTCGAAGCACGGAAGAATTTGGGATCAGAAACGGCGGCTGTCTGAGCCGCAGGCGAGTTCCGACGTTTCCCCAAATTCTGAGTACTGGAGATGCTCCCCCGAAGGGGCCGGTGCTCGGGTGGCATAGGCATAGCGCCTGCGTCGTGCGCGTCGCTAGTTCAACGTAACACGTGCTGTGAGTTAAAAAACAACCGCTTAAGCTGCAAAAGATGTCTCCATCTACTATGATTTCAGTAGCTGCTCACGCTATATTTCATTGGCCCACAAGCTAAAAAGCCTCTGAAAACTTGCGCTTCCAGAGGCTTTAGGTCGAAACCGAAGAATGAGTGCAGATTACTGCAACTTGATCTCTACGTCCACGCCCGCTGGCAGGTCCAGCTTCATCAGCGCATCGACAGTCTTGTCCGTAGGGTCAATGATGTCCATCAGGCGCTGGTGGGTGCGGATTTCAAACTGGTCGCGGCTCGTTTTGTTCACGTGGGGCGAACGCAGGATGTCGAAACGCTTCATGCGGGTAGGCAAAGGCACGGGGCCTTTGACAATCGCGCCAGTGCGCTTGGCGGTGTCTACGATCTCGGCGGCCGATTGGTCGATGAGTTTGTAGTCAAACGCTTTGAGGCGGATACGGATTTTTTGCTTGGTAGTAGCCATGATGTTTCCTTCCAGGCTTACGCCAAAATCTTCGCAACCACACCCGCACCCACGGTCTTGCCACCTTCACGGATAGCAAAACGCAGGCCTTCTTCCATGGCAATCGGGTTGATCAGCTTGACGGTGATCGACACGTTGTCGCCTGGCATGACCATCTCTTTGCCTTCTGGCAACTCGATCGCACCGGTCACATCCGTCGTACGGAAGTAGAACTGGGGACGGTAGTTGTTGAAGAATGGGGTGTGGCGGCCGCCTTCGTCCTTGGACAGGACATAGATCTCGCCGGTGAAGTGGGTATGCGGCTTGATCGAGTTGGGCTTGCACAGCACCTGGCCGCGCTGCACGTCTTCGCGCTTGGTGCCGCGCAGCAAGATGCCGACGTTGTCGCCAGCTTGGCCTTGGTCCAGCAGCTTCCTAAACATTTCGACACCGGTGCAGGTGGTCTTTTGGGTGTCGGCAATGCCGACGATCTCAATTTCTTCGCCGACCTTGACCACACCGCGCTCGATACGGCCGGTAACTACCGTGCCACGACCGGAGATGGAGAACACGTCTTCCACCGGCATCAGGAAGGCACCGTCAATGGCACGCTCGGGCAGGGGGATGTAGGTGTCCAGGGCATCGGCCAGCTTCATGATGGCTTCTTCGCCCAGGGGGCCCTTGTCGCCTTCCATGGCCAGCTTGGCTGAGCCGTGGATGATGGGGGTCTTGTCGCCGGGGAAGTCATACTTGTCGAGCAGCTCGCGCACCTCCATTTCGACCAGCTCCAAGAGCTCGGCGTCGTCCACCATGTCGCACTTGTTCAAGAACACGATGATGTAAGGAACACCCACCTGACGGGCCAGCAGGATGTGCTCGCGGGTCTGGGGCATGGGGCCGTCGGCGGCGGAGCAGACCAAAATGGCGCCGTCCATCTGGGCGGCACCGGTGATCATGTTTTTCACATAATCGGCGTGGCCGGGGCAGTCGACGTGGGCGTAGTGGCGGTTGGCGGTTTCGTATTCGACGTGGGCGGTGTTGATGGTGATACCACGGGCTTTTTCTTCCGGAGCCGCATCGATCTGGTCATAGGCCTTGGCGGTGCCGCCAAACTTGGAGGCCAGCACGGTGGTGATGGCGGCCGTGAGCGTGGTCTTGCCGTGGTCGACGTGGCCAATCGTGCCGACGTTGACGTGGGGCTTGGTACGCGTGAATTTTTCTTTACCCATTTTTCAATTTCCTTAAAAGAGCAATGCCCGTGGATTGGTTTAATGTTTGCAGTTCGTCACTGGTTCCATCGCCACGGGCAGCGCTGGGTGCGAAATCGCAGACAGGTTGAAATACTGGGTAACGCAAAAAACGCTAAAAAGAATTTCCAAAAAACGCAAAAAACCAAATGTATTTTTTGCGTTTTTAGCGTTTTTTTTGCGTTTTCTGCGTTACCTTAATCTCAGCAAATTACTTAGCGCGGGCCGACATAATGGCTTCCGACACATTACGCGGGGCTTCCGAGTAGTGTTTGAATTCCATCGTGTAGGTAGCACGGCCTTGGCTCATGGAGCGCAGGGTCGTGGAGTAGCCAAACATTTCGGACAGGGGCACTTCGGCCTTGATGGCTTTGCCGCCACCGACCATGTCTTCCATGCCTTGCACCATGCCGCGGCGGCTGGACAAATCGCCCATCACGTTACCGGCGTAGTCTTCTGGGGTCTCGACTTCCACCGACATCATGGGCTCCAGAATTACCGGGCTGGCCTTGCGGCAGCCTTCCTTGAAGCCGAAGATGGCGGCCATCTTGAAGGCCAGTTCGTTGGAGTCCACGTCGTGGTAGGAACCGAAGTGCAGGGTTACCTTGACATCAACCACCGGGTAGTTAGCCAACACGCCCTGCGTGACGGCTTCCATGATGCCTTTTTCTACCGCAGGAATGTATTCGCGTGGAACCACACCGCCCTTGATGGCATCGATAAACTGTACGCCCTTGCCTGGCTCGTTGGGCTCAATCTTGAGCACGACGTGGCCGTACTGGCCCTTACCGCCGGACTGGCGCACAAACTTGCCTTCAGCATCTTCTACTGTTTTGCGGATGGTTTCGCGGTAGGACACTTGGGGCTTGCCCACGTTGGCTTCCACGCCGAATTCACGCTTCATGCGGTCGACAATAATTTCCAGGTGCAACTCGCCCATACCGGCGATGATGGTCTGGCCAGATTCTTCGTCGGTACGCACGCGGAACGACGGGTCTTCTTGCGCCAAGCGGTTCAGGGCAATGCCCATCTTCTCTTGGTCGGCCTTGGTTTTTGGTTCTACGGCCTGTGCAATCACCGGCTCGGGGAACACCATGCGCTCGAGCATGATCTGGTTGTCTGGGTCGCACAGGGTTTCACCCGTGATCACGTCTTTCAAACCGATACAAGCAGCGATGTCGCCGGCGCGGATCTCGTCCACGGGCTGGCGCGCGTTGGCATGCATTTGCACGATACGGCCGATGCGCTCTTTCTTGCCCTTGATCGGGTTGTACACGCTGTCGCCCGACTTGAGCACGCCCGAGTACACACGCACGAAGGTGAGCTGGCCCACAAACGGGTCGGTCATCAGCTTGAATGCCAGGGCAGAAAACTTTTCGCTGTCGTCCGCTTTGCGGAAGATTTGCTTTTCGTCTTCGTCCATGCCTTTAACGGGCGGAATGTCCACCGGGCTGGGCATGTACTCCACCACTGCGTCCAACATGGCCTGTACACCCTTGTTTTTAAACGCAGAGCCACAGAGCATAGGCTGGATTTCGCTGGCGATGGTACGCTGGCGGATGGCGGCTTTGATCTCTAATTCGGTCAGCTCCACGCCTTCGAGGTATTTGTTCATCAGCTCTTCAGACGCTTCCGCAGCGGCTTCGACCAATTTTTCGCGGAACTCGGCGGCTTTGTCTTTCAAATCAGCAGGGATGTCGCCATAGGTAAAGGTCACACCTTTGTCGGCCTCGCTCCAAAGGATGGCCTTCATTTTGACCAAGTCCACCACACCGGCAAAGCCTTCTTCGGCACCGATAGGGATTTGCAAAGGCACGGGGTTGGCTTTCAGGCGCAGCTTCATCTGGTCATAGACCTTGAAGAAGTTGGCACCGGTACGATCCATCTTGTTGACGAAGGCCAAACGTGGCACTTTGTATTTGTTAGCCTGACGCCACACGGTCTCAGACTGGGGCTGCACGCCGCCCACGGCGCAGTAGACCATGCAAGCACCGTCCAGCACGCGCATGGAACGCTCCACCTCAATGGTGAAGTCCACGTGGCCAGGGGTGTCGATGATGTTGATGCGGTGCTCGTCAAAGCTCTTACTCATACCCGACCAAAAGCAGGTGGTAGCCGCAGAGGTGATGGTGATACCACGCTCTTGCTCTTGCTCCATCCAGTCCATGGTGGCCGCGCCATCGTGCACTTCGCCGATTTTGTGGTTCACACCGGTGTAGAACAATACACGTTCGGTGGTGGTGGTCTTGCCAGCGTCAATGTGGGCTGAGATACCAATATTGCGGTATCTCTCGATGGGGGTAGCGCGTGCCATAAAAGCTCCTTGCGGTTGAAAGTTTCGGTCGCTTCGCTCCCACGATACTTTCAGCCGGATTAAAAAATGGTTGAAAAGCTAGGGGCGGCCCGTCGCTTTTCAAAAACTAAGACAACGAAAGCGACGCACTTGCATCGCCAACGCATTCAAACCACCGTATTAAAAACGGAAGTGTGAGAAGGCCTTGTTGGCTTCTGCCATACGGTGGACTTCGTCGCGCTTTTTCATCGCGCCGCCACGGCCTTCGGTGGCCTCCAGCAGTTCGTTGGCCAGGCGCAGCGCCATGGACTTTTCACCGCGCTTGCGGGCGGCTTCCTTGATCCAGCGCATCGACAGGGCCAGACGGCGCACGGGGCGCACTTCAACCGGCACTTGGTAGTTGGCACCACCGACGCGACGGGATTTGACCTCCACCATCGGCTTGACGTTGTTGATGGCCATTTCAAAGGCTTCCATCGGATTTTTACCGGGATGCTTTTTCTCGATTTGCTCCAAGGCACCATAAATGATGCGCTCGGCAACAGCTTTCTTGCCGCTCTCCATGATGACGTTCATGAATTTTGAGAGATCGAGATTGCCAAATTTTGGATCTGGCAGGATTACACGTTTGGGAACTTCGCGACGACGTGGCATATTTTCACCTCTTTGCTTCAGTTGGCATCTTGTTCAGATACCGCGAAAACCATTTTGGCCTTCACTTACTTGACTCGAACTTGAGTCACTACGCTGCATTCACCGCGCCACGCGGGAAACAGCACCTTGTTTTTTTGAGCTTTGGGCTCAGGCTAATTTATTTAGCCTTTGGTTTTTTGGCACCGTACTTGGAGCGCGACTGCTTGCGGTCTTTCACGCCCTGCAAGTCGAGCGCACCGCGCACAATGTGGTAACGCACACCAGGCAAGTCTTTGACACGACCGCCACGAACCAGCACGACGCTGTGTTCTTGCAGGTTGTGGCCTTCGCCGCCGATGTAGGAGATCACCTCAAAACCGTTGGTCAAGCGCACTTTGGCAACTTTGCGCAGAGCGGAGTTTGGCTTTTTAGGCGTGGTGGTGTACACACGGGTGCACACACCCCGACGCTGGGGGGAGTTTTGCATCGCCGGGCTTTTGGACTTGACGGTTTCCACCGCGCGTCCATGGCGAATTAATTGGTTAATGGTTGGCATGTTCTCTAAACGTGTAGGTTTATAAATAGTTCTTCCCCACGTACGTCAAACGCGGAAAAGCTTTCCATTATAGCGCGAACTTTCTTCAACGCAACGCCTTGCCTTTGCTTTACGCAGATCACTGCGCAACTTGTTTGAGCTGATGACGCTCAAAATTTGTGAGTGAGCGCAAACATCTTGGTTTGCGGCGGAGTCTATGTCCACCCTAGCGTGCTGCGCCTACCGGCTGCGGATCGGCGACAAAGCCTATGCGGTTCAAGCCCGCCTTTTGCGCCACGCCCATCACCTCAACTACTTTGCCGTAGGCTACGGTCTCATCGGCGCGCAGCTGCACTTCGGTCTCGGGGTTGGCGGTGGCAGAGGCTTTGAGGGATTCGGCCAGGGCGGGTAGCTCGATGGGTTTGTCGTTTAAAAAGACTTTGGCGGATTTGTCGACCACCACGGTGACGAACTTGGGCGCATCGTTGGCCTTGGCGGCATCGGTTTTGGGCAGATCGAGCTTGATGGAGCTGGCCAGCAGGGGGGCGGTGATGATGAAGATCACCACCAACACCAGCATCACATCCACTAAAGGTGTAACGTTGATTTCGCTCATGGGCTCAGAGCCCTTGGAGCGCTCCAAGCGTCCAAAACTCATGCTACATGCCCCCTGCGCTTGCCACTGCTCATTTCTTTACCTCGTGGTGCGCTAATAATTCGCGCAGATCGCGGGCAAAGCCTTCCAGGTCGGCCTCGATGCGACTGATGAAGCGGCCAAACAGGTTATAGGCCAGCACAGCGGGGATGGCGACGGCCAGACCGGCGGCGGTCATGATCAGCGCTTCGCCTACGGGGCCGGAGATTTTGTCGATGGAAATTTGCCCTGCACCACTGATGCTGATCAGCGCGTGGTAGATGCCCCAGACCGTGCCCAACAGGCCAACGAAGGGCGCGGTAGAGCCGACGGTGGCTAGCAGCACCTGGCCAAACTGGAGCTTGAGCAGTACGCGGTGCAGGGCATCGCGCAGCAGGCGCGTGAGTTGCTGGGCCTTGTCGCCCACGGTGGCCAGCGTGCCTGCGGTGCCGCTTTGGCTGGCTTCGATCAGGGGCAGCACCAGGCCTTCACGGTCAAAGGAGGCCACCGTGACTTTGGCCTGCGCCAGGTCAGGGGCCTGCCAAAACGCGGCGATGCTGCGCGCCACGTCGGGCACGGCCCGCTTGACCACCCAGCTCTTCCACAAAATCACCACCCAGCTGGCCACTGACATGGCCAGCAGCAGGAAGGCCACAAACTTGCTGATGGCATCGCCTTGGGAGATAAATTGGAAGGCACTCATGGTGGTTGGTTTTGTTGTTGCAAAAAACTAAAACAAGGCAAATTAGCGCAAGTTCAATACGTCAAACATATCAAACATACCGCTCTTATGGTTGCTTAAAAAGCGTACCGCACGCAGAGCGCCTTGCGCATAGCCTTCCCGGTTAGAGGATTTATGCGTGATTTCAATGCGCTCGCCAATCCCGGCAAACATGACCGTATGGTCACCCACAATATCGCCGCCCCGGATGGCCGAAAAACCGATGGCAGACGGATCGCGCGCACCGGTAATGCCCTCACGCGTAAACACGGCATGGCCTTTCAGGTCACGCCCCAAAGCACTGGATATGACCTCGCCCATTTTCAGTGCAGTACCACTGGGAGCATCCACCTTATGGCGGTGATGGGTTTCGATGATCTCGATGTCGTAGCCGTTGGACAGCGCTTTGGCAGCCATCTCCAGCAGCTTGAGGGTGACGTTCACGCCCACGCTCATATTGGGTGCCAGCAGAACGGCAATGTCGTTGCCAGCATCCGACTATGGCCGCCTTTTGTGCCTCGTTAAAACCCTGTCGTACCAATCACTATCTTCACGCCCATCTCGCGGCACAGCGCCAGGTGCACCATGGTGCCCTCGGGGCGGGTGAAGTCGATCAGCACATCCGTTTTCTTCAGCGCGTGTCGCACATCAGAGGTAATCGTCACACCGCTGGCGTAGCCGAGAAAACCCGAGGCATCCAGGCCGATGCCAGGGCTATCGGGCACATCCAATGCGCCGCCGACCACCATATCGTCCGCGCCGTGCACGGCTTCAATCAACATGCGGCCCATGCGGCCACTGGCACCGGCAATACAAATACGTTGTTTGTTATCCATGCTGCTTACCTGCCCGCAGCTTCAAGTGGCGGATACACCAAAGGCACCACGGGCGCTACCGGGGCAGTTACGGCTGGAGCAGGCTCACTGGTGCGAGCACCTTGCGCTTTGGCCAGCTCTTCGGGACTGGCTTCCAAATTAGGCACCTTCCCGAGCTTGCGGTTGGTGTCCAGTTTGGTCACAAACTCGGTCTCGGACGGCATGGTGTCGCCATCAAACTTCTCCAGCTCGTCGCCTTTGAAAAATACTGCCAGCTTGCGGCTTTGCGCCTCAACCCCCTGGCGGCGGATGGTAAACACGTAGTCCCAGCGGTCCGCGTGAAAAACGCTGGTGACCAGCGGTGAACCCAAAATATCACGCACCTGGGAGCGACTCATGCCTGGGCGCAGTGCCTCGACCTGCTCTTTGGAGACAAAATTGCCCTGCACCACCTCCACCTTGTAGGGCGTAACAATCGAGGCAATGCTGTTGCTGGCGTTGTTAAAGCTGCCGCAGGCCGCAAGGCCGTTGCAGATCAGGCAGATGCCCATCCAGAGGTTGAGACGAAGAGGCTGAGTAGACACAAACATGACTAACATCGCCAGGCGCTTATACCGGGCGTAAAGGTTATGATCCGGGTCATTGTAGCGGCTGTCGCCTTACCCCCTTGTAGCCACGCCCACTTATGTCGAATATTGACGAACTCAAAAGTACCGGCCTCAAAGCCACGCTGCCGCGCCTGAAGATCATGGAGATCTTCCAGACCAGCAGCCAGCGGCACATGACGGCCGAGGACGTGTTTCGCGTACTGCTGCAAGAGCGCACCGACATCGGCCTGGCCACGGTCTACCGGGTGCTCACGCAGTTTGAGCAGGCCGGCATCCTAAGCACGCAACCATTTTGAGTCGGGCAAGGCGATGTACGAACTCAACGAAGGCCAGCACCACGACCACCTGGTGTGCCTGGACTGCGGCAAGGTCGAAGAGTTTTACGACGCTGAAATCGAAAAACGCCAAAACGTCGTCGCCAGGGCCAAAGGCTTTGAGATTGCCGACCATGCGCTGAGCCTGTACGCCCACTGCACCAAAGACAAGTGCCCGCAGCGCGCGGGCAGAGGCTAGGCCAGCATGCCCCATGTGTTACTGGTAGAAGACGATGAACTGCTGCGCGACGGCCTGAGCGCGCAGTTGGTGCAGATGGGGCATACCCTCACCGCAGCGGCACATGGCGCGCTCGCGCTGCAAGCCTTGGACAGCCTGCGTTTCGACGCCGTCATCCTCGACTTGGGCTTGCCCCAGGTCGACGGCATGCAGGTGCTGCACACCATCCGCCAGACCTACCCCGCCCTGCCCGTGCTGGTGCTGACCGCGCGCGACGGGGTGGAAGACCGCGTGGCCGGGCTCAACGCCGGGGCCGACGACTACCTGACCAAGCCCTTTGACCAAGCCGAGCTGCACGCCCGCCTGGCCGCCATGCTGCGCCGCTCCCGCCTGCCCGCCTTTAGCGGCACGCGCGAGATGGGCGCGCTGCGCCTGGATGCCAACACCCCGCGCGCCTGGCTGCACGATACCGAGCTGGAGCTGACGCAGCGTGAATGGGCCCTGCTGTCCTTGCTGGTGACCCACAGCGGCGGCGTGGTCAGCCGCGATGCGGTGCTGGCGCGCTGGCAAAGCGACGACGCCAAAGCAGACGACAAAGCCGATGCCAAGCTCGACCCCAAAACCGACAACAAGATCGACGGCAGCAATGCACTGGAGGTCTACATCCACCGCTTGCGCAAAAAACTCGACGGCTCGGAACTGTCCATCCGCAACGTCCGTGGTCTGGGCTACATGCTAGAAAAATCATAGCTACTTACGTCGTTTTCACGAGGACTACCGCCGTATTTCGTTCACAAAACTGCCATCATGAGCCCCCAGCTCTCCCTGAAGCGCCAACTCCTGCTGTGGCTGCTGCTACCCCAGCTGGTGCTGTGGCTGGTAGGCAGCACCCTGGCCTACCGCCTGGCGCTCAGTTATGCCGAAAAAGGCATTGACCAATCGCTCACCCAGTCGGTGCGCTCGCTGGCGCGCCAGGTCAAACCCGTCGGCTCGGGGTTGCTGATCGACTTTCCCAAAGCCGCGCAGGCCATCATCGAAGAAGACCCCAGCGACAAGGTCAGCTACATGGTCTCCAGCCCACCGGGCAGCTTTGTACTGGGTAATGCCATGCTGCCCGCGCCACCCAGCGCCATCGTCCAGGGCCTGCAGCAAAGCGGCCAGGTGCAGCTGTACCGTGCCCGCCTGCAAGAGCCTGGCAACCCAAGCGCCCGCCCCTTGCGCGTCGCCGTGCTGGAGCTGAACTACGGCGATTCCACTACCCCCCAGCGCCTGCGCGTCCAGGTCGCCAAAAGTCTGGCCGTGCAAGAGCGCATCGCCCGCGAGCTGATTGTGGACATCATCGTGCCCCTGCTGCTCTTGGGCGCGGCCATCAGCGTGCTGGTGTACGCTGGGATCGCGCGCGGCCTGCGCCCCTTGCAGCGCCTGCAAACCAAGCTGGGCGAAAAATCCGCCACTGCTCTGTCCCCGATCGAGCTGCGCTCGGCCCCGCAGGAAGTGCACTCTCTGGCCGCCGCCATCAACCAGCTGCTGGCCGCTGTGCAGCGCAGCGTCGGCCAGGAAAAGCGCTTTTTAAATGATGCCGCCCACCAGCTGCGCACCCCGCTGGCGGGGCTGAAATCCCAGCTCGATTTGGCCCTGCGCGAGCACGACCCGGCGGCCCTGCAAGCCCGGCTGGCCAAGGTCAACGCGGGCGTAGAGCGCTCCAGCCACCTGGTGCACCAGCTGCTGCGGCTGGCCCGCAGCGAGGCCGATATTGAGCTGCAAGACCTGGACATCGCCCAGCTGGCGCAGGAGCTGGCCCGCGATGCCGCCCCCGCCGCACTGGCCGCAGGCGTGGACTTTGGCTATGAGGGCGAAGAGCACCTGCGCCACCGCGCCAACGCCCTGCTGCTGCGCGAGGCCCTGAGCAACCTGATCGACAACGCCGTGCGCTACGCCGGTAAGGGCAGCACCGTCACCCTGCGGGTACGCCGCGAGGCAACCCAGACCATTCTGGAAGTAGAAGACAACGGCCCCGGCCTGACCGACGCGGCCCGTGCACGGATCTTCGAGCGCTTTTACCGCGCCAGCGACCTGCCCGACGGCGCTGGACTGGGCCTGGCGATTGTGCAAGAGGTCGCCCTGCGCCACGGCGGCACCGCGCAGGCCGTGGCTGTTGCGCCGCAGGGTTTGTGCATCCAAATCCGGCTGTAGTGGTAACCACGTTACGGTGGGGCTGACGCACCAGCCACCTGCGAGACTGCCAGCGGCCCCACGCCAAGGCACAATCTCCCCCATGGGAACCCTTTACCTCGTACGTCACGGCCAGGCCAGTTTTGGCGCGGCCGACTATGACAACCTCAGCACGCTCGGCCACCAACAGGCGGTACGCCTGGGTGAATATTTCAAAACCAAAGGCCTGGCCTTTGACAGTGTGCTGATGGGCACGCTGCGCCGCCATGCGCAAACCTATGCGGGCATTTGCCAAGGCGCGGGCATGGATATGCAGGCACTCCAGTGGCCAGGGCTGAATGAGTACGACAGCGAAGCCGTCGTCAAGGCCATCCATCCCGAGCCTTTATCCAAGGAGCGCAGCCCCGAGACCTACCGCCACCACTTCCGCCTGCTCAAAACCGGCCTGGCCGCCTGGATGCAAGGCAGCGCCCAGCCCGTGGGCATGCCCAGCTACCCCGACTTTGTACGCGGCATCACCAGCGCGCTAGACCATGTGCGCACACAGTTTGCCGCCAATGACCAAGCCAAAGTGCTCATCGTCAGCAGCGGCGGCCCCATCAGCACGGCGGTAGGCCATGTGCTGGGCACCAGCGCCGAGACCACCATCGAGCTGAACCTGCGCATCCGCAACAGCAGCCTCACCGAATTTGCCTTCACCCCCAAGCGCCACATGCTGGTGACGTACAACACGCTGCCGCATTTGGAGGAACTGCCTGATTGGGTGACGTATGCGTGATGTCAATGCATTTTCCCGTCAAAATATGCCCGTAGTCCTTGTCACCAGGACGCAAACAGCTATTTAATCTATAGCAACTATGTTTACCTCCATCCGTTATGACGGGTTTAATTTGCTTTCTGCGGCAATACGAACAACTCTAGCGATATGCATTTTTGAAAATGCATGAAGTCCTGATCCAAGCTGAAAATCGGCAACTTGCGCTCTAGCGCCACGGCGCAGATCAAAAAGTCCGAGTTGGAGCCTTGCACGCCCTGCGCCTTGCAGGTGTTGAACAGCTGCGCCGCGCGCTCATAGTCCTGTGTGGTCAGCGCTTCGTCTGGAAAGGCGGCTAACGCGCTGCGCAAGCGCTCAAACTGCACGGGATCTTTAATGCCGCACAACAGCTCTTGACGTACCGGGCCCATCAGCATGGCGCGGGCATCGGCGATCAGATCTTTCAGAGCGGCTACGGCCGCCAGCTGTGTCTTATCGGCAGGCACAACGCTACGGCGCAGCACCAGCGCCCAGACCGACGTGTCCACAATGACCTGCATGCTAGTCTTAGATTGGGAACAGCTTAAGCGCTGGCCGCAGTGTTGGCACGCGTGCGCCGCCGCTGGGCCTTGTAGTCGTAGTCGGCATCGTAGTCAATGCTGCCAAACAGGCCCACGATCTGCAACTGCTGGCGCTTTTGGATGTACTCCATCAAGGCCTGTGTCACCACCGCCTTTTTGGTTTTAAGCCCGCCAATGCTGCGTGCGGCTTCGATCAGCTGGTCGTCGATTGCGAGATTGGTGGCCATTTTTACACCTCTGTATGTGTAGATTGATGTGTGGATTTTATCACTACCAAATCATCCCTGCCAGACCCCAAACCCCTTAGCCTGCAACGCCATCGCCAATTCCACTTCCACCTCTTTAGCGCCTTGATACGGCATCGGGTTGTACTTCTCATACAGCGCAGGCAGCAGGCGCAGGCCGTAGTCGGTGACGAAGCTGTTGGCCTGGATGCCCGCTTTGTGTTTATCGAAGCGGGTGTCGGGGTCCAACCCCGTCATGCCGACGTACACAAAGGGTTTGCCCATCACATACTCGGGGTTGCAGCGGCGAAACTTGCCGCTGTTCCAAACGCGGTCGTCCAGCTCGACGACGTAGACGTGGTAGTGGTGGCTTTTGGGGCGGCGCGGTGGTTCGGCAAGCATGGGGCCTGGTGGGGCTGGGAGACTCACTCCGCCTTGATACCAGCGGCCTTGATGATGGGCAGCCACTTCTCGATCTCGGCCTGGTGGTAGCTCTCCAATGCGCTGGGCGTTTGCTGCTCACGCGGGAAAATCTCCTGGCCTAGATCTGCCAAATGCGTGCGTACCTTGGGGTCTGCCAAGGCAGCCACCAGGGCGTTGTTGAGTTTGGCGATGATGTCTTTGGGGGTGTTGGCGGGGGCCCACAGCGCATGCCAGCGCGAGAAGTAAAACCCCGGCAGTCCGGCTTCGTCTACCGTGGGGATATCGGGCGCTGCGGCCAGGCGCTGCTTGGCGGTGACGGCAAAGGCCTTGATGGTGCCCGCACGCACCTGCGGCAATGCACTGGTGGGGTCGTCAATGATGATGTCAATGTCGCCCGCCACCAGGGCCTGCATGGCCGGCGCTGCACCCCGGTAGGGCACAAACTTGAATTGGGTGTCGGTGGCTTTTTGAAAAAATACGCCGCTGATGTGCTGTGGGCTGCCGGGGCCTGCGGTGCCCTCCGCAGCCTTGCCGCCACTGGCTTTGAGCCAGCCGACCAGGCCCTTCAGATCGGAGGCGGGTACGGCCTGCTTGGCCACAATCACATACGCATTGCTGGCGATCAGCGCGATGGGCGCAAAACTTTTGATGGCATCTATTGCGTAGGGGTACACCCCGGCGTTGACCACATGGGTGCTCCAGTGCCCGAGGATGACCGTATAGCCGTCGGGTACTGCGCGCGCCACGCGGCTGGTGCTGATAATGCCATTGGCTCCGGGCTGATTGTCTACCCGCACGGGCTGGCCCAGCAAGGCCTGTAGGTGCGGGGCCAGGGTACGCGCTATCACATCGGTCGGGCCACCCTGGGCGAAAGGCACGACGATGGTAATGGCGCGCGCCGGGTAGGTCTGTGCGGCAGCTGTCACGGCACACCCCAAGGTGGTGGCCAAGGCAAGCGCTGCAAGCAACCCTTTCATCTGTAATTCTCCAGTACGTTCAATATACTGCAAAATAATTACATCTGGCGCGGGTGCGGCTTAGTTTGCATTATTCTTTTTTCAACTGCAAAGCCAGTTCATACAGTGCATTGCGCGGCTCGCCGGTAATGTCTGCGGCCAGCTTGACCGCGGTTTTGGTGGGCAGCTCGGGCAGTAGCAGTTGCAGCACGCGCTGGCCTTCGGTGGTCTGCTTGGCCTCGCTAGCGCGTGGGTGGATGACGATGGCGAATTCACCCTGGGTGCGGTGGCTCTCGGCGGCCAGCCAGGCGCTGATGCCTTGTGCGGGCAGCGTGGCGATCTCTTCAAACTGTTTGGTCAGCTCGCGGCCCAAGGTAACGGGGCGCTCGCCCAGCGCGGCCAGGGCGGTGGCCAACGCCTCGATGCGGTGCGGGGCTTCCAGCAGCACCACGGCGCGCGGCTCGTTGGCGAGTGTGGCCACTTGCGCATCACGCTCTTTGGCCTTGGTAGCGAGAAAGCCCTGGAACACATACGCACCCGCATCGCCCGCGATGCCCGCCACGCTGAGCAGCGCGGTGACGCTGCTGGCACCGGGCAGGGGCAGCACGCGCAGGCCTGCGGCGCGCACATCAGCCGCCAGGCGTGCGCCGGGGTCGCTCACCGCTGGCGTGCCTGCGTCGCTCACGTAGGCTACGCGTTCGCCCGCGTGCAGGCGGGTAAGGATGAGCTGGGCGGCCTCGTGCTCGTTGTGCTGGTGCGCGGCCAACAGCGGCTTGGTGATGCCGTAGATGCGCAGCATGGCCTGGGTATGGCGGGTGTCTTCGCAGGCAATCGCGTCCACCAGTTGCAGCACATACAGGGCGCGCAGGCTGATGTCGGCCAGGTTACCAATGGGCGTAGCCACCACGTACAGCGCGCCTTTAGGGTAGTGCTGCACCCCGGCGGCCTGCTCTGCGGCGGCCAGTGCCCCGCTGTACGAGGCAGATAAGAGCGATGCGTTCAAGGGTGAGTCCTTTGCTTTGAGCGATACTTCGGGCGATATGTACCACGCGTCTGCCCGCCTATGTTGTTCAAACGTTCCCGTCCCGCTGCGGTTGCACCAAGCATAACGACAAAACCGCCCATCGCCCCGACGACCAAGCGGGTGGGTGACGCAGCGGAAGATGCCGCGCTGGATTACCTGCAAAAAGCGGGCCTGCGCTTGCTGCAACGCAACTTCAAAACCCCCGGGCGCGGCGGCGGCGAGGTGGATTTGATCCTGCGCGCGCCCGACGGCACGCTGGTGTTTGTCGAGGTGCGCGCGCGGCGCTCCAGCTCGCACGGGGGTGCGGCGGGCAGTGTGAGCGCCCTCAAGCAGCGGCGCATCGTGTTTGCGGCGCGGCACTACCTGGCGCGGCTCTCGCCACAGCCGCCCTGCCGTTTTGACGTGGTGAGCCTGGAAGGCGTGGCGCCGGAGCAGCGCCTAGTCTGGCTGAAAGCCGCCTTCGATGCCAGTGGACACTATTAAGTTTATAGCTGCTTATGTCCAAATCACAAGGACTCGCGGCATATAATGGCAGTAAAAATTGGTAGCAGGCATTCCCTGTGCTCATTGGACGCGGTATCATCACCCCATGCTAGAACAACGCATCGAAAAGCACTTCATCGACAGTGCAGACCTTAAATACCAGTCAGCGCTTGCGCTGTCCAAACCGATTGCCCAGGCAACGCAGGCGATCCTGTCCAGTGTGACCAGTGGTGGCAAAGTGTTGGCCTGCGGTAACGGTGGCTCGGCCGCCGATGCGCAGCACTTTGCCGCTGAATTTGTCGGTCGCTACGAGCGTGAGCGGCCCGAGCTGGGCGCGATAGCGCTCACCACCGACAGCTCCATCATCACCGCGATTGCCAATGATTACGACTTCAGCGTGATCTTCTCCAAGCAGGTGCGGGCGCTGGGCGTGGCGGGCGACGTGCTGCTGGCTATTTCCACCAGCGGCAACTCAGCCAACATCATCGCCGCCATCGAGGCGGCCCATGCCCGCGAGATGACCGTGGTGGCCCTCACCGGCAAGGGCGGTGGCAAGATCGGCAGCCTGCTGCGCGAGACCGATGTCCATATCTGCGTGCCACACGAGCGCACCGCCCGGATACAGGAAGTTCATCTTTTGGCCTTACATTGCATCTGCGATGGCGTAGATGCCCAATTACTTGGAGATCAGGATAATTTATGAAAGCAACGCACTTCTTTATGGGCATGACGCAATCTGTTAAACACCGCTGTGTGCTTGGCGCATTGGTGGCGGGTACGGCGCTCGCTTCGCTGTCGGCCTGTGCGCCTTTGATGATCGGTGGTGCGGTCGTGGGTGGTGTCCTGGTGGCCACCGACCGCCGCACCTCAGGGGCACAACTGGAAGATGAAGGCATTGAGTTGCGCGCGACCAACCGCATCCGCGAAGCCTTGGTCGAGCGGGCGCACATCAATGTGACCAGCTATAACCGCCAGGTGCTGCTGACCGGTGAAGTGCCGTCCGAGGATGATAAAAAGCTGGCGGAGCAAGCCGTCAGCCGGGTAGAAAACGTGCAGAAAATCGTCAATGAATTGGCGGTGTTGGGCAACTCATCGCTCACCCAGCGCTCGTCCGACGCGCTGGTGACGGGGCGTGTCAAAGCCGCTTTTATCGATGCCAAAGACCTGTACGCCAATGCCTTCAAGGTAGTGACCGAGCGCGGCACGGTACACCTGATGGGCCGCGTGACCCAGCGCGAAGCCACCCGGGCCACCGACATTGCGCGCTCCACCACGGGCGTGCAAAAAGTGGTGCGTATCTTTGAAATCATCTCGGATGCCGAATTGCAGAACCAGCTTCCGCAGCCTGCCAAAGCCGAAGCGACACCGCTCACCGCACCTGCACCCGTTCCTGCACCCGTTCCCATGTCGGCACCCGCAGCCACGCCTGCATCCGCGCCTGTGCCTGCGCCCATCGCCGTCCCCGCGCCTGCCCCTATGCCCGTACCGGCACCTGCACCCGCAGCCATTTCGTCGCCGGTGCGATAGGCCCTGCGACATCGGTCAGTATTCGACCCTGACATGTAACTCATTTGCTGCGACAATGTAATCTGGCTACAGCATCCTTTGGGTGTTGTTCGTTTGATTTGCTTTGAAGGTCGCCCATGGACACTGTTGTTCCCCGCCACGCTACTAAAATCGTAGCCACTTTAGGCCCTGCCTCCAATACCGTCGAGTTGCTGGAGCAGCTGATCAACGCCAAGGTGAGCGTGGTTCGCCTGAACTTCAGCCACGGCACGGCGCAAGACCATATTGAGCGCGCCGCCATGGTGCGCGAAGCGGCCCGCCGCACTGGCCGCGAGGTGGCCATCATGGCCGACCTGCAAGGCCCCAAAATCCGCGTCGGCAAGTTTGCCGATGGCAAGGTGATGCTGGAGAACGGCAAAAAATTCATCCTCGACGGCGAGCGCACCACGCTGGGCGATGTGGCCGCCGTGGGCCTGGACTACAAAGACCTGCCGCGCGATCTGAAAGCCGGTGACGTGCTGCTGCTCAACGACGGCTTGATTGTGCTGACCGTTGATGCCGTCAAAGGCGAGGCCGTGCACACCACCGTCAAGGTGGGCGGCGTGCTGTCCAACAACAAGGGCATCAACAAGCAGGGGGGCGGCCTCACCGCCCCGGCGCTGACCGCCAAAGACATGGACGACATCAAAACCGCGATGAGTTTCCAGGCCGACTACGTGGCGGTGAGCTTTCCGCAAAACGCCACCGACATGGAGATGGCGCGACAGTTGTGCAACGTCGCGGGTGCAGAGTGGAAGCACCGACCGGGATTGATTGCAAAAATAGAGCGGGCCGAGGCCATCCCCAAACTGGAAGAAATTTTGCATGCCAGCGACGGCATCATGGTGGCGCGCGGTGACCTGGCCATTGAGGTGGGCAACGCCGCAGTGCCTGCGCTGCAAAAACGCATGATCAAAATGGCCCGCGAGATGGACAAGTTTGTCATTACCGCCACCCACATGATGGAGAGCATGATCACCAACCCCGTGCCCACCCGCGCCGAGGTGAGCGACGTGGCCAACGCCGTGCTGGACGGCACCGACGCAGTGATGCTGAGTGCCGAGACGGCCTCGGGCAAATACCCGCTGGAAACCGTGCAGGAGATGAGCCGCATCTGCGAGGCCGCCGAAGGTGCCGAAGACGTCGAGCTGGATGCCGACTTTACCGGCCAGCGCTTCGCCCGCATTGACCAGTCGATTGCCATGGGCGCGCTGTTTACCGCCCACCACTTGGGGGCCAAGGCCATTGTGGCGCTGACCGACAGCGGCTCCACCCCGCTGTGGATGAGCCGCCACCGTATCCATGTGCCGATCTACGCCCTGACGCCCAAGGTGACGACGCAGCGCAAGATGGCGATCTATCGCAATGTGCGCCCGCTGCTGATGGACACCAGTATCGACCGCGACAGCGCCTTAACGCAAGCGGAAACCCATTTGAAGAAGCGCGGCATTGTGAAACAGGGCGACATCTACGCCATCACCTGTGGCGAGCCGATGGGCGCGCCGGGCGGCACCAATATGCTGAAAATCTGCCAGGTGGGCTGAGGCCCCGATCCGGGGCTGAGTACCCGTGCGTCACTTTTCAGGTTGCCTCCGCACAGTGTGGTGCCCACCACTTGACAAATGCCGCTTGTCTTTGGCCAAGCTAGAGCGCCTGGCCACCGGCATGCGCTGGTGTCCGAGGGGCCTGTGTGGCTGGGTGACGACCGCGCGCTGGTGTAGGGTATGCATAATAAGGTGTTAAAACGCCTTGCAGCCTTTTAAAATAGAGCGTAAGCAGCTACTTTTTATATAGCAAACTGAGCCAGGAATGTACGGGCCAATCGCTGCGGGTTTGGCTTTGTGTGCCGCCATACACCACGCCGCCACCCACTAGCGCCTGGGGATGGTGGGCGGCGAACGTTTTCAGGCCCTTGAAGTAGTCGGCGTTCACGGTGGCTCCGGCCTTGATCTCGATAGCGTGCAGCTTGCCGCCCGTGGGCAGTAGCAAGTCCACCTCATTGCCTTCAGAGTCACGGTAAAAATACATCTCGGCACTCTCACCTGCGTTGAGGCGGTCTTTCAGTGCCTCCATGACGATGAAGTTTTCAAACAGGCTGCCCCACAGCGGGTCACGCACAACTTGCTCTGGCGTGCGCAGGCCCAGCAGCCAGCAGGCCAGACCCACGTCGTAAAAGTACAGCTTGGGCGACTTGATGAGGCGCTTGCCCGAGTTGGTAAACCAGGGCGGCAGCAGGTGCACGATATAGCTGGTTTGCAGCAGGTCGATCCAGGCGCGGGCGGTGGCATGGGACACGCCCGCATCGTTGGCCAAGCTGTCCAGATTGAGTAGCTGCCCCGTACGGCCAGCGCACAGGCGCACAAAGCGTTCAAAGCGCTGCAGGTCGTGCACGGCAGCCAGTTGGCGCAAATCGCGCTCCACGTAGGTGGCAAAGTAGTCGGCCAGGGCTTGGCTGGGGTTTAGGTTTTTATCGTGGATACGTGGGTAAAACCCAGCCAGCAGACATTGCCCCATCTCTGGCGGCCCGGCGGTGCCTTTTAAGCGTTGCACCTCGGCCAACGTGAACGGTAGCAGACGCAACACTGCGGTGCGACCGGCCAACGACTGCGTGACCTGCGTCATCAGTTCAAACTGCTGGCTGCCGGTCAAAATGAACCGCCCCGGCTGCGGATCGGCATCGACCATGCCCTGGATGTACGACGGCAGCTCGGGTGCACGTTGAATTTCATCCAGGATGGCGCCTTGCGCATAGTTGCTTAAAAACCCGCGCGGATCGTCGGTGGCAAAGCGGCGGGTGTCGGGGTTTTCCAGCGTGACATAGGGTTTGCCGGGAAACAAAGCCTTGGCTAGCGTGGTCTTGCCGCTTTGCCGTGGCCCAGTGAGTGTGATCACCGGGTATTGGCTGGCAAGCTGCTGGAGCAAGGGCGTGATGTTGCGCGTAATCATGCAGCCATGATAGCAAATTCCTGCAAATCCGCGAAATTTTCTAGGATTTGCAGGAAATATGGGGTTTCAAGAATGTCAGCCTGCGAGCACTTTGGCAAACATATCTGCATCCACATTGCCACCGCACAGCGTGGTGCCCACTACTTGGCCTTTGCGTTGCGCACGCTCTTGCATGGCGGCGGCGAAGCTGGCGGCACCTGCGCCCTCGGCGACGTTGTGGGTGTCTGCGTAGATGGCACGCATGGCGGCGGCGACTTCGGTATCGGTGACCTGCACGATACGGTCAATGTGCTTGATGAGGATGTCCAGTGCGGCCTGGTCGGCTATGCGGCAGGCCATACCGTCGGCGAGCACGGTGGTGACCGGGGATTCCACCACGCGGCCAGCGGCGATCGAGTCGGCATAGCTGGTGGCGTGGCTGCTGACCACGCCGATAATTTTTGCTTTGTGGCCCAACGCCAGTTTGGCGGTGATGGCGCTGGCTGCGCCCGAGCCCATGCCGATGGGCACATAGGCCACGTCCATTTTCGGTACGGCCTTGAAAAACTCCCACCAATAGGTGCTCACACCCAGCACCAGGCTGGGGTGAAAGCTGGGCACCATGTGTGCGCCGCGCTGGGCTGCCAGTTGGATGGCGTGTTCACGCGCTTCCTGAAATTCGCTACCGTGCTCGATCAGCGTGGCACCCAGCGCGCGCATGGCGGCGTTTTTCTCTACGCTGTTGCCATCCGGCACGACGATGGTGCAGGGGATGCCATGCGCGCGCGCCGCCCAACCAATGCTCTGGCCGTGGTTGCCGCGCGTGGCGCTGATCACTTCTTGGGGCAGGGCGCTGGCATTTTTCAGCGCGTCAAAATACGTCAGGCCACCGCGAATCTTGAAGGCCCCCACAGGTGTGTGGTTCTCATGCTTGACCCAACAGTCGGTGCCCAAGCGTTCACTGAGCAGCCCCCAGCGGTACTGCGGCGTGGCCTGAAATTCGCGGTACACCACCTGGGCGGCGGCTTCAATCTGGGGCAGGGTAAACATTCAAAGTCCTTGGGATGTGAGGGTGACCACGCCCTTGGGTGTGCGCAGGGTGGCGATGATATTGGCGGGGCCTTCTTGCGTCGCAACGTCTTGCAGACCGATGGCGGCGTAGGCCGCTTGCAATGCGGCTGCGTCGGGGTGGCTGACGGCGATGCTTTGCAAACTCACGCCCGAGCGCGGCAGGCTGTTGCGCGGGTGCAGGCGCAGCGGCTCGGCATCGCCCGGCTTGCCCCACTGGATGAGCGTGGGCAACGCGCCGTTGAACAATCGTT
Organism: uncultured beta proteobacterium; assembly: GCA_963775085.1. GTDB lineage: Bacteria > Pseudomonadota > Gammaproteobacteria > Burkholderiales > Burkholderiaceae_C > JAAFIP01. The sequence continues at coordinate 49,933 of CAVZHO010000020.1, forward strand.
GGCCATCCTCGCGCACGGTGATCTGCCATTGCAACAGGCCTTTGCGCGAGTGGCGGCTGGCCTCCAGTGCGGGGCCACGCTCGATACCCAGTGCGCTCAGGGCACTGCGGGCGGCTTGCACATCGGTGGTGTTGGCGACGAAATGCACCAGGCGCGGCTCTTTCGCCACAGCGGCCTGCAGCACTGCATTATCCATATCAAACCAGCGCATAGTCCCTGTCGCTTGGTCATAGTTAGCTTCTGAATTAATAGCAATAATTTCAAAATACGCGTAGGGATTAGCTGGCGTGGCAATTTTGAACAGGCGGTTGTGGGTGCCAAACAGCTTGTGTTCACCGCCGGGGCTGGGCGTGATGCCCAGCGTGGCTTCACACCATTGCACACCCTGTTCAAGACTGTTGGCGACGACGACGAGATGGTCTATCTGTGATTTCATAAGCTAACCTTTCCGTCAATACACGTCACGGATGCGCCACCAATCCAGATGTCCGCACCCTCTTGCTCCACATGCACACGTCCCGCACGCGCCAGGGCGGTGCCTTGCGCGGCGATGTAGCGCGTGGGTGCCAAGCCAGCGCCAATCAGCCACTGCGCTATTGCGGCGTTCAAACTACCCGTCACTGGGTCTTCGCACAGGCCACTGTTGCCGGGGAAGAAGGCGCGCACTTCGAACTGTGTCTGGTCACCCGTGGTTTGCGCTCCAACCACACCCACCTTGCCGCGTGGCCCCACTACGCCGATGTCCAGTCCTGCCAAGATGGCTGAGTCGGGCTTGAGCGCCAACACCTGCTCCGCACTGCGCAACATCACGCCGCGCCATTTGGGGCCGTTATCGCACCAGGCATGCGCCACGATGTCGCTGCGCGCAATCTGCAGGCCGCGTACAATCAAGGCCACGTCGGCTTCATCCAACGGGCCGCCCTTGATGAGTGGCGGTGCGGCAAAGGCCAGGCGGTTTGAAGCTGCGTCGCGTTGGATCTTCACCAGACCCACGCCGCACTCCTGCACGATGTGCTGCGCCTTGGGCTTGCCGCCCGCCTCCAGCCACGCATGGCAGCTGCCCAGTGTGGGGTGGCCTGCAAACGGTAGCTCGCGGCCGGGGCAGAAAATGCGCACTTGGTAGTCGGCCTCGCCGTGCGTGGGCGGCAAGAGGAAGGTGCACTCGGACAGATTGGTCCAGTTGGTAAAGTGCTGCATCTCCTCTGTCGATAAACCCGTGCCGTCCAGCACCACAGCCAGCGGGTTGCCGTAGTAGGGACGGGCGGAAAATACATCGACCTGTTTGAAGGCACGTTGTGACATGGTGAATCTCCTTACGACAAAACAATATCCAGCACGCCTTGGCTGGCGGGCTGTGCGCAAATGCCCCCGTACCAGCGCGACAAATGCGGGTAGGCGCTGCGCGGCAATGCCGGGTGCTGCGGCGGCAGGCCCCACCAGCGGTGCATCTCGCAGGCAATCGGAAAATCCGCCATCGTCATCGCATCACCCGCCATAAAAGGGCGCTGCGCCAAATGGGAATCCAGCATGGCCAATTGTGGCTCTGTAGCAGCTATAGACTTGGCAATCACCGCCATATCCGGCTTATCGCCAGGTGTGCGAATCCACTCCACAAAAGCGGCGCGGCCCACGTTGTTCATGGTGGTCTGCTGCCAGTCCATCCAGCGCTCGGCGTCAAAACGCTGCCGCAGATCGGTCGGGTAGACCGCACCTATTGAATGCTTGGCGCATAGATAGCGCACGATGACATTGCTCTCCCACAGGGTAAATTCACCGTCCTGCATCACCGGGATTTGCCCATTTGGGTTCATGCGCAAATACTCCGGCGTTTTGTTGATGCCATAGCTCAGGCCCGCATCGGTGCGCTGAAAGTCCAAGCCCATCCACTGCGCAGCCAGCACCACTTTGCGAACGTTGATGGAGCTGATGCGGCCCCAAATGTGAAGTTGACTCATGGCATGTTCGCTTTCAAGACCTGGGCTAAGGCGGCAACGCCTTCGTTGATCTGCGCCACGCTGGCCGTCACAAACGACAGGCGCAGCGTGTTGTGCTGCGCATGGCCGCTGTAAAACGCCGCGCCCGGCACGAAGGCGACGTTTCGCTCGACGGCTTTGGGCAGCAGGTCTACCGCGTTCATGCCTTGCGGTAGCTTGACCCACAAAAACATGCCGCCATCGGGCGTATTCCATTGCACGCCCGTGCCAGCCAAGTTCTTTTCCAATGCCACCAGCATCGCATCGCGCTGCGACTTGTACAGCGCGCGGATGGTGGGCACATGCCGGTCTAGAAAGCCATCTTTCAGCACTTCGGCCACCATGCGCTGGTTAAAGCTGGGCGTGTGCAGGTCGGCAGCCTGTTTGGCTTGCAAGAGCTTGGGGTATAGGGCGTGAGGCGCGACCAAAAAACCCAGGCGCAGACCGGGGGCCAGGGTTTTGCTAAAGCTGCCCATGTAGATGCAACCGTCGGGGTTGCGCGCCGTCAGGGGCGCGGGTGGTGGCGCGTCAAACCACAGGTCGCCGTAAGGGTTGTCTTCCAGGATCGGCAGGCCCAGGCGTGCTGCTTCTGCGCTGAGTGCTGCGCGACGTGCCTCGCTCATGGTGTTGCCAGTGGGGTTCTGAAAATTCGGCAGCACATACAGAAAACGGGCTGCGGTTTGCGTAGACGAAAAAATGGGGTCAGAGCCCAATTTCGTAATGGGCCGCGCGCTCCGGTGAGAGTCTCGTCCTGAATTGGGATCTGACCCCATTTTTTCTTTCAAGTCGTCTACGTCTAAGCCCTCGGCATCGCTGGCAATACTTACAAACTCCGGCTCCATCGGTGTGAAGGCTTGCAGCGCACCCAGGTAGGTGGGCGTTTCCACCAGCACGCGCGAGCCTTTGTCGATCAAAATTTTGGCCACCAAGTCCAGCGCCTGCTGGCTGCCCGTGGTGATGAGCACCTGCGCAGGGTCTACCTTCCAGGGCAGAGAGTTAGCCACCCATTCACGCAGCGGGCCATAGCCCTCGCTGGCAGCGTACTGCAAGGCCGCAGGGCCATCATCACGTAGCACCTTGGCGCAAGCATCTGCAAACGCCTGCACCGGAAAGGTTTTGGGCGAAGGCAGGCCGCCCGCAAAGCTGATGATGCCGGGTTTCTCGGTCACCTTCAGTATCTCGCGGATCACCGACGGGTTCATGCGCTCGGCGCGTTGGGCTAGTTGCCAGTTCATATGGGTTGTCATCTCGCTACTCCGACAGGCATTTTTTTGCCCACATACACGGTGGCAATTACCGCAACGGCAAACGCCAGTGTCATACCGTCCAGGCGCTCGCCGACCAGCGGCACCGCAAACAGCAAACTCAAAAATGGTTGTATGAGCTGGATCTGGCTCACCCGCACGGCGCCCAGCGCGAGAGCACGGTACCAGGCAAAAAAGCCGATCCACATGGAAAATAGCGCCACATAGCTAAAGCCCAACCAAGCCATGCCGCTCACGGCTGCCGCCGCTACGGCATCCACGGGTGCAAACCACAGGGCCATGGGCAGCGTTAACGGCAGGCCGCTGACCAGCACCCAGCAAATGGTTTGCTCGGAGCCCAGGCGCGGTGTCAGGCGGGCGCCGCCGATGTAGCCAAAGGCACCGGTGGTCATGGCAATGATGAGATAGATGTTGGCCGCGCCCAGATACAAGCCCCCTGCGCGCCAGACCATAAAGCCCAGCACCCAACCCGTGCCCAGCAAGGCACAGGCCCAGAATCCGGCAGAGGGTCGCTGCCTGAACCACAGCGCACCCAATACGGCGGTAGACAGCGGCAGCAGCGCGGTGACCACGGCCCCGTGGGTGCTCGGCACATGACGCAGAGCCAGCGCCAAAAACAGCGGAAAGCCGACGATCACACCAAAAGCGGTCATGCCCACCAGCGGCCATTCGGCGCGCACCGGTACTTTGAGCGTGCCGCGCCGGCGCTGCCAGAGCAGATAGCCAATCGACAGCACGCCCGCCACGGCAGCGCGGCCAAAGGTGACGAACCAGGGCGACAACTGGGGAGCCTCCGCAGCGCCCACGGCCAGACGCGTCATGGGCAGAGTGGCAGCGAACAGGATGACACCGACCGAGCCCCACAGCAGTGCCTCGCGGTCTTGGGCTTGCGTCATGCTCATACGCCGCCCATCCAAACGGCAGTGGCTACCAATACCAAGGCCATGGCGCGGTTAAACCACCGCAGGCGCTCGCCGTGCGCCAGCCAGTCGCGCAGCAGCGCCCCGGCGGCGGCGTAGACCACGTTGCTGACAAAGGCAAACAACATCATCACCGGAGCTACGATGGCAAAGCGCGCCACCGGGTCGCTCTGCCCGGCGATCCAGCCCGCCACTACAGCCAGGGCAAACATCCAGGCCTTGATGTTGACAAACTGCAATGCCGCGCCCTGAAAAAACGTCACATGCAAGCGTGCCGCATCGGCCTGGCCCAGGCTGCCCGACTGCGCCAGCCTGTAGGCCAGCCACAGCAGATAGACAATGCCCAGCAGCTTGACGGACAAACGCAGCGCCGGAATGGCCGCGATCAAGCCGCCCACGCCCGCCGCGCACAGCGCCAGCAGCACGCCCCAGCCCACCGGCACGGCGCAGGCAAAGCGCAGCGCACGCGTGAAGCCGTGGTTGGCCGCCAAGGCGGTAGACAGCGTGTTGTTCGGCCCGGGCGAAAAGCTCATCACCGTACCCAATACCAACAATGCGGAAAATTCTTGCCAACTCATGGGGTATCGGGGTTAGAAAATAAAGAAATTACGGTTGTTGTCATGTATTGCACTGTACCTTGCGGTGCAGTACAGTACCAGTACAGTTGAGCGCATCAGTACTTCTTGCTGTACTGGTGCCTTGGCTGATACAGCGTTGTACCACCTCACAGACCCTGCCAGGAGAGCCCCCATGCTGATGCGTACCACCACAGCGAGCCTGACCGAGCAACTGGTCGCCCGTTTTACCGAGCGTATTCGCACCCGCCTATTAGCTGCTGGCGCGCGCCTGCCCAGCGTGCGCCAGTGCGCAGCGCAGCATGATGTCAGCCCGCACACCGTGGTGGCGGCCTACGACCAGATGGTGGCGGCGGGGCTGGTAGAGGCGCGCAAGCAACGCGGGTTTTATGTGCGGGACATTCACAATACGGCATCAAATCAACCTGTAGTCCCTGTCAATGGGACGCAAGCAGCTATTAAAAATGGAGCGTCTGTCAACTCTGGTGCCACGCCATCCCTGCGCGAGAGCACCGGACTGGCCGGGCGCATGCAATCGCGCATCGATGCCACCGCGCTGATACGCGGCATGTTCCACCACAACAGGAGCGGGCTGGGCAGCCAGTGGCCGCAGCCGGGCATGGGCGTGTTTCCGCCCGAGTGGCTGGAGTCGGACTTTATGGGCGCGGCGGTGCGCAAGGTGACGCAAAACAAAACCCTGCTCGACCTGAGCCTGAAATACGGCGAGCCGCTGGGCGACAGCAGCCTGCGCAGCGCCCTGTCTGCCAAGCTGCGCGACCTGAGCATTGACGTGCCGATGGAGCACATCATCACCACCGTGGGCGCGACGCACGGCCTCGATGTGGTGAGCCGCACGCTGCTGAAAGCCGGTGACTGCGTGATGGTGGAAGAGCCCGGCTGGGCGGTGGAGTTTGCCAGGCTGGATGCCCTGGGTATGCGCATTCTGCCGGTGCCGCGCCGCTTTGATGGGCCCGACCTGGAGGTGATGGCCAAGTACTGCGCTGAGCATGCGCCCAAGTTGTACGTGAGCGTGAGCGTGTTCCACAACCCCACGGGTTACTGCGTCAGCCCCGGCAGCGCGCACCGCGTACTGCAACTGGCCAATCAGCATGACTTTCATATCATGGAGGACGACACCTACAGCCACATCGCCCCCGCGCACGCCACGCGCCTGTGCGCGCTGGACGGTTTGCAGCGCACCATTTACGTCAGCGGCTTTGCCAAAATTCTCGCCCCCAACTGGCGTGTGGGCTACATCGCTGCGCCCGCCCATTTGGTAGACCGGCTGCTGGACACCAAGCTGCTGTCCACGCTGACCACACCTGCCCTGCTGGAGAAGGCCCTGGCCATTTGCATCGAGCAAGGCCATCTGCGCAAACACGCCGAGCGCATCCGCACCCGGCTGGATGCCGCCCGCACGCGCAGTGTGAAGCTGGCAATGCAAGCCGGTTGCAGCTTCGCCGCCGAACCCGCTGGTTTGTTTGGCTGGGTCGACACCGGGGTGGACACCGACCTGCTGGCCCAGCGCATGCTGGACGACGGCTACCTGCTGGCCCCCGGCGCCCTCTTTCACGCCGTGCGCAACCAGCCCAGCACCTTGATGCGGATTAACTTTGCGGCCACGCAGGAGGCGGGGTTCTGGAAGGTGTTTGGCAGGCAGCGGGGGAAGATGTGAGGTTGGTGTTGTCGCTTCCTACGGTCACGCCATGCAGCCCGCGTCGCGCGTCAAACGCAGTGAACATCCTGCGGTTCCGATGCAGGATAGGCGGACGATGTTGCAGAACAGGTGTCGGTAAAATGAGTCTCGGTTTGCTTTTGAAGCTGATTGGCTCATGTTCCTAACAGGGTTCACCGTTATTCAAGCAGCAGTCTCTTGAAGTGTCGATGGCCTGTCTACTTAACGCGTCTATGAAAACACACCATCAAGCAAAACCTCTCCACCAAAGCGCACCAGTGGCGAATGGTTGCAGCTTCAGTTTCGTCGATGGGGCTTATGTTGAAATCACCGGTGCTGTCGATGAAGACTATCTTGTACAGTTTATTGATACCCGCACGAACGAAGTTGTGCACCAAGCACAGATTAAAAATAATCACTGGGTCAGGACAGCCCGCCAATACTTTACGCCTTGGCAAATCAACGTGTTCAGGCTCAAAGACCATCAACTGCTGTTCACCCACCAATATGATTGCCGGCAAAAACGGGTGTACATTGCCCTTGAATCTAAAGCACTGGGCGATACCTTGGCCTGGTTTCAGTTATTGGAAGACTTTCAAGGCCAACATGGCTGTCAGTTAATTTGTTCCACCTTCATGAATGGCTTGTTTCAGGAGCAGTATCCCGACATGCAATTTGTAGAGCCCGGTGAAGCGGTACACAACTTATACGCCATGTACCGTGTCGGCTGGTTTTCTCATCCCTCCGGCGGGATTGATTTCAACAGAAATGTTCGCAATTTTCGGCTGCAAACGCTCGGCGAATCTGCGGCCGACATTTTAGGGCTGCCTTACACGCCCACCCGACCCAGGATAAAAGCAACTGACCTGGGCAAACCCATCGCGGAGGATTATGTGTGTATCGCTGTACATGCGACCGCACAGGCAAAATATTGGAATAACCCGACCGGCTGGACTGAAGTGGTTGCGTATTTACGGCAGGGGGGCTACCAAGTGGTATTGCTTTCCAGGGAAGGCCTGCACTATATGGGTAACCAAGCACCTGCGAACGTGCTGCTGCTGCCGCCGGGTGATATCAGCGTCATTGTCAATTACCTGCGCCACGCCCGATTGTTTATCGGCATCGGCAGTGGATTGAGCTGGCTATCTTGGGCTATGGGTTGTAAAACCTGCGTCATCAGCGGATTTTCTTACCCCTACACGGAGGTTGAGGACCTGCTTAGAGTTGCCGCCAACCCTGACAGTTGTAGCGGCTGCTTTAATCGCCACCCGATGGATGCAGGCGATTGGCAATGGTGCCCCGACCATAAAAATACACCGCGCATGTTTGAATGCACGCGCAATATTAATGCTAAGCAAGTCATCGAGGTGGTGACGGCGCATTTAATGGACGTGAAATCGATGGGGACAGAGTTCACATCAACAGGTCAGACTTGATGCTAACCAGCCCCTAAATTAGCGGCCTCGGCGGTAAAAATTGTACCGCTCGACAATCCCAAATCACCTTTGTTACTATCGATAGCCGATAGGGTTTTAGCCGCACTGGATGCTTTGCTACGGGCTGGTGCCACTGGTCCCTGCTGTGCCACTGGTCCCTGCTGTGCCACTGGTCCCGGCTGTGCCACTGGTCCCGGCTGTGCCACTGGTCCCGGCTGTGCCACTGGTCCCGGCTGTGCCACTGGTCCCGGCTGTGCAACTGGTACCGGCTGTGCCACTGGTACCGGCTGTGCCACTGGTACCGGCTGTGCCAGCGGTGCCACTGGTACCTGTTGTGCAACTGGTGGAACTGCCAAGTGCTGCAGCGATTGCTGCTTGGTCAGCAGCCGTCGTGCCACCACTTCCGCCTCCACACGCAACCACTAGAAATGCCGATGAAACGGCTATCGACAGGGTTGCCGCCTGATCAATTAAAGATAAAGATGACTTGAATTCTGGCATGGCCATTTCTCCTGATGAGTAAAAAAAGGTGGTTTAAGAATGGAGTTCGATGCGAGTTCAAGCTGGGAGTTGCCTTGCCCTGCCCAAGGAAGTGTTAGGACCGTGTTAGGAAGGTAAAGAAAAAAGCCTGCAAGTCGTTCAACCTGCAGGCTTTTAGTTGTATGCCGCCGATTCAAGGACGATTCAAATTACGTGGCGTGAACCGTAAGAGCCCCCTAAGCACGAAGTAGCAAAGAAACTTGGGTGGGCGCATCATGGGGGTTGTATCTTTCTGCTTGGTAGCACAACCAACGCCCTGCTCCCTTGTCACTCAGCCCGCTGTGGGCTGCTTTGAGGCCAAATAAATCCCCGGCAAAATCACCGCTGCCCCCATCGCGTGGTAGCCCAGAATTGGCTCGCCCAGCACGGCCCAGGCGACGATGGCGGCATACAGTGGCCCCAGGTACAGGGTCAGCGAGGCACGCGCTGCGCCGAGCTCTTTTTGCACGGTGGAGTAGGCCAGGTAGCCTGCAGCGCCGGGGATCAGCCCCGCCGCCAGCATGAGTAGCAGGGCCTGGCTGCCCCAGACGGTTTGCGTCATCGGCCAGCCAGAATACGCTTCCAACAGAGCCAGCGGCAGCAGCACCGTCACGCCGCCTGCGATGATGAGTACCAGGCGGGCCATCGGCGTAAAGTGGCTGGGCCAGCGCTTGAGAAAGATCGAGTACACCGTCCAGCTGAGGGTGCAGGCCAGAATCCAGGCGTCGCCCACCACCCACTGCACTTGCAGCAGGTTACTCCATTGGCCCTTGATCACCACATGCACCAGCCCGGCGAAGGCCATGGCCACGCCGGCCCACTGCCATTTGCCCAAGTGCTCTTTCAGCCACAGAGTCGAGGCCAAGGCGACGAAGACCGGCGACAGCGCGTAGATCAGCGCAATATTGGTGGCCACCGTAGTGCGCGCGCCAATGTACACCCAGGCACCGCAAATCCACATGCCCAAGGCCCCCAGCACCAGGTACTGCCAGCCCTTGTCCAGGAGGTGCACGCGCTTGGCGCGCAGTTCGGGCCAGGCAAATGCGGCCAGCAGCGCGCCCGCAATGCTCCAGCGCACCAGGGCCAGCATGTGGGGTGCGACAATGCCGGGTGCGACGCGGCTGACCAGATAGTTCACCGACCAACACAGTGGCGAGAGAAATAACAGGGCATAGGCCCAGCGGTGGGCGGTGGTGAGCGACGTGGCGTGTGAGGAGGGCATGCGGTACGATCTTAAGCTATGCAACTGCAAGACCTCCCTACCCCCACCGCGTTAGTCGACACCCAGCGCATGGCGCACAACATCGCGCGCATGCAAACGCGCATGACGGCGCTGGGCGTGGCCTTTCGGCCGCATGTCAAAACCAGCAAATGCGTGGAGATTACCCAGCAGCAGGTGGCGGCCGGGGCGCGCGGCATCACGGTATCGACGCTGAAAGAAGCCGAGCAGTTTTTTGCCGCTGGCATCAGCGATATTTTGTACGCCGTGGGCATGGCAACGCCCAAGCTCAAGCCGGCAGCCAGCCTGATGGCGCAAGGATGCGCTCTTAAAATAATAGCTGATACCGTCCAAATTGCGAGGACTATCGCGGAGTATGGCCACCTAAACGGCGTGCAGTTTGAGGTTTGGATCGAAATTGACTGCGACGGCCACCGCTCGGGCGTGCTACCTGAGAGCGACGCATTGCTCGCCGTCGGCCAGCTGCTGCATGGCGACGGCAGCGCCAGCCACGGCGCGCGCCTGGGCGGCGTGATGACGCATGCCGGGGCCAGCTACGGCCTGAGCACGCCCGAGGCACTGGAAGCCATGGCCGAGCAAGAGCGCAGCCGCTGCGTGCGCGCTGCGGAGCGTCTGCGCGACGCAGGCCTGCCCTGCCCGGTGGTCAGTGTCGGTTCTACGCCTACCGCGCTGTCTGCACGGCAACTGGACGGTGTCACGGAAGTCCGCGCCGGGGTGTATGTGTTTTTTGACCTGGTGATGGCCAACGTGGGAGTGTGCAGCACCGACGAGATCGCCCTGAGCGTGCTGACCACCGTCATCGGCCACCAGGAGGACAAAGGCTGGGCCATCGTCGACGCCGGCTGGATGGCCATGAGCCGCGACCGGGGCACCCAGACGCAACAGCAGGACTACGGCTACGGCCAGGTCTGCGATGTGCAGGGTAACCCGCTGGTCGGCTATGTGCTGACGGGTGCCAACCAGGAGCACGGTATTGTCAGCTGGGCTGCACTGTCCGTGCCCGCTGGACAGCCCGCAGCGCAGGTGCCGCCCATTGCCCAGCGCTTTCCGGTCGGCACGCAGCTGCGCATCCTGCCCAACCACGCCTGCGCCACTGGCGCGCAGTTTCCGCAGTACCACGCCGTCACGGGGCAGGAAGCGGGCGCGGTGTGGAACCGGTTTTACGGTTGGTAAGAAAGTAAATGCTACGTATTTAATAGCTACTTACGTCCATGCGACAAGGACTATGGCCGTAAATACGCGGAAAAATCCGTTTTGCGCCATTCACCGCACAAAAAGTCATATCAGCTAATGCTTTTCGAGCCTTCCACCACGCTGCCTAGCCCAGGCGGCGGCGCTACAATCACGAACCTTTAAAAAAACTGACACCGTCAGCCTCGCGCCACACCTCTGCGCGCAGCCCCCCGATTTGGAGACCCCATGCCCACAACCCATGACAACGCCGCCGTCAACACCGAAGAAAAACGCATCGAGCTGCGCCGCGCCGCACTGGAATACCACCAGTTCCCCATCCCCGGCAAGATCTCCGTCGGCGCTACCAAACAGCTGGTCAACCAGCACGACCTGGCTCTGGCCTACACGCCCGGCGTGGCCGCGCCCTGTGAGGAAATCGTCAAAGACCCGAACAACGCCTTCAAGTACACCGCGCGCGGCAACCTGGTGGCCGTCATCACCAACGGCACGGCCGTGCTCGGCCTGGGCGACATTGGCCCGCTGGCGGCCAAGCCGGTGATGGAGGGCAAGGCGGTTTTGTTCAAAAAGTTTGCCGGGATTGATGTGTTTGACATCGAGGTCGCCGAAAAACACGACCTGGACAAGCTGGTCGACATCATCGCCGCGCTGGAGCCGACCTTTGGCGGCATCAACCTGGAAGACATCAAGGCACCCGACTGCTTTTACGTCGAGCGCAAGCTGCGCGAGCGCATGAAGATCCCGGTCTTCCACGACGACCAGCATGGCACCGCCATTGTGGTGGGCGCGGCCATTTTGAACGGCCTGAAGGTGGTGGGCAAAGACCCAAAAAAGATCAAGCTCGTTACCAGCGGCGCGGGCGCGGCGGCACTGGCTTGCCTGGGCCTGCTGCTCAAGCTGGGCATTCCGCGCGAGAACATTTTCGTCACCGACCTGGCCGGTGTGGTGTATGAAGGCCGTACCGAGTTGATGGACGAAGACAAGATCCAGTTTGCGCAAAAAACCCCGGCCCGCACCCTGGGCGACATCATCGAAGGAGCCGACGTGTTCCTGGGGCTCTCAGCTGGCGGTGTGCTCAAGCCCGAGATGGTGAAAAAGATGGGGCCACGGCCGCTGATTTTGGCGCTGGCCAACCCCACGCCCGAGATCACCCCCGAAGAAGTGCGCGCCGTGCGTGACGACGTGGTCATGGCCACCGGCCGCTCGGACTACCCCAACCAGGTCAACAACGTCCTGTGCTTCCCCTACATTTTCCGTGGCGCGCTCGATAGCGGCGCCACCACCATCACGGTAGAGATGGAAATTGCCGCCGTGCACGCCATTGCCCAGCTGGCCCAACAGGAGCAAAGCGATGTGGTGGCCGCCGCCTATGTGGGCGAGCAACTGGCCTTTGGCCCGGACTACCTGATCCCCAAGCCGTTTGACCCGCGCCTGATGATGATGATTGCCACGGCGGTGGCCCAAGCCGCTGCCGACAGCGGCGTGGCTCTGCGCCCCATCACCGACATGGAGGCCTACCGCGAGCGCCTGCAAAACTTTGTCTACGCCTCGGGCACCACCATGAAGCCGATTTTTGCCGCGGCCAAAAAGGCCAGCAAAAAGCGCGTGGTCTATGCCGAGGGCGAAGAGGAGCGCGTGCTGCGCGCCTGCCAGATCGTGCTGGACGAGGGCGTTGCCCGCCCCACGCTGATCGGCCGTCCCGCCGTGATTGCCGAGCGCATCGAAAAATTTGGCCTGCGCTTGCAGGCTGGCCGCGACTACGACGTGGTCAACGTCGAGCACGACGAGCGCTACCGCGACTTCTGGCAAACCTACCACCGCATGACAGAGCGCAAGGGCGTGACGGTGCAGATGGCCAAGATAGAAATGCGCCGCCGCCTCACCTTGATCGCCGCGATGATGCTGCACAAGGGTTATGCCGACGGCATGATCTGCGGCACCTGGGGCACCACCGCCATGCACCTGCACTATATTGACCAGGTGATCGGCAAGCGCGCGGGCGGCAGCGCCAGCCAGCCGCACGACGTGCCGGTGTACGCCTGCATGAACGGCCTGGTGCTGCCCGAGCGCCAGGTGTTCCTGGTCGACACCCATGTCAACTACGACCCGACTGCCGACGAGCTGGCTGAAATCACCATCATGGCGGCCGAAGAAATGGTGCGCTTTGGCATCAAGCCCAAGGCCGCTTTGCTCTCGCACAGCAACTTTGGCTCCAGCGACAAGCCCAGCGCCATCAAGATGCGCCGCGTGCTCGACCTGCTGCGGGTGCAAGCCCCGTGGCTGGAAGTCGACGGCGAAATGCACGGCGACGTGGCGCTCGACGCAGCCGCACGCAAGGCCATCATGCCCCACAGCAGCCTGGCGGGTGAGGCCAATTTACTGGTACTGCCCAACATTGATGCGGCCAATATTAGTTACAACCTGCTCAAGACAGCCGCGGGCGGCAATATCGCCATCGGCCCCGTGCTGCTGGGCTGCGCCGCGCCGGTGCATATACTCACCGCCAGTACCACGGTGCGCCGTATTGTCAACATGACAGCTTTAACGGTGGCCGATGCAAACGCCACTCGGTAGGCCTTTGCGCGCAAGTTTGCACTAACTTAACTTGCAAACAAAAGTTTAATGAAACCCTGTTTGCAGTAACTTTACCCCGCCAGGTACTTGCATTTTTTTTCGACTTCGCAGACAATAGCGTTCTTGGAATCACGGGTTTTCCCGCATTTTTGTGGCATTCGTGCCTGATTCCGCAGCGCCCGCGCCCTCGTGGCAGCAGGCGCTGGACCCAATAAACACTCTGTGTATGCACTGGAATGGAACTGTGACTCGTTTTTCTGCTATTCGGTTGGTTGGCGCATACTTACTTTCTTTGGTGCTGGTTAGTGTGGGCTTTTCCACGGTCCATGCCAAAGGCCCGGGCCTGTCGGAGCTGGTGACGGGCGGCAGTGCCACCATCAGCGTGCTGGACTTACCCAAGCAAGGCCGCGAGACCTATGCATTGATTTTGAAGGGCGGCCCGTTCGCCTACGACAAGGACGGCGTGGTGTTTGGCAACCGCGAGCGGATTTTGCCAGCCGAAAAGCGTGGCTACTACCGCGAATACACGGTCAAAACACCCTACGCCCGCACCCGTGGCGCCAAACGCATTGTGTGCGGTGGCATTAAGCCCACGTCCCCGGAGGCCTGTTACTACAGTGACGACCACTACGCCAGCTTCAAGCGCATCGTCAATTGATGCGCCCGTAAGCCAGCCTAGCCAGCCGATTTTTGATTTATTATTTTTTGTAAAAGGAGCGGAGCGCACCATGTCACTTCGTACCGTGAAGACCAATATCGTCCAGTCCATCCGCGCCCACCGCGTGGCCGACCTGCAAGCCAGCGCGACCGAGCTGGGCCACCACTTTCTGTATGCCAACCTGGGCAACGCCCAGACCAAGCAGGACGTGCTGGACACCATCGCCACGCAGTTTACCTTTCCGCAGCATTTCGGTAAAAACTACGATGCGCTGTACGACTGCATGACCGACCCGCTGCACAAGTCGGGCTCCCAGCCCGGCTTTGTGGTGGTGCTGGAGCATGTCCCCGCCAACGCCAAGTTTGACAAAGAAGCCCGCGAGCAGCTGCTGGACATCTTCCGCGACGTGTCCGAGTACTGGCATGACCGCAAGATCCCGTTTCGCTGCTTCTACTCCTTTGCCGTCGCCCGCACCGCCGACAGCAAAAACGCCGCCGCTGCCGAGGCCGCCGAGGGTGGCGAAGCCGCCGAGAAGATGCCCACCGACAAGCTGGTCGATGTGTCCCCCCTGGCTCTGCGCATGAGCAGCCCGTTCAACGCCGGGTATTGGCTGAGCGCAGCGTAAACACTGACTACGCGCGACGCGCACAACGAAAAGGCTGCACCTGTGCAGCCTTTTTTACGTCTGTAGTACTTTTTTCATGCTGGTATGGGTACGTCAGATGGGGGCAGGGCAGCGGCTACTTCACCTGCTGCGCTACCCAGCTGCTGAGCTGTGCCACCGCATCATCCGTAGCCGCCGTCAAGGCGCGCACGCCCCCCGGTGCATCCTGGCTGGGGGCGCTGGCGCGGGCCAGCAGGCTGCGCTGGGCGACCAGTTTGTCGCCTTGCAGCAGGCTGGCTTGCAGGCGCACTACGGCGCTGCTGCTGCTGGGGCTGTCAAACAGGTGGCTGAATTCGTCCAGCTCGACCTTGAGCACCCAGCCTGCGGCGTCGACGGTGCCCAGTACGGCACCGCGCGCACCCAATGCGTCACGCAGGCGCAGGCGCAGCAGTTGCGCGGGCGGCATGCTCCAGCGGGCCTGGGCGTAGGGGCGCAGCTGCTGCGCGTCGGCATAGGCCAGGCGGTAGAGCACCTGCGTGCCCTCCAGTGCGGCGTTGGCCTCGACGCTACCCAGGCTGATGGCGGGGCCCGAGGCCGCAGCGCTGGAGGGCACTGTCAGCACGGGGCCAAAGTCGTACACGGTCTTGGCTAGCGGCGCTTGGGGTGTGGCGCATGCGCAGAGCAGCGCTACGCTTGCGAGCAGCATACTTGCCCGCGTTTTTCCATAAAAACCATTCATAGCCCCTGTCAGCAGGGCATTTGCAGCTATTGAATTCATAGTATTTTGGGGCGCAGCAGGCAATGCACGGGCTTGGGGTTGTAGCGTGGGATAGGTGGCTGGGTGTGTGGGGGTCATGCACTATCTCCTAGCGTGCAGCGGGTGTGCTAAAGCCCGGCTCGCCCGGGCCGGGGGTGGGGGCGCCGTTGCCGTAGATCAGGCTTTGCGGGTTGTCGCCCAGGGCGTTGATGACGCGGTCGGCGTTGCGGGCGGCTTTGGCGGCGTCGTCGACGGCGCGGGCGGCGCGTGGCAGGGTGCTGGCGTTGAGCGTCTGCGCGCTGGTGGCCAGTGCGGCGCTGCCCAGGCTGACCTGGTCGAGCACGCCGCCCTTCTCGGTGACTTTATTGCCCAGGGCCGTGACCGAGGCCGCTGCGGCCGTGGCGGCGTTGGCCGCTGCACTGGCGGCGGTGGTGGCCGCCTGCGATGCGGCTTGCACGGCGCGGGTGGTTTCCTGTGCGGTGCGCGCTGCCTCTTGCGCGGTGCGGCCAACTTCCTGGCTGGTTTTGTTCAGCTCGCCTGCGGTGACTTGCAGGGCGCGCATGGCCTCACCTGTGTCTTTGACCAGGGCGGGAATATTGACTCGCTGGGGCCCAAATTGCGCATCGGCAATGGCCTGCATGCGTGCCGACATGGCACCCACCTGCGCGGCGCTCTGCCCGGCGGCCTGCAGCGCACCGATGAAGACTTTTTGATTGTCGGCAGACAGTAGCTGGTTGAGCTGTTTGCTGGTTTCCTCCACCTGCATCACCAGCTTGACCCCTTGGTCCGACAGGCTGGAGAACAGGCTGGGGTGCAGCGGGATGCGCGCCGGACTGAAGCGGCTGGTAGTGAGCGGTTCTTTGGATTCCCCTTGGTCGTCCAATTGCACATAGGCCAGCCCCGTCACGCCCTGAAAGCCCAGGGTGGCAAAGGTAGATTTGGTCAATGGCGCGCTGCCGTCAATCGCCAGGCGAATCAGCACATTGCCCTTGACCTGCTTGTCAAACTCGATCGCGTCGACCTTGCCGACGGGAATGCCCCGGTAGCGCACGGCAGACTGGGGCGACAGGCCGGTGATGGACTCGTGCGAGCTGATCTCGTAGACGTCGCGGATGGTGGTGTCGCGCGCCAGCCAGGTGGCCAGCGCGATGACCAGGGCGGTGACGAAGATGACAAAGGCACCGGCGGCCAGTGCGTGGGATTTATTTTCCATAGTGTGCGCTCCAAAATATGGGGCTAGTGCGTTTGCGTGGCGGATTCATCGTTTTACACCTTCTGCTTGCGGTCTTGTAACAGTACCATCGCCCGCTGCCCACGCTCGCCTAAAAAGAACTTCTTGATAAACGGGTGCTGGACCTGCATCACCTCCAGCGGCGTGCCGGTGGTGATGACCTTCTGATCCGCCAGCACGGCCACGCGGGTGGACAGCTCAAACAGCGTGTCCAGATCGTGCGTGACCATCACCACGGTGAGGCCCAGCTCCTGGTGCAGGCTGCGCAGCAGGGTGCAAAAGCCGTCGGCGCTTTCGGGGTCCAGGCCCGCCGTGGGTTCGTCCAGCAGCAAAAGCGGCGGGTCCATGATGAGGGCGCGCGCCAGCGCGACGCGCTTGACCATGCCGCCCGACAGATCGGCGGGCATCTTGCTGGCGTGCTTGGCCTCCAGCCCGACCATCTGCAGCTTGACCAGGGCCGCGTCGTAGACCACGCTGTCGGGCAGGCTGCCCAGCTCGCGCAGCGGGAAGGCGATGTTGTCCAGCACGCTGAAGGCCGAGAACAGCGCGCCGTGCTGGAACAGCATGCCAATGCGGCTGGCCGCGCCGCGTGCGCTTAAATGGGACACCGGTTGCCCCAGCACCTTGACGCTGCCGCGCTCGGGGGTCTCGAGCCCCAAAATTTGCCGTAGCAGCGTGGTCTTGCCGCTGCCCGAGCCGCCCACCAGCGAGAGCACTTCACCGGGGGCAATGTGCAGATCCAGGTCTTTATGGATGACAAACTCGGTGTCCATGGTTTTGAACACCGTCCACAGCTGGTTGATCTCCACCACGTTAGGCAGCGCTGCGTTCATACGCCCACGTCCTTGAAAATCACGGCAAACAGCGCGTCCACCACAATCACCACCGTAATCGACGTGACCACCGAGGCGGTGGTGCCCGCGCCCAGGCTCTCGGTATTGGGCTTGACGCGCAGGCCGTAGTGGCAGCCGATCAGCGCGATCAGCAAGCCAAACACCACGGTTTTGCCCAGTGCCAGGTTCAGGTTGGCAATCTCGACCGCATTGGGCAGGGCATTGATAAAAAACTGCGGCGAAATGCCCAGCGAAATGTCTGCCGCCAGCATGCCGCCCAGCAGCGCCGCAATGGTCGTCCACACGCTGATCAGTGGCATGGCCAGCGCCAGCGCCAGCGCGCGCGGCATCACCAGGCGAAAGCCGTGCGGGATGCCCATCACGCGCATGGCGTCCAACTCCTCGGTCACGCGCATCACACCGATCTGTGCGGTGATGGCCGAACCGGATCGCCCGGCAATCAAAATGGCCGCCAGCATGGGGCCCAGCTCGCGCACCAGGGACACGCCCAGCAGGTTGACGATAAACGCATCGGCACCAAACTGCCTGAGCTGCTGCGCACTCAAATACGCCAGCACCACACCAATCAAAAACCCTACCAGTGCGGTGATCGGCAACGCCGTCGCGCCAAACTGGTACAGATGCCCCGAGATGTCGCGCCACGGCCCCCGGCCGGGGGCTTTGGCAAAGCGGATGCAGTCGATCAGGAGTTGCCCGATCAAGCGCGTAAAGCCGCGCGCGTGCGACGCCAGCACCAGCACCACGTCGCCCAGTGCCAGATAGCGCTGCCGGAAGGTGGGCCTGGCAAGCGGCGGCGCAGCCGTCGTGAACTGCGCCACATGCTCCAGCACGGCGCGCTGGCCCGGCAAAATATCCAATTGCGCAGGCCAGGCCCCGCCCCAGTGCCGCCACAGCAACTGCGCGCCGATATGGTCCAGTTGCTCGATCCCGCGCAAGTCCCATGCGAGATGGGGCTTGGCCGCGTTGCGTTTGTCAGCCAGGCTGGCCTTCCACACTGCCCAGCCGTGCACATCTGCCGCCTGCCCCGCCGTCCAGCGCCCCAGCAGCCGCAGTGGCCCCGCGCCGGGCGTGGCGGAGGGTTCAATGCGGGGCTGGGTGGTGTTCATAGGCCCGCTTACTCGCCGCGCCGCTTCTTGCGCGGCCGGCCTGACAGCGCGATGTCAAACAGCCCGTTAGGCAGCAGGCGCAGCAGCTTGGCCACCACGCCCATTTGCCAGGGGATCACGCGGTAGCTGGTGCCTGCAGTGATGGCTTGGAAGGCGCTGTCGGCAAAGGCATTCACCGGCATGAGAAAGGGCATGGCGTAGGGGTTGCCCTGGGTGAGTGGGGTGTCGATATAGCCGGGAGCAATGGTGACGACCTTCACCCCGCCCTTGCCGGTGGCCGCGCGCATCTCGCCGCGCAGGCTCTCGCAGTAGGCGATGACGGCGGCCTTGCTGGCGCAGTAGGCCCCATGGCCGGGCAGGCCACGGATGCCTGCCACACTGGCAATACCCACCAGGCGGCCGGTTTTGCGTGCCTCCATGCCGCTGATGAAGGGGTGAAATGTGGCCGCCAGCCCGGTGTTGTTGGTGGCAAAGGTTTGCGCCATCACGTCGATGTCTTCCCGCACACCCGTGTCCATGCCCACGCTGATGCCCGCGTTGGCAATCACCGCGTCGGGCAGACCCTGCTGGGCGATGCAGGCCGCGCCTGCGGCGGCGATGCTGGACGGGTCGGCCACATCGGCGCTATAAATCGCGTAGCTGCTTGCGCTGATGTGGTTGGCATCCACCCATTTTTCCACTTCGGAGGTGCGGCGCGCGACCAGTGCCAGGCGATAGCCGGCCTGGTAAAAGCGCAGCGCCAGCGCCTGGCCAATGCCGCTGGAGGCACCCGTGATGAAAACGAGGGGCTGTGCAGTCATGGGGTGGCCTTGGGTGGTGCGACGGGATAGAAAGAGCCAGCGGCGCTAGGGTGTAATGCGTGGCACCAACGTGCCCTTCACGCGGCCTTGCAGCACGGCGACCCGGTCCAGGTTGTCGTAGAACAGGCTGTCGGCGGTGAACTGGTCCTGGTCACGGGTGATGGTGACGCTCTTGTGCGATTTGATTTGCTCGGTGTTTAAAAAGGCATGCAAAAATTCACCGCGAAACTCCATGCGCGGCATAGCTTTGCCTTGGGCATCTTTGCCGGCTTCGCGCACCACGATGGCGTTGCCCACCAGTTGTACCTCGGAGCCGTCGCCATTGCTATAGGCGCGGTTGGCAGTGGCGGTGGTGGTGCGGCCTTGTTTGAATGACAGAATGCGCGCTCCGTCGATCTCCAGCACATCGGTATCGGGGAAATGGCGTGTCTCACTGCCTGCCACCTCACTGACGAGTTGCCCGGCAGCGTCGAAATTTTTCACCGCAAAATTGCGCATGTAATAGTCGGGCTCGTGTTTGGCGGGGGCCTCGGCCGCTTGCGGCGTAAAGACCGGGGTGTTGCGTGCCAGCCACCAGGTGCCCAGGGCCAGCAGCACGATGATCACCACCGGCAGGTACATCGTGATGCGGTACCACAGGGTTTTCAGCGCATAGGTGACCGGGCTCATCGCTGCACTGCTTCCGCCAGAAAACGGGCGTAGTGGCCCTGCGCGGTCAGCACCAGATCGCACAGCTCACGCGCCGCGCCCTGCCCGCCTGGGCGCTGGGTCATGTAATGCGCCACGGCGCGGTTTTCCGCGTGGGCGTTGCTGGGTACGCAGGCCAAGGCGCAGCGGCTGAGCAAGGGCAGATCGGGCCAGTCGTCCCCCATGGCGGCGGCTTGCGTCCAGTCCAGCCCGAGGGTTTTCAAGATGGCCTCAGCGGCGGGGCGTTTGTCTTCGGTGCCATACACCGCGTGCTGTATGCCCAGCGCTTGCAGGCGGATGCGCAACGGGGCGCTGTCACGCCCGGTGATGACGGCGATGTGGATGCCCGCGCGTTGCAGCAATTTAAAGCCCTGGCCATCCAGCACATGAAAGCGTTTGAGGGTCTCGCCCGCCTCGGTAAAGTGCAGGCCACCGTCGGTGAGCACGCCGTCCACATCAAAAAACACCACGCGCACGGCTTGCGCACGCAGCAGCAGCTCGGGGGCGAAGGTTTGAGCAGGCTGCATGGGCGTGGCGTGTGGGTGTATGCAGCCTAGATGACTTTGGCGCGCATCAGGTCGTTGGTGTTGAGCGCACCAATCAGCGCACCGTGCGCATCGGTCACCAGCACGCTGGTGATGCGGCGCTGCTCCATCAGCTCGACGGCATCGACGGCCAGCGCATCGGCGTGGACGGTCGCGGGCTGGGCATGCATCACGTCCTGGGCGAACAGGCCGCGCAGGTCGGCACCGCGCTCGATCAGGCGGCGCAAATCGCCGTCGGTAAAGATGCCCACCGGTTGGCCTGCGGCATCGACGATGGCGGAGGCACCCAGACCTTTGGCACTCATCTCGCGCATCAACTCGGTAAAAGGGGTCTGCGCAGTCACGCGCGGCACCGCGTCGCCGCTGCGCATGACATCGCGCACATGGGTCAGCAGCTTGCGGCCCAGGCTGCCGCCGGGGTGGGAGCGGGCAAAGTCCTCGGCCTTGAAGCCGCGCGCGTCCAGCAAGGCTACGGCCAACGCGTCGCCCATGGCCAGTTGCGCGGTGGTGCTGGCGGTTGGGGCGAGGTTGAGTGGACAGGCCTCTTTGGCGACGCTGGTGTCGAGCACCGCGTCGGCATGCTGGGCCAGCGTGGACTGCAAACCGCCGGTGATAGCCACCAGGGGGGTGCCCATGCGCCGGATCATCGGCAGCACGGCGGTCAGCTCGTCGGACTCACCCGAGTTGGAGATGCCCAGCACGCAGTCGATTGGTTTGATCATGCCCAGGTCGCCATGGCTGGCCTCGGCGGGGTGCACAAACATGGCGGCTGTGCCGGTGGAGGCCAGCGTTGCGGTGATCTTGCGGCCGATATGCCCGCTTTTTCCCATGCCCATCACCACCACCCGTCCGCGCGTGGCCAGCAGCAACGCCACCGCTTTGGTAAACGCCGCCTGGCCACTGCTGGCCAGGCGCATACGCATGCCCTGGATGGCAGCGGCTTCGATATCGAGGGTGTCGAGTGCCAAGGTGATGGCCTGGCTGGGAGTGGGAGTCATAGCTGCATTTTAGGGGGAGAGTTTGGCAGGCGAGTGCGTACCGCTATTCACTATGTTTTTGATAGCTGCTTACGTCCTATTGACAAGGACTACGGCCTGTTTTATGCACTTATTTCACTGTGGGGCTGGTCTAGCAGTTATAAACCGGTCATGAAATGCACCGCGCCGGAAAAAGTAAGAAAAGCCAGCGCCGTTGACACCAGGATAATGCGCGCGATGCGCCCGTTGTTGGCACCAAACTTTTCTGCCAACAGCGACACGTTGGACGCCGATGGCAGCGCCGCTACCAGCACAATCACCGTCAAGCTGAATTTGTCCAGCGGTACACCCAGCGACATCGCGGCACTGCCTACCAGCAGCACGAGCAGTGGGTGCAGCACCAGTTTTTTCATGGCCACGGGCACATACTCCGCCAGCGGCGTGGGGTCCTGGCTGGTCATCTGGCTGCGCGCCAGCACCGCGCCGATGGTAAAGAGTGCCACCGGCGAGGCCGAGTCGGCCAGCAAACTCATGGTTTGCAGTACCGGCTTGACCGGCTCCACGCCAAAGTAGGATGACACTGCGCCCGCCATAATCGCCCACGGCATGGGATTGGACAGCACGCCCTTGAGCGCGTTTTTCACCGCCAGCCTGGCCCCACCCGTGTCGGCGGCATCCAGACGCGAGAGGGCAATGCATAACGAGGTGGTGATCACCAAATCGATCACGATGGTGACTATCGCCGGGCCCGCCGCCTGCGCGCCCAGCAAGGCTACCAAGAGTGGTACGCCCATAAAGCCCGTGTTAGGAAAGGCCGCCACCAGCGAACCAAAGGCGGCGTTGTTCCAGTCAATCCGCTGGCTCAGCGTGACAGCGGTGGTAAAGCTCACCATGATCAGCGCGCACAGCAGGTACACCAGGATCAGCGCCGGGTTGAGCAACAGCGCAATCGGCGTGCCCGAACCAAAGCGGTACAGCATGCAAGGCAGGGCGAAGTACAGCACAAAGGTGTTGAGCCCCGGAATCGCCGCCTGCGGCAGCCAGCCGCGCCGCGCCGCCACGTAGCCGCACAGCACGAGGGCGAAGAAGGGGAAGGTGATGAGGAGGATTTGCAGCACCGGCCTATTGTCTCAGCCACTTGCCATGCAAATCGCATCCCGCAGACAATAATCACTGCGCCCACCCGGTATGATCCGTGGCTTCGCCCGTTCTCCCCTTCCCCCCTCCTCGCCCGCTCGCATGTCTTCCACCGACTCAGGTCTCAATCTCGCCCAACAAGAGGCGGTGAACTACATCCACGGGCCGTGCCTGGTGCTGGCGGGCGCGGGTTCGGGCAAAACGCGGGTGATCACGCACAAAATTGGCCGCTTGATTCTGGCGGGCAACGAGCCCAGCCAGATTGCCGCCATTACCTTCACCAACAAGGCTGCCGCCGAGATGCGCGAGCGCGCCAAGACGCTGGTGGGCAGGGCCGCTAAAACCGTGGTGATCTGCACCTTCCACTCGCTGGGGGTGCGCATGCTGCGCGAGAGCGGGCACGCGCTGGGACTGAAAAAACAGTTCAGCATTCTGGACAGCGACGATGTGCTCTCGATGATCAAAGACGCGGGCGGTGGCACGGACAACGCGGCGGCGCGGCAACACCAATGGGGCATCAGTGCCTGGAAGAATGCGGGGCTGAATTCAGCGCAGGCCCTGGCGCAGGCCAAGGACGATAACGAACGCATCACGGCGACCATCATGGGCCGCTACGAGGAGCGGCTCACGGCCTACCAGGCGGTGGACTTTGACGATCTGATTGGCATGCCGCTCAAGCTGTTGCAAAAATCACCCGAGATTACCCGGCACTGGCAGGCCCAATTTGCCCATGTGCTGGTGGACGAATACCAGGACACCAATGCCACCCAGTACGAGCTGCTCAAGCTGCTCATTGGCAATGAAGCGCGCATGACCTGTGTGGGCGATGATGACCAGTCGATCTATGGCTGGCGGGGCGCCACGCTGGACAACCTGAAAAAACTGCCGCTGGATTTCCCGCAGCTCAAGGTCATCAAGCTGGAGCAGAATTACCGCTCTACGGCGGCCATTTTGCGGGCGGCCAATAACGTGATTGGCCCCAATCCCAAGCTGTACCCCAAAACCCTGTGGAGTGACCTGGGCGAGGGCGAGCCGGTGCGGGTGGTGGACGCCGACAACGAAGAGCACGAGGCCGAGCGCGCCGTGGCGCGCATTCAAAGCCTGCGCGTGGACAGCGACCTGACGCAAACCCAGCAGCACAAAGAATACCGCGACTTTGCCATTCTGTACCGCGCCAACCACCAGGCCCGCATCATCGAGCAGGCGCTGCGCAAGGCCAACATCCCCTACAAGGTGTCGGGCGGGCAGAGCTTCTTTGACCGTGCCGAAATCAAAGACCTGTGTTCCTGGCTGCGCCTGATCACCAACAACGACGACGACCCGGCGTTCCTGCGCGCCGTCACCAGCCCCAAGCGCGGCATCGGCCACACCACCTTGCAGCAGCTGGGCAACTTTGCCGCGCAGTACAAGCTGAGTCTGTTTGAGGCGCTGTTTTCCAACTCCCTGGCCAGCGCCATCAGCGCGCGCACCGTCGGCGGCCTGCACGAGTTTGGCCGCTACGTGAATGACCTGGAATACCGCGCGCGCCACACCCTGGGTGCCGAGGCAGCCGGCGTGTTTTTAACCGATTGGCTGAAAGACATCGGCTACGAAAAGCACCTCTACGAGAGCGAAGAGAATGAAAAAGTCGCTGCCAGCAAATGGACCAATGTGATCGAGTTTTGCGACTGGATGGCCAAGCGCTGCGGCGGCGAGATCGAAGACGGTGGCGGCCTGAGCCTGCAGCCAGAGATCAAAACCCTGCTCGAGGTGGTGCAGACCATCTCGCTGCTGTCCACCCTGACCAACCGCGAGAAAGACCAGAACGTCGTGACCCTGTCCACTTTGCACGCCGCCAAGGGCCTGGAGTGGCCGCATGTGATGCTGGCCGGAGTGAGCGAGGGCATGCTGCCCTTCAAACTGGGCGAGGGCGACGCCGCCTCCACGGATGCCAAAGCCGCCGCCAACGAGGGCATCCTGGCCCGGCTGCAGGAAGAGCGCCGCCTGATGTACGTCGGCATTACCCGCGCGCAGCGCACGCTGTCGGTGAGCTGGCCCAAGAAAAAGAAAAAGGGCCGCGAGATGGTCAGCGCCCAGCCCAGCCGCTTTATTGCCGAGATGGCGCTGGCGCAAACCACCGTGCGCGAAGACCCGCGCGAAAAACTCAAGGCCTTGCGTGCCGAGTTTGCGCGCAAGGCCCACGACAACGCCGAGCTGGCCAAAGCGCAGGCCCTGTAGTGGGTAGGCCCCCAAGCCTCCGGGCTTCACGTCGTATCATTGGCGTTTGTGACACCTGATGTGCACTTCCCAATGGATGGCGCGCCGACCGAGCGCCACTAGCGGCAAGTGGCCGTACTGACTCTTTCATACCCTCCCCCATGCTCGCCCGCCACGCTGATCCGATTGCTGCCATTGCCACCGCCCCTGGGCGCGGTGCGGTGGGCATGGTGCGGGTGTCGGGCCAGTCGGTACAGGCCATCATTGACGCGTTGTGCGGCAAGGCGCTCAAAGCCCGCGAGGCGACTTACCTGCCCTTTCTGGCAGCCGACGGCAGCGCCATCGACCAGGGGCTGGCGCTGCACTTCCCGGCACCGCACAGCTATACCGGTGAGGATGTGCTGGAACTGCAAGCCCACGGCGGGCCGGTGGTGTTGCAACTGTTGCTGGCGCGCTGTCTGGAGGCCGGCAAAGCCATGCATCTGCGCGTTGCCGCCCCCGGCGAATTTACCGAGCGCGCGTTCCTGAACGACAAAATCGACCTGGCCCAGGCCGAGGCGATTGCCGATCTGATCGATGCCAGCACCGAGGCCGCCGCCCGCAGCGCCAGCCGCTCGCTGGCTGGCGTGTTCTCGCGCCAGGTGCATAGCCTGCGCGATGCGCTGATCCATCTGCGTATGCTGGTGGAGGCCACACTGGACTTTCCTGAAGAAGAAATCGACCATTTACGCAAGGCAGACGCGGGTGGCCAGCTCCTGCATTTACAGCAAACCAATGCCGAGCTGCTGCAAAAAACCCAGCAGGGCGCGCTGCTGCGCGAGGGCATCAAGGTGGTGATCGCCGGGCAACCCAATGCGGGCAAAAGCTCCCTGCTCAACGCCCTGGCCGGAGCCGAGCTGGCCATCGTCACGCCGATTGCGGGCACCACGCGCGACAAGGTGCAGCAAACCATCCAGATCGAAGGCGTGCCCCTGCACATCATCGACACCGCCGGGCTGCGCGACAGTACTGACGAGGTCGAGCGCATCGGCATCGCCCGCGCCTGGGATGAAATCGCCGGAGCCGATGCCGTGCTGCACCTGCATGACCTGGCTGCCACGCACCATGCCGACCCCCAGATTGCTACAAAAACAATAGCTGCTGATGACCTTTTGACAAGGACTATTGCCGGAAAAGTATCTAAAAATATCCCCGTAGTGCAAATCTGGAACAAACTGGACGCGGTGCCAGAACCGCTGGCTCGTCAGCACCTCGCTGGCACCCCCGAGGGCAGTGCCAGCCTGACCCTGAGCGCCAAAACCGGGCACGGCATCGAGCCACTGCGCCAGAAGCTGTTGCAGATTGCCGGCTGGCAATCTGCAACAGAAGGCATCTTCATCGCCCGCGCACGCCATGTACAGGCGCTCCAGGACGTGCAACGCCATTTGGCGACGGCCAGCGAACTCCTGGCCGCCCAAACCCAAAGCCTGGACCTGCTGGCCGAGGAGCTGCGCCTGGCGCAAAACGCGCTGGGCAGTATCACCGGTGAGTTCAGCGCCGACGATCTGCTGGGCGAGATTTTTTCCCGGTTTTGCATCGGGAAATAATGCCTTTTTGGCCTTTATCCCAAAAATAAAACAAAGCCTAAGCAGATACTTTTTGTAGCTAATTCATGCGTGCGATTTCGTCCCAGTGCACTTTGTCCACCGGCGTGATCGACAGCCGGTTGCCGCGCTGCAGGATGCGCAAGTCGGCCAATGCGGGGGTGGCGCGCAGGGTGGCCAAGGGGATCAGGGGGAGTTTTTTCACCAGCTGTACATCCACATGCAGCCAGCGCGGCACGTCGGGCTTGGATTTGGGGTCGAAATATTTGCTCTTGAGGTCAAACTGCGTAGCATCGGGGTAGGCCAGGCGGCTGATGCGCACGATGCCAGCGATGCCCGGCTGGGGGCAGGAGGAGTGGTAAAAGAAGGCCAGGTCACCCACCTGCATGTCGTCGCGCATAAAGTTGCGCGCCTGGTAGTTGCGCACGCCGACCCAAGGCACGGTCTGCTGTGGCAGCGTCGCCAGATCGTCGATAGAGCAGTCGGCGGGCTCGGATTTCATCAGCCAGTAGCGCATGGGGCCTCCTTGCGGGTTGTGTAGACTGGGGAGTATAAATTGTTGCCAATCAATCGGTTTTGGCAATTAAATGTGCTGGTAGTCCTTGTCACATGGACGTAAGTAGCTATTATTTTTATAGTGTACTTACAATCCTCGGTATGCACCCGCCACCTCTTCAGCAGCTCCTCAGCCTCAACATCGGCCACGCCCAGCCGCTGCTGGCGGGTGGGCGCAGGTTTTTGTCGGGCATTGGCAAACGCGCCGTGCAGGGCGCGGTGGTGGTGGGGCAGATGGGCTTGGCGGGGGACGAGCAGGTAGAACTTAGCATCCACGGCGGGCCCGACAAGGCGGTGTATGCCTATCCGGCCGAGCACTACCCCTACTGGCAGGCCCAGCGGCGGGAGCACGGGGTGAGCCTGTTTGACGAGGCGTTGCCCCCCGGTTTTGTGGGCGAGAACCTGACGCTGACGGGCCTGCGCGAAGACGCGGTGTGGATCGGCGACCAGCTGGTATTTGCCGACTGCGTGCTGCGCGTGACCGCGCCGCGTGAGCCCTGCTTCAAGTTTGACGCGGTGATGGGCCTTGCCCAAGCCGGGCGGCAGATGGTGCTGACGCAACGCTGCGGCTTTTACCTCAGTGTGCAGCGCAGCGGCACGCTGAAGGCGGGCGAGGTCTTTACCTTGGTCGCCGGGCAGCGTGCCATGACGGTGGCGCAGGCGATCAGCGGCAAGCGGGCCAAGCACCTGCGCTAAGGCAGCGCTGGCAGCGTTGGTTGCGGGCGAGCGATGAAAAAGCGTCCAGGCTGGTGCGCTAACCGGCAAACACACCGCCTAGAAGGCACCAATAAACCCAAAAGCACCGATTTGGCGCAAATATTGCTTCTTTTACGTGCGTTAACCAAAGTCATGCAGAAAACGCACCAAAACAAAGCATTTTTCTCTCCCTTCATCAACCCACAGCCCAAGAGACCTCCATGGAAGCACTAAAACAAGGCACTGACGCGTTATTTATCCTGCTGGGGGCCATCATGGTGCTGGCCATGCATGCCGGATTCGCGTTTTTAGAACTCGGCACCGTCCGCAAAAAGAACCAGGTCAACGCCCTGGTCAAAATCCTGGTCGACTTCTCGATGTCCACCATCGTCTACTTTGTGGTGGGCTACGGCGTGGCCTATGGCACCAGCTTCATGGTGGGTGCAGAGCAACTGGCCGCCAAGAACGGCTACGAGTTGGTGAAGTTTTTCTTCCTGCTCACCTTCGCCGCCGCCATCCCCGCCATCATTTCGGGCGGCATTGCCGAACGCGCCAAGTTTTGGCCGCAGTTGATCGCCACGGCCATCATCGTCGGCTTCATTTATCCATTTTTTGAAGGCATTGCCTGGAACCAGGCTTACGGCGTGCAAGCCTGGATCAAGGCCACCACGGGCGAAGAGTTCCACGACTTTGCCGGCTCCGTCGTCGTCCATGCCGTGGGCGGCTGGATCGCCCTGCCTGCGGTGCTGCTGCTGGGCGCACGCTACAACCGCTACAAAAAAGACGGTGGCATCTCGGCCCATCCACCCTCCTCCATTCCCTTTTTGGCGCTGGGTGCCTGGACGCTGTGCGTGGGCTGGTTTGGCTTTAACGTGATGAGTGCGCAGACCATCGACAAAATCTCCGGCCTGGTGGCCGTCAACTCGTTGATGGCCATGGTGGGCGGTACGCTGGCCGCGCTGGTGCTGGGCAAAAACGACCCCGGCTTTGTCTACAACGGCCCCTTGGCCGGCCTGGTGGCCGTGTGCGCGGGCTCTGACCTGATGCACCCGCTGGGCGCGCTGGTGGTGGGCGCAATGGCAGGCGCCATCTTCGTCATCATGTTCACGCTGACGCAAAACAAATGGAAGATCGACGACGTGCTGGGCGTGTGGCCGCTGCACGGCCTGTGCGGCACCTGGGGCGGCATTGCTGCGGGCATCTTTGGCAGCAAGGCGCTGGGCGGCTTGGGCGGCGTGTCGTTGCAAGCCCAGCTGATGGGCACCGCCATGGGCGTGGTTTGGGCACTGCTGGGCGGCTTTGTCGTGTACTACGCGCTCAAGGTGACGATGGGCCTGCGTATGAGCCAGGAAGAAGAGTTTGAGGGTGCCGATTTAAGCATCCACAAGATCAGCTCGTCGCCAGACCGGGAAGCTACCTGGTAGGGGGCTAGCGCTAGTCTTGTACGCAAGCAGACCCCACACCCAACACTAACCCATCTTGCACGGCCGATGTCAGCCAGGCGCTGAGGTCAAACGCAGGTTCAGTGGCGAGTGCCGCAGCGACGGACGCACCCACACTGGCCTGCGCCAGACCACTGCGCAGCAACGCGGCCTCACCAGCACCCACAGCGCGTGCACGCGGGGCATGGCCTTGTCGCCATACCAGCGCCGTTTGCCCGACACCAGCCGACAGTAACTGCGTGGCTTCGCTCAGATCTGGCACGGCCGCGTGCGCCTGCCAGATCGCCACCGTGGGGTAGCTGCTCTCCAGCAGCTGCGCCCCCGGTGCCAAACGCAAGAGCAATGACTCGGGTGGCTGGCTGGCCAGCAGCGCAAAGCTGGCGCTGTCTTGGTTGGCATCTGCGGCGCTGGCTACACTGTGCAGCGCCCATTCCAGCCGCGCTACATCGGGCAGATAAGGATGGTCAGATACCAAATCAACCAAGGCGGGGGCGCTAGTCAAGTAGCTGACCAGCGCGCCGCCCCACTGCGCCAGGTCACCCCGCTCGGGCGGGTGGGCGGCCCACAGGTCACGCGCCAGCATGGCAAAGGGCTCCTCGCCCAGCAGTTGCTGCAACACGGGGTAGGCCGCGAGCAGGGCACGCTCGGCCAGGGCGCTGGCGTTGGCGCGGTAGGCTTGCAAACCGCGTTGCAGTGTGTTTTGAGGATGATTTATGCCTGTAGTCCTTGTCAACAGGACGTAAGCAGCTATTAAATTAGTAGCGCTCTGAATACCTGGTGCCGCCAGTGCATGCAGTAAGGCTTGCTGCTGGAGCGCGAGTGCGCCTTGCTCGGCGCGAGCGCAGGCATGGGCATGGGTACTAGCGCCGGCACTGGCATGAGCAGGAGAATGCGCTGGCGTTGTGGTCATCCCGCCTCCTGCGAGTCCAGCGCCTGTGCACGCACGGCATCCGCCCGCTGCGCCTCGCACAGCAGCACGTCCAGCGCGGGCACCTGGGTATCCCACTCCACCAAGGCGGGCGGGTTACCAAAGCGTTGCACCGCGTGGGCATACAGCGCCCATACGGGTTCGCACACCCGCGCGCCGTGGTCGTCAATGACAATGTCGTCCAGTACGCAGTGGCCCGCCAGGTGCAGCTCACCGACGCAGCCTGCGTTCAGGCCGTTCAGCCACTGGTGGGCCTGCTGCAGGGGCTCGCCTACGTGGCCTGCAATTTGGTCGTTCAGGGCATTGACGTAAATATTGTTCACGTCCAGCAAGATCTGGCAGCCGGTGCGCTGGCACAGGGTGTTTAAGAATTCGGTCTCGCTCATATCCGCCTGGGCAAACTGCACATAGGCGCTGAGGTTTTCTACCAGCAGCGGGCGCTGCAAGCGCTCCTGCACGCGCTGCACATTGGCGCACAGCGCATCGAGTGCGCCGTGGGTGAAGGGCAGGGGCAGCAGGTCGGCGGCATGCACCGTGCGCCCGGCGACCGTGCCTCTGGCAAAGCAGGCGTGGTCACTCACGCGGATCGGGTCGATCCGCTCAACCAGGCGTGCCAATTGGTCGAGGTGCCAATCGTCGATACCGAGTGCTGAACCGAGGGACAGGCCCACGCCGTGCAGGCTGATCGGGTAATGCGCGCGCGCGGCCTGCAGCGTGGCCAAGGCGGCACCGCCCTCCGCAAAAAAATTCTCGGAATGAACTTGCAAAAAACCGACCGGGGGCAGGCGCTGCAGCACCTGTGCATAGTGCGGGTGCCGCCAGCCGATGCCGGTGGCCAAGGTCAGCTCTTTTTATCCATCCCCATCGGCATGTCGCCGCCTTTTTTCACGGGCTCGCCCTTTGCCATGGCGGCTTTTTTGGCTTGGTCCTGGCTCATGCCCTTCATGGAGGCGCAGGTGCCCTTGGCCACATATTTCCACTCGCCGGGGTCTTTGTCCACCGCCGACTGGCCCGCGCAGGAATGCGTGCCGGCCAGGTTGGCGCAGTCGTTTTGGCCCACAGCGGCAATGCCGTAGCATTTTTCTTTGCCTTGTGCCACCGCCGGGGAAGCGACCAACAGGGTAGAGAGCAACGAGGCTGCAGCGGCAGCGATCAGGGTGGTTTGATTCATGGGGTTCTCCAAAAGGGGGTTTTACAAAATTACCTCGGCACCAGACTACCTACGCGCCATGTGCTTCGGTGATGGTTTGGTCTGTATTCAACGCAGAAACTTACTGAATGGACGACTCTATCGTAGATGAAGGTTACAGCAAGTCAGCGATCGTGTCCCACACCTCAGCGGGAATACGCCCGTTGTAGCGCTCGACCAGTTTCCCGTTCTTGCCAATCAGCAGGGTGGCGGGCAGTTGGCCGCGCGGCAGCAGCGCGGTGTTCAGGTTGTCGATATAGCTGGGGTCACCGGTCCACATCTGCGTAAAGCGCTGCTTGAGCGGCACGGCCTTGTTGATGATGGCGTTGTAGCTCTCCACGTCTTGCATGCTTTTGTCCACGTTAACCAGCACCAGCTCAAAGGGTTGGTTGGCCCAGCCGCGGGCGTTCTCCCGCAGCTCGCGCATTTTGTCGCGGCACACGGCGCAGTCGGTCGACCAAAACATCACCAGCACCACCTTGCCCCGGGTGGAGGCCAGTAAAAACGGCTTTTTATCCAGTGTCAGGCCTGCGATATTGGGGGCGGGTGCGTCGGCCACCTTGGCAGCGGCCACGGCGGCGCCAGGGCTGGTTTGCGCCAGCGCCCCGCTGTGCATCCACAGCCCCGTGCTGATCAGCGCGCACAGGGCGCCGCTTGCTATTGAGAAAAACCGATGTGCCATACCAAGACCCCTTTCGTGTAACTCCTGGTATTGTCGCTAAGATGCGCGAGTTATTACAAAAATAGTACCCCCCATGAATTTTGAAACCGATGTTGCCGCCCTGCGCACCTATTTGCTGCGCTTTGCGCGCCTGCAACTGCGCAACGAGGCCTGGGCCGAAGACGCGGTGTCCGAGACGATGCTGGCCGCGATTGCCAAGCCGCAGTCCTTTGCCGGGCAGTCGCAGCTGAAAACCTGGCTGGTAGGTATTTTGAAGCACAAGGTGGTGGACGCGCTGCGCGCCAACCTGCGCGAGGTCAACGCCAGCGACATCTTCCCGGACCGCGAGGGCGATGAATTGGACGCGATCGGCTTCAAGCCGGATGGCCATTTTTTAGAAGCCCCGGCCCAATGGGGCAACCCCGACCAGGACCTGAGCCAACAGCAGTTCATGGCGGTGATGGATGCCTGCGTGGCCAGGCTGCCGCCGGTGCAGGGGCGGCTGTTTCTCATGCGTGAATGGCTGGAGATGGATGCCGACGAGGTGTGTAAGGAATTGAATATCACCGCGACCAACCTCTACGTGCAATTGCACCGCGCCCGCCTGC
Source organism: uncultured beta proteobacterium (assembly GCA_963775085.1). Classification (GTDB taxonomy): domain Bacteria; phylum Pseudomonadota; class Gammaproteobacteria; order Burkholderiales; family Burkholderiaceae_C; genus JAAFIP01. The sequence continues at coordinate 82,515 of CAVZHO010000020.1, forward strand.
GCCTGCGTGAATGCCTGGAGTTGAACTGGTTTGGCCAGCACAAGCCGGTAGCCGCTTAAAGGGTGTCGCGTCGTTTTTCCATGCGCTTTCTCATTGTCTTGCTACCTTGTTTGAATTATTAATCGTTGCCATGTTGAATTACCCCTTCCACCGTTCGTGTAAAGAAGTTGCTGCTCTGGTGGTGGCGCGGGAAGACCGCGACCTGAATGTGAGCGAGAAGTTGGCCTTGCGCACCCATATGCTGATCTGCAAGGCCTGCCCGGATTTTGAAAAGCAAATCCTCACCATGCGCAACGCCATGCGCCAGTGGCGCAACTATGCGGGGGATGCCAGCCCGTCGGCGCAACCCTCTGCGTCCAGCGCCACCGACAAACCTGCCAGATAGTCCAGCCCCAGGACGGCGCGGCTGCCATACCAGCTGAGCAGTTCGCCATCGACCAGTTGCACCTGGGCGTGCGGCAACCAGTTTTGCACCTGCGCGAGGTGCGAGGCATTGAAACAGTAGGGCTCGGAGGAGAGCAGCACGCGGTCGATCTGCGCCAGCCACGGCTCGTCACCCAAAAGCACCGGGTAACGTGCCGCGCCGGGTGTGTGCCTGCCGTCGCCGCCCTCCAGTGCAGGCCAGGTCTGCCAGCCAATCAGGCCCAGCATGCGGCTGATATAGGTGTCCCGCGCCACGGTCATCCAGGGGTCCTGCCAGATCAGGTACAGCACGCGTTGAGGGCGGCGTTGGCTGCGCCCGGCTTCGAGTGCCCGTAAACGCGTAAAAACCTGCTGTTTTAGTGCCGTAGTCCTTGTCATTAGGTCATTTACAGCTATTAAATTAGTAGCGCGTAGAGGGTCGGGCCCGGCGTTGCGGGTGGGCTCGGTCAACGCCGCCGCAAAAGTACCTGCTAGCTGGTCGATCAGCGCCAGATTGTCCAGCGGTGTTTGCGGATGCGTCACCACCACCTGGGGCACCCATTCGCGCAGGGCATCGACCGTGCTTTTCTCGTTTTCGTCCACATTCACTATTAAATGTGTGGGCGCTAACTTGCGGATTTTATCAATGTTAACGGTCTTGGTGCCGCCCACCTTGGGTATCGCGGCCACACGCTGTGCCGGGTGGATGCAATAGCCCGTGCGCCCCACCACATAGTCTGCCAGGCCCATCTCCACGATCAACTCGGTGATGCTGGGCACCAGGCAAACGATGCGTAAAGGCGACACTAATGAAACAGGTATAAATGCAGGGTTCGACACGAAAGCCAATTTTCGCGCATAATGCAAGGGCATTCCCACGATTTTGTGGAAATGTGGTTGGTGATCGGATAAGTTTCGTGCATAAAGTGTTTGCTAGGGACTCCATCGCTTTTTATTTGTGATTGATAGGAGTCCCATTCATGGGCAATAAACTGTACGTTGGCAATTTGCCATATTCTGTTCGCGACGAAGACCTGCACCAGGCATTCTCCGCATTTGGCTCTGTGACCAGCGCTAAAGTGATGATGGAGCGCGATACCGGTCGTTCAAAAGGCTTCGGCTTTGTTGAAATGTCCAGCGACGCTGAGGCTTTGGCCGGCGTTGAAGGCATGAACGGTCAACAACTCGATGGCCGCGCCATCGTAGTGAACGAGGCTCGCCCGATGGAAGCCCGTCCTCCCCGCACCGGCGGCGGTGGCTTTGGTGGTGGCGGCGGTGGTCGTAGCGGCGGTGGCGGCTACGGCGGCGGCGGCGGTGGTGGTGGATACGGCGGTGGCGGTGGCGGCGGTCGCTCCGGTGGCGGCGGCTACGGCGGCGGCGCTGGTGGTGGCGGCGGCGGTGACGGCGGCGGTTTCCGCAGCCCGTACGGCGGCGGCGGTCGCTCTGGCGGCGGTGCTGGCGGCGGCGGTGGTCGCGGCGGTTACTAATCCCCCAAGCATCACCTTGTGTGATTCGTAAAAAAGCCCCGTTTCGGGGCTTTTTTGTGGGCGTTTACTTTGGCAGGCCTGCGCCCTGCCGCCCGCAGGGAGCGTAGCGCCTTAAAATGGACGCGCCTTAAACCCTGCGTTCAAAGTTGATCTTCTGAAACTTCCTCTATCAAAGTAAAGTCAAGACTTGCATCACTTGCAGAATTTGCACATTCCGGATACAAAGCACCCATGGGATTTATCAATTGGCTGTTAGCCAAACCACCGGCTCCCCCCGCGCAGCCCGCGCAGGGGTTGGCGCGCCCTGGCTTGGTACGTACGTCACGGCCGGGCAGCGCGGCGCAGGGTGCACCAGGCCCGGCCCCGGTTCAAAAGGCTTCCGCCAAACCGGCACTGTCTGCATCCCAGCAAGAGCGCCGGGTCGAGCGCAACGCACGCCGCGATGACCTGTTTCAAGTGGTGCGCGAGTCGATGGTGCGCGCTGGGGTCATGTCGTCCACCTTCAAATTCAAGGTACTTCCGCTGGACCAACTGGGTCGGACCTTTTTGGTAATGATCGATCTGGCCGCTGAATACGGCGGCGAGACCGGCAAGCTCAACGAAGTAGAGGCCCTGATCACCCGGGGTGCCAAAAACCGCCACGCCATCGCGGTGCAGGGCGTGTACTGGCGCTTTTATGAGCCCGACAATGTGCACGAGGCCCGCGTGGCCGCCACAACAGGGCCCGCGCCTTTGTTTGATCTGGGGGCCAATCTGCGCACCCATTCGCAGCCTTCCATGCCGGCCTCTCACCTGGCCGCTGCGCGCGCGGCCACGCAGGCCGTCCCGGCCGAAAAAGTCGCAGGCAAGGCCGCCAAAGCCGCCGCTCCCATGACCGCCTCCATGGCAGCCATCCATAACAAGCTGTTGCTTACGGGCTATGAGTCAACCGAGTTTGTTGACCCCGACGAACCTGGCCAGGCGCTGAGCCCCACGCAGTACGGAGACATGCGTTAGAGCCTGCTCTGGCACCCGGTATGCACACTGCCCCCGCCGTCACCGACTACCTGCGCAGCCATATCCGCACCGTGCCCGACTGGCCCGCGCCGGGGGTGCAGTTTCGCGACATCACGCCACTCTTGCAAAACCCACGTGTGTTTCGCGTACTGATCGATGCCTTTGTGCACCGCTACATGGACCCGGCGCTACGCCCCGACGTGGTGGCCGGGCTGGACGCGCGCGGTTTTATTTTGGGCGCGGTGGTGGCGTATGAATTGAACGTTGGTTTTGTACCGATACGTAAAAAAGGCAAGCTGCCATTTACCACTGTAGAGGAAACCTACGAGCTGGAATACGGCAGCGCCACCGTCGAGCTGCATACCGATGCCGTCCACCCAGGCCAGCGCGTGCTGCTGATCGACGACCTGATCGCCACCGGCGGCACCATGATGGCAGGCAAACGACTGCTGGAGAAACTCGGTGCCACCGTGATGGAGGGTGCCGCCATTGTCGACCTGCCCGAGCTGCAAGGCTCGGCCAAACTGCGGCAAGCGGGCCTGCCGTTGTTCACCTTGGTGGATTTTGCAGGGCATTAGCCAAGGTGTAGTCTTTACCCGGGGTTACAAAGCCTTCATCACCTCTTACACCAGTGTGTGTACCTTATGCAGTGCACGGGCGTTGAATACCCAGTGCAGAACGCGTCCTTTGGCGCAGCAGAAAGGGTCACGATGAGTGCAACGATTTCTTCCATGGGGGGCATGAACCCCAAAGTGGGCAAGGTGCCAGAGCCGCAAGCCAAGACCAAGCCTTTGTGGGCCGCCATCGGCGTGTTGGGGGTGAGTGTGCTGGCGATGGGTGCCAGCCTGATTCACATCAGCAATCGCCCCGCTGAGCCGGTGGCCTTGTCCAGCAATGCAAGCGGCACGCGTGCCACCGTGGCAGGCAATGCCGCGGGCTTACAGGCACCTGGCGGCGTGACCGGGATGGATGGTGGCAACAGCATGATCACCGAGACCAAGGATGGACGAGCCATTCCTTCGACCGCCAAGGTGTATGACCAGAGTGTGAAGCCTGCTCCGAAAAAAGTAGTGAAACCGGTGGAGCAGCGGGTGGCCGCAGCCCCGGTGACCCGTGCGGCCAACGCACCCGTCATCAGCTCGGGCGTGCCTGCCGTGGCGATGGGTACGCCCCAAAGCGCCGTGCAAACCGCCCCTGCGCCGGTGGTGGCGCAAGCGCCAGCCAGACCGGTGTGTGCCAACTGCGGCACCATTGAAGCCGTCACCCCCATCACGCGGGCAGGCAAGGGTGCCAGTGGGGTGGGAACCGTCGCCGGCGGCGTACTGGGGGGGGTACTGGGCCACCAGGTCGGCAATGGGAGCGGCAAGGATCTGGCCACGGTGCTGGGTGCCGTTGGGGGTGCCGTGGCAGGCAACGAAGTTGAGAAAAGGGTCAAGCGAGAAACGGTGTACTCCGTGCGCGTACACATGCAAGACGGCAGCACCCGCACCGTCGAGCAGGCCAGCGCACCCGCCGTGGGGGCGAAGGTGCGGGTCGAGGGCAGTACGCTGCGTGTGGATGGCTGAGGCGGATGGCCCGCAGGCTCCTGAGCTGGTGGGTGGCGCACCACCCCAGGAGCGGCGCGCCTAGCTCAACACCACCGAGCTCAAACGCCGGCGGTAGGTGGCCACCGTCGGGTCTTGCGGTGGAATCTGGCCATCGGCCACTTTGACCTTCGGTGGCTCAATCACTTCCAGAACGGCAATATAGGTTTTGCGCGCCGTGTCCTCATTCCAGCTTTTGTCGCGCATCAAAATCTCCAGCAGCTCGTCCATCGCAGCCCCCCACTGGCGCTGGCCGATGTGCCACTGCGCCAGTGCAAAGCGGGCTTCAAAATCCCGCTTGTTGGCCGCAATTTTTGCATCTAATTGGCCCACAGTCCCTGACTGCTGGACATAAGTAGCTGCGAAATCAATAGCATTTAACACGCGCTGCACGGCCTCCAGCTTGCGGTTACTGCTGACTTTGGCGATCACGGGTGCCAAGGCTACCTTGGCATCGTCGTCGTGGCCCGCCAGCAAGAGTGCGCGCAGCAGGGCAAAGCGGGCCTCGTCGTTGTCGGGGGCGGCTGCCACGGCCTCGCGCAGTGCGGTCAATGCCTCAGCGCTACCGGGCTCGGGCGGGGACTCCAGTGCCAGCTCTTCTTCAGGCTTTTCCAGTGCAGGTGGCACATGCTTGTCTAAAAACTCGCGCACTTTGCCTTCGGGCAGCGCCCCCATAAAGCCGTCTACGGGTTGGCCGCCTTGAAGCAGCACGCAGGTGGGGATGCTGCGGATGCCGAAGGCTTGGGAGATTTGCTGCTCTTGATCCGAGTCGATCTTCACCAGCTTGAAGCGCCCTTCGTAGGCCACCTCCAGTTTTTCCAAAATGGGGCCGAGCGATTTGCAGGGGCCGCACCAGGGGGCCCAAAAGTCCACCAGCACGGGGATGGTGTTGGAGGCGGCGATCACCTCGGTTTCAAAATTTTCAACGGTCGCGTCAATCATGGCGGCAAGTGTGGGTGCACCACAGCAGTTAAAGGTCAACAGGGCGGGGCAGACGTAGAATCAGAGGTTATGACCAGCAAAACAACAGATTCCAGGCTAAGCATCGGGGTGGTGATGGGTTCCAGCTCGGACTGGGAGACCATGGCGCACGCCGTGCAGATTTTGACCGATTTTGGCATCAGTTTTGAAACCCAGGTGCTTTCGGCCCACCGCATGCCCGACGAGATGTTTGCCTACGCCGAAAAAGCCTCGGTGCGCGGCCTGCAGGCCATCATCGCAGGCGCAGGCGGCGCGGCGCACTTGCCCGGCATGCTGGCGGCTAAAACTACCGTGCCCGTGCTGGGTGTGCCCGTGCCGTCCAAACACTTGTTGGGCGTGGACTCGCTGCACAGCATCGTGCAAATGCCCAAGGGCGTGCCGGTAGCCACCTTCGCCATTGGCGCGGCGGGGGCGGCCAATGCGGCGCTGTTTGCGGTTGCCATGCTGGGGCTGCGTGATGCTGCTCTGCTGGCTAAATTACAGGCTTACCGTGCGGCACAAACCGAAGTAGCGCGTTTCAGTGTGTTGCCTGCTTTGAAGGCTTGAAGATTTGATTTCCGGTACGCGAAAGACGCGAAAGAAGATAAAAAAGAAAAATTCAAATTTTTGAAATGCCCCTCAACTAAGGCGTGACGTAATGGATAGAAGATACTTTCCACGGATTCTTTTAAACTCTTTTTTGGATTTCCCTTTCGCGTCTTTCGCGTAACCTTCGCGCCTTTCGCGTACCGGAAACCCGATTTCGCCCTCAGCCCAGCCACCACCTTAGTAGACAGCACCACCACCATGATCAAAACCCTTCTCCCCGGCACCTCCTTGCCCGATGGCCGTATGCCCACGCTGGGGGTGATGGGCGGGGGCCAACTGGGCCGCATGTTTGTGCAGGCGGCGCAGCGCATGGGCTACTTCACCGTGGTGCTGGATCCCGATCCGGCCAGCCCGGCGGGCAAGGTGAGCAATTACCATATCCAAACTGACTATTTGGACGAGCAGGGCCTGGCGCAGCTGATGCAGCGTAGCGCGGCGATCACGATTGAGTTTGAAAACGTGCCTGCGCCTGCCCTGGTGACGCTGGGCGCGCACCGCCCGGTCGCGCCCAACGCCGACTGCGTGGCCATTGCGCAAGACCGCCGCGCCGAAAAAGCCCACTTTGCCCAGTGCGCCAAAAGCTCGGGCGTGGGCCCGGTGCCCTGCATGTCGCTTTTGCAGACCGCCGACCTGGCGCAGGTGCCCGATGCACTGTTGCCCGGCATTCTAAAAACCGCCAGCCTGGGTTACGACGGCAAGGGCCAGATCCGGGTGAACACCCGTGCGGACCTGGAGGCCGCCTTCAAACAACTCAAAGAGGTCACCTGCGTGCTGGAAAAGCGCATGACCCTGGCGGCAGAGTGCAGCGTGATCGTCGCGCGCGGCGCCGACGGCGTGTGCGTCAGCCTGCCGGTGCAGCGCAATGTGCATCTCGACGGCATCCTGGCGGTGACCGAGGTGTTTGAAAGCAATATGCCTGCAGGCCTTGCACAACGAGCGCAAGCAGCTACTCAATGCATAGCAGACAGTATGGACTACGTGGGCGTGCTGTGCGTGGAGTTTTTTATCATCGCCGATAGTGATGGCCGCATTTCCGATGCCAGCAGTCTGTTCATTAACGAGATGGCACCGCGCCCGCACAACAGCGGCCACTACAGCATGGACGCGTGTGATGTGAGCCAGTTTGAGCTGCAGGTGCGTACCCTGTGCGGCCTGCCCCTGCACGCACCGCGCCAGCACAGCCCGGCCATCATGCTCAATGTGCTGGGCGATTTGTGGTTTAAAGACGGTGACACGGCCAGCACCCCGGCCTGGGCCGAGGTGCTGGCCTTGCCCGGCACGCATTTGCATTTGTATGGCAAACTTGACGCACGCCGGGGCCGCAAGATGGGGCACCTGAACATTACCGGCCCCAGCATCGAGGCGGTGCGCAGCACCGCCAAGGCGGCGGCGCAGATCCTGGGCTTGGCTTACTGATATGCGGGCTGTGGGTGTACGATGATTCTCTCTGCCACTGCTCCTGATGCGATAGCTGCTTGCGCACGCTCTATAAGTACGGGGGAGCTGATTGCCTTTCCTACCGAGACGGTGTATGGCCTGGGCGCCGATGCCAGCAGCGACGCTGCCGTAGCCAAAATATTTGCCGCCAAGGGTCGCCCGGCGGACCATCCGCTGATCGTGCATGTGCACAGCGCGCAGCAGGTGAGCCACTTTGCCAGCGAGGTACCGGCCTTTGCGCAACGGCTGATCGACAGCTTTTGGCCGGGCCCGCTCACGGTGATCTTGCCCCGGCGCGCGGGCGTGGCCACGGCCAGTGCGGGTGGGCAGGCCAGCATTGGCCTGCGTTGCCCGTCGCACCCTGTCGCACTGCAACTGCTCAAAGCCTGCGCTGCCCTGGGCGTGCTAGGCGTGGCCGCGCCCAGTGCCAACCAATTTGGCAAGGTCAGCCCCACCACCGCGCAGCATGTGCAGGCCGAATTGGGCAATGCCATCACCGTGCTGGACGGCGGTGCATGCAGCGTCGGCATCGAGTCCACCATCATCGACTGCACCCGGGGTGCGCCCGTGCTGCTGCGCCCCGGTGTGCTCAGCGTGGCGCAGATCAACGCCGCCCTGTCGGCTCTTGCGGATTGTAAATTGCTATCAAACAAAGAGCTAAATACGTCCATGCGACAGGGACTTCAGGCGGATATTGCAGATAAACCAGTGGCACACGCGGTCCCCAGGGCTTCGGGAACCCTGGAGTCCCACTACGCCCCCAACGCCCGTGTGCGCCTGATGGATGCCAAGGCCATGCAAACCGCACTCGACTTGCTGGGCGAGGATGCTGCCCACATGGCGATCTATGCGCGCGCTATTCTGCGCTCCAAGTCCGAGCGCATCATCCGCCGCCGTATGCCCGACGATGCGCTGGCCACCGCCCAGCAGCTGTTTGCCGTGCTGCGCCTGTTTGACGCACAGGGTGTGAAGCTGATCTGGGTAGAAACCCCACCCGAAGGCAGCGAATGGGACGGTGTGCGCGACCGCCTGCAACGCGCAGCGGCCAGTTAGGCCGCAAGTGCGTCCTTGCCCAAGCGCCCCGGGCCGGCACGATTTACCAGCCCTTGACGTGAGCCAGTTAAGATAAGCACTTATTGTGAAGTTGAACGGGCGCACGCCGACAGGGTGGCACCGTGTGATGTTTGGAGAAATGAATGACGATGAATGTATTGCTCTCACCGCTACGCCGCCGGGTCAGTTTGGCTGCCATGGTGGGCGCGGCGGCGCTGCTTTCAGGCTGCGGTGCCGGCTCGGTGTTTTCAGAGTTGGTGCCCACCCGCATGGTGGTGATGGGTGACGGCCTGGCTGATATGGGCTTCGGAGGCACCCGCTATACCGTGAACGACGGCTCGATCAATACCTGGGTGCAGCAACTCGCCAGCAGCTACGGCCTGAGCCTGGCCGCGCAATCCGCAAGCGGCCAGAACTGGGCGCGTGGCAATGCCCGAGTGGCCCTCAAGCCCGATGCCGCTGGCAACGCGGCCACGCTGACGATCACCGAGCAGATCGACGCATTTTTGGCCGCCAATTCCATTGGCAAAGACGACATCGTCGTGCTGGACGCAGGCATCAGCGACCTGGTGGTGCAGGCCAATGCCGTCACGGCCGGCAGCATCACCTCGGCGCAAGCACTGGTCAACGCGGCAGAGGCGGGCAAAGCGCTTGGCCGCGCAAGCGCGCCGCCTGGTCACGGCAGGCGGCACCCATGTGGTGGTGGCCGGAGCCTACAACCTGGGCAAGTCACCGTTTGCCACGGCGCAAGGCACCAGCGCGCTACTGGAAAACGCCAGTTTGAAATACAACGAGGCCCTGCTGGTGGCCATGGTGGATTTGGGTGCCAATGTACTGTACATCGATGCAGCCTACCAATACAACCTGCTGATCAACCAGCCGGTGGCCAATGGGTTTACCAGTTCGTCGGCCGCGGCCTGCTCGGCCGCGGGAGTGGCACGGCCGTCACCACCGCCACCGCCTGCACGACCGCCACCATAGGTCAGCGCCGTTGCTTATGACGGTTATGTGTTTGCCGACGACCGCTACTTCACCCCTGCGGCCCAGCGCAGCATGGGCAGCTATGCCTATACCCGGATGAAGACGCGCTGGTAGGCGCGTTTTGCCCAGGGCCACCTCTCGATCGCTATATTTTTAATAGCTGCTTAGGTCCTTTTGACAAGGACTACCAGCTAAAAAGCCTCGCAAGATCAGGTCTTGCGAGGCTTTTTGACGGGATGGGTGAAACCTACGCTGCCAGCCGCTGCGCAATCTTCGCCTTGGTCTCTACCAGCGCTGTGGGCAAATGGTGCTTGAGTTGCGTGAACAGCGCCTCGTGCAGTTTCAGCTCGGCCGTCCAGGCGGCCTTGTCAAAGCTGGTAACGCTGTTGAACTGCTCGGCGCTGAAGTCCAGGCCGGTCCAGTTCAGCTCGTCATACGATGGGCTGACACCCACCGCGTGGTCTACGCCCTGGGCGGTGCCTTCGATGCGGTCAATCATCCACTTGAGCACGCGCATGTTCTCGCCGTAGCCGGGCCAGACGAATTTGCCGTCGGCACCTTTGCGGAACCAGTTGGTGGTGAAGATTTTAGGCAGGGTGGCGCCGGTAGCGGCGAGCTTGTCGCCCATGCTCAGCCAGTGCTGGAAGTAGTCGCTCATGTTGTAGCCGCAAAAGGCGATCATGGCGAACGGGTCGCGGCGCACCACGCCTTCTGCGCCGACGATGGCGGCGGTGGTCTCGCTGCCCATGGTCGCGGCCATGTACACGCCCTCGACCCAGTTGCGTCCCTGCATCACCAGCGGCACGGTGGTGCTGCGGCGGCCACCGAAGATGAAGGCATCAATCGGCACGCCCCTGGGGTCGTCCCAGGCCGGGTCAAGCGCCGGGTTGTTGGTGGCGGCTACGGTAAAGCGCGAGTTGGGGTGTGCGGCCTTGGCACCGGTAGCCTTGGCGATCTCCGGGGTCCAGTCGTTGCCCTGCCAGTCGATCAGGTGCTTGGGGAAACTGCCGGTATCGCTCTCCATGCCTTCCCACCACACGTCGCCGTCGTCGGTCAGGCCGACGTTGGTGTAGATGGTGTCTTTGGTCAAACTGAGCATGCAGTTGGGGTTGGTCTTCATGTTGGTGCCGGGGGCGACGCCAAAGTAGCCTGCTTCGGGGTTGATGGCGTACAGGCGGCCATCTTTGCCGGGCTTGATCCAGGCGATGTCGTCGCCAATGGTGGTGACCTTCCAGCCCTCAAAGCCTGCTGGGGGCACCAGCATGGAGAAGTTGGTTTTGCCACAAGCAGACGGGAAAGCCGCTGCAACATGGTATTTTTTGCCTTGCGGATTGGTTACGCCCAGGATCAGCATGTGCTCGGCCAACCAGCCAGGGTTGCTGCCGCTGGCGGCCTGCTTGCCCATGTTGGAGGCGATGCGCAGGGCAAAGCATTTTTTGCCCAGCAGGGCGTTGCCGCCGTAGCCCGAGCCGTACGACCAGATTTCGCTGGTCTCGGGGTAATGCACGATGTATTTAGTGGGGTTGCAAGGCCAAGGCACGTCTTTTTGGCCAGCGGCCAGGGGCGCGCCGACGGTGTGCACGCAGGGCACAAACTCGCCGTCCTGGCCCAGCACCTCATACACCGCCTTGCCCATGCGCGTCATCATCTTCATGTTGACGGCGACGTAGGCGCTGTCGGACACCTCGATGCCGATGTGGGCAATGTCGCTGCCCAGCGGGCCCATGCTGAAGGGCACCACGTACATGGTGCGGCCTGCCATGCAGCCGTCGAACAAGCCTGGCTTGGTCGAGGAGCCTTGCAGGGTGGCGCGCATCTCGGCGGGCGCAGCCCAGTTGTTGGTCGGGCCGGCGTCGTCTTGGTTGGCGCAGCAGATAAAGGTGCGGTCTTCGACGCGGGCCACGTCGGAGGCCACACTGTTGGCCAAATACGAGTTGGGGCGCTTGAGCGGGTTGAGCTTTTTCATGGTGCCGCCAGCGACCAGCAGGGCGCACAGGCGCTGGTACTCTTCGTCGCTGCCGTCGCACCAGTAGATGGCGCTGGGCTTGCACAGGGCGGCCATATCGGCCACCCAGGCAATCAGCTTGGCGTGTTTGACGTAAGTGGGGGTGCCTAATTGCAGCCCTTGCATCACGGGTGAGTTCATAGCAGTAGCTCCTAAAGTAAAAACCTGGTTACAGCACAGCGCGCTGTGGCGTGCTGTGCTGTAAACAGGCTCATTCGGTTGCGTTACAAGTCCCTAGATCGATCGTCCAAGGTCTAATTTTAAGAAGCAATGCCGTCAGTTACCATCGGGTTACCAATTAAATTTACGCCATGCCCGCAAATCAGAAGGGTGCCTATTATCCCAAGCTTGTGCACGGTAAGGCGGCTGGCCAATGGCGGGGTGGTAACGGCATGGTTGGCTTTGTAAATTTGCCACAGGCCGTGGAGCCTGGCGGGCCAAGCCAGGCTCAACATCCAAACAATCCAACCACAACATTAAAACGCTGCGTCAACCCTGTTTCATAAAGCCTGGGAAGCTCTTAAAACAGTAGCGGGTAAGTGGAATTTCGTGTAAAAACAACACCCAGAACGGCTGCAAAATGCTGCCGACGTCCATTGGTCCGTTACCACCAGTGACTAGCAGCTCGGAAAGCCAGGTGGTGGCGTGGGTGGCGGGTGGTGGGTGGTGCCGTCACGGCCACAGGTCCATGGGGCCGTGGCCCAAGGGAATACAAGCGGAGCCGCTGGAAAATCAATAGCACGCAGCAAAAAAGGGCGATACCATTAAACGCTTAATACTGTTAATGCGAATACAATGTGTAAGTGGCAGGTCTGGCGGGATGCAAGGCGCAGCACACACATCATTCCCATTTGGAGACCGCATGCTCTCGTTAACAAAATTATTCCAAGGCCTGGCCTTACCCCGTCTTCACCTGGCCAAGAGTCTGGGTTCGCTCTACCTGGTGCTGGGTTTTTTGCTGGCTTTATGCATCCCCCAGTTGGCTTCAGCGCAAACCCAAATCACCAACACCGCTTCTATTTCTGTCCCGGCGGGTGTGTCTAACACGGCTGCGGGTTGCGCCAGCGGCACGTGTACGGTGGCCGATATCGACACGGTCACCACCAGCCTGCCCCTGGTGTCCAAAACCTTTACGCCTGCCACCATCAATGCAGGCGGCACCTCCTTACTGGTGATCACTTTTACCAACACCCATAAGCTGGTGTCGGCTAGCTTTAGCGCCCCCTTTACCGACGTTTACCCCACAGGCATGTTGAACGCAGCCACGCCTGCCGTCGCAACGACCTGTTCGGGCGCAGCGGCGGTCGCTACGGCGGGCGGCACGCAGATTTCGTCCCCGGCTGCCACGGTCGTGGCACCCGGCGCAAGCTGCTCCATCTCTGCGGTGGTGACCTCGGTTACCTCGCCATTGGCGGCCAACACCATTCCGGCCGGATCACTCAGCACCTCGGTGGGCGCAAACCCCAGCTTGATTACGGCCACCCTGACGGTCAACGCCTCTGCCGACCTGGCCATTACCAAGACGGTGAGCACGTCCAGCGTAAATGCTGGCGGCACCTTCACCTACACCATCGTGATTGGCAACAAAGGCCCAAGTGACGTGGTCAACGCCACCTGGACAGACACCTTGCCCACGGGCCTGGGCACCATTACCAATATCGTGCCAAGCGCTGGCATCACGGGTTCGGCGGCAGGTAACGTCATCAGCGGCACCACGACCCTGTTGAATGGCCAACTGGCCACCTTGACCTTCCAGGTCAGCGCCGCTAACAACGCCAGTGGCGTGCTGACCAACAGTGCCAGCGTATCTGTGCCAGCAGGCACGACCGATACGGTCGCGGCCAACAACTTCAGCACAGTCACGGTCACAGTGACACCGGTGGCAGATTTGGTCATCACCAAGACCGCCAGCACCGGCACGCCAAACGCGGGCGGTACCTTCAGCTACACCATCGTGATTGGCAACCAAGGCCCGAGCGATGTGACCAATGCCACCTGGACAGACACCCTGCCAGCGGGCTTGGGCACCATCACCAACGTCGTGACCAGCAGTGGCGTTTCCGCTGCTGCTGTGGGCAGCACCATCAGCGGCACCAGCACCTTGGCTAACGGCCAGGTAGCGACCGTGACCTTCCAGGTCAGCGTGGCACCCACCGCCAGCGGCGTGCTGACCAATACCGCGACGGTGACGGTACCCGCAGGTACCACCGAGCTGGTACCTGGCAATAACAGCAGCGCCTTCCCGGTCACCATCGGCCAACTCGCCGCGCTGTCGGTGACCAAAACCAACGCGGTCACCAGCTTGGTCGCTGGCAACACCACCAGCTACACGGTGACCTTTGCCAACGCTGGCCCGTCGGCGGCCGGTGGTGCGCTGATCACAGACGCTGCGTCGGCCGGCCTGGCCTGCACCTCGGTCACCTGCGCAGCTACCACGGGCGGCGCGTCTTGCCCAAGCAGCATGCCTACCTTGGGTGCACAGGTACTGGCAGGCGCTACCAACTTCTTTGGTGCCGGCGAGACGATTGGCACCTTCCCGGCCAACAGCTCGGTCAGCTTGGTGGTGGTCTGTGGAGTGACGGCTACCGGGCAATAAGCCCGCTATCGCCGCTGGGCGATCCCCCCCGCCTGGATGGACGCGCCGCCCGCGTCTCACGTACCTCGTCCTATGGACGGCGGGGCGGGGCGGGGCGGGGCTTGGGGCGCTGGCTGGTGGCGCTTTGAAAGTGCCCGTGATTTTGGTCTCCCACGACGGACCAAGGCGCGGCAGCAGACAGCCAAACCTCCGGGCGATCGGGCGATGCCCAATTTACCACCGCACGGCAACGCGGCATGGGGGCCAGTGAGGACAGGGAGTGGGCACTGCACCCGATCCGCAGGCCCTGCCCATCATGCCGATACGTTAGGTGGGGAAAAGCAGTTGCTATAAATAATATAGCTGATTACGTCCTGGTGACAAGGACTACAAGCCAATAACGGCCATAAAACTGCTGAAAAAGCAGAGTTAAGCCATGAAGACGGCAATAAACGCGATCAACAGCATCATGATCGCGCCCACCACCGGCAGCACGATAGGCATCAACGGAACAATCGCTTCCACCGCATCAGGTTCAGCGGCGTGGTGGTCGGTGGAATGGTTGGCGGGAGCAGACATGGAAAATTCCTCAGAATAAATACGGGTGCGCGGAGAATGGCGCGGTCAAGCGTATTTTAACGGGTAGTCGCCGAACACGATCCATGCTTGCCAAAATGATGCCTCGGGCTCTCTGGTCCACCCTGTGCTTGCCCTTGTCTTGCCCTTGTCTTGTACGGGAGCCGCCCACGCCAAGTGCCAGAGCGGGCGCAGCCAGGGAGTCAGAAAGACTAAACCGACTGCGCCTCAAACCCCTGCCCGCGCAACGCCTCCAGCACCTGGGCCACATGCTCATGGCCACGCGCCTCGATGACCAACTCAATATCCACGTTCTGCGCCGCCCGCAGGGTAAAGGCGCGCTGGTGTTGCACCTCGTTGATGTTGGCACCCTCTTTGGCCACAATGGCGGTGATGCGCGCCAGCGACCCGGGCACATCGCGCGCGCCCACGCGGATGCGCGCCAGCCGGCCCGAACGCACCATACCGCGCTCAATGATGGAAGACAGCAGCAGCGGGTCGATATTGCCACCGCACAGCACCAGGCCGACCTTCTGGTCTTTGAACCGCGCGGGGTACTTCAGCACGGCGGCCAGGCCGACCGCGCCAGCACCTTCCACCAGCGTCTTTTCAATCTCCAGCAGCAGCACAATGGCCTGCTCAATGTCGCCTTCATCCACCAGCAGCATGTCATCCACCTGGCTGCGGATGATCTCCAGCGGCAGCAGCCCCGGCCGGCCCACGGCAATGCCCTCGGCAATCGTGCTGGCGCCCTGCGGGTGCTGCGTGCCTTTGACGGCGTTATACATCGCCGGAAAGCGCTCCGCCTGCACGCCGATGATTTTGATGCCGGGTTTGAGCGTCTTGGCGGCTATGGCGATGCCGCCGATCAAGCCGCCACCGCCCACGGCCACCACCAGCGTGTCCAGATCCGGTACGGTGTGCAGCATCTCCAGCCCCACCGTGCCCTGGCCGGCGACGACGGCCGGGTCGTCGTAGGGGTGCACCAAGGTCAGGCCCTGCTCGGCGGCAATCACCAAAGCATGGCTACGCGCCTCGTCCAGGGTGTCGCCATACAGCACCACCTCGGCGCCCAATCGCCGCGTGTTCTCTACCTTCACACCCGGCGTGAACAGCGGCATGACGATCACCGCGCGCAGGCCCAGGCGGGCGGCGTGGTGCGCTACGCCCTGCGCGTGGTTGCCCGCGCTCATGGCGACCACGCCTTGGCAGGTGGCCAGATCCAGCTGGGCCAGCCTGTTGCAGGCGCCGCGCTCCTTGAAGCTGGCGGTGAACTGCAGGTTTTCAAACTTCAAATAGATCTGCGCACCCGTGATCTGCGAGAGGGTTTTGCTCTCGACACAGGGCGTGATGAGCACCTGGCCTTGGATGCGCGTCGCTGCGTCCTGGATGTCTTGCAAAGTCAACATCTGGCCATTGTGCAGACAATGGGGTGTAAGCGCGAGCCATTGTGTGGCTAATATCACACATGCGCCAGGTGTAAATAGTGCCCCGCTGTCTTCCCAAGCCTTCAAACCTGCGTTATCGTAGTTCTACCAACTAACACGGGGCAACCCGTTGGAGGCATTTATGGTCAAGCGCTTGGCATCACTCAGTGCGGTTGCATTGGACGGTCAACTCACCTCACCGGGGCTGAAAGACGCGCCCGTGCTGGACCTGATGTGCTCGCATTTTGTGTTGGCTCTGGCCGCCAAACAGGGCGCCAAGTTCAATGTGCGCCGCGACCTCAATAGCCTGCTGGCACTGGCTGGCCGCCACATGGTGTGGCCTCTGCATGTGCTGGAGAAAGTGCGTGAATTTTTAGCCCGCCGCTGCGTGGGCAACGAGTTTTGGCGCGGCCACGAGGCATTAAGCCCCACCGAATTTTTAGAGCGCCACGGCGCCTGGCGCGGCCCCTATGAAGAAGGCACGCTGTTCTTTTACCTGGACGAATACGCCAAAGACGCACCCAAAGACCTGCTCACGCTGCTGGCCGCCACCGACGAGTGGCTGGGTCGCGCGTTGAAAAAACACAGCACCCTGGTCGAGAAAAACATCGACGCGCTGGCCGGCCTGCTGCAACTGAACAAGGCCGAGCGCGCCCTGCTGCTGTACGGCACGCTGGCCCGCTACCAGCGCGACCTGCGCAGCCTGCTGGTGGAATTCAAAGTCAACAACGCGCCTGAAGCGTATGCCGCGCTGGCCGACATTGCCGGCGTAAAAGCCAGCGAAGTGGGCGAGGCACTGCGCGTCGGCTCGCGCCTCGAGCGCATTGGCATGGTCGAGAATTTAATCTCCGAGCACAACATCACCGACCTGGCCGACCTGATGAAGGTGAGCGAAAAACTCCCCCCCGTGCTGATGCGCGAGTACCGCGACCAAAGCGAGCTGATGGCTGTGTTCACCCGCCCGGCCAGCAAAACGATGCTGGCTACGAAAGACTTTCATTTTGTGCAGGAAGAAGTCGATGTGCTGATCAGCCTGATGCGCAACGCGGTGGAGCGCAAAGAGCTGGGCGTGAACGTGCTGCTGTACGGCCCCCCCGGCACCGGCAAGACCGAGCTGGCCAAGGTGGTGGCGCAGGCCGCCGGGCTGGAACTGTTTGAAGTGGAATACGCCGACCGCGATGGCAATTCATTGAGTGGCCGCGACCGCTACCGCTCGCTGCAAATTGCACAAGTCTTTCTCAAAGGCGCGCAGCAAGCCACGCTGCTGTTTGACGAGGTGGAAGATGTCTTCCCGCCCATCAGCGTGGATGCCGCGCAACTGATGGCGCGGCAGGAGCAGCAGGCACTGTCGCCCTCGGTGAGCCAAAGCGTGAACGGCAAGGCCTGGGTCAACCAGATTTTGGAAGGCAACGCCGTGCCCACCATTTGGGTGACCAACCGCATCGAGCAGATCGACCCGGCCTTTCGCCGCCGCTTTGCCTACCACCTGGAGCTTAAGTCGCCACCCCCCGGTGCGCGCGAGCAACTGGTGCGCAAGACGCTGGAGGGCGTGGCCATCAGCGACGGTTTTGTCGCCAAACTCACCGAACGCAAAGGCCTGACACCCGCGCAGATCCGCACCGCCGTGCGCTTTGCCGGGCTGGCCAAATCGAGTGACGACACCACTGCGTTTGAGGGCCTGATCGAGCGCCAGCTGAAAAACTCCGACGACGCGCTGGGCAACAAGGCCGCCAGCGACAAAACCCGCAAGCAAGTGACGACATACGATTTGGACATGCTCAACGTGGAAACACGTTTCGACATTCCGCGTATTGTCGAGGCGCTGAAGGCGCGCGGCCACGGCACCCTGTGCTTCTATGGCGCACCGGGCACCGGCAAAACGGCCCTGGGCGAGCACATCAGCCGCGCCCTGGGCAAGCCGTTGATCGTCAAGCAGGCCAGCGACCTGGTGAGCAAGTATGTGGGCGAGACCGAGCAAAACATGGCCGCCATGTTCAAGGAAGCCGAGGCCGAGAAGGCCGTGCTGCTGCTGGACGAGGCCGACAGCTTTTTGCAAGACCGCCGGGGCGCGCAGCGCACCTACGAGGTGACCGAGGTGAACGAAATGCTCCAGCAGATGGAGCGCTACAACGGCATCTTCGTCTGCACCACCAACCTGCTGGACCGCATCGACCAGGCCGCCCTGCGCCGCTTTACCTTCAAGATCAAGTTCAAGCCGCTCACCAAAGAGCAGCGCGAGAAGATGTTTATCACCGAGGCGTTGAAGGGTGACGCGACCCAGTTTGACGACGCGCTACGCACCCGCCTGGCCAAACTAGAGCAGCTGTGCCCCGGCGACTTTGCCGCCGTCAAGCGCCAGGTGGATATTTTGGCTACCGACTTCTCGGCCGATGAGTTTATCGAGCAGCTGGAAGCCGAGCACCGCATCAAACCCGAAGTGCGCGAGGCGCGCGGCATGGGCTTTGTGCAGTAAACCAAGCCCAGCGCAGCGGTGCAAGTCGGCATCGCATGCGCTCTTGCGTGCGTGCACATAAAAATGCCCGTTGCACCCCTGAGAAGAGGGTCGCAACGGGCGTTAGCACCAAGAATACTGACCAAACATGGCCATAGTCCCTTTCATTGGGACATTTGTAGCTATCGTTTTTGTAGCAAGCCGCCCAGCATGCCCATCAAATCGCCAGCATTGCCCAGTCCACCTGCAGGGGCTTGGCCGTTGGGGGTGAGGTGGTTGATCAGGCCAGGCAGGATTTGGCTCAGTTGCCCAGCCGCATCGCCGTGGCTCATGCCCAGCTTGGAGGCCAGGTCGCTGATGGTGTCCTGGCCCAGTGCGTTGGTCACTTGGTCGGCATCGACGGGTTGGTTCTCACCCGTGCCAATCCAGGAATTCATGGCATCACCCAAACCGGCTTGCTGAAACTTGGCCGCCAAGCCGCCCAGACCGCCTTGCGCGCCGTCGTTGCCCAGCATGCCAATCGCCGCGTTGATGAGCTGGGCATTGAGCCCGCCACCCGCTTGGCCACCGCCGCCGAGCAGGGATCCCAGGATGTTACCCAAGCCGCCTGCGCCGCCTTGTTGTTGTCCACCACCCAAAGCGGCACCCAAAACAGAAGTCAATAAACTCATAGGATTCTCCAAAAAATGTACTGTAAAAGCATTAGCAAGTTGCTAGCGCTCACTACTGTAGCACCATTATTTGACGGCTGCACGACGTTGTAAGGCCAACCAGAACAAAGCCACACCCGTGACGGCTACGGGCAACAGACTGCCGTAGTTGAGCATTTGCCAGCCCTGGGTGGTCACCAGCGCGCCCGACGCGAAGGAGGACAGCGCCATGACGGCAAAGACGAAGAAGTTCAGCGCGCCCTGGGCCTTGTCTTTTTCGGCAGTGCTGAAGGACTGCACCGCCAGGGTCGTGGAGCCGGTGAACAGGAAGTTCCAGCCCAAGCCGAGCAAAAACAGCGCCACCAAAAACTGGTGCAGCGCCTGCCCCGTCAGCGCCACGCCAATACAGCCAAACATCAGCAGCACGCCAACGCCCATGACGGGCAGCGCGCCATACCGCTTGATCAGATGGCCGGTAAAAAAGCCCGGCGCAAACATGCCGATCACATGCCATTGCAGTACAAAGGCGGCGTCGCTAAAGGGCAGGGCGCATTGTTGCATGGCAATCGGCGTGGCGGCCATCAAGAGGTTCATCACGCCAAAGCCCAGGGCGCCGGCCGCCGCCGCAACGATAAACACCGGCTGGCGCATGATCTCAGGCAGCGGCCTGCCCGTGCCTGCATTGGTTTTGGCGGGCAGGGGCGGGAACTCCACAAAAGCCATCACTGCCAGCCCCAGCAGGGCGATGCCCGCCAGCGACAGGTAGGCGGCGGCAAAGGGCACCGACAGCAGATTGCGCGTGGCCGCTGCCAGATTGGGGCCGATGATGGCTCCGATCAGCCCGCCCGCCAGCACCCAGGAGACGGCTTTTTCTTTGTAGTCCTTGTGCGCCAGTTCGGCAGCGGCAAAACGGTAAAGTGAGGCATTGGCGTTGTAGTAGCCCGCCACGACGGTGGCGGCACACAGCAGGGCAAAGTTGCGCGTGATCGCGGCGTAAAAGCACACCAGAGCCGAGACCAGGCCAACGGCCAAGCCGATCTGGAACGAGCGTTGCCTGCCCAACCGCGCCTGGGTACGTGCCACCAGGCCGGTAGACAGCGCCCCGCCCACTACATAGCCCATCACCGGCAGGGTGGCCATCCAGCCCAGCGGGGCCAGCGCCAGGCCGACCAGGCCGTTGATGGCGATAAAGACGACGTTGTTGGTTAAAAACAGGCCTTGCGCAAAGACCATGAGCCAGAGGTTTTTATTCACGGTATTCCTTGCGGTGTGCCTATGCTGGCGTTATGCGGGTTGGGCCGCGCGATGCAGATATCGCCACGGGCGGCTAATCGGTGGCCAGTACCCACAGACTGAGCGCAGCCAGTGGCGCAGTCTCCGAGCGTAGCACGCGCGCGCCCAAGCTTACCGGGGTGTAACCGCAGGCCAGCGCAGCGGTTTCTTCGTTGGGACCGAGGCCACCTTCGGGGCCGCAGATGCATTCAATGGCGCTGGCTTGCGCCGTAGGGTTTGTCTCCGCTTGGGCCTGCACTGTGGGGCCCGGGCACAGCGCAAAGGCGTGCGCCGACACACTGGCGCTGTGGACGGACAGCACACAGCCTAAACCAGGGTGCGCCGTGCGCTTGGCCACAGCAGACAACCACGCCGACCAATGGAGTACGGGGTGAATGATGGGCACCCGGTTGCGCCCCGACTGCTCGCAGGCGGCCACCGCAATGGCTTGCCAGTGGGCGACTTTTTTCTCGGCCCGCTCGCCCGACAGGCGCAGCACGGTGCGCTCGGTCATCAGGGGCTGGATGCTGGCTACACCCAGCTCGGTGGCCTTCTCGACCAGCCATTCCATGCGCTCATTGGCGGGCATGCCGATGACCAGATGCACGGCGCGCGCGGCTTCACGCTCGACCGGGTCGTGCGCCTCCACGCGCACCCGCACCTCGCTGCGCCCCATCTGCGTGACCTCTGCGCTGTATTCGCCGCCTTGGCCGTTGAACAGGGTCAGCCCATGGCCCGGCTGCATGCGCAAGACCTGCACATGGCGGGCGCTGGCAGCGTCCAGCGCGGTTTCCAGATCCGGGCTGAGTACTTGGGGCGTGTAGAAACGGGGCATGCTGGCAAATAGGTCAATGCAGTGTACTATAAATTCAATAGCTGCTTACGTCCATGTGACAAGGACTACAGGCATATTTATTCGGTAAAAACAGATTCCTGCGGGGCTTGTGGGCAGCTAAGGGTATGGGGCGGCCTAGATGCGGCCAAACGACCATGCCGTCGTGTTTTGCGTGCCCTCGATCTCGTCAATCACCTTGAGCAGCGGCCCCAGCTCGCGGTAGCGGTTGGCAGTGGTACGAATGTAGTGGATAAAGCGCGGCGCGTCTTGCAAATATTTGGCTTTGCCATCGCGCAGGGTCAGGCGGGCAAATATCCCGGCTACCTTCAGGTGGCGTTGCAAACCCATCCATTCCACGGCACGGTAAAACGCGCCAAAGTCGCTGGCCCAGCCCTCGTAGTCCATCAGCCCCAACTTGCGGGCTTTTTCCCAGTAGCGGATGGTGACATCCAGGACAAAGTCTTCGTCCCAGGTCAAAAACGCGTCACGCATCAGTGAGGCGATGTCGTAGGTGATGGGGCCGTACACCGCATCCTGGAAGTCCAGCACCCCCAGGCGGCCTGGCTCACTGGCCATCAGGTTGCGCGGCATGAAGTCGCGGTGCACATACACGCTGGGGGCGGCCAGATTGCGCTGCACGATCAGGGCAAAGGCGCTGGTGATGGTTTCGCTTTGCTTCGCTGTGAGCCTGATGGCGCGGTGTTTGGCGATGTACCAGTCAGGGAAGAGCTGCAACTCGCGTTGCAGCAGCGCCGCATCGTAGGGCGGCAGCACGCCGGGCTGGGAGGCGGTTTGCAGTTGCAACAGGGCGTCCACCGCCTGCATATAGCGCGGCAAATTGGCCTGTGGCTGCTCGGGCACAATTTGCTCCATCATGGTCTGTGCGCCCAGGTCGGTCAGCAGCATAAAGCCCTGTGCCTGGTCCCAGGCCAGCACCTCCGGGGCCAGCAAACCCGCGTCGCTCAGCAGCTTGGCCATGGTGACGAAGGGCTTGCAATCCTCCTTGTCGGGCGGCGCGTCCATGATGATGCGCGGCAGGCCCTGCTCCGTATCGATGCGCAGATAACGCCGAAAACTCGCATCGGCCGAGGCGATGCGCAAGCTGGTGGGAACGAGGGCCTGCGCTGGCGCGACACCGGTCAGCCAGTGCATAAAAGCCTGCCCCCTCTGGGCATGGGCCCACAAAACGGGGTGGGCTGGCCCGACTGAAGTGGGCGTGAGGGGGGGCGAAGAGGGGGAATAGAGGTGACTCATGGATAATCCATTCTACAAAGCCTGCTGCACCCCCTATAAACCGAGGGTAAACCGGGCGCAAAAACCGATCTTTTGAATTCAACTGCCTCTAGCTGCCGCTCAATGCGACCGTCCCGCCCCGCTCCCAATGCCCGCATGCCCTTGCACAGCGCAGTGCACTGCGCAGCGTTGCTGCTGTGCTGCACAGGGCCCGTGGTGCGTGCGCAAACGGCGGCGCCCCCATCGGCGAGTGAGCCTGGCCCGGCGCTGCTGCGTTCCACGCCCTTGCTGCAAGAGCTGTTTGATGACGAAACCCGTCGCCTGCAGCCAACGTTTATTTTTGGCGACCGCATTACTGGGCGTACCGATCTGGACACGGTGGTCGATGGCAATGCCGAGTTGCGCCGCAGTGGCTCGGTGATCCGTGCCGACCGGATCGAGTACTACCAGCCTGACGATTTGGTCAAGGCACGCGGCAACGTGCGCATTAACCGCAACGGCAATGTCTATGAGGGTAAAGAGGCACAGATCAAGGTGGAGTCCACCGAGGGCTACTTTACCGAGCCGAGCTACCAGCTTTTGAAAAACGGTGCCCAAGGCAGCGCCTCGCGCATCGACTTTATTGACGACAAACGCACGGTGGCGCGCGATGCGACGTACAGCACCTGCCAGCGCCGCCCGGGCCCCCGCTGGATGCCCGACTGGGTACTCAAGGCCGCCCAAATCGGGCTGGATACCGATACCAATGTGGGCGTGGCACAAGAGGTGCAACTGCGGTTTAAGGATGTGCCGATTTTGGCCTGGCCAGAAATCAGTTTTCCCCTGAATGACGAGCGCAAGTCAGGCTGGTTGCCGCCCGCTTTCAATATTGACAACACCAGTGGCGTGGAGCTGATGGTGCCGTATTACTGGAATATTGCCCCCAACCGGGATGCCACCTTTTTCCCCAGCCTGGCAGCCAAGCGGGGCCTCAATGTAGGCGGCGAGTTTCGTTACCTGGAAAAAAACTACAGCGGCACGGCGCGTCTGGACTGGTCGCCGCATGACCAGTTGCGCGGCGAGTCGCGCTGGGGCTTGGCTACAGCGCATTCGGGAAGTTATTACAGCGGTCTGCCTGCCGTGGGCGATGTGGGCCTGAGCCTGAGCCTGAACCGCGTCAGCGACGACAACTACTGGAGTGATTTTCCGCGCGCCACATCCACCCTGACGCAGCGGCTGCTGGCCAGCGATGGCGCCTTATCCTGGTCGCAGGGCCCGGTTTCGCTGTACGCCCGAGCACTCAAATGGCAAACACTGCAATTGCCCAGCTCCGTGATTACGCCGCCCTATGACCGATTGCCGCAACTGACCGCGCGCTACAACCGCACCAACTGGAACGGCCTGGATATGTCCACCGAACTGGACTACACCCAATTCAGATCGCAGCAGTCCTTGACCCGGCAACCCAATGCCAAGCGCACCTATGCGCAGGCGCAGATCAGCAAGCCATGGACCGCACCGGGGTATTTCATGACGCCCAAGCTCCAATTGCATGCAACGGACTATCTGTTTGATGGCCCGCTAACTACCGGCATCACCCATGCGCAACGCGTGGTTCCCACTGCCAGTGTGGACAGTGGCCTGACCTTCGAACGGGACACCAGCTATTTTGGCCGCGGCTTCACCCAAACCCTGGAGCCCCGCGCGTTTTACAGCTACACCCCCTTTCGCAACCAGTCCGCGCTGCCTAACTATGACAGTGGCGCCAACGACTTCAACTTTGCCACGATCTATACAGAAAACACCTTTGTGGGCAATGACCGATTTGCCGACAACAACCTGTTGACGCTGGGTGTGACATCGCGTCTGCTGGACCCCCAGACAGGCGCGGAAGCGGTGCGCCTGGCGTATGCGCAGCGGCTGCGTTTTTCCGACCAGAAGGTGACCCTGCCCGGTGGCCTGACGGACACGGGCCGGGTGTCAGATATGCTGTTTGGTGCCACGGTCAACTGGTCACCCCAGTGGTCTACCGATGGGGTGCTGCAATACAACCCGGCAACGCGCCGTTCGCAGCGCAGCACCGCGGGGGTGCGCTACAGCCCCAGTGATTACCGCAGCATCAGCGCCGCCTACCGTTATGCCAAAGACTCCAGCGAACAGTTCGATATCGGCTGGCAATGGCCGTTGAACGACCTGTGGGGCGACAAAGGCCAGAGTCTGGGGTTTGGCCAAGGCCAGGGCGAGGGCCGCTGGTACAGCGTAGGGCGGTTGAACTACAGTCTGCAAGACCGTAAAATCGTCGACACCGTAGTCGGTTTTGAGTACGATGCAGGGTGTTGGCTGGGCCGCGTGGTTTTTGAGCGCCTGCAAACCACCACGTCCAGCGCAAATAAACGGCTATTGTTCCAATTGGAATTTGTGGGTTTTGCGCGGGTCGGCTCCAATCCGTTGAAGGCATTGAAGGACAATGTGCCGCGGTATCAGTATTTGCGTGAGAAAACCATTGCCGGCCCGAGCCGGTTCAGTAACTATGATTAAATTTCCTTTGTCTATTTTGTTTGCACTTGTCAGCACTTTGGTGGTGGGTGCCAGCGGAGCACTCGGGCAGGGCCTGCGCGCATCGCCCTCCTTGACCCCGCAGCGCGCCGCAAATGATTCCGCACAACGCATTGCTGACTATATTGTGGCAGTAGTCAACTCCGAGCCCATTACCAATAATGAAGTACGCACCCGCGTACTACGCTATGAGCAGCAGCTTAGCCAGCGGGGTGGCGCATTGCCTGCGCGTGAGGAGTTGGCTGCGCAGGTACTCGAACGCTTGATCGGTGAGCGCGCCCAGGTGCAGTTAGCGCGGGACAACGGTATCAAGATAGAAGAGTCCGCCATTGATGCGGCGGTGCAGAACGTGGCCCGCCAAAATCAGATGGGGGTTGATGAATTGCGCCGCAGACTGGAGGCCGATGGGATTGCCTACAACCAGTTTCGAGAAGGCTTGCGTGATGAAATGCTGCTGGTGCGCGTGCGCGAGCGGGAAGTGCAAAGCCGGGTGAGTATTTCCGAGAGTGAGCTCGATCGCTATGTCCTGGAGCAGCAAGACACCCCGGACGCAGGTTCCGGAGAAATCAATATTGCCCAGATCTTGATTGTCGCTCCCGAGAGCGCAAGCGCTCCACAATTGCAGGCGCTACAGGCACGTGCCGAGCGTGCTGCAAGCCGCGCCCGCGCAGGGCAAGACTTTGCTGCGCTGGTACGTGAATTTTCAGAGGCTCCAGATAGCGCCAAAGGCGGACTCATGGGCTTGCGCAGTACCGACCGATACCCGGATATGTTTGTGCAAGCCACACAAAATTTGCAAATTGGGCAGGTGACCGGCGTGCTGCGTTCGGGTGCAGGTTTCCATGTGCTCAAACTGGTCGAAAAAAAACAAGCCAACGCATCAAGTTTTACGACCATCCAGACCCGTGCCCGCCATATTTTGCTGCGACCCAGTAACCAATTGAGTGAAAGCACGGCCCGCGAACGCTTAAATGATTTGCGTCGCCGTATTGCCAATAAAGAAACCGACTTTGCCACCGCTGCCCGTGAGAATTCACAAGATGGCTCTGGCAAAGACGGGGGTGATCTGGGCTGGGCCAATCCGGGACAGTATGTACCCGAGTTTGAAGAGGTCATGAATGGACTGGCACCTGGCCAGATTTCGGAACCCCTGCTGTCGCGTTTTGGCGTACATCTGATTGAAGTGATCGAGCGTCGCCAGAATACCCTGAGTCCCCGAGAACAGCGGGAACTGGCGCGTACGTCCCTGCGTGAGAAAAAAGCGGAAGAAGCGTTTGCCGTCTGGGCGCAGGATGTGCGCGGACGTGCTTATGTAGAAATGCGCGAGCCTCCCGCATTCAGCCGTTAGCGCCGAGCGCTTTGAAACATATTGCACGCAAGCGGTTTGGCCAGCACTTTCTGGCCGACGCGTCCATCATTGATGCCATCGTGCGGGCCATTGCGCCGCAGGCGGGGCAGCACATGGTGGAGATTGGCCCCGGATTGGCGGCCCTCACCCAGCCCCTGGTCGAGCGGCTGGGCGCACTGACGGTGATTGAACTGGATCGTGATCTTGCGGCGCGCCTGCGTCGCCATCCGCAGTTGCAGGTGATCGAGTCGGATGTATTAAAAGTAGATTTCTCCCATCTAAATAGTGCGCAGGAAGCGATGCAAGTGGGTGTATGCGCAGTACCAGCGGTAATTGATGGCGCAGCCTCTACCGCGCGGCGCCTGCGCGTCGTAGGCAACCTGCCCTACAACATCTCTACACCCATCCTGTTTCACCTGCTCGGTTTTGCCCATCTGGTGCAAGACCAGCACTTCATGTTGCAAAAAGAAGTGGTGGACCGCATGGTCGCCTCGCCAAGCACCGCAGCCTATGGGCGCCTGAGCGTCATGCTGCAATGGCGCTACGCGATGGAGAACATGCTGGACGTGCCCCCAGAGGCCTTTGACCCTCCACCCCGCGTCACCAGCGCAGTGGTGCGCATGCTGCCCCTGGCTGCACCAGCCGCCGTGCGCTTTGAGCTTTTGGAAGAGCTGGTGCAGGTGGCCTTTAGCCAACGGCGGAAACTGCTGCGCCACAGCCTGGGGCACTGGTTGGAAAAGCGGGACTTTCAGGGCAGCTTCGATTTGCAGCGCCGCGCAGAGGAAGTGCCCGTGGCGCAGTTTGTGGCGCTGGCCCAGGTGGTCTGAGGCGGGTGCCTGGATGCCTGGTATCCGTACCCCTGTTCGCGCGCGGTAGACTCAACGAGCCCATTGCTTAGGAGACCCCAATGCCTCCATTGACCCCCTATCCCAGCGCCCAGGCCTCAGACCCCAACCGCCTGGGCTGGATGCAGGGCTCGCCGCCGCCGCCGGCCAAGGTGGTCAAGCACGCGGATGGCAGTTTTTACCGCTTTCCGCAACTGCGCTGGTCGTTCTCGCATATCCGCCAGCTCATGCCGACCAGCCAAATCTCCCGCAGCGCAGGGCCGGTCAGCCCGCTGCCCCTTGCCCTGCGTGGTGATCTGGACGCGGTCAGCTGCAAGGTGCTGGACACCGGCGAGCCAATGACCTGGGCACAGGCATTTGATGCCAACTACACCGACGGCATCGTCGTGCTGCAACGGGGCCGCATCGTCTACGAGCGCTACGCGGGCGCGCTGACGGCGCAGGGCCAGCACATCGCCCATTCAGTGACCAAATCCCTGGTGGGCACGTTGGGCGCAACCCTGCTCCACGAGGGCCTGCTGGACGAGCACAAGCGCACCGACCATTACGTCCCCGAGCTGTCCCAGTCCGGGCTTGGCTCGGCCACGCTGCGCCAAGTGATGGATATGACCAGCAGCGTCAAATACTGCGAAAACTACGCAGACCCCAAAGCCGATGTGTTTGATTTTGTGCGTGCGGGCGGCGTGTTTCCCCGGCCGCCGGGCTACGCCGGGCCCACCAGTTTTTACGAGACGCTGCGATCGATACAGCGCGAAGGTGAGCATGGACAGGCATTTGCCTATAAAACCGTCAATACCGACACCCTTGCCTGGGTCATGCGCCGCGTGACGGGTCTGGGTTTCGCAGACTTGCTGGGCCAGCGCATCTGGCGTCCTTTGGGCGCTGAGCAGGATGCCTATTGCATGGTGGACACCGAAGGCACCGAGTTTGCCGGTGGCGGCTTCAACGCGGGGCTGCGCGACCTGGCGCGCTTTGGTGAAATGATGCGCCAAGGCGGCTACTTTAACGGCCAGCAGATCGTACCCAGTGCCGTGGTGGAGGATATTGCCCGCGGTGCCAACAGGGCAGATTTTGCCAAGGCCGGCTACTCCACGCTACCCGGCTGGAGCTACCGCGCCATGTGGTGGAACTCGCACAACGCCCACGGTGCGTATATGGCGCGCGGTGTCCACGGTCAGGCCATCTATATCGATCCCCAGGCCGAAATGGTCATCGCCCGGTTCGGCTCGCACCCCCAGGCGGCCAATGTGCATTTGGATCCGACATCGCTGCCCGCCTACCATGCGCTGGCGCGCTACCTGGTTGAAAATCCGGGATAAATCATTAACTTCCCCGCAGCACCCGCCGGTACTGTATTGCCTCGGCAATATGCGTGATCTGCACCGTGCGTGCGCTGACCAAATCGGCAATCGTGCGGGCGACTTTGAGTGCCCGGTGCGTGGAGCGGCCCGACCAGCCCAGGCGCGTGGCGGCAGTGTTGAGAAACGTGCGCGCGGCATCGTCCAGCGCCACATGGGCTTCAATTTCCTGGCCCATCAGGCTGTGGTTGGGTTTGCCCTGGCGCGCCACGCTGCGCGCTTGCGCGGCCTGCACGCGCAGTGCTACGGCGGTGCTGGGTTCGCCCTGCCCGGCTTGCAACAGCTCCTCACTGGCCATGGCGGCCACTTCGATGTGGATGTCAATGCGGTCCATCAGTGGGCCCGACAGCTTGCCCTGGTAGCGCGCGACCTGATCGGGCGTGCAGCGGCAGGCCTTCAGGCGAGAGCCCAGATAGCCGCAGGGGCAGGGATTCATGGCCGCGACCAGTTGAAAGCGCGCCGGGAACTCGCTGCGCTGCGCCGCGCGTGAAATACTGATGGTGCCCGACTCCAAGGGTTCGCGCAAAGCTTCGAGTGCCGAGCGTGGAAACTCCGGCAGCTCATCTAAAAACAATACGCCTTCGTGGGCGAGGGAGATCTCTCCTGGTCGAGGTGGTGAGCCGCCGCCCACCAGCGCTACCGCACTGGCGGTATGGTGCGGTGACTGCACCACCCGCTGGGCCCAATGCTCGACCTTGAACTTGCCCGCCAGACTGAGCACCGCAGCAGACTCCAGCGCCTGCTGGGTGCTCATGGGCGGCAGCAGGCTGGCAAAGCGCTGCGCCAGCATCGACTTGCCCGAACCCGGAGGCCCGACCATCAGCACGCTATGGCCGCCGGCGGCGGCAATCTCCAGCGCCCGCTTGGCGGCGCTTTGGCCCTTGACATCGGCCATATCCCTCAGGTTGGGTCGCACCACCGGCGCGGCAAAGGCCAGCCGTGTCCAGGGCT
This sequence comes from uncultured beta proteobacterium, assembly GCA_963775085.1. GTDB lineage: Bacteria > Pseudomonadota > Gammaproteobacteria > Burkholderiales > Burkholderiaceae_C > JAAFIP01. The sequence goes on from CAVZHO010000020.1 coordinate 112,085, forward strand.
CGGCGGTTGGGGTGGCTTGCGTTTCGTCAAGGCTCTGGGGCTGCGGTGCAAACTGCGCCACGACATCCAGCAAATGTTTGACCGGATAGATGTGCGCATCCGGCACCAAGGCGGCTTCTTTCGCGCTGGCTTCGGGCAGCACCAGGCGCGTGAGGGCGTGGCCTGCACGGTCAGCATGGGTCGCGTCGCCGCGCTGCTGGGGCAAGGTGTGCGAGGTCGCCAAGGCCATGGCCAATGCGCCGCGCACCGGGCGCAGATCACCCGAGAGCGACAGCTCCCCTGCAAACTCATAGCCATGCAGGCGCGCACCATCGATCTGCCCGCTGGCCGCCAAAATGCCCATGGCGATCGGCAGGTCAAAACGTCCCGAGTCTTTGGGCAAATCGGCCGGAGCCAGGTTGACGGTAATCCGCTTGTTGCTGGGAAACTCCAGCCCCGCATTGGCAATCGCCGAACGCACGCGTTCGCGCGCCTCCTTCACTTCGGTGTCGGCCAAGCCCACTAAAGTGAAGCTGGGCAGGCCATTGGCCAAATGCACCTCTACATGCACCGAAGGGGCTTGTAAGCCCAAAAGCGCACGCGAATGCACCAAAGCGAAGCCAGACATAAAAATACTCCCTATTTTGGTGCGCAAAACCAATGCTGGTTCTATGTTGGTCGATCCAACGCAATGCACAGCTGACAAAACTACAAATAACTGTAATTTAATACAGTTATTTGCTTTTGTACAGTACTATTTTCACAGCTGCATGGCGTGGTGTTACCGCATGTGTGTATGGCACGGTCTGTGCTAGATGGTACTGGTAAGCCATTACTTTTTATATTTACCTATTAGGACACACCATGCAAATCAGAAAAATCGCACTCGCCGCTTCACTCTTATGCCTCGCTTCCAGCGCAGCCTTTGCCCAGGCCAAAGCCGCCGAGCCAGACTACACCCTGTCCTACAACATCGGTGCAGTGACGGATTACCGCTTCCGTGGCATCTCGCAAACCTCCAAAAAACCCGCCATCCAAGGCGGCGTGGACTTCGCGCACAAAAGTGGCATCTACCTGGGTGCCTGGGCATCCAATGTGAAGTGGGTGAAAGACTTCAACGGCGCAACCAAAGGCTCGCTGGAGCTGGATCTGTATGGTGGCTACAAGGGCGAGATTGCCAAGGATCTGGGCTTTGATGTCGGCCTGGTTACGTACCAATACCCAGGCAACAATTCTGGTGGAGCGGGAACGCCCGGAGCGGGCAATTTTTCTAATGCCAACACCAATGAAATGTATGGAGCGTTGACCTTTGGTATGTTTACTGGCAAATACAGCCGTAGCCTGGGCGACTTCCTGGGCAACCTTAATACCAAAGGCAGTGGCTACCTTGACCTGAGCGCCGCAATCGACCTGGGCAATGGCGTCACTTTGACACCGCATCTGGGTCGCCAGACGGTTGCCAACACCTCCCCCGCGAACTACACCGACTACGCGCTGACGATTGCCAAAGACATGGGCAAAGGCTTGACCTTGACGGGTGCCATCACGGGTACCAATGCAAAAAGCGGCGGCTTCTATACTGATATCAACGGCAAATTTATCGCCAACAGTGCCTTGGCCCTCGGCGCAAAGTACAGCTTCTGATAGCAAACTCCAGGAGAGCAACCATGAAACTAGTCACCGCCATCATCAAACCGTTCAAGCTCGACGAGGTGCGTGAAACCCTCTCCGGCATGGGCGTGCAGGGTATTACCGTCACCGAGGTCAAGGGCTTTGGCCGCCAAAAGGGTCACACCGAGCTGTACCGGGGAGCCGAGTACGTAGTGGACTTTCTGCCCAAGGTGAAGATCGAGGCCGCCGTCTCGGACGAGCTGGTCGAGCGCGTGATCGAAGCCGTCGAGGGCGCAGCCCGCACCGGCAAGATCGGCGATGGCAAGATTTTTGTTTACAACCTGGAGCAGGTCGTGCGCATCCGTACCGGCGAGACCGGCAAAGAAGCGCTGTAACCCGCCATAACAAGAGACTCACACAATGAAAAAACTTTTTGTAGCCCTGGCCTTGGGGCTGGGATTGATGATGGGTGGCACGGCCACCATGGCGCAAACGGTGGCTCCGGCCGCCACGGCGGCAGCCCAAGCCAAACCGGCCGCAGACGCCGCACCCACAGCGACCACCTCAGCAGCGACCACCCCAGCAGCGGGTGCACCCGCAGCCGCTACAGTCGCCGCTGCGCCCGCAGCCGCTGCCCCGGCCAAACCGGTGCCCAACAAGGGCGACACCGCCTGGATGATGGTCGCCACCCTGCTGGTGATTTTGATGACAGTACCTGGCCTGGCCCTGTTCTATGGCGGCTTGGTGCGCAGCAAAAACATGCTGTCGGTACTGATGCAAGTGATGGTTACCTTCTCGCTCATTGTGGTGTTGTGGGTGATCTACGGCTACAGCTTTGCGTTCACCGAAGGCAACCAGTTCTTTGGTGGCACCAGCCGCTTGATGATGGGGGGCATCTGGGACAACGTCGCGGGTACCTTTGAAAATGCCGCAACGTTCAGTAAGGGGGTCTACATTCCCGAGATCGTCTTTGCCGCTTTCCAGGCCACCTTTGCCGGCATCACCTGCTGCCTGATCGTGGGTGCCTTTGCCGAGCGCGCCAAGTTTGCCGCCGTGCTGGCCTTCATGGTGCTGTGGTTTACCTTCAGCTACCTGCCCATTGCCCACATGGTGTGGTTCTGGTCGGGCCCGGATGCCTACAAAGTGGCAGCTGATGTCGCTACCGAGAACGCCAAGGCCGGTATGGTCTGGCAGTGGGGCGCGCTGGACTTTGCAGGCGGCACCGTGGTGCACATCAACGCCGCCGTTGCAGGTATCGTCGGTGCATTCATGATTGGCAAGCGCATTGGCTACGGCAAAGAAGCCATGGCCCCGCACAGCCTGACGCTCACCATGGTCGGCGCGGCCCTGCTGTGGGTCGGCTGGTTTGGCTTTAACGCCGGTTCTGCGCTGGAAGCCAACGGCTTTGCTGCATTGGCCTTCATCAACACCTTTGTCGCCACGGCAGCTGCCGTACTGGCCTGGTGTGTGGGCGAAGCGCTGCACAAAGGCAAGGCCTCGATGCTGGGGGCTGCCTCGGGTGCGGTGGCTGGCTTGGTTGCCATTACCCCTGCAGCCGGTAACGTCGGTGTCGGTGGCGCACTCATCATTGGCGCCGTCGCGGGCTTCCTGTGCCTGTGGGGTGTCAGCGGCCTGAAAAAGCTGCTGGGCGCGGACGACTCGCTGGATGTGTTTGGCGTGCACGGTGTCGGCGGTATCGTCGGCGCATTGCTGACCGGCGTGTTTGCTTCCCCCGCCTTGGGTGGCCCCAGCGCCATGAACGACTGGGTCACCGCCACCATGATGACGCCAGCCGAGTACAGCATTGGCAACCAGGTATGGATCCAGTTCAAAGCCGTCATGCTGACCATCGTGTGGTCGGGTGTGGTGTCGGTGATCGCCTACAAACTGGTAGACATGGTCATCGGCCTGCGCGTCTCGGAAGAAGACGAACGTGAAGGTCTGGACATTACGTCACACGGCGAGACGGCGTACAACCGCTGATCCGGTCAATTAAACCCCCCATAGTTTGAGACCCGCCTGGTGCGGGTCTTTTTTTTATGGGTAATGTGGGGTAAGCTGTGCAAATCGCATATCCATGGAGTCCTTATGAGTGATGCAAACCTCTTTGGTAAATTTGTCCCCGGCTTTGATTTTTTACAAAGCCTGGCCAAAGGCGCGGCTGGCAGCATTCCGCAGATGCCCAGCCCCGCCAGCTGGGTGGCGCCTACGCTGAACGTCGAAGAGCTGGACAAGCGCATCAGCGAGCTTAAAACCGTGCAGTTCTGGCTGGAGCAAAACGGCAAGGCATTGGCGGCTACCATCACGGCACTCGAGGTGCAGAAGATGACGCTGGCCACCCTCAAGGGCATGAACTTCAACATGGGCGACCTGGCCAATGCTTTCAAGCTCAAGGCCGCTGACACCATGGCCAGCGCTATGGGTAGCGCTAAAGAGAAAGTGGCAGAAACCGCAGCACCACAGCAAAGCGCCAAACCCGCTGCTCGCAAAAAACCCAACAGCAAAGCCACCGCCCCGTCTGCCAGCGCGACAGGCTTGATTGATCCGATGCAGCTATGGGGATCGCTCACGCAACAGTTCAGCCAGATCGCCAGCAGCGCCATGAAAGACGCGGCCAAGCAAACGGCGATCGACACCACTAAAAATATGGCCAAGGCCATGACCGAGACAGCGCTCCATACCGCCAAGACGGCGGGCACGGCCGCCGCACAGACGATGCAGCGCATGGCGTCCACGGGCAAATCTTCTGCCACCTCTGGCGCTCCTAAAAAAAGAGCTGCTAACGTCCGTACATCAACGACTAAGGGCAAAAAATAGTGAAAAAACTGTTTCCGTTTGGGCACGCCACGCACCCGCAGTGGCGTATGGCGGCGGGCCTCGTGCTGGCGCAGCTACGGGCGCAGATGGCGCTGCACGACTATGCCCAGCAGCCTACGCTGGCGGTGCTCTACATCACCGACCATTACGCCGCCCAGGCCGAGGCCATTTTGGAGCATTTAAGTGCCGAGCTGCCCACGGTCACGGACTGGTCGGGCACGGTGGGTGTGGGCATTGCGTCCAATAACGTCGAGTATTTTGATGAACCCGCACTGGCCGTGATGCTGTGCGAGCTGCCCGCAGGCCAGTACCGCGTGTTCAGTGGCGTAGCGCCACTGGATTCGCACAAAGGCTTTTTTGATGCGCACACCGCGTTGGTGCATGCCGACGGCGGCACACCCGATTTGCCCGACTTATTGCACGAGCTGGCGCAGCGCACCCACACCGGATATTTGTTTGGCGGTCTGGCCAGCAGCCGCAGTGAGACCGTGCAGTTTGCCATCAGTGGCAACGGCAATGTGCGGGGGCAGGGCAAGGCCAGTGGAGTGTTCCATGGCGGCCTGAGCGGTGTGGCCTTTGGCGAAGGTGTGGCCATGCTGTCCCGGGTGACGCAGGGCTGCGAACCCATCCTCTTGGCAGGCGGTGCACACAGCAGCAAAAAATCGCCCGCCCGCGTGGTGACTGCCTGTGACGGCAATGTGGTGACCGAGCTGGATGGCCAGAGCGCGCTGGATGTGCTGCTGCAAGACCTTGGCGTGAGCCTGGCGCAGCCGCGGGAGGCGCTGGACAAGCTGCGCCATACCTTGGTGGGCCTGACCAACGAAGGCGACAGCGCCATGACAGCGGTGGGCAACTTTGGCGTAGACACCCGCGTGCGCCACATCATTGGGCTGGACCCGGCGCGTAAGGGCGTGGCCGTGGCCGAAATGGTCAAACCGGGCAGCACCATTGTGTTTTGCAGCCGCAACCCCGAGGCAGCGCGGCGTGACCTGGTGCGCATTTGCGCCGAGATCCGCGAAGAGCTGGAACCGGCGGAGCGGTCTCTCGAAGTCGCCACGCATTTGGCAGCCGATAGCCTAGATGCCACGCCCACTGCGGGGCGCCATATTGCGGGTGCCATCTACATTAGTTGTGCAGGCCGGGGCGGCCCCCACTTCGGTGCGCCCAGCGCCGAGCTGCAAATCGTGCGCCGCGCTTTGGGTGATGTACCCTTGGTGGGGTTTTTTGCGGGTGGCGAGATTGCCCACCAGCACCTGTATGGCTACACCGGCGTGCTGACGGTGTTTATGGCCTAGCGCTGGCCCGTGCATGGGTAGCATGCCGTAGTACTGGCGGTAGTGCACCCTGCGGCTTTACCAACGTTTCAGTGGCCAGCGCCGCACGCCTTGACACTCGCGGCCATGTTCAACCACTACTGCGTGTCATCCATGGCCACTTCGTCGCTTCGTTCCACGTCCGCTGCTTCCTCGGTGCGCGCACCGCTGCCCCTGCGGCGCATGCCGCTGACGGCCTCCGAAAAACGCCTCTGCACCATCGCCGCCGTACTTGCTGCGCTGGCCGTATTGGGCGCACTGTTTGCTAAAGAGCTGGCCGCCTTGACTGCCACGCTGGGCCTTCAACTCAACGCCCACGGCCACACCCACCTCTATGCGCATGGCCACCCGTTTGTCGATGCCCGCACGTTGTGGGGCATCCCCAATGCGATGGATGTGCTGAGCAACCTGCCCTTCGTGCTGCTGGGAGCATGGGGCCTGGGCAGTGTGTACCGCGTGCGTACACTGCCCACGGCCACGCGGGTATCCAGCAGCGTGTTTTTTATCGGCTTTTTGCTGACCTGCGCCAGTTCCAGCTTCTACCACTGGGCACCCGATGCCTGGGGTTTGGCCGTTGACCGCGCAGGCATGGCCTTTGCGTTTGCCGGCGTGCTGGGCCTGGCTGCGGCCGAGCGGGTCAGCCAACGCGCCGCGCCTTGGATGTGCGGCGGTGTGTTGCTGGCGGCCCTGCTGTCGATCGGGTTGACCTATGCCAAGGGTGCAATTGCGCCGTGGGCGGTGGTGCAGTTTGGCGGCATGGCCGTAGTGCTGTGGGCGGCCACGCTGCGCGCGCAGCCTGGCGCTATAGGCGTCCGCTGGGGCGTGTTGATTGCCATCTATGCGCTGGCCAAGCTGCTGGAGCTGGGCGACGCGGCGGTCTTTCAAGCCACCCAGGGCCTTGTTTCGGGGCACAGCCTCAAGCACGTTGCCGCCAGCCTGGCCGCGTTGCCGGTGATCTTTGCGTTGCGACATAATGCATTACAGTTTGAAACAGTTGCTGCCGGGCTGGCGTAACGCAACGGCACATCGAACCACTGTTCAGGAGCTCCATGCCAATTTCTAGCACCGCTGCCAGCATCGCCGCGCCCCCGGACGTGCACGACCACCCCAACCAGTTTGCGCTGCTCACCCAGCGCCGCTTTGCGCCTTTCTTCTGGACGCAGTTTGCCGGTGCCGCCAACGACAACCTGTTCAAGTTCGCCTTCACCGTCATGGTCACCTACCAGCTCAGCATCAGCTGGATGCAGCCTGCCATGGCCGGGCTGGTGATTGGCGCGCTGTTTATTCTGCCGTTCCTGCTGTTCAGCGCCACCAGCGGCCAGGTGACCGACAAGTACGACAAAACCCGGGTCATCCGCTTTGTAAAAAACCTGGAGATCGGCATCATGCTGCTGGCGGCCTTTGGTTTTTCCACGGCCAATGTGCCGGTGCTGCTGGCTTGCACCTTCTTGATGGGCCTGCACTCCACGCTGTTTGGCCCGGTCAAGTTTGCCTACATGCCCCAGGTGCTGAGCGAGCGCGAGCTGACCGGTGGCAACGGCATGGTCGAGATGGGCACCTTTGTGGCCATTTTGGCGGGCAACATCGTGGGCGGCCTGCTGGTGGCCCTGCCGCAGGTGGGGCCTACCTATGTCGCTATTGCTTGCGTAGCAGCGGCCTTGGTAGGGCGGGTGATGGCGCAGTTCATCCCGGCCGTGCCCGCCACCGACCCGAAGCTCACAATCAACTGGAACCCCATCACCGAAACGATGGCCAACCTCAAGCTGGCGCATGGCAACATCGTGGTGTTCCGCTCGCTGCTGGGCATCAGCTGGATGTGGTTTTTTGGCGCGGTGTTTTTAAGCCAGTTCCCCAGCTTTGCCAAGGAGGTGCTGCACGGCAGCAGCCAGGTCGCCTCGCTGCTGCTGGTGGTGTTCTCTATCGGCATCGCCATCGGCTCGCTGCTGTGTGAAACGCTGAGCCGCCGTCACGTAGAAATTGGCCTGGTGCCCCTGGGAGCCATCGGCATGAGCGTGTTTTCGATTGACCTGTACTTTACCTCGCGCGGCTTGCCCATGAGCAGCGAGTTGAGCATCGCGCAGTTCATCGGCATGAGCGCACACTGGCGCGTGATGGCCGACCTGGCCCTGCTCAGCCTGTTTGCCGGCCTGTACAGCGTGCCCATGTATGCGCTCATCCAGCTGCGCAGCCTGCCCACGCACCGCGCGCGCATCATCGCTGCCAACAATATCATGAACGCGCTGTTCATGATCGCCAGCTCGGTGATGGCCGGTGCCCTGCTGGGCGCACACTTCAGCATCCCGCAGATATTTCTGTTCACCGGCCTGGCCAACGCCGTGGTGGCGTTTTATATCTTCATGCTGGTGCCAGAATACTTTTTGCGCTTTATCGCCTGGGTCTTGTCGCATCTGGTCTATCGCTTCAAGATCACCGGCGACCAACATATCCCGGTAGAGGGCGCAGCCATCCTGACCTGCAACCATGTCAGCTTCATCGATGCCGTTCTGCTGATGGCCGCCAGCCCGCGCCCGATCCGCTTCGTCATGGACCACCGCATCTTCCAGATCCCCGTGCTGGGCTGGCTATTCAAGCTGGCCAAGGCCATCCCCATCGCATCCAAGAATGAAGACTCGGTAGCCTACGAGCGCGCCTTTACCGAAGCGCAAAAGGTGCTGCAAGAGGGCGACCTGCTGGCGATCTTCCCCGAAGGCGGCATCACCAAAGACGGCCAGTTGCAAGAGTTCAAAGGCGGCATCATGAAAATCCTGGAAGACGCCAAAGCCCAGGGCATAGAGCCGCCCGTTATCCCCATGGCGCTGACCAATCTGTGGGGCAGCTACTTCAGCCGTATCGAAAAAGGCGGCGCCATGGTGCGGCCCTTTCGGCGTGGCGTGTTCAGCCGGGTGGTGTTGAATGTGGGGGTGCCGATGGCAGCGCATGCAACGCAACCGGCAATACTGCGCGAGCGTGTTGCCACACTGATGGGCGCAACGCCTGCAATGCGCAAGTTATAGTGGCATATTGGCATCTAGACCCATGAAACAATGCGCAAGCAGCTACTGAATAAATAGCGTAACGAAGGAAAAACCATCATGAGTAAATCCCTGCGACTATCGGAAAAATGGTTTCGCCGTGGCCTGTGGCTGGTGGCGCTGGTCTTTGCCGGCTTCCTGATTGGCCTGGGCTCTACCATCGTAGGCGATCTGCCGCGTGTAGAAAAGCAGCTGCAAGTGGACGACTTTATCGACCGTGCGCAGGCAGAGCCCCTGCGCGCCAGTATCAAAGCGGCAGGCCGCGCGGAGCGCGATGCAGACGAGGCTTTGCAGCAGGCCCAGCTCAAACTCAAGTCGGCCCGTGCCGACTCGGCCGCTGCCCGCGAGACCTTTAACAACTGGATCGCTACCCGAGGCGCTACCCAGCAAAGCGCGCAAGACCCCGAGGTGATTTCGCGCACCCGTGTGCTCGACAGCCTGAAAATCACCGAGCGCGCAGCCCAGGTGAAAGTAGAGGCGCAGGAGCAAGCGGCATTGGACGCTCGCCAAGGAGCAGCTCGCGAGCAGCAAAAACTGCAAGAACTGGAGCAAGCCGCGCGCACCCAGCTCACTGCCCAATACCGCAAAGTAGAGCTGCGCGTGTTCCTGTACCGCATGGCACTCACACTTCCGCTTTTGGCCATTGCGGGTTGGCTGTTTGTCAAAAAACGCAAGGGCACCTACTGGCCATTTGTCTGGGGCTTTATCTTCTTTGCGCTGTTTGCCTTCTTCGTTGAGCTGGTGCCTTACCTGCCCAGCTACGGCGGCTATGTGCGCTATATCGTCGGCATCGGCATCACGGTGCTAGTTGGCCGCTACGCCATCCTTGCGCTGAACCGCTACCTTGAAAAGCAAAAACTCGCCGAGGCCATGCCTGATATGCAGCGCCGCGAAGAGCTGAGCTACGACGTTGCACTGGTACGGCTGTCCAAAGGCGTATGCCCCGGCTGTGAGCGGGCAGTAGACTTGAAAGATAAAACCAACGATTTTTGCCCTCACTGCGGCATTGGCCTGCATGACCATTGCGGTAAATGCCAAACCCGCAAAAGCGCCTTCGCCAAGTTTTGCCATGCTTGTGGTACCGGGGCCAAGCTGCTGCCAGTGGGATAGCAGGCTACACGCCGCGTGCCCGGTCGGCATGAAACTGTTTCACATACGCGCCAAAATTCCCAGCCTCCAGTGCCTCCCGCACCTCGCGCATGAGGTTTAAAAAGTAGTGCAGGTTGTGGATGCTGGCCAGCATGGGGCCGAGCATTTCGCCGCAGCGGTCGAGGTGGTGGAAGTAGGCGCGGCTGAAGCCGCCAGTAGTTTTGCCGTCCGTATCCATGTAGCCTTTGCAGGCGTAACAGGTACAGGTCGAGTCTACGGGTGACATATCGCTTTTATGCCGGGCGTTGCGCACTTTCAAATCGCCAAAGCGGGTGAACATATGGCCGTTGCGGGCGTTGCGGGTGGGCATGACGCAGTCAAACATGTCGATACCGCTTTGCACGCCAGCGATCAAGTCTTCCGGTGTGCCCACACCCATCAGGTAATGCGGTTTGTGGGCGGGCAGCCTGGGGCCGATGTGCTGGAGCACACGCATCATGTCGTCTTTGGGTTCGCCTACACTCAGGCCGCCGATGGCGATGCCAGGGAAGTCCAGCGCTTCCAGGCCTGCCAGCGATTCATCGCGCAAGCTTTCATGCATGCCGCCTTGCACAATGCCAAACAGCGCGTTGGGGTTATTCAAACGCGCGAATTCTTCCTTGCAGCGCTGCGCCCAGCGCAGGCTCAGTTCCATGGAAACGCGGGCCTCGGCCTCGGTGGTGATCTGACCCTTCACTTCATACGGCGTGCATTCGTCAAACTGCATGGCGATGTCGCTGTTCAAAATGGTTTGAATCTGCATCGACACTTCGGGCGTGAGAAACAGTTTGTCGCCGTTGACGGGCGAGGCAAAGCGCACACCCTCTTCGCTGATTTTGCGCATCTCCCCCAGCGACCACACCTGAAAACCACCGCTGTCGGTGAGGATGGGTTTATGCCAGTTTTCAAACTGGTGCAGGCCACCAAACTGGCGCATCACCTCCTCGCCAGGGCGCATCCACAGGTGAAAGGTGTTACCCAAAATAATCTGCGCGCCCATTGCGTGCAGGCTTTGCGGCATCACGCCCTTGACCGTGCCGTAAGTGCCCACAGGCATGAAAATGGGTGTTTCCACCACGCCGTGGTTCAGCGTCAGGCGGCCACGGCGGGCGTGGCTGCCAGCGTAGCTGCCGTCAGGGGTGGTTGTGGCGGGGTCGGTTTTTAAGAGGTCGAAGGTCAGCATGATGTTTGGCAAGCGGTTTGATTTTTAGAAGCGATCAGGATCGTCAACAATATTAGTGTCGCAACCTTGTAGTCTTCTTTGCAGATCGGCTAGCGTAGGAGTTGCTTTTCGCAGCAACATGCTGTCGCCATAGCTAAAGAAGCGGTATTGCTGCGCGATGGCGTGCTGGTACAGCGCCATGATTTGCTCGTAGCCCGCAAAGGCGCTGACCAGCATCATCAATGTGCTTTTGGGCAGGTGAAAGTTGGTGATCAGCGTGTCTACCACTTTGAATTCAAAGCCGGGGGTGATGAAGATGTTGGTGTCGCCACTGGCCCGGCCCGTCTTGGCCCAGGTCTCCAGTGACCGCACGCTGGTGGTACCCACGGCTACCACCTTGCCGCCGCGTGCCTTGCAGTCGGCAATGGCTTGCAGCGTGGCATCAGGAATCGCGTAGCGCTCAAAGTGCATCACATGCTCGGCGATATTCTCGGCCTTGACGGGCTGGAAGGTGCCTGCACCGATGTGCAATGTGACGCTGGCGCGCTGCACGCCTTTGGCCTCCAGCGCGGCCAGCACGGTGTCGTCAAAATGCAAGGCGGCGGTGGGCGCGGCCACCGCGCCGGGGTGTTTGGCAAAGACGGTTTGGTAGCGCTGCGCGTCCTCCTGTTCATCGGCCACATCGGTGGGCGACAGCGTGCCGCTTTGCTGGCGCTCGATATACGGCGGCAGCGGCATATGGCCGTGCCGTTGCATGAGCTGGTAGGGGTCGCCAGAGAGCAGAAAGCGAAACAGCGGGCCGTCGTCCTGCGGCCAGCGGCCAATCAGCGTCGCGGTAAAGCCGCCGACCATGTGCAGCACGCCACCCAGTTTGGGTTTTTTGCTGACCTTCAGGTGCGCTACGACTTCATGGCCTTGGATAACCCGCTCGATCAGCAACTCCAGCTTGCCGCCAGTCGATTTTTCGCCAAACAGCCGGGCTTTAACCACCTGGGTATCGTTGAATACCAGCAGGTCGCCAGCATTGAGCAAGCCGGATAAATCGTGGAACTTGCGATCCACAGGCTGTGCACCAGTGCCGTCCAGCAGCCGCGAGCTGCTGCGCTGGGCCGCCGGGTGCTGGGCGATCAGCTCGGGCGGTAATTGGTAGTCAAAATTGCTGGTAGTCCACGTCGCGTGGACATTAGTAGCTATAGAATGCATAGTGCTTGAGGGTGGGACACACCCGTGCCAAGTGGAAAGACAAAAAGAAACGGAGGACGCGGCGAAACCGCAGGCACAATTATCCCATGCCACGTACTGCCACCACGCCAGCTAAATCCCCCATGCAAAAAGCGCTGGAAAAGCTCGGCCTGCTCCGTCCGATTGACCTGGCACTGCACATCCCCCTGCGCTACGAAGATGAAACGCAGATCAGCGTTTTAAGCGATTGCCAAGAGGGCGATACGGTACAAATTGAGGGCATCGTGACGCAGTGCGAGGTGACGTTCCGTCCACGCCGCCAACTGCTGGTCACCCTGCAAGACAGCAGCGACGTATGCATCCTGCGCTTTTTCAACTTCTACCCCTCGCAGCAAAAGCAGCTCGCCGTGGGCGAGCGCATCCGCGCACGCGGCGAGCTGCGCGGCGGCATGTTTGGCTGGCAAATGCTGCACCCGGTGTGCAAGGCGGCGGGTGGCGCACTGCCCACCGCGCTCACGCCGGTGTACTCCACCGTCGCCGGTTTGTCCCAGCCCTACCTGCGCCGCGCCGTCCTCACTGGCCTGGAGCAGGCGGCCAGCAGTGGTGCGCTGGACGAGACGATTCCCGCTGCATTTCTAAGGCAGAACGCGCATTTACCCAAGCAAAGCATGCAGGAGGCGCTGCAGTTTTTGCACTACCCCGCGCCCGATGTGTCGGTAGCCCAACTGGAGGACCGCAGCCACCCCGCCTGGCAGCGGCTCAAGTTTGAAGAGCTGCTGGCGCAGCAACTCTCGCAATTGCAGTCCAAACGCGAACGCGATGCGCTGCACGCGCCCGTGCTGCCGCCCAAAGCACAAGGTCTGCACGACCAACTGCTGGCCATCATCCCCTTCACGCTCACCGCCGCGCAGCAAAGGGTGTGCGCCGAAATAGCCCACGACATTGCCCAGCCCATCCCCATGCACCGCCTGTTGCAGGGTGACGTAGGCTCGGGCAAAACGGTGGTGGCCGCGCTGGCCGCCGCCGTGTGCATGGACGCGGGCTACCAGTGCGCGCTGATGGCCCCTACCGAGATCCTGGCCGAGCAGCACTTTCGCAAACTTATCGGCTGGCTGGAGCCCCTGGGCATCCAGGTGGCGTGGCTGACCGGCAGTCAAAAAACCAAAGAGCGCCGCGAGATGCTGGCCCTGATCGCCAGTGGCCAGGCCGGTTTGATCGTCGGCACCCATGCGGTGATTCAGGACAAGGTGCAGTTCCACAGGCTAGCCCTGGCCATCATCGACGAGCAGCACCGCTTTGGCGTGAAGCAGCGGCTGGCCTTACGCGAGAAGATGGCTCCCATTTCCATGGAAGCATCGGTTTCCCTGTCAAATACCCCCGTAGTCCCTGTCGCCAGGACGCAAGCAGCTATTATAAACATAGCAAATGACGCATCGCAAATCCGCCCCGGCTACGAGCCGCATTTGCTGATGATGACCGCCACCCCCATTCCCCGCACCCTGGCCATGAGCTACTACGCCGACCTGGAGGTCTCCACCATCGACGAGCTGCCCCCCGGCCGCACCCCTATCGTCACCAAGGTGGTCAGCGAAGCGCGGCGGGACGAAGTGATAGAGCGCATCCGCGCGCAGGTTAGCGCAGGCAGGCAGGTCTACTGGGTGTGTCCGCTGATCGAAGAATCCGAGATGATCGACCTGAGCAATGCTACCGAGACGCATGCCGAGCTGAGTGCCGCGCTGCAAGGCTACGTGCAGCAGGCCGACATCACCACCCGCGTGCCCATCACCGTGGGCCTGCTTCATTCGCGCATGCCCCCGGCCGACAAAAAAGCCGTCATGGCGCAATTCGTCAGTGGCCAGATGCAGGTGCTGGTCAGTACTACCGTCATCGAGGTCGGTGTAGACGTGCCCAATGCGTCTCTGATGGTGATCGAGCACGCCGAACGCTTTGGTCTAAGCCAGTTGCACCAACTGCGCGGCCGCGTAGGCCGGGGCGCAGCCGCTTCCGCCTGCGTGCTGATGTATGCCACGGGCGAGAGCGGCAAGCTGGGCGACACCGCCCGCGCCCGCCTCAAGGTGATGGCACAAACCAACGACGGCTTCGAGATCGCCAAACAAGACCTGGAAATCCGCGGCCCCGGCGAGTTCCTGGGTGCCCGCCAGTCCGGTGCCGCCCTGCTGCGCTTTGCTGACTTGACGACCGACGTGCAACTCCTGCAAACCGCCCGTCAGCTCGCTCCCGTGATGCTCGATCAGCACCCAGAGCAGGCCGACAAGCACATCGCCCGCTGGTTGGGCGGGCGAGTGGATTATTTGAAGGCTTGAAGGTTTGCTTGTCAACAAGTTTAAACACCTCGTCGCTGGTTTCTGCATCAATATGGTTGTTGCGCGGCGCGCAACACGCTACAATTGAAAAATGATCGTGTCATTTCGCCACAAAGGCCTGCGTAAATACTATGAATCGGGCAGTATGGCGGGCATTCAACCTGCGCACGGCAAGCGCCTGCAAATGCAGCTGGCAGCTTTGGAAACGGCCCAGACCATTGAAGACATGAACATCCCTGGCTTTCGGCTGCATGCGTTGAAAGGGGAAGAAAAAGACCGTTGGTCGATTTGGGTCAATGGCAATTGGCGCATGACATTTGAGTTTGAAAACGGCAACGCACACATTCTGGACTACGAGGACTACCATTGATGGCTATGCACAACCCACCGCATCCTGGGGCGTTTATTCAGGAAATTTATCTCACACCCAACGCCATGAGTGGGCGGGAGTTGGCGTTGCAGCTGGATATAGCGCCGTCTACGCTCAACCGAGTTCTCAATGGAAACAGTGGTGTGAGCCCAGAGATGGCGCTTCGCCTGTCTAAAGCCCTGGGCCGCTCCCCCGAGAGTTGGCTGGCCATGCAAGACCACTATGATTTGTGGCAAGCCAGGCAAGTGGTCAATTTGAAATCTGTGCGCAAAATTGCGTTTAGTTTTGCTTGATACCAGCGCAGATGACCCTCACCGAACTCAAATACATCGTCGCGGTGGCCCGTGAAAAGCGCTTTCGCCTAGCGGCGGAGGCTTGCTTTATCTCGGCAAAAAGCTGTATTGATAATGGTGTAGGGGCTCAATCCGCCAGTGCCTGCACCCGCCACTGCGACACGCTCATGTGGTGTTGCAGGCGAAACCAATGGGCAAAGGCGCTGGAGCTGGCAAAACCCATCAGCTGGGCCACCTCGGTGACCGTGCGGTCGCTGTCGCGCAGCTGGCGCGCGACGAATTCTTTGCGTACGGCCAGCAGCAGGCCGGAAAAGCTGTGCCCTTCCAGCGCCAGTTGTCGATGGATCGTGCGGCGGTCCACACCAAGATGCACCGCGACTTGTTTTGCGGTACATCGGCCCTGGGGGAGCAGTACCGCGATCAGTTGGCGAACCGCGTCGGTGGCGCCTGGGCGCGCTTGGGCCAAGGCCTTGTCCAGGGTGGCCTGCGCGTAACGTGCCAGGCCGGCATCACGGCCAGGCAGTTCTACCAGTAAATCCTGCCGGGTACAGACGATGCCATTGAACTCAGCATTGAACTCCAGGGGGCAGGCAAACATCTGGCGGTGGAAGGTCAGCTCAGGTGGTGCGCGGTGGGTAAAACAGACGCGCCGTGCGCGCCAGAGCGGCCCCAGCAGCTCACGCAGGATGCCGTGCATCACGCCCACCGCCATCTCCACCGATTGGCGCACCGGGATCGGCTGGTCCGCCAGAAGCTCTTCACGAATCAGGACCACATCCTCAAAATGCTCTACCCAGGTAAACAGGGAGGGGTTCACTAATTGCAAAAAACGGCATAAGGTATCCAGAGCCGCCATGCCGGTGGGTTCTTCGCGCAGTACCACGCTGACCGCGCCCAGATTGGCCAGGCGCCTGCCTGCCGCCAGTCGCAAGCCAAAGTTGTCCATGCGGCTGGCTTGGCTCGAGAGTTCCAGCAGACGGCATGCCGCATCCAGGCGGATGGGGTGATCGGGTTGGCGTAAGACAGCCTCGGAGAGTCCGACACGGCGTAGCAGTGCAGCAGGATTGAGTCCAGCTGACAGGGCCAGGTCGGCGTAACCGTACAAGGTGGCACTGCGGATAAGGCGGGAAATCCCTGACATCGAATGTCCCCAAAAAACAATTTAATGTCCCAAATTATCAACCTTTTGCCCGCAAGCTGTCCATACTCCGGCTTGTCCATTCTTACTTATTGATTGAAGGAGCCATTCCATGAACCTGATCCGCCGTACCCTCATTGCCTCTGCGGCCCTGGCTTGTATGCAAGGTGCCTGGGCTTGGACTGACAAACCCGTCAAAGTGTTGGTGCCTGCGCCAGCCGGTGGCACGATGGACGTGGTGGCGCGCATCGTGGGCCAGCAGCTGTCAGCGGACATCGGGCAACCGGTGGTCATTGAAAACCGCCCAGGGGCAGGTGGCGCGATTGCCATTCAGGCCTTGTTGCAAGCGAGCGCCGATGGGCAAACCATCATGATCACCGCCAGCAATGTGCTGACCGAAATCCCGCACGTCATGAAAACTTCGTATGACACCCTCAAGGATGTCAAACCGATTGCGACGATTGCGCGCGCAGGCCTGGTGCTGGTGGGCGGAGCCAATTTGCCTGCGGACGACCTGAAAGGTTTGGTGAGCTACCTCAAGGCCAACCAAGGCAAGAGCAGTTTTGCGTCCTACAGCGCGGGCACCATCTCGCACTACTCTGGCATCATCATGAACCAAAAAGCCGAGCTGGACATGCAGCACGTACCCTTTGCGGGTTCTCCGCCAGCCCTGCAGCAGGTGATGGGCGGCCAGATTCCCATCATGTTTGACGGCATCGTCACCTCCATGCCGCAGATCAAGGCAGGCAAGCTCAAGGCCTACGGCGTGGCGGCCAAGGCACGCTCGGCGCATTTGCCCAATGTACCCACGATGGCTGAGCTGGGCTACCCTGAGCTGGACTTCAGCAACTGGCTGGGTGTGGTGGGGGCCAGCGGCCTCAGTGCCGACGTGACCGCCAAGATCAATGCCGCCGTGCTCAAGGCCGCCTCGGCACCCGCCATCAAGGATCGCCTCAATGCCGTGGGCTTTGAACCCAACCTCAATCTCACGTCAGCCGAACTGAGCCAGTCCATGAAGGTTGATTTTGAGCGCAATGCCGCCATCGTCAAGCAGTTTGACATCAAGCTCAACCAGTAAACGATCAGCCACTGCAACAAGGCCTCGCCATGACTGCTACTGCATTGACCCACCACGCCATTCGCGTCCTGCCCCTGACATGCGCGATCGGCGCGGAGTTGCAAGACATCAATCTGGGCGAGGCTTCGCGCAGCGACGCGTTGTTTGCCCAGATCAAGGCCTTGCTGCTCAAGCATAAGGTGCTGTTTCTGCGCGACCAGTCCATGACCCGCGCAGAACACGTTGCTTTTGCACGCCGTTTTGGCGAACTGGAAGGCCACCCGGTTGCGGGCAGTGATCCCGACTACCCCGGCCTGGTGCGCATCTACAAATCTCCCGATGCGCCCAATGACCGCTACGAAAACGCCTGGCATACCGATGCCACCTGGCGCGAAAAACCGCCGATGGGGTGCGTGCTGCGCTGTGTGGAATGCCCGTCGGTGGGCGGTGACACGATGTGGGCCAACATGGCCCTGGCGTATGAAAACCTGCCTGCACTGGTAAAAGCGCAGATCGCCGGGCTGCGCGCGCGCCACAGCATCGAGGCCAGCTTTGGCGCGGCCATGCCGATTGAAAAACGCCTCGCCCTCAAGGCCCAGTTTCCCGATGCCGAGCATCCGGTCGTACGCACCCACCCCGACACTGGCGAGAAGGTGCTGTTCGTTAATAGTTTTACCACCCATTTCACCAACTTTCACACGCCCAATAATGTCCGCGTGGGTCAGGATTACACCCAAGGTGCGAGTGCTTTGCTGCAATACCTCATCAGCCAGGCCCTGATACCTGAATACCAGGTGCGTTGGCGCTGGTCGCCCAACGCCGTGGCGATCTGGGACAACCGCTGCACACAGCACTATGCCGTGATGGACTACCCACCCTGCCACCGCAAGATGGAGCGCGCAGGCATCATGGGCGACACCCCTTTCTGACCTTTCACCAAAGCGAGATCTGCCATGAATTTCCTTGATGGTTCCCTGTTTCCCGAGAATCAGCCGCCCCTCATCATTACCGCCGCGCCCTATGCGCCTTCGTGGATTCCCTCCGATTTCCCTGAAGACATACCGGTCACTATCGAAGCGCAAATTCAAAAAGCAGTGGACTGCTACAACGCTGGCGCGGCCGCACTGCACCTGCATGTGCGCGAACTCGACGGCAAGGGCAGCAAGCGCCTGTCCAAATTCAATGAACTGATCGCCGGTGTGCGGACGCGTTGCCCAGACATGCTGATTCAGGTGGGTGGCTCGATCTCATTTGCACCCGAGAGTGATGGCGCTGCGGCCAAGTGGCTCAGCGACGACACCCGCCACATGCTGGCCGAGCTCGATCCCAAGCCCGACCAGGTGACCGTGACGGTGAACACGTCGCAGATGAACATCCTGGAACACATGGCCTACGAAGACATCGCGGGTACGTCGATGGAAGACCCGGCGGTTTTCAACGCCTACAAAGAAATGACCGTGCCCGCCCAACCCGGATGGGTCGAGGAGCATATCCGCCGGCTCACTGCCGCAGGCATTCAAAGTGCCTTCCAGTGCTACAACATCAACAGCTTTGAGTCGGTGGAGCGGCTGATGCGCCGGGGCGTCTATAAGGGCCCGCTGGTGCTCAACTGGGTGGCTATCAGTGGCGGCATGGATGCCCCCAACATTTACAACCTGGCTAACTTCGTGCGTGCCACGCCGGACGGTGCGGTACTGACGGTGGAGAGCTCGATGCGCAACGTACTGCCCGTGAACATGATGGGTATCGCCATGGGGCTGCATGTACGCTGCGGCATTGAAGACAATCTGTGGCAGCAAGACCGCAAGGCCAAGATGGGCACCGTGCGCCAGGTGGAGCAGCTGGTGCGCATGTCGCGTGACTTTGGCCGCACCATTGCCGATGGCCCCAGCGCCAAGCGCATCTGCCAAATCGACAGGTTTTACGCCAGCACCGAAGAAAGCCTGGCCGCGAATGGTTTTGCGCCCAACCCGGCGGGGGGTCACCAAGGCTTCCTGCGCAAGCGCGAACCCCTGCCCGCCTGATCACTACAGAAAGAGCGCCCACATGGCCAAAGCAATCCGCTTTTACGAAACGGGCAACACGGATGTCCTGAAGCTGGAGACCGTCGAGGTTGGCGATCCCGGCCCCGGCCAGGCGCGTGTGCGCCATACCGGCATTGCGGTTAACTTCATCGATATTTACTTTCGCACCGGTCTGTATCCAACAGCCTTGCCCAGTGGCCTGGGTTCAGACGCAGTGGGCATCGTTGAGGCAGTGGGCGAGGGCGTGAGTGACATCGCCGTGGGCGACCGTGTGGGTTACCTGATAGGCCCCCAAGGTGCCTATAGCGATGTGCGGGTGATGCCCGCACAGTTTCTCATCCGCATCCCTGACGGCATCAGCGACAGCACTGCAGCCACCCTGATGATGAAGGGCATGACAGCACAATACCTGTTTCGCCAGGTCTATCCGCTCAAGGGCGGCGAGACGATTCTGTACCACGCAGCGGCCGGCGGCGTGGGTTTGCTGGCCTGTCAGTGGGCTCGGGCCCTGGGCGTAACCATGATTGGCACCGTGAGCACGGACGAGAAAGCCGCGCTGGCCCAGGCCAATGGCTGCACCCACACGATCGTAACGAGCCGCGAAGACACCGTGCAGCGGGTGAAAGCAATCACCGGTGGCAAAGGCGTGCCGGTGGTGTTTGACTCGGTCGGCAAAGACACGCTGCACACCTCACTGGACTGTTTGCAGCCGCGCGGCGCGTTGGTCAGCAATGGCACCAGCTCGGGCCCGGTGGTGATTGACACCATGCTGCTCGCTGCCAAGGGCTCGCTGTGGGTCACTCGGCCAGCCATGATGCACTACATCATGCCGCGTGCCCATATGCTGGAGATGGCGGACGAGGTGTTTGGCATGGTGCTGGCCGGCAAAATTCAAAGCGAACCGGCCCAGACTTTTCCCTTGGCCGCAGCAGCAGATGCCCACCGCGCACTGGAGTCACGCAAAACCATGGGTGCGACGGTTTTGGTGCCTTAGCACATAGTGCCAGGGCTCGATGCAGAAATTCACCTCTGCACCCCCGCACAGGCACTGCATGCAAGGCGATGTTTGGTAAGCTCTATGCATGACTCTCACCGAACTCAAATACATCGTCGCCGTCGCCCGTGAAAAGCATTTTGGCCGGGCGGCGGAGGCGTGTTTTATTTCGCAGCCCACCCTCTCTGTGTCAATCAAGAAGCTGGAGGAAGAGCTGGAGGTCAAGCTGTTTGAGCGCAGCGCCAATGAGGTGACGGTCACGCCGCTAGGCGAGGAGATCGTGCGCCAGGCGCAGTCGGTGCTGGAGCAGGCAGCAAATATCAAGGCGATTGCCAAGCGCGGCAAAGACCCACTGGCGGGGGCGCTGACACTGGGAGTGATCTACACCATTGGGCCGTACCTGCTGCCCGCCCTGGTGCGCCAGGCGATAGCCTGCACGCCACAAATGCCGCTGATGCTGCAGGAAAACTTTACCGTCCGCCTGCTGGAGATGCTGCGCACCGGCGAGATTGACTGCGCCATTCTGGCCGAGCCTTTCCCCGACACGGGGCTGGCGATCGCGCCGCTGTACGACGAGCCGTTTATGGTGGCGGTGCCCAGCACGCATGCGCTGGCGGGGCGCAGCAGCATCAGCGCCGAAGAGCTCAAGCAGGAAACCATGCTGCTGCTGGGCACGGGCCACTGCTTCAGAGACCATGTGCTGGAGGTGTGCCCCGAGTTCGCGCGCTTTTCCAGTAACGCCGAAGGCATTCGAAAAAGTTTTGAAGGCTCGTCGCTGGAGACCATCAAGCACATGGTGGCCGCCGGCATGGGTGTGACGGTGGTGCCGCAACTGAGCGTGCCGAAAAGCGCTTTGCTCCTGCAGGCGCAGGTGCCAGCGAAGACAAAAGGCCGAAGTGCAACCAAAGCCAGCGCCCAGACTAAAAAATCCGTCGCACCCGCTGCGGCATACCCGGATGCCAGCGACGAGGCCTACGTTCGCTACATCCCGTTTGACGGCGAGGCGCCGACCCGGCGCGTGGCGCTGGCCTGGCGGCGCAGCTTTACCCGCTACGAGGCAATTGCCGCGCTGCGCAACGCCATCTACGCCTGCGAGCTGGCGGGGGTGCAGCGCTTGAGCAATTGAGGGGTCGATGGAGGGGCAAATTCTTGATGCCCAGATTGCTGCTACGTATTTAATAGCTGCTAACGTCCAGTAGGTGTGGACTACAGGCGTATTTAATGGTCAAACTGCGACATGGCAGCATGTGGCTCAACGTTAGACGCTATCACCCCACCGCCCAGGCAGACGTCGCCGTCATACAGCACCGCAGACTGGCCCGGCGTAACCGCCCACTGCGCTTGCGGGAAGTGCAAGTCAAAACCCTGCGCGTTGGAATCAGTGAGCACGCAAGGCGCGTCAGCCTGCCGGTAGCGCGCTTTGCTGGCGTAGCTGCCCTCCAGTGGCAGGGTGCCCGCGCACCAGCTCACGTCCTGCGCGTGCAGGTCGGATGATTGCAGCCAGGGGTGTTCGTGCCCCTGCACAACCCACAAAATGTTCCTGGCCATATCTTTGCGCGCCACAAACCAGGGCGCGTGGTCGCCACTGCCACGCTGGGCACCCTTTTCTTTCACGCCGCCAATGCCCAAACCCTGCCGTTGGCCCAAGGTATAAAAGCTCAGGCCCACATGCTCACCGATGGTGTGGCCCCGGTCATTCTTGATGGGGCCGGGTGCTTTGCTGATGTAGCGGTTTAAAAACTCTCGGAAGGGCCGCTCACCAATAAAGCAGATGCCGGTGGAATCTTTTTTCTTGGCATTGGGCAGACCAATCTCCTGCGCTATTCGCCGCACCTCGGTTTTGTGCAGTTCGCCGACGGGAAATAGCGTTTTGCAGAGCTGGGCCTGGTTGAGACGGTGCAGAAAATAGCTTTGGTCTTTAGCAGGGTCCAGGCCTTTGAGCAGCTCATACTTACCGGAGCCGGCGTGGTGACGCACTCGGGCGTAATGCCCGGTGGCGATCTTGCCCGCGCCCAGGCGCATGGCATGGTCGAGAAAGGATTTGAACTTGATCTCGGCATTGCACAAAATATCCGGGTTGGGCGTGCGCCCCGCCTGGTACTCGCGCACAAACTCGGCAAACACCCGGTTTTTGTACTCGGCAGCAAAGTTCACATGCTCCAGTTCAATGCCCAGTACGTCCGCCACGGCGGCGGCATCGACGAAATCGATATTGCTGGTGCAATAGCCATCGTTGTTGGAGTCGGCATCGCTCGAAGCGGGTCGATCATCGTCTTCCCAGTTCTTCATGAAGATGCCAATCACTTCATGGCCTTGTTTTTTCAGCAGATAGGCGCTCACCGCAGAGTCCACGCCTCCGCTTAAACCGACGACGACGCGCTGTGGGTGTGGCATAGAGTTTGATTTTAGGGTGAGGGTTGGGGTGGCCAGCAGAAATTTGGCTGGAGATGCGGTCAAGGCAAATACGATAGAGGCTTTGTTACAATAAATGAGTACTTTATAGCTCATTATTTATGCTTTATCTGAGCTTTTTACTTACGTGGCGAGGCGTGCAAAACCTTGTGTTATTCAATTTATTCATTGGGGAATGCGCTATAAATTAGCGAGCATTCCTGGTACGGGTAGTTCCTGCCGCATGGATTGCTTAAACAGCAAATATGTAACATACGTGACAAAAAATATGGTAATGGGTCGTTTTTAATTGGTTGCAATCCCGTGCGTACTATGTGCATTGCTTCACGCATAGGGGGTATAAATCACGAACAGGTAGTGGCAAACAACCCGAAAAACCGCGATGATATTGGGTGTTGGGCCAGATGTTGCATATTGCTCTATCTGGAGGTTAGAATTGGACGTACACCTGTGTCTCATTCAAACTACAACACTTAAAAGTTTGAATAGCTAAGCTGTCAAATCAATTTTTCATAAATCTTATTGGGGATTTTAAAGCATCATGAAACGCTTTGTTCTTACATCTATTGCAGCGGCAGCTGCATCCGCATTCAGCGTATCTGCACAAACACCTTCCACCGGTCCAGCTAACGCAGCACCCGGTGAGTGCTATGCAAAAGTTGTAGTGCCAGCGCGCTTTGAGACGCAAACCCAGCAAGTCGTGACGCAAGCCGCAGGTTCGCGCGCTCGTGTGATCCCTGCACAGATGGGCTTTAACGAAGTAGAAGAGGTTGTCAGCCCCGCTACCAAGCGCTTTGAGACGGTTCCTGCCACCTACAAGACCATTGAAGAGCAAGTTTTGGTTCGCCCTGCGACCAAGAACGGCGTTGTAGTGCCTGCCACGTACAAGACGGTGGACGAGCAAGTCCTGGTTCGCCCCGCTGGCAAGCGCACCGAAGTCATCCCTGCTACCTACAAGACCGTGGACGAGCAAGTCCTGGTTCGTCCAGCCACCAAAGGCGGCGTGGTAGTGCCTGCCACCTACAAGACCGTAGAAGAGCAAGTGTTGGTCAGCCCAGCTACCAAGCGCAGCCAGGTCATTCCTGCTACCTACAAAACTGTAGAAGAGCAGTTACTGGTTCGCCCGGCCGGCAAGCGCGCCGAAGTGATCCCCGCCACCTTCAAAATGGTGACCGAAGAAGTGGTTGCCCGCCCCGCTGGCAAGCGCAGCGAAGTAATCCCTGCCACCTACAAAACCATCGAAGAGCAAGTGTTGGTCACTCCAGCCACCAAGCGCTACGAGACCATCCCTGCGACATACAAAACCGTCACCGAGCAAGTGCTTGAGACCCCAGCGACCAAGCGCTACGAGTCCATCCCTGCACAGTACAAAGACGAAGTGCAGACCGTGGTGGTGGTGCCCGCAGGCAGCCGCACCGAGCCGATCCCCGGCACTTTCAAGACTGAGACCCAGCAAATTGAAGTGACGGCAGCCAGCACCCGCATCGAAGTGATTCCTGCCACCTACAAAACGGTGACAGAGCGCGTGGTTGCCAAGCCGGAGCAAAAGCAGATCGTTGTGGTTCCAGCAACCTACAAGACGGTAAGCGAGCAAGTCATTGACCGCCCAGCGTCGAGCCGTGTAGAAGTTGTGCCAGCCACTTTCAAGACCGTGTCGGAGCAAGTCATCGCTACGCCACAGTCCGTGCGCTACGAGCCGATCGAGATCCCTTACAAAACCGTGACCGAGCAAGTCGTTGCCCGCCCCGCCGGCAGCCGTGTTGATGTGGTGCCAGGCACCCTGAAGACAGCCACCGAGAGCGTGTTGGTGCGCCCAGCAGGCAAGCAGATCATCGCAGTACCCGCTGTGTATGAGACCGTGACCGAGCAAGTCCTCGTATCGGGCGCTTCTTACGAGTGGAAGCGCGGTAGCTCATGGATCAGTCAGGCTACCCAGGTGCGTTCCGCATCGAGCTTCTTGAACGCCAGCGGCCAGATCGCTGCTAGTGGTGTGGGTGCTACGGCGGCCATTTCTCCAGAAGCACGCGCTGCTCTGGACCGTGCCCGTGCTACTTCTGGCACTTCTGGCTCTACCGCAACCCGCGTCAATGGCTCGGGCGGTGTTATCACCTCCGGTGGCGTGAGCAGTGTAGCTGGTACCGTCGGCGGCGTCCAAGACGACGACGTGTTGTGCCTGGTTGAAATTCCAGCCCGTTACGAGACCGTGTCCAAGCGTGTTCTCAAGACCGCAGCAACCACCCGTGAAGTTGACATTCCTGCTGAATACAGCACCGTCACCCGCCAGGTGCTGGACACCCCAGCCACCAGCCGCGAAGTGGCGATCCCTGCTACCTACAGCACGGTGACCCGTCAAGTGACGGATATCGACTCCTTGGTCGCACGTGGCTACAAGCTCGACAGCGCTGGCAACATCGTGACTGGCCCGAACGGCGAGCGTATTTTGCTGGCCTCTAGCGTTCGCGCCAGTGGTGCTTACGGTTCCGGTGGCGGTAGCGCTGGTTCCCTCGGTGCTGGTGCAGCCGGTGCAGGTGCAGCCCGTGCAGGTGCTGGTGGCGCAGCAGGTGCTGGTGGCGCAGGTGCTGTTGGTTCTGGCGCAGCCGGTGCAACCGGTGGCGGTGCAGCCTCTGGCCTGGTGGCTTACGTGCGTGAAGTGGTGGTTCCTGCCACCTATACCACGGTGAGCCGTCAAGTGGTTGACCAGCCCGCTGGCACCCGTGAAATCACGATCCCCGCGACCTACAAAACGGTCACCCGCGAAGTGATCGATACCCCCGCATCTACCCGTGAAGTGGCGATTGCTGCTGAGTTCGGCACCGTGACCAAGCAAGTCTTGGACACCCCGGCCAGCACGCGTACGATCACCATCCCTGCCGAGTACCGTACGGTGACCCGTCAGGTGCAGGACAAGGCTCCAACATCGCGCGAAATCCCAACGCCTGCGCAAACTCGCACGGTCTCCAACCGTGTGTTGGTCGTGCCCGCTAGCCAGCGCGAAATCGACGTGCCAGCCGTGTACAAGTCGGTCACCCGCCAAGTGGTCGATGTGCCAGCCAGCCAGCGTGAATTTGACGTGCCTGCCGTGTACAAGACCGTCAAGCGCCAAGTGGTGGACCAGGAAGCCAGCGCTCGCGAGATTGACATTCCAGCAGCCTACAAGTCTGTCAAGCGCCAAGTGGTGGAGAACGAAGCCAGCACCAAAGAATTTGACGTGCCTGCCGTGTACAAGACCGTCAAGCGTCAGATCGTTGACCAAGAAGCCAGCGTGAAAGAAACCGACGTGCCAGCAGTCTACAAGACCGTGAAGCGCCAAGTGGTCGACACCGAAGCTACCGTGCGTGAGACCGAGTCGCCAGCCGTGTTCAAAACCGTCAAGCGTCAAGTCGTGGACCAGGAAGCCAGCGTGCGCGAAATCGACGTGCCTGCCGTGTACAAGAACGTCAAGCGCCAAGTAGTGGACAGCGAAGCCAGCATCCGCGAAACCGACTCTCCAGCCGTTTACAAGACCGTCAAGCGTCAAGTGATCGACCAGGAAGCCAGCGTGCGCGAAGTGATGGTGCCAGCAGTGACCCGCAAGGTGCGCGTGCCTGTCGTTACGCAAGAAGCCAAGGTGGAAACCGATGCCGTGCCAGCCCAATACGGCAGCGTCACCAACACCGTCAAGGTGGCCGACGCTACTGTGGAATGGCGCAGTATCCTGTGCGAGACCAACGCTACCCCTGCCAAGATCCGCGAGATCCAGGATGCGCTGCGTACCGCAGGCTACAACCCAGGCGAGAGCAATGGCGTGGTGGGTCAGTCCACTCTGTCTGCGTTCAACAGCTACTCGCGCGCCAAGGGCCTGCCCGTAGACCAGTACTTCAACATCGCTACGGTGCGGTCACTGGGCGTATCGCCAAAGTAATGCTCAGCGACTGAGATAAGAAAGCGCCCTTCGGGGCGCTTTTTTTATGGCTGGTGAAAGATGCCCCATAGGATGCGCGATGCGCCGAAATGCATACTGCGCACAGATTGACCTGCAAAATTTATAATTTACGCTCGTAGTATTCAAAAAACGCATAAGCAAACCACCATGCCCACCCGCTCCATCAACTTCCGCACCTTGGATTTAAACCTGCTGCGCGTACTGGATGAGGTGCTTTCCGAGCGCAGCCTGACGCGTGCGGCGCGCAACCTGGCCATGACGCAACCTGCGGTGAGCAATGCCATCAAACGCCTACGGGATGTGCTGGGCGATGATCTGGTGCAGCGTGCAGGCTTTGGCGTGGAGCCCACGCCAAAGGCCTTAGCATTGTGGCCAGCCATCCGCACGGCATTGACCGGCTTGCAGCAGTCATTGGCTCCCGGAGCGTTTGACCCTGCCATGTCAGATGCCACCTTTGTGATGGCCATGGCGGACGCCACTGCGGCTGAGCTGGTGCCCGGCCTGGTGCACATACTGGAGCAAGAGGCGCCCAATATCTCCATGCGCGTGCTGCCGCTGACCACGCGCGACCCTCGCCGCATGCTCGATGAAGATGTGGTGGATGTGGCCGTGGGTTATTTTCCGGTGGTGTTGGCGGCCATCACGGCGCAGGCACAGTCGGCAGGGGGCCAGCTAGCCAGCGGCAGCGCAGCCTTTGAGCAAGAGCGCCTGTACAACGGCGAGTATGTGTGCGTGATGCGCCGCGAGCACCCTTTGGCCAAGCTCACGCAATCGATAGCGGGCTCAAAGAAATCGAACAAACCCGTATTGAGCTTGGCGCAGTTTTGTGATGCCCACCACCTGTTGGTGAGCTTCTCGGGCAAGCCATTTGGCTTTGTCGATGAAGCCTTGGCAGGGCTTGGCAAAAAGCGGCGGGTGGTGTGGACGGTAAACCAGTTTTTTACAGCGGGGCGGGTGGTGGCCAACTCCAACCTGCTCACGGTGCTGCCGCGCCACTTTGTGCGGGTGGCCGACAGCGCGGGCGCACTGGTGGTGCGCGAGTTGCCCTTCACCATGCCGCAGATGCATGTGGACAGCCTGTGGCACCACCGCAAGACCAATATCGGCGCGCACCGCTGGCTGCGCCAGGCGATCAGCCGCGCGGCGCAGCAGGCTTTTTCGCAAAGACAGTAGCCGTGTTCGCGGATAAACGCTTGCTGCTGCTGGCCATGGCAGCATTCAATCCCTGCCGCCGAGCCAATCAAAAGGCCTGTACCCAGGTTGCACCGGCGAGTATGGATGTGCGAATGCAGGACTACGTAAATACCAATTTTCAAAACACAAATTACGTACTACATTTATTGTTCATTGAACCTCTAAGCTAAACCCATGAACCTCTCCCGCCGCGAAATCCTTACCCAAGTCAGCGCACTCACCGCCGCACTCGCCATCCCCGCCGCCCGCGCCCAACAGGCATGGCCGAGCAAAGCCATCCGATTTGTCGTGCCCTTTGCCCCCGGCGGTACCAGCGAGATCGTGGCGCGCAGCGTGGCGGCCGAGCTCACTAAGCAACTGGGCCACAGCGTGTTTGTCGAGAACAAGCCCGGCGGCGGTGGCGTAATTGCCATGCAAGAGGTGGCCAAGTCCGCACCCGATGGCCACACCCTCATCCTGGGCCATGTGGGCACACTGGCCGTCAACCCCTACATGCTGAAAAACCAGCCCTACGATGTAGACAAAGACTTCATGCCGGTCACGCTCTTGGCCAAGGTGCCCAACGTGTTTGTCGTGCATGCCGACGTGCCTGCCAAAAACCTGGTGGAGTTTGTGCAGTATGTGAAGAAGAACCCCGGCAAGCTCAATTACGGTAGCGCAGGTAATGCCAGCGCCGGGCATTTGGCCATGGAATACCTCAAGCTGGTGACGGGCATGTTCATCACCCACATCCCGTACCGGGGTACGGGCCCGCAACTGACCGACCTGATCGCCGGGCGTACCCAGGCCTCCTCTGCCGGGCTGCCCGCGCTGGCGGCGCATATCAAAAGCGGCAAGCTGCGCGCGATTGCCGTGGGCACCTCCAAGCGCATTCCCGCCCTGCCCGATGTGCCCACCGTGGCCGAGTCGGGCGCGGCGCTGGGTTTGGGCAAGAGCCTGGATACCTTTGAAACCTCGCAGTGGTACGGCATGCTCGCGCCTGCGGGCACGCCAGCCGAGGTGGTAAAGCGCCTGCAGGAAGAGTCGTACAACGCGCTGAAATCCAGCGCAGTGACCGAGCGCTTTGCCACGGACAACGCCATCGGTGGCGGTGGGCCATCGGCCGATTTTGCCAAGTTCATCGCTGGCGAGCAGAAGGTGTGGAAGGACATCGTTGCGCGGGCGAATATCAGGGCCGATTAAAATTGCTCCGTTTTTTATAGCTTCTTACGTCCATATGACAGGGACTATGGGCCTATTTAGCACTTAAATCCTGGTACAACGAATGCGAAACCATCTTTTGCATGCTAACGCCATGCGCCACCGCCCGGGAGCGTGCTTTGCTTGACGTACTCATCATCGGCGGCGGCAACGCGGCCCTGTGCGCCGCACTGATGGCGCGCGAAGCGGGGGCTACGGTGCTGCTGCTTGAAGCGTCCCCGCGCGCCTGGCGCGGCGGCAATTCGGTGCACACGCGCAATTTGCGCTGCATGCACGATGCGCCGCAAGACGTGCTGACCGAAGCGTACCCCGAGGAAGAGTTTTGGCAAGACCTGCTCAAGGTGACGGGCGGGCAAACCACTGAGAGCCTGGCGCGCCGCGTCATCCGCGAGTCCTCTACCTGCCGCACCTGGATGCAAAAGCATGGCGTGCGCTTTCAGCCTTCGCTGTCGGGCACGCTGCACCTGAGTCGCACCAATGCATTTTTCATGGGCGGCGGCAAGGCGCTGGTGAATGCCTATTACCGCAGCGCCGAGGCGCTGGGCGTTCAGGTGCGCTATGACGCGCCGGTGGCGCGGCTGGAACTCAAGCCGTCGACCCTTCGACAAGCGCAGGACAAAGCAGGCGCTGGCCCAGCGGCAAATGGTCCAACAGATCACAACCCGGCGCAAGGCGTGGGAGCCAGGGAGTTCGTCGCGGCCTATCTGGAAAGCGGCGAGCGCATCAGCGCCAAAACCTGCATCGTCGCCAGCGGGGGCTTCGAGTCCAACATCGCCTGGCAGCGCGAGGCCTGGGGGCAAAACGCATTTGGCGAGTGGCCCGCCGACAACTTCGCCATCCGCGGCACGCGCTTCAATAGGGGGGTGCTGCTGAAAGACCTCATGGCGCAGGGTGCAGACACCACAGGTGACCCTACGCAGAGCCACTGCGTTGCTATAGATGCAAGAGCGCCCTTGTACGACGGCGGCATCGTCACGCGGGTGGACTGCGTGAGCCTGGGCATCATGGTCAACAAAGATGCCCAGCGTTTTTACGACGAAGGCGAAGACTTTTGGCCCAAGCGCTATGCCATTTGGGGCCGTTTGGTGGCGCAGCAGCGCGGCCAGCTGGGCTTTAGCATCATCGATGCCAAGGCCGTCGGCCGCTTTATGCCACCAGTCTTTAAGGGCGTGCAAGCCGATACCTTGCAAGACTTGGCAAAACAACTGGGCCTGGACGAAACCGTGTTTTTAAAAACTGTCAACGATTACAACGCCGCCTGCCGCCCGGGCACCTTTAACCACGCCGTGCTGGACGACTGCCATACCGAGGGATTGAGCCCTGCCAAAACCCACTGGGCCTTGCCCATCGACACCGCGCCCTTCTACGGCTATGCGCTCAAACCCGGCATCACCTTCACCTACCTAGGTATGCACGTGGGTGAGAACACCGCTATCCGCTTTGGTGGCATCGAGTCGCCTAATTTGTTTGCTGCTGGCGAGCTGATGGCGGGCAATGTGCTGGGCAAAGGCTACACCGCTGGCGTGGGCATGACGATTGGCACCGTGTTTGGCCGCATAGCGGGCGTAGAGGCTGCGCAAGCAGCTATGAAAGTTGCAGCATGAGTACCACCACATTAAATGCGTTGATCGCCGAAGTGCTCACGGACGGCGAGACCGAGGTCAGCCGCCAGCTGCAAATCTGCAACGCCTGCCGCTACTGCGAGAGCTACTGCGCCGTCTTCCCGGCCATGACGCGCCGCCTGGACTTTACCAAGGACGACATCCACTACCTGGCCAACCTGTGCCACAACTGCGGTGCCTGCCTGCACGCCTGCCAGTACGCGCCGCCGCACGAGTTTGCCGTCAACATCCCACAGTCCATGGCCGTGGTGCGCGGGCAGACCTATGTGGACTACGCCTGGCCCGCCGCTTTAGGCGGCTTGTACCAGCGCAATGGCCTCACCGTGTCGCTGGCCTTGGCGGGTGGTCTGGCGCTGTTTTTGTTGTTGGCCGTGCTGTCCAAAGGCGGCCTGTGGCATGCGCCGCTGGCGGGCAATTTTTACGCCATCTTTCCGCACAACCTGCTGGTAGCCATGTTTGGCAGCGTGTTTGGCTTTAGCCTGCTGGCCTTGGGGCTGGGTGTGGCCAAATTCTGGAAAAAACAGAAACCCAGCCTGAATTTACAAAGAAATATGCCCGTAGTCCTTGTCAACAGGACATTGTCAGCTAGCAATTTAATAGCGTCGACAGGATGGGAAGCAGCCCGAGATGCCCTGAGTTTAAAGTACCTGGGCGGTGGCCACGGCGAAGGATGCAACAACGCCGACGATGCCTGGACGCTGTGGCGCAAACGCTTTCACCACTTGACGATGGTCGGCTTTGCACTGTGCTTTGCCTCGACCAGTGTGGCCACGCTGTACCACTACTTTCTGGGTTTGAAAGCACCGTATGCCTTGACCAGCCTGCCCGTGCTGCTGGGCATCGTGGGCGGCATCGGCCTGCTGATTGGCCCCGCAGGCCTGTTCTGGCTCAAGACCCAGCGCCATCCGCAGCATGGCGATGCGGCGCAAAAGCCCATGGACTACGGTTTTATTGCGCTGCTGTTTTTTACCAGCTTGACCGGGCTGGCACTCATGTGGTGGCGCGACACGGGTGCCATGGCCCTGCTACTGGCCGTGCACTTGGGCGTGGTGATGGCGCTGTTTATCACCATGCCCTACGGCAAGATGGCGCACGGTGTTTACCGCTGCGCGGCGCTGCTGAAGTTTGCCATTGAGAAGCGCTTGCCGACTAATTTAAAGTTGACCGCCGACTAAGCTGCGGCAAACCCCTGCTGCGACGATGCCCGCTGCGCAGCGGCCCTCAGAGTCCCGGCGCAGAACCCGTAGCTTACTGGCGGCCCGTCTGCGTGGCTTGCTCTGCCAGGGGCATCACTTTGGGCAGGTTCTTTGCCATATCTGCCGCCCGCGCGTCCGGGCTGGGGTGGGTGCCGGCGCTGGAGCGCTGGTACAGGGGAGTCACCAAGGGCAGGCTCTTTTCAATATCAGCTATCCGCGTGGGGCCGCTGGGGTGCGTGCTTAAAAACTGGGGTGGCGCGCCCTTGCTGGCCGCGCCCATTTTCTCCCACAGGCTCACCCCCGCGCGTGGGTTGTAGCCCGCGCGTGCGGCCAGCTCCATGCCGATCAAGTCCGACTCGGACTCGTCTTCGCGGCCGTATTTGAGCATCAGCAAATTAGAGCCACCGCCAATCGCCGCTTGGGTGAGTTGCCCCGCACCCGCCAGCTGCGCCAAAATGCCCACGCCGTTGGCAACTGCCGCCTTGCCCATGCGTTCACGCGCGTGCTCGCGCAGGGCATGGGCAATTTCGTGGCCCATCACCATGGCCACTTCGTCGTCGGTGAGTTGGAGTTGGTCCAAAATGCCGGTATAAAACGCAATCTTGCCGCCGGGCATGCAAAAGGCGTTGACCTGTTTGCTGTGCAAGAGGTTGACCTCCCACTTCCAGTCTTTGGCGCGCGGGTTCCACTCGTAGGAAAACGGAATGATTTTTTGCGCAATCGTGCGCAACCGAACCAACTGCGGGTGGTTGTTGTCGGCCAGTGCATTTTTGGCGGCGGCTTGTTGCAGCAGTTGCTGGTACTGCTGCAATGCAGATTGCTCGACCTTGTCTGCGGGCGCGAATTTGGAAAACTTGGAGGTGGAGCCGACCTCGACACCTTCGCGCGCGCTGGCGGCTGGCGCGGCCAGGGCCATGGCGGTACACATGGCCGCCACACCCACGGTACGGATAGCAAAATCTTGAATGCAATAAACAGTGCTCATGGAGTGCAAACCTCGCAAAAATGTAATGACCTCAGACGCAAGCAGATGCCATGCCTCCTGAGGATGCGCATTGTGCCCGCGTGCTATGGTTCCTCGCAGGCCAGCTCAGGTGGCAAGTGTAGCCATAACGTGCCAATGGGCGTGCCGGCGGACAGGGCAAAAAAACAGCCACCCGAAGGTGGCTGTGTAAAAAAGTCCTTTACAGGACATCGTTGGGAGACCGGTACATAGTTTGAATGTTTATATGTCAGCGATAGCGCTTGCATACCCCTAGATTGGCCTGGTGTGACAGCAAACTGGGCCTATTGTGCCCAAGCTGCGCGCAAATAAACATCCCCAGTTTGGGGGAGGAGAGGGGGTTTTGAGTGAATAAACCGATGCATTTAGTGATTTAAGTCACCTATTTTTGCAAACCAGGCCAATCCAGAACCATTACATGCCAGCGATGCGCGCCACAAAACGCACGCCACCGCCGGGGCGGTTGTAGCAGTGCACACTGCCTTGGTGACTTTGGGCAATGGAGCGTACCAGCGACAGCCCCAAGCCGACCCCCCCGTCGCGCTCGCTGGCATATTGGCTGCGGTAGAAGGGTTCAAAAATACGTTGTTGCTCGGCCTCGGGCACGCCGGGGCCGCGGTCACAGACTTCGATCTCGATGGCGCCTGTGTCCCCAGAGTCGGCTTGTGCGGTCAGTCCTGCGCCGGTGGTCGCTGCGGTTGTGCTGCCATCGACCCCAGCCGCCAGAGCGCGCAGATGCATCTCCACCCCGCTGCCGCCATGGCGCTGGGCGTTTTCCAGCAGGTTGCGCATCAGGCGACGCAACAGGCGCGGCACACCCTGGATGGGCAAGCTGGGTGCCTTGCAGAGCAGAGGCACGCCCAACTTGTCGCATTCATCCTGAGCGATTTTCAGCAGGTCCAGCGTCTCGGGCTTGCCGATCTCCACGCCGTGACTGTGCTGGGCCGCATCCAACCGGCTGGAGAGCAAAATCTCTTCAATCAAGCCATCCAGCTCGTTGATGTTGCGTGCCAGCTCCGCCTTAAGCCCTGTGGTGGGCGCGGTCTCCATCAGCTCCAGCCCCATCCGGATGCGTGCCAACGGCGCGCGCAGTTCGTGCGAGGTGTTGGCCAGCAACGACTTATGGGTCTGCACCAGGCTTTCGATCCGGTCGGCCGCTGCATTAAAGCGCTCACCCAGGAACGCCACTTCGTCGCGGCCATGCACAACCACCCTGGCGCGCAGGTCACCCGCGCCCCAGCGCTCGACCCCCTTGCGCAGACCCTCCAGGCGCAAGGTCAGGCGACGCACCACCGGGTAGCTGCCCAGTGCCACGGCCAGTGCCACGATGCCCCAGAGCCATAACAAAAAACCAGGATTGCGCTGCAAGTTGCTGCCAAACCAGCGCGCTGGCTCCGGCCCAAAGGGCGGGCCGGGCAGGCTGGCCCGCGCACCGTCCGTCGGCCCGCGGCTGCGCGGCGGCAGCTGGATGGACAGGCTTGTGCCGTCGGGCATGTTGACCTGAAACTCCAGCCCCTGCCCAGGGACACGCACGGGTCGGGCACTGGCCTGGCCGATCAACTGCCCCGTGCTGTCGCGTACGATCACTTCGCGCGCAGGCAGCTCGGCCATGCGCTCGGCGCGCAGCCGTTCGGTGTGGGTTCCCCACAGCCAGGCAAAGGCGAGGGTCAGCACCAGCAGGCTAAGCACCACGGCCAGCCAAATACGTACATAGAGGCGGTTAAAGAAAGAAATTTGCATCAAATAAGGGCTTAGTCCTTGTATACAGGACGTAAGTAGCTATGAAATAAGTAGCGTTTTGGCGGAAATCGGTATCAATCCTGTTGCTTGGCGAACACATAGCCTACGCCGCGCACGGTCACGATGCGCAGTGGCTCTTTCGGGTCGGCCTCAATCGCGGCGCGGATGCGGCCCATGTGCACGTCGATCGAGCGGTCAAAGGCCTCCAGCTCGCGCCCGCGCACCGCCTCCATGATCTGGTCGCGCGTCAGCACCCGGCCCGCGCGCTCGGCCATGGCCACCAGCAGGTCAAACTGGTAAGACGTCAGCTCGGCCAGCTTGCCTGCCACCTGCACGGTGCGGGCATCGCGGTCAATCTCCAGGCTGCCAAACACCATGCTGCGGCTGGCACTGGCTGCGCCCTCGCCGTGGCGGCGCAAAATGGCGCGGATGCGGGCCAGCAGCTCGCGTGGTTCAAACGGCTTGGTCAAGTAGTCGTCGGCCCCCAATTCCAGGCCAATGATGCGGTCCATCGCGTCGCCCTTACCGGTGAGCATCAGCACTGGGGTGCGCGCCGCCTCGCCGGGCAAGGCGCGCAGGCGGCGGCACACCTCCAGGCCATCCATGCCGGGCATCATTAAGTCGAGAATCACCAGCTCGGGCGGCGCCGCATGCAAAGCCTGCAAACCGGTCTGGCCATCCATGGCGTGCGTAAAAGCAAAGCCATTGGCGCGCAGGTACTCGCCCACCATGGTGGCCAGGCGGGCATCGTCTTCAATCATCAAGATTTGGTGCATAGGGCGATACTAAGGCCAACGGGCAGCCCGTGCTGCACCCGTGTACTGGAAAGTTTACAAGTCCAATCAGCGCGCAAAGCCAGCGCCAAAACCCATGCCACCGTGTCTGCCATGTCCCATAGCGCCATGCTTTTGCATGCGCTCGGCCAGCTTGCTGCGTTGCGCCGGGGTCAGTACTTCGGCGGCATCGGCCAGATGCTGAACGCGGCGTTTGCTGATCGTGTCGTCCAAGGCCATTTGCTGCACGCGCAAGGCCTCCAGCGCGCGCCGGTCAATCACCGGGGCGGCCATCAATTGGGCCCCTTGCTTGTGGATGGCCATGCGCTGCCCGTGCAGGGGCTTCATCTCGGCCATGGCCGCTTGCGAGAGTTGCAGCAAGCGGGCTCTTTGTTCGGGTGTGCCATCCACCGCTTTGATGATGCCGTCAATCCGGCGCTCCATGCCGCGCGCCATGTGCTCGGCTGAAGGTGCATGGCCCATCCGGCCTGGCCCATGGGGATGCTGCGCATCCTGGGACAAAGCCAGGCCAGTGCCCAAACTGAGTGCGCTGACAGCGGCCAAAGCCGCCCAACGGCGACGGAGTAAAGAAATTGATGGCATAGAGCGTCCTTTCAAAATGGTGACCATGCGGTATCTGCAACGTTGTACTGTGCGGGTACATCGCTGCCAGTGCATGAAGTCGCGGTAAAGTAAAGTAAACGCTGGCCGTTTTAGCCCATGCACAACGCAGGGCAGGTAGCCGCCGCACCTGCCTGTCACGCAGGACGGGGCGGCACTACGCTCAGGCCAGCGCCGCTTCAATATCCCGCGCCAGCGAGGCGGGGCTGTCTTGCGAGGCGTAGCGCTTGACGGTTTGGCCGTCTTTGCTGATCAAAAATTTCGTGAAATTCCATTTAACGGAAGTGCTGCCCAGCAGGCCGGGGGCTTGGCTGCAGAGCCACTTAAACAGCGGGCTGGCATGGGCGCCGTTGACGTCCACTTTGGCCATCATCGGGAAGCTGACCCCGTAGTTCAGTTGGCAAAAACTGCTGATCTCTGCGTTACTGCCAGGGTCCTGGTTGCCAAACTGGTTGCACGGAAAGCCCAGCACGACCAAGCCGCGTTGGCCGTACTCTTGGTGCAACTTTTCCAGTCCGGCAAACTGGGGCGTAAAGCCGCAGGCGCTGGCGGTATTGACAATCAACAGGGCTTTGCCACGAAACTCTTTGAGCGCTACGCTGTTGCCCGTCGTGTCCAATGCTTCGAAAGTGTAGATAGAAGTAGTCATATTGCATGGTAGCGCATCCGGGCCCATCTGTCGCAAGGGGTGCAAAGCGTTGTTTTTTCTGGTACCAGCGCAAGGACTTTCGCACGCAAATGGTCTAACTCGAGTCTCCACGCTGGGAGATATGGCCTGGTAGAGCTATGATTGGCTAGAATCTAATAGCGTGATATGCTGAAAATCAAGTTTTTAGTAGGTGTACTGTGCGCGCAGGTTAGCCTGCACGGATGTCCGTGCGTGCCATGCGTTGCCATAGCTGCAAAGGCTCGTGATGAGTAATCCCCACAAAATAGCATTAATTGGTTTTTCGTCGTTTGAGCGTGCCACCTTTGAATCGTTTTTCCGGTTGGCTGCGCGCCGCCCGCCCGGCTACGTACTGGTCGCGGATGCCGCTCTGGCCAATCTGGCCGTGGTCAACGCCGATGACTTGGTCACTATGAGTGCCGTGCTCGACAAAAAACCCTGCAAGCATGTCATGCTCATCGGCAATAGCGATGGCGGAACGGGCTGGACATTACAGCGCCGTCCCCTGAATTTGATGAAGGTGCTGACCAATGTGGAGCAGTTGCTGTCAGCTGTCGGCCCCACCTCCGTGGCGGTGGCAGCACCAGTGGCGGTGGCTGCACCACTGGCTGTGGCAGCACCCTCACCAATTGCTCCCAGTGGCTTTTTTACGACGCGCTCTTTCGCGCAAACAGACCGAACTCCGCTGACTTCACTTAAGGCTTCTCCCCTCACTGCGCGTATGCCGGCGCCAGCTCCAGTGCCGGTGCGCCCCAGTCCTGCTATAGAGCCACCTGTTTCGCTGCGGCCCGTTCCCAGTGGGGTTTCGCCTGCCTCGCGGCCATCCGAGGTGCGCATGGGTTCTGGCGACCATTCCGTTACGCAGTCGGGATCAGGGGTGCTGGGCGGGCATAGCCAAGCCGCTTCTCTGGTGGAGGATGGAAACTTAGACCATATTTTGGTGGTGGATGACAGTGATATTGCCTTGAAATTCATGCGCAACCGCCTCACCCGTTTTGGTTTTCGCACGGATCTGGCCAACTCGGGCGAAGAGGCCCTGGGTCGTCTGGGTGTCAGGCCCTACAAGTTTGTATTTTTGGATGTGATGATGGAGGGCTTGGATGGCTACCAGACCTGTCGCGCCATCAAGCAGCGCAAATATGGTGATGAAAAGCCCCCTGTGGTGGTGATGTTGACCAGCCGGGGTGGCACGATTGACAAGATTCGCGGCACGCTGGCCGGGTGTGATGCCTACCTGACCAAGCCCCTGAATGAGCGTGATTTGATCGCCATTTTGTCCAAGCATGACCGCAGTGTGGCGCGCAGCTTCCAATCCACCGATTTTGGCAGGAGTGCCAAACCCAGTTACAAGCCGACAACGGCGCGCTCTTGAGGCAATTTCGCCAAGTTGGAAATTATTTTTGTGATCGAGGAAATGTGATGAAAAAAGTACTAGTTGTGGATGATGCACCTGTGGATGCCCAAAACCTGCAACGCATCTTTTCGGATGCGGGTTGGGTGGTCATTTCGGCCAGTTCCGGAGCTGAAGCCGTGAGCAAGGCCAAAGCCGAGGTGCCCGATTTGATCATGATGGACGTCAACATGCCTGGTTTGGACGGTTTTTCTGCCACCCGCCAGCTCATGCAAGACCCGACGACCAAGGGCATTCCGGTGGTGTTCGTGACCTCCAAAGACCAAAAAGCGGACCGTGTTTTTGCGCAAATGCTCGGGGCAAAGGGATTTGTAACCAAGCCCTATACCTCTGACCAAATCCTGAACGCCATCTGATGCATCGGGTGTTTGCACAATACGTTGTGCGAGGCCATTGGTTAAATAACTACAAAAGCGATAACGTACTTTGAAACTTGCACAAGGCATTGTTTGTGGATCATGGGCTTTGGCATTCTCATTTGACTGGGCGCGCCAAATTGTCGAGCAGTTTGAGCTGAGTGCCATACCCAAAGCCCCCAGCTGGTTGCTGGGCTCGGCCAACATTGAAGGCAATATCGTCCCTGTCATTGACCTGGGGATCTACTTCAGCCCAACCACTGCCAATTTGCAGACGCCCGCGAACCAGCGCTTGCTGGTTGGCGGTATCACGGCAGTCGGTGCAGAAGATGCCGTTGCCTTTGTGTTTGGGGGGTTGCCGCAGCAACTCAATTACGAGCCGCAGGCGCTCACGTACGGCGGGGCTTTGCCAGATAAGTTGCGCGAGGTCTGTGATGCCGTAGCCAACGATCTGTCTGGGCGCAATTTTTTGGAAGTCAACGTTGAAAAACTGATGGCCGTGCTTGCCGATGAACTATCGTTGCTGTAACAATTCAATTCATTGTAATCACCCGATTCTTAACCCACTTCGTATCTATCCACCGGACCGTTCTTAGGATTTGCCATGTTTTCAACCATTCGTTCGCAACTTTTTGCCTTGTTGTCGTTTGCCCTCCTGGTGGTGCTCTTGCTCGGTGGGGTGGGTTTGTATAACCAGTCACAGTTTTTACAGGCTTTGGAGCAGGCCCAGGGTGACGGTATTGCAATGCGTAACCACATGCAGACAGACATGCTGCACGACAACCTGCGCGGCTTGGTGGAGCAGTACAACGGCGCCGTGCGGGACAACAGCCCAGACCGTGTGAAGGCAACCGTTGCGGAAATCAAAACCAATGCAGCCAACATCCAGCAGGAATTTGCCAAAAATAATAATGCAGCCACCTTGTCGGAGAAAGCGCGCACCGAAATCGTCCGTATTGCACCATTGATCACAGATTATGCTGGTAGCGCAGAAAAAGTCAGCAGCATCACAGAGGCCGTCGAATTGGAAGCGGCACGCGCCTTATTTAACGGCAAGTTTAAAGTGCTGGAGGGTGAGCTGGGCGCGGTGCGTGACTTGATTGAGGGTGAGATTATTGACACCAAAAATACGGCCGATGTCGTGGCCAACCGCTCTTTGCTTTTAACCGTAGCGACCTTGATCATTGGTGCACTGCTGTTGGCAATCTTGGGCTTCATGCTGTATGCCAAACTGGCATTGGGTCTGGGCAAGGTTCAAGAGACAATCGAGAAGGTTAACAAAGGTGAAACCGCAGCACGTACGCTGATGACGGGCAAAGACGAGCTGGGAACTTTGGGTCGCGCTTTTGATGGCATGTTGGATGACCGTATTTCTTCCCTGGAAAAATCATCCAAAGAAAACGAAACCATGAACAACTCGGTGATTGACCTGCTGCAAACCGTGTTTCAGCTTTCCAACCGCGATTTGACCGCACGCGCACCCGTTACCGAGGACATTATTGGCACGGTGTCGTCCTCCATTAACCAGTTATCCGAAGAAACCGGCCGTACCCTGGCCGAGGTGCAAGATATTGCCGAGCAGGTGCGTACCACCTCCGAGTCGGTGCGGGTGCAGTCCGTGATGGTCGAAGAAACCGCACGCTCCGAGCGCGAAGCCTTGCAGTCCATGTCTACCAGCCTGACGCAGGCTACCGACCAGATGAGCAAGGTGGCAGCTTTGTCCGACCAGTCCAACATCGCTGCCGAGCAGGCCGCGACTGCAACCCAGGCCGCGTTGACAGCGGTGGATGGCACCGTCAAAGGTATGGACCAGTTGCGCGACTCGATCTCGGACATGGAAAAACGCTTTAAACGTCTGGGCGAACGGAGTCAGGAAATTTCTACTGCTGTGCAGCTGATCAACACCATCTCGGAACGCACACATGTATTGGCACTGAACGCCTCCATGCAGGCCGCTACTGCCGGTGAGGCCGGTCGCGGTTTTGCGGTGGTGGCCGAAGAGGTGCAGCGCCTGTCCGACAGCTCGCGCCAGGCGACGGCGCAGATCTCGCAACTGGTGGGCAACATCCAGGGCGAGACCAACGAAACCTTATTTACAGTGAACCGATTGATTGGTGAGGTGGTCAAGCAGTCCGAGCTGGCGCAGCGTGCAGGTGTACAGATGAACCAAACCCAATCGACTACCCAGCAGTTGGTGAGTTTGGTGCGCCAGATTGCTACTTTTTCGGACCAGCAGGCCAAATTGGCCGCCAGTTTGCAGCAATCGGTGAAGGATATTAACCAAGGCACCGAGCAAACCTCGTCGGCTATTGCCGAGCAGACGGCATCGACCCAAACCCTGGCTGATTTTTCACGCCGTTTGACGCAGGCGGTGGGCCAATTCAAACTGCCAGAACAAACCGCCTGAATAAGCCAGAGGCAAACTGGCCATGAACCTTGACGACTTGCTGAGCCTGCTGCGCGAAGAGTTTGCGCTGGATGTACCGTC
Organism: uncultured beta proteobacterium; assembly: GCA_963775085.1. Taxonomy (GTDB): domain Bacteria; phylum Pseudomonadota; class Gammaproteobacteria; order Burkholderiales; family Burkholderiaceae_C; genus JAAFIP01. The sequence goes on from CAVZHO010000020.1 coordinate 153,114, forward strand.
GACACAAGAGGCCTTGGCCCTTGCCAATCTTGAGCCCACCAACGCTGCGGAACATATCGAGCCGATGCTGGGGTTTATTGAGCGCTCCATTCAAGCCAGCTCTATGATGGGTTTGCACGGTTGGGGTGGCTACCTGCAGCAAATCGCCGAATTTGCAGCCATGCAGGCCAAACAACCCGATAGTGCAGCGTTGGCCTGGCTGGAGGGCTGGATTGCACCAGCGCAAGCCTACCTGGCGGCTCCAAGCGACCCACACACTACCGATGCCATTCTCGATTATCTGCGTGCCTGTCCGCAAACCGCCGATGATGCGGTGCTTGAGTTTTTGCGTGATCTGCTATTAACGCCGCCCGCCTTGAGTGCTGAAGATCTGGCCGAATCGACGGCTTTATTGGAACCCGCAGCGCCCGAGGATGTCAGTTTGGAAACAGACGAGGTCGATATCGGTCTGCTCTCGGCCATGTTGATGGATGCACCCGAACAGCTGGATAAGTTGCAGGGGCATCTGGATAACCTGGCGCTGGGCAATGCCAGTGTAGAGCAGTTAGTCGAAGCACAGCGCATTGCACACACCTTCAAAGGTTCGGGAAACATCATTGGTTTGCCAGGCATCGGGCGGGTATCGCACCGTCTGGAAGACGTCATGGAATGGGCGCTTGAAAAAGTGCAGGCTGGTGAGCTGGTCAACCCGGCTGCGGTGCGCGATATGCAGCACGCCGTGGGTGTGCTGCAGCACATGGTGGCGCACTTACAGGGCGAAGAAGCGCCACCGACCGGCGCTCTGGAGTGCCTACAGCGCTTGCTGGACTGGGTGGGCTGGATGCGCGATGAAAGTATTGATTCGCAGTCGCCCGAGCCCTTGTTGGCGGGTGTAGGGGATACCGATACATCGCGCGCCGTGCCAGCACCCCAAGCGGGTGACGCGTCGACGGCCACGCCCGGTACCGAGGTGCAAACGCTGCGCGTAGGCGTAGACCGTTTAAGCCGTGTGCTGCGCCGCGCGGGCCAGTCGATTGTCAACACCCAGCGCTTTAGCCAGTTTGTGCGCGATGCCGATGAACGCTTAGGGGCGCTGGAGTTGCACCACGCCAAGCTCAATATCCGCTTGCGTGAACTTGAGCAAACGGTAGACAAGCAGGTGGTGCAGCTGAATGAAAAGCGCGATACGGGTGAGGGCTTTGATCCGCTGGAGATGGATCGTTACGACGCACTGCACGGCCTGTCGCGCTTTGTCAGTGAAGCCGTGCAGGACGAGTTGGAGTTTGCCCGCGAAGCCAAAAAGTA
>CAVZHO010000021.1:0-43625 GCA_963775085.1 uncultured beta proteobacterium
CTATTTATTTAATAGCTGCTTACACTATATTCTATTGGGCTACAGCCTGATTTACCGCTTAATACGCACTACGCCCCATACACCGTAGAGGCAGTCTCGCCACCGCGCCCGGTCCAGTTGGTATGAAAATACTGGCCGCGCGGCTGGTCAACCCGCTCGTACTGGTGGGCACCAAAATAGTCTCGTTGGGCTTGCAGCAGGTTAGCTGGCAGGTTGGCGGTGCGGTAGCTGTCGTAGTAGGCCAGGGCTGAGACATGGCGGGCATGGGGATGCCGCTTTGCAGGGCGTGTACCAGGGTGTTTCGCAGCGGCTGCTGCGATGCGGCCATGGTGTCGGTGAAGAAGGGGTCGAGCAGCAGGTTATTGAGGCTGGGGTTGCGGTCAAAGGCTTGCTTGATTTTGACTAAAAATGCCGAGCGGATGATGCAACCGCCGCGCCACAGCAGTGCAATGCCGCCATAGTTCAGCGTCCAGCCAAACTGGTCTGCGGCTGCGCGCAGTAGCTGGTAACCCTGGGTGTAAGAGATGATTTTTGCGGCGTAGAGTGCGTGGCCCAAATCGTCAATCACGGCTTGGCGGTCACCAGTAAACGCGGCCTGTGGGCCTGCCAGCGTTCGCGCGGCCAGCACCCGCTCGTCTTTTTGGGCCGACAGCACGCGGGCGAACACCGACTCGGTGATGAGGGTGAGCGAAACGCCTAAGTCCAATGCTAAATTCACCGTCCATTTGCCAGTGCCCTTTTGGCCCGCTTTGTCTAGTATTTTGTCCACCAGCGGCAGGCCATCGGTATCCTGGGTGGCCAGGATATCGCGTGTGATTTCGATCAAATAGCTTTTGAGTGGGCCCTGGCTCCAGTGGTTAAATACGGCATGCATTTCGCCAGCCGTCATGCCCAGCAGATTGCGCATCACATGGTAGGCTTCGCAAATGAGTTGCATGTCGCCGTATTCGATACCGTTGTGCACCATCTTCACCAGATGGCCCGCGCCCCCGTCGCCGATCCACTCGCAGCAGGGGACGCCGTCGTCTACCGTCGCGGCAATGGCCTGAAAAATCGGTTTCACATGCGGCCAGGCCGCGCCCGAGCCGCCGGGCATGATGCAGGGGCCCAGCAACGCGCCCTCTTCGCCGCCGGACACGCCCGCGCCCACGTAGAGCAGGCCGCGCGCCTGTAATTGACTTAAACGCCGCGTGGTGTCGGCAAAATGCGAGTTGCCGCCGTCAATGATGATGTCTCCACTGGCCAGCAAGGGTGCCAAGGCTTCAATGATGCTGTCCACCGCCTTGCCCGCAGGCACCATGAGCATGACCCGCCTGGGCAGCGCCAGCGATTGCACCAGCGCCAACAAGGAATGGCAACCCGTGATCGACAGGCCAAGCGCCCGCCCGTTGGTGAATGTGTGTACCCGCGCGCTGTCCATATCAAACACCGACACGGCAAAGCCTTTACTGGCTTTGTTGAGTGCCAGGTTTTCGCCCATCAGGCCGACACCGATCAGGCCGATGTCAGATTGTGCTGCCAATGGTTGCACCGTGCTACTCATACACCACCCGTGCCTCTCCCGCATGCGCCTGTGCGATCCAGCTGGCTAGCGCGGCATCGGTGGGGAAGAACTTGGCGCGGTCGTCCAGGGCGATCTCGGCGCTGGCGGATACCTCACCCGCACTGCGCCAGATGTTCAGGCGCACGGGTAGGCCGCGCAGCAGTTCGCCTTGCTCGGTTTGTTCTTTCTTGGGCGGAAAGTCGCGCACCATGCGGGCTACGTCGGGGGCTTTGCCGTTGACGTTGACGCGAAGATATTTGCCAAATTTGGCACGTGCCGTAGGTAAATCCCATATGGCGTTGACCACAAAGCGGATGCCGCCGGAGAAGCGGTCGGGCTGGGCCTTGCCTTGCACGATGATGAGCTCGTCATCTTTGAGCAGGTTGCGGTTGGCATTGATCAGCGCCTCATCCGCAGTGGCTTCGATGACGGCGGATTTATCGTCGAGTTTGAAGATGGCCAGCTTGCCACGCTGGCCGTTGATGATGCGCAGGTCGCCGACGATGCCGACCAGGGTTTTGATGTCGCGCGACTCAAGCAGGCCATCGATTTTGGTTTTGACAAACTGGCGCACTTCGCGCTCTACCTCGTCGAACAAGTGACCGGACAGGTAAAAGCCAACGGCGGTTTTCTCGGCGACCAAGCGCTCTTTCACGCCCCAGGGCGTGACCTCTACCAAGGGTGGCTCTTGGGTGCTGGAGCCGTGGCTGTCGTCATCCCCCATGTCAAACAAACCGCCTTGGTTGGCATTGGCTTCTTGCGCCTGGGCGTAGTCCATGGCCAGCTCGATGGAGGCCATGAGGGCGGCGCGGTTGAGTTGCAGGCTATCAAAAGCGCCGGCTTTGATGAGAGCCTCTATCGTGCGCTTGTTGATCTTGCTGCGCTCTACGCGGGCGCAAAAGTCAAACAGGCTGGTGAAGGGGCCGCCCGCGCCACCGGAGGGGCCTTTGCCTTCGCGGGCCGCAATGATGGCCTCTACCGCCTGCTGCCCCGTGCCTTTGACTGCGCCCAGGCCGTAGCGGATCACCTTGTCGCTTACCGGCTCAAAACGGTGCGTGCCACGGTTAACATCGGGCGGCTCAAAGGTCAAGCCAAAATTGTTGATGGCATCTTCAAACAGCAGTTTGAGTTTGTCGGTGTCGCCCATCTCCACCGTCATGTTGGCGCAGAAAAACTCGGCTGTGTAGTGCACCTTGAGCCAGCCGGTATGGTAGGCCAGCAGCGAGTAAGCGGCGGCGTGCGACTTGTTAAAGCCATAGCCTGCAAACTTTTCCATCAGGTCGAAAATTTCGTCGGCCTTTGCCTCGGGAATATCGTTTTTAGCAGCGCCAGAGCGGAAGATTCCACGGTGCTCGGCCATTTCTTCGGCCTTCTTTTTACCCATCGCGCGGCGCAGCAAGTCTGCGCCGCCGAGTGAATAGCCACCCAGTATCTGCGCGGTCTGCATCACCTGCTCTTGGTAGACCATGATGCCGTAGGTCTCACTCAGCATCTCGGCCACCAGCGGGTGCGGATACTCAATCACCTCGCGGCCATGCTTGCGCGCCACAAAGCTGGGGATCAGGTCCATCGGCCCGGGGCGGTACAGCGCGTTCAGCGCGATCAGGTCTTCCAGCCGTGTGGGCTTGGCATCTTTCAGCATGCCTTGCATGCCGCGGCTTTCAAACTGGAACACGGCTTCGGTGCGGCCATCGGCAAAGAGTTTGTAGGTCTCTGCATCGTCCAGCGGGATGTCTTCAAAGGCAAAGTCTTCCTGTCCTTTGTGCCGCGCCACGATGAAGTCTTTGGCAATCTCGGCAATCGTCAGTGTGGCCAGGCCCAAGAAGTCGAACTTCACCAGGCCCACGGCCTCGACGTCGTCTTTGTCGTACTGGCTGACCGCCGAGTCGCTACCGGGCTGTTGGTACAGCGGGCAAAAGTCGGTCAACTTGCCCGGCGCGATGAGCACACCCCCCGCGTGCATGCCCACGTTGCGCGTCATGCCCTCCAGCTTGCGCGCCATGTCCAGCAGGGTGCGCACTTCTTCTTCTTTCTCCAGGCGCTCCGCAAGAATAGGCTCAGCCTTGATGGCACCGTCAATCGTCATGTGCGTGCCGGGTTTGTTGGGGATCAGCTTGCTGATGCCGTCGCAAAAGGTGTAGCTCATGTCCATCACGCGGCCCACGTCGCGTATGGCCGCACGCGCCGCCATGGTGCCAAAGGTGACGATCTGGCTGACGGCCTCTTTGCCGTACTTGGCCTTCACATAGTCAATCACGCGGTCGCGGTTGGCCTGGCAAAAGTCAATATCAAAGTCGGGCATAGACACCCGCTCGGGATTTAAAAACCGCTCAAACAGCAGGTTGTACTCGAGCGGGTCCAGGTCGGTGATCTTCAGCGAATACGCCACCAGCGAGCCTGCGCCTGAGCCGCGCCCTGGGCCAACTGGGCAGCCGTTGGCCTTGGCCCATTGGATAAAGTCGCCCACGATTAAAAAATAGCCGGGGAAACCCATCTTCAAGATGGTGTTGATCTCAAACTCCAGTCGCTCCACGTAGCGCGGCATCTCGGCTGCGCGCACCGCCTCGTCGGGGTACAAATGCGCCATGCGCTCTTTCAGGCCCTCGTGCGAGAGGTGGCGGAAATACTCCTCGGGCGACATGCGCCGGCCATTGACCTCGGGCGTAGGAAATTCGGGCAGCTTGGGCTTGCCCAGCTCAATGGTGAGGTTGCAGCGCATGGCGATCTCTGCCGTGTTGGCCAGCGCGCTGGGCAGGTCGGCAAACAGCGCGGCCATCTCGGCTGGCGATTTGAAATATTGCTCGCGGGTGAACTTGCGCACTCGGCGGGCGTTACCCAAGATCTCGCCCTCGGCAATGCACACCCGCGCCTCGTGCGCTTCGTAGTCGGTCGCGGCTAAAAACTGAATGGGATGCGTGGCCACCACGGGCAGCTTGAGCCGCGCAGCCAGGGTGGCTGCGGCCGCCACATGCGCCTCGTCGTCCGCGCGGCCTGCGCGCTGTAGCTCGATATAAAAACGGTGGGTAAAGGCATTGGCCAGTTGCATGGCGATGTCGCCCGCCCGCGCCGTGTCGCCCTGCACCAAAGCTTGGCCTACCGGGCCTGCCTGCGCCCCGCTAAGCAGGATCAGCCCTGCATTCAGCGCCAGCAGCCACTCCAGCTTGACCACCGCCTGCGTGCGCGCCGCGCTTTGTGTCCAGGCGCGTGCCAGCAGCTCGCTCAGGTTCAAATAGCCTTGCTTGTTTTGAACTAGCAGCAACACACGGCCCAGCGGGGCTTCTTTGCCGCCCTCGCTGCTGGCAAAACCCTCCAGCCACACCTCGGCGCCAATCAGCGGCTTAACGCCCGCGCCGCGCGCTTCCTTGTAGAACTTGACCGTGCCAAACAGATTACTCAAATCGGTAATGGCCAGCGCGCCCTGGCCATGCGATTGCGCGGCTTTGACACCCTCGTCAATGCGGACCGTGCCGTCGACGACGGAGAATTCTGTGTGCAGGCGAAGATGGATAAACATGCCGTCCATTCTATCGGCCAAAGGCGGACATTTACATCACAACGATACGTTTACCGGGGGGGAGTTTTTGAATGTCCTGCTCCATCGCAACAATCAAATCCTCCAGCGCGGTCTTGTTCAGCAAGGCACTGGTAGCAGCCATGCGCAAGCCCACGCGGTCTACCCAGTCCTGCGTGTCAATTTTGCGGGAACAGTTGGTGAGCACCAGGGTTAGCAGCTGTTCTGGCACGATCTTTTGCCGTCCCTGCAAGCGCACCGCACCAAACTTGCTGTTGGAAAGACGTGCGATATGCCAATCTTCACCGAGTACCTTGTGCAACACTGCGGCAAAGCGCACCAGATCGCGCTGCCAGGCCAGGTAACCATCCTGGTCCCTAAAACTATCCAGGGCTTGCAGGCTGAAGTACAGCAAAAGTGCCGCGCCGCTGCCCGTCTGCTGGCGCACCGCAAGATGCTCCACCTCACGCTCCAATCCTTCATAGGACAGCACGGCGGTTAAAGGGTCTCGGAAACGGTGGGTTGCCGCCCGGCCAATAACGGCGCGACCAAAGCGCTCACGCATATTCAGTACATAGCCTAGCATCACGCAGCTGGCAATCAAGCAGGTCACCATCACCATGGAGAATGCATCCACGCCCGCTACCAATACAAACCCCCGCGACACCACCACCAGGCACAGCGCAAAAAACACCACAGCCATCATCACCCAGGGCGCAAAGCGATCCCCCCTGCGCCAGCTATAAGCACCCATACTCAATCCCATCACCGTGACCAGTGCGCCTAAGCCCACGCCCCCTGCAAGGCGCCAGGCATGCGGCAGAACCCATAGTTGTATGAGTGCGTAAACCAACCCCAGCACGGCGGTGATCTGCACCGTCATGCGCCACTTCGCACCCACGGCACGTCGGTCCAGTGCAGTCAATACGGCAGTCAACATGCTGATGGCGGCCACGGTGCTGGCTAGCGGTTTGGCACTGTCGTTAAACCAGGGCCACTCTGGCGTAAACCAAATCGCCCCATAACCTGTCAAAACCATCGCTGCCAGCGTAAGGCATGCGCTATAGACCATCAGGTAGGCTGTACCCGTGCTGCGATAGATGAGGTGCATCAGCAAGCTGCACAGCAGCACCATGGCGCTGGCACCAATCAACAAACCAGCCACATTGGCCTGCAAGCCGCGGTGCTCACGTGAGTCACGCTCCGAGCTGAGCAAAGCCGTGGTTTCAGCAAAGCCATCGTTTTGCATCACCACGATGACATCCAGCAAACCAGGGCTGGTTTCAAATTGCAGGAGGAAGGTTGGGTGTTGGCTCACCACCGGCCACTGCGAGATGGGCAGCGTGTCACCCGCTTGCGCGTGCTTCCAGGGCTTGCCAGGTATGCGCCAAAAAACATCGGCTTTATCCAAACGCACCAACGGCAACTCCAAGGTGGAGATTAACTCGTCTTGCGTAGACAGCGTAAATTTGGCCACGCTACGCAGCCCCGCATTCACGGTCCAGACCCCCTGTACATTGGGTACTTGGGTGATGGGATGCGTGCTCTGCCAGATGGCATCGGGCTCCAGCGGTGCGGCCAAAGGCAGGTGAAACGCCCCCACCGCGCCAGGCAACACCAAACTATGCTCATGCGTTGCAACCGCAGTAGCAGTACTTGCCTTACCCAACAAACCGGGCGATGCGGCTGCCTCAGACTGCTGGGCTAGCACCGAGCCCGTCCAGGTGAACGCAAACATCATCAAAAATGCCACATACGTAGCCCTCAGAAGACTAAGCATCCAACACCGCAAATCACTAACTATCGAACTGAGAAAAACCATTACGTTCGGTAAAATTTGAACCACCTGCCTGACTACGCTTTATTGCTATTACCCTGCACCTTGCGTTCTCCAGAAATACCAGCCACTGGTGGCACATTTTTTTGAGACCTTGATCTTAAAACGGTTTGAAACCCGTTCTCAGTTATTCGGCATGCGCTTTCGTGTCGTATTTAACAGTTATGACAAACGGTTGGGTGCCAGACACCGCACTTACCCAACGCCGCTTGATCTCTTGACCCAACCTCACTAACGCATTGGTCTGTCGTCAAGCAGTGGACGTACACGGATATAGCGGCTGACGCAGCAACCGGATCGCACTGAAGTGCGAAAACCACAGGGGTGGGACCTGCTGCCCGGCCAACAGCATCAAGAGATGACCCCGGGTGTATTCAACGTGTGAAGTTGCGCAAGCCGCGCAGGGTAGGCAATAGCTACCGCAATATGATCACTATATGCTACACTAAATATAGCTGCTTACGTCCTGTTTACAAGGACTCCAGTCATATTTGGCTGTAAATTTGTCAGATATAATGGACTTTGACAATCTCGTAATGCTTCTCACCACCAGGCGCTTGCACTACCGCCATCTCACCCTCTTCTTTGCCAATCAAGGCACGGGCGATGGGGCTGGACACGTTCACCAAACCCAGTTTCAAGTCGGCTTCGTCTTCTCCGACGATTTGGTATTTGACCTTGGCACCGGTCTCGTCATCTTCCAGCTCGACAGTGGAGCCAAACACCACCCTCCCGCCTGCATCCAGTGTGCTGGGATCAATGATCTGAGAGACTGACAGTTTGCCCTCAATCTCCTGGATACGACCTTCGATAAAACCCTGGCGGTCTTTGGCGGCATCATACTCGGCGTTCTCGCTCAGGTCGCCTTGTGCACGCGCCTCGGCAATAGCGTTGATGACCCAAGGTCGGTCTACCGACTTGAGTTGTTGCAGTTCGGCCTTGAGCTTTTCGGCGCCTCGTTTGGTAACTGGGATAGTAGCCATTTATGGTTAACTCCAAAAGCAAACCGCCTGGCGTTGCCGCTCGGCGGTGTGGGTGTTGTTTGGCGGAAGCTGTGAGATTCGAACTCACGGAGGTCGTAAAACCTCGGCAGTTTTCAAGACTGCTGCATTCAACCGCTCTGCCAAGCTTCCTGTAGTTGATGGGCATATTTTAACCCAGCAAGACGTAACACTTCCGGGTGCCCGTGTGCAAGCGCTAGTTTGCAAGAAACAGGCTTTGCAGATCGCTTAAAAAATCCATGCCGCGTGCGGTGGGACGGGCGTGGGTCAAGTCGCGTTCTATCAGACCTTTGCGCTGCGCCTCATCCAGACCTTTTTGGATGGCAGTGATGGCCAGGCCGGTACGGTCACAGAAGTCTTGCAGTTTAAAGCCGCCCGTCAGGCGCAGGGCGTTGAGCATGTACTCAAAGGGCAGGTCGGCGCGGGTGACTTCCGTCTCTTGTACTACGGCTCCTTGAGGGGTCATGTCAGCCGTCATGACGACGCCTGAAGTGCGCAGTGAGCCAACGCCTGTTGATACGGCTATTGTGGTAGCTGGCGTTATGAGTGCCTTGTCCATGTAAAGCATAGGCTCGCGGGCGCGCACCTGGCGCACTACGCGGTGGGCGAAGCTGAGCTTGCTGTGCGCTCCTGCGCCGATACCCAGATAGTCGCCAAACTGCCAGTAGTTGGTGTTGTGCCAGCACTGGAAGCCTTTTTTGGCAAAGGCGCTGACCTCGTAACGCTGCATGCCCTGCTCTGTGGTCAATGCAATGATGCGGTCCAGCATGTCGTATGCCGTGTCATCTTCCGGCACTTGCGGGGGAAACTTGGCGAAATAGGTATTGGGCTCAATCGTCAGGTGATAGATGCTGATATGGGGCGGGTTGAAACTGAGCGCCGTGCTTATGTCTTGCTCGCATTGCTCCACGGTTTGGCCAGGCAGTGCGTACATGATATCCAAGTTAAATGCTTCAAAATTTGTAGCTGCTTCCGCAATGGCCTCTTTGGCTTGTGCGCTGTTATGCACTCTCCCTAGAGCTTTAAGGTGCTCATCGTTAAAACTTTGCACGCCGATGGACAGGCGGTTGACGCCCGCAGCACGAAAGGCTTTGAAGCGGTCTTTCTCGAACGTGCCGGGGTTGGCCTCCAAGGTGATTTCGCAGTCCGGGTCAAGCTTGACACGCGCGCGCACCGCACCCAGGAGCTGGTCAATGGACTGCGGCGAGAACAGGCTGGGTGTGCCACCGCCAATGAAGATGCTGTGCACTGGGCGGCCCCAAATCAGGGGCAGGGATGCATCCAGATCGGCGATCAGGGCGGCGAGGTAGCGCTGCTCGGTTTCGTCACTTAACTGACCGTTTTTCGACTCATGTGAATTGAAGTCGCAATACGGACATTTTTTGATGCACCAGGGCAGGTGGATGTACAGCGACAGGGGCGGCAGGCTGGGCAATTGCAGCAGGCCGGGCCGCATGTAGTGCTGGATGTCTTTCATAGCCATATTTACAGCCAATTTTGGCGAATCAGCTCTACCATCTGCCTGGCCGACTGGCCACGGTGGCTGATGGCGTTCTTTTCGCTGGGACTCAGTTGCGCCATGGTTTTTCCTAATGTGGGGATATACATCACCGGATCAAAACCAAAGCCATGCTCGCCAATTGCCAGGCGGGCTATTTCGCCTTGTACGCGGCCTACGGCGATGAGCGGTTCGGGATCGTTCACGTTGCGCAAACCCACCAAAGTGCTGACCAATTTGGCACGGCGGTTGGTATGCGTGGTCAGTTGTTCCAAGACGGCGCGGCGGTTATTGTCGTCAGACTTGGCGTAGCCAAATAGGGTGCAATAGAAAGCCGTGTCTACACCGGGCAGGCCACCCAATGCGTCGATGCACAGGCCCGCATCGTCGGCGATAGCGGGCAGTCCGGTATGCTGCGCGGCATTGCGCGCTTTGGTGAGCGCATTCTCTAGAAAGCTGCGGTAGGGCTCGGGTGCTTCAGGCACGCCCAACACGTCCTGTGCGATCAGCTCTACGCCCAGCGGCGCGAACAAAGCCCGTAGTTCGGCCAGTTTACCGGGGTTGTTGGATGCAAGTACGATTTTCATGACGCTATGTGGTCTCGGGCGGTTTGACCAAGATCACCGTGCAGGGTGCTTGCATGGCTACTTTGATGGGTACGGTGTGGATGATCGCCTGAAATTGCAAACCATGCGTGGCTGCACCCACGACCAGAATGCCCACATGGTTGCCCCGCGCGTAGCTGACCAGCGCGCCTGCTACGTCACCTGACTCCAGCACATGGAACGACACCTGCTGCGCGCTCAGCTGTAATGGCTTGGCCCACGCCTGCATACGTGCCAGGTGGCGCAGGTGCACGTTGGTTTCACTGTGCGCCTCATCGGTGCTATTGGTGTCATGGGGAGAGATAACGCTGACGCAGGCCAGCCGGGAATGCTCGCCCTGGCCTGCGTAGGTGCCTAATGCGCGCGCTGCGGCATGGCGCAGCACCAGCAGGGTTGCCTCGCTGACATCCCGGTGCGGCAGCGCCACCATGACAATGGGCATGCGCGCAATATGCTCCGTGGGCAGCGGGCTGGGCTGGTAGTGCAGTCCGGCGGCTTGCACCCAGCGCTTGAGCAGTGCCAGCCAACCGGAGCCCTTGATACGTAGGCCTCGCTCGGTCACGATGACGCGGTCGGCATGCGTCAGGTCAAAGGCCAGGTGCGCAGCAGTGGGATAGCGCTGCTGGGCCAGGGGCTGTAGGCAGCGCAGGATGATCTCTTGCAACCAGGGGGGCACCTCTGCGCGCAGGCTACGCGGCGGGGGTGGCTCCATCCACAGCCGCTGGCGCAGGCCACCTTGGGTTTCGGGTTCGCCAAAGGGGTATTCGCCGGTCACCATGGTGTAGAGCAAGGCACCAATGGCGAAAATGTCGCTGCGCGGATCGCCGCGCACGCCCACCACCTGCTCGGGAGCCATGTAGGTGTTGGAGCCGACAGCCTTGCGCATTTCTTCGGCCAGCAGATCAGGGTAGTGGGCATGGTGTGACAGTCCAAAATCAAGCAGCACAGCGCTGCCATCAGGGCGGATCAGCACATTACTGGGCTTGATGTCCAGATGCACGGCGTTTTGGGTGTGCAAATGGTGCGCGGCGCTGGCCAATGCCGCCGCCAGTTGCACGGCGGTGTTGATATCCAGCCGAGGCGTAACATCCAGCCATGACTGTAGCGTAGGGGCCTGCACATGCTCCATCACCAGATAGGGCAGCACCGCCAGGTCACCCGCCGCGACAAAACGCGGCACATGCGGGCCGGTGAGTACCGGCAGGATCATGTGCTCAACCTCAAAACTGACGATGTTCTCCGCCCCGTCGCCGGTGCCCATGCGCGGAATTTTCATGACCATGGGAAAACCGGGGTCTAGCGCGGCATCGGCACAGGTGACACGGTAGATATGCGCCATGCCGCCCGCATGGATGCAACTACCCACCACAAATTGATCGACCCGCGTGCCCGGTTCCAGAAGTTTCATGGCAAAACTACTGGCCCCGCTCAAGGCGCTGGGCAAAGCCCTCGGGCAAAGCTGTGGCGCGAATGGCGGCCGCGGCGGCCAGATAGTCGTAGGGCACGCGGCAAAAGGTCATCACCTGGCGGGCACGGTCAAACAGGGTGTACATGGCCTCGGTGCGGCCATCACGCGGCTGGCCCACCGACCCCACGGTGGCCAGCCACTGGCGCCGTGCGCTCACCGGCACCCCCTTGTCCGGTGTCGGCTTGAAGTCAATCAGGTGGCGGCCCGTGCCCCGGTAGAACAGGGTTTGCTGGTGCACATGGCCGCCCAGCACGTAGCGCACATCGGTGCCGGCTGCCGCCAGGCTCAGCGCGGCGCGCTGGGGCTGGTCAACGTAGTGCCAGCTCTGCGGGGCATCGGCGCTGGCGTGCACCAGCAGCAGGTTGCCATCGCGCCAGGTGAGCGGCAGTTGCTGTAGGTAGAGCCGCTGGCCAGTGCTCAGGTGCTGGTGGGTCCACTGGGCGCTGACCTCGTCCATGGTGGTGGCGGCCGCTGGCGGCAGCACTGCCAGCGAATCGTGGTTGCCGCGGATCACCCAGGCCCCTTCGTTGGCCAGTTGCATGATGGCATCCAGCACGGCAGCGGGCTGGCCGCCGTAGCCCACCAGGTCACCCAAAAACGCCAGTTGTGTGGCACCCTGCAGGCGAGCGTGTTGCAGGCAGGCCTGCAACGCCTGGAGGTTGGCATGAATATCGGACAACAAGGCGATTTTCATACCGGATTACCCTGAAAATAGTCGGCTTATTGGCACATAGTCCTTTAAACACTCTCGCAATTAGCTACTATTTCGATAGCGACTGGTGCTGCAAGGCAATCAACTCGGTGATGCCTTTTTCGGCCAATACCAGCAGCGCGTCCATCTCTTTGCGCGAGAACGCCACGCCTTCGGCCGTGCCCTGCACTTCCACATAATGGCCCGCCCCCGTCATCACCACGTTCATGTCCGTGTCGCAAGCGGAGTCTTCGGTGTATTCCAAGTCCAGCAGCGGCGTGCCTTGCACGATTCCGACCGAGATTGCGGCGACGGGCTGCAGAATTGGGGTTTCGGTGAGCTTACCAGCAGCAAGCAGCGTGTTGACCGCGTCTTGTGCCGCTACAAATGCGCCAGTGATGCTGGCGGTGCGCGTGCCGCCGTCGGCTTGGATCACATCGCAGTCCAGTGAAATGGTGCGCTCGCCCAGCTTCTTCAGATCAAACACCGCGCGCAGGCTGCGGCCAATCAGGCGTTGGATTTCCTGCGTACGGCCACTTTGCTTGCCTTTAGCGGCCTCTCGGCTGCTGCGCGTATGGGTAGCGCGCGGCAGCATGCCGTACTCGGCCGTCACCCAGCCTTCGCCGCTACCTTTTTTATGCGGCGGCACCCGTTCTTCCACGCTGGCGGTGCACAGCACCTTGGTGTTGCCAAACTCAATCATCACCGAGCCTTCGGCGTGCATGGTGTAGTGGCGGGTGATTCTGACAGCACGCAGGGCGTTGGCCGGGCGGCTGTCGGAGCGTTGAAATGTGGTCATGGTTTAAAAATATAGAGTGAATGAAGACAGGCCACGAAAGGTGAAAAAATTACGCGACGAAAGCGAAAGAAGACCAAGGACATATTGTAATTTTGGTTTTAATTTTGAATTTCTTTTCCGCGTTCTTAGCGTAACTTTCGCGTCCTTCGTGGCCGGAAACTTGAAGTCGAACTTTCAGTCTCAGATTTTTTTGGCCGCACTGCGCCGAATAGCTGCATTGATCTCGGCAATCGAGCGTTCGATCGCCGCATCATCCAAATCGTCGACCATGGAATCAATGCCCCCAGCCTGGATGGTGGAAGCAAACACTCCGTCGTTGATACTGTCAGTGGTAATCGCCTGGGTGGCCTGGAAGGCATCTGGGGTTTCCCATTGAAGCGCGATGGCGGTGACGTTGTCGCAATGCTCACCGCCGTTACGCAAGGCGATTTCTACCAAGTCGGGCACGGTGCTGGCCACGGCTCCGTTGCTCAGGTGTTGCACAATTTCTTTATCGGCCACCGTGCCCCACAAACCATCCGAGCACAGCATGATGCGGTCACCCTGTTGCAACGGGTTGGGGCCTGCCACATCAAACACCGGCTTGGTGGGCGAGCCCAGACAAGTAAACAAAATATTGCGGTTGAGACGGTCCATGCGGATGATGCCCGCAGCATGCTGCTCCAGATAGGAATGGTCACGGGTGCGGGTCACCAGTTCGTTATCGCGCACCAGGTACAGGCGCGAATCGCCGCAGTGGATCCAGGTGGCCGCACCACCTTGAACGATGCAAGCCACAAAGGTCGTGCGTGGGGTGTCTAACATGCCTTTTTCGTTGGCGTAGCGCAAGATTTGATGGTGCGCGGCCAGCATGGCCGAGGCCAGAAAGCCCGTCACATCTTTAATGTGCGGGCGCGCTTCCTTCTGGTACAGGGCTGAGACGGTTTGCAGTGCCAGTTGCGCGGCTACTTCGCCTTCGGGGTGTCCGCCCATGCCATCGGCCAGCACGAACAAACCCGACTCGCGCGTGTAGCAGTAGCCCATGCGGTCTTCGTTTTTTTCGCGGCCCCCTTTGCGGCTGACCTGAAAGACAGAAAATTTCATAGAGGGTTACTTCGGCTTGCCCATGCTGGTGGCCTTGCCCACTGCGTTTTTGGTATCCGTCATCATGTTGTCAAACTGCATGCGCATTTTTTCACCTACAGACAACTTGGTATAGCGGCGCTCGTTCTCCTGGCTCAATTCTTTTTGCAGGGCAAACACCGACTGCGGACGCGACAGCGGGTCCAGCGACATGCACCACTCCACCACTTCGATCAAATTGTCCGAATACACCCCGCGCAGGCGGGACAGCGCCAGCGACAAACGGTCTTTTTCCAACCGCTGGGGGGCATCGTTGGGCGGGTAACCTTGCATCGTGGCATAGATGCAAGCGCCAATGGCGTAAATATCGGTCCAGGGGCCCATGGACGAGTCGCGCCGGTACATCTCGGGTGCAGCAAAACCGGGGGTGTACATGGGACGGATAAAATTGCCTTCTTTGCTCAAAACCTCGCGTGCCGCGCCAAAGTCGATCATCACGGCTTTATTGTCGTCGGTGATGAAAATATTGGCAGGTTTGATGTCTAAATGCAACATTTTGTGCTGGTGCACGATGCGCAAGCCGCGCAAGATCTCGTCAAACAGGCTGCGGATGGTGGATTCGCGGAAGACTTTTTGCTTCTTCAATTCGCGTGCGGTGATGATGAAGTCCTGTAAGGTGTCACCCTCCAAATAGTTCATGACCATGTAAACAGTTTCGTTTTCACGGAAGAAGTTCAGCACACTGACCACCGACGCGTGGGAGATTTGCGCCAGCGAGCGGCCTTCTTCAAAAAAGCTTTTCAACCCCAAACGGTAGAGCGATAATTTGTCGGGCTGCACTTGGGGCAACAGCTCTCCGGGAGCACGCGTTGCCAATGAGGAAGGCAGGTATTCCTTGATGGCAATTTGCTGGCCTTCATTGTCGACGGCCAGGTACACCATGCCGAAACCACCGGACGATACCTTGCGCACAATGCGGTAGCCACCGATGACGGTATCTGGTGGCAGGGATGCAGGTTTGACCTTTGACATAATCGCTTAGGCGTTTGAATCCATGACGGGTACTAAAAACCCATCCAACGCGCTGTATAGCCTCTTACAAACAATTGTGAAATAACGAAGTAATTCGTTCGGGAATCAACTTATGCCAGTTTACAGCATGACGGGCTATGCCAGTCTGCAATCACCCAGCTCCAACGCAGAAAACACCGAGCAAGCGCGCATCGGGCTGGAAATTCGCAGCGTCAACAGCCGATTTTTAGACTTGGGCTTTCGCCTGTCAGACGAACTGCGCCACAGCGAGCCCGCCCTGCGCGAGCTGCTCACCCAGGCCCTCAAGCGCGGCAAAGTCGAACTGCGTGCCTATGTGGGCGCGTCCAGAGACAGCGCTACCCAGCCCCCCAGCGCCGCTCTGCTCCAGCGCCTCAATCATGCCCAGGACAGCGTGCTGGCATGGTTGCCTTCTGCCCGTCCGCTGAGCGTGGCCGATGTGCTGCGCCTGGCGGGCAACGACGCGGGCGCTAACGTTGGCAGTGCAGAGGCTGGCACCACCGAGCAAGTTCTGGCCTTGGCACGCCAGGCGTTGGCCGACTTGCTGGCCTCGCGCGAGCGCGAGGGCGCGCGCCTGGCCACGATGCTGCTGGGCCACACAGCCCAGTTGCGCGAACTGACCGGCACGGCCACGCCGCTGATTCCCCTCTTGGTCGAGCAGCAAAAGCAAAAATTCGTTGACCGCTTTATGCAGGCCCTCACGGCCAGCGACCCGCAAAGCGCCAGCCCCATCAGCGCGCAGGCCGCCCATGACCGAGCGCTCACCGAAGCCACCGCCTTTGCCATCCGTATTGACGTGGCCGAGGAGGTCACGCGTCTGGCGGCGCATCTGGACGAGATTGATCGGCTACTGATGCCCACCGAACCCGCTAAAACGTCAAAAAATGGCAAACCCGAGGCTAAATCGGTCGAAATCGGTAAACGCCTGGATTTTGTGATCCAGGAGCTACACCGCGAGGCCAACACCCTCGGCTCCAAATCCTCGACACTGGAGGTGACACGTATCAGCGTGGACATGAAGGTGCTGATCGAACAGATGCGCGAGCAGGTGCAAAACATCGAGTAAGCCTCAAGATGCCACTTTTTAGCTATATAATCAATAGCTGCTTATGACCGTATATCAAGGACTAGCAATGAATTATCCTGGAAATCTCTTCGTCGTTGCTGCACCCAGCGGGGCCGGTAAATCCAGTTTGGTAAAAGCCTTGCGCGAACTCGACTCCAAGGTACACCCCTCGGTCTCACACACCACCCGCGCGCCACGCGGGCAGGAAAAGCATGGCCGGGAATACTACTTTGTCAGCGACGTTGAGTTTGACGCGATGATCGCAGCGGGGCAGTTTCTGGAGTGGGCGCATGTGCACGGCCACCGCTCTGGCACCTCGCGCGCGGCCATTGAGGCACGCATCTCGCACGGCGAGGACATTATCCTGGAAATTGACTACCAGGGTGCCTTCCAGATCAAGCAACTGTTTAGCAACACCGTGCTGATTTTCATTTTGCCGCCCAGCCTGGAAGAGCTGCGCGCCCGCATCGAGCGGCGCGGCGAAGACAGCCCCGCAAAGATTGAGCTGCGCATGCAAAACGCCCGTACCGAGATCAACCAGGCCCATCTGTTTGACTTCGTTATAATCAACGAGTTGTTTGACAGTGCGCTTTTTGACCTCAAAGCCATTGTGCATGCCCAGCGGCTAAAATTTGTCGCCCAGCGCCGCGCCCGTGCAGACACCTTCCGGGCGCTGGAAATCAGCTAAGCCGTTATCCCTTTCGTTTATTTACCTTCAAAGGAACCCTCTCCATGGCCCGCATTACCGTTGAAGACTGCCTGCAAAAAATCCCCAACCGCTTTGATCTGGTGCTCTCTGCCAGCTACCGCGCCCGGATGCTCAGCCAGGGCCATACGCCTAAAATTGAGAGCAAAAACAAGCCCGGCGTAACAGCACTGCGCGAGATTGCCGAAGGCAAGATCGGCATTGAAATGCTCAAAAAAGTTCCAATTTAAGAACTGCCCCCAGTGAAGGGAAACTAACGCTTTAGTTTTCCCTCTCGCCAAGCACCTCACCGAGGTGCTTTTTTTTTGCCCTTTGCTTTGCACTGCTGGCCAATTTAGGTAGAGTACAGGTGTGAACACCTCAGCAACCATCCCCGCCGCTTCACTCTTGGCTCAACTACCGGCCAGATCCCGTCGTGCGCCCGGCAAAGGCAGTACCACGGCACTTGCTAAGCTCGCAATCAAAGGCGACCTGGCCAATAATACGCCCACCTCCTCGCCGGATGCTGCCGCAAATGCAGCATCCAACGCCGCATCCGCCAGCTTCGCGACCCTGACCGCCCGGCTGGACTACCTGGACAAGGCCGATATCGAGCGCATCCGCAAAGCTTACCGTTTTGCCGACGAGGCGCACCTGGGACAACTGCGCGCCAATGGTGAGCCCTATATCACCCACCCCATTTCGGTGGCCGTGCTGTGCACCGACTGGAAGCTCGATGCCCAGGCCATCATGGCAGCGCTGTTGCATGATGCGATGGAAGACTGCGGCATCAGCAAGCCCGAGATCATTGAAAAATTTGGTGCACCGGTGGCCGAACTGGTCGATGGCCTCACCAAACTGGAACGACTCGAGTTCACCACCCGCGAAGAAAATCAGGCCGAGTCGTTTCGCAAAATGCTGCTGGCCATGGCGCGCGATGTGCGCGTGATACTCATCAAACTGGCCGACCGCAGCCACAACATGCGCACCATGGGTGATATGCCGCGTGAGAAGTGGGCGCGCATCTCGCGAGAGACACTGGACATCTATGCCCCCATCGCTCACCGCCTGGGACTGAACCAAACCTACCGCGAGCTGCAAGACCTGAGTTTTCGCTACCTGCGTCCCTGGCGCTACGCCACCCTGGCCAAAGCGGTCTCCAAGGCACGCAGCCGTAGCCGTGATTTGATCCAGCGGGTACAGCGCGAGGTAGAAAGCAGCTTCACCAAAGCGGGCATGAAAATCGCCTTATCGGGGCGCGAAAAAACCCTGTATTCGGTATACCGCAAGATGGACGAAAAGCATCTGAGCTTTGCCCAGGTGACCGACATCTATGGTTTTCGTCTGGTGGTGCCCAGCGTGACCGAGTGCTACACCGCCCTGGGCATACTGCACCAGCTGTACAAGCCCGTGCCGGGCAAGTTCAAAGACCATATTGCCATCGGCAAGATCAATGGCTACCAGTCGCTGCACACCACGGTGGTGGGCCCCTCAGGCGTGAACGTCGAATTTCAAATGCGCACGCAGGACATGCATGTGGTGGCCGAGTCGGGCGTGGCCGCCCATTGGCTGTATAAGGCCAGTGCGCCGGGCAACGCCGAAGCCGAGCGCCTGGGCACACAGTGGTTGCAATCGCTGCTGGACATCCAGAACGAAACCGGCGATGCAACCGAGTTCTGGGACCATGTGAAGGTGGATCTGTTTCCTGATGCAGTGTACGTGTTTACACCTAAAAGCAAGATCATGGCCATGCCGCGCGGTGCGACGGTGGTGGACTTCGCCTACGCTGTGCACACCGACGTGGGCGACCACACCGTGGCCGCCAAAATCAATGGCGAGCAAGTGCCCCTGCGCACCGAGATCAAAAACGGCGACGTGATTGAGGTGGTCACCGCCCCGGTATCCAACCCCAACCCCGCCTGGTTGGGCTTTGTGCGCACCGCCCGGGCGCGCAGCAAGATCCGCCACCACCTGAAAACCATGGCAGCCGACCAGTCGCAGGAATTGGGGCGCAAACTCCTGGCGCAAGCTCTGCGGGTAGAAGGCATTGAGCATTTACCTGAGGATGATGCGGCACACCACGCGCTGTGGGACAAACTGCTGCGCTTCTCAGGCAACAAAAACCGCGCCGAGCTGTTGACCGACATTGGCCTGGGCAAACGCATAGCCAGCATTCTGTCCAAGCGCTTGGTCACCTTGCTGGCCGAATTGGGTGAGCGGCCCAATGCCTTGCTGATGAGCACAGAGCGCTTTACTGCACATGAGTCGCTCTCGCAAGGCGCGATCGTGCTGGATGGGTCGGAGAGTGCTACGGTGCAATACGCCCCATGCTGCCAGCCCCTGCCAGGTGACGCTATCGTGGGCTATTTAGGCCGTGGTGAAGGCTTGATTGTGCACACCACTGGCTGCGCGGTGGCCAAAAAACTCCAACAAAAAGACAGCGAACGCTTTATCGCCGTGGAATGGGCCGAAGACCCGGTGCGCGCCTTTGACGCAGCAGTAACAGTGACCGTACAAAGCGGCAAAGGCGTTTTAGCCAAGGTCGCCGCTGCCATGGCCAGTGCGGAGGCCGACATTACCCAGGTGGACTTGGGGCAGGACAGCGAGGTGGGTGCACCCACCGCCGACCTGCGCTTTATGATCTCCGTGCGCGATACAACGCATCTTGATGCGGTGCTACGCACCCTCGCACGCACGCCGACCGTGCTACGCGCCAAACGCGTCGTGGCAGTTTGATGCAGGCCGGCCAATCACCCCCGCAGCAACCGCCGGCCCAACTGTGATGGCTTTCCCAGTAACCGCCGCACACTAACCCATAAACAGGGCCCACAAGCGCTTGGGCACCAGTTGCAGTAAAACCATTGTCGATTGGTCATGTTCAAGCGCCTTGGCGGTTATGCTTCCTGGGCTCTGATCATTGCGTGATGGAGATCTGAGTCGGTGGCAACAAACCTACACCACCACCGGCTCATGCTCCAGCAAGATACCAAAGCGCTCGTAGACGCTGGTTTGGATGGCTTTGGCCAGCGTCATCACCTCGCCACCTGTTGCGGGGGTGGCAGTGCCGGTGCCTTTGTTGACAAGTACCAGTGCCTGGCGCTCATACACACCTGCATTGCCAACGGTTTTGCCCTTCCAGCCACAGGCATCGATCAGCCAGCCAGCCGCCAGCTTGATGCTGCCGTCGTCCATGCGGTAATGCACCAGCTTGGGTTCGCGCTGGATGATGTCGGCGCACTGCTCGGCGCTGACATGGGGGTTTTTAAAGAAGCTTCCGGCGTTGCCGATGACAGCCGGGTCGGGCAGCTTGGCGCGGCGGATCTCGCAGACCCAGGCGAATATCTGCTGTGCGCTGGGCTGGAGGTTAGCGCTCTTTCCCAACTCCTGCAATGCCTCCAACTGCTCTGTATTCGATAGCTGCTTACGAATAATTTCATTGGTTTTCAGCCCGTTTTCTTGTAAAAAATGGGCATATTTCTTTTGCAAATCGGCGTAGCTCAGCTCTGGCCGCCAGCGTTTGGGCAGAGCAAAGCGCACCTGGGTAATCATGGCCTTATCCAACAAACCCATGCCAGAGCGGTGCTTGAACACCGAGTCGCGGTAGCCAAAGGCGCATTGGGCGGCGTTCAGGGTGAAAAGCTCACCCGTGTGCAGATGCACCGCGTCCAGGCTGTCAAAGCGGTCTTGCAGTTCTACGCCGTAGGCACCGATGTTTTGCACCGGGCAAGCCCCTACACTGCCGGGGATGAGGGCAAGATTTTCCAAGCCCGGCCAGCCCTGCTCCAGCGTCCAGGCCACGGTGTCATGCCAGTTTTCACCCGCGCCGACCTCGACCATCCAGTGCCTGTCGGTCTCGCGCAGCAGGCGTTTGCCCGGGATTTCGACCTTCAGGGTGAGTGGCTTGACATCGCCAGTCAGCACAATATTGCAGCCGCCCCCCAAAATGAACGGCGGGTGCTGGGCAAAGTCCAACGCAGTGCCTTGGCAGGCGGCGACGGCCTCACGCAATGCATCGACTGAGGCAATGCGCACCAGCTGCTGCGCCTTGGCGACGATGCCAAAGCTGTTATGTGCCTTGAGGGCTACGTTTTTCTCTACAAACATGCCACAATTGTCGCATTGCGCCACCGCTTAACCTTGATAAAAATGAGAATTAACTATGCCCAGCTTTGATACCGTGTGTGAGCCCGCCATGGTGGACGTGAAAAATGCGGTCGAAAACACCGCCAAAGAGATCGGCACGCGCTTTGACTTCAAAGGCAGCTCGGCCGCAGTGGAACTCAAAGACAAAGAAATCACCCTGTATGGCGATGCCGACTTTCAGCTCCAGCAGGTGGAAGACATCCTGCGCGCCAAGCTGACCAAGCGCAATGTGGATGCGCGCTACCTGGACGTGGGCGACGTGCAAAAAATCGGCGGTGACAAGGTCAAGCAGGTGGCCAAAGTGCGCGAAGGCATTGAGACCGAGCAGGCCAAAAAGATCGTCAAGGTGCTCAAAGACAGCAAGATGAAAGTGCAGGCCAGCATCCAGGGCGACAGCGTACGTGTGACGGGTGCCAAAAGGGACGACTTGCAAGCCGCCATGGCCTTGCTGAAAAAAGAGATTGAAGACCTGCCACTGACGTTTAATAATTTCCGCGACTGAGCCCGGTTGCATCACACCGTCTTTGCAACTGCAAGCCCTCCACCAGACCACCACTGCACAGGCTTGTATGCACAAAAAAATCCGAAGTACTATTGTTTTAATAGCTGCATACGCCCTGCCCATGTGGACTATGGCTCAATCTGTTGCTTTAAGCGGGGTTTTCGGTAGCAAAGCCCTCTTGGTCGTCAATGGTAGCGCCCCGAAGGCCGTGGCAGCAGGCGAGAGCCACCTGGGCGTGAAGGTACTCAGCGTGACGGGTGAGCATGCCGTGCTGGACATCAAAGGCCAGCGCAGCACCCTGCGGGTGGGGGATGCTCCCGTCAGTATCGGGGCTCAAAAGGACACCACCAGCAGCAACAAAATTGTGCTGCCATTAGGCCAAGGTGGTCACTTTTTTGCACAGGGTATGGTCAACGGCAAATCCATGCAGTTTATGGTGGACACCGGAGCCACTACGGTGGCATTGGGCGAGAGCGACGCCAAGCGCATGGGTATTGACTACCTGAAGGGCCGTCCGGTGCGAATGAACACGGCCAACGGCTCTGCTCAGGGTTGGTTCGTCAAACTCAACTCCCTGCGCATCGGCGATGTCGAGGTCTACGAGGTAGATGCCATCGTTGGCCCGAACATGCCTTACGCCCTGCTGGGCAACAGTTTTTTAAGCCGCTTCAGCATGAACCGCACCAGCGACCTGATGGTGCTGGAGCGCAGGTACTGAGCACCGCTACTTTTTCGCCCCCAATTTAGCTTCCGTACCCTGCACCAACCGCTCCAAATTCGCCCGGTGGCGAACGGCCACCAGCACGGCGATGATGAAGATCGCCAGCAAAATCGACTTCGACTGGTACCATGCCATGCGATCACCAAACAAGTAATAAAACGGCGCAAAGGCCGCTGCTGCCACCGAGGCCAGCGATACATAGCGGCTAAAGAACAAAATAATGCCAAAGCTGGCCACGCAGGCCAAGCCCAGCAGCCAGTGCACGCCAAACAGCACGCCCGCCGCCGTGGCTACGCCCTTGCCGCCCTTGAACTTGAAAAACACCGGGAACAGGTGCCCCATAAAAGCCGCCAAGCCCACCAGCGCCACCGTGCCATCCTGCAGGCCATAGTCTTCGCCCAACCACTGCACCAAGGCGACCGGAACAAAGCCTTTGAGCGCGTCCAGCACGAGGGTAATGATGGCGGCTTGTTTATTGCCAGTGCGCAGCACATTGGTGGCACCGGGATTTTTAGAGCCAAAGGTGCGCGGGTCGGCCAGCCCCATCAGCTTGCTGACGATCACGGCAAAGCTGAGTGAACCTATCAGATAGGCGGCCAGCATAGCCAGCAGTGAGTAGACAATCTCCAAAATGTTCTCCAAGTAGCAAGTGACGTGATTCTATGCGCTGACGCTCCTGCCAGAGAGCGCCAGATTTGCACGAGGGGCATACACCTCAGCGTATCTCGTCCAAAGCACACTTCACAGGCTGCGCTGCCAAAAGCTGCACACACACCTGTGGGTCGATTTGTACCAGATAGCCACGCCGTCCGCCGTTGATGAGGACGCGGGGGAGCTGCAGAATACTCTCTTCGATATAGACCGGCATCGCTTTGCGGGTGGCAAAGGGAGAAGTGCCGCCTACCACGTAGCCGCTGTGCTTGTTGGCCACCTCGGGCAGGCAGGGCTCGACGGACTTGGCACCGATTTGCCGCGCCAGGTTTTTCGTGCTGACCTTGCGGTTGCCATGCATCAGCACCACCAGGGGCTTGGCATCCTGGTCTTGCATGATGAGGGTTTTAACCACCATGAAAGGGTCAAAGCCCATCACCTGCGCGCTGTGCTGGGCTCCGCCATGCTCCAGATATTCGTACGGATGTTCGGTATAGGCAATCTGCTGCGCCTTCAACAGGACGGTAGCAGGCGTTTCACTGATGTGACTGCTTTTTTTCATACGAAATATGCCACTAGTCCTAATAAACAGGACGTATTAAGCTATTTAATTGATAGTAATCAACAGATCACTTGAGTAGCAATTTGATGTCATCCGCCAAGGCCACCGCCCCGCTGCCGTAACGGGTGTAGAGGCGGATACGGCCTTGTGTGTCCAACACGTAGCTGCCAGCAGAATGGTCTATGGTGTAGCTGCTCGGGGTGGTGCCTTCGGTTTTTTTGTAATG
Source organism: uncultured beta proteobacterium (assembly GCA_963775085.1). GTDB lineage: Bacteria > Pseudomonadota > Gammaproteobacteria > Burkholderiales > Burkholderiaceae_C > JAAFIP01. The sequence continues at coordinate 23,622 of CAVZHO010000021.1, forward strand.
CACCTTGAAGTGCTTGGCCGTTGCCGCAGTTTGCTCGGCTGTGCCGCGCAGAGCCAGGAAGGTGGGATCGAAGTTGGCCATATAGGCTTTCAGCACGGGCGGCGTATCGCGCTCAGGGTCTACGCTGATGAAGATGGCCTGAAGTTTGTCGCCATCCGCGCCCAGCTGCTTTTTCACCTCAGCCAACTCGGCCATGGTCGTAGGGCACACATCGGGACATTGGGCAAAGCCAAAGAACACCACCACCACCTTGCCTTTGAAGTCAGCCATGGTGCGGGTGACTCCAAACTGGTCGGGCAGGCTAAAGTTCTGCGCGTAATCCGCCCCAGTGATGTCGACGGCTTTGAACTGTGCTTTTGGCTCTGAACAACCAAAAAGCAAGGTAAATAGGCCCATAGTCCCTGTCAATAGGGCATAAGCAGCTATTTTTTTTATAGTAATCATGGCGTCAACTTTGCTACAAAACATAGTGATCTACCAGCAATGCAGCAAACAGCAGGCTTAAGTGGATCAGGGAAAAACGAAAGGTTTTGCGGGCCAGTGCGTCGCTGTAGTTTTGCCAGAGTTTGATGCCATAGTAGCAAAACCCCACACTCAACACCACGGCGGCCACCAGATAAATCCACGAGCTCATGCCATATGCAAAAGGCATCAGGCAGGCCGCAAACAGCACCACCGTGTACAGCAATATCTGCAGGCGGGTAAATTCGTTGCCATGGGTGACGGGCAGCATGGGCAGGCCACTCTTGCGGTAGTCTTCTACCCGGTACAACGCCAGCGCCCAAAAATGCGGCGGTGTCCACAGGAAGATAATCAAAAACAAAATCAAGGCCTCGGGCGACACATCGCCCGTCATAGCCGCCCATCCCAGCACGGGCGGCATGGCACCCGATGCGCCGCCGATGACGATGTTTTGCGGCGTGAGCGGCTTGAGAATGACCGTGTAGACCACCGCATAACCCACAAAGGTGGCAAAGGTCAGCCACATCGTCAGCGGGTTCACATACACATACAGCAGCCACGAACCCAGCGCACACAGCGCGGCCGAGAAGGCGCCGGTTTGCACGTCGCTGATCTCGCCCTGCGCGGTGGGTCGCCAACTGGTGCGGCGCATTTTGGCATCGATGCCTTTTTCGACCAGGCAGTTAAAGGCAGCTGCAGCGGCTGCCACCAGCCAAATGCCCAGTGAGGCCAACAGCATGGTTTGCACTTCAGCCCAACGCGGCAGGCCCGGCACGGCCAGTACCATACCAATCAGGGCGCAAAACACGATGAGTTGGATGACCCGCGGCTTGGTCAGCGCGTTGAACTGAGCCAGCTTGCCTCTGCGAGGCAGGGTAACGGGCAGCACGATGGGTTTGGACTCTGCGCTGCTCATTGAGTGCTTCCGGAAAAATAACGGGAGGTAGCCGCAGGGCTGCTTTCATACCCTGAACTGACAGCGTCCTGGCTGGGTTGGCGCAACTGCGCTGCACTGAGCACCCCCGTGATCACCACCACCAAACCCGCTGCACCGCCCGTGTGCGAGACGGCCGCCAACAGTGGCCAGCCCAGCACCACATTGCTGAGGCCAGTGATCAGTTGCCACAGCAGCAGCAACGCAATCCATATGGCCGCCGTGCGCGCTGCACTGCCGGGCACGCTGCTACGGTGCATGTGCCAAGCGGCTACGCCCAATACGGCAAACACGGCAAAAGCAAACATGCGGTGAACCACGTGAATGGCCGTGAGTGCAGGCAAGCTGATGGTGCTGCCCGCAGCGGTTTGTCCCAGCCCACGCCATAGCTCAAAACCTTCGCGCAGATTCATGGCGGGTACCCACTGGCCTTGGCATTGCGGAAACTCATTGCACGCCAGCACCGCGTAATTGGTGCTGACCCAGCCACCCAAGGCAATTTGCAACCACAGCAAGCCAAAGCCCAGCAGCAGCCAGGTAAAGACGCTGCGCGACAGCAGCAAAGTGACGTTTGCATCGGCAAAGCTATCGACCAGGCGATAACGCGTAGCCTGCGCTTGCAAGAGCGCCAGCAGCACCATGCCGCCCAGCAGGTGCATAGTGACGATGGCTGGAAACAGTTTCATGGTGACGGTGAGCGCACCAAACGCACCCTGCACGCACACCCACAGCAAGGTGACCGTGGGCCACCAGGGGGATATGCGCAGGCGTCGGCGCAGTTGCTGGCGGTGCAACCAAGTGCTGGCGGCCAGCACCAAGATCAGCACACCCACGGCGCTGGCCAAATAGCGGTGCACCATCTCGATCCAGGCCTTTTGGTGGGTCACGGGGCCATGCGGCATGGCGGCTTGCTCGGCGCTGATCTGCGCGGCCGCACCCATCGGACTGGCGCTGGCGTAGCAACCCGGCCAGTCGGGGCAGCCCAGGCCAGAATCGGTCAGGCGAGTGAAGGCACCAAAGAGCACCAGGTCAAAGGTGAGGAACAGGGTCAACCAGGTCAGTGCGCGCAGGCGCTGGGGCAGCGAGGCCTGGCGGTTACGCAGCCACACCCAAGCCAGCGGCCCCATGGCAATCACCGCGCCCAGCAGCATCAGGCGCAGGGCGGGAGCAAAGTCGTACAAGGCTTGGCTTGGCATCAGGGCTTACCTCCTGGCTCCCGCCCGGCACGGTCCCAACTGGCGGCTGCGCGCAGCAAACGCTCCAGATCACGCTTGGCTTGAACGGGGTCGATCTGGGCTGGAAAACGCATCATCCAGTTGCCTGCCGGGTCCACCAGGTACAAATGGTCTTGCAGTTGCTGTCCCGCTGCGGGTATCAGCCATTGGGCGACCACGGAAGCATTGACGCGCAGGGCATAGGCATCGACCGCCGTAGCATTGACCTGAGGCAGCAATGCGGGAGCGAGGGGGGCATCATCGGTGATCAACCAAATGCGATCCACGCGGTCTTTCTCGCGGCCCAAGCTCTCGCGCAGCTGGCGCTGCAAATACAGCTGCTTTTCGCAAGCCGCATCACAAGCTGCGCCCGCCACGCTGATGAGCAACCATTGCCCTTTGAGGGCGCGCAAACTCGTTGCCACGCCATCGGGCGAGAGGGCCAGGGCATCGGGCAAGCTGCGCATGGGGTTGATCAGCTCGCCATAATTGCGCCGCCCTTCGGGGCGCACCACATAAAAGGTGAAGTACGAAGCAATCACCGGTGCAGCGCACATCAGCATCACGATCAGCATCTTCCAGCGGCCCGACAGCTTGCGCTGCTGTGCCTGCGCGCCGGGCACCGGCAAGGCGTGCACCGTCATCGTCAAAGGTGCAGCTCCGTGGACCGCATCCAAAACGGGGTGTGCCACATCAAGCGGTGCGGCGGCGGGGGGCGAGGAATTGAAACCAGACATACAGAACCATTATCAGGGCGCACAAGGCAAACCATTGGAAAGCGTAACCATAGTGTTTGGCTACGCCAGAATCGACTACGGGCCAGTCACGCAGCAAACCGTCAGCAACATCCGCACCATCAGGCGATGCCGTTTGCAGCACAGCAACAGGTAGCCACTGAGACTGCTGCCCCAAGTCTAGCGTGGGTAGATTTTGCCAAATGCGCGATACCCTTGTCTGCAAGGGTGCACTAGCGGGTGCACTGGCGGGTTCGCCCAACGCATACACCTGCGATACCGCCTCGACCACCCTGCCCTGCACCGAAATGAAGCCTGTTGCGGTAGGTACATCGGGCAATCGGCTGCGGTCTTGCGGATTGCGTGGCACCCAGCCGCGCTGCACCCACAATACGTGAGGCTCAGACTCCAATTGCAACGGGGTAACCACAAAAAAACCTGGCCGCCCGGCCATGTAGCGGTTGTCTAAAAACACGGTGTGCGCGGCCAGCCAAGTGCCGCGCAGTTGCACGCGCCGGTGGATCAACGATTGCACGTTGGTTTTATCAGACCCATCATTTGCTCTGTTTTTAGGAGCTGCTTGCGCCATATCTGTAATGGCTGGAAGCTTATTTCTCTCTTCAATCTGGGTGGCCATATCCTCTTTGGCGCTGGCACGGCGCAACTGCCAAACCCCCAGCGATGCCGTAGCAGCTACAGCCATACCCGTGATAACAACCAGCAGCCAGCCTGCGCCTGCATTGCGTGCATGGACAGGCAGGGCCTCGGGATTAGGCTTGATGGGTGGATTCACGGGATAATCACCCCCATGCAATTTCTCATCGCTCTGGCTTTTATAGCCATCATCGCCAGCCTGGCTGCGGCTCTGTTTTTCATGTTGCGCGGAGGTAAACAGCCCGAAGGCGAGCCCGGGCAAAACACGAGCGCCGACCAGACAGACGCAGCCCAGCGCAACAAACGCATGGCACGTGCGCTATCGGTGCGGGTGGGCGTGTCGGTGGTGCTGTTCATCTGCGTGCTGTCGGCCTGGAAGCTGGGCTACATCCATCCCACCGGCATCCCTGCCGGAAAATAAAAAAGCCGCTAAGCGGCTTTTTTGCGGTGCGATGCATGGTGCTTTAGAGCCAGTACACCAAAATGTACAGGCCCAGCCACACTACGTCCACAAAGTGCCAGTACCAGGCCGCACCTTCAAATCCAAAATGCTTTTCTGGGGTGAAGTGGCCCTTCTGCAAGCGCAGGGTAATAAACAGCAGCATCAGCATGCCTACAAACACATGGAAGCCGTGAAAGCCGGTCAGCATGAAGAAGGTGGAGCCAAAAATGCCCGAGGTGAGTTTGAGGTTCAAGTCGGTGTAGGCATGGTAGTACTCGTAGCCCTGCACCAGCAGGAAGACAATTCCCAAGAGCACTGTCATCCACATAAAAGCGATTGTTTTGCCACGGTTACCCGCGATCAACGCATGGTGGGCAATGGTGATGGTGACACCAGAGGACAGCAGCAAGGCTGTGTTTATCGTTGGCAGAGGCCAGGGACCCATCGTAGTAAAAGGCTCAATCGTGCCCGCAGGCGACGTCGTCGCACCGGCAACCACGCTAGGCCACACGCCTTTGAAGTCGGGCCACAGCAGCGCGTTCTCCAGGCTGCCCAGCTCGGGTACCGAGTGCATGCGGGCGAACCACAGGGCGGCAAAAAAAGCGCCAAAGAACATCACTTCCGAGAAGATAAACCAGCTCATGCTCCAGCGGAACGACAGATCAACCTTGTGTCCATACAAACCGCCTTGACTCTCAGCGATGGCTTGCTTGAACCAGAAAAACAAGGTGCCCAGCCAGATGGCCATGCCCAGGGCGAGCGAATATGCACCCCAGCCCGAACCATTGATCCAAAAGCCAGCGCCCAGGATCACGAAGAACAAGCCAATTGAGGCGCTGACCGGGAAACCCGAAGGCGCTGGGACAAAGTAATACGGCGTGGTGCCCGGTGCGACTGAACTCATGTGAATTGACTCCTACTCTCAATCATTTTAAAAACTGTTTTGCGTCTGGGTGTGGTGCGCCAAGCATTTACTTAGCCGCCACCACCGCCCATCGCACGAAAAATATCAAAGCAACTACCAACAAACCTGCCCCGGCCAGCCCCACCACCATCAGGTGCACCGGGTTGATCTTTTGCGTTTCCACATCGAACTCTTTGCCGCTGCGCAGACCCACAAAGGACCAAGCTACGGTTTTGATGGTGCGAAGCCAATTGCCACTGCTCATACCGGAGCCTTGACGGGGGCAGCTAGCCCCTGGGGTGCCAATACGGGCGGCAACGCGGCCGCCGTGGTGGACGCAGGCGCGGGCGGCGTTTTGCCGCCCACTTCAAAGAAGGTGTACGACAGGGTAATCGTCGTCACGTCTTTAGACAGCTTGGGGTCGATGATGAAGGCCACGGGCCAGGATTTTTTCTCGCCCGGCTCCAGCGTGTACTGGTTAAAGCAAAAACACTCCAGCTTGTTAAAGTGGGCTGAGGCTTGCTTGGGCGCGTAGCTGGGAATCGCCTGCGCGGCCATGCGGCGGTTTTGGGTATTTTGAAACTCGTACATCACCGTCGCCAGCTCGCCAGGGTGCACCTGGATAGAGCGCTGGGCGGGTTTGAAGTCCCAGGGGCCGCGCGCATTGGCGTCAAACTCAATCGTGATCGTACGGCTTAAATCGATCTGGGTGTTGGCCAGCGACTTGGCTTTGGCACCTGTGATATCACGTTCACCCAGCGCCAAAATGTTGATGCCGGTCATCTTGCAAATGGCCTTGTAGATCGGCACCAGGGCATAGCCAAAAGCGAACATGCCCAGCGTGACGATGGCCAGCTTGCCCACCATCTTGATGTTGTCGTTTTTGAATGCCATGGCGTTACTGATCGGTTTACTTTGCCGGAGCCGCTGCAGCAGGAGCCGGAGCGGGCATGGGTGTCGCGACCGTGCTGTTGATAGCTGCCGCTGCACTGCCCGCCATGCGGGCGGGCGGTTTGGCCGCGCCAAAGAACATCAAGCGCACCATAAAGCCGACAAAGAAAATCAACGCGATGGAGCCGAGAATCAGCCCCAAGCGCAGGTTGTTTTTCTTTTGTTCAGGCGTGAGCATGTGGTGGCCTTTTTAGTGCGCCAGAATCTTGGTGGCATCGCGGTTAAGCTTGGGCGGAGTCTCAAAAGTGTGGAACGGCGCGGGTGACGGCACTTCCCACTCCAATCCTTCTGCGCCTTTGCCATCCGGGTCTTGCCAGGGGTTTTGCTTGGCGGGCTCGCCCTTGCCCATCATGGTGGGCAGGATGATAAAGAAGAAGAAGTAAACCTGCGTCAAGCCAAACCCGAACGCACCAACGGTAGCAATCGCATTGAAATCAGCAAACTGCATTGGGTAGTCGGCGTAGCGGCGTGGCATGCCCGCCAGACCCAGGAAGTGCATCGGGAAGAAGGTGACGTTGAAGAAAATCAGCGAGGCCCAAAAATGGATCTTGCCGCGCGCTTCGTTGTACATCACGCCCGTCCACTTGGGCGACCAGTAGTAGTAGCCGGCAAACAGCGCATAGAGCGAGCCCGCCACCAGCACATAGTGGAAGTGCGCCACCACGTAGTAGGTGTCTTGCACCTGGGTGTCGATTGGCGCCACCGACAGGATCAAGCCAGTGAAACCACCCATGGTGAACACGAAAATGAAGCCCACAGCAAACAGCATGGGAGTTTCAAAGGTCATCTCGCCCTTCCACATGGTGGCGATCCAGTTGAAGATTTTCACGCCGGTAGGCACGGCAATCAGCATGGTGGCGTACATGAAGAACAGCTGACCGGTCACTGGCATGCCTGTGGTGAACATGTGGTGCGCCCACACGATGAAGGACAAGATGGCAATGGAAGACGTAGCGTAAACCATGGAGGCATAGCCAAACAGCTTCTTGCGGGCAAAGGCCGGGATGATCTGGCTGACGATACCGAAGGCCGGCAAGATCATGATGTACACCTCAGGGTGGCCGAAGAACCAGAAGATGTGCTGGAACATCACTGGGTCGCCGCCGCCTGCGGGGTTAAAGAAGCTGGTGCCGAAGTGGCGGTCGGTCAGCGTCATGGTGATCGCGCCGGCGAGCACGGGCATCACGGCGATCAGCAGGTAAGCGGTGATGAGCCAGGTCCAGCAAAACATCGGCATTTTCATCAAGGTCATGCCGGGGGCGCGCATGTTCAGGATGGTGACGATGATGTTGATCGAGCCCATGATGGAGCTGGCACCCAGGATGTGCAGGGCAAAAATGCCGCTGTCCATGCCGGGGCCCATTTGCAGGGACAGGGGTGCATACAGCGTCCAGCCACCTGCAGGTGCGCCGCCGGGCAGGAAGAAGCTGCTGACCACCATCAAGGCCGCTGGAATCATCAGCCAGAAGCTGAAGTTGTTCATGCGCGCAAAGGCCATGTCGGCTGCACCGATTTGCAGTGGGATCATCCAGTTGGCAAAGCCCACAAAGGCCGGCATGATGGCACCAAACACCATGATGATGCCGTGCATGGTGGTGAACTGGTTGAACAGCTCAGGATTGATCAATTGCAAACCGGGCTGAAACAGCTCGGCGCGAATGGCCAGCGCCAGCACGCCGCCGATCATCAGCATGGCAAAGGCAAACAGCAGGTACAGGGTACCGATGTCTTTGTGGTTGGTGGCATAGACCCAGCGCTTCCACCCCGTGGGGGCGTGATCGTGGTGGTCATCGTGTGCGTGCTCTGCGTGGCCGTGGTTGTCTAGTACTGCGCTCATAGTGTGTTGTCCTGCTTGATCTTTAAAGAGACGAAGGTATGTTTATTTGCGTGCAGACTTGATGTCGGCGGGTTGCACGATTTGACCGGTCTTGTTAGACCAGTTGTTCTTGGTGTAGGTAATCACCGCTGCAATTTCTGTGTCGGAGAGCTGCTTCCAGGCAGGCATCGCGCCGTTGTTTTGGCCGTTGAGCAAAATGGCAATCTGTTTGCTCTTATCGGCATCCAGCACGACCGCTGCGCCATCAATAGCTTTGATCGGGCCAGCGCCCTTGCCCGTGGCTTGGTGGCAGGCTGCGCAGTTCGCGGCGTAGACTTTTTCACCGCGCTTGCTGATGTCGTCCAGTGTCCACACTTTGCTTGGATCATCGGCTTTGGCGGCGAGTTTCTTCCTCTCGGCATCAACCCATTTGGAGTAATCCTCGCTGCTCACCACTTTGACATGAATGGGCATGTAGGCGTGCTCTTTGCCGCACAGCTCCTGGCACTGACCGTGGTAGTCGCCAATTTTCTCGGCACGAAACCAGGTGTCGCGCACAAAGCCAGGAATCGCGTCTTGCTTGATCCCGAACGACGGCACAGCAAAAGCATGAATCACGTCGTTCGCCGTGGTGATGATGCGGATTTTCTTGTCGACAGGCACCACCATCGGGTTGTCCACCTTGAACAAATAGTCGTCAGGCACCGCGGTGCCTTTGGGCAAGCCGCTGTTGGAGAGTTCACGGTGGGTGTTGTCTAGCGTCGAGATAAAGCCAATGCCCTCGCCCTCGCCCTTGATGTAATCGTAGCCCCATTTCCACTGGTAGCCCGTGGCTTTGATCGTCAAATCCGCATTGGTACTGTCTTTTTGGGCCACCAGCACCTTGGTAGCTGGCAAGGCCATGCCGATCACAATCAGAAAGGGAACGATCGTCCAGCCGATCTCCACCCATAGCGGCTCGGCCAGCTCCTGCGCCTTGTGGCCAACGGATTTACGGTGCTTCCAGATGGAGTAAAACATCACGCCAAAGACGAGCAAAAAGATGACGATACAGATGATCATCATGAACCAGTGCAACCAATGCTGCTCGGCGGCGATCTTGGTCACAGGGGGTGGCAAATTCAGCTGCCAGCGGGCGGGGCCACCGGGCAGATCATTGATCGCAAAGGCTGCGCCGCTGAAAGCCATGCCGGTCACCAGACCCAAGTTTTGTAGCAGTTTTTTAAGCAGCATATGCAACGTGCTGGAGATGCTTTTCACCTTATTCACTTTTAGTTTGCCTCAAATCAACGTCAATAAAAATTCTTCAGCGATGCACTGCGGCCACCCACTCAGGTTGCCCTAAGCCGCCCGCAATGCCATGCGTATCTCTTTGGCCAGCACCCAGCGCAACTCAGGGCGAATATGCCGCCCTATCTGTACGCTTTGACCCTGACCTGACAGCTCGATCAACGACCTGTCATCCCGATGTGGCTCTACCCTGACCCATTCGCGGTTGAACTCGGCGCGCAACAGTTTGCCTGCGCTGGTTTGCTCGACCACCAACTGGTTTCCTTGCAAGACAATTCGCTCACCATCTGCCGCATGCCGGGCGTAGACCGCAAAGGCCACACCCACCATTACCAGCTCAACCCAGGCAAACGGCATGACCATCTTTGCGCCAAACAGCCAAAAGCCCCCGGCGATCCCCAATGAGACCGCGCACAGAGAGACATACAGCCAACCCATCTGCGCAGGCGTTACTGAACAGTTACGCAACAGCTTCCAATGGATTTGCTGGTCAGTGACCGTAGCGAGTCGAAAACCAATATCTGGCATAGACAGCGTCAAAAGGCGTGGGAACATACCCAATAGTCTTGCAACTTCGTATTGTAGCGCGGGTTGACCCTAGGTTCGTCCTTCAATACCCCTAACTTAGTGGGACCGGCCGTCATTTGCTCGTTGGCCGGCCCTGCGCCAGCATGGCACGCATGTCTTGCATTGACACAGCTGACTCCGAGCTGACTTTGATGCGCGGACGGGGCTTGAAGGCGTGGCCGTAGATGATTTCAAAGGTCAGGCCAATGCTGCCATCGCCACTGGCAGCGCCCAGTCGCTCCGCCATGCCCGCCTCCAGCCGGGTGCGGTAGCCGCGCCCGCGCAGGCCAGCAAAGCGCTGCGGATGCAGGTTGCGGCCGAGGCCGCGCAACTCCTGCAGGGCCCGCGCCGGGCTGGCAAAGCGCAGCACCATGCGCTCCATGTCCATCACCGGCTCGGCAAAGCCAGACTGCACCAGCATATCGCCCCAATCGTGCATATCAGTAAAGGTATGGCTACAGGGCCCCCAGCCTGACCCGTGGTACAGCGCCCGCAGCTCGCGCACCGTATCGGGGCCCAGGCAGGAGAACATCAAAAAACCGTCCACACCCAGTGCGTGGCGCCACTGTGCAATCAATGCCATCGGGTCGGCCTGGGTATGCAGCAACATATTGGCCCACACCATGTCGATTGCGCCCTCCTCTGGCAAACCTGCCCGCAGCATTGTGGATTGCCAGCGGGCGCGGTGCCACCAGGGTTTTGCTATAGATTGAATAGCTTCTTGCGCCCTGGTGACAGGGACTTCAACCATATAACAAGGTGAATTGGGGTATTGCAGTGCGATTTTTTGATGGGTTTGCAAACCACCCCGCACTGCGGCCCAATGCGCCCAAGTCCGGGGAATTTTTTTAATCCACTGCAAACGCTCTTGCATGCGGCTACCCACTTCTTCGTGCAGCCAAGGTGCCTGCAAATTATTGTCGATCCCGCAGACACGCTCCCAGTGTGCTGCAGCCAGAGGGTCAATGGTGGGAGGACGAAGATCAGGCATGGTTTAGGATGTGAAGAATGGACGGGGCCGCAGGGTAGCTGCGGTGCTGCAAGTATATTGTTGTTACTCGCAGGTACACCTGCCCATTGCCGTCACTTTACTAGCACCAACTGGGCTTCTTTCTTACCGGCTATCCATGATTTCTCGCCTGCTCGCACTCACCGCCAGCGCTTTGCCCAGCCAGTGCGCAGTGTGCCACGCCTGGGCACGCGAGCGTGTCTGCCCTGACTGCGTGCAGCGCTTTACACCTACTGCGCCGCGCTGCACAGGCTGCGCATTGCCGCTGACGGGCACTGCTACGCATTGCGGTACCTGTTTGCAACACGGCAGCGCGCTGGACGCATGCCTGGCCGCTGTGGACTATGCCTACCCCTGGGATGGCATTCTGGCGAAGCTCAAGTTTGCCAGTGGCAACGGTGTCAGCCCCGATCCAGCCTTTGCCCGCACACTCGCGACCATCATGCGTCAACAACCCGCCATACAGCTTGCGCTACAGCAAGCCGACTGGGTACTGCCCATTCCCCTCTCCCAACCAAGGTTGCGCCAGCGTGGCTTTAACCAAGCACTGGAAATTGCCAAATACCTGCTTCATCCACAGGTTGGCCAATCCAGCTGCCATACACGCCTGCAAGCGCAGCTTCTGCTGCGTACCCGGGATACGCCTGCGCAAGTGGGCTTGATACGCGAGCAGCGCCTGCGCAACATGCTGCACGCTTTTGCACTGGAGCCGTCTTTGGCGACCCAGATACAAGGCGCGCGCATTGTGCTGGTCGACGACGTAACTACCACCACGGCCACACTGTCAGCTGCTGCGAGTGCCCTGCGCGCCGCAGGTGCCAGCCAGGTGGTGGGAATGGTATTTGCCCGCACACTCTTGGAAATTTGAGCCTTCCCTCACATTCAACGCAGAAGACTAACGATATGACAGCTATAATGGAGAGCTTTGCTGACATCATCCTCAAACCCCTAGGAACCAAAATATGGCATCTACCAAACCCAAGAAAAAGAACCCACGCCTCGCGTCGGGCCGTAAACGCGTCCGTCAGGACGTGAAAATCAACGCAGCCAACACCTCGCTGCGCTCGAAATACCGCACTGCGGTGAAGAACGTAGAAAAAGCCGTTGTCGCTGGCGACAAGGCCAAGGCCACTGAACTCTTCGCCAAAGCGCAAGCCATTGTGGACACCGTTGCAGACAAAGGCATCTTCCACAAAAACAAAGCTGCTCGTGACAAGAGCCGCCTGTCAGCCAAGGTGAAAGCCCTGGCCCTCGCGAAGTAATACGCGTTCACACTACGCGTTCAACTTCGCACCCAAGCCCTGACCGGCCCAGCCAGTCAGCCGTTTGATCCGGGTGCGCTGTTCAGCAAAGAAAAAGCAAAACGCCGTCGCAAGACGGCGTTTTGCTTGGCGCCACAAAATCCAGGTGGCATATCTGCGTGCAAGAAATACGTCCTGATTTTCCATGCCTGCGGTCAGCCCTTAAACCAGCACATACAACGTTACATGGTTGAAACTGGCAGTGCTAGAATTACACAATTAGTACTCACTCAAATCATCCAAATATGAATGTTAATTTGCCATGGAGCCGACAACAGATCGTTGTCTTGGCATCGCTAACCCAGATCACCCAGCTATACCAGCTGCTTGGTGAAAAGGCGGCGATTCACATTCATATGAGCACAGGCCAACTTAAAGAAAAGGCAATGAGCCAAGGCGGGCGTATTTTTCCCAGTGCCAGTCACCAGGTGTTGGCCGTATTTGGCAGCCCGCGCAAAGCGGTTGATTGGATCGAGCAAATACCGACCGATCTATTGGTCATGGCGGCAGCCCAAGAAATTGCGCCATTCGCACCCACCGCTGTGATTGCCTTTGATTGCGCTGACACCAATGAGATTGAAAGTGCATTGCATTCGGCAGCAGTACCTCGTCTGGAGCGTTTGCTATGGGGTCGCACAGATGAAGTGGTTTTTTTGGACAACGTCATACCGATCCTTCCAGACGAACTTAAGGGCCGCATCACACGTGTTGCGGCGCCTCAGGGATTGGGTACCACGTGGCGTATTGGCATTAAAGAATCCTCCATCATGGCGCCCACCGTAGCGCAGTCTCGCCGTGCCGACCCTGCTTCGGCCTCATCTGCATCCATTGCGGCTACCAGCAACGCCCACGTGCGCCATATACTGCGTCTGGAAATGCTGGATCGCAAACTTGAATTAAACGGCCACGACCAGCCACTGATCGTGGGCCGCAATGTGGCCGACGGCATGTCGATCCCCGACCCGCGCGTGTCCCGTGTGCACGCGCGCATTGAACCGCGCGGCGACCATTTTGCGGTCATTGACCTGTCCAGTAACGGCACCTGGGTGCAGTTTCAAAATCAGCCAGCCTCCGTGGAGTTGCGTCAGCAGGAATGCCTGCTGCGAGGCAATGGGGTGCTGAGTTTTGGAGCCGAACCGAATGATTTTTCAGCCCCAACGGTCGGCTTTTCTGTGGCGATCTCTACAGGCTCGGGTAATACAGCCTTCAGTTCCTTGGGCCTCGACAGTATGGTCACACGCCAAGCCGGTTTGCCTAACAATTAATCCTTGAGCAAGCAAGCTTCGACCACCTGAAGCTCGTTGTCCCGCGCAAAATTCATCACGAAATCCCAGGCCATGGGCTCGGCATCACGCAGGTCGCGGTGTACCACAACGCACTTCACATCGCCCAAGTTGGTCGGCAGGCACCATTCCGAGTAGCTCAAATGCGAGCCCGGCACGGCCCCACCGGGGCGAAACGGACTCATCACACCGCACAAGCGCTCGGACCAGTCGCTGGGGCGAAAGGTTTTGCCGTCTTTGGTGATGCCTTGGATAAAGACTTGTTTGGAGCTGAAGGTCGCCATAGTGTTCTGGACAGTGCGCAGGCACCAGGATCGCCAGTTCTGCATTGCTCAGGTATTCTATCTTATATAAGACATGAGCACTGGTAAACCCTGGTTAATCGCTTTGACAGAATGCATGCGTTCGTGCATCACTGTCATGCAAAAGCATCGATAGCCATGTGGCCCAAATGCATTCGCAGCGCCTAAAATCAACCTTTATAGACTCAATCAGTCGATCGAGCTTGCTTTGTTTTTTTCGCTATTGCTTTAGGACTCACCACCATGACCACTCCCACAGTCACTCCGCCCAGCCAACCCCATGTGATGAACACCTATGGCCGCTTGCCCATTGCGTTGTCGCACGGCCAGGGCTGCCGGGTGTGGGATGTGAATGGCAAGTCGTATCTGGATGCGCTGGGCGGCATAGCAGTCAATACCCTGGGCCACAACCACCCTAGACTTGTACCTGCGCTGCAAGACCAGATCAGCAAAATCATCCACAGCAGCAACTACTACTTCACTCCCAATGCCGAAAAACTGGCGGCAAAGCTAGTCGAACACAGCGGCATGACGAATGTGTTTTTTTGCTCCACCGGGTTGGAGGCCAACGAGGCGGCTCTCAAACTGGCGCGCAAGTTTGGCCACGAAAAAGGCATCGAGCGCCCCGAAATCGTGGTGTACGAAAAGGCCTTTCATGGTCGCAGTATTGCCACCCTGTCGGCCACCGGCAATGAAAAAATTCAAAAAGGCTTCGGCCCTTTGGTGGGCGGCTTTATCCGCGTGCCAGTTAACAATATCGAAGCGCTAAAAAAAGCCACGGAAGGAAATAACAACGTCGTCGCCGTGTTTTTTGAAGCCATCCAGGGCGAAGGCGGCGTTAATGCCTTCCATATGGACTACCTACGTGATGTGCGCAAGCTGTGCGACGCGCGCGACTGGCTCTTGATGATCGATGAAGTGCAGTGCGGCATGGGCCGTACCGGCAAATGGTTTGCCCACCAGTGGGCAGGCATCAAACCCGACGTCATGCCCCTTGCCAAAGGCCTGGGCTCGGGCGTGCCCATCGGCGCAGTAGTGGCAGGCCCCAAGGCCGCCAACATCTTTGCCCCAGGCAACCACGGTACCACCTTCGGCGGCAACCCGCTGGCCATGCGGGCGGGCGTGGAGACGATCCGCATCATGGAAGAGGACAACTTGCTGAACAACGCCTTCGTCGTCGGCGGGCATCTCAAGGCCGCACTGACACGCGAGCTGGCAGGCGTGGCCGGAGTCAAAGAGGTACGCGGCAGCGGCCTGATGATTGGCGTGGAACTGACCAAGCCCTGCAGCGCGCTGGTAGGCCGCTGCGCCGAGGCCGGCCTACTGATCAGCGTAACGGCCGAGACCGTAGTGCGTATGGTGCCACCGCTCATTTTGACCAAGGCCGAGGCAGATGAAATCGTGGCTACCCTGGTGCCTTTGATAAAGGCCGTTTTGCTGGAAAATCAAAACTGACATGAAGCACTACCTCCAATTCAACGATCTCACTGCCGAAGAGTACCAGCACATCTTCGCCCGCGCCAGCGAGATCAAACGCAAGTTCAAGGCCTACGAAAAATACCATCCGCTAGCCGACCGCACGCTGGCGATGATTTTTGAGAAAGCTTCTACCCGCACCCGCGTGAGCTTTGAGGCGGGCATGTACCAGCTGGGCGGCAGCGTGGTGCACCTCACCACCGAAGGCAGCCAGCTGGGCCGTGCCGAGCCGATCGAAGACAGCGCCAGGGTCATCAGCCGCATGGTCGACATCGTGATGATCCGCACCTTTGAGCAAACCAAAATCGAGGCCTTTGCCGCGCACAGCCGCGTGCCCGTCATCAACGGCCTGACGAATGAGTTTCATCCCTGCCAGATCATGGCCGACATCTTTACCTTTGAGGAGCAACGCGGAAGCATAAAAGGCAAAACCGTGGCCTGGGTGGGTGACGGCAACAATATGGCCAACACCTGGCTACAGGCCGCCGCCATCCTGGGCTTCAAAGTCAACGTCAGCACCCCACGCGGCTACGAGATTGACCCTAAGTTACTAGGCAATCTAGGCATCAGCCAAGCAAAGAAAAGCATAAATAGCTACCAGTTTTATAACAATCCGCATGATGCCTGTAAAGGCGCAGACCTGGTCACCACCGACGTATGGACCAGCATGGGTTTTGAAACCGAAAACGCTGCGCGTAAAGTGGCCTTCAACGATTGGTGCGTGAGCCAGGCCATGATGCAAAGCGCCCAGCCCAACGCCCTGTTCATGCACTGCCTGCCCGCACACCGCGGTGAAGAAGTCGAGGCCGCTGTGATTGACGGTCCGCAGTCGGTGGTGTGGGACGAGGCCGAGAACCGCATGCATGTGCAAAAAGCCTTGATGGAATATTTGCTTCTGGGCAAGGTCTGAGTCCGGGCCAGTCCAGCGGCCTGCCGCCACCGCGCTAGGAGACAAATGCTACGGCCGCAACCGGCGGCAAATGGGTACTGATGGCTTGCCACGACTCACCGGCGCTCTCACTCACCCACACATTCCCGGTGGTCGAAGCCATAGCCAAGGTGTGGCGGTCAGATGCGACATCCAAACCATGGCGGTACACCAGATCGTAGGCATGCTCTTGCGGCAGGCCGTGGCGAAACACCTTGAACGTCTGGCCACCGTCGTCGGTGCGCAACACGCACATGCGCGCATGGGGTGCGTAGCGGTGCGTGTCGGCCTGCGCAGGCACCCACCAGGCGCGCAACGGGTTGTGTGGATCGGCCAGCACGGTAAAGCCAAAGTCGCCCACCTCGGGCGGCGTGGGCAGGCGACTGAAGTGCTGTCCGTGGTCGCTGGAGCGGTAGATGCCTTCATGCAATTGCAGCCACATCACATCGGGCTGCGCGTGGCACATACTGATGCGGTGCGGGTCTTGACCATTGGGCTCGTGGGCCAGCTCAGGCGGCACGTAGCCCGCCACCAGGCCCTGGCCGACCAGTTGCCAGCTAGCCCCAGCATCGTGCGTACTCCACACGCCGCCGCAGGAGATGGCCGCCGTCACATGTTGGGGGTCACGCGGATCGATGATCAGGGTATGCAGGCCGGGGTAGTCGTTACCACCGCCCATCCACACCTTGCGCCGCTCGTCGCGCCAGAAACTCTCGCACAGATGCCATGTCTTCGCCTCATCGTCGCTATAAAACACAGCAGCGGGCATGCAGCCCGCCCACAGGCGCGCTCCCTGCCGCAAGGGGCTGACAGCCAGTGCCCAGACCATCTCGACCGACCAGGGCGTGGCATCGTCGACCCACACACCTTGGGTGGGTTTGGGCGGAAAGGCGGGCGTGCTGACTTCACGCCAGTGCTGCCCCTGATCCTCGCTGCGGTGCAGTTTGACTCCAAAATGCCCCAGGCGCAACGCGGCATACCAGGCACCCGTGTGCGGGTCGGTCAGCGTCTGCGTCACCGGCTCGCCGGCAAAATGGTGGGCCGTGATGTCCCAACGGCCTGCGGCGCGTTGGCTTAACTCGAGCAAGCCCTTGCGGGTACTGAGCATTAGGCGGTGCATGTTAGTCTCCTTGGGCGGTTACTGGGTGAACTGCGTCGCTCTGGCTGACTTGCTGTAGGGTCTAGCCCCCGGTCAGGCACTGGATCACCAGCACCTTGTCACCAGCGGTGATGGGGCGCTGCAATTGGTGGCGCGGCAGATGCAGCGTCTGGTTGACAAACACTGCCACATGCTTGCGCACCTGCCCCTGATCATCCAGCACGTAGCTGCGCAGACCCGGCTCGCGCAGCAAAGCGCTCTCCAATACCTGCGCCAGACTACCCGGCGGTACAGACTGCGCCGGGCAGGGCTTGTGGCGTTGCAATGAGGCAGCAAATTCAACCATGACCATGGCCATCACTTTAGCCGCTTGGGTACAGCTTGCCAAGCGTCTCTGGCTCTGCAAAAAAAGCGACCCCTGACTGATCTGCCAGAGGCCGCTAGTGCCCGCGTAGCGGACTGATCGTCGCTAAACGTCAATCATTGCTGCGCTGCGGGTACTCGCTCCACTTGGGCGGCGGGGTGGCGCTGCGTTTCTCGATCCGCTGGTTCAGGGTTTTGCCCTTGATGCCGTTGACCGCCTCGGTGGTCATGGCGAACTGCAAGGTGGCGTAAGCCACGGCATCGGCGTTCACGTCCAGGGTGGTCAGGTTGATGTTGGCAAAGTTGTCGCAGGCCTGGTGGTAGCAGGGGTCGTAGGCCGTGCCTGCCGTGCCGCCCCATAGCGCGGCTTCGGCGGCGGTTTTGATACCTTCTGCTCCGGTAAACAGCCCACCAGCGGGTATACCTGCCGCGATGAACGGGCCGTAGTCGGAGCGGCCATCAAAGTCGGTACCTTTGAAGGGCAGGTTGCGCTTGGTGTAGTAGGTCTCGAAGGTTTTCTCGATGGCGGCCGAGCCGTCCGGGCCGGGGCCTGCGCCCACCGCATCAGAGTTGTCGCCGTCATACACAAAGAATACTGGGTTGGGCGAGCCGATCATGTCGAAGTTCAGGTACAGCGCGATCCTGTCCCTCTCGGCCTGCGGCAGGGCTTGCACATAGCGGGTGGAGCCGACCAGACCGGACTCTTCCGCACCCCACAGGGCAAAGCGCAGCTTGTTGCGAGGTTTGACCTTGGCCATCTGGCTGGCCACCTCCAGTATGGCGGCGCTGCCCGAGCCGTTGTCCTGGATGCCGGGGCCGGCATCGACCGAATCGAGGTGCGCACCGACCATCACCACGTTGTTCGGGTCGCCGCCTTTGGACTCGGCAATCAGGTTGCTGGTGGTGGCGGTGCCGCGAAGCGTGCTGGCCTTCAGCGCCAGCACCAGGCCCGGCGTAGCGGCCAACTGCTGGCCGACGGTTTGCAGCACCGCCGTCACGACGACATTGAGCGTGAAGCCCTCGCCCAGCGTGCCGTTGAGCGGGCCGGGCACGTTGTTGTAGATCACCACGCCCGAGGCACCGGCAGCCTGCGCGTTGGTGGCCTTGCTGGCAAAGGTGCAGGCCCCCCGACTGATGAGCGCGATGTTGCCGGCGGTAAAGCCGGCAAAGTCGGCGGTGTTGCAACCCGTCACGGTAGGCAGCACGCTGACCGTCGCCGTTACATTTCCACTGCCGGAATAGCTCATGAGGATGGTATCGACAGGTCCGCCGGGTGCGGGGGCCACCTGCGCCAGACGGGTGCCGGGCAACTGGATGAAGGACTGGAACTGAAACTCCTCTCGCGTGACGCTATAGCCTGCATCACGAAACACTTTTTCAGCGTAATCAGCCGAGGCATCAAAGCCCGGCGTACCCGAGGTGCGGATGCCGTTATTCGCATCGGCGATATCTTGCAGCCTTCGCTGGTGCGCGCGTACACCGTCCACGGTGACGCATTTGAGCAGCTTGCGGAAGGTATTGTTATTGCGCTCCATGCATTCCTTGCGCGCCTCCTGTGCATCGTCATCGTCCTCGCGCTCCAGCTCCTGCATGGCTTTTTGGTGCGCCTGCTCAGCTGCAGTTTTGAGTTGCACCGCATCGGCACTGATACCACTGATGTCACCGCCGCCGCCGCCGCAGGCTACCACCACCACGGCCACCAGTGCCCCCAGACCTGCACCGAGCCAGGCACGGACGCGCCTGGGTTGGTTGTTATCGGTTAAGAACATATTTCACCTCAACTACTCTGTGTGAAGGTACATCCGTGTGCACTCATGGCGCGATGCCGTCCGCAGCCTGTACCGTGGAACTGCGCGGGGGTGCAAGATAGCGCCATCTCTGGGTCAAATCCAGACAAACACAAAAGTGTTACTGCTATCACGCGGCTTAACACAATGGTGGTGGGACGCTTTATCGATTAGGATGGCGCTCTTTGCCCCTGAACCACCATTTCCTCCTGGAGACAGATGCGTCAGGAAAACGCAAATTGCGCAAAATTGAATTTTTTGCTTACGCACTCACCTCCCATACCATTCAAGAACTTGCCGCATGATTGACAGCCCCTGCACCCACTGCGGTGCCTGCTGCGCCAGCTACCGGGTGGACTTCAGCATCTGCCAATTGCAAAGCGTGGGCGGCAGCGTGCCCGACGGGTTGACGGTGGATGTCAACGCCAGCACCTGCCGCATGCGTGGCACCGACCATGTTCCCATCCGCTGCACAGCGTTGTCCGGCA
>CAVZHO010000022.1:0-6853 GCA_963775085.1 uncultured beta proteobacterium
GGGTGGTGTCAACCAAGAACAGTACGATATTGTGTTGATGTAAAGCATGGCAAGCAGGCACATTCCCATACTGATGTACCACCAGGTTGACGCACGGCCCGCGCGCGGCACGCCCATGCGCGGGTTGGTCGTATCACCAGAGTCGTTTGCCCGGCAAATGGCGCTGTTGAAGGCACTAGGCTACCAAGGCCTATGCATGTCGGCTCTGATGCCCTACCTGCGTGGCGAAAAACATGGCAAGGTGTGCGGCATTACGTTTGACGACGGCTATCTGAATAATTTGGAGCACGCGTCGCCAGTACTGGCGCGCCAAGGGTTCAGTGCCACATGCTATGCCGTCAGTGGCCAACTAGGCGGCTTCAATGTGTGGGATCAAGCCAAAGGTATTGCAGCTAAGCCATTGATGCAAGCCCATCACTTGAGGGCATGGCTTACGGCGGGGCAAGAGCTGGGGGCGCATGGCCGTACCCATACAGATTTGACGCAGTTGAATGATGTCCAGGCGATGCACGAAATTGCCGAAAGCAAGGCTGAACTGGAAGATGTGGTGGGCACAGAGGTCAGCCAGTTTTGTTATCCCTATGGCCACTATACATCTGACCATGCACGCATGGTGCAGCAAGCCGGGTATGTGGCGGCAACGACTACCGTTCGCGCGCGTGCCACTGGATACGACGCGCTGTGGGAGCTTCCGCGTGTACAGGTCATGGGCTCGGTATGGCTGCCCCAATTTTGGCGAAAGATAGCCACTACCTATGAAGACCAACGTCGTGGATAGCGCGCCGAGCACCAGGCGCTTGAAAGTGGCGGTGCTTAACCGCATATTTGCAACTACAGGCGGCGGAGCCGAACGCTATTCGATTGCCGTTGTAGAGCAATTGGCAGAGCGGCACGACATCCATGTGTTTGCGCAGGAGATAGACCACGAGTGGCCGGGTGTCACTTACCACCGAATACCCTGCTTGTCTAAAAAGCCGCGCTGGCTGAACCAGCTCTGGTATGCCTACGCTACTTGGCGGGCCACAGGCACAGGTTTTGATATCGTGCATTCGCATGAGAACACGTGGCATGGCAACGTCCACACCATGCACGTCAAGACCGTGAAGCGCAGCCTGTTGGGAGGTCGCAATGGCTATCAGCGGGCCTTGCGCTGGCTGAAGGTTGCACTCAACCCACGACTGATCACCTACCTGGTGCTGGAACGCGCGCGCATGTCGGCGCGCCAAGACGGGGCCATTGTGGCGGTTTCCCAGGCGCTGCAGGAAGAGTTAACAGCCCAGTATCCTATTGCCACGCCGCACATCGACGTGATCACACCGGGCGTTGCACCGCCCAAGCGTGTGCTGACTCAAGAGCAGGCGCGCGCACTGGTGGGCATACCAGTAGAAGGCCGCTATGTGCTGTTTGTCGCCAACGACTACGCCCGCAAAGGGCTGACCACCTTGCTGGAGGCGCTGCGCGGCATGGACGGTGTGCGCTTGCTGGTGGTGGGGCATCCTGTCCAGACGGTGCGCTATCAAACACTGGCAGGCACTTTGGGTGTGCAGGATCGGGTGCATTTTTTAGGTACGCTGCAAGACATGAGCCCTGCCTACTTTGCCGCCAATGTGCTGGCTCACCCCACGCTGGAAGACAGCTTTGCCATGGTGGTCCTAGAGGCCATGGCGCATGGCTTGCCGGTAGTGGTGAGTAGCGGCACCTACTGCGGCATTTCCTCTTTGCTGAGCCATCAAGTCAATGCTCTGATTTTGGAGCAACCGCAGGACGCGCAGCAGTTGAGATTACTACTTTTGCAGGCGCTAGGCGATGACAAGGGTGGCGGCGCATTGCACCTTGCAGCATTGGCCTTTGCTCAGCAGCATTCGTGGCAGGGGGCAGCCCAAGTCTACGAGCGGATATATTTTCAACTTGCCCGATGATGGCTTCAAGCCACCAGCTTAAAGTGCTTCTTGCTGAAGTCCAGCCCGGTGATGTCTTCAATCTGTTTTGACAAGCGGTATTTTTTCTCTTTGGGCGTGAGCTGGTAGTCGGGGTTGAACACCAGACTGGTCTCCGCCTCATGGGCGATCCAATGCGCCATCACCGCTGGGTGCGTTTGCTCGAACTTCTTCACCGCCTGCGGATCAAAATTGGCGTAGCTGATCTGCATGGGTGTTGAGCCCTTCCAGTATTTGGCCACCTGGTCCAGCTTAGCCTGCATCTGCTCCTGTTTGCGCACCCAGCCGTAGTGAAAAATGCGTGCCTGGGCCAACGCGCAGTGGGCAAAACGCGGGCGTTTATGCTGGTGCATCACCAGCCAGTATTGTCCATCGGGCGCGTAGGAGCGAATGGTGTTGCGTATCAACCGGCATTCACGGCGGTACCAGCCCGGGCTGATCGACACGTAATCTGGCGTGCCATAAAAATGCACATAGTCAAACACCAGGGCCTCTACGGCGGGATTGGCGTGGTGCTGGTCAACTGCGGCGCGAATATTGGGCAGGTCGTCCTCGTGTACCACCTCATCGCCCTCCAGGTAAAACGCCCAGTCGCCGGTGCAGGCGTATTGCGCAATCATTTTTTGCTGCGCATACACAAAGCCGCGATCCGCCATGCGGTCGTTCCAGACGGTATCGATGATTTTTATCTTTGAATCGCCAATAGCGACGATTCGCTCGCGCGTATCGTCATCGCTGGCTCCCACGGCAATGACAAACTCATCGACCAAGGGGAGTAACGAGCGAATTGACTCCACGAAGGGGAAGCCCAGAGAGCTGCCATTGCGGATAAAGGTAAAGCCGCTGATAGAGGGTTGTCCTTGAGAGGTGTTTGATCGGGGCATCATAGGTCGGCCAATTCTGGAGGGATGGAGTCGGCCTGCGCGCCCAGGCGGTACAGTTTGGCGTACGCTCCTTGTTGGGCTAACAATTGATCATGCGTGCCCATTTCAAGGATGCTGCCATGGCCCATTACGGCAATGCGGTCGGCATGTTCAATGGTGGAAAACCGGTGCGCAATGATGATGGTGGTGCGCCCTACGGCCAGCCGCTGCATTGCCGACTTGACAGCCTGCTCGGACTCAGTGTCCAGCGCCGAGGTCGCTTCGTCCAACACCAAAATCGGCGCATTTTTGTAGATCGCGCGGGCAATGGCCAGGCGCTGGCGCTGGCCCCCTGACAACTGATTGGCGTTATGGCCAACCACCGACTCGATACCCATGGGCAGCGTGTCCACATAGTCTGACAGATTCGCGGCGGCCAACGCAGCGTGAATGCGCACTGGGTCTTGCGTCTGACCCAGTGCCACGTTGGCGGCCAGCGTGTCATTGAGCATGATGACATCCTGGCTGACAAAGGCCAGTTGCTGGCGTAACACGTCCAGATCCCATTGGCGTATGTCGGTGCCGTCCAAACGCACCTCGCCTTGGGTCATGTCGACAAATCGGGCCAGCAGATTGACTAACGTGGTTTTGCCTGAGCCTGAGCTGCCTACCAGCGCCAAGGTCTCCCCGGGAGCGATATGCAGGCTGAGGCATTTCAGGGCATCGGCCTCGCTGTTGGTGTAGCGAACCTGCACGCTGTCAAACTGGATATTGCCTTTTGCTGGAAGCTCATCGGGGACAAAGGTGCCCCCTTGCTCGGTGCGGGTGTGCTCCAACAGGTCTAAACCGCGTTCGATAGCCGCAAGGCCGCGCGTGATCGGCCCCGCCACTTCGGACAAATGCTTGATCGGCGCAATCAGCATCAACATGGCGGTGGTAAAGGCCACAAAGCCTCCCACGGTAGTACCGCTGCTGGAGCTTTGCCACAGAGCCACACAGATGACACCGGACAGCGCGATCGCCGCCAGCATTTGCGTCAGCGGTGTCATGGCGGAGTTGGCAACCGTGGACTTCATCGCTAGAGTGCGCAGCCTTTGGTTGAGGGTGTCGAATCGCTGGGCCTGCGATGCCTGCGCGTGGTGCAGGCGCACGGTGCGGTAGGCCAGCACGTTTTCTTCCACCACATAGGCCAGTTCGTCCGTGGCAGATTGGCTGGCCCTGGTGATGCGGTGCAGGCGCCTGGACAACAGCTTCATCACCAGGGCGACTGCCGGGAACACCGCCAGAACGATGATCGTGAGCTTCCAGTTCAAATACAGCAAATAGCCCATCAAGGCCATGAGCGTTAGCGAGTCCTTCAGCAACGATAGCAGGGCATTGACCAGCAGGGTTGCACCCGTGTGCACTTCGTACACGA
The DNA here is from genome assembly GCA_963775085.1 of uncultured beta proteobacterium. GTDB lineage: Bacteria > Pseudomonadota > Gammaproteobacteria > Burkholderiales > Burkholderiaceae_C > JAAFIP01. Next base: position 4,218 of record CAVZHO010000022.1, read on the forward strand.
CCGTGTTGACCAAGGCGCTGGCCGTAGTGCCAGCAAATAGCGATGGGTGCGCCGATTGTAAAACATCAAACAGCTTTTTTCGCAGTGACAACATGGTGCGGTTGCTCATCGCAGCAAGCGAGTATTGCGCGCAAAACCCCGCAATACCGCGAATGGCAAACAGACCCAACAACGCTGCAGGCACCGTCCACAAGGCCAATTTGCCGGCCTGAAAACCGCGGTCCAGCAGAGGTTGCATCAGTGCGGGAATCAGCGGCTCGGTCAATGCTACGGTAACCACAGACATCGCCATAATCAAAAAGTAGATGCCGTTCCCAGAGCAATAGGGAACCAGCCGTTTGAGCCGTGACCCCAAAGCAGCTGGCGGATTTGCTTGGGTATCACTCATGGCTGGGATCGCGCCGGAGGTGAGTAGCTGCCCAAGGTGAGCAGCAAGGCAAGTAGCGCGCAAAAATAGTCACCCACCAAGCCGTCGTAGAGAGCGGAATTGAACATGCAAGCCACGATAAATACCACCAGCAGCGACACCGTGGCACGGCCGACTGCGGGTTCAAAGTGTCTGGCTTGCCACCACATACTACCGATCCAGGACAGCAGCAGCAGCAAGCCTGCCGCACCAAGCTGCACACCCCAAAAAAGGAATTCTTGGTGGGGATTGCGCACGCTGGCGTTTCTTTTGGGGAGTTTGTTGCCCATCACATACCAATACTGCGGCCGCCAAGTTCCCACGCCATGTCCTAGTATGGGCTTTTCTGACATGATTTGCAGGGATTTGTGCCAATAGTTCAACCGCTCACCCGCCGAGGACATGCTGTCACCATCGGGATTGGCCTGGTAAGCGTTGACTTCTGCATACGCAACGGTGTAGCCTTGGCGAAAATGAGACGAGAGTGCCATAGCCAGGCCGAAGGCAACAAAAGGTGCCACCAGGGCCATGGGCCGCAACACCCGTGGCATAGCCCACCAGATGCCTATGGCAACTGCGCCAATCAAACAGAGCTGTCCAGAGCGCCCTGGCAGCGCAAATAGCAAATTCAAGGCTGCAAATGCCGCTAAGGCTGTGGCGATCCTGGGGCCATACCGGGTAGGAAAGTCAGCGCGTAAATGCCAAGCCAGGGCGGCAAAACCAGCCGTGAGAATGGCCTGATCCAAATAGCTGGAATACACCACTGCGAGGGCGTTGCGCCCTGGGGGAACCCACGGCAGGGTGAGTCCGGCAAACAACAACCAGGACGAAATTAAAACGAAGCACTGCGTGGAAAAATAAAATCGCATTCCGGTGATGGCTTGCTCGCGACTTCGAATCAGAATAGCCACGGCAGGAATCAACAGCAGCTTTCCGTATTTCGCGAATACGCCCAAGGCCTCCTCCAGTCCAACTGAGGTATATAAAAGACTGGCGGCCAAGGCCCCCAACATGCACAGCGCCAATACTGTCGGGCCCGTACGCAGATATATCAGCCGTCTGCCTTTGGCGATAGCAACGACTAGCACCAGCAACGCCGTGAGCGTGGTGAGTAGTTTAAATACGCCAATGCCAGCGATCGACAGTGGCAAGAAAGCGCAAAGTCCATAAACAGGCCATGCTAGTACGTTACGGCGTCGCAAAAGTTCAAAATTCATGCGTCAATATCAAGTTGGTACGTTTGATTATCCACCACGACGGCGTGCCGCTAAAAAATGCCGGGGCTTCTGCTATGCTTTGTCAACATGGACAAAAACATCAACATACCCAAAATTTCAGCCTATGTCATAGCCTTTAATGAAGAGGCCAAAATAGCCGACGCGGTGCGTAGCTTGAGTTGGGCAGACGAAGTGATCGTCGCTGACTCGTACAGTACTGACAACACCGCCAAAATTGCCGAATCCCTGGGCGCCCGGGTGGTGCAGATCAAGTTTGAGGGCTTTGGCGCGTTGCGCAACGTGGCGGTAGCGGCTTGCAGCCACGACTGGATTTTCAGCCTGGACTCCGATGAGCGTTGCACGTCAGAGGCGGCGGCTGAAGTGCGCCAATTGGTGGCGGAGGCGGCGCACGCTGCGTATCTGGTGCCGCGCAGAAACTTTTTTCTGGGGCGTGAGATCAAGCATTCAGGTTGGTATCCCAACTATCGCCAACCCCAGTTGTTTCGCAAAAGCGCCATGCGCTACGAAGCCAGCCCTGTGCACGAAGGTTACGAGTTGACACCAGGCGCTACGGTGGGGCATCTTCAGCATGCCATTTGGCAGCTACCATTCAAGAACCTGGAGGAGGCGGTGGCCAAGATGAATCGCTATTCTTCCTTGGGGGCCACCAAGCCGCGCCAGAGTGGCTCAACCTACGGTAAGGCGTTTGTGCATGGTTTTTGGGCTTTTTGGAAGCATTGGCTTATCAAGCGCGGTTTTTTGGATGGGTGGCCTGGTTTTATCATCGCCCTATCATACTTTGAAGTAACTTTTTATCGATATGCCAAGGCAGTAGAGCTGCAGCACCAAGACCAATGGCAGGAGCAATGGAAAAATATATCACGTTAATGAAGGGAATTTTATGAATTGCTACACCTGTAATTTTTTAATGGCCGGCGCATGAACACGGTTGCCGTTCCTCGAAGAACCGCGCTGGTTGCGCTGCCTCTGCTGTGTACGGCATCAGCGTGGGC